>CAVWYA010000010.1:0-578579 GCA_963759065.1 uncultured Actinomycetota bacterium | reverse complement strand
ACGACGACGAGCGCAGCGGACGGGTCGTCGACCGGTTTCTCGCCGACCTCGAGACACTGGAGACGAGCAAGACCGTCCGCAACGGGGCGCCGTCCTGATGCTGCGCGGAGCCTCTGCCGAGGCGCTGGCCGAGCTGGGCCAGCGGGCCACTCGGACCCAGACCCTCGACGATGCGGCGACGCTCGGCGCCAACCTCTTCGGTGTCGCGTCCGTCGTACGCCATGACGCGGCATTGCGCCGGGCCCTGACGGACGCGTCGGTCGAGGGCGAGGCCAGGTCGGGGCTGGCCCGTGCCGTGTTCGGCGCCTCAGTCGCCGACCCCGCCGCGACCCTGGTCGAGGACGCCGTCAGCCGCCGCTGGATCGGCGGCAAGGACCTGCCCGACGCGCTGGAGCAGATCGCGGTGGCCGCCACGGTCCGCTCGGCTGGGGCCAAGGGCAAGCAGGTCGGCGACGAGCTGTTCGCGGTCCTCCGGATGATCGAGGCCAACCCGACGCTGCGTGGCGCGCTGGCCGACCACTCGCGCACCGCCGAGGACCGCAGCGCGCTGCTGCAGGGGCTCCTCGAAGGCAAGACCCTCCCGGCCACCGCCGTGCTCGTGGGTCAGGCCGTGACGCGCGAGCGTGGGACCGTCGAGGGCGCGCTGCAGGAGTTCCTCGACCTGGCCGCGGCCGCTCTCGACGAGGGTGTCGCCACGGTGACCACCGCCCGTGAGCTGTCGCAGGACGAGCAGCAGCGGCTGGCCACGGCTCTCGGCCAGCAGTACGGCAAGGAAGTCCAGCTGCACGTGGTCGTCGACCCGTCCCTGATCGGTGGCCTCCGGGTCGAGATCGGCGACGACGTCATCGACGGCAGCGTCCTCAGCCGCCTCGACGAGGCCCGGCGCCGGCTCGCCGGCTGAGCACCACAGACCAACGAGATGACACAGGACTCAACCCACTCAAGGGGACAAGGAACATGACCGAACTGTCCATCCGCCCGGAGGAGATCCGGGACGCACTCCAGAAGTACGTCGACGACTACAAGCCGTCGGCTGCCGCCAAGGAGGAGGTCGGCACCGTCGCGACGGCCGGTGACGGCATCGCCCGCGTGGCCGGTCTGCCGTCCGCGATGGCCAACGAGCTCCTGGAGTTCGAGGACGGCACCCTCGGCATCGCGCTGAACCTCGACACCCGTGAGATCGGCGTCGTCATCCTCGGAGACTTCGAGGGCATCGAGGAGGGCCAGAGCGTCCGCCGTACCGGCGAGATCCTCTCCGTACCCGTCGGCGACAAGTTCATGGGCCGCGTCATCGACCCGCTCGGCACCCCGATCGACGGCCTCGGCGACATCGAGGCCGAGGCGCGTCGCGCCCTCGAGCTGCAGGCACCTGGCGTGATGGCGCGCCAGTCGGTGTCGGAGCCGATGGCCACCGGCATCAAGGCCATCGACTCGATGACCCCGATCGGGCGCGGTCAGCGCCAGCTGATCATCGGCGACCGCTCGACCGGCAAGACCACGATCGCGATCGACACGATCATCAACCAGAAGCAGAACTGGGAGACGGGCGACCCCGAGAAGCAGGTGCGCTGCATCTACGTCGCCATCGGCCAGAAGGGCTCGACCATCGCGGCCGTGCGCGGTGCGCTCGAGGAGGCCGGCGCGCTGGAGTACACCACCATCGTCGCCTCGCCGGCCTCGGACAGCGCCGGCTTCAAGTACCTCGCCCCCTACACCGGCTCGGCCATCGGCCAGCACTGGATGTACGACGGCAAGCACGTCCTGATCATCTTCGACGACCTCACCAAGCAGGCCGAGGCCTACCGCGCCGTGTCCCTGCTGCTGCGCCGCCCGCCAGGCCGTGAGGCCTACCCGGGTGACGTGTTCTACCTGCACAGCCGCCTGCTCGAGCGCTGCGCCAAGCTCTCCGACGACCTGGGCGCGGGTTCGATGACGGGTCTGCCGATCATCGAGACCAAGGCCAACGACGTCTCGGCGTACATCCCGACCAACGTCATCTCCATCACCGACGGGCAGATCTTCCTGCAGTCCGACCTGTTCGCGTCCAACCAGCGGCCGGCCATCGACGTCGGCATCTCGGTGTCGCGCGTGGGTGGTGCCGCGATGACGAAGGCGATGAAGACCGTCACCGGCTCGCTCAAGGTCGACCTGGCGCAGTTCCGCGCCATGGAGGCGTTCGCGATGTTCGCGTCCGACCTCGATGCGGCCTCCCGTCAGCAGCTCGACCGCGGCCAGCGCCTGATGGCGCTGCTCAAGCAGCCGGCTTACTCGCCCTACCCGATCGACGACATGACCGTGTCGCTGTGGATCGGCACCAGCGGACGCCTCGACAAGGTGCCGACCGAGGACGTGCTCCGGTTCGAGCGGGAGTTCCTCGACTTCCTGCGCCGCCAGCACGGCGAGATCCTGTCGACCATCCGCGAGACCCTGAAGTTCGAGGACGACACGGAGACGTCGCTGATCGAGGCCTACGACTCGTTCCTCGACCAGTTCGAGACCTCCGAGGGCGGCTCGATCAAGGCCGGCAACGAGGCCAAGGAAGAGGCACTCGAGGACGACGAGCTCGAGCAGGAGCAGATCGTCAAGCAGAAGCGGGGCTGACGTCAGTGCACAACGAGAACCCGGGAGGTGAGCAGTAGTGGCGCTGTCACTGCGTGAGTACCGCGCGCGGATCAAGTCGACGGAGTCGATGAAGAAGATCACGCGCGCCATGGAGCTCATTGCTGCCTCCCGGATCATCAAGGCGCAGCAGCGGGCCGCCGCCGCGGCTCCTTACGCCCGTGAGCTGACTCGCGCGGTCTCCGCGGTGGCGACCTTCTCCAACGTCGACCACCCGCTGACCAAGGAGGAGGAGAACCCCACCCGAGCAGCTGTCCTCATCGTGACCAGTGACCGCGGGCTCGCCGGTGCCTACTCCTCGAGCGTGCTCAAGGAGGCCGAGCGGCTCGGTGAGCGGCTCCGCTCCGAGGGCAAGGAGATCGACACCTACATCTGCGGCCGCAAGGGCGAGGCCTACTACCGGTTTCGCGACCGCCCGATCGTGCAGTCCTGGACCGGGTTCAGCGACCAGCCGTCGTACGACGTGGCGGCCGAGGTCGGCCGCACCCTCATCGACTCCTTCGTGAAGGATCCCGGCGAAGAGGGCGATGTGGACGAGGTGCACGTCGTCTACACGAGGTTCCGCTCCATGCTGACCCAGGAGCCCACCGCGATCCGGCTGCTGCCGCTCGAGGTGGTCGAGGCCTCCGACGACATCGAGGCCGACGAGACGGCCACCACCGGCGGCCGGTCCGAGCCGCCCGCCGAGGTGCTGCCGCTCTACGAGTTCGAGCCGTCCGCGGAGGCCGTGCTCGACGGACTGCTTCCGCAGTACGTCCAGAGCCGGATCTTCTACGCGCTGCTGCAGTCGGCCGCCTCCGAGCTGGCCGCCAGGCAGAAGGCGATGAAGTCCGCGACCGACAACGCGGACGAGCTCATCAAGAAGTACACCCGGGTGGCCAACCAGGCCCGTCAGGCCGGCATCACCCAGGAGATCAGCGAGATCGTCGGCGGCGTCAACGCCCTGGCCGACGCCCAGGCAGAGCAGTAAGGGAGAGAGACATGACTGCAACGGTCGAAGAGACCAAGGAGACCAAGGCCGGCGGGACCGGTCGGGTCGCGCGGGTGATCGGCCCCGTCGTCGACGTCGAGTACCCCATCGACGCCATGCCGGACATCTACAACAAGCTCGAGACCGATGTGGAGCTCGAAGGCGAGTCCCGGCTCCTCTCCCTCGAGGTCGCCCAGCACATCGGCGACGGCATGGTCCGTGCCATCTCGCTCCAGCCGACCGACGGCCTCGTCCGCGGGGCGCAGGTGCGCGACACGGGCGAGACGATCACCGTTCCCGTCGGCGACGTGACCAAGGGCCACGTCTTCAACATGCTCGGCGAGTGCCTCAACCTCGAGGAGGGCGAGACGCTCGACGTGAAGGAGCGGTGGGGCATCCACCGCAAGGCGCCGGCGTTCGACCAGCTCGAGGCCAAGACCGAGATGTTCGAGACCGGCATCAAGGTCATCGACCTGCTCGCGCCGTACGTCCTCGGCGGCAAGATCGGCCTGTTCGGCGGTGCCGGCGTCGGCAAAACGGTCCTGATCCAGGAGATGATCGCGCGCGTCGCCAAGGACCACGGCGGTGTCTCGGTCTTCGCCGGCGTGGGCGAGCGCACCCGCGAGGGCAACGACCTCATCACGGAGATGACCGAGGCCGGCGTCATCGGCCAGACCGCGCTGGTCTTCGGCCAGATGGACGAGCCGCCGGGCACCCGCCTGAGGGTCGCGCTGTCCGCGTTGACGATGGCGGAGTACTTCCGCGACGTGCAGAACCAGGACGTGCTGCTCTTCATCGACAACATCTTCCGGTTCACCCAGGCCGGCTCCGAGGTTTCGACCCTGCTGGGCCGGATGCCCTCGGCGGTGGGCTACCAGCCCAACCTGGCCGACGAGATGGGCACCCTGCAGGAGCGGATCACCTCGACCCGTGGTCACTCGATCACCTCGATGCAGGCGATCTACGTGCCCGCGGACGACTACACCGACCCGGCGCCTGCGGCGACGTTCGCCCACCTCGATGCCACCACCGAGCTCTCCCGCGAGATCGCCTCGCTCGGCATCTACCCCGCGGTGGACCCGTTGACGTCGACCTCGCGGATCCTCGACGCCAACTACATCGGGCAGGCGCACTACGACTGCGCGATCCGCATCAAGCAGATCCTCCAGCGCAACAAGGAGCTCCAGGACATCATCGCCATCCTCGGTGTCGACGAGCTCTCCGAGGAGGACAAGATCATCGTCTCGCGGGCGCGCCGGCTCCAGCGGTTCCTCTCGCAGAACACCTACGTCGCCAAGCAGTTCACCGGTCTCGAGGGTTCGACGGTGCCGATCGGCGACACCATCGAGGCGTTCAACAAGATCGCGGACGGTGACTACGACCACGTGGCCGAGCAGGCGTTCTTCATGTGCGGCGGTCTCGACGACGTCGAGCGGAAGTGGGACGAGATCCAGAAGGGCCTCTCATGAGCAGGTCTCATGGCTGACGCACTGACGGTCGAGCTCGTCGCAGCCGACCGCACGGTCTGGTCGGGAGAGGCCAGCATGGTCATCGCACGGACGGTGGAGGGCGACATCGGCGTCCTGCGCGGTCACGCACCGGTGCTCTCACTGCTCTCGGAGGCGATCGTCGAGATCACCGCCGAGGACGGCCACACGGTCTTCGCGGTGGCCGACGGTGGCTTCCTCTCGGTGGCCAACGACCGAGTCTCGATCCTGTCCGAGCACGCCGAGCTGGCCACCGAGGTGGACGTCGACGAGGCCCGGGCCGAGCTCGAGGACGCCAAGTCGGGACACTGGACCGACGGCTCCGAGGCCGAGCGCCGGATCCGGATGGCGGAGGCCCGCATCCGGGTGGTCGAAAGGGACACGAGCTCGTCTCGTGACTAGCGCCCCCTAGGGGCTGGAAGGATGGGGGAGTGCCGCTGTGGTTGGAGCTGCTCGATGCAGCCGGCCTCGCTGTGCTCCTCGTCCTGCTCTACGGACTTCTGCTCGTCGTACGCCGTCGGGTCCTGTCGCGGAACGGGGGGACCTTCGAGCTGAGTCACCGACTGCGGCCCGGTGAGGAGCCGGGCCGCGGATGGCTGCTGGGCCTGGGTCGATACTCCGGCGACACCTTGGAGTGGTTCCGCATCTTCACGCTCGCCCCGCGGCCGAAGCGGTCCTGGAACCGCGCCCGGTTGTCCTACGACGACGTTCGTGAGCCCGCGGGGCTGGAGCGCACCGTGCTCTACCCCGACCATCTCGTGGTCGAGTGCGCCAGCCCGCAGGGGTCGGTGGAGCTCGCGATGAGCCGCGAGTCGCTCACCGGGTTCCAGTCCTGGCTGGAGTCGCGGCCACCCGGGGCGGACTGGTCGCGCTGAGCTCGCCCTCTCCTGCGCCGGCCACTGCTGTGATCGCGGCCCGCAACGCCGTCGTTGCCGCGTTCTCACTCAACGGGCTCCTCTACGCGTCCCTGGTCTCGCGGATCCCGGACCTGCGCGAGGACCTGTCCCTTTCCAACGGCGCCCTCGGGCTGCTGCTGCTCGCGATCGCCGTCGGCTCGATCCTGGCTCTGCCCACGGCCGGCTCGCTGATCCACCGCTGGAGCGCGGCCCGGGTCGTCCTCGGCGGCGCGACGACCGCGGCGGTGGGGCTCCTCGTCGCGGGCATCGGCGCCGGTGCGTTCGGGTTCGTACCGGTCTGCGCGGTGGGACTGTTCGCGTTCGGCGTCGGCAGCAGCGTGTGGGACGTCGCCATGAACGTCGAGGGCGCGGAGGTCGAGCGCCGCCTCGAACGCGCGATCATGCCGCGGTTCCACGCGACGTTCTCGCTCGGGACGATCACGGGCGCGGCGGTCGGCGTACCGATGGCGGCGCTGTCCGTACCCCTGCCCGTACACCTGGGAGTGGTCGGTGGTTTCGGGATGCTGGTGGTCTCCCGTTACACCCGCGCCTTCCTGCCCGCGGAGGAGGAGAAGGCCGAGGAGTCCGGACCCGTGCGCAGCGCGTGGCTCGAGCCGCGGACCATCGCGCTGGGTGTCATGGTCCTGGCCTTCACGGTCGCCGAGGGTTCGGCGAACGACTGGCTCTCCCTCGCCCTGATCGACGGCTACGGGGTCGCGCACTGGGTGGGGGTGACCGGCTACGCCACCTTCGTGATCGCGATGACGGTCGGCCGGGTCGCTGGACCGGTCCTGCTCGACAGGTTCGGTCGGGCGCCGGTGCTGTGGGCGTCCGCAGCGGCCGCGGCCACCGGGATCCTGCTGCTCGTCTACGGGGAGCACGTCGTGGTCGTGACCATCGGCATCCTGGTGTGGGGCCTCGGCGCCGCCCTCGGCTTCCCGGTCGGGATCAGCGCGGCGGCCGACGACCCCGCCCGCGCTCCCGCCCGGGTCTCTGTCGTCGCGACCATCGGCTACGGCGCCTTCCTGAGCGGCCCGCCTCTCCTCGGCTGGCTCGGCGACCGGTTCGGCACCCTCGAGGCCATGCTGGCGGTCGCCTGCCTGATGGTGCCAGCCGCCATCACCGTGTTCGCGGCCCGCCCGCCGCGGCCGTCAGCCGCTGGATGAGCCGCTCGGCGTCGTGCGGCGCGTGCCCCTTCGCGTCGTTGTCGAAGTAGACGTAGGCGTCCTTCCGCCACCTCGTGAGCTTCTCCGCCCAGCCGTCGAGCGCCTGGTCGTCGTAGCCACTGGTGTAGAGCTCGGCGTCGCCGTGAAGCCGGAGATAGCGGAAGTCGGCGGTGTCCTCCTCGACCTTGGGCCAGCGGCCGGCGGTGTCGGCCAGGACGCAGGCGATCCGGTGCTCGCGCAGCAGCCGGTAGGTCCTCGAATGCTCGAAGGTCTTGCTGCGGAACTCCAGCGCGTGCCGGACCGGTCGGCCCTCGGGGTCCTTCCGCGGAAGCTGCTCGAAGAACGTCGCGAGCCGCTCCTCGTCGTACTCGAAGGTCTCGGGCAGCTGCCACAGCACCGGGCCGAGCTTGGGGGCGAGCTCGAACACCCCGGAGTCGAAGAACCTCTTGAGCGGCTCCTCGGCGTCGGCCAGCCGCTTCATGTGGCTGATGAACCGGCTGCCCTTGACCGCGAAGACGAAGTCGTCGGGCGTCTGGTCGCGCCACTTGCGGTAGGACTCCGGCTTCTGCAGCGCGTAGAACGACCCGTTGATCTCGATCGACGTGAGCCGGCTCGCGGCATACGCAAGCTCATCTCTCTGTGGCAGTCCCTTCGGGTAGAAGTCACCCCGCCAGGGCGGGTAGGTCCAGCCGGACACACCGACCCGCACCTGACGTCCCACGACCGTGGGGTACCCGCGTGACCTGCGCCACGATCCGGGGCGCGCCGGGCGCGCCGGTTTGAGTCCCGTCGCCTGATCTGGGCACTGTGGACGGCGTGCTTGCACTCGAGATCATCGGCGCCGTCATCCTCGTCTCCCTTCTGTGGGTGGGCGTACGCCTGCTCTGGGCCGGCCGCCAGCTCGACGAGGTGACTCCCACGGGCTCCACCCGGATCCCCGTCGCACCGTCCGGGAGCGTGGCCGCCAAGGTCGACCACCGGCTGCAGCAGACCCGCGCCGCGCTGGAGACCCTGGTGATGCCCGAGGTCGAGCAGGAGGAGCTGCACCCCTCCGCCGGTGCGTTCCGCTACCGCGCCCAGACCTACGCCGTCCTCGGCGCCGGGCTGCTAGTCCTGGCCGCGATGCTCGTGACCGGGTTCCTGCTGCTGGTGTGAGCGGGGTGGCGGTGGCCCGACAACCGCCGTCCACAGGGTGGCGGTGGCCCGGCAACGCTCATCCCCGTGGACAGCGGTTGCTCACCCACCGCTGCCTCAGCGGTCCCCGCCCGGGACCCAGAGGATGTCGCCCTGGTCGCGGTTCGAGTAGCGGGCCAGGATGAAGAGCAGGTCCGAGAGCCGGTTGAGGTAGGTCATCGCGAGCGGGTTCATCGAGTCGGCGTACTCGTCGTAGGCCGCCCAGGCCGAGCGCTCGGCGCGGCGGACGATCGTGCGGCAGACGTGCAGGTGGGCGGAGCCGGGCGTGCCGCCGGACAGGATGAACGAGCGGAGCGCCTCGAGCGGCTCGTTGTACTGGTCGCACCAGGCCTCGAGGCGGTCGACGTAGGACTGCTCGACGCGGAGCGGTGGGTACTCCGGGTCGGGGACGACAGGGGTGCACAGGTCGGCGCCGACGTCGAACAGCTCGTTCTGGACGTGGACGACGATCGCGGCGACGTCGGGCTCGAGCGCGCCGACCGAGACGGCCAGGCCGAGGTGGGCGTTGGCCTCGTCGACATCGGCGTACGCGTGCAGGCGGGGGTCGTTCTTGGAGGCCACCGAGTTGTCCCCGAGACGGGTCTGGCCGGCGTCACCGGTCCGGGTGTAGATCCGGGTCAGGTTCACCATGCCAGGCAGAGTATCCGTTGGGGTGAGCATGAGATCCGCCCCGCGGGTGCACCGTGGCAGGTAACGATTCGGCGCGCCGAGCAACCCACCGCAGCCCACGCGCGTCATAGTGGTGTGAGTCACAACACCGTGGAGCAGCCCGTGGAGATCATGAGCGACGGACCCGTCCTCGTGCTCAGCGGTGACCTCGACGTGCGCAGCACCATGCAGGTGCGTTCGGCCGTGCAGGACCTGCTCGGCAGCTACGACGAGGTCGCGATCGACCTCAGCGGTGTGGAGAGCGCCGACGTGACCGCGCTCAAGGTGCTGGCCGCCGCCACGGTGCAGGCCATCCGCGACGGACACCACCTCACCCTCCGGCACCCCTCCCCGGCGGTGCGTCGGATGCTGCACATCTCCCATCTCGCCCGGGTGGTCGCGGTGTCCCAGCCCCGCCCCGCGGATGTCGGATAACCCACACGCCAAGCCGGTGACCGACCGGTAACAACCGTCCTACCCTCGACAGATGACCGAGAAGGACCGCTCCCCCCGAGGTCCGGCAGAGCGAGACCAACCCTGGGTGATGCGGACGTACGCCGGCCACTCGACGGCCGAGGCGTCCAACGCGCTCTACCGTGGCAACCTGGCCAAGGGCCAGACCGGGCTCTCGGTCGCCTTCGACCTGCCCACGCAGACGGGCTACGACCCCGACTCGCCCCTCGCGCGCGGCGAGGTCGGCAAGGTCGGCGTACCCGTGCCCCACCTCGGGGAGATGCGCAAGCTGTTCCACGACATCCCGCTCACCGGGATGAACACCTCGATGACGATCAACGCGCCCGCCATGTGGCTGCTCGCGCTCTACCAGGTGGTCGCCGAGGAGCAGAACCCTGACCTGTCGCCGGAGGCGGTCGCGGCGGAGCTGGCCGGGACGACCCAGAACGACATCATCAAGGAGTACCTCTCCCGCGGGACCTACGTCTTCCCGCCCGAGCACTCGCTGCGGCTGATCAGCGACATGATCGCCTACACGGTCCACCAGATCCCCCAGTGGAACCCGATCAACATCTGCAGCTACCACCTGCAGGAGGCCGGCGCGACGCCGACCCAGGAGCTCGCCTACGCGCTGTGCACCGCGATCGCCGTCCTCGACCAGGTCAGGAGCTCCGGCCAGGTCGACGAGCAGGACTTCGAGAAGGTCGTCGGCCGGATCTCGTTCTTCGTCAACGCCGGTGTGCGGTTCGTCGAGGAGATGTGCAAGATGCGCGCCTTCGTCGAGCTGTGGGACGAGATCACCCGGGAGCGCTACGGCGTCGAGGACCCCAAGATGCGCCGGTTCCGCTACGGCGTCCAGGTCAACTCGCTCGGCCTCACCGAGGCCCAGCCGGAGAACAACGTCCAGCGCATCGTGCTCGAGATGCTCGGCGTCACGATGTCCAAGAACGCCCGCGCCAGGGCCGTGCAGCTGCCCGCGTGGAACGAGGCGCTGGGCCTGCCGCGGCCCTGGGACCAGCAGTGGTCGCTCCGGCTGCAGCAGGTGCTCGCCTTCGAGTCCGACCTGCTCGAGTACGACGACATCTTCGACGGGTCCCACGTGGTGGCGGCCAAGGTCGCCGAGCTCGTGGACAGCGCCCGGAAGGAGATCGACCGGGTCCAAGCCCTCGGTGGCGCGATCCCCGCGGTCGAGTCGGGCTACATGAAGGAGGCGCTGGTCAGCTCCCATGCCGCCCGGCGCGCGCGGATCGAGTCCGGCGAGGAGAAGATCGTCGGGGTCAACATCTACGAGTCCACCGAGCCGTCGCCGCTGACCGCCGACCTCGACGCCGCGATCATGGCGGCCGATCCCGCGGCCGAGAAGACCGCCCTCGCGAGCGTCGAGGCCTGGAAGGCCCAGCGCGACCAGGCCGAGGTCGACCAGGCGCTCGCCAAGCTGGCCGAGGATGCGAAGACCGACGCCAACCTGATGACGGCGACCCTGGCCGCGGCGCGCGCCGGCGCGACCACGGGGGAGTGGGCCGGCACGCTGCGCGAGGTGTTCGGCGAGTTCCGGGCGCCCACCGGGGTCACCGGTGCTGTCGGGGTGGCCGAGGCGGGTGTGGAGCTGACCGGAGTACGCCGGCGGGTCAAGGAGACCGGCGACGAGCTGAGTGGAGGGCGGGGCGGCCGGCTGCGCCTCCTGGTCGGCAAGCCGGGTCTCGACGGCCACTCGAACGGCGCCGAGCAGGTCGCCGTACGGGCGCGCGACGCGGGCTTCGAGGTCATCTACCAAGGCATCCGGCTCACGCCCGAGCAGATCGTGGCCGCGGCGGTCGCCGAGGACGTGCACTGCGTGGGGCTGTCGATCCTGTCCGGTTCGCACATGGAGCTGGTGCCCGCCGTCCTCGACGGGCTGAAGGACGCCGGCGTCGAGGTCCCCGTCATCGTCGGCGGGATCATCCCCGAGTCCGACGGCCGCAAGCTGATCGAGGCCGGTGTCGCGGCCGTCTACACGCCGAAGGACTTCGGGCTCACCGAGATCATGGGCGGCATCGTCGACGTCATTCGGAAGGCCCACGGGCTCGACGTCGTCTAGCGACCAGCAGGATCGCGATGGCGAGTGCCAGGACGGTGGCTGCGGCGGACGCGTAGGTCAGCACCTCGAGAGGTGCCGCCCAGGCGCTGTCCCCGGCGTCGGAGCAGTCGCTGGCCGAGGACTGACAGCCGTCGCTGGGCAGCGAAAGGGCGGCCCAGACGATGAGCGAGGTCAGGCTGACGAGAGCGAAGACGGTGGCGAGCAGCAGCCACCCACGAGGCGTACGCATGCGACAAGATCCCCCCAGATCTCAAGACAGCGCCCCGGCCGCGGCCAGCCCGAGAAGGCGCCCTGGTCCCGTTGTAGCGCATCGGAAGGGTGGGCTTGGCGACCGACACACATGGGAGGCTGGACTTAGTCCAGCCTTACCTAACCTTGGTGTAGTCTGCCGCCGTGGGTTCTGGGTCCAACGACAAGGTGCGCAAGCTCCCCAAGGTCGAGTGCTGCGTCTCGAAGAAGAAGTGCGACCGCTGCCCCCTGCGCATGCTCAAGGAGGGCTCGCTGCCGGCCGGGTATACGGTCAAGAAGCGAAAGCTGGTCCACGTGGACGGCAGGAAAGTCACGAAGAAGCGGTTGAAGAAGGCCGCCTGACTCAGGAGGCACGTTTGCCCGCAGATCGCTTCGTCGAGGCGCTCAACGTCCAGGTCGGCAACGAGCTGACAGCCCACAATCAGTACCTCGCCTGCGCGATCCACTACGACGCGGAGACGATGCCGCGGATGGCGGCGTTCTTCTACAGCCAGGCGCTCGAGGAGCGCGACCACGCCCTGATGATGGTCCAGTACCTCCTCGACACCGATGCCGACGTGTCGATCCCGGCCGTCGAGGCGCCGCAGACGTCGTTCGCCGACGTCGTCGCGCCGGTCGCGCTCGCCCTGGACCAGGAGAAGCGGGTCACTGAGCAGATCAACGGCCTGCTGCGGATCGCCCGCGAGGAGTCCGACTTCGCCTCCGAGCAGTTCCTGCAGTGGTTCATCAAGGAGCAGGTCGAGGAGGTCGCCACGATGACCGACCTGCTCGCCGTGGTGACCCGCAACCGGGACGACCTCGAGGACATCGAGGAGTACGTCGCCCGCGAGTCCGGCGGTGAGGGCGGCGACCCCACCGCGCCGAGGGTCGCCGGGGCGTAGCCCTAGCCCTAGCCTCCTGACATGGGCAGGGTGACCGTCGTCGGCGCGGGCGTCATCGGCCTGTCCTGCGCGGTGCGGCTGCTCGAGGCCGGCCACCGGGTCGACGTACTCGCCAGGGAGCTGCCCCGGGAGACGACCTCCGCGACCGCGGCCGCGATCTGGTATCCCTACCGGGCCTGGCCGCTCGAGCGCGTGCTGGCCTGGGCGCGCGCGAGCTACGACGTGTTCGCGGCGCTGGCGGCCGAGGAGCCGGACAGCGGGGTGGTGCTGCGCGAGGGCACCGAGGTGGTCGCGCACCGTGACGAGAAGCCGTGGTGGGCCGACGCCGTGCCCGACCTGCATGAGACGGTCGACGTGCCCGGCGGGTTCGACGGTGGCTGGGCGTTCACCGCGCCGGTCGTCGAGATGCCGGTCTACCTCGACTGGCTGGCCGACCGGGTGCTGGCGGCCGGCGGCTCGATCACCCGGCTCAACCTGCACGGGCTGCCGCGGCCCGGTGAGGGGGGACCCGACGCCGTCGTCGACTGCTCCGGCCTGGGTGCCAAGTTCCTCGCCGCCGACCCGGCGCTGTACCCCGTGCAGGGCCAAGTGGTGCTGGTCGAGCAGGTCGGGCTCGAGCGCTGGTGGCTCGAGAGCGTCTCCGAGGAGGGACCGACGTACGTCGTCCCCCGCTCGCGGGACATCGTCGTCGGCGGCACCGACGTGGAGGGCGAGTGGAGCCGGACTCCCTCGCCGGACGTGGCCGCCGCGATCCTGCGGCGCGCGCTGCGGCTGGTCCCCGCGCTGGCCGGTGCCGAGGTGATCGGTCACAAGATCGGGCTGCGCCCGGCGCGACCGGAGGTGCGGCTCGAGCGGGTCGGTGACGTGGTGCACTGCTACGGCCACGGCGGAGCCGGAGTGACCCTCAGCTGGGGATGTGCCGCGGAAGTCGTCGAGCTGCTCGGCTGATGGTCCGGTGGATTCGGGAAGGGCCCGGGACCGCCGGTAGCCTCGGCCGGGTGTCTCGGCCCAGGATCGTCGCCGCCGTGCTGGCCGCGTTCGCCGTCGTCGCGTTCGCGGCGATCGGCCTGCTCGGGACCAGCTCTGCCACCGACTCTCCCAGTGACCCTGCCCCCGGAAACGCGGGCGGCGCGCACCTGGCGGCCGAGGGCAAGCCGCCCGCGAAGCGCCCCAACGTCGTCCTGATCCTCACCGACGACCTCGACAAGTCGCTGATGCCGTACATGCCGAACACCACCAGCCTGATCCGCGACCAGGGCGCCTCCTTCGAGAACTTCTACGTCGAGCAGTCGAGCTGCTGCCCGTCGCGCGCGTCGATCCTGTCCGGCCTCTACGCGCACAACCACGGCGTCATCGGCAACGTCTGGCCCGAGGGTGGCTACGACCGCTGGAAGGAGACCAAGCAGGGCGACGACCTGCCGGTCTGGCTCGACCGGTCCGGCTATCGCAACGCCATGCTCGGCAAGTACTTCAACGAGTACCCCTACCACCCCGGCGACCACCTGTCCGACGCGATGAAGGCCGAGCTGCGGGCGTTCGTGCCGCCGGGCTGGCAGTCATGGGCCTCACCGGTGCAGGGCAACGCCTACGCGCAGGACCACTACCGGCTGAACGTCAACGGGACGGTCGACGCGGACTTCCGCGAGGACTACCTCGACTCGTGGCTCGGCCAGCGGGCCGCCGACCTGGTCGACGGCAGCGACGGCTTCGACTTCGCCGAGGGCGGCCAGTTCATCTACTACGCGTCGTACAGCCCGCACACGCCGTACGCCTACCCGGAGGAGCTCGAGGGCACCTTCGCGGACGCGCAGTACCCGCGCACGCCGGACTTCGACGAGGCCGACGTGACCGACAAGTTCGGGCTGACCCGGACCCGCCGGGCGCTGACGGCGTCCGACGAGGCGACGATCGACGAGACGTTCCGCAAGCGGGTCCGCTCGGTGCAGGTGCTCGACCAGACCGTGGCCCAGCTGGTGCAGGAGCTGACCGACCAGGGTGCGCTCGACAACACCTACCTGGTCTTCACCAGCGACAACGGCTACATCATGGGCAACCACCGGCGCGAGATCGGGAAGTACAACCAGTTCCAGGGCACCGTGAACGTGCCGTTCTACGTCCGCGGACCGGGGATCACGCCCGGTTCGACGTACGACGACGTCGCCGGCAACATCGACATCGCCCCGACGATCGCCGAGATCGCCGGCGCACCCACCCCGGACGTCGACGGTGTCTCGCTGCTGCCGCGGCTGCACGGCGGACCGCAGCTCTCGCGCAAGTTCTTCCTCCTCGGCCGGGCGCTCACACCGACCAACACCACGACCTCCAACGGTCTCGAGGAAGCGCCGGAGAACTACGTCGAGGACAGCCGCTCGAGCCAGCTCAACGACTTCACCGGCGTCACCAACGGGCGCTACAAGCTGATCCGCTACACGCACCTCCCGCACGAGGAGCTCTACGACCTCAACAAGGACCCCTACGAGCTCAACAACCTGCTGGCCGGCGGCGAGGCGTCGTACGCCGCGATGTCGAAGCAGGGCCGGGACGCGGTCGACACGCTCCGGGCCGCCCTCGACCGGCTGATCAGCTGCGCGGGCGAGAGCTGCCGGTAGCGGGGCGCTTTCGTCAGGGCAGGCCGGTGACGGCGACGACGGCGGCCGTCTTCAGCGGTCCGTAGATGTGCGGGTACGTCTCGCCGATGCCCGGCGCCGGCGGCTCCTCGACCAGTGGTACGTCGAGCATGTCGGTGTCGATCTCCAGCAGGACCAGCGGCTCCGCGACGTCGCTGTAGTAGCGCTCGCGCACGCCCTCCCACTGGTCGGCGCGGCTGGCGTGGATGAATCCCTCGTCGGCCAGGGTCACGCCGTACGACGACGTCGTGTAGGCACCGGACTCCTGCGCCGCGTCCCAGTCGGCCTGCGTGGCGATGTGGAAGATCCGCATGCGGTCATCGTGGCAGCCGGCCCACCTGCTCGGCGTACCAGAGCACGCCGGTGAGGTGATCGCAGATCTCCCGCAGCGTCCAGTTCGGGGTCCGGGGCCGGTCCCATTCGTCCGGGCCTGCGGCCGCGACCCTCAGGGCGAAGGTCTGGCCCAGCCGCCGTAGTCGCTGCTGGGCCTCGACGAGGTCCTGCTCGCTGAAGTGCGCCCAGTCGCTCTCGAACGTCGCCAGGCTCGCGTGCCACCCGTCCGGGACCGTGTCGACGCCGGCCAGCAGGGCCTCCACCTCGGCGAGGTGGTCGATCAGGTGGTCGCCGATCCGGCGGATCGCCTTGTGCGGCATGTAGATCCGGTCACCGTCCTCGCTGACGTACGGCCGGCCCTCCCATGCCAGCCACGTCTGCGCGATCTCGAGGCACCGCTCGACCGCCTGCTCCACCTGCGTGCCCGGGTCGTCCATGCCTCCGACGCTAGGCGCGGGACGCTTCCGCGCCCGTGGAAGCGTCAGCCGGGCAGCCGTCGGAGGATCTCGGCGATGTTGGTGTCGATCCTGTCGAAGCGATCGTCGTGCGTGTCGAAGCGATCGTCGTGCGTGTCGAACCGCGCGTCGACGGCGTCGAACCGCGCGCCGACGGCGTCGAACCGCGCGCCGACGGCGTCGAACCGCGCGTCAACGGCGTCGAACCGCGCCTCGACGGCGTCGAACCGCGCGTCGACGCTGTCGAACCCCGCGTCGACGCTGTCGAACCGCGCGTCGACGCTGTCGAACCGCGCGTCGATGGCGTCGAACCTTGCGTCATGCCCCTCGAGCTTGGCGTCGTGACCTTCGAGACGGCTCTGGATGTTGGACAGCTGGATGGTGTGCTTGGCCAGCGTTGCGTCCATGCCCGACAGCAGGTCGCAGACCGACACGATGTCGTTGGCGTTCTGGGCGATTCGCCGCTCCATCTCGGGCTGCTCCATCGGCATGCCGTCGACGGTACGTGGGCACCGGGCCGCAGCGCCACCGGTGCGCGAGGTCCTGTGGATACGGCTCAGAAGAGCCGGTGCTCCGGATCGTCCATGCCGCGCAGGCCGTCGTAGTCGACGACCGCGCAGGCGATCCCGCGGTCCTCGGCCAGGACCCGCGCCTGGGGCTTGATCAGCTGGGCCGCGAAGATGCCCCGGACCGGGCCCTTGGCGGTGAGCAGCGGCTCGCGGTTGAGCAGCTCGAGGTAGCGGGTGAGCTGCTCGACGCCGTCGATCTCGCCCCGGCGCTTGATCTCGACGGCGACCGAGGCGCCCGCCGCATCGCGGCACATCAGGTCGACCGGGCCGATCGCGGTGGGGTACTCGCGGCGGACCAGCGTCAGTCCGTCGGCCAGGGTGGCCGGGTGCTCGGCGAGCAGCTCCTGGAGGTGCTTCTCCACGCCGTCCTTCTGGAGCCCGGGGTCGACGCCGAGGTCGTGCGAGGAGTCGTGATGGATCTCCTCCAGCAGGATCCGGAGGGTGTCGCCGTCCTTGCCGGTGACCGTCCACTCGACGGCGCCGTCCTCGGACACGCCCTCCTTCACGGTGCACGGCGGGGACATCCAGTTGAGCGGCTTGTAGGAGCCGCCGTCGGAGTGCACCAGCACCGAGCCGTCGGCCTTGATCATCAGGACCCTGGTGGCCATCGGCAGGTGCGCCGTCAGCCGTCCCGCGTAGTCGACCTGACAACGAGCGACGACCAACCTCACGAGGGGTGAATCTACAACCGGGTCAGGGCCGCCCGGCCCGCGGTACGTCGACCCGTTGCGTCAGCACGATCCCGTTTGAGGCGCCCTCGGGGCCGAAGTTGTTGGCCACGACGTACAGCGTCCGGCCGTCGTCGCCGCCGAGGGTGCACGAGAAGGCGCCGCGGTCGACCGACACCGTCTCGAGCACCTCTCCGCCCGCGGCCACCCGGACGCAGTGCTGCTGGGGGACCGAGGCGTACCAGATCGCCCCGGACGCGTCGACGCAGATGCCGTCCGGCGCCTCGTGCTCGCCGAGCCGTGCCCAGACCCGGCGGTCGGTGAGCGTGCCGTTCGGGCCCAGGGTCCACGCGGTCAGCCGGTCGGCGTGCGACTCGGCGACGACCAGCGTGGTGTCGTCGATGATCGCCATCCCGTTGGGGAACCACACGTCGCGGTCCACGACCTCCGAGGTCCCGTCGGGCCGCACCACCGCGACGATGCCGGGCTTGGGCTCCTCCCACGGCATCGCCCCTGGCATGTCGACCCAGCAGTTGCCCGCCGCATCCACCACGATCTCGTTGAAGGCCTCGCCCGCGGGGCCGTACGGCGCCAGGTCTGGCCCGGCCCGCACGCCGGCGTTCGTGGTGAGAACCGGTCGCCCGTCGGGGAGCCAGTCGATCGAGGCCGGGAGCCCGTCGAACCGGCCCATCACCTCGCGCTCGCCGGACGGGGAGAAGGCGAGCAACTCTCCCGCGAGCCAGTCGCACATCCAGAACCTGCCCTCGTGCCAACGGGCCGATTCGCCCATCTGGATCCCGGTGGCGAAGATCTCCGTCATGGACGGTCAGACCGGGGACGATCACGGGACTCATCGCATCCGCACCGCGGGTCCCGAGGACCTGCCTCTCCTCAAGGCGATCGAGGGGGAGGCCGACCAGACCTTCGTGGCCGCCTTCGGGCCGCTGGACTGGGACGAGCCCTCCGAGGGGGAGTGGCGGGCCAGGCAGCCCGGGTTCCTCCTCGTCGCCGAGGAGGACGGTGCCGTGGTCGGCTTCGCGCACGTGCTCTGGCTCGAGGGCACCGCCCATCTCGAGCAGCTCGCCGTCCGCCCCGACCACCACCGCCGGGGTCACGGAAGTGCGCTCCTGCAAGCGGCCATGGAGCGGGCCCGTCAGGAGGGTCACGACACGCTCACGCTCTCGACGTACGCCGAGGTGCCGTGGAACGCGCCGTACTACCACCGCCACGGCTTCGAGGTGGTCGACCGGCCCGGCCCTCTGCTGCAGCGCATCCGGGACAAGGAGGAGGCGATGGGGCTGATGCGCCACGGCCCGCGCGTCGTGATGAGTGTCGCACTCAGGTGAACAGTCGCTCACCGACCAGGGCGACTAGGCTCCGCCGCATGACTGAGCAGGCGCCCGACCCCCGCACGTTCACGACCATAGGGGTGGTCGGTCTCGGCACCATGGGCGCCGGGATCGCCGAGGTGTTCGCCCGCAACGGGTTCGCCGTCATCGGTGTCGAGCAGAACGACGAGGCCGTGGCCCGCGGTCGCCAGCACCTGGAGCACTCCACCGCCCGCGCGGTCAAGCGCGAGAAGCTGACCGAGGCCGACGCGGCCGAGCTGCTGGGACGGATCACGCTCACCACCACGCTCAAGGACCTGCACGAGGCTGACTTCGTGGTCGAGGCGGTCGTCGAGTCACTCGAGACGAAGAAGCAGATCTTCCAGGAGCTCGAGGGCATCGTGGCGCAGGACGCGATCCTGGCCACCAACACCTCGTCGCTCAGCGTCACCGAGATCTCGACCGCCAACGCCCACCCGGGCCGGGTCATCGGCGTCCACTTCTTCAACCCCGCGCCGGTGCAGAACCTGGTCGAGATCATCCGCACCGTCGTCACCGAGCCGCAGGTGCTCAAGGACGTGACCGCGCTGGTCGAGTCGCTCGGCAAGAACCCCGTCGTCTGCGGTGACAAGGCCGGCTTCATCGCCAACACGCTGCTGTTCGGCTACCTCAACCACGCGGTCGCCATGTACGAGGGCAAGTTCGCCTCCCGCGAGGACATCGACGCCGCGATGCGGTTCGGCTGCGGCTACCCGATGGGCCCGCTCCAGCTGCTCGACCTGATCGGCCTCGACACGGCGTACGAGATCCTCGAGACGATGTACCGGCAGGGCCGCGACCGGCTGCACGCGCCCGCGCCGATCCTCAAGCAGCTGGTCACCGCCGGCATGCTGGGCCGCAAGACCGGCCGCGGCTTCTACACCTACGACGGCCCGGACAGCCCGATCACCGTCGCCGACGACCTCACCCCGAGCGCGGACGACCGACCGCAGCTCCAGCACCACATCGCGAGGGTCGGTGTCGTCGGCACCGGCACCATGGCGAGCGGCATCGTCGAGGTGTTCGCCAAGGCGGGGTACGACGTGCTGTTCGTCGGCCGCAGCCAGGACAAGGTCGACGGCGTCCACGCGACCATCACCAAGAACCTCGACAAGCAGATCCAGCGCGGCAAGGCCACCGAGGACGACAAGGCGGGGGTGCTCGCCAGGGTCACCGGCTCCGCCGCCCTCGACGACCTGCGCGACGTCGACCTCGTGGTCGAGGCGATCGCCGAGGACCTCGCCATCAAGACCACCCTGTTCAACAACCTCGACGACATCTGCAAGCCGGGGACGATCCTGGCCACGACGACCTCCTCGCTGCCGGTCATCGAGCTGGCCCGGGCCACCGACCGCCCGCAGGACGTCATCGGGATGCACTTCTTCAACCCCGCCCCCGTGATGAAGCTGGTCGAGGTCGTCTCCACGGTGATGACCGACGACGACGTCACCGAGACCACCCGGGCACTCTGCGACAAGATCGACAAGGTCGGTGTCTCGTGTGCCGACCGGGCCGGCTTCATCGTCAACGCGCTGCTGTTCCCCTACCTCAACGACGCCGTGAAGATGCTCGAGGCGCACTACGCGACCGCCGACGACATCGACACCGCGATGAAGCAGGGCTGCGCGCTGCCCATGGGTCCGTTCGAGCTGCTCGACGTGGTCGGCAACGATGTCTCGCTGGCGATCCAGCGCGAGCTCTACCTCGAGTTCCGTGAGCCCGGCTTCGCGCCGGCACCGCTGCTGGAGCATCTGGTCACCGCGGGCTACCTCGGCCGCAAGACCAAGCGTGGTTTTCGGGACTACTCGGGTCGATAACCCCCGCTTCTACCCCCGCAAGTTCGACCCGGCACCCACGACGGACTGCTTGCTCCGCTGCGCGGAGCTTCGCGGTCCATCGTGGTCGCCGGGCCGATCGCGGGGCGCGCGAGCTCCGCTCGCGAACCACTTCCTGTGTTGACACCCGCGAGCTTCGGCCGCTGACAACTCCTCGCGCGGTCAGCGCGTCGCAGGACCATGAGCACCTTGCTGCGTCGCCTGTCCGTCGTCCTGCTGCCGCTCGCGCTCTGCGTCCCGGTCGCGCTCTCGATCCCCGACGTCGCCCACGGCGCAGTGGCCCCCGAGTGCCGGCGCACGCTGCCGGCGTACCCGGTGGTGGAGCCGGGGGACCGCAGGCCCGCGGTCCGCACCCTGCAGTGCGCCATCAACGACCTCGGCCTGGGGCCGGTCGTGGTGGACGGCTACTACGGGCCGGAGACGAAGGCCGCGCTGCGCCCGGTGGTCAACTCCTTCGAGGGCCAGCCGCCGCACCCGTACACGATCACCAAGACGTTCTGGACGATGCTGTACGGCGCCCAGCTGCCCGACCACGAGCTGCGGCTCGGAGACCACGGGCCCGCCGTCCGCACGCTCCAGCTGGCCCTGCGGGCGTGGGGGATCGAGCTGGTCGTGGACGGCGACTTCGGGCCGCAGACGCGAGACGCGGTCAAGACGTTCCAGTCGGCCCACAACTCGACGGCGACGGGTCGGGTCAACTACGCCACCCGCTACATGCTGGGCGGGGGCGAGTACTGGTGACCGGGTTCGTCAAGGCCCGGAGGGGCCATGGACAACCTCGTCGACGGTGCGGTGGTCTGTGGGGATGACGTTCGTACGCCGTGCCGCGGCTCTGCTGGCCCCGCTGGCCCTGTTCGCCGGACTCCTGGTCGCGGGTCCGGCCGAGGCCGTGCCGGCCGAACGGGCCGCGGCCAAGGCGAAGTGCCAGCGGACCCTGGCGTCGTACCCGATTCTGCGGCCGGGTGACCGCAAGGCCGCCGTTCGTACCTTGCAGTGCTCCCTCAACGACGTCGGTGTGGGGCCCGTCGTCGTGGACGGCTTCTACGGCCCCGAGACCAAGGCAGCCGTCAAGCAGATCACCGACGGCTTCGAGGGCTCCGGCGTCCCGCACCCCTACCGCATCAACAACGGGTTCTGGGTGCTCCTCTTCGGCCGCCAGCTGCCGGACAGCAACCTCGCCATCGGTGCCCACGGTCCGGTCGTGAAGATCCTGCAGCGGGCGCTCCGGGCGGCCGGCGGCGACCTGGCCGTCGACGGCGACTTCGGCACCCGGACCGAGCGGGTCGTGAAGGCCTACCAGAAGGAGCACCGGGTCCGGCCCGCCACCGGCGTCGTCGACGAGGACACCCGGTTCTTCCTCGGCATGGGTGGGGTGCTCGGGCAGCTCAACTAGGCGTGACCTCCAGCTCCAGCAGCAGCGACGGCACCTCCGGGTCGTCGGCGTCGACGACCGCGACCAGGTCGAGCACGTCGTCGCGTCGGCCGGCGAGGGCCAGCCCCTCGAGCTTGGCCACCTCACCGTCCAGCAGCGGGAGCTCGCCCACGTCGAGCACCTGGTCGCCGTCGAGCAGGGCGAGGGCGGAGCCGACCACGGGGCCGTCGTCGTATGTCGACGGCGAGTCCTCCGCCGCCGCGCTGACGAGCACGAGGCCACCCGGCAGGCTGATCGCGTCGGTGATCGCGAGCCCGACGCCGGCCACATTTCCCAGGTCGTAGCGCCGCAGGCCCGAGACCCGGATCGCGGCCGGCGAGCCGGACGCCTGGTCGAGGAGGCTGTCCAGCTCGACGTCGACGCTCGCACTCGGTGCCCCGGCGGACGGCAGCCCGCGCTGGAACCAGCGCAGCGCGTCCCCGACCACCGTGGCGCCCTCGAGGTTGAGCTGGTCGGCCGGGACCTCCAGGAGCTCGGCGATCCGGGCGTAGACCGGCCCGAAGCCGGCCACCTGGACGGTGGTCTCGGACAGCAGGACGCAGCGCATCCGGGCGGGTGTCGATCCCGAGCCGAGGACCAGGGTCCGTCCGTCGGGCAGTGTCACCACCGCCTCCAGGTCGGGCTTGAGCGCCTTGGTGCCGCTGGCCTCCTCGAACGTGTCGTGTCCCTGCACCGGCGCGACCAGCCGCAACGGGCGCCCCGCCCCGGCCTCCCAGACACACGCGTGGGTGGCGTCGTCCTGCACCACCAGCCAGCCCGCGCCGTACGCCGCCACGCCGGACGCGGCCCGCACCGGTGTGCCGTCCCCGAACCGCAGCGGGGTGGTCGACGTCAGGGCGACTCTCATGCGTGCATGGTTGCAGGGGTACCAGTGCGGGCATGAGCGTGGAGACAGGACGTATCACCACCGACATACCGGCCCGGCTGGACCGGCTGCCGTGGGCGCGGTGGCACTGGCTGGTCGTGATCGGGCTGGGGACCGTCTGGATCCTCGACGGCCTCGAGGTCACCATCGTCGGCTCGATGTCCGATGCCCTGAAGCCGGACGGCGACGGGCTGGGCATGAGCAGCTTCCAGGTCGGCTTCGCCGGCGCGGCGTACGTCGCAGGTGCCTGCGTGGGGGCCCTCTTCTTCGGCCAGCTCACCGACCGGCTCGGGCGCAAGAAGCTGTTCATGGTGTCGCTGGGGGTCTACTCGGTCGCCACGGTTCTGACGGCGGTCTCGATGAACCCGGCGTGGTACTTCGGGGCACGCTTCCTGACCGGCACCGGCATCGGCGGCGAGTACGCCGCCATCAACTCGGCCATCGACGAGCTGATCCCGGCGAAGTACCGCGGGCGGGTCGACGTCGCGATCAACGGCTCGTTCTGGGTGGGCGCGGCAGGAGGTGCGCTGTTGACCATCCCGCTGCTCGACCCCACGGTGATCGACCAGGCGTGGGGCTGGCGGCTGGCGTTCGGCCTGGGCGCGATCCTGGCGATCGGCATCCTGCTGGTCCGTCGCAACGTGCCGGAGAGCCCCCGGTGGCTGTTCATCCACGGTCGCGAGGACGAGGCCGAGGAGATCGTCAAGGACATCGAGCGCACGATCACCGAGGAGACAGGCAAGAAGCTCCACGACGTCTCCGAGACGATCACGATCCGGCAGCGCAAGACGATCAGCATCCCGATGATCGCGAGGACCGTGTTCACGTTGTATCCGAAGCGGACCGTCCTGTGCTTCTCGCTCTTCGTCGGACAGGCGTTCCTCTACAACGCGTTCTTCTTCACCTACGGCGACACCCTCAGCACGTTCCTCGACGTCAAGCAGACCGGCTGGTACATCGCCGTCTTCGCCCTCAGCAACTTCGCCGGCGCGCTATTGCTGAGCCCGCTGTTCGACTCACTCGGCCGCGTCAAGATGATCACGGCGACCTACATCGGGTCGGGGGTGCTGCTCGCCGTGACCGGTGTCTTCCTCGGTGACTTCTCCGCCGTCACGCTCACGTTGATGGGGTGCATCATCTTCTTCCTCGCCTCGGCCGGTGCCAGCGCCGCCTACCTCACCGCCAGCGAGATCTTCCCGATGGAGACCCGCGCGCTCTGCATCGCGTTCTTCTACGCCATCGGCACAGCGGCCGGCGGCATCTCCGGACCCCTGTTCTTCGGCTGGCTCATCGACCGGGGGACCGCCAGTGGCGACATCACCACGATCGCGATCGGCTACTTCGTCGGCTCGGCGCTCATGATCGCCGGCGGGATCGTGGAGGCCTTCCTGGGCGTCAAGGCCGAGGGCCAGTCGCTGGAGAGCATCGCCCAGCCCCTCACTGCCGAGGACAACGACAGCGGCAGCGGCAGCGCCGGCTCCGCACCGCAGCCCGCGAACGCCTGACCCACCCTGACGAGAAGGGAGAGCAGCATGCCGATGCCACCGCCCAAGGCCAGCACCGAGGGCAAGCGCGACCGACAGGTCTTCCACGAGATGGGACAGATCGTCCGCGCCCTCGAGACGAACGGGCCGCAGTCGCCGGAACGGCTCGCCGAGCTCGTCGGCGCGGCGTACTGGGAGCTCGACCGGTTCGACCGAGCGCTCGCCTTCGTGGTGCAGGACGGTCTGGCCTACCGCACGTCGGACGGACTCCTGGCGACACCCTGACGCCCGCCTGGCGGGGTAGTCCGTGGACAAACGGCCCCGTGGAACGGTTCACAGGGGCCGTTGAATCACGGACTACCCCGACCGGCCACCTAGGCTTCCGACGTGGTGAACGACGCCCGGCTGGGCACCCCGCAGGCGCCGACGTTCGGCCTCGACACCTTCGGCGACCTGGAGAAGGACCCGGGCGACCCGGCCGGCGGTCCCGTCCACCACGCCGTCGCCCTGCGCCAGGTGGTCGAGGAGGCGGTGCTCGCCGACACCCTCGGCCTGGACTTCTTCGGCGTCGGCGAGCACCACCGGCCGGACTTCTCGATCAGCGCCCCCGACGTCCTTCTGGCCGCGATCGCCGGCCGGACCCGGCGGGTCCAGCTGGGCACCTCGGTGACCGTGCTCAGCTCCGAGGAGCCGGTGCGGGTGTTCGAGCGGTTCGCGACCCTGGACGCGGTCTCGAGCGGGCGCGCCGAGATCACCGCGGGCCGCGGCTCGTTCACGGAGTCCTTCCCTCTCTTCGGGCTGTCACTGGAGGACTACGAGGCGCTCTTCGCCGAGAAGCTCCAGCTGCTCGTCGCGCTGCTCGACGAGAAGCCCGTCAGCTGGCAGGGCACGGTCCGGCCGCCGCTGGAGGAGGTCGAGCTGTTCCCGAAGACCGAGAAGGGGCTCGCGCTCTGGGTCGGCGTGGGTGGTACGCCGGAGTCGGTGGCCCGCGCCGCGTCGTACGGCCTGCCGCTGGTGGTCGCCGTGATCGGCGGCTCGCCGGAACGCTTCGCGCCGCTGGTCGACCTCTACCACCGCGCCCTCGAGCACTACGGCCATCCGACCCGCCCCATCTCCATGCACAGCCCCGGCCACGTCGCGGCCACCGACGACGAGGCGCGGGAGCAGATGTTCCCCTACCAGTCCGACTCGTTCACCAGGATCGGCCGCGAGCGCGGCTGGGGTCCCTACACGCGCGAGCAGTTCGAGGACGGCGCCGGCCCGACCGGCTCGCTGTTCGTCGGCTCGCCGGAGACCGTGGCCCAGAAGATTGCCTGGGCGATGCGGACCCTCGGGTTGAGCCGGTTCCAGCTCAAGTACGCCGTCGGCGGCATGCCCCACGAGCTGCGCCTGGAGTCGATCCGCCTCTACGCCACCCAGGTGGTGCCGCGAGTCCGCGAGCTGCTCGAGGTCGAGCCGGCCGACTTCTAGGCTGCGCCGGCCTAGGTCCACGACCGTAGGCTCGGGACATGGAGTGGCTGGTCGTCCTCATCCTCGTCGGCCTGGTCGTGGCGGCGGTGGTCGCGAACCGTCGCGGCAAGGTGCGGGCGATCGAGCAGCGGCGCACCGAGCTGGAGCCGGTGCAGAAGCTGGCCTTCGAGGACGTGACCGCCCTCGGCACCGACCTGCAGGACCTCGACGGGGAGCTCGCGAGTTCCCAGCTGGACGCCGGTGCCCGCGCCGACTACCAGCGGGCCCTGGACGCCTACGAGGCCGCCAAGACGGCTGCCGACCGGCTGGAGCAGCCCGACGACGTCAGGCACGTCACGCAGATCATCGACGACGGCCGCTACGCGATCGCCTGCGTACGGGCCCGCGTCGAAGGCGAGCCGCTGCCGACCAGGCGCCCGCCGTGCTTCTTCGACCCGCGGCACGGACTGTCGGTCGACGACGTGGAGTGGACGCCGCCCGGCGGCACGACCCGCGACGTGCCGGCGTGCGCGCTCGACGTCGAGCGGGTCCGGGCCGGCGCCGAGCCGGACGCCCGGCAGGTGATGGTGGGCGCCGAGCGGATGCCCTACTACGAGGGCGGCCGCGCCTACGCGCCGTACGCCGCGGGCTACTTCGGCGGTGGCGCGAACATGTTGTTCAGCGGGCTGCTCATCGGGTCGCTGCTGAGTGGCGGCTGGGGTGGTGGCTACGGCGGCGACGGTGGTGGAGACGGTGGGGGTGATGGCGGCGGTGACGGCGGCGGTGACGGCGGCGGAGACGCTGGCGGCGGGGACGCCGGCGGTGACTTCGGTGGTGGCGGCGACGGTGGCGGCTTCTTCGACGGCGGCGGCGACTTCGGGGGCTTCGACTTCTGATCGGTAGGTTCGAGGGGTGATCGCTGCACTCGTCGGGCTGCTCACGGCCGCCGTCGTGGGCCTGCCGACCGGCACGGACGTCGACTACCAGCTCGGTGGTGCGACCGACCCGGCGGCCAACGTCGGGATCGTGGTCCGCGACCGCACGGAGCCGCCCGCGGCCGGGCTCTACAACGTCTGCTACGTCAACGGCTTCCAGACCCAGCCCAACGAGAAGCGGTTCTGGGCCAAGCACCCGGAGCTGGTCCTGCGTGACGCCGACGGGCGGCCGGTCGTCGACGAGGCCTGGCACGAGCGGCTCCTCGACGTGCGCACCGCCGCGAAGCGGAAGGCCCTGGCCCGCATCGTCGGCCGGTGGGTGCGCGGCTGCGTGCGCGACGGCTACGCCGCGGTGGAGTACGACAACCTCGACTCGTTCACGCGCAGTGACGGGCTCATCACGAAGCGTCAGGCGCTCCGGTACGCCGCGCTGCTGGTCGACCGCGCACATCGCCACGGCCTCGCCGCGGGGCAGAAGAACCTCGCCGGCTATGACGGCACCACCATCGGCTTCGACTTCGCGGTCTCGGAGGAGTGCGGCCGCTACGACGAGTGCCAGCGGTACGTCGACGACTTCGTCGACCAGGTGCTGATGATCGAGTACCGCGTCGACGACTTCGCCGAGACCTGCACGTCGTACGGCGCCACGCACGCCGTCGTGCTGCGCGACCGCGACCTCACGCCCTCGGGCGTGCACGGCTGGTGCTGATCGTGGGAGAGGCGCTGCACACGACGACGCTCGGAGAGTCGGGGAGCCGGGTGGTCTTCTGCCACGGGCTGTTCGGCCAGGGTCGCAACTTCACCGGCATCGCCAAGGCGCTGGTGGACCGGCACCGGGTGACGCTCGTCGACATGCCGGACCACGGCCGGTCGCCGTGGAGCCACCGCTTCGACTACCTCGCGGCCGCGGACCAGGTGGCCGACCTCCTCGGTGCTGGATCGGGCGGCCAGGACGACCCCGTCGCGCTGGTCGGGCACTCGATGGGCGGGAAGATCTCGATGCTCGTGGCGCTGCGCCACCCCGAGCTGGTCGAGCGGCTCGTGGTCGTGGACGTGGCGCCGGTGCCCTACGACCACGCAACCGAGTTCGACGGCTACATCAAGGCGATGCGGGCGATCGACCTCGACAGCCTCGAGCGGCGGTCGGACGCCGAGGACGCGCTGCGCGAGGCGGTGCCGAACCCCACCGTGCGCGGCTTCCTGCTGCAGAGCCTGCGGCGAGAAGCCGAACGCTGGCGGTGGCAGCTCAACCTCGAGCTGCTGGGCCGGGACCTCGACGCGATCACCGACTGGCCGGAGGCCGCGCTGGCCGACGCCCCGGCGTACGACGGACCGGTGCTGTGGGTCGGGGGCGCCGACTCGGCGTACGTCCACCCCGACTACGCCGAGGCGATGGACCGCTGGTTCCCACGCAACCGGCGGGTCACGATCAAGGGCGCCGGGCACTGGGTGCACAGCGAGCAGCCCGAGGTGTTCATCGAGGTGCTCAAGAGGTTCGTCGACGGCTGAGGTCAGCGCTGCCGGGCCCGGTAGGCCGCCACGGCGTTGCGGTTGCCGCAGGTCGTCGAGCAGAAGCGCCGGGAGCGGTTCCGCGACAGGTCCAGCACCACTCCGTCGCAGGTGTCGTCCGCGCAGACCGCGAGCCGGGACATCTCGTCGGTCCGGATGACGTCCACCATGGCCATCGCGGTGTCGACCAGGATCCGCCGGTCGAGGGGCTGATCTGTCTCGATGGCGTGGATGTGCCAGTCGAGCCGGTCGTGCTTCACCAGCTGTGGGACGGCGCTGGCCTCGCTCAGCATCTGGTTGACGAGCACCGCCGCGGCCTCGGCGCGCTCGGCCGTCAGCAGCTCGCGCAGGCGGGGCCGGAGCGCACGGACGGCCTCCAGCTCGGCCGCGGTGCCGTCGCGCCGGCCGCTGTACTGGAACCGGTCCAGGACCTCCTCGAGGTCGGTCCGGCTGGTCAGGGTGTCCGGCTCGAGGCCGCTGTTGGCCAGCATCACCGCGGCCTGGAGCCCCAGCTCGGTGTCATGAGTGAAAACCACATTGACACATTACCTCATCAGCCCCTAGTGTCATGTGTCATGAGCACGGTGGCGCATGACACACCTACCGCGGCGGGCACCGACGGCGCGTCACGACTGAGCGCCGGACTCGCGTTCGCGCTCGTGTCGGCCATCTCGTTCGGGCTGTCCGGCGCTCTGGCGCGCGGCCTGCTCGAGACGGGCTGGAGTGCCGGTGCCATGACACTGGTCCGGGTGGCGCTGGGCGCGCTCGTGCTGACCCCGTTCGGCCTGGCTGCCCTGCGCGGTCGGTGGAGCCTGCTGCGCCGCAACCTCGGTCTCCTCGTGGCCTACGGGGTCGTCGCGGTCGCCGGTGCCCAGTTCTTCTACTTCTCCGCGGTCCAGCACATGCAGGTCGGGCCGGCGATCCTCATCGAGTTCACCGCGCCCGCGGCCGTCGTGGTCTTCCTGTGGATGCGCCACGGACAGCGCCCGGGCCGGATGACCGTGGCGGGCGCGCTGCTCGCAGCCCTGGGACTCGTACTCGTGCTCGACCTGGTCTCGGGCGCGGACCTCAGCGTCCGGGGCGTGCTGTGGGCGCTCGGCGCGATGGTGGGCTGCGCGACGTACTTCATCATCAGCGCCGACGAGGACAACGGGCTGCCGCCGCTGGTCCTGGCCTGGGCCGGCCTCGTGGTCGGCGCCCTGGCCCTCGGCCTGCTGGGACTCATCGGCGTGCTGCCGATGCGCACGTCGACGGACGCGGCGTCGTACGCCGGCACGGAGGTGGACTGGTGGGTCCCGCTCCTCCTGCTCGGGGTGGTCACCGCCGCTGTCTCCTACTGCGCCGGGATCGCCGCCGGTCGGCGTCTCGGCTCGCGTCTGGCGTCGTTCGTCGCCCTCCTCGAGGTGCTCGCGAGTGTCGGCTGGGCCTGGCTGCTCCTCGACGAGCTGCCGGGCGGAGTCCAGCTCCTCGGCGGCCTGCTGATCCTGGCCGGTGTGGTCGCGGTCAAGCTGGGCGAGCGCTCCGTGGTCGTCCAGCCGGCCCCGATGCGTGAGACCTGAAGCTGGAAGTTCTTGCCCGCCAGGTGCAACACCCGCCGGCGTTCGTGCGTGTTCCGTGAGTGGATGTGGACGTGAGAGCGGATGCCGACCGGCCGCCCGCCGCGCCGACGCCGCCGTCGTTCGACGACTGGGTCGCCGCCCGCGGGCCCAGCCTGCTTCGGTTCGCCTACGTCGTGACCGGCTCCCAGCACGCGGCGGAGGACGCGGTCCAGGATGCGCTGGCCCGCGCGTGTGAGCGCTGGGCGCGGGTCGGGCGGACCCTCGACCCCGACAGCTACGTCCGCCGCATGATCGTCAACGCCCACATCTCCCGGTGGCGGAGGACCCATCGCGAGTCTCCGGTCGAGGTCTTGCTGGCCGCGGACCCCGCGCCCGACCACTCCGAGCGCCTCGGTCGCGCGGACGCGGTCTGGGCGGTCTGTCGCGAGCTCCCTCCGCGACAGCGCGCCGCCGTGGTGCTGCGGTTCTACGAGGACCTGGAGTACGCCGAGATCGGCGAGCTCCTGGGCTGCTCCGAGGTGACCGTCCGGTCCCACGTGCACCGAGCCCTGACCGCACTCCGTGCCCGCATGACCGAGGAGGACCGATGACCGACGACTCCCAGCTGGAGCAGGTGTTCCGCGACGGGCTGCGACAGGCGGCCGACCGGACCGAGGTCGGCGTGCCGCTGGCTGCGCAGGCGCACGCCGGCGCCCGGACCCGTCGGCGTCGCCGGCTCGCCATCGTCGGCGCGGTGACCACGGTCGTGGCCGTCGCCGGGGTGACAGCGGTCGTGCGGAGTGGCGACGGCCCCGATCCCTCCGACGACCACACCGCGACCGAGCCGACCTTCGCGCGCGTGACCGAGTGGCGCGCCGAGTCGTGGCACAACCTGACCGTCGACGTACCGGCCGACTGGGGCTGGGGCACGGCCCCGATCAAGCTGGCGGGCGACGAACAGGCGTTGCTCTGCGGCGGTCCAGGGGAGAACGACGGCCCGTGGGTGGGCCGGCCGATCATGCTCAGCGACGCCTGCCAGGGGGCGCCGTTCCAGGAGCCCGAGGCGCCGTACGTCTGGCTGGGCGCCGACGTCGAGCCCGGCTCCGAGGACCTCGGGAACGGCTACACCCAGGAGACCGTCGAGGCGTTCGGTTCGACGGTCACCGTCGCCAGCCAGGACCCGGCGGTCCGCCGGCACGTCCTCGACTCCGCCCGGGCGACCACGGACTGCGAGGCGCAGCTGCCGTCGCGACCCGAGGTGATCGGCATGCCGATCGAGGGGCTCGACCCGGTGCACTCCGCGCAGCTCTGCGCCTACCAGCAGGGTGAGGGCGGGTTCGACCTCGTGTACGCCGCCACCCTCGACGAGGCCACGGCCCAGGCGCTATACGCCGGCGACGGGCTCGGCGCGAAGGCGGCCCGGGACTTCTGCGGGAGCAAGTTCGAGGAGTACGTCCGGGTCAGGTTCTCCGGCAAGGACGCCATGGGCGATGCCGAGCTCACCGCCGACTGGGTGGTCGACCCCGGTTGCCAGCAGGTGGAGATCGGCCCCGGCTTCGTGCTGCCGCTGAAGGACGACGGTCTGGCCGCGCTGTCCGGCAACGGCCTCCCCAAGGTGCTCCGGGCGTTCATCGGCATGATGGGCTGACCTGGAGCTAGACCTCGATCCGCAGCCGCACCGTCACCACGTCGCCGAGCGAGATGCCCTCGGCGCTGCGGAGCTTGTCCTTGAGCGGCACGACGTACGACCCGTCCTTGGGCCACAGCGCGGTGCTGAGCGTGGTTGCGCCGATCGTCACCGCGACCGGGATCATGCCCCAGCCGTAGGTCACCGCGGCCGCGACCTCGCGGATCTCGTCCGCCTCGTCCTCGGGCACCCACACGAAGTGGTACGGCGCCGGGCCGCGCCACTCGATGACCGCGTCGGTGAACTCCAGGTCCACTACCGCCCGCGTTCCTCTCGCACTTTGCGGAGAGCTTCTTCCAGAGTGTTGTAGATCGCTTCATGGCGAGTCCGCAGATCGCGGTCTCCGGTCGCGTCGGTCAGCCGGCCGATCGACTCCCTGATCGAGTCAAGCTGCTTCCACAGATCGTCGTGGTGACTCAAGACTGCGACGCGGGCTTTACGCCCCGAGCCTCTGCGTTGCGGTGATAGGCCTCTTGTCGCAGTTGCTCGCGTTCCTGACTAGGGACGTTGTGGCAAATCCGAGCGCGGCGACGATGACGGTGCTGTTCATGGGCGTTAGCGCTGGTCCTGGCGGCGGACGAACACCTCGCGGGTCAGCATCAGGATCGCCGCAGCGGTCGGGATCGCGAGCAGCGCGCCGACCACACCCAGCAGGGCGGCGCCGACCAGGGCCGCGATCACCGTGACCGCGCCGGGGACGTCGACCGACTTCGACATGACCCGTGGGTAGATGAGGTAGTTCTCCACCTGCTGGTAGATGACGTAGAAGATGATGCACGCGATGCCGGTCTTGGGATCCTCGGCGAAGGCGATAGCGGTCACGACGACGGCGCCGATCGTGGCCCCGATCATCGGGATCACGTCGAGCAGCGCGACCACGAAGGCCAGCGCCACGGCGTACTTCCCGAGCCCGACCGCGAACAGGAAGATCAGCGACGTGATCCCCGCGCACATGGCGACGATGAAGGCGCCCGAGACGTAGCCGCCGACGCTCTCGATGATCCGGTTGCCGAGCCGGCTGACCCGGTCGCGTCGCGACGCGGGGGCGAGGCGGTAGAGGGCCTTCTTGGTCGTGTCGAGCGACGACAGGAAGTAGAGCGTCAGCACCAGGATGATGAACGCGTTGAACAGCGCGCCGAGCACCGCCAGCCCGATGCCCAGGGCGCCCCCGAACAGGGTGCCGACGAAGTCACCGCCGGTGACGTACTCGCGGGCCTTGTTGACGACGTCGTACTCGGCGTCGAGGTCCTGGACCGTCTTGTTGTTCTGCAACCGGTCGAACCACGACGGCGCCTGGTCGGTGATCGACCGCACCTGGTCGGTGATCACCGGCACGATGGCGACGAGGAACAGCACGACGGCGATGAGCACGCAGATGATCACCAGGGCGACGGCGTAGCTCCGCCGCAGCCCGCGCCGCTCGAAGAACGTCACGGCGGGGTTGAGCCCGGCGGCGAGGAACAGGGCCACGACGATCAGGATCAGCGTTGAGCCGATGGCGGCGATGTTGGTCAGCAGCCAGAAGGCCACCAGCGCGCCGGCGGCGCCGACGAACCCGAGGTAGAACGGCGCACGGTGGTCCAGCGGGGCGCCGGGCTCACCGAGGTACGACGGACCGCCGACCGCGCCGTGGTCCTCGGTGTCGGCCTCAGCCTCAGGCTCAGCCTCGGCCGCGTCGTCGTCCTCGGCCGGTGCCGGCTTCCGGACGCTCAGGCGTCCTCCTCGTCGTCACCGAAGCCGGCGACGACGTCTCGCAGCGAGGCGAGCTGGGCGGTGATCGCGTCGCGACGCTTGGCCAGCCGGTCCACCTCGGCGCGGAGGGAGGCCACCTGGCGCTGCTTCTCGGCGTCGCCGCTGGCGACGATCGACTCGGCCTGGGTGTTGGCCGAGTTGGTGATCTGCTCGGCCTCACGCCGGGCCCTGGTCAGGATGCTCTCGGACTCGGTCTGAGCGGCCGTGCGGGCCTCGGTGGCCTGCTTCACCGCTTCGCGGGCCCGTTCCTCGGCGGCGGTCGCCCGCGACTCCGACTCCTCGACCAGCCGCTTGGTCTCGGCGAGGGCGTTGGTGTGGTGCTCGGACGCCTCGCGGGCCAGCCGCTCCTTGTCCACGGCCAGCATCCGCCGGGCCTCCTGCACCTCGCGGTCGACAGAGGCCTTGGACTGCTCGGCCTCGCGCTGGGCGCCGGTGCGCAGCTCGCTGACCTCCTGCTGGGCCGCAAGCCTCAGCTGGTCGGCCTCGCGCCGGGCGCTGGCGATCAGGTCGTCGGCCTCGCTCTTGGCGTTGGTCCGCTCCTGCTCGGCCTCGGTCATCAGCCGTGCTCGGTGGTCGTCGAGCTCCTTGGTGTGGACGATCCGGAGCTCCTCGGCGTCGCGGTTGGCGTCGGACTTGACCGCCTGGGCGTCACGAGTGGCCTGCTCGCGGATCTCGTCGGCGTCGCGCTGGGCGACCCCGCGCATCTCGGCAGCCTCCTCCTCGGCCAGCCGGAGCATCGCGCTGGCGCGGCCACCGAGTCCGGCGTACGACGGCTCCTGGGCCTGGCGGGCCTCGCCGAGCGCGGACTCGAGCTCGCTGATCCGTGCCTCGGCGCGGGTCGCGCGCTGGCCCAGCTCGCCGTGGTCGGCGGCGAGCTGGCGCAGCCGGGCGTCCACGGCGTCCTTGTCGTAGCCGCCACGCCGCACGGTCGGCAGCGGCGGGAGAGGTGGGGCCTTGGCGGCGGGTGCGGCCGGGGCGGCGCCGCCGGGCTTCGGTGTGGCCTTCTGCTGTGCGGGGGGCGCCGGCGGGATCACCGGGCGGGCCCCGGCGGGCTTCTCCACCGGCTTCTGGACCTGCACCTCACGGGTCTGCTCCGGAGCCGGCTTCGCCGCCGCCACCGGCTCGGCCACCGGCTCGGCCTCGGGCTCGTCGTCGCTCTCCTCCGAGTCGTCCTCGTCGATCGGCAGCTCGGGCTCGGGCTCCTTGTCGGCCGCGACGTCCTTCTTCACGGCGGGCAGCACCTGCGTCTTCTCGGCGTCGGCGGTGTCAGAAGCTGCGGCGGCGTCCTGGCCAGTGGAGCCCGTCTCGGGCTCGTCGTCGTCGAAGATGGACAGACCTTGGTTGTCCTGGTTGCTCATGGGGATGGCCGAGCTCCTTCATGGGGATGAGTGACCCGCCCATACTCCCTGATCGACCGAGGTTTGGCACACCCGGTCACGTGGAGATCGTTCACACGCCCCTGAAGCGGTTGATCGCACCCTCGTGCCGGGCCCGGAACTCGCCGTCGCGCACGCCCAGGCCCTCCTCGGGGGCCAGGCACAGGACGCCGACCTTGCCCTGGTGGGCGTTGTGGTGGACGTCGAGCGCGGCCTGGCCGACCTCGTCGAGGGGGTAGGTCTTCGACAGGGTCGGGTGGATCTTGCCCTTGGCGATGAGGCGGTTGGCCTCCCACGACTCGCGGTAGTTGGCGAAGTGCGAGGAGATGATCCGCTTCAGGTTCATCCAGAGATAGCGGTTGTCGTACTCGTGCATGTAGCCGCTGGTCGAGGCACAGGTGGTGATGGTGCCGCCCTTGCGGGTCACGTAGACACTCGCGCCGAAGGTCTCCCGGCCCGGGTGCTCGAAGACGATGTCGATGTCCTCGCCGCCGGTGAGCTCGCGGATCTTCGCGCCGAACCGCTTCCACTCGGTGGGGTCCTGGGTGTGCTCGTCCTTCCAGAACCGGTAGCCCTCCTCGCTGCGGTTGATCACCAGCTCGGCGCCCATCGAGCGGCAGATCTCGGCCTTGTCCTCGGAGGAGACGACGCACAACGGGGTGGCGCCGCCGTTCAGCGCGTACTGGGTAGCGAAGCCGCCGAGGCCGCCGGAAGCGCCCCAGATCAGGACGTTGTCGCCCTGCTTCATGTCGCCGCCGTTCTTGCTCACGAGCTGGCGGTACGCCGTGCAGTTGACCAGCCCGGGGGAGGCGGCCTCCTCCCACGTCAGGTGCGCAGGCTTGGGCATCAGCTGGTTGGCCTTGACCAACGCGATGTCGGCCAGACCCCCGAAGTTGGTCTCGAAGCCCCAGATCCGCTGCTGCGGGTCGAGCATCGTGTCGCCGTGGCCGTCCGCGTCCTCGAGCTCGACGCTCAGGCAGTGGGCGACGACCTCGGTGCCGGGCTTCCACTTGGTCACGCCCGGTCCGGTCCGCAGCACGACGCCGGCCAGGTCGGAGCCGACCACGTGGTAGGGCAGGTCGTGCCGCTTGGTGAGCGGCGACAGGCGGCCGTAGCGCTCGAGGAAGCCGAACGTCGAGACCGGCTCGAAGATCGAGGTCCAGACGGTGTTGTAGTTGATGGCGCTCGCCATCACGGCGACCAGCGCCTCACCCGGGCCGAGCTCGGGCAGCGCCACGTCCTCGACGTGCAGCGACTTGCGCGGGTCCTTCTCCTTGGCGTCCATCCCCCCGAACATCTCGACCTCGTCCTTGCGGACCAGGGCGGCACGGTAGGACTCCGGGATGTCGAGGTGGGCGAACTCCTCCGGCGCGGTGTCGCCCGCGAGGATGGCGTCGAGGATCTGCTGCATGGGCGGAGGTTACCTGTCAGTAATAGTGGGATTCGACCGGTTGTGACCTAGTTCGCGCAGCGTCTGGACGCTGGTCGGGTGGGTGAGCGCTCATCAACTGGCCAGATGAATGAGCGTTGACCCCCCGCGAGTCAGTGTCCCTCGGCAGCGGGTTCCACGAGCTCGACGAGGACTCCGCCGGTGTCCTTGGGGTGGATGAAGTTGACGCGGGAGTCCGAGGTGCCGCGGCGGGGCTCGTCGTAGATGAGCCGGAGGCCACGCTCGCGGAGGGTGGCGGAGACGGCGTCGAGGTCGGCGACCCGGTAGGCCAGCTGCTGCATGCCGGGGCCGGAGCGGTCGAGGAACTTGGCGATCGTGGACTCGTCGTTCAGCGGCGCGAGCAGCTGGATGCACGACCCGGAGTCGCCGACGGCCATCATCGCCTCGCGAACGCCCTGCTCCTCGTTGACCTCCTGGTGCGCGAGCCGCATGCCGTACGTCGAGGAGTAGAACTCGATCGCGACGTCCAGGTCGGCCACGGCGATGCCCACGTGGTCGATCGCGGTGAAGAGATCCGAGAGGCCGGCAGACGTGTCCGAGGTCATGCTGGGCATGGTTACAGACCCCTAACCCGCGAAGTAAGGTCGAATCCTCGCCTCGCTGCGAGTCTTTCGTCACGTTGTTCGTGAGCTGCCTGGAGGTATCGCCGTGTCTCGCCAAGAAAACAGCACCGGTTCGTCCGTGATCGTCGCCGGGGCCCGTACGCCGATCGGTCGCCTGCTCGGCGGGCTGAAGGACCTCACCGCCGCAGACCTCGGCGGCGTCGCCATCAAGGGCGCCCTGGAGAAGGCGGGCGTGGCTGCCGACCAGGTCGACTACCTGATCATGGGCCAGGTCATCCTGGCCGGCGCGGGGCAGAACCCCGCGCGCGCGGCCGGCCTCGCCGCCGGACTGCCCGGGAACATGCCCTCGATCACGATCAACAAGGTCTGCCTCTCCGGCCTCAACGCCATCGCGATGGCTGACCAGCTGATCCGCGCGGGCGAGGTCGAGATCGTGGTGGCCGGCGGCATGGAGTCGATGACCAACGCCCCGCACTTCCTGCCGAAGTCCCGCGAGGGCACCAAGTTCGGCGACATGAAGCTCGTGGACTCGATGGCCTACGACGCGCTCTACGACCAGGCCACCAAGCAGGCGATGGGCGGTCTCACCGAGCAGATCAACGCCGAGGGCGTGAAGCTCACTCGCCAGGAGCAGGACGAGTTCGCGGCCGCCTCGCACCAGAAGGCCGCCGAGGCGTGGAAGAACGGCCTCTTCGACGACGAGGTGGTCCCAGTCTCCGTGCCGCAGCGCAGGGGCGACCCCATCGTGATCACCGCCGACGAGGGCGTGCGGGGCGACACCACCGCCGAGTCGCTGGGCAAGCTGCCGGCCGCGTTCTCCAAGGAGGGCACGATCACCGCCGGCTCGGCGTCCCAGATCTCCGACGGCGCCGCCGCCGTCGTGGTCATGAGCAAGGCCAAGGCCGAGGAGCTCGGCCTCGAGTGGCTGGCCGAGATCGGCGCACACGGCATGGTGGCCGGTCCCGACTCGAGCCTCCAGCTGCAGCCGGCCAACGCGACCAAGAAGGCGCTCGACAAGGAGGGGCTCAGCGTCGACGACGTCGACCTCTTCGAGTTCAACGAGGCGTTCGCGGCCGTCGGCCTCGAGTCGACCAAGGCTCTGGGTATCGACCCGGCCAAGGTGAACGTCAACGGTGGCGCGATCGCGCTCGGTCACCCGGTCGGCATGTCCGGCACCCGGGTCGTGCTCACGCTCGCCCTCGAGCTCAAGCGTCGCGGTGGCGGCGTCGGCGCGGCCGCCCTGTGCGGTGGCGGCGGCCAGGGCGACGCCCTGATCGTGCGTGTCCCGTAGGACGTCCGACCAGCAGGTCGACGACCTCGTCGCGCGCGCCCGGGCCGGTGAGGCCCGGGCGGTGGCGCGACTCGTCACGATGGTCGAGGACGGCGCGCCGCAGCTCCGTGAGGTGATGGCGGCCCTCACGCCGCACGCCGGCCACGCCCAGGTGGTCGGCATCACCGGCTCACCGGGCGTCGGCAAGTCGACGACCACCAACGCGCTGGTCACCGAGCTCCGCAAGGCCGGCAAACGGGTCGGCGTACTGGCCGTGGACCCGTCCTCGCCCTTCTCCGGCGGCGCGCTGCTGGGGGACCGGGTGCGGATGCAGGACCACGCGACCGACGACGACGTCTACATCCGCTCGATGGCCTCCCGGGGTCATCTCGGCGGTCTGTCCTGGACGACGCCGCAGGCGCTCCGGGTGCTGGACGCCGCCGGCTGTGACGTCGTGATCGTCGAGACCGTCGGCGTCGGCCAGAGCGAGGTCGAGATCGCCGGGCTGGCCGACACCACCCTGGTGCTGATGGCACCCGGCCTGGGCGACGGCATCCAGGCCGCCAAGGCCGGGATCCTCGAGATCGGTGACGTGTACGTCGTCAACAAGGCCGACCGCGACGGCGCCGAGCAGGTCCGCCGCGAGCTCCGCTCCATGCTGAGCCTGTCTTCCGGCGACCTCGCTGACCGGCCCGAGGGGCGCTGGAAGCCGCCGATCGTGCTCACCGTGGCCCAGTCCGGTCGCGGCGTCGACGAGGTGGTGCGCGAGCTGGACCGCCACCGCGCGTGGCTGGAGGAGAGCGGCGAGCTCACCCGACGGCGTACCCGCCGGGCCCGCGAGGAGATCGAGGCGATCGCGGTCGCCTCGCTGCGCGAGCGCTGGGAGAGCGTGAGCAGCCACGACGACCTCGACGCACTGGCCGAGGCCGTCGTGGCCGGTGAGAAGGATCCCTACGCGGCGGCCGACGAGCTGGTCGCGAGCTCCGCCGACTGACCCTGCTGCTCCACGACGGGCCGCGGGCGGCCGGGGAGGAACACCGCGGCCACCGCGACGGCGACCGTCGTCGCCACCAGGTAGACCAGGCTCGCCTCGAAGGCGTCGACCATGCCGCTGTCGAGCCGGCCGAAGAAGATGATCCCGACCAGGGCCACGCCGACGGCGTTCGCCACCTGCTGCAGCGTGGACGACGTCCCGGACACGGTGCCCGCATGCTTCGGCTGCACCGAGCCCATCACGACCCCGACCAGCCCGGCGAGCGTGACGCCCATGCCGAGGCCACCGATCGCCAGGCCCGGGACCAGCCAGAGCACCGAGCCGCCCAGGCCGATCTCGGCGACGGCGACCAGCACCAGCAGGTGGCCGACCCCGAAGGTCAGCGCCGCGGCGCTGATCCCGGCGCGAGCGCCGAACCGACCCAGCACCCGGGCGGCGTTGCGGGTGCCGACCATGTAGGTGACCGCCACCGCGGAGAAGACGACGCCCGAGGCCAACGGGCCGAGACCGCGACCGTCCTGGAGGTAGAGGGCCAGCACCAGGAAGTACGCCGCCATGCCGCTGAACAGCAGGAACTGGCCGAGCTGCCCCGCACCGACCGGGCGGGTCCGCATCGGCTCGATGTCGACGAGGGGAGCGATCCCGCGGCGGCGCAGCGCGGTGGCCCGCAGGCCCGCGAGGACGGCGAGCACGCCGGCGGCGCCGAAGGTCAGCCACGTCCAGAGCGGCCAGCCCTGGCTCTGCCCCTGGACCAGCGGCAGCACGAGCGCGGTCAGTCCGCCGACCACGAGGACGGTCTCGACCAGGTCCGGCCGCGGGGAATCGACGCTCGTGTCGGGCAGCAGCCGGGGTGCGGCGACCAGCGCGGCGATGCCGAACGGCACGTTGACCAGGAAGATCGACCGCCAGCCGGAGCCGGCGATGTCGAGGTGGATCAGCAGCCCGCCGATCAGCTGGCCCGACGCGGCCGCCACCCCCATCACGGTGGCGTAGGCGCCGAGCGCACGGACCCGCCGCGGCCCGTCGTACACGTCGCCGATGAGGGAGAGCACGGTCGGGGCGACCATGGCCGCCGAGGCGCCCTGGACCAGCCGGGCGGCGATCAGCGTGTTGACGTCGGGTGCGAAGCCGCAGATGGCCGAGCTGAGCACGAAGAGGCCGGTGCCCAGCAGGAACATCCGCCGGCGGCCCCAGCGGTCGGCGAGCCGGCTGGCCACCAGCAGGAGGCCGCCGAACGTGAGCGCGTAGCCGGCGACCAGCCACTGGAGGGCGGTCGCATCGGCGTCGAGGTCCTGCTGCACCGACGGCAGCGCGACGTTGACGACGAAGAAGTCGAGGACGATCAGGAAGATCCCGGTCAGCAGGACCGCCAGGGGCCCTCGCCGGAAGGTCGTGTCTGCATGGGTGACTGTGTTCATGGGGACCGTTCTCCGGCCTCCCCTCACGGGAGGGTCAATCCCCTCTTCAAACCGCTGGACTCTCCCCCTGGGGGAGAGTGCAGGCTGGGTCCATGGTGGGTTCATGACGGAGCTGCTGACCATCGGCGACTTCTCGCGGATGACGTTCCTGACCGTGAAGGCGCTGCGCCACTACCACGACGTGGGGCTGCTCGAGCCTGCGCGGACCGACCCGAGCAGCGGCTACCGCTACTACCGGCCCGAGCAGGTCGGCCAGGCCCGCCTGATCCGCCGGCTCCGCGACCTCGACCTGCCGGTGGAGGACGTGCGCACGGTGCTGTCAGCCCCCGACGAGGCCACCCGCAACGCCGTGATGGTCGAGCACCTCGATCGGATGAGCCGGCAGCTGGAGCAGGTGCAGGACACCGTCGAGTCGCTGCGCCGGATGCTCTCCGACGAGGAGGAGGAGATCGGCGTCAGCCTCCGCGACGAACCGGCCATGATGGTGCTGTCCATCCGCGGCCGGGTCGACGGCGACTCGCTGGTGTCGTGGTGGATCGAGGCGTTCACCGAGCTGCACCGGCTGCTCCGCACCGCCGGCATCAGTCGCACGGGCCCGGACGGCGCCGAGTTCCCGACCGAGTTCTTCAGCGAGGGCGCCGCCGAGCTGGTCGCCTTCGTGCCCGTCGACCGGGTGCCGGCGCTGGCCGGCCGGGTCGAGGCCGTCAGCCGACGGGCGGGTCGGTACGCCGTCGCCCTCCACGACGGCCCGATGGTCGACCTGGACGGCGCCTACTCCGCTCGTCGGGAAGACCGTCATGGAGAAGGCGCTGGCGTCGGACGGACCCGTCGTCGAGCGCTACCTGCCGCTGGGCGGCCCTGACAACGACACCGACGACCTCATCGCCCACCACACCGAGGTGTGCTGGCCGGTCAGTAGCTGAGGCGCACCTGCGGCTCGTCGTCCACGGGGTCACCGAAGACCGAGCGGAGCTCGGAGTAGCACCGCGTCCATCTCTGGACGCCACCGAGGTCGCGCGCCTCGAAGGACGTCGCCGCCATCCGTGACGCCATCTTCATGGCGGACTCGGGTGCGCGCGCCAGGCTCGCATAGATCAGTACGAAGGATGAGTTGGGCATGGCCATCGGGAGACCCACATTCTCGCCGGGGGGATGTCACGTTCGGGGGAAGACGTGACGCCGCATTCAACGACAGGGAGGCCGTGACGTGATGGCGAACGCGCCCGCGTCTAGACATGACTGGGGTGAAAATGGTCCAGGTGGGTGCCCGATAGCCTCCGATCGTGATCGCGAGAGGACCGATCGCCCAGATCGCGTGGGTGACCGACGACCTCGAGGAGACCGAGCGGCTGCTCCGCGAGCAGTTCGGCACCGGTGCGTGGACCCGGATCCCGGACGTCACGTTCGAGGCAGACACCACGACGCTGCGCGGCGAGCCGGTCGAGTTCACCGCACACATCTCGCTGGGCTACGCCGGCGACCTCCAGCTCGAGCTGATCCAGCCGGTCAGCGGTCCCACCATCCATGCGGAGTTCCTGGACCGTCACGGACCGGGGCTGCACCACGTCTGCTTCGACGTCGACGACCTGGACACCGCCTGCGCGGCCGCCGAGGCAGCCGGCCTCCCGGTGCTGATGCGCGGCTCGATGATGGACGGCGAGATCGAGTTCGCGTACGTCGACGACTCGGCGTCGGGGGCGCCGTACGTAGAGCTGGCGCGGATCGGCCCGCAGATGCGGGAGTTCTACGCCGCGGTGCGGACGAACTCGGAACGGGAGGGCCAATGAGCGACACGAGGGTCGCCGTGGTCACCGGGGTCGGCACCGGCTCGCTGGGCGAGGCGATCGCGTCCTCGTTGAGGGGGCTCGGCTTCCGGGTGCTGACGTCGACCCGGACCTGCCCGACGACGGTGGACACCCATCCCATGGAGCTGACCAGCCGCGAGTCTGTGGCGGCGTTCGCCGACCGGGTGCGGGACAGCACCGACCGCCTCGACGTGCTGGTCAACAATGCCGGCGTCCACCTCGACCTGCGGTCGGCCTGGCACGAGCCGCACCTGGTCGACGGCATGGAGGTGCACTGGCGCACCAACTACCTCGGCACCGCCCAGCTCACCCGGCTGCTGATCCCGCTGCTGCTCGCCACCGCGGACGGGTACGACGACGCCCGCGTGGTCAACGTCGTCTCCAAGCTGCACGCCCGCGGCCGCAACGAGGGCCTCGACGGCCACCTCTCGCCGTACGACTCCTGGACGGCGTACGGCACCTCCAAGCTCGCCCTGGTGCACGAGGCGCACGAGATCGAGAGGCGCTACGGAGGTCAGGGACTGCACGGCTACTCGGTCCACCCGGGCGCGGTGGCCACCAACATCGCCGACCGCGGCCTCGAGACCGCGCCGCTCCTGGGCAGGCTGCGGAAGCTGGCCGGCCCGCTGGAGCGTCGCGCCCTCAAGTCGCCGTCCGAGGCCGCCGGCACCGTGGTCTTCTGCGCGACGTCGGCGCAGGCCGAGCCTGGTGGCTACCACCGCTCGTCGGCGCCGAGCACCCCCTCGGAGGACGCCCAGGACGAGGAAGCCGGCCGGATCCTCTGGGACATGACGACCCGCTGGTGCCAGCCCGACTGAACTTCCTGCCCGCGACGGCGCGGCGGATGGAGACCCACTGGCAACTCTGGTAACAGTAGACGCGTACCTGTGCCCACGTCCCCGAGCTCGACAGGACTTTCACCATGAACAAGGGCGTGCTCGCCGTGCTCGTGGTCTTCTTCGGCTTCTGGATGTTCACCGACCCCCACGGGCTGGCTGACTTCACCAGCAACAGCGGTGACGCGCTGTGGGGCTGGGGCCAGGAGCTCTTCACGTCGCTCATCGAGTTCCTCGGCGATCTGTAGTCACTCGTGAGCTTCCTCGCTCGGATCACCGAGCCAGACGTCGGGCGCTACCTGCTGCGTGACGAGGACGAGGTCGTCGTCGACGAAGTACGCCGGCACTGGATCGTCTACGTGATCCCGGTGGCCGAGCTGTGGCTCGCACTGGTGCTGATGTTCGTCGGCACTTTCGTGATCGAGCCCGCCGATCCGGGTGGCTGGCTGGTGCTGATCGGCATCGGGCTCTGCCTCCACGCGAGCTGGGTGACGATCCGCGAGCGGCGCGAGTGCTTCGTGGTCACCAACATGCGGGTCTTCCGGCTGCACGGCGTTCTCTCGACGCACCGCGCCACGATGCCGCTGCACCGCATCCTCGACATCAACGTCGACAAGCCGCTCATCGGCCGGATCCTCGGCTATGGCCACCTCACCTTCGAGTCCGCCGCCCAGGACCAGGGCCTGCGCGAGATCCGATTCGTCGGCCGCACCGACGAGCGCGACCTCAAGATCCAGCGCGTCGTACAGGTCGTCGGCCTGCGCGGGCCTCGTCCTGCTCACCAGCGCTGAGGTTCGCGTCCCATTTCGCGTCGAGATGCGGCAAATGGTTGGTCGCAAACGTTTGCCCACAGCCAGTTCCCGCATCTCGACGAAAACGGACGGGCCCACCGTCCCGGCCGCGGGCTAGCGTCCGGAGCGTGGCGAGCGCTGACGACGTACGTCGAGTCGGGCTGGCGCTGCCGCGTGCCTACGAGGCGATCGTGCGCGGCCGATCGAAGCTGCGGGTCGGACAGATCGTCTTCGCGGCGTTCAGCAAGGACGAGACCGACATGGGGTTCGGCTTCCCCAAGGCGGAGCGGGACGGGCTGATCGCCTCCGATCCCGAGACGTTCTTCCTGCCTCCGACCGGCGACCTGCGCTACCAATGGGTCTGCGCCCACCTCGGCCGGCTCGACCTCGACGAGACGCGCGAGCTCGTGACCGACGCGTGGCGGATGTGCACGCCCAAGATGATCCACGACCTTCCGGAGCTGCCCGCGCCCGCCGCGGCCGCCTGGGCGGCGATGGATGCGGGGGAGTGGGGCGAGCTGCGGCCGCTGCTCCACCCCTACGTGCGCTGGCACGACCGCGACGTGGCGCTCCGTGGCCGGACCAACGTGCTGCGCCACCTCCAGCAGGTCCCGACCCCCAAGCCGCCGACCGAGGTCGAGGTGCGCGACGGGCAGATCTACGTTTGGAGCCGATGACCTCCGCCACCTTCCGGCCCGTCGGGGACCACGAGTGGGAGCTCGTGTCCTGGCTCTGGCAGGCCTACCGCAGTGACCTCGCGCCCATCGTCCAGGGGCTGCCGTACGCCGACGGCCGCTACTCGCACGGACCGCTCGACGGCTACCCGGCCGCCGACCGGGTCGGCTACCTCGCCTGGCAGCCGCACCCCAACACCGGCGCCGACGCCCCGGTCGGCCTCGCGCTGGTCTCGGGGCTCGACGGCGAGCGGCGGGACATGGACGCCTTCTGGACCGCGCCGGCCGCGCGCCGCGGCGGGCTCGGTCTCGCGCTCGCCACGTACGTCATCGAGATGCACCCCGGGCCATGGACGATCGCCTTCCAGCACGACAACGTCGCCGCCGGAGGCTTCTGGCGCCGGGTCGCCACCGACCTGTTCGGCCCCGAGGGCGAGGCCTGGACCGAGGAGCTCCGCCCGGTCCCGGGCAAGCCCGAGGTGCCGCCCGACCACTGGGTCGAGACCCGTCTCTAGGATTGCCCGTATGACGCAGCAGCCTTTCTCGCGCCCGGGTGCGATCGACCTCTCGGGGCTCACGCGACCCGCTGGCGGCGCCGGGCAGGCGGCCGGCCAGGGCCCGGCAGGCGGTGGTGGCGGAGCGCCCGCCGGTGGGGCGTCGTACTGGCTGGACATCACCGAGGCGAACTTCCAGGCCACGGTCGAGGCCTCGCTCACGGCGCCGGTCCTGCTCGCCTTCTACTCGGCGACCCGGCTGCCGGAGAGCGAGCAGATGGCGCGCGACCTGGCGACGGTCGCGGAGGAGTACGAAGGCCGGTTCCTGGCCGGGCTGGTCGACATCGACGCGCAGCCGGCGATCGCCCAGGCGGTGCAGCTGCAGTCGGTGCCGTTCGTGTTCGCCGTGATCGACGGTCGCCCGCAGCCGCTCATCCAGGACGTGCTGCCGCTCGACAACCTCCGCACCGCCATCAACCAGGTGATGCAGCAGCTCACCACCCAGGGCATCACGGGCCGGCACCAGCCGCGCCAGGCCGCCCCCGCCGTCGCCGATGAGGAGGACGGCGAGCCGCCGCTCGACCCGCGCTACGCGCCGGCGCAGGACGCGCTAGCCACGGGCGACTACGACACAGCGGTCGCGGAGTACGAGCGGTTGGTGAAGGCCAACCCGGCCGACACTGAGGCCGCAGCCGGGCTGGCGATGGCGAAGGTGCTCCAGCGGACGAGCGGTGTCGACCCGGCCGCCGCCCGTGCCGCCGCGGATGCTGCGCCGGACGACGTGGACGCGCAGATCCTGGCCGCCGACGTCGACCTGCTCGAGGGCGATGCCGACTCGGCTTTCACCAGGCTGGTCGAGCTGGTTCGGCGTACGAGCGACGACGACCGCAACAAGGCCCGGGAGCACCTGCTCGGGCTGTTCGCGGCGGTCGGCAACGACGACCCGCGCGTCCTCAAGGGCCGCCAGGCCCTCGCCAACGCACTCTTCTAAGCCGCCGAGGCCGCGGAGCCGAGCGCCTTGAGAGCGCGCTCGAACGCCTCTCCCATGAACGCCGACTCGCGTGCCCCCGCGCCGCCCGCTGCCAGGGCGCAGGCCAGTCCCAGGTAGTAGCCGTCCAGCCACGCCGGGTTCGGGTCCGGGACCGGCGGCAGCCACGGCGGCAGCTTCGGGGCGTGTGGGTACGTCGGACAGGGGTCGTCCTCCCAGTCGGCAAGAGGGGCCACCTGCTGGCCGAGCTTCTCGGCCTGCCACTGCAGCCTGACCAGCTCGCGGCCGACCACGGCGCCGTACGTCTCCGGCGGCGGACCGGGCGGCAGCGGCTGCGGGTTGAGCTCGGTGTAGACCTCGGCGCGCGACACCGGAGGGAGCGGCTGCGGGTTGAGGGCCACCGGGCCGATGACGTCCCAGATGGCCGGGACGCGCGAGGCGATGATCACGAAGAGGCGGGAGTCCATGTCCATCCCCTCAGCCTGAGCCTGCAGGACGCGCGAAACATGACCCCAACGGGTCATTGAGGGTCAGCGCGGGACCGGGACGCAGAGCACCGGACGGTTGGACAGGTGCAGCAGCTTGTGCGACGTCGAGCCCAGGATCGCTCCCTTGAACGGGCTCTCGCCGGCCGTGCCAACCACGATCACGGTGGCTTCGACCTGGTTGCCCACCTGGACCAGCGCATCGGCGGGCTTGGCGTCGACCAGGCGCACGCTCGCGGTCACTCCGGCTGCCTGGGCCTTCTCCAGGGCGTGCGCTGTCGCCGCGCGGCCCATCTCGCGGAGGGCATCGAGGTGTGACTTGAACTCCTCGCCCATCCCACCGGGGGGAGCGGCTCCGTAGACGAGCACCAGCTCCTCGCCGTACCGCTGCGCGACCTGGATCGCCGCGTCGAGGGCGGCCTCCGCGCCCGGAGACTCGTCGTAGCCCAGCACTACCGCCATGGTCCTAGCCTTCCAATCCGTCGGGGTCGGGTCGCGCCGACCTCATTCCGTGCACGACGTCTGGGTCCGGGAGGGACGGTCGCTCGTCCCAGTAGCGCTTCTCTTGGGCGCGCCAGATGAACATGAACACCACCCCCACGAGGAACACGGCGACCCCGATGACCAGCGGCGGGCCCACGCCCAGCCAGGACTGGCCGCTGTAGGAGTTGTCCGGGTCGGACTGGTCGCGAATCGACAGGACGAGGAGCCAGAGGAGCAGCGCCGACCCGACCAGCGGTCCGACGCCGATGAGCAGCAGGTTCTTGGCGCTCTCGGTCAGGTGCTTCCGGTAGTAGACGGCGCAGGCGATGCCGGTCAGCGCGTAGTAGAACGCGATGAGCAGCGCCAGCGCGGTCAAGGAGTCGAAGAGGGCGTTCTCGCTGACCTGGTACATACCGACGTACCAGGCGATGGCGATCGCGGCGACGGTCCAGGTGCTGACGTCCGGCGTCCGGTGACGTGAATGGATGTGGCCGATCCGCGGCGGGATCGCGCCGCGTCGCGCCATGGACAGACCGGTGCGCGAGGCGGGCAGGATCGTCGTCTGTGTGGACGCGATGGCCGCGGTCGAGACCGAGAGCAGGAGGATCCAGTCCCAGCTGCCAAGGACCTCGGTCGCGAGGTAGTAGAAGACGAACTCCTCCTCACCTGCGTTGTCGCTCAGCCACTGCGTGCCGGCAAAGGCGACGACCGCGATCGCGACGGCCACGTAGGTGACGAGGAGGATGAACGTCGACAGCAGGGCGGCCCGGCCGGGGGTCTTGTCGCCGTCCCTCGTCTCCTCGCTCAGGTTGACCGCGGACTCCCAGCCCCAGTAGGCGAAGACGCCGAGCAGGAGTCCCGAGCTGAGCGCCGCACCGCCGGCCCCGAAGGGGTTGAGCCAGTCCAGCCCAGGGGTCAGCTCGTCGAGCGGGCTGTCGCCGTCGACGGCTCGGTAGATCGCGACAACCGCGAAGACGAGGAGCGACACGACCTGGACCAGGATCAGGACGTTCTGCAGCCGGGCGGACACGTCCGTGCCCACCACGCAGATCCAGGTCATCAGCAGCACCAGTGCGATGGCTACGGGCATCCGGATCCAGGCATTGTCGCCGGCTTCGATCAGGCCGTTGCTGTCCAGCAGCTCGCCGAAGCCATAGAGACCGAACCGGACGCCGACGTCGGCCAGCGATCCGACGATCAGCACGCCGGTCATCATGATCGCCCAGCCGCCGATCCAGCCGAACCACGGACCCATCGCCCGGGTCACCCAACTGAACGTGGTGCCACAGTCGGGGTCCACCCTGTTGAGGTAGAGGAACGCCGTGGCGATGAGCGCCATCGGCACGAACGACGCCAGCAGGATGCCCGGCGCGTTGACGCCCGCGAGCGCGGTGACCGCCCCGATGATCGCGGCCAGCGAGTACGCCGGCGACGTCGCCGCGAGCCCGATCACGAGCGCGTCGACGAACCCGATCGCCCCGGCCTTGAGCTCGGTCTGCTCGGTCTGTGCCTCCGCCATGCCCACCCCTCCCGCGATGTGTGGGCTATGTCTAGCCCATCGCGGCGGCTGCGGGAATGGGCATTAGAGCCCGCTCTCGGTGTACGCCGGCGACGTGCCGTCCAGGTTGCCGAGTGCGGCCAAGATCCGGCGCGCCGTGAAGTCGGCGCACCGTTCGTGGGCCTCGTTCACGGTGCAGAACGCGGCGTCGCGGATCTCGCGTTCCTGGCGGACGACGTCGGCGACGATCGAAGCGTCGTGCTGGCCCCCGTCGAAGACGAGGCACAGCGCGTCGTCCCAACCGCTCCACGGCGGCAGCCAGTCGGTGAGGAGCAGGCGCCCGGCCGGGATCTGGAGCGCGAGCTCCTCCTCGACCTCACGGGTGACCGCCAGCTGAGGCGACTCGCCGACCTCGACGACGCCGCCGGGCAGGTCCCAGTCCTGCTTGTAGGTGAGCCGGCACAGCAACACCCGGCCCTCGAGGTCGCGGACCAGCAGCTGGCTGATCGCCCGCTTGCGGGGGAGGAAGGAGTTGAGCAGCGCCCGGAACCCCTCGGGCTCCTGCGCCGGCAGGTCGTCGGCCAGCCGCGCGTAGACGACCCGGTCCACCACCTCGCCGTCGAGCGTCACGCCGCGCATCACGCCCTCGCGTCGCAGCCCCGACCAGGTCGCGACCCGCTGCGCGGTCTTGTCCTCGGGGTCGACCCACGCCTCGACCCGGCCGTGCTCGCGGAGGGCGGCCGCCACGGCCGCCTGCACGTCCTCGATCGGCTGGCCGTCGGGCCACTCCAGACGGGTCACGCTGTCGGCGACGGTGGTCGCACGGACGCCGGGGTCGATCACGCCGTCAGGTTAGTTGGCCCCCCGACCACGTCGCGCAGGGTGTCCTCGAGGTCGAGATCCCGACCGTCCGCCACCAGCTCCTCCCACCGGTCGCCGAGCCGTGCGCGCCCGAGGTCGCCCACCGCGGCGGTCTCCTCGGCCTGTGCGCTCTCCGCCGGGAGGTCGTAGCGCTCGCGCGCTCCTTGGGCGGCACCCCACAGGAGGGCCGCGTCGGCCGCCCGGCCGAGGTCCACGAGGATGGCGGCGTAGTCCTCGGCGGCGACGGGCAGCAGCCGCGGCAGCGGTGACTCGACCAGGAACGCCGGCACGGCGCTCTCCATGACCGCCAGGGCCTCGTCGGGACGGCCGAGCTCGCGCAGGCTGCAGGCGGAGTTCATCTCCGACAGCAGGGCGAGGGGGAGGTGTCCTGCGGCCCGAGCCAGTCGGGCGAGCTCCACCTCCAGCTGGAGGGCGCCGTCGGTGTCGCCCACCCCGGCCCGCACCCGGCCGAGGGTGTTGGTCAGGTCGAGGCGCAGAGCGGGGCTCACGTCGCCGGCCAGGGTCGTCGTGAGCGCCTCCGTCGCCGCCGCGGCGTCACCGCCCCACCACAGCGCCAGCGCCTCGACCTCGCGCAGCAGGACGCCGAGATCGCGGCCGGCGTCCGAGCCACGTACGGCGTCGTCGAGAGCGTCGTAGACCGCCCGGGCCTCGGTGACCACCTCCGCGGCGGCCGTCGCATCCTCGAAGGTCTCCTCGTACGCGTGGAGGCGCAGGGCCTGTGCCCTTGCCAGGGTCGCGGCGCCGGTGTCGCGGGCAGCGGCCAGAGCCTGGCGCAACCACAGCCGGAAGCGCGCGTGGTCGGACACGACCGCGTCCCGGACGAACCTGCTGGTGAGCCCCAGGGCCGGCTCGACGAGGTCGGCGCGCATCCGCCCCGCGTCTCCGAGCAGCCACTCCAGGCCGGCCACGACGTGGTCGCGGCCCGGATCTGGTTGCGCAGCGCACCAGCGCACCAGGTCGGCGTACGCCGCGTCCTCCTCCCCGGCGGCCTTGAGCTGCTCGGCGGCGAAGGCCCGTGTGGTGTTGAGCAGCATGATGCGGGGGTGGCTGTCCTCGTCGTCGACGACGTGGACGAGGGAGAGCTCGGCGAGGGACTCGACCACGTCGAGCGGCCCCGCGAGCGCTTCTGCCGCGTCGAGGCCGGCGCCTGCGGGGAAGACTCCCAGCCGTCGGAACACGGTCCGCTGGTCGTCGTCGAGCAGCTCGTGGCTCCACTCGATCGTCTGCCGGAGGGTTCGCTGCCGGTCGGGCCGCGTGCTGTCCCCGGTGCTGACGTCGAGGGCGTCGCCGAGACGTGCGCGCAGGGCCGACGGCGACAGGAGACGCAGCCGGGCAGCCGCCAGCTCGATCGCGAGCGGCAGCCCGTCGAGCGCACGGCAGATCGCCCGGACGTCCTCCCGGTTGCCGTCGTCGACGACGAAGCCCCGCCGGACCAGGGCCGCCTGTCGTCCGAACAGCGCGATGGCGTCCGAGTCGACATCAAGCGGCTGCAGGAGCAGCTCCTGCTCGCCGGCGATGTGCACCGGGCGCCGGGAGGTCGCGAGGACCCTGACCGAGGGGCAGCCGGCCAACAGGTCGGCGACCACGCTGCCGGCGTCGGCGAGCTGCTCGAGGTTGTCGAGGACGAGCAGGACCCGGGAGTGGCCGAGCGCTCGCCGCACGGTCTCGCTCGCCTCGTCCTCGCCGGAGGCCGCGAGGGCGAGCGCGAGGGCACCCCATGCGTCATCGGCGTTGGTCGCGGTCTCGAGGGGCACGAAGTAGACCCCGTCGGGGAACGACGGCGCGACCCGTTCGGCCACCGCCAGCGCGAGCCGGGTCTTGCCCATGCCGCCCGCGCCGACCAGCGTCACGAGTCGCGCGTCCGGCCCGGTCACCGCCTCAGTCACGTCGTCGAGGTCGGACGCACGGCCCACGAACGACGTCGCCTGGCGCGGCAGCCCGGCGACGCTGCCCAGCGAGCGGACGGCCGGGAAGCTGGGCTGAGCGCCGGGACGGCCGGCCTGGAACAGCCGCTCGGGTCTCGGGAGGCCGTCGAACCGATGGCTGCCGAGATCCACCAGGTCCACGTCCGCAGCGTCGACGAGGAGCGCCGCGGCACTGCCCGAGACCAGGACCTGCCCCGGTGCGGCGGCAGCACCGATGCGAGCCGCCCGCTGCGCGTCCATCCCGATGAACCCGTCCTCGAACCGCGTCGGCGTCCCCGTGTGGATGCCGACGGCGACCTCCGTCTCGGCCAGGGCGTACGCCGCGCGCACGGCGTCGACCGGTGTCCCGAAGGTCGCCGCGGCCCGTGCGCCGTCGACCCGGAACGGGTTGCCACCGGCGCCCGCGGCGCGCTCGGCCAGCCGGGCCGGCAGCTCCGGGTCGTTCGAGTGAGCGTGCAGCAGGGTGAGCGTGCGGGTCGGGGCCGGCGACGGCGGGCCGGGCACGGGTGCCGCACCGTCGACCCGCGCCGCCACCGAGCGGAGCAGCGCCTCGGTGTCGTCGACGTAGGGGCAGTGGACGGCGTCGAAGGGCGCCGGCACGGAGTCGATGTCGACGTCGCGCTCCCGCAGCTGCACGAGGGCGCCGCGGTCGTGACTGCGCCGCGCCTCGGAGTAGACCCACTCCGAGACCACCGAGGCGGCGCTCCACACGACCACGACCGCCGAGGCGGCCTCGAGCTCTCGCTGGATCGCCTGCTGGTAGGCCTCACCGGCGACCAGGTCGCGGTCCCACCAGACCGAGAAGCCCGCCGCTCCGAGGGCGTCCGCCAGCGCGTGTGCCCGCCCGGAGTCGGCCGACGCGTGACTCACGAACACGTCGGCCATGGGTGCAGCGTGGCGCGTGGGGCGGCTTTGTGGAACCTGGCCACCCCGAAGTCGCCAGGATCGGGGGCGAGTCCCAGCCCTGTCTCACGTGGTTTCGAGACGCGTCGCTCGGCCCTCGCAGGCTCGGTCCGAGCCGACGCTCCTCAACCCTCGCCCGTTCCCTCGGACTTCGCAGGCTCAGTCCGAGCGGGCTCGAAACCACACCGTCGCCAGCGGCGGCACCACGATGTCGGCGTACGCCGGGAAGCCGAGGTGCTCGCCGCCGATGCCTGCGACGCCGCCCAGGTTGCCCACGCCCGAGCCGGTGTAGCCCTCAGCGTCGGTGTTGAGCACCTCGTCCCACTGGCCCGCGGACGGCAGGCCGAGCCGGTAGCCCTCGTGGGGCACGGCGGAGAAGTTGGAGACGCAGACCAGGTCGGGTCCGGAGGTGGCCCGGCGTACGAAGCTGAACGTGTTGCGCCCGGCGTCGTTGGCGTCGATCCACTGGAAGCCGCCGGGGTCGTCGTCACGCTGCCAGAGCGCGGGCGAGGCGACGTAGGCCGTATTGAGGTCGCGGACCAGCGAGTGCACGCCGCGGTGCTCAGGATGCTCCAGCAGCCACCAGTCGAGCTCGCGGGCCTCGGCCCACTCGGACTCCTGGCCCAGCTCGGCGCCCATGAAGAGCAGCTGCTTGCCCGGGTGCGCCCACATGTAGCCGAGGTAGGCGCGCAGGCTGGCGAGCTGGCGCCACCGGTCGCCCGGCATCTTGCGCAGCAGCGACCCCTTGCCGTGCACGACCTCGTCGTGGCTGATCGGCAGCACGTAGTTCTCCGACCACGCGTAGACGAGGGAGAACGTCATCTCGCCGTGGTGGTAGGCGCGGTGCACAGGGTCGTGCTGCACGTAGCCGAGCGAATCGTGCATCCAGCCCATGTTCCACTTGAAGCCGAAGCCCAGTCCGCCCTCGGACGTCGGCCCGGTGACCTGCGGCCACGACGTCGACTCCTCGGCGATCGTGGTGACGCCCGGGGTGCGCTTGTAGACGGTGGCGTTCATCTCCTGGAGGAACTGCACCGCCTCGAGGTTCTCGCGGCCGCCGTACTTGTTCGGCGTCCACTCGCCCTCCTCGCGCGAGTAGTCGAGGTAGAGCATCGAGGCGACGCCGTCGACCCGCAGCCCGTCGGCGTGGAACTCCTCGAGCCAGTAGAGCGCGTTGGCGTAGAGGAAGTTGCGCACCTCGTTGCGCCCGAAGTTGAAGATGTGCGACCCCCATTCCTTGTGCCAGCCGCGCTGGGGGTTGGGGTCCTCGTAGAGGGGCGTGCCGTCGAAGCGCACCAGCGCCCACTCGTCGGTCGCGAAGTGGCCCGGCACCCAGTCGAGGATCACGCCGACGCCGGCCTGGTGCAGCCGGTCGACGAGCAGCCGGAAGCCGTCGGGGTCGCCGAACCTCGAGTCCGGCGCGAAGTACGACGTCACGTGGTAGCCCCACGAGCCACCGAAGGGGTGCTGCATGACGGGCATCAGCTCGACGTGCGTGAAGCCGAGGTCCGCGACGTACGCCGGGAGCTCCTCGGCCAGCTCCTCCCAGCTCTTGCCCCGCCGCCACGACGCGAGGTGCAGCTCGTAGACCGACATGGGCTCGTGCACGTGCTGCTTCTGCGGCCGGGCGGTCATCCAGTCGTCGTCGCCCCACTCGTAGGACGACTCGAACACCTTCGACGCGGTGTCCGGCGGAACTTCGGCGTAGCCGGCCATCGGGTCGGCCTTCTCGCGCCACTGCCCGTCGGCGCCGAGCACGACGTACTTGTAGGCGTTGCCGGAGCCGACGCCAGGCACGAAGAGCTCCCAGACACCGGAGTGCCCGAGCTCGCGCATCGGGTGCTCACGGCCGTCCCAGCTGTTGAAGTCCGCCTTGAGCCGCACGGCCCGCGCCGCGGGCGCCCACACGGCGAACGACGTGCCGGTGATGGTGTCGCCGAAGGGGGTGTCGTAGTGGTGCACCCGCGCCCCGAGCACGGTCCACAACAGCTCGTGGCGGCCCTCGTTGACCAGGTGCAGGTCCATCTCGCCGAGCGTCGGCAGGAACCGGTAGGGGTCGTCGAGCGTGTGGGGGTGACCGTCGTCGTAGGTCACCTCGAGGCGGTAGTCGGGCACGCTGGCGTTGTCGGGGGAGCCCGGCAGCACACCCACCCAGACGCCCTCGTGCTCGTGCTCCAGCTCGTAGGTCGTGCCGTCGCCGTGCCGAACGACGACCCGCCTGGCCAGCGGCTTGAAGGCGCGGATGGTCACGCCCCCGTCGTGCGGGTGCGGGCCCAGGATCGAGTGCGGGCTGCCGTGCTGGCCGTGGACGAGCAGCTCGACCTCCTCGGCGGCCACCGGCGCGATCGCGGGGGTCTTGCTTCCGGGCGGGGGAGTCATGCGGCTCCGATCCTCGCCACGGCCTGGAGCGGGATGGTGACCCAGGACGGGCGGTTGCGGGTCTCGTAGACGGTCTCGTAGACGGCCTTGTCGGCGACGTACGCGCTCAGCAGCACCTGCTGCTCGTGGCTCAGCTCGCCCCCCGCGTAGGCGAACAGGAAGTGGTTCTTGTTGCGCTCGGACCACTCCAGCGCCCGGGTGTCGATCAGCTCGGCGTCGGCCTCGTCGCTGGTGTTCAGCGACCGCTCGACCACCCTGGCGGCGTAGTCGAAGCTGCGCAGCATCCCCGCCACGTCGCGCCACCGTGAGTCCAGCAGCTGACGCTCGGCCAGCGGCTTGGCCGGCTCGCCCTCGAAGTCGACGATCTTCCATCCCTGCGAGGTGCGCAGGGTCTGGCCGAGGTGCAGGTCGCCGTGGACCTGCTGGACGTCGAGGTCGTCGAGCTTGGAGACGGCGTCGAACGTCGACCGCAGGGTCGCGGCGTGCTCCGCCAGACCGGGTACGACGCCGAGCGCCGCATCCAGCCGTCCGGTCATGGCCGCCGAGAGCTCGGCTGCGGCGGCGGCCGGCCAGGTCTCGGCGGGGAAGTGGCTGCGCAGGGACTCGTGCACCTCGTGCAGCGCCTCGCCGAGCCGGGTCGACTCGCCGGCGAAGTCACCGCCGGAGTCGTGGGCGTGCACCTCCGGGTCCGCGAAGAGCGACCGGACGCTGGCCAGTGCGAGGTCCCAGCCGTCGCTGGCCGTGCGCAGGAACTGCTGCAGCATGGCGAGCTGCAGCGTCTGGCCGCCCTCCTCGACGTCGAGCCAGCCGTAGAGCGCGGCGACGTGCCCCGAGCCGGCGCGGGTCAGCACGTCGTGAACCGCGATGTCGGGGTTCACGCCCGGGGTGACCTTGCGGAACACCTTCATCAGCGCGTCCTCGCCGAAGGCCACCGAGGAGTTGGACTGCTCGCCGCTGAACAGCGTCGAGTGCGCCTCCAGGTCGAGCTCGTGGCCGGGCAGCCGGTGGAACAGGAGCCCTCCGACCTCGGTCGCCTGCCCCGGTGTCGTGCCGTCGAAGGCCCGCTGCCACAGGGCCATGGCCTCGCGGTCGTGGAGCGCGTCGTAGGCGTGCTGCCAGCCGTGCTCGGCGTCCTCCCACCAGCCTACGAACGCGTGGTCGAGCCGGGTCTCGGGCTCGACGTAGAAGGACAGCGGCACCTGGTAGAGCTCGGTCCCGCCCTCGTCGTCTGAGTAGGTGACCTCGACCAGGTGGATCACCACGACCGGTGGCCCACCCTGGAGCTCGCCGAGGGTGCGCACGGAGGTCACGGCGTACGGACGTCCCTTGCCGCCGAACCACCGGGTTCGGTCGAGGAATGCGGCGAACACCTCGGTCTCGAGGTGACGGGAGGTCACAGCAGCTGGCCTTCTTCCGGGTCGTCGGCCGCAGTCAGGCGGAACCAATAGAAGCCGTACCCAGTGAGCGTCAAGAGGTACGGGAGCTCGCCGATCGCCGGGAACTGCACGCCGCCGATCAGCTCGATCGGGCGCATCCCCTCGAACCGGCGCAGGTCGAGCTCGACGGGCTGAGGGAACCGCGACAGGTTGTTGACGCACAGGATGATCTCGGAGGACCCGTCGTCGGTCACGTGCTCGCGGGCGAAGCTGAGCACCGACGGGTTGGAGCCGCCGAGGTCGCTGAACGAGCCGAGCCCGAACGCGTCGTACGAACGCCGGGCCTGCAGCATCCGGCGGGTCCAGTGCAGCAGCGAGGAGGGGTTCTCGAGCTGCGCCTCGACGTTGACGCTCTGGTAGCCGTAGACCGGGTCCTGGATCGCCGGCAGGTGCAGCTTGCCGGGCGTGGCCGACGAGAAGCCGGCGTTGCGGTCGGGCGTCCACTGCATGGGAGTGCGCACGCCGTCGCGGTCACCGAGCCAGATGTTGTCGCCCATCCCGATCTCGTCGCCGTAGTAGAGGACCGGAGAGCCGGGCAGCGAGAGCAGCAGCGCGTTGAACAGCTCCATCTGGTTGGTGTCGTTGTCGAGCAGTGGCGCCAGCCGGCGGCGGATCCCGATGTTGGCCTTCATGCGGGGGTCCTTGGCGTACTCGTCCCACATGTAGTCGCGGTCCTCGTCGCTCACCATCTCGAGGGTCAGCTCGTCGTGGTTGCGCAGGAAGATGCCCCACTGGCAGCCGCTCGGGATCGGCGGCGTCTGCTCGAGGATCTCCGAGATCGGGAACCGCGACTCGCGGCGCACGGCCATGAAGATGCGGGGCATCACCGGGAAGTGGAAGCACATGTGGCACTCGTCGCCACCGGCGTCGTAGTCGCCGAAGTAGTCCACGACGTCGGCCGGCCACTGGTTCGCCTCGGCCAGCAGGACCTTGCCGGGGTACTTCTCGTCGACGAAGCGGCGGACCTTGCGGAGGAACTCGTGGGTCTCCGGGAGGTTCTCGCCGTTGGTGCCGTCGCGCTCGTAGAGGTAGGGGACCGCGTCGAGCCGGAACCCGTCGAGGCCCATGTCGAACCAGAACGACACCGCCTCCAGGATGGCGTCGTGCACCGCCGGGTTGTCGTAGTTGAGGTCCGGCTGGTGGTAGAAGAAGCGGTGCCAGTAGTACTGCTGGCGGACCGGGTCCCAGGTCCAGTTGGACGGCTCGGTGTCGACGAAGATCACCCTCGCGTCCTGGTACTTCTCGTCGGTGTCGGACCACACGTAGAAGTCGCCGTACGGCCCGTCCGGGTCCTCTCGGCTGGCCTGGAACCACGGGTGCTGGTCACTGGTGTGGTTCATGACGAAGTCGATGATCACGCGCAGGCCGCGCTGGTGAGCGGCGTCGAGGAAGTCGTGGAAGTCCTCCACCGTGCCGATCTCCGGGAGCACGTTGGTGAAGTCGGCGACGTCGTAGCCGCCGTCGCGCAGTGGGCTCGCGAAGAAGGGTGGGATCCAGAGGCAGTCGACCCCCAGCCACTCCAGGTAGTCGAGCTTCTCTATGAGTCCCTTGAAGTCGCCGGTGCCGTCGCCGTTGGAGTCACGGAAGGACCGGACCATCACCTCGTAGAAGACCGCCGACTTGAACCAGTCGGGGGTGCTGCCCTCCTGGTCGGGGAACGGGTCGGCGTCGGGTGGGGGCGAGGTCTCGACGACCGTGGCTTCCTCCTGGCCCTCGTCGAGGCCCTGCTCGACGGCGGGGTCCAGGTCGGCCGACGCCTTCTTGGCCGCCATCAGTCGCTCCTGACCGTCAGGACGTGCGCAGGCTCGTGGCCGGGGTCGAGCCGTACGAAGTTGTGCTGGCTCCAGCTCCAGTCGGCGCCGCTGATCTCGTCGTGGACTGCGAAGCTGTCGCCCCACTGCATTCCCAGCGCGGGCAGGTCGAGGTGGACGGTGGTCTCACGGGTCCCGTGGGGGTCGAGGTTGACGACCGTGATCACGGTGTCGCTCCGCCCGTCGGGCAGGACGGCCGACTTGGAGAAGACCAGGACGTTCTCGTCGTCGCTGCTGTGGATCACGGTGTTGCGGAGGCGCTGCAGGGCGGGGTGCTCACGGCGGATCTCGTTGAGCCTCGTGAGGTACGGCGCCAGCGTGCGGCCCTCGGCGGCGGCGCCGTCCCAGTCGCGGACCCGGACCTGGTACTTCTCGCTGTCGAGGTACTCCTCGCTGCCGGGGCGCACGGCGACGTGCTCGAACAGCTCGTAGCCGGCGTAGACGCCCCAGCTGGGCGAGCCGGTCGCCGCGATCGCGGCTCGGATCTTGAACGCCGCGGGACCGCCGTACTGCAGGTAGGCGTGGAGGATGTCGGGGGTGTTGACGAAGAAGTTCGGCCGCATCGCGTGGTCGGTCTCGTGGGACACCTCGCGGAGGTAGTCCTCGAGCTCCCACTTGGCGTTGCGCCAGGTGAAGTAGGTGTAGCTCTGGTGGAAGCCCACGGCGCCGAGTCCCTGCATCATCGCGGGCTTGGTGAACGCCTCGGCCAAAAAGATCACGTCGGGGTCGGTGCGGCGGATCTCCTTGAGCAGCCACTCCCAGAACGCCACCGGCTTGGTGTGGGGGTTGTCGACGCGGAAGACCCGGACGCCATGACTCATCCAGTGCTTGACGACGCGGAGCACCTCGCGGCAGATGCCGACCGGGTCGTTGTCGAAGTTCATCGGGTAGATGTCCTGGTACTTCTTGGGCGGGTTCTCGGCGTAGGCGATGGTCCCGTCGAGCCGCGTGGTGAAGAACTGCGGGTGGCTGATGACCCAGGGGTGGTCGGGGGCAGCCTGGAGAGCGAGGTCGAGCGCGACCTCGAGGCCCAGGTCCTTGGCCCGCTCGACGAACGCGTCGAAGTCCTCGAGCGTCCCGAGGTCGGGGTGGATGGCGTCGTGACCGCCGTCCTTCGAGCCGATCGCCCAGGGCGAGCCGGGGTCGATGGGGCCCGGGGTCAGCGTGTTGTTGGGGCCCTTGCGGTTGACCTCTCCGATCGGGTGGATCGGCGGGAGATAGATGATGTCGAAGCCCATCGCGGCGACGGCGTCGAGCCGCTTGGCGGCGGTCTTGAAGGTGCCGCTGGTGACCGTGCCGTCGGCGGCGAGGGCCGCGCCCTCCGAGCGGGGGAAGAACTCGTACCAGCTGCCGAACAGCGCCCGCGCGCGGTCGGCGTACGCCGGGTAGGGACCCTCGATCGTCACCAGCTCGCGGATCGGGTGCGCCTCGAGGGTCGCCAGGAGCGCGGGGTCCTGCAGCACGGCCAGCCGGGCGGCCGGCGGCCGGCCCGGGTCTCCGGCGGCTTCGATGGCGCCCTGGAGCAGCTTGCCGTCGGCGCTGGCCGGGTCGAGCTCGGCGAGCACCTTCTCGCAGAGCACCCGGCCCTCCTCGAACATCAGCTCCACGTCGACGCCGGCCGGGATCTTGAGCCCGGCGTTGTGCTCCCACGTGGCGATCGGGTCGGACCAGGCGTGGACCTCGAAGGCCCACCCCCCTTCGACGTCCGGGGTGACCCACGCGTCGTAGCGGTCGGGGATCGACTCGTGCTTCGTCATGCGCACGGGTGGCCGCCGGCTGCCGTCGGGCGCGGTCAGCACGACCTCGGCCGCCAGCCGGTCGTGTCCCTCGCGGAACACCGTCGCGCGCACCGGGAAGGGCTCGCCGACGGTCGCCTTCGCCGCCTGCCGACCGAGGTCGACCACGGGCATGACGTCCATGACGGGGATGCGTCCGACCATTTCTCCAACCTAGCGAGGTCGCGGGGTGGCGGCGCACGGCCGCCCCTTCGAGCCCGCGGTACCCAGCGGCGCGGATGGCTCGAGCACGTGGCAAGAGAGCCCGGCGAAATACGAGACGGGTGGGCGCGTCCCCATGTCGCACCCACCCGTGTGCCTCCTCAACGAGGGGTGCCCGGATGCGTTATGCCGGGCCTGACGCGCGTTGACTGGTCCAGATCGCCGGATGGAGTCGGCGCGGCAGGATCGCGGATCCGCCCGTGGGGTTGGAACGATCCAAGCGCACGCGCTAACGTCTGCGGGTGCGAGCCATCCGACGATTCACCGTCCGCCCCGTGCTCCCCGAGGCGCTGTCCGCGCTCGGCGACCTGGCCAACAACCTGAGGTGGTCGTGGCACCCGGCGACGCAGGACGTCTTCGCCTCCGTCGACCCGGAGCTGTGGGAGTCGACCGGGCGCGACCCGGTCCGTCTGCTGGGCGGGGTCGAGACGGCGCGCTTCGAGGAGCTGGCGGCCGACGCCGACTTCTGCGGGCGTCTCGCCGCCGTGGAGGCCGACCTGGCGGCGTACCTCTCCGAGGACCGGTGGTACCAGCGCCGCGTCCAGGACGGCCCCAAGGCGATCGGCTACTTCTCGCCCGAGTTCGGCATCACCGCGGTGCTGCCCCAGTACTCCGGCGGTCTCGGCATCCTCGCCGGTGACCACCTCAAGGCCGCCAGCGACCTCGGCGTCCCGATCGTCGGCGTGGGCCTGCTCTACCGCCACGGCTACTTCAAGCAGGCCCTCTCCAGCGAGGGCTGGCAGCAGGAGAGCTACCCGGTGCTCGACCCCGACGAGCTGCCGATCTCGCTGCTCCGCGAGCCCGACGGCACCCGCGCCACGATCTCGATCGACCTGCCCGACGGGCCGCCCCTGATCGCGCGGATCTGGGTGGTCCGGGTCGGCCGGGTCCCGCTGCTGATGCTGGACACCGACGTCGAGGGCAACCCGCAGCACTACGTCGACGTGACCGACCGGCTCTACGGCGGCAACAGCGAGCACCGCCTCCGCCAGGAGCTGCTGCTCGGCGTCGGTGGCGTCCGGGCGCTGCGGGTCTTCAGCCGGCTCACCGGTCACCCGGCCCCCGAGGTGTTCCACACCAACGAGGGTCACGCCGGCTTCCTCGGCATCGAGCGGATCCGCGAGCTCACCGTCGAGGAGGACGGCCCGAAGGTCGACTGGGACACCGCGCTCGAGATGGGCCGCGCGGCCACGGTCTTCACCACCCACACGCCCGTGCCGGCCGGTATCGACCGGTTCCCGCGGACCCTGGTGGAGCAGTACTTCGGCGAGAACGGCGCCACGCCCGGCGTACCGATCGACAAGCTGCTGGCCCTCGGCAGCGAGGACTACGCGGAGGGTGACGCGACGGTCTTCAACATGGCCGTCATGGGCTTCCGGCTCGCGCAGCGCGCCAACGGCGTCTCGCGACTGCACGGCGAGGTGAGCCGCGGCATGTTCCACGGCCTGTGGCCGGCCTTCGACGAGGCCGAGGTCCCGATCGGCTCGATCACCAACGGCGTCCACGCGCCGACCTGGGTGGCGCGGGAGATGTTCGACCTCGCCGCGGCGCAGGGCGCCGACAGCCACTCCGACGACGCCGACTCGTTCTGGGCGGCGGTCGACAAGGTCCCCGGCCACGACGTCTGGGCGGTCAAGCGACAGCTGCGCGAGCGCCTGGTGCTCGACGCCCGCCGCCGGCTCGCCAAGTCCTGGCGTCAGCGCGGCGCGGCCAAGGCCGAGCTCGGCTGGATCGACGATGCGCTCAGCCCTGACGTGCTCACGATCGGGTTCGCGCGGCGCGCAGCGTCGTACAAGCGGCTGACCCTGATGATGCGCGACGCCGAGCGGCTCAAGCGCCTGCTGCTCGACCCCGACCGGCCGATCCAGATCGTGATCGCCGGCAAGGCGCACCCGGCCGACGACGGCGGCAAGAAGCTGATCCAGGACATCGTCAAGCTCTCCGACGATCCGGAGATCCGGCACCGCATCGTGTTCCTGCCCAACTACGACATCGCGATGGCGCAGCCGCTCTACCCCGGCTGCGACGTGTGGCTCAACAACCCGCTGCGGCCCTACGAGGCGTGCGGCACCTCCGGGATGAAGGCCGCTCTCAACGGTGGCCTCAACCTGTCCGTCCTCGACGGCTGGTGGGACGAGTGGTACGACGGCGACAACGGCTGGGCGATCCCCACCGCCGACGGCGTCGAGGACGTCGACAAGCGTGACGACCTCGAGGCCGCGGCCCTCTACGACCTGATCGAGCACGAGGTCGCGCCGCGCTTCTACGACCACGACCAGGACGGCGTACCCACCCGCTGGCTCGAGATGGTCAGGCACACGCTCAAGTCGCTCGGCCCGAAGGTGCTGGCCACGCGCATGGTCCGCGACTACGTCCGCGACCTCTACGCCCCGGCGGCCGGCAACGCCCGGCTGCTCAACTCCGACTACGCCGGCGCCGCCAAGCTCGCGGCCTGGAAGAAGCGCGTGAAGGCCGCCTGGCCCTCGGTCCGGGTCGAGCACGTCGAGTCGTCCGGCGTCGGAGACGCCGCCGAGGTCGGTGCGCTGCTCAACGTCCGAGGCTTCGTCTCGCTCGGTGAGCTGAGCCCCGACGACGTCGACGTCCAGGTCCTGCACGGCAAGATCGACAGCAACGACATGCTCACGGACGTCACGATCAAGGACCTGACGCTCGCCGACACCTACGACGGCGGCCGCTACCGCTTCGACGGCGACATCCAGCTCAACCGCGGCGGCCCGTTCGGCTACACGGTGCGGGTGATCCCGCGCAACGACCTGCTGACGTCCGTGGCCGAGCTCGGGGTCGTCGCGATCGCCTGACGTAGCATCCGTCTCGTGGACCATCGCAGGTCGCGTGTGCTGGTGCGGGCGTGGGTCGCCCTCGCCGCGACGCTGACCGTCCTGCTGGTCGAGCTGTCCCCGCTCATCGGCAGCTCACCTGGAGCGGCGACCGAAGTCGTCCTCGTGTCGCTGGGCCTGCTCGCGATCGCTGCGGCGGTGTACGTCGCGTCCTGGTCGGTCGCCGTGACCTCGTACCGACCGCGCTCGGCACCGGCGTCGAGCGACTGCTCGCCGGCGCTCAGCGGGCCGGCCACCGACCCCACGCACCACCCGCTCGCTCCTCGGGCTCCTGGACCGGCCTGACTCTCGCCTGCGCGAGACCAGCCAACCGTCCACGAACCCTTCAGGAGCCACTCATGTCATTGCTCGACCCGTTGTCCCATGTCCTCGCTGCGGTCCTCGTCTCGGCGCACACCGGACTCGCCTCGCTCGGCCTCGATCCGTCGTCCGGTCCGATCTGGATCCTCAGCGTCGCGGTCGTCGTCGTCACCGTCCGCCTCGCCGTACTCCCGCTGGCGGTGCACGGCGTACGTGCGAGCCATGCCGCCGCGCACGCCCGTCCGCAGCTCGCGAAGCTCGCCGAGCGCTACCGCGATCGCAGGGATCCGGAGAGTCTCCGTGCGTACGCCGACGAACGTCGTCTCATCGCCGCCGAGCACCGACTCTCGCCGTGGGGCTGCCTGCCGATGCTCGCCCAGCTGCCGGTGTGGTTCGCGCTCTACCGCCTGCTGTCCGACGTGGCCGGAGGGGCGGCGGTGGGATCGATGCACCTGGGACTGGTGGCGTCCCTGGGCGCCGCGACCGTCCTCGGCGTGCCGCTGGCGGGTCGCGGCTACCTCGGCGCCGGGCCGGCCCACCTGGCCGTGGTCGCCGCGCTCGCCGGCACCGCGGCCGTCCTGTCCTACGTGACGCAGAAGTACCTCGTCGCGCCCAACGCCGTCCTCGACGCCGTACCCGAGGCGATGGTCAGGGCGCAGCAGTTCCTGCCGGTCCTGTCGGCCGCCGGACTGGTGATCGCAGGCGGGGTGGTGCCGGTGGCGCTGCTCGTCTACTGGATCCTCAACTCGTCGTGGACCCTCGGCCAGACCGCCGTGATCGTGAGGTGGTTCCCGACGCCGGGCTCACCGGCGGCCGCGCGGGCCGCCGCACGTCGCGGCCGCCAGCCGGGTTAGCGGGCCTATCGGCCGTCGTCGGTTGGCAGGTGGTGGGACGACTGACTTCTGAGCTGCTCCTCATGGGGAACCTCCGAGGCTCAGCCGCCGGTGCTCGAGCCCGCACTCGTCTCGGCGGGTCCGCAGACCGGAAGGAGCGACTGCTCGAACATGTTGAGGCGCAGCGGTGGAGCCGCGAAGGGCGCCTGGCACGTGTCCGAGGTCAGTGCGTAGCGACGGGTGCCGTCGTAGTAGCCGCTCTCCACGCAGTTGTTGAAGTAGCCGTGCAGCTCGCGGATCCCGTCGTCCGTGTGCAGCAGCAACACGAGCGCGATCTCGCCTCCGACGGGCAAGGTGCTGCACTGCTCGAAGGGGACGGCGTCGCCGTCCAGGACGGGTGATCCCTGGATGTCGTCGAGCAGTGTCTGCGCCTGGTCCCGGTCGAGGACCAAGGACCCTTCGAGGCCGCGTTCGTAGTCGGTCCGGCCGTACTGGCAGATCACGATCGACTGGACGGAACCGACGTCCCGCAGGTCGAACGGGTGCTCGGGGAGGACGGTGCGGGACGCCTCGACCGACGAGGTGGCAGCGCAGCCGTGTGCGTCGGTGACGAACGTGCGGGCCGATTCGAGGATGCGGTCGGCGAGATCGCGGTGCGCGCGGTCCGTCATGACGAAGACCTGGCTGTCGCCGACGCGGCGGACGTCGATGCGCCAGCCGTCGTAGACCGCCGTGCTGAGGCCGAGGTAGGCCTCCGAGAGCGTCGAGTCCGAAGGGATGATCCCGGCGTGGGTCTGCCAGTCGCTGGGTATGCCGATCGGGAACGGGTCGGGAGCCTGCTGCGTGTGTCCCGCAGTTCACCGCGTTCACTGCGACGTCCAAGCTCCACTCGATGTAGGGGGCGTCCCTGTCGGTGTCGCACGTCGTGGTCGGGAAGCGGTAGCTCCAGTCGGCGGGCACCTCGACGGCCACCTCGCCCCAGGTGGTCCACTGCCAGCCCTCGTCGGGGGTCGGGAGCTGCCCGGCCGGCGTCACGGTGTCCTGGGAGGTCAGGCCGCGGACCACGAACCCGCCGGCGAAGACGGCGAGCAACGCCGCGACCGCAGCAATGACCGCGAGCCGGCCCCGCCGAGGTCGGCTGGCCAGGACGCTGGCTGCGGTGAGGGGAGTCGGCCGGTGCTCGTCGGCGTGCGCTCGGAGGGCGGCCCGAAACGCCTGCTCGGCGCGATCCTCAACGTCCATGGGTCGCCTCCTCCTCGTCAGTGAGCGCGTGTCGCAGCTTCTCGAGCGCGCGGTTCACGTACGCACGCGCGGTGCTCTCGCGGCAGCCGAGGAGGTCGCCGATCTCGGCGTACGAAAGATCCTCGTAGAACCGCAGCACCACGGCTGCGCGCTGGCTGCGCGGCAGCCCGGCGCATAGTCGCCACGCCAGGTCCGCGTCGCCGAGGCGCAGCGTCGGATCGGGCGCGTGTGTCTCCAGTGGGTCGCTCACCGGCACCGAACGTCGGAGCTTGCGCCACCGCGAGATAGACCCGTTGACGATGCTGCGCTTCACGTAGGCGTCGACGGATCCGCTCTCAGAGAGCCGGCTCCACCTCGGGTAGGCACGCAGCAGCGCCTCCTGCACCAGGTCCGCCGCGTCCGCGCTGTCGCCGCTCATGAGCGCCGCGAAGCGCTGCAGCGCCACACCGCGGGCCGCGACGTAGTGCTCGAAATCAGGCACGTCGGCCGCGGCACGCTCGCGATCCTGCGACGACACAGTGCCAGCGTCCACGACCTCTACACGCACCAACGGCACGCAACGCTGCCTGAGTGGCAACAGTTTCTTGGCAGTGGCCTTCGCGGGTGGCCTAGATGCGCCGGTGGAAGGCGATCTTGCCGTTGGGTTTTCGGGTCATGTTGTAGCGCAGGTCGTGGGCCCTGGTGTGGTGTGGCGGGCAGATCATGATGCCGTCGCGGTTGGTCTCGCCGCCGTCGGCCCAGCGTTCTGGGTGGTGGAGGTGGGTCATGCCCGGTGGTGCGTCGCAGCCCTCGATCTCGCAGCCGCCGGCTTCGATGGTCTTGGCGATCCTCTGAGCTTCGTTGTAGAAGCGTTTCTTGCGGCCGAGGTCGAGGACCTGTGAGGTGCCGTCCAGGACGGCGGGGATGATCCCTGCTTCGCAGGCGAGCCGGCGGGCGGCGCCAGGGCTGATGGGTTCGCCGGTGTCGAGGTGGGCGGCTTTGAGTCCGCCCATCAGGGTGTCGAGGTCCATGAGGACCACGACGGTGGCGTTGAGCCCGCCGGCCTTGGGGAGTCGTTTGGTGGGGTAGCGGCGGACGTAGTCGGTGAAGGCCTGTCCGAGCCGCTCGGGGGTGGGGCGGCGTTCCCCGAGCGGTCCTTGGCTGGCCCGGTGTCTGGGCGCGGCGAGGGCGTGGAGGGCCTTCTTGAGGGCGGCGCCGGTGAGGGTGTCGGTGGTGAACCTGCCGTGGACCTTGCCGTGCCCGTCGTCGTACATGGTCAGCCGGGTCGCGACCTGCGCCGCGCGCTCTTCCTTCTCCAGCAGCCGTGCTTCGTGGGCGTCGGCGGTCTCGGGGGAGACGACCTCGAGGATCCGGCGGCCCAGGATCCGCAGTGCTTTGGCGTCGTGGTCGGCCGTGAGGTCGAGCAGACGCCGCTCGGCCATCTCCAGGACCTCTGTCTCGAGGTCGTCGGGGAGGTCGGCCAGCGCGCGGAGGATCACCTCGGCCTGCTCCACGTTCAGGTGGCCCTGGGCGAGGGCGGTGCGGGTCAGGTGATGGGCCTCGAGACTGTGCGCGATGCGCAGGGCGCGGTGGGCGGCGGGCCGGGTGGTGTGGGTGCGGTGGGCGTGCCAGTTCGCGGTCGACGTCGCTCCGGTGGAACCGGGGAGGTCGATGCGGTCGGCGTGGGTCAGCAGTCGGGCCTTGAGCTCGGCGAGCTGTGCTTCGGCGCCGAGCACGTCGTCGAGGGCGGTGGTGGTCTGGGTGGCGTCCATCGCCCACACCGCCGCGTCCGCTACCTGCGTCAGTTGTGCGCGGACACCGGCGAGCGCCCGGGTGACCGGGTGCGGCTGGTGCGCGATCGCTGACATGGGTCCATTCCAGCACTCGCCACCGACAGTCGAAGATGGCCGGAATCCCTGTGTGGACAACGGTTTCCGGCGCCTCGGGTGTGCACGGAAAGTGAACGGTTCGGGGCCCTGGGTGGGTCCGCGCAGAGGCTGCGGTGGTCTCGACAAGCTCGACCAGCGGTGGTCGGCTCCCAGCCCGGGCTGCGGAGGTTTCGAGACGGTCGCTGCGCGACCTCCTCAACCAGCGAGTGGTGCGGACCCACGGCCCCGGGACCGCAGCCAGACCGCCGGCGGCAACCCGATAGCCAGCCTGCCTTTGAGCCCCGGCGAGGGTCAGACACTCGGCTGTCGGGTTGCCGCCGTACTCAAGCAAGCACGCAGGCTGTGGAAGTTTCGAGACGGTCGCTGCGCGACCAGCGGCGGTGCACGCCTCCCCGGCGGTCGGGCTCAGACCTCGCGCAGCACCACCACGGCGCGGCCGCCCAGGCGCATGCGGTCGCCGGTCTTGACCGGGGTACCGATCGGCAGCTTGGGGTCGGTCGAGAGCGCGACCTCGCCGGAGTGGACCCAGTCGTTCGCGGGGAGCTCGATCTCGACGGACTTGTCGCCGGAGTTGAAGTACATGGCGAAGGACTTGTCGACCTGCTGCTCGCCGTGGGGGCCGGGGGAGCGGAGCGGGGCGCCGGAGACGAACATGCCCAGGACGGTCAGCGTCGGGTCGTACCAGTCGTCGCCGCTCATCTCGCGTCCGGTCGGGTGCAGCCAGGCCAGGTCCTTGGGGCCGCCGCGGATGGTCGGCCGGCCCTCGAAGAAGTGCCGCTGCCGCAGGGCGGGATGCTCGCGGCGCAGCCGCAGCGCGGTCTGGGTGATCTCGAAGACGTCCAGCCAGGCGTCGTCGGGACGCCAGTCGATCCAGGAGATCTCGTTGTCCTGGCAGTAGGCGTTGTTGTTGCCGCCCTGGGTGCGGCCGCGCTCGTCGCCGGCGGTGATCATCGGTACGCCGTTGGACAGGCACAGGGTCGCCATCAGGTTCGCGACCTGGCGGCGGCGGACCGCGACGATCTTCCTGTCGGTGGTCTCGCCCTCGACGCCGTGGTTGGAGGAGCGGTTGTTGTCGGTGCCGTCCCGGTTGCTCTCGCCGTTGGCCTCGTTGTGCTTGGCGTCGTAGCTCACCAGGTCGCGCACGGTGAAGCCGTCGTGGGCGGTGACGAAGTTGACCGAGGCGTACGGCGAGCGGCCGTCGTCGGCGTACAGGTCGGAGGAGCCCGCGAGCCGGGTCGCGACCGACCGGATGCCGGCGGAGCGGCCGTTCCAGAAGTCCCGGATCTCGTCGCGGAACTGGTCGTTCCACTCGATCCACGGCGGCGGGAACTCGCCGACGCGGTAGCCCTCGACGGAGGCGTCCCACGGCTCCGCGATCAGCTTGACGTGCCGCAGGACCGGGTCCTGGCCGATCGCCACGAGCAGGTGGCTGCGCATGTCCAGCCGCCGGTCGGTACGGGTGAGCGCGGACAGCAGGTCGAACCGGAAGCCGTCGACATGCATCTCGGTCACCCAGTAGCGCAGCGAGTCGAGGATCATCCGCAGGGCGAACGGGTGGCTGGCGTCGACGGTGTTGCCGCAGCCGGTCACGTCCCAGTAGGTGTCGCGCCAGCGCCGTTCGTGGATGGCCTCGTCGGCCGACCAGGGCGGCACCCGGTGGTAGATCTTGTCGTCCAGCCCGCGCAGCGAGAGCGTCGGCCCCGCCACGCCGGCCTCGGCCGTGTGGTTGTAGACCACGTCGAGGATCACCTCGAGGCCCGCGGCGTGGAAGGCCTTCACCATCGCCTTGAACTCGGTGACCTGCTCGCCCCGGTCGCCGCTCGAGGAGTACGCCGCGTGGGGGGCGAAGAAGCCGATCGAGTTGTAACCCCAGTAGTTGGTCAGCCCGCGCGCGGCGACCTCCGGCTCGGTGACGAACTGGTGCACCGGGAGCAGCTCGACCGCGGTCACGCCGAGGTCGCACAGGTAGTCGATGATCGCCGGGGTCGCCAGGCCGGCGTACGTCCCGCGGAGGTCCTGTGGCACCCGGTCGTGCAGCTGGGTCATGCCCTTGACGTGCAGCTCGTAGATGACGGTGTCGCGCCACCGGCGTCGCGCGGGGCGGTCCTCGCCCCAGTCGAACCGCTCGTCGACGACCACGCTGAGCGGCACCTTCTGCGCCGAGTCGAGGGAGTCGGGCAGCTCCGGAGCGTCCGCCGAGTAGCCGAAGATCGCCGGGTCGTGCACCAGCGGGCCGCTGACGGCCCGCGCGTAGGGATCGAGCAGCAATTTCTGCACGTTGAAACGCAGCCCCTGGTCGGGCGCCCAGGGGCCATCGACCCGGTAGCCGTATTGCTGACCGGGCCGGATGCCGGGCACCGCCCCGTGCCAGATGCCGAGCGTGCGCTCGGTCAGCCGGTGCCTGGTCTCGGTGCCGGCGTCGTCGAACAGGCAGAGGGAGGCCGCCGAGGCCTCCGGGGCCCACACCGCGAAGTTGGTCGACTCCTCCGTCCACGTGGAGCCGAGGTCGTGGTTGGAACCCGGCCAGATGGGCGCGACCTCGCCGCGGGTCCGCCATAGTCCGGGCACCCGGTCACTCTAGGCAGAGCTCGTGAGCGGCATGATGCGGGCCATGGGTGAGTCCAGCAGGGAGTTCGTCAGGCTCGAGGTCGTCGACGGCGTCGGCACCATCCGGCTGGACCGGCCGAAGATGAACGCGATCAGCTTCCAGGTCCAGGCCGAGCTGCGCGACGCCGCGGTCGAGGCGACCGAGCGCGACGACGTCCGGGCGGTCGTCCTGTACGGCGGCGAGAGGGTCTTCGCGGCCGGCAACGACGTCAAGGAGATGGCGGACCTGTCGTACTCCGACATGACCAAGCTCGGGGTGTCCGTGCAGTCCGCCGTGACCGCCGTGGCCCGCATCCCGAAGCCGGTCGTCGCCGCCATCACCGGCTACGCGCTCGGCGGCGGGTGCGAGCTCGCGCTGGCGGCCGACGTGCGGTTCGCGGCCGAGGACGCCCAGCTCGGGCAGCCCGAGGTGCTGCTCGGCATCATCCCCGGCGCCGGCGGCACCCAGCGGCTGAGCCGCCTCATCGGACCCGGCCGCGCCAAGGACCTCATCTTCACCGGCCGGTTCGTCAAGGCCGACGAGGCGCTCGCGATCGGGCTGGTCGACCGCGTCGTACCCAAGGACTCCGAGACCAGCGTGTACGACGAGGCCGTCGCCTGGGCCGCCCAGTTCTCCGGTGCGGCCGCCCTCGCGCTGCGGGCCGCGAAGGAGTCGGTGGACCGCGGGATCGAGGTCGATCTCGATACCGGGCTCGAGATCGAGCGGGCCGCGTTCGCGGGGATGTTCGCCACCGCGGACAGCACCACCGGTATGCGATCCTTCGTCGAGCAGGGGCCCGGCAAGGCCACCTTCGAGGGTCGCTGACCAGGGCCGACCAGAGAGGGGAGCGGGATGTTCGGACGGGGCGACGGGACCAAGGTCGACACCGGGGCCCAGGCCTCCGGCACCTCGGGCTCACCGGGCCGGGGCGCCAGGACGGTCAGTCGGGTGCGGATGGTGCTCTCCCAGGTGCTGTGGCTGCTGTTCCTCGTGGCCGCGCTGTTCCTCGCCGTCGGGGCGCTGCTGATCGCCCTCGACGCCAACCGCGACAACGACCTCGTGAAGTTCGTCCTCGAGGGCGCCGACCGGGTCGACCTCGGGATCTTCTCGAGGGACAACGGGATCAAGCAGTTCTCGGGCGCGGACGCGGACACCAAGAACGCCCTGTTCAACTGGGGTCTCGGCGCCGCCGCCTGGCTGTTCGTGGGCCGGATCCTGGACCGGCTGATCCGCCCCTGAGCCCGTCGTACTACCCCGAAACCATCCGGGTCCTGGTGTGAGGAAGCCCTCGCTGGGACGACATGTAACTCGGAGTGACACGGCGGTAACCTCCGAACCACCATGAACATCATCGTCTGTGTCAAGCATGTCCCCGATGCCACCGCCGACCGCAAGTTCGAGGACGACAACACCGTCGACCGCGTGGGTGTCGACGGGCTCCTGTCCGAGCTCGACGAGTACGCCGTCGAGCAGGCCCTCCAGCTGAAGGAGAAGGCCGCCAACGACGGGGAGAGCGGCGAGGTCGAGGTGACCGCGCTCTGCGTCGGTCCCGAGAAGGCCGTCGACGCGGTGCGCAAAGCGCTCCAGATGGGTGCCGACAAGGGCATCCACGTCGTCGACGACGCCATCGCCGGCTCCGACGCCATCGCCACCTCGCTGGTGATCGCCAAAGCGGTCGAGAAGGCCGGCTCCGAGAACAAGGTCGACCTCGTGCTGTGCGGCATGGCCTCGACCGACGCGTCCATGAGCGTCGTACCGGCCATGCTCGCCGAGCGCCTCTCCTGGCCGCAGGTCACGATGGCGTCCGTCATCGAGGCGCAGGGCGACCAGGTCCGCATCAAGCGCGACGGTGACACCGCAACCGAGGTGATCGGCGCGACCATGCCGCTGGTGCTGTCGGTGACCGACCAGTCGGGCGAGGCCCGCTACCCGTCGTTCAAGGGGATCATGGCGGCCAAGAAGAAGCCGCTCGACACCTGGTCGCTCAGCGACCTCGGCGTCGACGCCGGTGACGTCGGGTTGTCGGTGGCCTGGTCCGAGGTCGAGGACACCACCGCGCGCCCGCCCCGCACCGCGGGCGAGATCGTCAAGGACGAGGACGGGTCCGGCGCCACCGCGCTGACCGAGTTCCTCGCGTCCAAGAAGTTCATCTGAGTCACCCTCGATACGGAGCAGTGAGAACTCATGTCTGAAGTACTCGTCCTCGTCGACCACCTCGACGGAGCGGTCCGCAAGCCCACCTACGAGCTGCTGACCATCGCCAAGCGGCTCGGCGAGCCCTCGGCCGTGTTCATCGGCGACGGCGCAAGGCCTCGGAGGTCGCCGACAAGGTCAAGAAGTACGGCGCCGAGAAGGTCTACGTCGTCGACGACTCCGAGATCAAGGGCTACCTCGTCGCGCCCAAGGCCGAGGCGCTCCAGCAGCTCGCCGAGAAGTCGTCGGCCGCGCGCGATCCTCATCCCCTCGAACGTCGAGGGCAAGGAGATCGCCGGCCGGCTGGCCATCAAGCTCGACTCCGGCCTCATCACCGACGCCGTCGACGTGCAGGAGGGCCCGGTCACCACGCAGAGCGTGTTCGCCGGCAGCTACACCGTCACCGCCAAGGTCACCAAGGGCACGCCGATCATCACGGTGAAGCCCAACTCCGCCGCCCCCGAGGAGTCGGAGGGCGCCGGGTCCGTCGAGGAGTTCACCGCGGAGATCTCCGACGCCGCCAAGGGTGCCCAGATCGTGGCGTCGCAGCCGCGCAAGGCGTCCGGCCGCCCCGACCTCAACGAGGCCGCGATCGTGGTCTCCGGTGGTCGTGGCACCGGTGGCGACTTCACCCCGATCGAGGGGCTGGCCGATGCGCTGGGCGCCGCGGTCGGCGCCTCCCGGGCCGCGGTCGACTCCGGCTGGATCCCGCACAGCTTCCAGGTCGGCCAGACCGGCAAGACCGTCTCGCCGCAGCTCTACATCGCGGCCGGCATCTCCGGTGCCATCCAGCACCGCGCCGGCATGCAGACCTCCAAGACCATCGTCGCGGTCAACAAGGACGAGGAGGCCCCGATCTTCGAGCTCGTCGACTTCGGTGTCGTCGGCGACCTCAAGACCGTCCTCCCCGCCGCGACCGAGAAGGTCACCGAGCGCAAGGGCTGAGACCGTCCCGAGTCTGCTGCAGAAGTCGCCGGTCAACCGGTGACTCCGACAAGCCGCCGACCAGCGGTGGTCGGGTACTAATGGAGGCGTGGCGACCGACATCCCGCAGCCGGCTCTGGCGACGCTGAGTCACGAGCGGTTCTGGGAGGACGGCTGGGTCTACGAGCGCAAGCTCGACGGGCAGCGCTGCCTGGCGGTGCGGACCGGCCGCGGCACGAAGCTCTACTCCCGGTCGGGACGGGACGTCACGGTGGCGTTCCCGGAGATCGCCGAGGCGCTGGAGCAGCAGGCGTCGACCGACTTCGTCATCGACGGAGAGGTAGTGGCGTTCGAGGGCTCGCGTACGTCGTTCGCGCGGCTGCAGCCGCGGATCCACCTCAACAGCGCCGAGAAGGCCAGGCGCAGCGGAGTCCCGGTCTACTTCTACGTCTTCGACGTGCTCCGCGCCGACGGCGAGGACGTGCGCGACCGCCCGCTGCTGGACCGCAAGCGGCTGCTCCGCGAGCTGCTCACCTTCGAGGGGCCGATCCGCTACACGCCGCACCGCCGGCGCGGGGGCGAGGAGTACTTCGCCGAGGCCTGTCGCAAGGGCTGGGAGGGGCTGATCGCCAAGCGGGACGACGCGGCGTACGCCACCGGCCGCACCGACCGGTGGCTCAAGTTCAAGTGCGAGGTCGGGCAGGAGCTGGTCGTGGTCGGCTGGACCGATCCCGAGGGCTCCCGGGTGGCGCTCGGCGCGCTGCTGCTGGCCTACTGGGACAGGAAGGACGGCGACGACCTGGTGTACGCCGGCAAGGTCGGCACCGGCTTCTCCCAGTCGGTCCTGCGGGACCTCCACGCGCAGCTCAGCAAGCTCGAGGTGGACGAGTCCCCGTGCACCAAGGGCACCATGCCCCGGAAGGCCGTGCACTGGGCGAAGCCACGGCTGGTCGCGCAGGTCGCCTTCACCGAGTGGACCACCGCCAACCAGCTGCGCCACCCGCGCTATCTCGGGCTGCGGACGGACAAGCAGGCCGCCGACGTGGTGAGGGAGCAGTGACCGCGGCCGAGGTGGCCGGCGTCGAGATCTCGAAGCCGGACAAGGTGCTCTTCCCCGCGTCCACTGACGGCAAGGCGGTCACCAAGCTCGACCTGGCGACGTACTACGACGCGATCGCCGACGTGATGCTGCCGCACCTGCGCGGCCGGCCGATCAACATGCAGCGCTTCCCGGACGGGATCGACGGCATGGCGTTCTACGAGAAGAAGGTCCCCTCGCACTTCCCCGACTGGGTGCACACCGTCGAGGTGCACACCGAGGACGGGACGCAGCGCCAGGTCGTGGTCGACGACCGGCGCAGCCTCGTCTACCTCGCCCAGCAGGCCTGCATCACCCCGCACACGTGGCTCTGCACCGACAAGAGGCCGGAGGAGCCGGACCAGCTGATCTTCGACCTCGACCCGTCCGACGACAGCCTCGCGAAGGTACGCCGGGCCACGCGGCTGGTCGGCGAGCTGCTCGACGACCTCGGCCTCACGACCTATGTCAAGACGACCGGCTCCCGCGGCTACCACGTGCTGGTGCCCCTGCGGCCCGCGCTCGACTTCGACGAGGTGCGCGGCTTCGCCCGCGCGTGTGGAGAGCTGCTGGTCGAGAAGGCGCCCGACCTGCTCACGCTCGAGCAGCGCAAGGCCAAGCGCGGCGACCGGGTCTACGTGGACATCGGCCGCAACGCCTACGGCCAGACCGCGGTGCCGGCCTACGCCGTCCGTGCGCGGCCGGGCGCACCGGTGTCGACGCCGATCACCTGGGACGAGCTCTCGAGGGTCAAGCCGGGCCAGTTCACCGTCGTGTCCGTACGGCGGCGGCTCGCCCGCCGCGACTGCCCCTGGGCGGACGTCCGACGGCACGCGCAGGGGCTGGCCAAGGCGCGGAAGAGGCTGGGCGGCTGACTCGTGGCCTTCGAGATGGACGTGCGCCCGTCGGACGCACCACTGGTCGACTGCGTCTGGCGCGGTCGCAGCACCGGCGCCGGCCCGCTCAACTCGGTCGCCTCGAGTCACTGGCACCTGGTGGTCAGCGAGGTCCGCGGCGAGGTCAGCGTGAGCGTGCACGGCCCCGAGAGCCGCCCGGTCGCGACCTCCCTGCCGCCCGAGGGCACCTGGGTCGGCATCCGGTTCCGACTCGGCGTGATGCTCCACGACGTCTCGATCCCGCACCTGGTCGACGACGGGATCGTGCTGCGCGAGGCGAGCCATCGCTCGTTCTGGTGGAAGGGCGGCACCTGGGAGCGTCCGACGTACGAGAACGCCGAGGGTCTGGTCACCAGGCTGGCCCGCGAGGACCTGATCGGGCGGGAGCCCCTGGTCGATGACGCGATGCGAGGCGGTGCCGGAGCCGTGTCGCTGCGGACGCTCCAGCGCAGGTTCTACCTGGCCACCGGCCTGGCTCGCCGGACGGTGCGGCAGATCGAGCAGGCCAGGCGAGCCGCCGTGCGGCTGCGCGAGGGTGCGACCCCGGCGGACGTGACGCACGAGCTCGGCTACTTCGACCAACCCCATCTGGCCCGGTCGATGCGGCGCTATCTGGATCGGACGCCCGCGGAGCTGGCCCGACCCGGGCGGGACGACGCGTTGTCACTTCTGTACAAGACCGATGCGACAGGGGCTCCTACCTTGACCATCGACCGTCTTCGAGATCCGGGTGAGGCAGCGTGACGACAGAAGCGAACAGCAGCGAGGCGACCGCCGAACGCCGGCGTCAGGCACTGCGGGCATACACCGAACGACTGGCCGACAACGTCGGCGCTACCGCCCCGGACACGGCGGTGCCGACCTGTCCGGGCTGGACGGTGAGCGACCTGGCCGCGCACGTGGGGGAGACGCTCAACTGGGTGTCGGAGATCATCGAGCGACGCATCTCCGACCCGACCGAGCTGCCCACGGAGATGGCGACGGTGCCCGCCGAGCCGGGCGACTGGCCCGCATGGCTGTCCAAGGGTGGTGACCGCGCGGTGGAGGCCTGCTCCGACGAAGGCCTCGAGGCACCTGTGTTCAACGCCGCGGGCGACGAGCGCACGGGCGGGGAGTTCTGGCTGTCCAGCCTTCTCAACGAGGCGGTCGTCCACGGCGCCGACGCGGCCTACGCCGCCGGCAGGGACTACGACGTGGATGCCGACGTCGCCGCCTACCTGATCAGCAACCATCTGGCGATGCTCACCTCGCCGACCTGGGCGGCCCGGCGCCCCGAGTCCGCCCACGCGCTCGCGGGCACCGGCCAGACGTTGCACCTCCATGCCACCGACGAATCCGGCCTCGGCGCGGGCGGAGAGTGGTTCGTCGAGCGCGGCGCCGACGGCGCGAGCTGGCAGGCCCGGTCCGGCGAGGCGGACGTCACCGTCAACGGGCCGGCGAGCTCTCTGCTGCTCGTCCTCACCCGACGACGTGAGCTGGCCGACGAGGCCGACCGGGTGAGCGTCGAAGGAGACGTCGAGCTCGTCCGGCACTGGATCGACAACTCCGCGCACGTGGCCGACTAGCTGGATTCGAGCTCCTCGTTGGTGACGCCGGAGAGCACCGACTCGTTCTCGTCGCGGGTCGGGTCGCGACCCGCGTCGGCGTACTCGTCGTCGATCTTGACCAGGATCCAGTTCCGCTCGTTGCCGCCCATCCGGGTGCGCGTGAGCGCGAAGGCGCCCTTCAGCTTGTGTCCGGAGAGCACGAACCGCAGGTGACCGCGCTCCAGCGCCGGCCCGGGGTCCTCCGCGGGCAGGTAGAGCCCGGTGTCCCACACGATCTTGGTCTGCACCCGGCCGTCGTCGTTCTCGGAGCGTCCCTCGAAGTCGAGGTGCTCCATGTCGTGGTCCTCGACCTGGACGGCGAGCCGCTTGGCCTTGGGGTCGAGGGAGGGTCCCTTGGGCACCGCCCACGACACCAGGACGCCGTCCGCCTCGAGCCGCAGGTCGAAGTGGAGCGTGGTCGCGTCGTGGCGGTTCACCACGAATCTCAGGGGCTCGGACTCAGACATCACTCCTGAGTCTGCCGCCTACCCTTGGGGAGTGAGCCAGGACGTCCTCGACACGGCGCGGCGCGCCCGCGAGGCCAGCCACGGGCTCGCGCTGGCGACCCGGGCGGAGAAGGACGCCGCGCTGCACGCGATGGCCGACGCGCTGCTGGCCCGGTCGAGCGAGGTCCTCGACGCCAACGCCGAGGACGTGGCCCGCGCGGAGGCGGACGGTACGCCGGCGAACATCGTCGACCGGCTCCGGCTGACCCCGCCGCGGCTCGAGGACATGGCGCGCGGTCTGCGCGAGGTGGCCGCGCTACCGGACCCGGTGGGCGAGGTCGTGCGCGGCAGCACCCTCGCCAACGGACTGGAGCTCCGGCAGGTGCGGGTGCCGTTCGGCGTGGTCGGGATGATCTACGAGGCGCGGCCCAACGTGACCGCCGATGCCGCCGGGATCTGCCTCAAGTCGGGCAATGCCGTCCTGCTCCGCGGCTCCTCGTCGGCGCGGTCGAGCAACGCGGCGATCGTCGCGGTCCTGCGCGACGCGGCGGAGGCATCCGGCCTCGACGCCGACGTCGTCCAGCTCGTGCCGGGCGACTCGCACGACTCGGTGAAGGCGCTGATGCGCGCCCGGGGCCTGGTCGACGTCCTGATCCCGCGCGGGGGAGCGGGGCTGATCCGGTCCGTCGTCGAGGAGTCCACGGTGCCGGTGATCGAGACCGGTGTCGGCAACTGCCACGTCTACGTCGACCGCGCGGCCGACCTCGACAAGGCGCTGGCGATCGTGCTCAACGCCAAGACCCAGCGGACCAGCGTCTGCAACGCGGCCGAGTCGCTGCTCGTGCACGCGGACGTGGCGACCGACTTCCTGCCGCGCGTGGTGGCCGCCCTCCAGGAGGCCGGCGTCACGGTCCACGGCGACGAGGCGTTCACGGCGTACGACGGGGTGGAGCCGGCCACGGACGACGACTGGGGCCAGGAGTACCTCTCGCTCGACATCTCGGCCCGCGTCGTACCCGACCTCGACGAGGCGATCGCCCACATCCGTCGCTGGTCGAGCCAGCACAGCGACGCGATCGTGACCGAGGACCAGGCCGCGGCGCGGCGGTTCACCGCCGCCGTCGACTCGGCCGCGGTGCTCGTGAACGCGTCGACGCGGTTCACCGACGGGGGCGAGTTCGGCTTCGGTGCGGAGATCGGGATCAGCACCCAGAAGCTGCACGCCCGCGGCCCGATGGGGCTGCCGGAGATGACGTCGACCAAGTACGTCGTGGTCGGTGACGGCCACGTGCGCTGAACGGGTCGACCCTTGGATAGGGTGGGCGCATGAACCTCGCCCAGAGCGTTGCCGTGGTGGCCCTCGAGGTCGACCAGAAGGTCAGCTTCGGCATCGGCGGCGCGGCCCTGCTCATCCTGCTCGGGCTGCTGGGCGCCCTGGTCGCCTTCGGCGGCGGACGCGAGCACTCCTGACCCCGCAGCCCGTCATGGGCCTCTCGTGAGCCGTCGCGTCGGAGTGATGGGCGGCACGTTCGACCCCATCCACCACGGCCACCTGGTCGCGGCGTCCGAGGTGCAGGCGTGGTTCGACCTCGACGAGGTCGTCTTCGTGCCGACCGGCGACCCGTGGCAGAAGTCGGAGCGCGTGGTGACCCAGGCCGAGCACCGCTACCTGATGACCGTCATCGCGACCGCGTCCAACCCGCGGTTCAACGTCTCGCGGGTCGACATCGACCGGGCCGGCCCGACGTACACCGTGGACACGCTGAAGGACCTGCAGGCCGCGATGCCGGACGCCGAGCTCTACTTCATCACCGGCGCCGACGCCCTGGCCGACATCTTCACGTGGCGCTCGGCCGACGACCTCTTCGAGCTCGCGCACCAGTTCGTCGGCTGCACCCGTCCCGGCCACGAGATGGACCCGGAGACGTTGGCCGCGATCCCGTCCGACAAGGTGACGATGGTCGAGATCCCGGCGCTGGCGATCTCCTCGACCGACTGTCGTGAGCGGCACCGCCGCGGGGAACCCGTCTGGTACCTCGTCCCCGACGGGGTGGTCCAGTACATCGCCAAGCACGGCCTCTACCCATCTGCTTCTGGAGAAAAGTGACAGCCACAGACCACGCCGTCGAGCTCGTCGTCGCCGCCGCCCGCGCGGCGTCCGACAAGCTGGCGCAGCAGATCATCGCGTTCGACGTGAGCGAGCAGCTCGCGATCACCGACGCGTTCGTGCTGGCCTCGGCCACCAACGACCGCCAGGTCAAGTCCATCGTCGACGAGGTCGAGGACAAGCTGCGCGAGATCGGCGCCAAGCCGATCCGGCGCGAGGGCGAGCGCGACGGCCGCTGGGTGCTGATCGACTACGGCGAGATCGTCGTGCACGTGCAGCACGAGGAGGAGCGGCAGTTCTACGCGCTGGAGCGGCTCTGGCGCGACTGCCCGACGATCCCGCTCCCGGCCGATGTGACCTCGTCACCTCGTACGTGACCCGCGTGGTTGATCTCGTCCTCCTGCGGCACGGCCGGACCGACTGGAACGCCGCACGCCGGATCCAGGGCCAGGCCGACTCCCAGCTCGACGAGCTGGGGCACGCCCAGGCCGAGGCGGTCGCACCCGTGCTGGCCGCGCTGGCGCCGTCCGTGGTGTGGTCCTCGGACTCCGACCGGGCCCGCTCGACGGCGTCGTACGTCGCCTCGGCTCTGAGCCTCACCCCCACCTTCGACCCCCGGCTGCGGGAGTACTCGCTCGGCCACCGCGAGGGCCTCTACCACCACGAGTTCCAGGCCGAGGCTCCCGCCGAGTACGCCGAGTTCGTCCGCGCCAACTGGGACGCAGTCCCGGGCGCCGAGAAGCACGGCGAGGTGGCCGCCAGGATGACCGCCGCGCTCACCGAGGTCGCCGCCGCCGTACCCGACGACGGCGTCGCTCTGGTCGTCTCGCACGGCGCGGCGATCCGCACCGCCGTGGCAGCCCTGCTCGGCTGGCCCTCCGAGGACGCCCTGACGCTGCACGGCATGGACAACTGCGGGTGGGCCGTGCTCCGCCGGCGTACGCCCGACGGCCCCTGGCGGCTGCACGCCTACAACCGGACCGTCCCGGTCTCGACCGACACGCCCCCTGCTTGACCCCGCCCGATTTAGCTGCCGGCCATGCCGTTGGCTAGGATTCCCGGGTTGTCCGCGGGGCTTCCACCCTCGGGCAACACTTGGGGCTGTGGCGCAGCTGGTAGCGCATCTGCATGGCATGCAGAGGGTCAGGGGTTCGAGTCCCCTCAGCTCCACCGAGAATTCAGAGCCGCTTCTGGAAGCGCCACGAGGCGCAGCTGGTAGCGGCTCTGTCATGTCTGGGCAGTGGCATGCAGCGGTTCTCCCGTGCGTGGACCCCGGCGGTACCTTCCGTCCCTGCGCCGAAGGCACTCGCCTCCTACCGCTCGTGACTCGCTCGGTCAGCCGAAGGTGAACACATAGGCCCGGACTCCGGGCTCGGAGAAGGTGACCTCCACCAGCCGTTCACGCACCTCAGCACTGACCCGGATGAGCTGGTACATCCGGCCATCACGCAACACGCCCGAGCCGTCGTCGTCGACATCCACACCGTGGTCCGGGCCCGGCGCGGCACCGTCGAGGAGCACCCGGAAGGGAACTGGCTCCGGGTCGGACGTGGACAGCACCAGGTGTGCGTCTCGAGCCAGGAACCGGTAGGCGATCGACCCGCCTGGCTGCTCCATCAGCACGTACTCACGGTGGACGGACCACTCGCCACCCAGAGCCCAGTGGTTGAGAAGTCGGGGCTCGGAGCCGGGGCTGAGGTTCGCGGTTCGGGCCTGACCGAGGTAGGTCTCGGGGCTCTGCAGGTGCTGCCAGTCTGCGTCGGCTTCCACTCCGGTGCCCTCCGGCGACACGAACTCGCGCTCGACGCCCAGCAGCCGCTGGATGGCACCCTCCACCTCGCCGTACCCGCCCTCGCCGAAGTGGTGGCCACGTCGCTTGCCCTTGTCATCGATCAGGAAGACGGCGGGCCAGTAGTGGTTGTCGAAGGCGCTCCAGATCGCGTAGTCGTTGTCGACGGCGATCGGGTAGTCGAGCTGCCTGTCGCCGGACGCTCGCTCCACCAGACCGATGTCGTGCTCGAAGGCGAACTCCGGGGTGTGTACGCCGACCACGACCAGCCCGTCGTCACGGTAGGCCCGCGACCATGCCCGGACGTGGGGCACGGTGCGCAGCCAGTTGATGCAGGTCAGCGTCCAGAAGTTGACCAGTACCACGCGTCCGCGCAGCGCCGCTGGGGTGAGGGGCGGGGAGTTGATCCACTGCGTCGCTCCCGCGAGCGAAGGCATGCTGGCCATGGTGATCTCCTCCGGTGAACCACTGTGGTCCTGTTCGTTGGGGTTGCCAACCGGGTGCTCAAGCTCGCGGGATGAGCGTGAGTGAGCCACCGGTCGAGAGCAGCTGGTCGTAGGCGCCGTGCGGGCCGATGGACGACCGCGGCCGCCGTGGGGGAGCCAGCACGACCAGCGCCGCTGCGAGGGAGTCGGTGGGCAGCAGCGCGGAGTCCGGTCCGGTCAAGGACCGCGTGTCCAGGTCGACGTGGCCCGACATGCGCGCTCGCACGCGCAGGATCGCCCCTGCCAGGTCGGCCTGCCAGACGTCGGCCCAGTCCGCCGCGACGGTGAGCGGCCATCGGCGCCTTCGGGCCGCGGTGAGGGCCGTGTCGAGGACGGCCAGCACGGTGGGTGTTCCTAAGCCGGGCAGCAGCACGGCGACCACGCGGTTCTCGGATGGCGGTGCGTGAGTCGGATCGACAGGCCCGACCACGCTCACGGGTGAGCGGGCCTTGGCAAGGACGCGCGAGGTCACCGATCGGGCGTGCACCGGGCCACGGCCCAGGACGATCAGGCCGGCCCGCTTGCCCTCCGAACGAATGGCTCGAGCCGCGTCGCCCGTGCGCAGCACTGCTCTGACCTCGAGGTCGGGGGCGAGCGAGTGCACGAACTGCTCGGCCGCCCCGAGGACGCGCAGCGCGTGGTCGCGGAACCGACGCTGTTCGGGCACCCACAGCGTGGTGGTCGCCGGGTCCCACATCGGCTGGCCGGGGTAGACGTGCACGATCCTCAGACCGGCCTGGCGGCCGACGGCCTCGTGAGCGGCCCAGGTGAGGGCGTGGAGTCCGGCGGCCGATCCGTCGACCGCGACCAGCACGGGCGCTGCTGTCGACGGAGTGCTCGAGGACGTGCGCATGGCCGCTCTCCTTCGTGGTCGTGGGGACGTGCCTGTCGGGGACCGGGCAGTGGGCGCGAGGCCCACTGCCCGGTCCGCGCGGTCAGGAACCGGCGCGGTAGGGCTCCAGGAACGGGACCAACGTCGCCAGCAGGGCCTGGGGAGCCTGTTCCGCGACCCAGTGGCCGGCACCGGGGATGACCGCGGTCTGAACGTTGGTGGCAAACCCGTTCATGGCGCCGCCGACGGCGGGACCCCAGCTGTTGACGCCGCCGATCCCGAGCACGGGGATCGTCAGGGGTGTCGCCTGGCGGGCGCCGTTCTGGGAGGTGGTGGCGTCCCACGCGCGGTAGAACCCGAAGCTGGCGCGCAGCGATGCCCGGTTCTCCGTGTAGAGGCCGATGTAGTACTTGATCGCCTTCTCGGTAGGCGTCGTCCCGCCGCCCTGGATGTCGTACTCGTAGCGGTAGTAGGCGTCCGCGTTGCTGCCGACCATGTCGAGGATCAGGTCGTCGTTGACCCGGTTGAACGAGATGTGCCAGAGCTTGTCGTTGTGCGCGTCATCGATGAACGCCGGAGGCGACCCCTTCAGGGTCGGCGGCCCGGGCACCTCGGCGACGGCGAGGCGCGCCACGCGGTCGCGGTAGTCGGCGGCCAGGGCGTAGCTGATCACCATTCCGGTGTCATGGCCGACCACGGCGAACTTCTCGTGGCCCAGCTTGGTCATGAGCGCGGCGAGGTCGCGGGCGAGGTTCGTGGTGTCATAGCCGGTCCGGACCTTCTCGGTGAGGCCGATCCCGCGCTGGTCGACGGCGATGACGGTGTACCTCTTGGCGAGCTCGGGCATCACGTGACGCCACGCGTACCAGTTCTCGGGCCACCCGTGGACCAGGAGAAGTGGCGGCCCTTCGCCGCCGATGACGACGTGCTGTCGGATGCCGTTGGCCTCGACGAACCGGTCCTTGAAGGTCTTGGTGAAGCTGGCCGGCAGGCCGGGGGAGTTGGCCGCCGAGCCGAGGCTTTGCGCCGTGGGTCGAGCTGCGCCGGTCGACTGGGCCGCTGTTGAACCCCTTGACTCTGAGAAGCCGGCGCTCCAGGCCGCCGCACCTGCCACGACGAGGGCGATTGCGATCGCGGTGGCGAGGACGCGGAGCGTGGTGGAGCGGCGCGAGGGTGAACGCCGGGTGGTGGTCGAAGAGCGGGTCATGAGTGGTCTCCTGTTCGGCACGACCGCGGTGGTCGAGTGGTGTCACGGAGCCTGATCCGCTGCCCGTGCCGTCGCACCCGTGAAGAGCCCCGGTGCATCCCCCGGGTGTGTGCCCGGGGGGTGTGCCCGGCCACCGACCCCGGCCGGGGGCCGGGGATCACACCCGGGGGTCTCCCGGGTGCGAGCAAGGGCGTGCGCCGCGAGCGTGGATCACGCCGGTTCTCGCCCGAGGCCGGACACCTCCACCGCCCGAAAGGCACGCTCATGAGCACAGACATCACCCGGTTCGTCGTCCCCGAGGGTCCCCGCTCCGTCACCTCGGCGCCGGACCTGCCCGACGGCTTCACCGAGACCTTCAGCAGCCGGATCGTCGAGACCGACGGGCTCCGTCAGCACGTGGTCATCGGCGGCGACGGCCCGCCGCTGCTCCTCGTCCACGGCTGGCCGGAGAGCTGGTACGCGTGGCGCCTCGTGATGCCCACGCTGGCCAAGAGCTTCACCGTCGTCGCCGTGGACCAGCGCGGCATGGGGCTCACCGACAAGCCCGAGACCGGCTACGACAGCGGGGCCCTCGCCGCCGACCTCATCGCGCTGATGGACGCCCTTGGCTTCGACCGGTTCGCCGTCGCGGGCCACGACACCGGCATGGTCATCAGCTACGCCCTGGCCGCCGACAACCCCGAGCGGGTCGCGGCCCTGGTCGCCGCCGAGATCCCGGGAGCGCCCGGGGTGGTGCCCGCGCCGCCGCTGTTCGTACCGCAGCCCCTCAACAACAAGCTGTGGCACATCCCGTTCAACCGGGCCGGCAAGATCGCCGAGCAGCTCATCCAGGGGCACGAGGACGTCTACTTCGGCTACGAGTTCGCCATCCAGGGCGGCCCCGCGCTTCCGCAGGAGGTCATCGACTACTACATCGACAACTTCTCCGACCCCGAGTCGCTGGCCGGTGGCCTCGGGTTCTACCGCGACTGGGACGCGACCATGGCGCAGAACCAGGAGCGCGCCACCCGGACCCTGTCGATCCCCGTGCTGGCCATCGGAGGTGAGCAGAGCTACGGCGACCACGTGGCGGACGGCATGAGGCCCGCAGCATCGGACGTGCAGGGCGTGGTCATCGCCGGCGCCGGCCACTGGGTGGCTGAGCAGGCGCCCGACGAGCTGCTCGCCGTCATGGGCACCTTCTTGGCGTCCTACCGCGAGGCACAGCCGGTCGGTGCTCCGGCCTGAGGCTCGGGCCTGTCCAACGAGACCGGGCGGCTCCACGGGTCGCCCGGTCCCGTGGATCGACAGCCAGAGAGGAAAACCATGACCACTCCCGCGGCTGTGGTCGTCCCATCGCGGATGGATCACGGATCGAAGTTCACGAGGCTGACGCTGCCCATCACCCTGTTCTCGATCCCGCTCGGGCTGGCGGGGCTGGGTGCGGCGTGGACCGCTGCGGCAGACGTGCTCGGAGCGCCGAGCCTCCCCGGCGACCTCGCGTACGGCGCTGGCTGATGCTCCACGCGGCCGCTCTGGTGGCCCACTGGCTCCGGGCGCCGCTCGAGCACGACGCCTTCCATCGGGCTGCTTCCTGCCGGTCACCGCCGGCCCGTTCTTCGCCAGCATCGGCCTCATGAGCGTGGACGACTCCACCGGCGCGGTCGCGATGTTCGGCGTCGGCATCTACTTCTGGCCGCTGCTCGGCGCGGTCATCACCGCGCGGCTCTTCTTCGTCGGCGACTACCTCCGCGTGCCGTTCACGGCACAGCACTGGGTCTTCACGCTTCCCCTCTCCGTGCTGGCCAGCATGAGTGTCCGCTGGGCCGGCGGGCGCACGACAACCATTGGGAAGGGCTGGCCTGGGCAGTCCTCGCCGTCAGCACGCTCCTGATCCTGGGCATCGCGGCGGCCACCACGCGCGACGCCGTCCGCTGGCTGGCGGGCCGAATTGCTGCTCGCTGAGAGACGGCGGCTGTGGGACAGTTTTCTCAGTGCTGGGACCACAGCCGTCCCGGCCGAGTGACCTCGTCGGGCGGCAAGACGAGATGGCCACCCTCCAGGGGCTGCTGAGCGCAGTTCGGGCTGGGGGTAGCGCTGCCACGCTCGTGCGCGGCGAGCCCGGTGTCGGTAAGTCTGCGCTGCTCCGGCAGCTCGTCGAGTCGGCGAGCGACTGCCAGGTCGTCCGGGCCACCGGTGTCGAGGGCGAGATCGATCTTCCCTTTGCGGGGTTGCAGCAGCTGTGCCGATCCATCATCGAGGGGCTGGACCGACTGCCGGATCCGCAACGCAAGGCTCTTCAGGTTGCCTTCGGGCTGGCCGCGGGTGACCCGCCCGACCAGTACCTGGTCGGGCTCGCGGCACTGACCCTGCTTTCCGAGATGGCCTCGCTCCAGCCACTGGTCTGCGTGGTGGACGACGCCCAGTGGCTCGACCCGCAGACCCAGCACGTGCTGGCCTTCGTCGCGCGGCGGCTGGGCGCGGACTCCGTCGCTCTCGCGATCGCGAGCCGCACCGCCATCGAGCAGCTGGACGGCGTGCCGGCGCTCGAGCTCGGCGGCCTGTCCGCCGCGGATGCGCAGGTACTCCTGGACTCGGTCACCGTCGGCCGGCTGGACGGGCCGATCCGCGAGCGGTTCCTGTCAGAGACGCATGGCAATCCGCTCGCGTTGCTCGAGCTGCCGCACGCACTGACGCCTGCCGAGGTCTCCTCCGGCATCGTCCGCTCGGACCGAGGCTCGCTCACCGGCCGGATCGAGGACAGCTTCCGGGTGCGGGTCGAGTCGTTGCCGGCCGAGACCAGGCGGCTGTTGCTGCTGGCTGCGGCCGAGCCGGTCGGCGACCCGCTGCTGTTGCTCCGGGCGATCGAGAGCATCGGGCTTCCGATCGAGGCCGCGGATGCCGCCGTGGACGCCGGCCTGATCGAGCTCAAGGACCGATGGACGTTCCGGCATCCGCTCGTGCGCTCGGCGGTCTACCGGTCGGCCTCCGAAGGTGATCGGCGTTTGGCGCACGGGGTACTCGCAGACGTGACCGACGAGGAGCAGGAGGTCGACCGCAAGGCGTGGCACCGAGCGCTGGCAACCGTCGCCCCGGACGAGGAGGTCGCAGCCTCGTTGGAGCGGACCGCGGCCCGCGCCATGGCACGTGGCGGGCTCGCTGCGGCTGGGGCCTTCCTGGAGCGATCCGCGCTGCTGACGCCGGACCCGGACCGGCGAGTCGAACGCTCCCTGGCTGCGGCCGACGTGCTGCTCGAGGCCGGCGTGATCGCCTCGGTGGACGGCGTACTCCGCGGGGTCATGCGCGACGTCACCGAGCTGCAGTCGCTGCGACTGGACCGGCTACGCGCCCGCGTCTCCCTGGCCCGCGAGGGAGGTGACAAGCGGGCGACGCTCGTGCACCTTCTCGAAGTGGGGACGCGGATTCAGACCTTCGACCCAGTCCTCGGGCGGGCCGTGCACGTCGAGGCCTTGCACGAGGCGCTCTTCCTCGATCCGGACGTGTTGACCGCCGCGGTCGCTGTCCTCGACTCGGCGGAGGCACCTGGCCCGCCGACCCCCGTCGAGCTGGTGCTGCGGGGTTACACCCGCCTCTACGCCGACGGATTTCCTACGGGGACCGACGAGCTGCGTCGCGCCATGGTGGCAATTCGAGAAGCTCCGGAGCTCGTGGAGTCCGACCTGGCCACCCTGGAGCTCTGCCAGGGCACCGCGGTCGCGCTGTGGGACCTTGACGCCATCGAGGTGCTCGCTCGTCGCGCCGTAGAGCTGGCTCGTCGGGTCGGCGCGATGTCCAGGCTCCCGCGGTCGCTGGCCCACCTGGCAGATGTCGAGGTGCTCCGCGGCAACTATCGGGCTGCCGAGGCTCTGTACGTGGAAGGGATCGCGATCGGGGAGGCGATCGGGAGCCCGGGCACGGACCTCTCGGTCCTCGATGCGGTCGCCTACCCGTGCGACGAGGCCCTGCTGCGGATCGACCAGAGCCAGGTTCGGGCGGTGAGCCCGCCCGTCGTCTACGACGCGTGTCGAGCGATCGCACTCGTGGGCGCTGGGTACTACGAGCGCGCGTTGGAGGCGGCTCAGCGGGCCTGCGAAGGTCATCCGTCCGGAGTGGTCGGGTATGTGCTGGTCGAAATCGTCGAGGCTGCCGTCCGGTCGGGAGACCTAGCGCGGGCTGACGCGGCGATGGTGCTGCTCGTCGAGCGGACCCAGCTCGCCCAGACCGGCTGGGCGCTGGGTCTCGAAGCTCGCTGCCGAGCCCTGGTCAGCAACGACGACACCGCAGAAGCGTGTTATCAAGAGGCCCTCGACCGGTTGGCGCAGACCGAAGCCGTGCCGGATCTCGCCCGGGCTCACCTGCTGTACGGCGAGTGGCTGCGTCGCGCCGGGCGGCGAACGGACGCACGAGAGCAGCTGCGCATCGCCCACGACGCCTTGGTCGACATCGGGATGGCCGGTTTCGCCGAACGAGCCCGGCGCGAGCTGGTCGCCACGGGCGAGACGGCGCGCAAGCGGACCAACGCGAACCAGGCCATCATGACACCGCAGGAGCTGCAGATCGTGCGGATGGTCGTGGACGGTCAGACGAACCCCGAGATCGCTGGGCAGCTGTTCCTCAGCCCGCGCACGGTCGAGTGGCACCTGACGCGGGTCTACGGGAAGCTCGGGATCGCCTCGCGCCGGGAGCTCCGGGGCGTCGTCCCGGCGGCCAGGGCGACGACTCGAACCTGATGCGCGGTGCGGACGGCCGCTATGCTCGCGCAATCGTCGCTGCGGGGCAGGTGGCGCCCGCCAGACATTGGGACGTGCCTCGGCAGCCGGAGCGGATGCGCAGGTGTTGCCGATGCAGTTGCGTGGCCGCCTGACCGAGTGCGCGTCGCTCGAGGCCCATGTCGAGGCGGCCAGAGCGGGCACGAGCCGGACCGTCGTCCTGCGCGGCGAGGCCGGCATCGGCAAGACCGCGCTGCTCGACTACGTCGCGGAGCGCAGTCAGGGTTGCCGGGTCATCCGAGCGGTCGGGGTCGAGTCGGAGATGGAGCTGCCGTTTGCGGCGGTCCATCAGCTCTCCCAACCACTCTTGGACGGACTCGAGAGGCTCCCGCCGCCGCAGCGAGAGGCACTGGAAACGGCGTTCGGGCTCAGCTCCGGGCAGCCACCCGATCGGTTCTTCGTGGGCCTGGCCCTCTTGAGCCAGTTCTCCGAGCTTGCCGACACGCGGCCGCTGGTCTGCCTCGTCGATGACGCCCAGTGGCTCGACCGGTCCTCGGCCCAGGTGCTCGCCTTCGTCGCGCGGCGGCTTCGCATGGAGCCGGTCGTCATGGTTCTTGCCGAACGCGATGCCGATGCGTTGAGCGAGTTCGACGGCCTGCCGGAGCTGCGGCTGGCCGGGCTGTCGGAGGAGGACGCGACCGCGCTGGTCACCTCGGCGACGCTCGACCCCGTCGACAAGCTGGTGCGCGGCCGGATCCTCGCAGAGGCCCGCGGCAACCCGCTCGCACTGCTCGAGCTCTCCCGTGGGCGATCGGCGGCAGCATTGGCGACCGGCTTCGCTGTCCCGAGCGGACTTCCCCTGCCGAGCCGGATCCAGGCCGAGTACCGCCGGCGGGTGGAGCTGTTGCCCACCGATACGCAGCAGCTGCTGCTGCTGGCGGCGGCCGATCCGGTGGGCGACCCGCACCTGTTCTGGCGTGCTGCGTCCGACCTGGGCATGGCGATGGCGGCAGCGGCACCCGCAGAGGCCGAAGGGCTGCTCGAGGTCGACGCTCGCGTGCGCTTCAGGCACCCTCTGCTTCGCTCGGCGATCTACCAGGCGGCGTCGCCGGCAGCGCGCCGTACCGTGCACGGAGCGCTGGCCACCGTCACCGACCCCGACACCGACCCTGATCGTCGTGCGTGGCACCGCGCGCAGAGCGTGCTCGGCCCCGACGACGCCGTGGCCGCCGAGCTCGAGCGCTCGGCTGGTCGGGCTCAGGCTCGTGGTGGTCTCGCCGCTGCGGCGGCCTTTCTCCAGCGCTCGGTCGCCCTGACCCAGGAGCCGGGCCGACGGGCGGACCGCGCGCTGGATGCCGCCCAGGCCAGCCTCGAGGCGGGCGCCTTCGATGCGGCTCTCGAGCTGGTGGCCGCGGCGGCGGAAGGACCGCTGGACGAGCTGGGCCGAGCCCGGGTCGATCGGCTGCAGGCCGAGGTCGCGTTTGCCCAGAACCGCGGGAGCGAGGCTCCGCTCATGTTGCTCCAGGCTGCTCGGAGGCTCGAGCCACTTGACGTACGCCTGTCGCGCGACACCTACCTCGACGCGTGGGCGGCAGCGATCTTCGCAGGCCGGTTGGCGGGCGAGGGTGGCAGCCTGCTGGACGTCTCCCGTGCGGCAATGGCCGCACCGGAGCCGGTCGGTCGACCCCTGGCCCGCGACCTGCTGCTGGAGGGCCTTGCCGTGGTCTTCACGGAAGGACGGCGCGCCGCAGTGCCTGTGCTGGAACGCGCTGTCGCTGCCTTTTCGAGCGCCGAAGTCCCCGATGACGAAGTGCTCCGTTGGGGCTGGTTGGCGTCGCGAGCGGCGAACCTGATCTGGGACTACGACGGTGGTCTCGAGATCGGCCTGCGAGCGGTGGGGCTTGCCCGTGACGCTGGAGCGCTCGCAGCCCTCGCCGCGGCGGACAACGCGTGCGGTCAGGCCGCTGCGGTCGGAGGCGACTTCGCGAGGGCCGCGTTGCTGACCGCCGAGGTGGACACCCTCAAGGAGGCGACCGGCACCCGCATCGCGCCGTACGCAGCACTGGCGCTCGCGGGAATGCGCGGCCACGAGGATGGGGCTTCCCAGCTGATCGCAGACGTCATCGCAAGCGCCACCGAGGGCGGACAAGGGACCGCAGTTCAATACGCGTGGTGGGCCCGGGCCGTGATCATGAACGGTCTCGGTCGCTATGGAGAGGCGCTGGCGGCCGCCGGGGAGGCGAGCGAGCAGACGCCCGAGCTGTTCATCGCCTCGTGGGCGTTGGTCGAGCTCGTCGAGGCCGCCGTGAGGTCCGACCACGACGGGATCGCGAGGGACGCGCTGCAGCGACTCGCTGACCACGTCGAGGGCTGCGACGCCGACTGGGCAGTGGGGATCCATGCCAGGTCGAGCGCACTGCTGACCGAGGGCGACGAGGCCGAGTCGCTGTATCGCGCGGCTATCGACCGGCTGAGTCCGACGCAGCTACGACCGGAGCTCGCGCGCACCCACCTCGTGTACGGCGAGTGGCTCCGACGCCAGGGCCGTCGCGTCCACGCTCGGGACCAGCTCCGCATCGCCCACGACATGCTTGCCCTGATCGGCATGGAGGCATTCGCCGAACGTGCCCGTCACGAGCTTCTTGCCACCGGCGAGAACGTGCAGTCGCGCACCATCGGGACACCGGGCCAGCTCACGGCGCAGGAGGCGCTCGTCGCCCAGCTGGCCAGTGACGGACTGACGAACCCGGAGATCGGGGCACGGCTGTTTCTCAGCGCGCGCACGGTGGAGTGGCACCTGAGCAAGGTCTTCGCCAAGCTCGGAGTGACCTCACGCCGGGAGTTGAAGGCCGCGCTGCCGAAGTTCGGGCTGGCCGCAATGACGGCCTCGTGAGCGCAGCATCAGCGAAGTGGTCGTGCGGTCGGATGCGTGCCCAACGTGTCCAAAGGAACCGCTGGTTCTGGTCGTCCTGGACCACCGTGGACTTCGGTCGGACATCGCCGGGTGTGTCCGTCGCCTTCCCAGCGGCCAGTCCCTCCGAAGGGGCACATGTCGCCAAGCGCAGCAGTCGTTACATGGCTGCGCGAATTGGCCGACGCCTCTAGACCGGTTGACGCTCAGCGTCACCGGCCGGGCATGACGCCGCAGCTGCCGGGTACGTCTCCGCAGTCAGCTCGCGGCCCGACCGGGCCAGAACCACGAAGGGGATCATCACCATGGGCTACGGATTCGGCGGTTTCCTGGTCGTGGCCGGACCGGTCCTCGCGCGAACGGCGTTCACGTACAACCGCAACCCGGGCGCGCACAGCCTGACCACGACGACGCACGGCGACGGCTCGCAGACCGTCAGCGAGCGTCGGACGGAGCTCTGACGGCGTGGCATTCGAAGAGGTGACCAGCCGAGGACCGGAGCGGGCTGGACGCGGAGGCGGACACAGGCTGAACAAGTCCTGGACCGCAGAGTCGGCGGTGGCCATGGCCTTCGTCTGGCTGATACCGACCGTGGCGCTCGTGCTCGCACTGCTTCGTTCTTGATCCACCACAAGCCCGCCGCCATCGCGCACAACAAAGGAGTCAGCAACCATGTTTCTCATCTGGATTCTCGCCGTTCTCATCGGCATCGCCGGGATCGTGTCACTCTTCAGGGGCCAGGTGCTGCTCGGGATCATCCTGATCGTCCTTGCGTTCGTCGTCGGCCCGGGCGGCTACAGCATCTTCAAGTAGCCGGCCCGCCGATCACGATCGCTACGACGTCGTCCGCATTCACGCGACCGTGGATCAGTCCCGGATGCCGATGGCGTCCACCGGCCGGGTCCGCATGGTGCCTCGGGTGGGCACCATCGTCGCGAGCCAGGCCAGCACCGCCGTGCCTCCGAGCACGGCTCCCACGGTCGCCACCGGGAGGCTGGGCAGGAACGAGCCCGTGACGGCGTAGGAGAACGGCATCAGCGTGGCCGCCGCGACCGCAGCCCCCACGGTCCACCCCAGCAGGACCAGGAGCAGGCCCTCGATGCGCATCATCCTGCGCACCTGCAGCCGCGACGCACCGATGAGCTGGAGGAGTGCGTACTCCCTGGTCCGGCCGCGGATCGCCAGCATCAGCGTGTTGAGCACGGCGAAGGCGCTGAACGCGATGACCAGGCCGAGCAACAGGTAGTTCACCCAGGCCTGGGTGTCGGCGTTCGCGTCCTCGGCCGCGGCGATGATGTCCGGCCCACCGATCACCACGGTCGGGTGATCGCGGTGCAGTGCCTCGACCGCTGCGGTGGCCGCCGACGGGTCGTCGCCGCCACCGACCAGCACCAGCGACAGCAGGCCGTCGGTGAGATGGCCTCCCGCCGACTCCCACGGCAGCAGGATGTCGGCGAAGCCGAGGGACTTGTCGTAGACCGCGACCAGCGTGAAGTCCTGCTGCGTGCCGTCGCCGAGGTGCAGGTCGACCGGTTCGCCGACCTTCGCCCCCAGGCCTGCTGCGGCGTCCTCCGAGAGCGCGACCTCACCCTTGGCGAGCGCCGCGAGCGAGCCGCGCACCACACCCAGGTCGAGGAGGCCGTCGAGGGTCTCGCCCAGCATCACCTTCGCCGCGTACGGGTCGAGCTCGTAGTTGGCGTAGACGCTGGTGTCGGCGAGACCGACCACGTCGTACGACGACCCGGCCAGCTCGTCGACCACCGCCGGCGGGAGCCCGGCGGCACCCGCCGCCACCACGTGCTCGGCCGTCACCCGGTCCGCACGCTGGGCGCGCGACTCCTCCTCGAGGGTGGACTGCTGGAAGAGAGTCATCCCGGCGACACCGACGGTCAGGGCCATCGGGATCACCGCCGATGCCACGCGCCTGACCTGCGTCCGCACGTTGGCGAGCGCGAGGAACCCACTGGCACCGGAGACCGGTCGGATGAAGGCGCCCGCGATGCGGGTGCCGACCCAGACCAGCACCGGTGCGAAGAGCGCGACGGTGACCACGGCGGCCATCAAGGTCGCCGGGACCAGGGCAGGTGCGATCGAGGCCCGGACCGACATGGCCACGACGAACAACGCGCCCGTACCCGCGGCGCAGAGCAGACCCACGAGCGCACGCAGCCAGCCGATCCCGCTGACGGGCTTCGCGGACTCCATGAGCGCCTCGATGGGCCGGACCCGGCCCGCTCGCCGGCCCGCGACGTACGCGGCGACCCGGCTGACGGCCAGCACCGCCACGATCGCGGCGACCGGTGGCCAGACACCCTTCTCGATCTGGAAGGTCCCGGGGAGCAGACCCTTGTCCTGCATCGCCTCGGCCAGGCGTCCGCCGAGCCAGAACCCGGGCCAGACCCCGACCGCGGCACCCAGCAGGGTCACCGTGACGGTCTCGCGGGCCAGGAGCTTGCGCACCTGTCGCGGGGTCGCTCCGATGGCGCGGAGGAGGGCGATCTCGCGCTGCCGCTGCTGCACGAACAGGGTGATCATGCCGGCGAGCACGAGGGCGGCCACGAAGAGGGCGATGCCGCCGAGCGAGCCGCTGATCGCGATCAGGCGGACGCTGGACTCCGAGGAGTCCAGGAACTCGGCGCGCCCCCGCTCGTCGCCGGTCAGGACGACGAGCTGGTCGTCCAGGACCTTGCCCAGCGCCGTCGCGACGGTCGCCGCGTCCGCACCCTTGCTGACCGTGACCACGAGCAGATCGGCCTGGTCGGGGTGTGCGTAGAGCGAGCGCGCCGCGGCGTCGGAGAAGAAGACCGCGGACTGCTCCGTGAGCGACCGCTGGCCTGACGGGTCACCGACCCCGGTGACGGTCACCTCGACGGTGCGGCCGGACACCACGGCAGTGGTCCGGTCCCCGACGCCGAGACCCGACCGGCGAGCCAGCGAGGAGTCGATCGCGACCTCGTCGGAGCCGTCCGGCGCGTCACCCTCGACGAGCCGGAACGCCGTGGCGTCGGCACTGCTCCAGGAGTGCCCCAGAGAGGGCGTCCCTCCTGGCCCCGCAACCTGTCCGCCGGCCACGACGACGTAGGCGGGGAAGGAGACGTCGGCCACGACGCCGGTCACGCCGGCGACCGACTCGACCTGTGCCACCAGGTCCGTGGGGATCCGGACGCGCTCGACGACGGAGCCGCCGACGGTCTCCTTGTCGTCGCCGCGGCCGCGGGTCTCGCTGATGTCCTGGTCGGCGGCGACGACGATGTCGGCGCCGGCAAGCCGTTCGGGCGGGACGGCACCGCGGATGCCGCCCTCGAGGAGTGACCCGGTGGCGGTCACCAAGGTGGCCGCCGCCAACACGGTCACGAAGATTCCGATGAAGCTCAGCCACCTGAACCGGAGGCTGGCGAGGGCTAGGGACCACATGGCTCAGCCCTCCAGGTGGGTCATGCGCTCGGCGACGGAGTCGGCCGTCGGGGCCACGAGGTGGTCCACGATCCGGCCGTCCGCGAGGAACAGCACGCTGTCCGCGCGGGCCGCGGCCAACGGGTCGTGGGTGACCATGACGATCGAGAGCGAGTGGCGTTCCACCGACTCGCGCATCAGGCCGAGGATCTCGCCGCCGGTGCGCGAGTCGAGCGCTCCGGTGGGTTCGTCGGCGAACATGACCTCGGGCCGCGTGACCAGCGCCCGGGCGATGGCGACGCGTTGCTGCTGACCACCGGAGAGCTGCGACGGCCTGTGTCTCATCCGGTCCCCGAGACCGACCCGCTGGCCGACCTCCGCCAGCCAGGCACGGTCGACGCGGGTGCCGGCCAGCCGTGCCGGCAGGCCGATGTTCTGCGCGACGTCGAGCGACGGCATCAGGTTGTAGGCCTGGAAGACGAAGCCGATCCGGTCCCGGCGTAGCCGGGTGAGCCCCTTCTCCGACATCGCGGAGAGGTCGGTGTCGCCGATCCTGACGTCACCGCTGGTGGGGCGGTCCAGCCCCGCGGCGACGTGCAGCAGCGTGCTCTTGCCGGAGCCGGACGGACCCATGATGGCCGTGAAGGACCCTGGGGCGAACGCCGCGGTGACGTTGCGGAGCGCGTGCACGGTCTGCGCGCCGCGACCGTAGGTCTTCGAGACGTCGACGACCTGCGCCACGGGCTTCAGCGTCGTGGTGAGCGGTCGGATGGTCTGTGCAGTCATGAGAGGGCCTTTCGACGGTGTGGTGCGGCGCCGCCGGGTCCGGCGTCCGCTCGTCCCACCACCATCGGCTCCGGGGCCTCTGACGCGCGTCGGTCCGGGGGCCGGATCCGTCGTCGTCCCTGCGACCTAGTGCGCTCGGCCGTCCCGTCGCATCGGTCGCGCGACCGATGTCGGCGACGGCGTCCGTGAGTACGCTCGCGCCATGAAGCCCGCCGGCCTGGTCCGGCTCCCCTACGCCCTCGACGTCGTCGTGGCGGCCGTGCTGGCGGTGTGGTGGCTGGCCGAGCTCCACGCAGACCCGCTGGACGGATCGGTGCAGCAGGCAGCGGCGTACGTCGTGGCGCTCGGCGCCACCGTGCCGTTCGCCGTGCGCCGCTTCGCTCCCCGGGTCGTGTTCGGGATCCTCGCGGTCTGCTTCGCCACCGCCCTGCTGATCGGCGCGGCGGGGACGGGCGTGGGCGTCGCGTTCGCCGCCTACACCGTTCTCGTGCGGGAGCGGCGCTGGGTCGGTGGTGTGGTCGTGGCGGTCGGCTACGGCCTGATCCTGATGGCCTACCTGAGCCTCCCGGGTACGACCGCCAGCACCTTCTTCCTCGACGCCATCACGTTCGCGATGGTGATCGCCCTGGCCGAGCTGGTGCGCACGCGGCAGGCCTACGACGAGATCCACGCGGAGCGCGCCGCCCAGCTCGAGCGTGAGCGCGCCACCCTCGCGGAGAAGGCGGTCAACGACGAGCGACTGCGGATCGCGCGCGAGCTGCACGACGTCGTCGCTCACGCCATCAGCCTCATCGCCGTGCAGAGCAGCGTGGCGCTGGAGCGGCTGCGCCAGGACCCCGACGCCACGTCCCGGGCGCTGGGGGTCATCGAGACGAGCAGCCGGGGCGCCCTGGCGGAGATGCGCCGGATGCTGGCCATCCTCAGGCACGACGACGAGAGCCTGGCGCAGCTCCAGCCCTCGGCCGGGGTCGCTGACCTGCCGGCCCTGGCCCGCGAGGCGGCGACGGCCGGCGTGGTGACCCGGCTGGTCGCCGAGGGCCAGCGGCCGCCCGCCGTACCGTCGGGCGTCGACCTCTGCGGCTACCGCATCGTGCAGGAGGCGTTGACCAACGTCGTCAAGCACGCACCCGGTGCCTCCGCCGAGGTCTCGGTTCTCTGGCAACCGGACGGCTTGGCGCTCGAGGTCAGCGACGACGGGCACGGCCGCGGCCTGCTGGGTCGACCCGAGGGCGTGACCGAGTCCGGGCACGGTCTGCTCGGCATGCGCGAGCGGGTGGCCCTGTTCGGCGGGTCGTTCGAGGCCGGTCCACGGACCAACGGCGGCTGGGGGGTCCGCGCGCACCTGCCGTTCGAGGCCCCAGCCGGTCGCGCCGGCCTGGCGGTCGCAACGCCCGGGGGCACCCGATGATCACCGTGGCCGTCGTCGACGACGAGGTCCTGCTGCGGAGCGGTCTCGCCTCGCTGATCGAGGGCGCCGACGACCTGACCGTGGTGGGCGAGGCCAGCAACGGCGCCGAGGGCGTCGCGCTCGCCCAGCAGCTGCAGCCCGATGTCGTGCTCATGGACATCCGCATGCCCGGGATGGACGGCCTCGAGGCCACCAGGCGGATCGTCGAGGACCCTCGGACCACCACCACCCGGGTGCTGATCCTCACCACCTTCGACCACGACGAGTACGTCTACCAAGCGCTGCGGGTCGGCGCCAGCGGCTTCCTGCTGAAGGCCGCGATGCCCGACGAGCTGCGCTCCGCCGTCCGCGTCATCGCGAGTGGAGAGGGTCTCCTCGCCCCGAGCGTGACCCGTCGCCTGATCGAGGACTTCGCCGCGCGCCCGGTGGCGCTCTCACTGGCCCGCGCCGCGCTCCCGGATCTGACCGACCGGGAGCGCGACGTCCTGACCGCGGTCGCCCAGGGGCTCTCGAACGCCGAGATCTGTGCCGGGCTGCACATGAGCCTGTCCACGACGAAGACCCACATCGGCCACCTGCTCATGAAGCTCGATGCTCGCGACCGGACCCAGCTCGTGGTGCTGGCCTACGAAGCAGGGTTCGCCGTACCCGGCCACCCCTGACCCGGGCTGTTGTCTCCGGGCAGCTCGGCGTCGGCCGGCGGGCTCCAGTCGACCAACCCCGCTGCGCCGCCCGGGATGAGGGTGAGCGCACCGCGTCCGAAGACCTGCTGCTCGGTGGCGGTCCTCTCGGATCGTCCGCTGCCCAGGAACGACATGGCCCAGTGCAGGACGGCGGTGACCCGGTTGCGGAACCCGGTCATGTAGGCGAGGTGCACGGTGAGCCACAGCAGCCACGCCACGAGGCCGGTCAGCTGGAGCCGGCCCACCTTGGCGACCGCGCGGAACCTGCTGATCGTGGCCATCGAGCCCTTGTCCCGGTACCTGAACGGCGCGGCCGGCGGGCGGCCCCGAAGCCTTCCGTGGACGGACGCTGCGGCGTACTTCCCGCCCTGGATGGCGACCTGGGCGACGCCGGGCAGTCCGTCGAGGGAGGCCATGTCGCCGATGACACTCACCTCGGGATGGCCGGGGAGGGTGAGGTCCGGCAGGACGGAGATGCGGCCGGCGCGGTCGAGGGTGGCGCCGGTCTGGTCGGCGAGCGTCCGGGCGAGCGGGCTGGCGCTGACGCCGGCCGCCCAGATCTTGGTCGCGGCTGCGATGTACTCCGAGCGACCGTCCGCGTAGGTCACCTCCAGGCCGCGAGCGTCGACGTCGGTCACGGCCGCCCCCAACCTGATCTCCACACCGACCCGCTCGAGGGTCCGGTGCGCCTTGGCGCCGAGGCGCTCGCCGAACGGCGGCAGGACCTGGCTGCTGGCATCGAGGAGGATCACCCGCGCCTCACGGGTCCGGATGCCGCGGAAGTCGCGGCGGAGGGTACGACGGGCCAGCTCGGCGATCTGCCCGGCCATCTCGACCCCGGTGGGCCCGGCCCCGACGATCGCGAACGTCAGCAGGCCGCTCACGTCCTCACCGCGCACTGCGCCCAGCTCGGCCAGCTCGAAGGCGCCGAAGATCCGGCCCCGCAGCTCCAGGGCGTCGTCGATGGTCTTCATGCCGGGCGCGAACTGTGCGAAGTGGTCGCTCCCGAAGTAGGACTGGCCCGCCCCGGCAGCGACCACGAGCGAGTCGTACCGCACCTGCGTCTCGCGACCGAGGACGTGCGAGGTCACGGTCCTGCGGTCGACGTCGATGCCGGTCACCTCGCCCAACAGCACGCGCGCGTTGGCCTGGCGCCTGAGGACCTCGCGGGTCGGCGGGGCGACCTCACCCTCCGACAGCACTCCGGTTGCCACTTGGTAGAGGAGGGGCTGGAACAGGTGATGAGGGGTGTTGGCCACCACCGTCACGTCGACGTCGACGCGGGCGAGCCCCTTGGTGGCAGCCAGGCCGCCGAAGCCGGATCCGATCACGACCACTTGGTGCCGGCGGTGGGGCCCGCTCGGGATGCTTCCGCCCGAGCCGGGCGGCATGGGGACGGTCTGCGGGGTCGTGGGCATCGTCGGCTCCTCGTTGGTCCTCGGTCTGGAGCCGCAGTCTCCGAGGCGCCTGGGTGAGCCGTCATCACTCTCGGGCCAATCACCCTGGGTGGTTCCCAGGCCCGCGACGTCCCGTCGAGCGGTCCGTCAGATGACCGCGAGCTCGCGCGCTCGGGCCACCGCCTCGGTGCGGCTGCCGACACCGAGCTTGCGGTAGATGCTCTTGGAGTGGGACTTGACCGTGTTGAACGAGATGAACAGGAGGTCGGCGATCTCCCGCTGCGAGAGCTCGCCGCCGAGGAGCCGCAGGACGTCCAGCTCACGCTCGCTGAAGTCCTCGAACAGCGGCGGTGCCTGGCGGGACCGATCCGTCCTCGGCAGTCGGGCGCTCGCGTCGTCCACCAGGGTCGTGACGACCGGCCCGGGACTGGCGCAGGACGTGAGGAGCAGACGGGCCTCGGCGATGGAAGAGCGCGCGGCGTCGTCCTCACCCGCGGCCCGGGCCGCGATCCCGTGCGCGACCAGGGCGTGGATGGTCTCCACGGGACCACTTCCGCGCCGAGCGAGCTCGAGTGCTCGGTCGAGCTCGCTCCGGGCTTCGTCGAGCCGTCCGGCGTGGGTGAGCAGGCCGGCCCGGGCGGTGTGCGCGTCGACGTTGATCCAGTACTCGAGCAGGCCCGCCTGGCCGGACAGCTCCAGGGCGGCGTCGGCGCGTGCCTGCGCCTGGTCGAGCTCGCCGCGTGCGAGGTGGATCAGGCCCAGCATGCCCAGGGAGGAGACCCGCGGCGGTGGGAAGTCGGCCAGGCGGCTGCGCTCGAGCCCCGTTTCCAACAGCTCGATGCCGGGCTCGCTGTCCCCGAGCCAGTACGTCGACGCGCCCAGCCGTAAGTAGGTCACCGCATCCCACGGCGAGGGTTCACCACCAGCCTTGCTGGCGTCCAGAGCGGACGCGCGGCAGGCCACGAGATCGCCGGTCAACCACTTGTGCGCCGCCCGCAGGCACCCCGCCGCCGCGGCTCCCGAAGCGAACCCGTCGTGGAAGGGCCCGGCCGCTGGGGCGTCGGCGGCCCGGTCGAGCCACTCCCCGACCTCGTCGAGGCGGCCCGTGCTGATCGCCGTCACGGCGCTGGCGACACAGAGCCGTGCGTCGCCACGATGCACTTCTCTGGGGAGGGCCGTGAGCCAGCTGTGCACCGTCTGGTGCCCACCGGAGCTGGCCAGGGGCAACCACGAGGACGCGACCAGTTCGACTGCCTCGGCCGTGTCTCCCGCGGAGATCAGGTGGTTGACCGCCTCCGAGGTGTCACCACGCGCGGCGAGCCACGCAGCAGCTCGCCGGTGCGCCTCGACGGCGAGGGCCGGATCGGTGACGACCAGCTCGCTGCGCAGCAGGTCACGGAAGAGCTGGTGGTAGCGGTACCACTCCCGCCTGTTGTCGAGGGCGATGAGGAAGGCGTTGGACGCCTCGATCTGCCTGAGGACCTGGGCTGACCTCGGCCTGCCCGTCACCTGGTCGCACAGGCCCGGAGTCAGCCGCTCCAGCACGGATGTCACCAGGAGGAACTCGAGCACCTCGGTCGGCTGGTCCGTCAGGACCTCCGTCGTCAGGTAGTCCACGACGTTGCGGTCGTCGCCGGCGAAGTTCTCGATGAACTCGTGCGGGTCGTCGCGATGGCGCAGCGACAGCGCGGCCAGGTAGATGCCGGCCGGCCAGCCTTCGGTCCGGTGGACCAGGAGGGAGACGTCCGCCGGGTCCAGACGCAGCCGCTGGTCGCCGTTGAGGAGCGTCTGCGCCTCGCTCACCGAGAAGCCGAGATGCGCTGCGGCTATCTCCAGGATCTCGCCCCTGCCCCGGAGCCTCGCGATCGGCAACGGTGGTTCGACCCGGCTGGAGATGACCAGCTCCAACGCCGGAGGCGTGTGCTCGAGGACGAACGAGATCGCCTCGTGGACCTCGGCGTTCTTGATCAGGTGGTAGTCCTCCATGACCAGGACCGATGGCTCGGGAAGCCCGTCCAGCTCGTTGAGCAGGACGGGGAGTACGTCGTCGAGGAGGCTGACGCCGGGCGCCTTCAGGATGGGCAGGGAGTGGTCGCCGATGGTCGGCGCCAGGGTTCGCAACGCCTCGATGGCATAGGTGAAGAAGCGACTCGGGTCGTTGTCCCCGCCGTCCAGGGACAGCCACGCGAAGGGACGGGCCTCGCCTTCGTCGCCGGCCCACGCCGACAGCAGGCTCGACTTCCCCCAGCCGGCGGGTGCGCGGACCAGCGTCAGGCGCCGCGGTTGGCCGTTGATCAGCGAGTCGAGGGGCGACCGGCGCGCGACCAGCTTCCGCGTGATCGGCGCACTCACCTTGGTGCGGATCAGAGGCGTCTCCAAGGCCGATGCCGGTGGCACCCGGTGACGCTACCGCAGTGCCGAATCGGGACTCGGCCACGAACAGCGGCCAAAACCACCCTGGGTGGACGGGCTGTGGGTGACGACAGGTCACCCAGCCGGATCGAAGACTGCGCCCTCAGATCCAAGCGGACCGAGGAGGGCTTTGAGTCATGAACGGGAGCGGCACGCGACCGGGCGGAGGAGACGCCACCACAGCTGCAAGACCCTCGACCTTGGTGGGTCACCTGCGCGAGGTGGCGCTCCTGACAAGTCTCTACGCCGCCTACAGCCTCACCCGCGCTGTAGGGGCCCAGGACATCGGATCGGCCCGCCAACGAGCTGACGACGTCCTGCAGCTGGAGGGTGCGGTGCACCTCGACGTCGAGTCGCAGCTCAATGCGGCGGTCACCGATCTCGCCTGGCTCGCGGTGCCCATGGACTACTGGTACGCCGTGCTCCACTACGTCGTGACCCCGGCGGCGCTGGGTTGGCTCTACCTGAGGCGACGGTCGGCGTACGCCCGGTGCCGCAACGCCATCGTGATCGCGTCGGTGCTGGGGCTGCTCGGCTACCTGTTGTTCCCGACCGCCCCGCCCCGGCTGATGGGGGAGCCGTACATCGACACCCTGGCCCGCTACGCACATCTGGGCTGGTGGACGGAGCACGCATCGGCACCGAGCGGTCTCGGTGAGTTCACCAACGAGCTGGCGGCCATGCCCTCCCTGCACGTCGGCTGGGCGGTGTGGGTCGCGTGGGCTCTGTACGCCCACGTCCGCAGCGCCCTGGGACGCGCCGTGCTCCTGTCCTACCCGGTGCTCACGACGGCCGTGGTCGTGTGCACGGGGAACCACTGGCTGCTCGACTGCATCGTCGGGCTGCTCGTCGTGGTCGCGGGCATCGCCGTCGCCGGCCTGATCAGTCAGAGGAGGACGACGGCATGAACATCGACCGCTCCGCTCCAGTGACCGCCGAGAGCTCGGCAACCGTCTCCGCGAGTGCAGAGATCGTGTGGGACCTCCTCGTGGACGTGAACCGCTGGCCGGACTGGAACCCGGCGATCAGTTCGACGTCATTGCCTGGCCAGGGCGAGCCCGGCGAGACCTTCCGGTGGAAATCGGGACCGGCCAGGCTCACCTCGGTCATCCAGGTCGCCGATCGGCCCGCCGAGATCGGATGGACGGGACGGACGATGGGGATGAGCGCGGTCCACGTGTGGAGACTTCACCCTGTTGAGGGTGGGACGTCGATCCACACGGAAGAGTCCTGGGACGGGATCCCCGCCCGATTGGCGCCCAAGCTGATGCGCTCGTCGCTCCAGAAGACCCTGGACGACTGGATCGCCGTCCTCCAGCGCGCGGCTGAGGCGCGATCTGCCGGGGACTGAGCGGGAAGCGACCGATGACACGACCGACTGACTGACTGTACAGTTAGCGAATGGTCACTGAGATCCGGCGGACGCTGCCCGGGGTGGCCTACCACTCCGACGAGACCTACGCGGTCGACACCGAGCGGGTGTTCTACCGCAACTGGGTCTACGCCGGACGCGCCGAGCGCGTGGCCAAGCCGGGCGCCTGGCTGCGGGTGGAGATCGCCGGCGAGAGCATCCTGGTCGTCCGCGGCAAGGACGAGCAGATCCGCGCCTTCTACAACGTCTGCCGGCACCGCGGCTCGCGGATCTGTGACGACGAGCAGGGCGAGGTGCGCAGCCACCTGCGCTGTCCCTACCACGCGTGGGGCTATGCCCTCGACGGGACGCTCGTGACCACGCCGATGATCGAGAAGGACGAGATCGACCGCCCGTCGACCTCGCTCTGGCCGGTCCACGTCGATGTCTGGGAGGGGTTCGTCTTCGTCAACCTGTCCCGTGAGGAGCCCCGTCCGCTGCTCGAGCACCTCGCGGACCAGCAGGACGACCCGCTGGCGATGGCCAAGTACGGCCTCGCCGACCTGCGCATCGCGCACGTCACCACCAACGAGGTTCACGCCAACTGGAAGATCGTGCTCGAGAACTACAACGAGTGCCTGCACTGCCCGACGATCCACCCGGAGCTGGTGGCCGTCGTACCCGCGTACAAGAAGGGCGACATCTTCCAGAACGGCCGCCAGGACGGCGGCGTCTCGCTCGCCGACGGCCGCACCGCCATCGTCGACGACGCGCGGCTGCGACTGCCACTGCTGCCGGGGTTCCGGGCCAACGGCTCGGGGAGCGACCCGGAGTCCTACTACGGCGCGATGGTCTATCCCACGATGTTCCTCGACGTCGACGGCTCCAGCTGCCTCGCCACCGCGGTGTTCCCGACCGGGCCGCGGAGCTGCCGGCTGGTGACGGAGTACCTCTTCAGCGCCGAGGCGCTCGAGGACCCCGACTTCGACCCCTCGCCGGTCATCGAGTTCAACGAGCGGGTGACCCACCAGGACAACGAGGCCTGCGAGCGCGTCCAGCGGGGCGTCACGTCCCGCGCGTTCGAGCACGGCGTCTTCCCGGCCAAGGACTCGTGGGTACACGAGTTCGACAAGCGCTACCTGCGCGACGTCGAGTCTGTCTGACCGACGGTCGGCTCAGCCGAGGACGATCCGCGCGTCCAGCGCGACGACTCCTCCGGGACCGGCGAGCACCGGATTGAGCTCGAGCTCGACGAGCTCCGGGTGGCATGCCGCGAGCCGCGAGACGCGCGCGACCACGTCGGCCAGCGCGTCGAGGTCGACCGGCACCCGGCCCCGCGCGCCGAGGAGCACCGGAGCGCCCTGCAACGAGAGCAGCAGCTCCCGGGCGGCGTCGGCGGACACGGGTGCGATGGCGCAGGCGGTGTCGTCCAGCACCTCGGTGAAGACCCCACCGAGCCCGACCATGACCACCGGTCCGAACTTCGGGTCGCGCACGCTGCCGACGATCAGCTCGACCGCGTCGGTCGCGTCGGCCTGCGCCTCGACGGAGACGGCGGGCGGTGCCAGGCGTGCGGCCAGGTCGGCGTACGCCGCCCGCACGGCGTCCCGGTCGGCGAGGCCGACCACCACCCCGCCACCCTCGGACTTGTGCAGCCGGCCCGTGGCCTTGAGCACGACCGGGAATCCCAGGCTCCCGAGCGCTGCATCGAGCCCCACGACGTCGGTCACCGACAACGCGGCCGGGAAGGCGACGCCTGCCTCCTCGAACAGCGCGCGGGCCGCTTCGTACGACGTGTCCGTGACGGGCGGCGCGGGAGCCGGGAGCTCCTCCGCGAGGCCGGCCGTCGAGCGCTCGACGAGGCCCGCCAGCACCGTGCACGCGCGGTCGACGTCGCGGTGCACCGGGATGCCCACGGCGCGCAGCACCTGGCTGGCCGGGCTCTCCGGGTAGATCGTCTGCACGACGAGTGGCTTGCCCTGCGCCGCCACCGCGTCGGCCATCAGGTGGGCCGCGGCCAGCTCCGGCCCGGTCAGGTTGGACTCCTCGGTCGTGTAGCCGCCGAAGTAGCCCGTCAGCAGCACGCCGTCGACCTGGTCGGAGGCGAGCAGGGACTGGACTCCTCGGGCGTAGCACGCGACGTCCTGCTCGCCGGCGCCGGCGAGGTCGACCGGGTTGGTCACCGTCGCCTGCGCCCACAGGGCCACCTCGAGCTCGGTGGTCACCGGCTCGGTCAGCACCGGGATCAGCAGCCCGGCCGCCACGAGCGCGTCCGCGGCCACCGCGCCGTGCCCGCCTCCATCGGTGAGGATCGCGGCCCGTCGGCCCGGCATCCGCCTCGGCGTACGCAGGGCGACCAGCAGGTCGGCCATCTGGGTCGGGTGGTCCACCCGGTGCGCTCCGCCTGCCGCGCAGGCGGCGTCGATGACCATCGACGCACTTGTCAGCGAGCCGGTGTGGGAGGCCGCGCTCCGGACCGCCGCCTCGGTCCGCCCCGGCGCCAGCAGGACCAGCGACTTGCCCGCGTCACGCAGCGTCCGGGCCGCGTCGAGGAACGCCCTGCCGTCGACGACGTCCTCGGTGTAGACGGCGACGGCCCGGGTCCCTTCGTGGCCGACGCAGGCGAGCATGAAGTCGACGACCCCGAGGTCCGCCTGGTTGCCGAGCGAGACGAACCGGGACACGCCCAGCCCCCGGTCGGCCAGGAGTCCCGCGAGGTCGAGCACCAGGTTGCCGCTCTGGCTGAGCACGGCGACATCGCCGTCGGGCAGGACGGCGTGGGCCAGCTGGAGCCCGGTCGTGGAGTCGACGATCCCGAGGCAGTTGGGACCGACCAGCACGGCCCCGGCGTCGCGCACGATCCCGAGCGCCTCCGCCTCGAGCAGGGCCCCCTCAGCGCCCGCCTCGGACAGCCCGGCCGTGATCGCCACGATCGCCCGGGCGCCGGCGGCGACGGCGTCCGCCACCGAGGCCACGAAGCCCACGACCGGCACGCACAGCACCGCAAGGTCGACGTCGAGGTCGTGGGCGGCGGCGGCCGCCTGCGCGGACGGGTACGTCGGCCGGCCGAGCACCTTGCCGCCGCGTCGGTTCACGAGCAGCACCGTGCGGTCACCCCGCGACGCCAGCGCGCGACGGGCGAGGATGTGTCCCCACTTCGCGGAGTCGTCGCTGGCCCCGACGATGGCGACCGTCCGGGGCGAGAAGAGGGCGTCGAGCGGCGGTGCCGACGACCCCGCTTGCGGCCCTTGACGCCTCACGCGGGCGACCCTAGCATCGCTGACTGACTGAACAGTCAAATATGATGGGGTGCCATGGCTGAGGGTGGATCGCAGGCCGCGATGCAGGCCCAGCGAGCCCCGGTCACCGCGCTGTCCGCCCGCCCGACCCAGCGTGAGAAGGCCGCCGCGGAGGCCCGCACCAGGATCCTCGCCGCCGCCGTCGACTGCATCGTCCGCGACGGCCTGGCCCAGGTCCGAATGGCCTCGATCGCCCGCACCGCGGGGGTGTCGGCCGGCCTGCTGCACTACCACTTCGACACCAAGGAGCTCCTCTTCGGCGAGGTGCTGACCTACTCGCACGCCGCCTCGGCGGAGCTCAACGAGCGGGCGATGGCGAGCGCCGGTCACGGGCCGGCCGAACGCCTGTCGTCGTTCCTCGACCGCTGCCTGCCCAGCGACGAGCAGCGCGAGCACGAGTGGCTGCTCTGGCAGGAGCTCGCGCTGCTGTGCATCCGCGACCCGCACCTCGCCAAGGTCGGGGCCGACCTCTACGAGGACCTCTACGTCACCGTCGCGGACATCGTCAGCGAGGGGGTCGCGGCCGGCGTCTTCCGCACGACGCTCGACCCGAGGGCGCTGGCCGAGACGGCGGTCGCCCTCACCGACGGGTTGGGCGGGCGGGTCCTGGCCCGCGACCCCAATCTCGGGCTCGGGGAGGCGCGCACCAGCATCGCCACCACCGTCGGGATCCTGGTCGGCCACGACGGCCCGCTCCCGCCGCCGGCGCCGTTCGAGGGGGCCGGGTCGTGACCGGGCTGCGGACGTCGCGGAGGGGCCTTCTGACCGGGGGCCTCGCGCTGGGCGCGTCCATGACGCTGCCCGGCTGCGCCTACATCCGTGACGACGTGGCCGTCGACGCTCCGCTGCCGCCGTCGGCGAAGGCGGAGATCGACGGCGACCTCGTCTACTTCAACTGGGCCGACTACCTCCACCCGAAGGTCGTCAAGGGGTTCCAGGAGGAGTACGGCGTCAAGGTCATCGAGTCCAACTACGACTCGATGGAGGGCATGTACGCCAAGATCGCCGCCGGCAACCAGTACGACATCGTCTTCCCGATCGCCAAGTGGGTGGTCAAGCTCCGGCGCGAGGGCAAGCTGCGCTCCATCGACCCGGCCCAGCTGCAGAACGCCGACCAGGTCTTCTACTCGGGTTCCTACTTCAACGAACCGTGGTACGACGCCGGGTCGGCGGTCTCGGTCCCCTTCACGGTCTACAAGACCGGGATCGGCTGGCGCACCGACAAGGTGTCGTCGATGACCGGCAGCTGGGAGGACCTCTGGAACGACGAGGCCAGCGGGCACATCTTCACCCTCGACGACCAGGACGAGGCGCTGGCCATGGCGGCGCTCATCCTCGGCTACGACGTCAACACCGCGAAGGCCTCGGAGCTCGAGGAGATCAAGAAGCTCCTGATCAGCCAGAAGGACCATCTCCGCGCGTACTCCTCCGACGACGTCAACAACATGACCGGCGGCGACGCGTGGGTGCACCACATGTGGAGCGGCGACTTCCTCTACGTGCAGCAGGGGCTGGCCGACGACCCCACGAAGTTCGACTTCGAGGCGCCGAAGGAGGGCACGCCGATCAACTCCGACGCCTATGCGATCCCGGTCGACGCCCAGCACCCCGGCACCGCGATGTTGTTCATCGACTACCTGCTCAGGCCCGAGAACGCCATCAAGAACATGAACTACCTCTACTACCCGTTCCCCGTGAAGGACGCGCTCCCGGCGTTCGCCGACCTCGCCAAGGACGTGCCGGCCTGCAACGTCGAGATCTCCGACCTGGAGAACGAGAACGTCTTCCGCCTCCTCGGGACCGACGAGGTCCAGCGTCGTGCCGCGATCTGGACCGAAGTGAAGGCGAGCTGATGGCCGTCGCTGACCCCGCTGTGAAGCGAGCGCCTCGGTCCGCCCAGCGGACCTCGCTCTGGGGGCTGCTGCTCGCGCTGCCGACCGCGTGGATGGTGACGTTCTTCGTCTCGAGCATGGTGATCGTCGTACTGCTGTCGTTCGGCCGCACCACCAACGACGGCTTCCCGGCGTTCGCCACCAGCACCGCCAACTACCGCGCCCTCTGGAACGAGGTCTACCTCGAGCTGTTCCTGCGCTCCCTGACCTACGCCCTCGCGACCGTGGCCATCTCGGTGCTGATCGCCTACCCGGTGGCCTACGCCATCGCCCTGCACGGCGGCCGCTACAAGAACGCCCTGATCGCGGCCATCGTGGTGCCGTTCTTCGCCAGCTACCTGATCCGGATGTACGCCTGGAAGGCGCTGCTCTCCGACGACGGGTTGGTCAACAGCGGCCTGCGCAAGGTGGGCATCAGCGACGGGCTCACGTTCCTCAACACGCCGTGGGCGGTCATCGGCGGGCTCGTCTACGGCTTCGTGGTCTTCATGATCCTCCCGATCTACGCATCCCTCGAGCGGCTCGACCTGTCGCTCATCGAGGCCGGCAAGGATCTCTACCACGGCCCGGTGCGCACGTTCTTCAGCGTGACCCTGCCCGCGACCCGGGCCGGACTCTACGGCGGCATCCTGCTGGTCTTCCTGCCGGCGCTCGGCGACTTCGTCAGTGCGCAGCTGCTCGGCGGGGCGAGCACCTTCATGATCGGCAACCTCGTGCAGCAGCAGTTCATCGAGGGCCAGAACTGGCCGCTGGGCTCGGCGCTGACCGTCGGCATGATGGCCGCCCTGACCGTGCTGATGGTCGTCTACCTCCGCGCCACCACCACCAAGGCGCGAGAGCTCTGATGGCCCGCAAGCTGGAGCGGAAGCCGCTGTTCGCCGTGGTGGTGACGGTGGTGTTCTTCGCCTGGCTCTACCTGCCGATCCTGGCCGTCGCCCTCTTCAGCCTCAACGACAAGAAGTCGCTCTCGACGTTCTCCGGCTTCAGTCTGCGCTGGTACGACGACCTGATCCACAACGAGGCGCTCGTCGACTCGCTGGTGGCGAGTCTCAAGATCGCCACGGTCGCGACCCTCGGCTCGCTCGTCCTGGGCACGATGCTGGCGCTGGGTCTCGAGCGGGTCCGGTCGCGACGGGGCCGGGTCATCGGCGCGGTCACCCTGCTCCCGCTCGTCACCCCGGAGATCGTCACCGGCGTGGCCGCGCTGCTGCTCTTCACCGGGATCGGGCTCAAGCTCTCGATGACCACGGTGATCCTGGCCGAGATCACCTTCTCGATCGCCTACGTGACGGTCATCGTCCGAGGTCGGCTGGCGGGCATCTCGCTGGAGGTCGAGGAGGCCGCGCGCGACCTCGGCTGTACGCCGTTCCAAGCTGTGCGCCTGGTGATCCTGCCGACCCTCGTCCCGGCCCTGATCGGGGCCGGGCTGCTCGTCTTCGCGCTGGTCTTCGACGACTTCGTGCTGGCGTTCTTCACCACCGGTGTCGACCCGCAGCCCCTCCCGGTGCGGGTCTACTCCTCGATCCGGTTCGGTGTCTCGCCCGCGATCAACGCGATCGGGACGCTGATGCTGATCGGCTCGGGACTTTTGATCGTGGCCGCCCTGGTGCTGCCACGCCTGTTCGGACGCGGGACGTCCAGCCTGGACCTGATCACCGGAGGCGATCGACGTTGAGCACCCACCTTGCAGCTGTCCCCACGATGGGCACGGCCACGACCCCGTCCGTCTCGCTGCGCGGCCTGACCAAGGTCTTCGGCGGCTCGACCGTCGTCGACGACCTCGACCTCGACATCGCGAGCGGTGAGTTCTTCTCGCTGCTGGGTCCGTCGGGATGCGGCAAGACCACGACGCTGCGGATGATCGCCGGCTTCAGCGACCCGACCTCCGGTTCGGTCCTCGTGGGCGGGGAGGACGTCACCAGCACGCCCCCACACAAGCGCGACGTCAACACGGTCTTCCAGAGCTACGCCCTCTTCGACCACCTCGACGTGCGCGGCAACGTGGGGTTCGGCCTGCGCCGTCGCGGCCTCGACCGGGGCGCGCTCAAGCAGCGGGTGTCCGAGATGCTCGAGCTGGTCGAGCTGGGCGACCGCGGCAAGGACCGCCCGAACCAGCTGTCGGGCGGCCAGCGCCAGCGCGTCGCGCTCGCCAGGGCGCTGATCAACCAGCCCAAGGTGCTGCTGCTCGACGAGCCCCTGGCCGCGCTCGACCTCAAGCTGCGGCGTGCGATGCAGGCTGAGCTCAAGGCGATCCAGCGCGAGGTCGGCATCACCTTCCTGTTCGTCACCCATGACCAGGACGAAGCCCTCAGCATGAGCGACCGCGTCGCGATCATGAACAAGGGCGTCATCGAGCAGTGCGGCACGCCCGAGGACGTCTACGAGCACCCGACCTCGGTCTTCGCGGCCGGGTTCATCGGCACCAGCAACCTGATGGGCGGCACGTGGTCCAGCGGATGCGTGGACATCTCGCCGACCGTCTCGATCCCCGCCCCCGGCCACCGGGGCTCGGCCGAGGGCGACTCGGTGAGTGTCGCGGTCCGGCCCGAGAAGATCTGGCTGAGCGACCTCACGCCCGAGATGTTCCGGCTGCCCGGCACCATCGTGGACACCACCTACCACGGTGCCACCACCCAGCACATCGTCTCGATCGCGCCCGACCTGACGCTGACGGTCCTAGAGCAGAACCTCCCGCGGATGCGCGCCGAGAACCGCTGGATCCCCGGCGACCGCGTCGAGATGGGCTGGCTGCCCGAGCACACCGTGGTGCTGACATGACCCGACCCGACGTCGTCGTCGTGGGCGCCGGCCTGGCGGGGCTGTCCGCCGCCCGCGACCTCGAGGCCGGGGGAGCGCACGTGACCGTGCTCGAGGCCCGACCGCGGGTCGGCGGGCGGGTCGAGCAGGTCGAGCTGGCCGACGGTCGCCGGGTCCAGCTCGGTGGCGAGGTGGTGGGCAACGCCCACACCAGCTACCTCGGTCTGGTCGAGGAGCTCGGGCTGACCATGACCGCGTCGTACGTCGCGGAGCCGGGCGAGATCACCCGCCAGCTCCCTGAGGCCGTGTCGATCGGCGACTGGCCGTCCTGGTACTCGGACGCCGACCGCGCCTCGCACGAGGAGGTCGAGGGGCTGCTGGAGAAGCTGGTCTCCTCGATCGACCCGGCGGACCCGTTCGTCCACCCCGAGCTGCACCGCCTCGACCGGCTGAGCGTCGGCGACTTCCTGCGCGAGTCGGGCGCCACGCCCGAGGTGCTGCGCGCCATGGACCTGGTGCACCTCAGCCTGGCCGACGGCTCCATCGAACGGCAGAGCATGTTCGCCTACGCCCGCAAGCAGGCCGTGGGCGGTGGCACCGCGGCGTACGACGTCACGGAGTGGGAGAACCAGCGCGTCGCCGAGGGCTCCGCGACCGTGGCCCTCACGATGGCGGCGGGGCTGCGCGACGTACGCCTCTCGACGCCGGTGCAACGGATCCAGGTCGGCCCGACGAGCGTGGTGACCACCCACGAGGGCGAGGAGCTGCGCGCCGAGGCCGTCGTGATCGCCGTACCGTCCGGCCCCGCGCGCGACCTCGACATCGAGGGCGTCAGCGAGGCGCGGCTGACATCGCTGCGCCGGCAGCGGCACGCCTGGGCGGCGAAGTTCGTGGCGGCGTACGACGAGCCGTTCTGGCGCGCCCACGGGCAGAACGCGCTGGCCGAGAGCGAGGGCGTGATCGGCTCGACCTGGCCGCAGGAGCGCGGTGTGCTGTCGGCGCTGGTGCCGCCCGAGCGCTACGCCGCCTTCGCCGCGACCGACCCGGAGTCGCGGACCCGCGAGGCGCTCGCCCAGATCGCCGAGCTCTACGGTCCGGAGGCGACCTCGCCGCTGCAGACTTGGACCCGGCTGTGGGGCACCGACCCCTGGACGCAGGGCTACGTCACCAACTGGCGACCGGGCGACGTCGAGAGGGTCGGCCCCCTGCACGGCACCCACGAGCCGCCGTTCTACGTCTGCGGCTCCGACCAATGGGTCGCCGGCTACATGGAGGGCGCCGTACGCACCGGCCGTGGGGCCGCCACGGCTGCCCTGGCCCATTGACTCGGCGCACTGACAACCCCACCTCTCCGCACAAAGGAACCACCGCATGGACTTCGGCCTGACCGACGAGCAGCGCAGCATCGTGGAGGTGACCCGTGCCTTCGTCGAGCGCGAGCTCTACCCCCACGAGGAGGAGGTCGAGCGCACCGGCGTGCTGCGGCCCGAGCTCGCCGCCGAGATCCGCCGCAAGGCACTGGCCGCCGGCATCTACGCGGCCAACATGCCCGAGGAGGTCGGGGGAGCCGGCCTCGACACCGTGACGTGGGTGCTCTACGAGAAGGAGCTCGGCAAGGCCAACTACGCGCTCCACTACACCGGGGTGGCGCGGCCGTCCAACATCCTGCTGGCCGGCACCGAGGCGCAGCGCGAGAAGTACCTCTACCCCTGCGTCCGCGGCGAGAAGATCGACTGCCTGGCCATGACCGAGCCGGGCGCCGGGTCGGACATGCGCGCGATGCGCACCAGAGCGACTCGCGAAGGCTCTGCCGAAGGTGGGGAGTGGCGGATCAAGGGCACCAAGCACTTCATCAGCCACGCCGACGAGGCCGACTTCGTCATCCTGGTGGCGGTGACGGGCGCGGACGACGCCGGCCGGGCCCAGATGACCACGTTCCTGGTCGACCTCGACACCCCGGGTGTCGCCCTGCACGACGGCTACCGCAACGTCTCGCACCGCGGCTACACGAACTCGATCATCGACTTCGACGACGTGCGGGTCGGCGACGACGCGGTGCTGGGCGAGGTGGGCAGGGGCTTCGAGCTCTCGGGCGAGTGGCTGGGCTCGACGCGGCTCCAGGTCGCCGCCTCCTGCCTCGGCCGGGCCGAGCGGGCGCTCGAGCTGTCGGTCCAGCACGCGGCGACCCGCGAGCAGTTCGGCCAGCCCATCGGGAAGTTCCAGGGGGTCGGCTTCAAGCTCGCCGACATGGCGACCGAGCTGCGAGCCGCGGAGCTGATGACCCTGCACGCCGCGTGGAAGGTCGACCAGGGCACCGCCACCGACTCCGACATCGCGATGGCCAAGGTCAAGGCCACCGAGATGCTGGCGATGGTCGCCGACGAGGCGATCCAGATCCACGGCGGCATGGGCCTCATGGACGAGCTGCCACTGGAGAGGATCTGGCGGGACGCCCGGATCGAGCGGATCTGGGACGGCACCTCGGAGATCCAGCGACACATCATCAGCCGGTCGCTGCTGCGGCCGTTGGGAGGCTGAGCATGCCCGACAGCACCGACGTGCTCCATCTGCGTAGCGAGGACGGCGTCCTCGAGGTCACCCTCGACCGGCCGAAGGCCAACGCCATCGACCTGGCGACCAGCCGCGAGATGGGTCAGGTGTTCGCGGGCTTCCGCGACGACCCCGACCTCCGGGTGGCGATCGTGCGCACCGAGGGCGACAAGTTCTTCTGCGCGGGCTGGGACCTCAAGGCCGCCGCGGGCGGTGACGCGGTCGACGGCGACTACGGCGTCGGGGGCTTCGGCGGGCTCCAGGAGCTGCCCGACCTCAACAAGCCGGTGATCGCGGCCGTGCACGGTCTCGCGATGGGAGGTGGCTTCGAGCTCGCCCTGTCGTGCGACCTGATCTACGCCTCGGAGGCCACCCAGTTCGGGCTGCCCGAGATCAACGCGGGCACCCTCGCGGACGCCGCGACGCTCAAGCTGCCCAAGCGGATGCCCTACCACGTCGCGATGGAGCTGCTCCTGACCGGACGCTGGATGGCGGCCGACGAGGCGGCGCGCTGGGGCATCGTCAACGAGGTGCTGCCGGACGACGAGGCGGTCCGCGCCCGTGCCTGGGAGACCGCCCGGTTGCTCGCCTCCGGCCCGCCCCTGGTCTTCGCCGCGATCAAGGAGACGGCGCGGGCTGCGGAGTCGCTGGGGTTCCAGGAGGCGTTGGACCTGGTCACGTCCAGCACCCTCCCGACCGTGGCGAAGCTCTACACCTCCGAGGACGGCCTCGAGGGGTTCAAGGCGTTCGCCGAGAAGCGCAGGCCGGTCTGGAAGGGCCGCTGAACAAGTGTTCAGCAGGTGACGGCGTCGGTGTTGACCGGCGTGCGAGGATCCCGCTCGTGACAGAGCAACGTGGCCAGGCGGACCGGACCCGGCTGCCGCTCGACGTCGACACGACGACCCGGCCGATCCGTCCGGTCGAGACCGGACCCGGGTCGCCCAACGTCGTGGTGGTGCTGATCGACGACATGGGGTTCGGTGCGTCGTCGGCGTACGGCGGACCGTGCGAGATGCCGACCGCGCATCGGCTGGCCGAGGAGGGACTGCGCTACAGCCGCTTCCACGTGACCCCGCTGTGCTCGCCGACCCGGCAGGCACTGATGACCGGCCGCAACCACCACTCGGTCGGCATGGGCGTCACCTCGGAGATGTCCACCCCCGAGCCGGGCTACCACGGCTACCGCCCGGCCAGCGCCGCGACGATCGCGCAGATCCTCAGCGGCAACGGCTACTGCACCGCGGCGATCGGCAAGTGGCACCAGACCCCGCCGGTCGAGGTGAGCCCGTCCGGCCCGTTCGGGCGTTGGCCGATGGGCGAGGGATTCGACTTCTTCTACGGCTTCATGGCCGCCGAGATGAACCACTGGTACCCGCAGCTCTACCAGGGTCGCTACGCCGTCGAGCCGGACCAGCTGCCGGAGGACGGCTACCACCTCTCCGAGGACCTGGTCGAGAGGGCGATCTCCTGGGTGGAGAACCAGCAGGCGATCACGCCCGAGCGCCCGTTCTTCACCTACGTCGCGCTGGGGGCCACGCACGCGCCGTTCCACGTCGCGCCGGAGTGGCGGGAGAAGTACGCCGGCCAGTTCGACGCCGGCTGGGACGTCCAGCGCGAGGAGACCCTGGCGCGGCAGAAGGAGCTCGGCATCGTGCCCGAGTCGACCGAGCTGGCGCCCTGGGCCGAGGGGGTTCCGCGCTGGGATGAGCTCGACGAGACCGAGAAGCGGGTCGCCGCTCGCTTCATGGAGACCTACGCCGGGTTCGCGGAGCACGCCGACGTCCAGGTCGGCCGCTTCGTCGACGCCCTCGACGAGATGGGCGTCCTGGACAACACCCTGTTCTTCTACCTGCTGGGTGACAACGGGGCGTCGGGCGAGGGTGGGCCGCGGGGCACGTTCCGCGAGCACCTGGTCGGCCACGGCATCCAGGACGACACCGCCGACATGGCCGCCCGGCTCGACTCCCTGGGCGACGCCACGACGTACGGCATGTACCCCGCCGGCTGGGCGCTGGCGATGAACACGCCGTACCCGTGGACCAAGCAGGTCGCGCACCTGGGCGGCACCCGCGACGGCATGATCGTGCGCTGGCCCGACGGCATCGAGGCGCGTGGGGAGATCCGACACCAGTGGCACCACGTCATCGACGTGCTGCCCACGATCCTCGAGGCGACCGGGCTGCCCGCGCCGCACGTCGTGGGCGGGGTCGAGCAGCAGCCCATCGAGGGCACCAGCCTGCACTACACGTTCGCCGACCCCGAGGCCGCGGACCGGCACACCACGCAGTACTTCGAGATGATCGGCAACCGCGGCATCTACCACGAGGGCTGGACCGCGGTGACCCGGCACGGCATCCCGTGGGAGATGGTCGACACCCCCAAGCGCCCGTTCGAGGAGGACGTCTGGGAGCTCTACGACCACTCCGAGGACTGGAGCCAGGCCCGCGACCTCGCCGCCGAGCACCCCGACCGGCTCCGGGAGCTCCAGGCGCTGTTCCAGCGCGAGGCGGAGCGGTTCAACGTGCTCCCCCTCGACGACCGGGTCACCGAGCGTGAGAACCCGGAGGTGGCCGGCCGGCTCGACCTGCACCTGGGGCGGTCCACGCAGTCCTTCGGCCCGCGCGTGGGCCGGCTCACCGAGGAGGCCGCCCCGAACGTCAAGAACCGCTCGCACGTCATCACCGCCGACCTCGAGCTGGTCACCGGCACCAACGGCGTGGTCGTCGCCCAGGGCGGCCGGTTCGGCGGCTGGTCCCTCTACGTCGTCAGCGGCGTCCCGCACTACGCCTACAACTTCGTCGGCCGCGACCTGACCGTGGTCCGCGGCGGGAAACCGATGACCCCGGGCCGCCACGACCTCGTCGTCCGCTTCGACTACGACGGCGGCCCGCCCGGCAGCGGTGCCGCGGTGACCCTCGAGGTCGACGGAGGCCCGGTCGGGACCGGACGGATCCCGGCCACCACCGCCTACTACTTCGCCTTCGACGAGACCTTCAACATCGGCGTGGACCGCGGCACCCCCGTCGTCGACGACTACCTCCCGGTCCGCAACGCTTTCGAGGGGCTCATCCACCGCGTCCGCTTCGACCTCGGGCCGGTCTCCGAGGCCGTCGCCGTCGAGGACAAGATCCGCGCCCACCTGACCCACCAGTGACCGGCTGCTGCTCGCCCTCCCGGGAGCCAGAGCGCGCCGGTTCCCCGTCGAGTGACGGCCGAGCGTGGTCCGACTGGCCTCGGGACCACGCTGAGACGTCACTCGACGTGTCCGTCCCCGGCGGGCCGGCCCTCATCGGGAGCGACGACCCGGACCACCCGGAGGAGTGGCCGGTCCGCGAGGTCGACGTCGCGGCGTACCGGATCGCGTCGTGCGCGGTCTCGAACGCCGAGTTCGCCGCCTTCGTCGCCGCCACCGGGCACCGGACCGACGCGGAGCGGTTCGGGTCGTCGTTCGTCTTCGCCGGCTTCCTGCCCGACGACTTCCCGTCCACCCGTGGCGTCGCCGCGGCTCCGTGGTGGCGCGAGGTGGAGGGCGCGACCTGGGTGCGCCCGTTCGGGCCCCAGTCGGACCTGTCCGGCCTCGACGACCACCCCGTCGTCCACGTGTCGCGCACCGACGCGGAGGCGTACGCCGCGTGGCGGGGCGCCCGGCTGCCGACCGAGGCGGAGTGGGAGCACGCGGCGCGGGGCGGCCTGGCGGGCCAGCCGTTCCCGTGGGGCGCCGAGCTCGAGCCCGGAGGCGAGCACCGGATGAACGTCTGGCAGGGCACCTTTCCGACCGAGGACACCGGTGCGGACGGCTGGCGGGGCACCTGCCCCGTGGACGCGTTCCCCGCCAACGGGCTCGGCCTGCACAACATGACCGGCAACGTCTGGGAGTGGTGCTCCGGAGAGGACGGCGTCAGCCGGGGCGGCTCCTACCTCTGCCACGCGTCCTACTGCCGCCGCTACCGCGTCTCCGGGCGCCAGCATCACGCAGCCGACTCCAGCGCCGGCAACCTGGGGTTTCGGCTGGCAAGCGACTAACGACCAGCCAGCTCATCGGCGCCTCCGACCGCCAGGTCGCCGAGGCTGGCGAAGCGCTTGGCGGTGATCCGCTCGGGCGGTCCCCAGATGCTGAGCACCGCGACGGGACGGCGGGCCGCGTCGAGCACCGGCGCGGACACCCCCCACGCGGACTCCTCGAACTCGCCCCGGCACACGGAGAACCCACGCTTGCGGGTTCGCGCCAGCTCCTCCTCGAGCGCGGCACGCGACGTGATCGTCGCCGAGGTGAAGCGCTGCAGCCGGCCACCGCGCGGGCGGCTCAGGAGCTGCCGGGCCTCGTCGGGCCCTGAGAACGCCAGCAGCACCTTGCCCGTGGACGTCGCGTGCAGCGAGACCGGACGGCCCTGCCAGGTGACCGAGACGATCGCGCCGGCGTCGGCCTCGGCGACGTAGGTCAGCGCGCCGTCACGCATCACGGCGAGGGCGGCCGTCTCACCGGTCCGGCCGGCGATCCGCTCCAGCACCGTGTACGCCGCCCGGGCCATGGACGTCCCACCGGCCTGCCCGGCCAGGTCGATGAGGCCGAAGCCGAGGGAGTACCAGCCGGTCGCGCGGTCGAGGCTGACCAGCCGCTGCTGCTCGAGGGTGGCGAGGATCCGCCACGTGGTGGTGCGGTTGAGGCCGACGGCCTGGGACAGGGCGGTGGCCGTGGCCGCGGGGCCGGACGCGGTCGCCACGGCGCGGAGGAGGGCGGCCGCTCGCTCCACCGACTGGACGCCTTTGGGGTCGCGAGAGGAGCCAGTTGCGCATGGCACAACCTGTTGCGTATGGCGAGATGACACGCGAACCCTCCCGTCTAGCCATTGACCCCGTGATCCAGCGACTTTATGTTCCTCAAACACGCTTGCCGTTGTTCGGATAGTGAAACAGAGGAGTCACGAAGTGAACCAGCCTTCCAACAGCTTTGGTTTCTCCCGGCGCCAGCTGCTCAAGTACTCCGGCATCGGCGCAGCCGCCGTCGCGGGCGGCAGCTTCCTGACCGCCTGCGGAGGTGACGACGGAGGCGGCGGGAACGGCGGCAACAACGGCGGTGGGCCGCAGAACAGTGGCGGCCAGCTGATCCACGGCGCCACCGGTGGTGGCAGCAAGGACACGCTCGACCCGCACCAGCCGGTCACCGCAGCCGACATCGCTCGCTGCAACAACCTTTTCGAGCCGCTGCTGTTCTGGAACAACAACTACGAGCTCGAGCCGGCTCTCGCCGAGTCGGTCGAGGCCTCGGCGGACGCCGTGACCTGGACGGTCACGATGCGTCAGGGCGTGACGTTCCACAACGGCCAGCCCGTGACCGCCGACGACGCCTGGAAGAGCATCCAGCGTGTGGCCAACCCCGACGAGCCGCTGTCGGCCGGCGGCCAGCTCTCCCAGATCATCGACTTCCAGTCGTCGAAGGTGGTCGACGAGAAGACGTTGCAGATCGTCCTTTCGACGCCCTACGCCCTGCTCGACTCGCTGCTGGCCGAGTACACGCTCGGCATCATCCCCGGCGGTGAGTTCGACCCGGCCAACCCGGTGGGCACGGGCGCCTTCGCCTACAAGTCCTTCGAGGCCGGCAAGAGCAGCACCTTCACCAAGTTCGCCGACTACTGGGGCGACGCGGCCTTCATCGACGAGCTCGTCATCCAGGACTTCGCCGACGACAACGCCAAGGTCAACGCGCTGCAGGCCAACCAGATCCAGACCCTCGACAACCTGCCCTACAACCTGATCGAGACGATCAAGGGGGCCGGTGGCGGCGTGCTCGAGGCCGACGGTGGCCAGTGGGTGCCGTTCACCATGCGTGTGGACCAGGCGCCGTTCGACGACGTCCGGGTCCGCCAGGCCATGCGGCTGATCGTCGACCGCCAGGCGATGATCGACCAGACCCTGAGCGGCTACGGCACGCTGGGCAACGACATGTACGCCCCGCTCGACGTCGACTACGCCGGCGATCTGCCCCAGCGTGAGCAGGACATCGACCAGGCCAAGTCGCTGCTGGCCGAGGCGGGCGCCGAGGGGCTCCAGGTCGAGCTCTTCACCGGCGACGACATCGGCTCGGTGGCCGTCCCGGCTGCCAACCTCTTCGCCGAGCAGGCCAAGGCGGCCGGCGTTGACGTCAAGGTCACCAAGAAGACGCCGTTCTACGACGACGACTACCTGTCCTACACGTTCGCCCAGGACTTCTGGAACACCCGCAACTACATCCCGCAGGCCGTGGTGGGCACGTTCCCGCCCGACCAGGGCGGCACCTACAACGAGACCCACTGGGACAACGCGGACCACCGGGACCTCGTCAACGCCGCCGCCAAGGAAGTCGACGCGACCAAGCGGGGCGACCTGATCAAGCAGGCACAGGAGATCGAGTACAACGAGGGCGGCCTGATCATCTGGGGCTTCCGCAAGCAGGTCGACGGCTTCGGCGCCACCGTCAAGGGCCTCGAACCGAGCAAGTACCTCCCGCTCGGCAACTACAAGTTCAACAAGGTGTCGGTCTGACATGACACAGGTCGCGACTCTCCCTGACCCGCTCGCGGAGGTCGCACCTCCTCGCGGACGGTCCGGCGGGGCGGCGTGGGGCATCTGGCTCGCACGCCGCCTCGGCCTGGCCGTCCTGACCATGTGGCTCGTCTCGATCCTGGTCTTCCTCGCCACCGCCGCCCTCGGCGACCCGGTGCGCGCGATCCTCGGCCGCGACTACGACACCAACGTCGCCCGGCGCCAGCAGCTCGAGGCCCAGCTCGGCGTCGGCGACTCGATCGTCACCCGCTACTTCGACTGGCTCGGCGGGCTGCTCACCGGCGACTTCGGCACGTCGCTGGCCAACCAGCTGCCGGTGTGGGGCCAGATCTCGGGCCCGGTGACCAACACCTTGGCGCTGGTGCTCCTCTCGGCGCTGGTCATGATCCCGCTGGCCTTCGGGATCGCCATGATCTCCGCGCACTTCCGCCGCAAGCGGCCCGACACCGTCATCCAGACGATCCTTCTGGCGCTCGCGGGCGTGCCCGAGTTCGTCACCGGCATCCTGCTCGTCGCGGTGTTCTCGACCTCGGTCTTCCACATCTTCCCGGCCGTCACCATCGTGTCGCAGACCGGTCACCCCTGGGACGAGCCCAAGGGCATGGTGCTGCCGGTCGCGACGCTGGTCATCGCGGTGACGCCGTACGTCTCCCGGATCGTGCGCGCGACGCTGCTGGAGGTGCTGGACAGTGACTACGTGGAGCTGGCCCGGCTCAAGGGCATCCCCGAGCCGGTGGTGATGCGCAAGCACGCGCTGCTCAACGCGATCGTCCCCGGCATCCAGGTGATCGCCCTCCAGCTGGCCTGGCTGGCCGGCGGCGTGGTCCTGGTGGAGACGCTGTTCGCCTACCCGGGGGTCGGCAAGCAGCTGGTCGACTCGGTCCGCAACCACGACGTCCCGATGGTCCAGGCGCTCAGCATGATCATCGCCGGGGTCTACATCGTGGTGAACCTGGTGGCGGACGTGCTCTCGATCCTCCTGACCCCTCGAGCGAGGACGGCGATCTCCTCATGAGCGAGACCACGACGAGTCCCGCGCCGGCCGGCTTCTTCCGGCGGGCGCTCAAGCAGAAGCGGTTCGCGTTCGGCTTCAGCGTCACCGTCCTGGTGGTGCTGTTCGCGATCTTCGCGCCCTTCTTCTCGCCGTACGGCGAGAAGGAGACCGCGGGTCCGCCGTACTCCAAGGACGGGGTGTTCGGCACCGACTACCTCGGCCAGGACGTGCTGAGCCGGGTCATGCACGGCGGGCAGGGCGTGCTGGCGATCTCGGTGCTGGCCACCATCCTCGGAATGGTGCTCGGCGTCCTCATCGGAGTGGTTGCGGCCTACGCCGGCGGCTGGTGGGACGAGGTGATCATGCGCCTGAACGACGTGCTGCTCGCGTTCCCCCAGATCCTGCTGGCCCTGGTGGTGCTGACCGCGCTCCAGAACCCCGCGCCGTGGGTGATCGTCCTGCTCATCGGCGCCTCGCACGCCCCCCGCGTCGCCCGCGTCTCGCGTGGTGTGGCCCTGGGCATCGTGTCCCGCGACTTCGTGGTCGCCGCCGAGGCTCTCGGCGAGAAGCGGTCGCGCGTGATCGTCGCCGAGGTGCTGCCGAACATGACCGGTCCCCTGTTGGCAGAGGCCGGGCTGCGGCTCACCTACTCGATCGGTGTGGTGGCCGCCCTCGGCTTCCTGGGCTTCGCCGCCGACCCGGGTGCGGCCAACTGGGGCCAGATGATGAACGAGAACCGGCTCGGCCTCCAGACCCAGCCCTGGGCCGTCGTGGCCCCCGTGCTGGTGATCGGCATCTTCACCATCGCCACCAACCTGATGGCCGACGGTCTCGCCCAGGCGAGCCAACGAGGAGACGACTGACATGGCAGCCACCACCTCAGAGGCGGCCCACGAGGTCAGGAAGACCAGCGGCCTCATCATCGAGGACCTCGGCGTCAGCCTGACCGGCAAGGACGTCGACATCGTCGACGACATCGACCTGGTGCTCAAGCCCGGCGAGGTCGTCGGCCTGGTCGGCGAGTCCGGTTCGGGCAAGACCACTGTCGGCACCTCGCTGCTGAACTACTCGCGTGCCGGCGCCCAGATCTCGTCGGGCAAGGTGCTGCTCGAGGACCGCGACGTGCTCCAGCTGCCCTGGAAGGAGGTCCGCAAGCTGCGCGGCGAGGAGATCGCCTACGTGCCGCAGGACCCGGCCTCCGCCCTCAACCCGAGCATCCGGATCGGCAAGCAGCTCGTCGAGCTCCAGCAGCTGCGCGGTATCGGCACCACCGAGTCGCGGCTGCAGGCCGCCCGCGACGGTCTGGCCGAGGTCGGCCTGCCCTTCGACAAGGAGTTCCTCAACCGATACGCCCACCAGCTCTCGGGCGGCCAGGTGCAGCGGGTCGCACTGGCCATGGCGTTCCTGCCCAAGCCCAAGGTCCTGGTCCTCGACGAGCCGACCACCGGTCTCGACGTGACGACCCAGAAGATGGTGCTCGACACCATGGCGGAGCTGTGCCGGACCCACGGCGTCAGCGCCCTCTACGTCACCCACGACCTCGCCGTGATCGCCAACATCGCTGACCGGGTCGCGGTGATGTACGCCGGGCAGATCGCCGAGCTCGGGCCGAGGGACGCGATCTTCGCGAATCCCTCGCACCCCTACACGCGCGCGCTGCTCGACTCGATCCCGCACCTGAGCCAGGCTCGCGCGCTCAAGGGCATCCCGGGCCGCACACCGTCCCCGGGCCGCCGTCCGGACGGCTGTCGCTTCAACGACCGCTGCGCGTTCGTGATCGACCGGTGCCGCGAGGAGGTCCCGCAGCTGCGGACCATCGAGCCGGAGCACGACGTCCGCTGCCACCGCGTCGGCGAGATCGGCACGTGGGACATCAACGTCGGCACCGTGCCCGACGCCGACCCCGACAAGCCGCGTGACGTGATCCTCTCGGTCGAGGGGCTCAACGTCTTCTACGGCCGCAAGCAGGTCGTGCACGACGTGACCTTCGACGTGGCCAAGGGCGAGGTGGTCGCGCTGGTCGGCGAGTCCGGCAGCGGCAAGACCACGATCTCCCGCTCGGTCGGCGGGCTGCACAAGGACTGGACCGGGACCCTCACCTTCGAGGGCCGCACCCTGGCCACCAGCGCCCGCAAGCGCAGCGCCGAGGACCGTCGCCGGATGCAGTACATCTTCCAGAACCCCTACCTGTCCCTGAACCCGCGGCTGAGCATCGAGCAGATCATCCGGCGCCCGATGGAGCTGTTCGGGCTGGCCAAGGGCAAGGAGGCCACCGAGAAGGTGGTGGAGCTGATGGGGCAGGTCGCCCTCGGCTCGCAGATGCTGCACTACCAGGCCAGCCGGCTCTCCGGTGGTGAGCGGCAGCGCGTCGCCATCGCCCGCGCCCTGGCGGCCGAGCCCGACGTGATGATCTGCGACGAGATCACCTCGGCCCTCGACGTGTCGGTGCAGGGCTCGATCGTCGAGCTGCTCGAGGGGCTGCGGCAGGAGCGGGGCATCAGCATGCTCTTCGTGACCCACAACCTGGCGCTGGTGCGCTCCATCGCGGCGCGGGTCGAGATCCTCCAGGCCGGCAAGGTCGTCGAGGCCGGTTCCGTCGTCACGGTGATGGAGACGCCCAAGGAGGACTACACCAAGAAGCTGCTCTCCAACAGTCCCAGGATCGACTAGTTGGAGACCGCCGCTTCGGGGTCCCGGCTCTCGGGACTCAGGTTCACCGACCCCCAACGGGAGCCGGGGTGGTCGCACGCGGTCGTGCCGGCCGCGGGCGGGAGCGAGCTGCCCTCGGCGCCCCGTGAGCTCCGGGTGGAGATCACCGGCGCCGGGACCTCGCGCGGGCTGGCGCAGTGGGTCGAGGAGACGTGGACTACGTCGCTGCTGGTCGTGGAGAGAGGCCACGTCGTGCACGAGTGGTACGCCGACGGGCTGGGTCCGGACACGCTCTTCCTGGGCGCCTCGATGACCAAGTCGGTGCTCGGGCATCTCGTGGGGCGCGCGGTCCGCGAGCGCGCGCTCGGACTGACCGACCCGGTGACCGACCACGTTCCGGAGCTCACCGGCACCGGCTTCGACGGCACCCGCGTGCTGGACGTCCTCACCATGACCACCGGCGTGGACTGGGTCGAGGACCACCGCGACGCCGGCAGCCTGGCTTCCCGGCTGCTGGCCTGCTTCGCCACGGGAGGCGACTCACGCGCCCTGCTCCGCGAGGTCCGGCCCGGCGTACCCCCTGGCACGCGCTTCAGCTACTGCACCGCCGACTCGCAGGTGCTCGACTGGGTGCGCGAGCGCGCGACCGGGCGACCCTACGCCGACGACGTCGCCCGCCTGTGGCGCGACCTCGGGTGCACCGCTGCCGCCGCGGTCGCGACCGATGGCGCCGGGGTCGCGCTCGGCGGCGGAGGTCTGGCCGCCTCTGCCCGGGACTGGGCCCGGGTGGCCATGCTGGCGGTGGCCGGCGGGAACCACCGCGGCGAGTCGCTGCTCGACCCGGACTGGGTCCAGGCGGCCGCGCGCCCGGCGTACCCGTTCCTCGGCGTCGGCCGGCTGCCGAGCAGCATCACCACCCACGCCGGTTTCGGCTACCACTGGTGGCCCATGGACGGGACCGGCCGCCGGGTGACCGCGGACGGAAGCCGGGGCCAGTTCGCGTGCGCGGACCGCGTCTCCGGAGCCGTCGTCGTGAAGACCTCGCAGTGGCCGTACGACGACTTCCTCGTGGACCGCCAGGCCCGCGACCTCAGCTATCTCGGACTGCACGCCCTGCTCGACACCACCCCTCCCTGGACGAAGGAGTCCGCACCGTGAACCGCAACGTCATGATCACCTGCGCCCTGACCGGAGCCGGCGACACCGTCGGCCGATCCGAGCACGTGCCGGTGACCCCCGAGCAGATCGCCGAGTCCGGCATCGCCGCGGCCCGCGCGGGCGCCACCATCGTGCACATCCACGTGCGTGATCCCCAGACCGGCAAGGGCTCGCGGGATGTCGCGCTCTACCGCGACGTGGTGGAGCGGATCCGGGCCTCGGACGTCGACGTCATCATCAACACCACCGCCGGCATGGGCGGCGACCTGTTCCTGGATCCTCAGAACCCGACGACGTTCCTCCCCGAGACCGACCTGGTCCGCGGCGTCGACCGGCTCCCCCACGTCGAGGAGCTGCTGCCCGACATCTGCACGCTGGACTGCGGCAGCCTCAACTTCGGCGAGGGCAGCCTGGTCTACGTCAGCACGCCCGACATGCTCCGCGAGGGCGCCAAGAAGATCCAGGAGCTCGGCGTCCGCTGCGAGATGGAGATCTTCGACACCGGCCACCTGTGGTTCGCCAACACCCTGGTCGAGGAGGGCCTGATCGACGCCCCGGCGATGTACCAGCTCTGCATGGGGATCCCGTACGGCGCACCGGCCGACCCGGCGACCCTGCAGGCGATGGTCAACCAGGTCCCCGAGGGCGCGGTCTGGGCGTCGTTCGCCCTCGGGCCGATGCAGATGCCGTGGGTGGCCCAGTCGGTGCTGCTCGGCGGCCACGTGCGCGTGGGCCTCGAGGACAACCTCTACCTGAGCAAGGGCGTGAAGGCGACCAACGCGCAGCTGGTCGAGCGCGCCAGGTCCATCGTGGAGAACATGGGCGCCCACGTGGCCACCCCCGACGAGGGCCGCGAGATCCTCGCGCTGAAGTCTCGATGAGCCTCCCAGAGATCGGGCGCTGCGCTCCTGAGGACGTCCGGACCGTCACCTGCGTCGGCGCCGGGGTCATCGGCGGTGGCTGGGTCGCCTACTTCCTGGCGCGCGGCTACCGGGTCGTGGCCTGGGACCCGGCCGAGGACGCCGAGACGCGGCTGCGGCACCTGGTCAACGCGGCCTGGCCGGCACTGACCGAGCTGGGGCTGGCCGAGGGCGCCTCGCTCGACAACCTCACGGTCGAGGCCGACCTGGCCTCGGCGTGCGCGCAGGCCGACTTCGTCCAGGAGTCGGCGCCCGAGGACCTCGAGCTCAAGCGCAAGCTGCTCGCCGACATCAGCGCCGCGACGCCGGAGGACGTGGTGGTCTCCTCGTCGACGTCCGGCTACGGCATGAGCGAGATGGCCACGCAGGCCGGCCGCGCCGAACGGCTCGTGGTCGGGCACCCGTTCAACCCGCCGTACCTCATCCCGCTCGTGGAGGTGGTCGGCGGCACCGCGACCTCGCCCGAGGTGGTGGAGTGGACCGCCGACTTCTTCCGGCACGCCGGCAAGTCGGTGATCAAGATGGAGCGCGAGGTGCCGGGTTTCGTGGCCAACCGGCTCCAGGAGGCGCTCTGGCGCGAGGCCCTGCACATGGTCGAGGCGGGGGAGGCGACGGTCGAGGAGATCGACCTCTCCATCACCGACGGCCCGGGGCTCCGCTGGGCCCTGCAGGGACCCATGCTCACCTTCCACCTGGCCGGCGGGCAGGGCGGCATGGCGCACATGCTCGATCACTTCGGTCCGTCCCTGCTCTCACCGTGGACCCGTCTCGACGCCCCCGAGCTCACGCCCGAGCTGCGCGATGCCGTGGTCGACGGCTGCGAGCGGGAGGCCGACGGCCGGACCATCGACGACCTCGTGGCCGAGCGCGACCGCGGTGTGATCGCCATCCTCCGGGCGCTCGGCCGTGCCTGAGCCGATCCTCTGGCGCGAGCCCGTTCTCGACGAGTGGATCGACTACAACGGCCACCTGTCCGAGCCCTACTACGTGCTGGTCTTCGGCCACGCGACGGACGCCGTGATGGATGCGGTCGGGATCGACGCGGCGTACCGCGAGGCGAACGACGCCTCGCTCTACACCGTCGAGGCGCACGTGCGGTACCTCGACGAGGTCTCCGCAGGGAGCGACCTCGAGGTGCGCTCCTCGGTCATCGGCTCCACCGGCAAGCTGCTGTGGATCTGGCACGAGCTGTGGGTCGACGGCCGGTTGCGCGCCACGGAGGAGATCCTCGGCGTGCACGTGGCCGGTGGTCGCTCGGCGCCGTTCCCCGATGACGTGGCGGCCCGGGCCCGGGCCGCACGGGTCGACCCCCCGGAGGAGGCGAGCGGCCGGATCCGCCCGCTCCCGTGACCGGCCGAGCGACATATTGACGCATTGACTGCCGTCAAGAGAACGGCATACGTTGGACCCTCCGCGACGAAGGAGGGCGATGGCCGGCATCTCATCCGCGCACGTCGACGCGTTCTGTCGGGAGAACCTGCCGCCCGAGTCCGAGTGGCCGGAGTTCCTGTTGGACCGACCCGAGGTCACCTACGCGGATCGGGTCAACTGCGCGACGGTGCTGCTGGACGAGACGGTCGACGCACTCGGAGCGGACCGGCCCTGCCTGCTGGCGCCGGGCGGCGACACTTGGACCTACGGCCGGCTGCTGAGCACGGCCAACCGGATCGCGAACCTCCTGACCACGGAGCTGGGCGTGCAGCCCGGCAACCGGGTGCTGCTGCGCGGACCCAACGCTCCCTGGCTGGTCGCCTGCTGGTTCGGCGTCCTCAAGGCTGGTGGCGTGGTCGTGGCGACCATGCCCATGCTGCGTGCACGGGAGCTGGAGGACATCCACGAGATCGCACGGATCGACCTCGCGCTGTGTGACCACCGCTTCCTCGACGACCTGGTCGCCGGCGTCCCCGACGTCCCGACGATCACGTACGCCGGTGAGGGGCCGGGCGACCTCACGGCGAGGCTGGACGGCCAGCCCGACACGTACGCCGATGTCGCCACGGCCTCCGACGACGTGGCCCTGCTCGCCTTCACCTCAGGTACCACGGGCCGCCCCAAGGCGACGATGCACTTCCACCGTGACGTGCTGGCGATCGCGGACACGTTCTCGGCGCAGGTCGTCCGGCCGCGCAGTGACGACGTCTTCGCCGGCACGCCACCACTGGCGTTCACCTTCGGTCTCGGCGGCCTCGTGGTCTTCCCGATGCGCGCCGGGGCGAGCACGCTGCTGATCGAGAAGGCGACGCCGCCCGAGCTCGCCCAGCACATCGCGGACCACCACGTCTCGGTCTGCTTCACCGCCCCGACGGCGTACCGCGCGATGGTCGCGTCCGGAGACGTGGGTCTGCTGTCGACGCTGAGGCGGGCGGTGTCGGCGGGCGAGCACCTCGACGAGACGACCTGGCACGCGTTCCACGACGCGACCGGGGTCAAGCTGATCGACGGCATCGGGGCGACCGAGATGCTGCACGTGTTCATCTCCGCCGCGGACGACGACATCCGGCCGGGGGCGACCGGTCGGGCGGTGCCGGGCTACGAGGCGCGCATCGTCGACGCCCACGGCCGGCCGGTGCCGGACGGGACGCCCGGCCGGCTGGCGGTCAAGGGACCGACCGGATGCCGCTACCTCGCGGACGCGAGGCAGAAGGTCTACGTCGAGAACGGCTGGAACATCACCGGCGACACGTTCAAGAGGGACGAGGACGGCTACTTCTGGTTCTGCGCCCGCAGCGACGACATGATCATCTCGTCGGGCTACAACATCGGCGCCCCCGAGGTCGAGGAGGCGGTGCTGACGCATCCGGACGTGCTCGAGTGTGCGGTCGTCGGTGTCCCGGACGACGCCAGGGGAGCGGTGGTCAAGGCGGTCGTCGTGGTCCGCGATGGGATCCCTCACGACGACGAGCTGGTCCGCGCGATCCAGGACCAGGTGAAGTCCGTCATCGCGCCGTACAAGTACCCACGCGTCGTCGAGTTCGTCGACGTGCTGCCGCGGACGGCGACCGGCAAGATCCAGCGGTTCCGGCTGCGGCAGGCCAAATAGCCGTGGCCGAGCCGGCGCCCCGACAGCTGATCCTGACCCTCTACGGGCTCTACGCCCGCGACGAGCACAACTGGCTCTCGGTCAGTGCCGTCGTGCGGCTCATGGGGGATCTCGGCATCGACTCCGCCGGCGTGCGCTCGTCGATCTCGCGCCTCAAGCGTCGCGGGGTCCTGCAGGCCATGAAGCTCGACGGTGCCGCCGGCTACGCGCTCTCCGACGGTGCGCTCGAGCTGCTGCGCGAGGGCGACGTCCGCATCTTCAGCCGGCAGCGAGCGGTCGAGTCGGACGGCCTGGTGATGGTCGTCTTCTCCATCCCGGAGTCCGAGCGCGACAAGCGGCACCAGCTGCGGAGCAGCCTGACCTCGATGGGGTTCGGGACCGTGTCGCCCGGGGTGTGGGTCGCTCCCGGCCTGCTGCACGACGAGGTGGCGCGGACGCTCGAGCACCAGGGCCTGGCCGCGTTCGTCGACCTCTTCCGGGCTAGCTACGACGGGTTCGGCTCACTGCGCGAGCGGGTGGGCGAGTGGTGGGACCTGCCGGCCATCGAGAAGGAGTACGCCGAGTTCCTCGCGAAGTACGCCGGCGCGCACGCCCGCTGGAAGTCGTCCGAGGCGGCCTCGCGGACCGCCTTCGAGACCTACGTGACGATGCTGACCGACTGGCGCCGGCTGCCCTACCTCGACCCGGGGCTGCCCCTGGAGCTGCTGCCGCCCGGCTGGAACGGCAACAGGGCGGCCGAGCTGTTCTCCGACCTCGACGCGCTGCTGCGCGACCCGGCCCGCGACCACGCCCTCACCACGATCCACGCATAAGGGCCGGCGAGTCACTCGAGGACGGCGATGCCCTGGACCTCTACGAGGGCCTCGACGTCCCACAGCCGGGAGACCCCGATGCCCGCCATGGCCGGGTAGTCCGTGCCGACCAGCCGCCGCCACACTGCGCCGATCTCACGCGCATGGGCGAGGTAGTCCTCGACGTCCACGATGTAGATGGTGACGGTGGCCAGGTCGGTGCCCGTCCCGCCGGCTGCGGCCAGGGCGGCCAGCAGGTTGGCCAGCGCCTGCTCGAACTGGCCGACCACGCCGTCCCCGACGATCCTGCCGTCGGCGCCGAGGGCGGTCTGACCGGCCAGGTAGACCGTGCGCTGCCGCGTGGTGCTGACCGCGTGGCTGAACCCGCGTGGCGCCGCCAGCTCCGGAGGGTTGATCCGCTCGAAGGTCATGACTGGACGGCTCCTCCGTCGACGTTGATGCCCTGCCCGTTGATCGCGCCGTTGTCGACGCAGGCCACCACCGCGAGGGCGACCTCGTCGGGAGTCACGAGCCGTCCGATCGGCTGCCGCCTGGCCAGCTTCGAGCGCGCGTCGTCCACGGAGATGCCGAGGCGGCCGCTCATCGCGTCGAGGGTCCGGTCGGTCATCGGCGTGTCGACGTAGCCCGGGCAGACGGCGTTCGCCGTGACGCCGGATCTGGCCACCTCGTCGGCGACCGCGCGCACCAGGCCGAGGACGCCGTGCTTGCTGGCGGAGTAGGCCGCGACCTGCCGCTCGCCCCGTTTGCCGGCGACCGAGGCGATGACCACGATCCGGCCGTGGCCGGCCTCGACCATCGAGGGCAGGACCCTGCGGATGCACCGGAAGGGCGCGGTCAGGTTGCTTTCGAGCATCTGCTGCCACTGCTCGTCGGTGGTCTCGACGACGGGTGCGGCCAGCGAGGTGCCCGCGTTGGCCACGAGGGTCGCGACAGGTCCCCAGGTCTCCTCGACCGTCGAGAAGACACGCAGCACCTCGTCGGGGTCGGTCAGGTCGGCCGCGACGCAGAGCGACTCCGACGTGATCTCCGAGGCGACCGTCTCGAGCTTGGCGCGGTCGCGGCCCACCAGCACGACCCGGTGGCCGGCGGCCGCCAGGCGGTGGGCGACGGCCCGTCCGACACCCTGGCCGGCCCCGGTGACGACGGCGACCGGGTCCACTACTCGCCCTTCCACTCGGGCTTGCGACCCGCGTTGAACGCCGCGTGGAACTCGGCGTGGTCGTCGGTGGTCATCAGCAGCGCCTGGGTCATCGCGTCCAGCTCCATCGACGCGGACAGCGACATGTCCAGCTCGCGGGTCAGCAGCGACTTGGTCTGGGCCAGCGCGAGCGTGGGGCCACCGGCGATCCGGGCCGCCAGCGCGCGGACGGCGTCGTCGAGCTCGTCGTCGGGGACCAGCTGTGAGACCAGGCCGTAGCGGTCCGCGGTCTCCGCGTCGATGGTGTCGCCGAGCATGAGCAGCGAGGTGGCGCGGCCCAGCCCCACGACCCGCGGCAGGAGGTACGCCGCGCCCATGTCGCCACCCGAGAGCCCCACCTTGGTGAACAGGAACGCAAACCGCCCCGACGTACCGACGACCCTGAAGTCCGCCGCGAGGGCGATCACGGAGCCCGCTCCCGCGGCGATCCCCTGGATCTTCACGATGATGGGGATCGGGCACTCGCGCATCGCCCGGATCACGTCGCCCGTCATCCTGGTGAACGACATCAGCTCGCCGGCCTTCATCTTGAGGAGCTCGCCGATGATCTCGTTGACGTCACCTCCACCGCAGAAGCCCTTGCCCTCGCCCTGGATCACGAGCGCCTTCACGCCGGTGTGATGGGGGAGCTCGGCGAGCAGGTCGCGCAGGTCGGCGTACGACTCGAAGGTGAGCGGGTTGAGCTTCTCGGGCCGGTTGAGCGTGACGGTGGCCACGGCTCCCTCGACCGAGAAGTCGAAGTGCTCCCAGGTGGTGGTCAGCGGCGCGGAGGCGCGGAAGCGGTTCACGGGGTGATCCTCTCGTTGAACAGCACGCGGGCGATGATCGAGCGCTGCACCTCGGAGGCGCCCTCGTAGATCCGCGGGGCGCGGACGTCGCGATAGAGGTGCTCGAGCAGGTGGCCACGCTCGAGGGCGCGTGCGCCGTGCAGCTGCACGCACTGGTCGACGATCCTCTGGGCCGCCTCGGTGGCGAACAGCTTGGCCATCGCGGCCGACTTCGTGATCGTGCCGCGGTCGGCTCCGCTGTCGTAGGTGGTCGCGGCCGCGTGGACGAGCAGCCGAGCCGCCTCGAGCTGGGTGGCGAGGTCGGCCAGGGTGTGGGCCACCGACTGCTGCTCGGCGAGCGGGCCGCCGAACGCGTGCCTGGTCGCGACGTGGTCGAGCGTGGCGTCGAGCGCGGCCTGGGCCATCCCGACGGCGAACGCGCCCACGCTCGGGCGGAACAGGTCGAGGGTCCGCATCGCCACCCTGAACCCGGCGTCCACCTCCCCGAGCACGTCGGCGTCCTCGACGCGGACGCCGTCGAGGACGAGGCGGCCGATCGGGTGCGGTGACAGGAGCTCCAGGTGCTCGCCGTTCAGTCCGTCCGCGTCACCGGGCACCGCGAACGCCGTGACCCCGCGCGCGCCGGCACCCTCGGTGGTGCGGGCGAAGAGGGTGTAGACATCGGCCTCCGGTGCGTTGGAGATCCACACCTTCTCGCCGTAGAGCCGCCAGCCGTCGCCGTCGCGCTCGGCCCGGAGCGACAGGGCCGCCGCGTCCGAGCCGGCCTCGGGCTCGGTCAACGCGAACGCCGCCACCGTGGTCCCGGCCACCACGCCGGGCAGCCAACGCTCGACCGTCGCGGGGGAGCCGGACTGCAGGATCGGGTAGCTGCCCAGTCCCTGCAGCGCGAGGGCGGTCTCGGCCTCGGCCGAGACCGTCGCGATGGTCTCCCGGAGCAGGCAGAGCCGCATGGCCGCGGCGTCGCGGACCGGTTCGCCCGCAGCGCCGCCGAAAAGGTCGCGCAGCAGCCCGTGGTCGCCCATCGCGACGAGCAGGGGCCGGTTCACCCTGCCCTCGGTGCCCTGCTCGACCAGGGGGAGCAGGTCGACGGCCACCTCGCGGACCCGGCGTACGTAGTTTCGTTGCTCGTCGTCGAGCGCCAGCGCAGACATCCGCACCTTCTTCAGTGGACTCCCACGAAGTTATATCGGTTTGACAACGAACGTCAAGAAAACAATATACTTGCTTGAGCGGGTCAGCAGGCCCCGGGAGGCGCAGTGCGGATCGCAGTCATCGGTGGCGGGCCAGGCGGGCTCTACTTCGCCGCTCTCGCCAAGCAGCTCGGCCCCGACCACGAGATCCGCGTGTGGGAGCGCAACGCCGCCGACGACACGTTCGGCTTCGGCGTCGTCTTCTCGGACGAGACGCTCGGGGGCATCGCCCACGCCGACCCCGTCATCCACGACCAGATGGAGGGGGAGTTCGCGCGCTGGGACGACATCGACGTCCACTTCAAGGGCGAGGTCGTCACCAGCGGGGGCCACGGCTTCGCGGCGCTCGGCCGCAAGCGACTGCTCCAGATCCTCCAGCAACGCTGCGCCGACCTGGGGGTCGAGGTCCACTTCAGCTCGACCGCACCGGACGCCGAACAGCTCTCCGCCGACTACGACCTGGTGGTCGCGGCGGACGGCGTCGGCTCCCTCGTGCGGACCAAGTACGCCGACCACTTCCAGCCGACGCTCGACGTACGGCAGTGCCGCTACATGTGGCTCGGCACCGACAAGGTCTTCGAGGCGTTCACGTTCGACATCCTCGAGACGCCTCATGGCGTCATGCAGATGCACGGCTACCCCTTCGACGCCCACGGCAGCACCTTCATCGTCGAGATGCACGACGACGTGTGGCGGCGAGCGGGCTTCGACCGCGTCCCGGCCCACGACCTCGCACCCGGGCGAGTCCGACGAGGCGTCGGTCGACGCGATCCGCGAGCTCTTCGCCGAGTCGCTCGGCGGCCACGAGGTCCTGGCCAACAACTCGCGCTGGGTCAGCTTCACCACCGTCCGCAACGAGCGCTGGTTCCACGACAACATCGTGCTGCTCGGAGACGCGGCGCACACCGCCCACTTCTCGATCGGCTCCGGCACCAAGCTGGCCATGGAGGACGCCCTGTCCCTGGCCGCCTGCCTGCACGAGTCGCCCGGCCTCGGGGACGCCCTGGCGGCGTACGAGCAGGAACGCAAGGCGGTGGTCGTCTCCACCCAGCGTGCGGCCCAGGCGAGCCTGGAGTGGTTCGAGAACCTCGGCCAGTACACCCACCAGCACCCGCTGCAGTTCGCGTTCAACATCCTGACGCGCAGTCGCCGGATCACCTACGACAACCTGCGGCTGCGGGACCCGGAGTTCATCGCCCGCGTGGACGAGTGGTTCGCCGCGACCCAGCTGGAGGCCGGCCACGGCACGGGGGAGGTGTGCCCCCCGATGTTCGCTCCCTTCCGGCTCGGGCAGCTCGACCTTCCCAACCGCGTCGTCGTCTCGCCCATGGACATGTACGTCGCCGAGGACGGCCTGCCGAGCGACTTCCACCTGGTCCACCTCGGCGGCAAGGCCCTCGGTGGTGCCGGCCTGGTCATGACCGAGATGGTCTGTGTCTCGCCCCGCGCCCGCATCACGCCCGGGTGCACGGGGCTGTGGACCGACGAGCAGGGCACGGCCTGGTCGCGGGTCGTCGACTTCGTGCACGCCGCCTCTCCGGCCCGCATCGGCATCCAGCTGGGTCACAGCGGGCCCAAGGGCTCGACGAAGCTCATGTGGGAGGGCATGGACGAGCCGCTGCCCGAGGGCAACTGGCCGGTGGTCTCGGCCTCCGACCTCCCCTACAAGGAGGGCGTCAACCAGACCCCGGCGTCACTGGACCGCGCCGGCATGGACGACGTGGTCGCCGACTTCGTGTCGTCGGCCCGGCGGGCGGCGGCGGCCGGCTTCGACCTGCTGGAGCTCCACTGCGCGCACGGTTACCTCCTGTCGTCCTTCCTGTCCCCGGTGACGAACCGTCGCGAGGACGACTACGGCGGCGACGTCGCCCATCGGCTGCGCTTCCCGCTGGAGGTGTTCGCCGCGGTCCGCGAGGTGTGGCCCGCCGAGCGACCCATGACGGTCCGCATCTCCGCCACCGACTGGGTGGAGGGCGGCATCCCTCTGGAGGACACCCTCGAGGTGGCGCGGGCCTTCGAAGCCGCGGGCGCGGCCGCCATCGACGTCTCCACCGGCCAGGTCACGCCCGACGAGAGGCCGGCGTTCGGGCGGTCGTACCAGACGCCGTACGCCGACGCGATCCGCAACAGCCTGCACATCCCGACGATCGCCGTGGGCGTGATCTCCTCGGCCGACGACGTCAACACCATCGTCCTGTCCGGACGCGCGGACCTCTGTGCCCTGGGCCGAGTGCACCTCTTCGACCCGAACTGGACCCTGCACGCGGCGCTCGACCAGGACTACGACGGAACGGGTGTCCGGTGGCCGATGCCGTGGCTCCCGGGTCGCCGCAAGCCGCAGACCGGCCGGTCCGACGGGCCCAAGCCGCGGCTCGAGCTCATTCGGACCCAGGGGGCGAGCGACGGACACCAGCGCTGGCGTCCTGCTGCCGCAGCTCGACCGGCCGACTGACGTCGCCGCGGAAGTGCTGCCGGTGCTCGCCGGGGGTCGTGCCGAGTCGACGTCGGAAGGTGCGGTTCATGGTCTCGGGCGCGCCGAAGCCGCATGCCCGAGCGATCTGGTGGATCGTCCGGTTGGTGGTCTCCAGCAGTCTGCATGCTGACTCGAGCCGGACCGTCTCCACGTGGTCCGCGGCCGTGACTCCGACCGCGGACTTGAAGACCCGGCTGAACTGTCTTTCGGACAGGTTGATCTGCCGAGCCAGGGCGGCCACGGTCAGGTCCTCGGCCAGGTGGTCACGCAGCCAGGACAACAGGTCGCTCACAGGCGCGGTGTCCGCAGCCTGCGCGGCCAGCACGGCGGAGAACTGGGCCTGCCCGCCGGATCTCTGGAGGTAGACGACGAGCCGCCGCGCAACCGTGGCGGCACCACGGCGTCCGTGGTCGTCCGCGACGAGGGCGAGGGCCAGGTCGATGCCGGCGGTCACACCGGCCGAGGTCCAGATGTTGCCGTCGCGGACGTAGATGGCGTCGGCGTCGACGGTGACACCCTCGTAGCGGTCGTCGAGGAGCGCGCAGGCGTCCCAGTGGGTGGTGGCCCGGCGGCCCTCCAGCAGGCCGGCGGCGGCAAGGACGAAGGCACCTGAGCAGACGGAGGTGACGCGGCGTGCCGCTCCGGCGAGCCGTCGTACGTGGTGGAGCAGCTCCTCGTCCGCGGTCGCAGCGTGGACGCCCACTCCGCCGGCCACCACCAACGTGTCCACCGGGCCGACGACGTCGCCGATCGGCGACGAGGCGAACTCCAGACCGCAGCTGGCCACCACCGGGCCACCCGAGGTGGTGACCACATCGGTCCGGTAGGAGGCCGAGTCGAGGTAGCGCGAGGCGGTGGAGAAGACCTCCAGCGGTCCCGTGACGTCGAGGATCTGCGCGCAGTCGAAGGTGGCGATCACGACCCGCGGCGCGGTCATCGACTGTCCATGCGCTCACAGTAGGCCGCTGCGGCATGGCCGACATCGTCAAACGTCTGTCCGGCCCAAGTCATTGTCGCCGGGGCGACGATGCCCACAGGCTCGAGACGTGACCGAGAGACTCGCCCGCACATCGGCCCTCCACCCCTGGCGGGTCCTCGCTGCTTGGGGGATGGTCCTGCTGGTCTCGCTCGTCGCGATCGCGGGACTGCTCGGCTCGGCCTTCACCTCCGACAGCAGTCAGCTCACTGATCCGGACTCGGCGAAGGCCCAGCAGGTGGTGGCCGACAGCTTCTCCCAGGGTGACCGCATCGACGATGCGGTCATCGTCTACTCCGCCGAGCTCACCAGCGACGACCCGGCGTTCACGACGTTCGTGCGCGAGCTGCGGTCGTCGATCGAGGACACCGGTGCCACGCAGGTAGTCCGGGACCCCTACGCGGCAGGCCGGTCCGGCATCTCCGCGGACGGGCACGCGGCGGTGCTGACGCTCGTCCTCGACCACGCCTCAGAGGCCGGGATCGTGGCGGTGCTCGACCAGGTCGTCGCTGCGGACGCCGCGGAGCCGTTCGAGGTCGACATCACCGGCGACAACACGCTCGACCACGACTTCAACGAGCTCTCTGAGTCCGATCTCACCAACGGCGAGCTCAAGTTCGGCCTTCCGGCCGCCCTGATCGTGCTGATCCTGGTCTTCGGCGCCCTGGTGGCCGCGTTCATCCCGATGAGCATCGCCATCGCGTCCATCGTGGTGACCGTTGCCATCTCCTCGGTCCTCGGCCAGTTCACCTCCCTGTCGTTCTTCATCGTCAACATGATCACTGCGATGGGGCTCGCCCTCGGCATCGACTACAGCCTCTTCGTGCTCTCCCGCTACCGGGAGGAGCGGCAGGCCGGCCGCGACAAGATCGACGCGGTCGTGACCACCGGGTGCACCAGCGGAACGGCGGTCCTGTTCTCGGGAACGTCGTTCGTCGTGGCGCTGCTCGGACTGCTCCTGGTCCCGGACACGGTCCTCCGCAGCCTGGCCCTCGGCGCGATCATCGTCGGGGTGGTCACCGTGGCCGCGGCGCTCACCCTGCTGCCGGCCCTGCTGTCCTTGCTGGGCGACAGGGTCGACGCCCTGCGAGTTCCGCTGTTCGGCCGCAACCGCGCCGTCGGGAGCGCGTTCTGGACCCCGGCCGTCGGCGCCGTCGTACGACGTCCCGCGGCCGCTCTGACGGCAGGTGTGCTGATCCTGCTGGCGGCAGCCGTGCCCGTGCTGGGCCTCCACACCGGAACTGCCGGGGTCGAGTCCCTGCCCGACCACACCTTCTCCAAGTCAGGCGTCCTCGCCCTGGAGCGGAGCTTCCCTGGGGTCACCAGCGAGCCCGCCCAAGTGGTGGTCACGGGAGACATCACCTCCGGCGATGTCACCTCCTCCATCGACCAGCTCGAGGCTTCCGTCGTCGGCGACCTCGACTTCGGTCCCCCCGGACACCACCTGGCCGCCGACGGTCGGGTGGCCCTGATCAGCATCCCGCTGCTCGGCGACCCGGACCACAGCCAGGCTCGCCGCGGTCTCGAGCGGCTACGAGCGGACCTGATCCCTGCTGCCTTCGACGGCACCGACGCCACCGTGTGGGTCGGTGGAGCCACGGCGGAGAACGTCGACTACGCCGATGTCATCAACCACTGGCTGCCGATCGTGCTCGTCTTCGTCCTCGGCATGAGCTTCCTCCTGCTCACGCTGGTCTTCCGCTCGCTGGTGCTCTCCGCCACCGCCGTCATCCTCAACCTGCTGTCGGTGGGCGCGGCCTACGGCCTGCTCGTCCTGGTCTTCCAGAACGGGTTCGCGGCCGACGCCCTGGGCTTCCAGGAGGTGGAACGCGTCGAGGCGTGGGTGCCGGTGTTCCTGTTCTCGGTGTTGTTCGCCCTGTCGATGGACTACCACGTCTTCCTGCTCAGCCGGATCAGGGAACGTTATGCAGCGACCGGCGACACGGCGGGCGCGGTGGTGCACGGCATCGCCGCGACCGGGCGCATCATCACCGGTGCCGCCCTGATCATCGTCGTGGTGTTCGCCGGGTTCGCTGCCGGCGAGCTGGTGATGTTCCAGCAGATGGGCTTCGGGGTGGCGGTCGCGCTCCTCGTCGACGCCACCCTCATCCGCATGGTCATCGTCCCGGCGGTCATGACCATGCTGGGTCGGTGGAACTGGTACCTCCCGTCGTGGCTCGAGTGGCTTCCCGAGCTGCACGTCGAGGACACGCCTTCTCACGACGGTCCCGTCCGGGGACTCACGCCCGCGCCCCTGGCCGCCCCAGGCACGACTACCGTCGACGCATGACCAGCGAGGTGCTGAGGTACGCCGCGTTCACCGACGTCGGGGTCGGCGGCAATCCCGCGGGGGTCGTGCTCGACGCCCGCTCGCTGACGGACGCGCAGATGCTCGCGATCGCCGCGGACCTCGGCTACTCCGAGACCGCGTTCGTGCTGCCGGACGAGGTCGCGACGTACCGGCTGCGCTACTTCAGCCCACTCGCCGAGGTGGCTTTCTGCGGGCACGCGACGATAGCCACCGCCGTCGCCCTGGCCGATCGGGACGGTCCGGGTGAGCTGGACCTGGTCACGCTCGCCGGGCCGATCCGGGTGACCACCACCGACGACGGGTCGCACACGGTCGCGACGCTCACATCGCCTGCGACGCACACCCGTCCGGTGGCCGCGGAGGTGCTCGACGAGGCCCTGGCGGCGATCGGGTGGCAGCCGGCCGACCTGGATCCGGCCTACCCGCCGCACGTGGCGTTCGCCGGCAACGACCACCTGGTGCTGGGAGTGGCGTCCCTCGCCACGCTGGCCGGACTGGACTACGACTTCGACCGGCTGGCGGAGCTCATGCGGCAGGAGCAGTGGACGACCGTCCACCTGTTCTTCGCGGAAGGGGACGACGTCTTCCACGTGCGCAATCCCTTCCCGCCCGGCGGTGTCGTCGAGGACCCCGCGACCGGCGCCGCGGCGGCCGCTTTCGGTGGCTACCTGCGCGCCCTGGGTCTGGTCCCGCTGCCCGCCCGGCTGACCCTGCTGCAGGGCCGCGACATGGGGAGCCCGAGCCGGCTGCTCGTCGACCTCGATCCCGACACCGACACGGTGCGGGTCAGCGGCTCGGCCACCCGGATCTGACGTCGTTCACGCGCGCCAGTGGCCCGGCAGCATGACGCTGCCGGGCCACTGGGCTTGGTGGAGCCTCTGGGTCAGTCGCTGACCACCGCTTTCAGCACGTCGACCTTGGCGGCCGAGCGGGCCGGACCGAGGGCGGCCAGCACACCGGCCACCGCGGCCAGCGCCACGTAGAGCGCGATCTGGGGACCGGGGATCGCGATGGACTTGATCCCTTCGTCCTTCAGCGCCTGGGACAGCGCCAGTCCGATCCCGATCCCGAGGACGGCACCGGTCAGGGCGCCGATCAGCGAGATCACGACCGACTCCCAGCGGACCATGGCCCGGACCTGTGCGCGGGTCATGCCGACCGCACGCAGCAGACCCAGCTCACGGGTGCGCTCGAAGACCGACAGGGCCAGGGTGTTGACGATGCCGAGCAGCGCGATCAGCACCGCCAGCAGCAACATCACCGTGACGAAGGTCAGCAGGTTCCCGATGAAGCCGCTGGCCTCCTTCTCGAAGCCCTTCTGGTCCAGCACCTTGGCGTCCGGGTGGTCGGCCAGGGCGGCCGAGACGGCCTTCTGGACGTCCGCCTTGTCGGCGCCGGAGGCGAGGGTGATCAGACCCGTGGCGACGAGCTGCGGCCCGGCGAAGGCGTTCTGCGCGGCGATGCTGATCACGAAGTTGTCCGTGATCCAGCCCTTGCCGTCGTAGATCGCCACCACGTGCAGCCGGTGCTTGCCGGTCACGGCGAACTCCGCCGGGACCTCGTCGCCCAGCTTCCAGCCCTGGGCCGTGGCCATCTTCTTCGACACCATGAGCCCGTCCTCGCCGAGCTCGGCGACCGAACCCTGTGAGACCTCGAGGTTCATCACCTCGTCGGCCGTGGCCGGGTCGATGGCGGCGTAGGTCGTGTCGGTGCTGTCGAAGCGAGCCTCGCCCCAACCGCCCGCCGAGACCTTGTCCACACCCTCGACAGCCTTGACCGCATCGATCACGGACGGGCTGAATCCGGGGCCCTGGGCACTCGAGCTCGACAGGTAGAGGTCGGCGTTCGTCTGGTCGGAGATGACGTCACCGAACGACGACTTCAGCGAGGAGGCGAACACACCCATGCTGACGACCAGGGTGAGGCCGATCATCAGGGCAGCGGCGGTGGAGGAGGTACGCCGCGGGTTGCGCAGCGCATTCTGCTTCGCGAGCTCACCGGGCAGGCCGCGCAGTTTGAGCGGCGTGGCGATGATGGCCGCGAGCGGACGGACCGCCAGCGGCATGGCCACCATGACGCCCACGAGCACGGCGACCAGGCCGCCCCCGAAGAGCTTCATGTCGGCACCGCCGTACAGCGCGGACAGGATCGCCGCGCCACCCACTGCGATGACCGCCAGACCGATGAAGGCACGCCGGTTCGACGGCTTCTCCGCTCCGGGGGTCGACTCGCGCAGCGCCTCGACCGGCAGCACCTTGGTGGCACGCCGAGCGGGAACGAGAGCGGCGACGACCGTGACGAACGTGCCGACCAGCAGCGAGACCAGGATGGTGCGCGTCTCGAGCTGGAGCGACGTGCTCGGCAGGGTGAAGCCCACCGCGTCCATCAGCAGGGTCAGGCCCTTGGCGACGCCCATCCCGAGGCCCACACCGATCGCGGAGGCCGCGATCCCGAGCAGGACCGCCTCGAGGAGGAGGCTCCGCATCACCTGGCGCCTGGTGGCGCCGATCGCCCTGAGGAGCGCGATCTCCCGCGACCTCTGGGTGACGATCATCGTGAAGGTGTTCCAGATGATGAAGGAGCCGACGAACAGGGCGACTCCCGCGAAGATCATGAACAGGATGCCCACGAACTTGAGGTCCTTCTGCACCGCGTCCGAGTTCTCCTGCGCCACGGTCTTGCCCGTTACGGCCTCCGTGCCCTCGGGCACGACGGCACTGAGCCGCTTGGTCAGCTCGGCCTGGCTCACGCCGTCCTCGGCGCTCACCCCGATGGTGTCGAAGAAGCCTGGCATCCCGAGGACGGCTTGGGCCGTCTCGGTCTCGAAGTACGCCGACGTGGTGCCGCCGAGGTTCTTCTCGCCGCCGAAGCCGACGGTTCCGACCACGGTGAACTCCTGGGTCGGACCCTGGAACAGGACGTTGATGGTCGAGCCGAGTGCGATGTCGTTCTCCTCGGCGCTGGTGGCGTCGATGGCGACCTCGTCCGGAGCGTCCGGAGCGCTGCCGGACAGCAGGTCGACGTCACCGCGGAGGCCTTCGTCGGCCGGCATGCTGTAGCCCATGGTGGGCGCGCCACCGCTGGTGAGGATCGCCCGGCCGTCGTTGTCGGTGAGCAGCGCATAGCCGCTGACCGAGCCTTCGGCGGCGCGGACGCCGTCCACCTTGCTGATGCCGGTGAGGACGGCCTCGTCGATCGGGGCGCGGCTGGTGCCGATGCCCTCCGAGGCGGTGTAGGGGGCGTGGGTGCGGACGACCGCATCCGTGCCCGAGGAGACCTTGCCGAAGAGCTGCTCGAAAGCGAGGCCCATGGTGTCGGTCAGGACAAGCGTTCCGGCGAGGAACGCGACGCCGAGCGAGATCGACGCCGTGGTGAGGACGAGGCGCAGCTTGTGCGCGATCATCGCTCGCAGAGTGGTGGTCAACATGTCAGGCTCCCAGGTGCTTCATGTAGTCGAGGACCTCGTCGGCGGTTGCCGCGTGCATCTCGTCGACGATGTGACCGTCGGCGAGGAAGATGACCCGGTCGGCGTAGCTCGCCGCGGTGGGGTCGTGGGTGACCATGACGACGGTCTGGCCGAGCTCGTCGACCGCGTTGCGGAGGAACGCGAGCAGCTCGGCACCGGACTTGGAGTCCAGGGCGCCGGTCGGCTCGTCCGCGAAGACGATCTGGGGCTTGGACGCGAGGGCCCGGGCCGCCGCCACTCGCTGCTGCTGCCCGCCGGAGAGCTCCGAGGGGCGGTGCGACAGCCGGCCGGTGAGACCGACCGTCTCGACGATCGAGGCGACCCAGTGCTCGTCCGGCTTGCGTCCCGCGATCCGCATGGGGAGGACGATGTTCTCCGCGGCGGTCATGGTCGGCAGCAGGTTGAACGACTGGAAGATGAAGCCGATCCGGTCGCGACGCAGCAGCGTGAGCGCCTTGTCGTTGAGCGAGGTGATCTCGGTGTCGCCGAGGTACACCTGGCCCGAGGTCGGTCGGTCGAGGCCGGCGAGCAGGTGGAGCAGGGTCGACTTGCCGGAGCCGGAGGGCCCCATGATGGCGGTGAACTGCCCCTCGCCCACCTCGACGGTGACGTCGTTGAGGGCGGCGACAGCGGCTTCGCCGGTGCCGTAGAACTTGCTGAGCCCCTCGGCGCGGGCTGCGGCTGCGGTCGAGACCTGGGGTGCGCTGGTGATGATGGACATGTGTTCTCCTGAGGTTGGTCGCCACCCGGTCCGGCGGCTGTGACCAGCACACTCGAATGCCGCTCTCCCGCCCATCGGGCTGGGCACACGTCCCCGGGTGCTGCCCGCGTGGTGTCTGCGGCGGATCGTGCGGCTATCCCCACCCCGGGGGTGGGGGAACCGCCCTCCCGCCACCGGCCGGGGAGGGCCAGACTGCACGGATGACCCGGTTACGACGGCTACGGCGGCGATCTCGTCGCGAGTGGTCGGCCGTCGGCCTCGTGCTGGGCGGACTCACGATGTTCGTGGTGCTGGTGTACGTCGTGATCGTGGTGGGGGGCGGCGCACTGATCGGTCAGGCCTCCTCGCCGAGCGCGCCTCTGTCGGTTCTGGCCACGGCCGTCGTCGCGCTGGCGTTCGAGCCCGTCCAGGCCCGCCTCGAGGCTTCTGCCTCGCGGACGGTGCACGGCGGGGTCGCCTCGCCGTACGACGTGCTGAGCCGGTTCTCCGAGACGGTGTCGGGAAGCCACGCCGCCGAGGAGCTGCCGTCGCGCATGGCCAGGGTCCTCGCCGAGGGGACCGGCGCCGAGTGGTCACAGGTCTGGCTCCTGGTCGGCGACCGTCCCCGACTCGCAGCGACCTGGCCACCCGGGGCAACCCGCGATCGCGCCGAGGAGGACTCGGGGGACCCGATCGAGCACGTCGTCCACGGCCGGCGCTTCCACGAGGTGCGGCACGGCAGCGAGCGGCTCGGCGTGCTGGTCGTGCAGGAGCAGGAGTACCGCCCGCTCACGACCGTCGAGGAGCGCCTGTTCGAGGGGCTGGCCAGACAGGCGGGTCCCGTCCTGCGCGGGGCCAGGCTGCGCACGCAGCTGGAGCTGCGGCGCGCCGAGCTCTCCGCTCGCGCCGACGAGCTGCGCGCGTCGCGCGAGCGGCTGGTCGACCTGCAGGACGAGGAGCGCCGGCTGCTCGAGCGCGACATCCACGACGGCGCCCAACAGCACCTCGTCGCGCTCGCGGTGAACCTGCGCCTCGCCCAGACCCTGGCCGAGCGAGCGCCCGAACGGGCGGACGCCATCCTCGCGGGCCAGGTGCAGGCCGCCGTCGACGCCGTCGACACCCTGGTCCAGCTGTCCCGTGGGATCTATCCGAGCCAGCTGGCGGAACACGGACTCGCCCCCGCGCTACGCCAGGCGGTCCTCAACAGCGCGGTCCCCGTGCAGGTCGTCCCCCACGGAGTCGGGCGGTTCTCCACGAGCGTGGAGGCGGCGGCCTACTTCTGCTGCCTGGAGGCCGTCCAGAACGCCGCCAAGCACTCGGGCGCCGCCATGATCCGCGTCGACCTCACGGACGAGGCCGGGTTCCTGACGTGCGTCGTCGAGGACGACGGAGCCGGCTTCGACGCCGCGAAGACGACCGGTGGCACCGGTCTGGCGAACATGCGGGACCGGGTCGAGGCCCTCGGAGGGACCCTCGCCATCCGGCCGGCCCTCGGTCGGGGCACTCGTCTCGTGGCCCTGCTGCCGAAGGCGGGTGACTGACGTGCGGGCCCGCGTGGCGTGGTTCCTCGCGTTCCTCACGGGCGTCCTCACCGTGGTCGACATCCTCGTCACCGCGCAGTACCGACCCCTCCTGTCCGAAGGAGCGGTGGCCGAGCACGGCTTCCCCTTCGTCAACGGAGCCGTGCTCGGATCGGCCGTTCTGGGCGCGTTGATCATCGCGCGCTACCAGAGGCACGCGGTCGGGTGGCTGCTCTGCGTGATCGGGTCGACCGGAGCCTTCTCCCTGCTGGCCGAGGCCTATGCGATCTGGGTCGTGGCGGAGGACGGGCCGGGCGCCAGGAGCCTGGGCGGTCTGTCCGGATGGCTCTCGGCGCTGTTCGGCGGCCAGCTCGCGATCGCCGGCCTCGCGCTGATGTTCATGCTCGCACCGGACGGTCAGTTCCTGTCCAGGCGCTGGCGGAACGCCGCAGCAATGCTGGCGGTCGGGATCCTGTTGTGCACGCTGTCCGTGCTCATGGCGAACCCGACGACGTTCGACCTCCAGAGCCGGGACGACGGGCTGGTCCGCGGACTGCTCCTGTCGTTCGGCTTCCTCCTGATCGTCGTCGGACTGGTCACGTCGGTCGCCTCGATGGTCGTCCGGCTGAGGAGGAGCCGGAGCGAGATCCGCCAGCAGCTCCTGCCGATCGCCCTGTCCGCTGTCGCGCTGGTCATCGGCATCGCCTGGGTCGTCGTGGTCCAGAACAACAACGGTGGCGAGCAGACCTGGACCTCGTCGCTGCCGCTGTTCGTCTCCTACCTGCTGATCCCGCTCCTGTTCGCCGTCGCGGTCCTGCGCTACCGGCTCTACGACATCGAGGTGATCGTCAACCGCGCGGTCGTCGTGGGGGTGGGGACCGGGTTCGCCGGGCTCGGCTACACCGCGCTCGTCGTCACCGTGGGCAAGGGGGTGGACAGCCGAACGAGCGGCTTCTGGCTGTCGCTGCTGGCCACGGCCCTGGTCGCCCTGGCGTTCCAGCCTGCTCGACGCTGGGTGGTCCTCCTCGCCAACCGGTTGGCCTACGGCGCCCGGGCCCAGCCCTACGAGGCATTGTCGGACTTCAGCGGTCGGCTGGCCGAGATGCCCTCACGAAGGACTCTGCTCTCGGCCGTGGCCGACGCCGCAGGGCGTTCCGTCTCTGCGCGCCGGGCGGTGGCGAGCCTCGACGTACCCGGCGTTCCGACCCTGTCCTCGGACTGGGGCCGGGACGACGTCGAGGGCGACCCCCACGTGGTCGAGGTCCACAACGGGGGCGCGAGGCTCGGCACCATCTCGGTGTGGATCCCCAAGGGACGTCCGCTCCAGCCGTCCGACACCCGCCTTCTGACGGTGCTCTCGGAGCAGGCCGCGGTGGCCTTCCGCAACGTCGCCATGGAGAGCCAGCTGGCAGCACACGTGGCCGACCTCGACCACGCCACTCGTGAGCTCTCGGCGTCCCGCTCGAGGATCATCGAGGCGGACAACGCAGCCCGGCGGACCCTCGAGGAGGCCATCTCGCGCGAGGTGCTGCCGCGACTCACCACCCTGCCCGCTGCGCTCGAGAGCGCTCGTCAGGCCGTGGCCCTCGGGTCGCCCGACCATGGCGTCGACCTGCTCGTGACGTCGACCAACGAGGCACTGGAGGCGCTGCGCGAGCTGACCCGAGGCGTGTTCCCGACCCAGCTGGCCCGGTCGGGCCTCGAACCGGCGCTCCGCGCCCTCCTCGCTCGCCACGGCCTGGCGTCGGCGTTGCGCGTCGGCGCGTCCGTGGCCGGGGAGCGATTCTCCCCACGGGTGGAGGCGGCCGTCTACTTCTGCTGCACGGAGGCGTCGCGCTCGGCGTCGGAGCTCTCGTCCTTCGAGCTGGGGGTCACCGGGGACGACTTGGTGCTGGAGGTCGCCGGGGTGTCGCCCGGGGAGGCCGACCTGCGGGCGATCGGGGACCGGGTCGGCGCCGTGGCCGGGTCCGTCACCACTGCACCCGCCCGGATCACGCTCACCATCCCGGTGGGGGCGGGTGGGTCATCGACCGGTGGCGGCCCAGGACTCTGAGAGCCGGTCCGGCCCGAACGCGGCCTTGGCGATGTACGCCGCCGCACCGCAGCCCGCGAGGTCGAAGTCGTCCTCGTCGTAGGTCGACAGCAGGATCACGACCGGAGGCTCCGCGCCGGCCCGGAGACGGCGGGTGGCCTCGATGCCGTCGATGCCGGGCAGGTTCACGTCCATCAGCACCAGGTCGGGCAGCAGCTCGGTGGCCATGGCCAGCGACTCCTCACCCGACTGGGCTGAACCGACCACGACGAAGCCGTCGGTCTCGTCGACCACGGCACTCATCGCTCGGCGGAACGGCTCCTGGTCATCGACGACCAGGACGCGCACGTCCGACATCAGCCACCTCCTGACCTCATCTTCTCGCGACGAGGGCCGGGACGGGATGTGGCTGGCCGCCCTGCGGGGAGGGGTTGACCGCACTACAGCTCAGCGGGCTGCGGCACCGCCGCCGGTCGCATCGAGGTAGGCGAGCACCGCCATCACCCGGCGGTTGACGTCGGACTCGTGCACCAGCCCGAGCTTCTGGAAGACCGAACCGACGTGCTTCTCCACGGCGCGCTCGCTCATGAACAGCGCCTTCGCGGTGGCCGTGTTGCTGCGTCCGGTCGCGATCTCCTGGAGCACCTCCAGCTCGCGCTCGGTCAGCCCGAGGATGGCCGATCCGCTGTCGGCGGACTTCCGGGCCATGAGCCCCTCGACCACCTTCGGGTCCAGCGCGGAGCCGCCGCGCGCCACGTCGTGCAGGGCACGGACGAGGTCGTCGACCTGACTCACTCGTTCCTTGAGCAGGTAGCCGAGCCCCTCCACCCCGTCGGAGAGGAGCTCGAACGCGTAGTCCTCCTCGACGTACTGCGACAGGACCACGACGCCCGTGTCGGGGAACTCGGCCCTGATCCGCTTGGCGGCGTCGATGCCCTCCGTGGTGAACGACGGCGGCATCCGGATGTCGGTCAGCACGGCGTCCGGGTGATGGGTGGCCACCGCGGCCAGGAGCGCGACAGGGTCGGCGACCGTCTCGACGAGGTCGACCTCGTCGGTCTCGGTCAGCAGGGCCGCAACGCCCTCGCGAACGAGGAAGTTGTCGTCCGCGAAGACGACGCGCACGGTCATGGCGTCACTGTAGGGGCCCGGGGACCGGGCCGAGTGCTCGAGTCGCCCCCGGCGCGGCCTACGCGCGCTGCTTGATCCAGCGCAGCACGTCCTCCGCCACCGGGAGCACGGCGCCTTCCGTGTCGTTGAGCAGGACGTAGCCATGGCCGGAGTCGGGGGTCAGCAGCTCGCTGCCGGCCGGCGCGTTCGCCACGATCTCCTGCGCTCCGGCGGCCTCCTCCGGTCCTTCGCTGGTCGCCATCGCCACCAGGACCGGGACGTCGAGCGCGCGTCCCCCGCGTACGACGTCCATGCCGTCCCACTCCACGGGTCCTGACAGGTCCACGGCGGCGTCAACACCCTGCAGCGTGGCCGCGCTCATCAGGGCGACGCTGCCGCCCATCGACGCGCCGGCCACCACCACGCGGTCCGCATGCATCGTCGTCCTGGCGTAGTCGAGGGCCACCGCGACCGCGTCGGTCTGGTCGGCGTCGGTGAACGTCTCGTCGGCGACCGCCCGGCAGTCGGACTCGCCGTAGCGGCACAGGTCGATCGCCAGCAGCGCGAGCCCCGAGTCGGCGGCGGCCGGCATGAACGGCAGCCACCCGCACAACCCGTTGCCGTCGGTCTGGTGCAGGAGCACGACGACTACCTTGCCCCGCCCGAGCCGGACGGCCGGGATCCTGCCCACGTCCGGGTCCCGCAGGGTCGTGGTCTCGAACGGCGCGTCGAGGACGCTCGCGGGCTGCGGACCGCAGCGCTGCAGCTCTCCCGTCAGGGACCTCCAGGCCGGCGCGGTCGGCGGCGGAGCGGTGCTGCTCGCCGGCGCCGCGGTGGTGGGGGAGGTGGCTTCGCTGTCGCTGTCGTCCCCGCAGGCCGTCACCAGGAGCGGCGACCCGATCAGCAGAGCCGAGGCGACGACGCGCGAGAAGGGACGAGGCACCGCGGCAGATTAATACGAACTCGTACTATCTGCCAAGCGCCGGAGGCTCGACGCGGTCACCAACCCGGAGCGGGCCGCCAGCCCGGCTCGGGGTCTTCGCCGACGCGGCCGTCGACGGCCTCGCGGAGCAGGTCGGCCTGCCCGGTGTGCCGTCCGTACTCCTCGACCATGTCGTAGACGACGCGACGCACGTTGACCGGCTCGCCGGCCACCTCGGTCATGTGCACGTGCCGGTCGAGGCCGCCGTCGGCGACGTACGCCGCCAGCGCGGCCCGTGCCCTCGCGACCGCGCCGTCGTACAGCGCGTAGAGCTCCTCCGGGGCGTCCGACCCGGCCGAGGTGAACTCCCAGTCGCCGTCGTCGTCCCAGCCGTGGTCGTCCCAGACCGACGGCATCGGCGCTCCGGAGAGCTTGTGCGTCGACGCATAGTCCTCCTGCACGGCGAGGTGCTTGAGCAGACCGCCGAGGGTCAGCGACGACGGGCCCAGCCGGGTGTCGAGCTGCTCGGCGGACAGCCCGTCCGCCTTCCACCGAAACGTCCAGCGCAGCCGGTCGAGCGCTCCGAAGAGGTGCTCGACCTCGGTGCCCGCCAGCGGCGGCTCCCACGGCGTCTCGGTCATCGCGGTGCGTCCTCTCCGACCAGCCCGTCGATCGACTCCCGGATCAGGTCGGCGTGGCCGGTGTGCCGCGCGTACTCCTCGATCATGTCGACGACAACCCGACGCAGGTTGGGCAGCTCGTCCCACTCGCAGTACTTCGCCGCCTGGTCGAGCGTGGCGCGGCCGACCGCTTCGCGCGACCGCACCACCGATGCCTCCCAGAGCTCGCGCAGCTCCGCCGGGGAGTCGGCGGCGGCGGACGTCCACGGAAAGTCGGGCTCGGCGTCCCAGTCCACTGAGGCCCACGGCTCGGGCATCGTCGCCTCGAACTGCAGCGTGAAGTGGTGGTCCTCGACCAGCGCCATGTGCTTGACCAGCCCGGCCAGGGTCAAGGTCGACGGCGCCAGCGTGCGCCGCATCTCCTCGTCGGACAGCCCGAAGCACTTCCAGGCGAAGGTCCGGCGGTTGCGGTCGAGCGCGCCGAGCAGGGTCTGGGTCTCGTCGCCCGCGGAAGGCAGGGCGGTCTGGGTGTCCTCGAAGATGGTCATGAGACCACGCTAGGAGCGGTTCCGGACGTTTTCCTTCCAGTACGCCGGCTATCGTGCCACGTGCACGACGAGACCTGACGCAGCGGCCGGCACGCCATCGACGGATCGATGACGGCGGCGATGAGCTCCATCAGGGCGGTTCGAAGGCAGATCGCGATGCGAGGTGCATCAGACTGCCCCGCCGGTGACACCGCGTGCACGCGATACGTCGGCCCGGGGGTGCAGGACAAGTCTTGCCACGCCATCTGCCGGCGCCTGCAATGAGCACTGACACATCAGATCGGGGGGCCTGGGTGACTAGGACTCCCGCCTACCCAGGAGGATGCAGATGCCACGTTCAGGACTCGTCAGGTCACTGAAGACTAGCGGCAACCCGTGTGGTGGCGGCAGCGGTTCGGGCTCCACCAAGACCAAGAAGACCAAGAAGAGCTCGAAGAGCTCGAAGAGCTCGAAGTCGCACGGCTCGCACTCGCACGGCTGCTGACGCCGGACCGTGCAGGATCGTGCTGACCAGGGCGTTGTAGGTACGAGCGCCCGATGATCAGCACGGTGGCGAGTCGGTTGCGCCGGGACAAACCTTGGGGGGATCGTCCCGGCGCAACTGTCTCAACAGAAGGCGCAACCGTCTCAACACAAGTCGGCACTCAGCGCCGTGCGGGTGCGATCAAGCGCTGGATGGACCGGCTGACCGGCGGCCCACCCGAGCACGACTCGGTGATTCTCGAGGCACGTCACCTCACCCTGCGCGAGGCCTTTCAACGATTCTGGCCCGACGCCCGCCCGCTGCGGTGGTGGCTCGTCGTCGGCATCGTGCTGTCGTCGCTCGGCTCGGCCGTGACGGTTGTCGAGATCAGCCTCTTCCAGTACGTGGTGGACGACGTGCTGGCCGCCGGGGACCTCGATCCGCTGCTGTGGCTGGGCACCGCCTACATCGGACTGACGCTGATTGCCGGCGTCCTTTCAGGCGCTCGCTCTTACTTGTCGACCTGGACGTCGCACACGTTCCTGGTAGGGCTCCGATCCCGCGTGTTCGAACAGGTGCTGTCCCTGCCGCAGGAGGTCCACGACCGCGCGCGGCTCGGTGACTGCCTGAGCCGCCTCACGAGCGACACCGGAGCTGTACAGAGCCTGATGCTGTCCAGCGTCACCTCGCTGGTCTCGACGACGATGACGATCGTCTTCTACGTGGTGGCCCTCGTCCGGCTCGACGGGTGGCTCACCGTTGGATCGCTGGTCGTGATACCGGTCTTCTGGTTCGTGTCCCACCGCTTTGCACGCCTGATCAAGCGAAATGCTCGCGAGATGCGCCGACGGGGAGGTTCACTGTCCGCGATCGCCCATGAGCAGCTCGGGCACGCCGCGCTCGTGCAGGCGTTCGGCCGCGAGGACGAGGCCGCGCGCGACTTCACCCGGCAGAACGTGGGGATCAAGGAGGCCGCGTTGGCCTCGACCCGGATTCGCGGCCTGTTCACGCCCATAGTCGACCTGGCCGAGCTCTGCGGCGTGCTCCTTGTCATCTTCCTTGGCACTCAGGCCGTGTCGTCCGGCCGGTTGTCGCTGGGCGGTCTGATGGCGTTCCTGACCCTGATGATCCAGCTGTATCGGCCACTTCGCAGCCTGGCGAGCATGGGACCGTCGGTGTTCGCCGATCTGGCCGGCTGCGAACGGGTGGCCGAGCTCCTCGACGAGGAACCTCCGACCGAGCTCTCAGACGCGCCGGCGCTGCCGGCCGGACCCGCGTGGGTCGAGCTGGACGGGGTCACGCTCACTTATCCAGGAGCCACGGAGCCGGCACTCCGTGATGTGACACTCCGTCTCGCTCCGGGCGAGATCGTCGCGCTGTCCGGTCCCAGCGGCGCGGGCAAGTCCTCGATCCTCAAGCTGCTCCTGCGAGCCGTCGAGCCGAGCTCCGGGGCGGTTCGCATCTCAGGTGAGCGGATCGACGGGGTGACTCTCCGCTCCCTGCGTGACGCCATCGCCCTGGTGCCGCAGGAGACCACGCTGCTCGACATGTCTGTGCTGGAGAACATCGGTTTCGCGCGCCGGGATGCGACCCGCAGCCAGATCGTGGCCGCAGCCCGCGCCGCCGCGGCGGACGAGTTCATCTCCGCGCTCCCGCAGGGCTATGACACCCCGACTGGAACCGAGGGACGGACGATCTCCGGCGGTCAGCGCCAGCGGATCGCGTTGGCCCGGGCCTTCCTGCGGACGAGCCCCGTGATGCTGCTGGACGAGCCGACGACCGGCCTCGACCTCAACACCGCACTCCAGGTGCTGAGCCCGCTACGCCGTGCGCGCGACGAGGGTCGCACCGTGATCGTCGCAACCCATGACCAAACGGTCCTCGAGATAGCTGATCGGGTGATCACCCTCGAGGGGGGCGCGGTCGTCTCCGACTCCAGCTCAGGCCTACAACTGAGGCAGGTGTCCACATGACCACGTTGCACACCGATCTCGCGCCGCGCGCCGGCAACCGAAGGGAGACGAACGCCGAGGAGCCGCCAATCACCGAGCCCGGGATGCCGCTGGCGCCGGGATACGACGTCGTTGGGCTGCTTCGGCGGGGGCATCGCCTCGACGTCTACGAGGTGTGGAGCCACGCCCGTCGGACGCGGTGCGTGGCCAAGGTGGTCAGACCCGATCGGGTCGCGGAGCCGCACACGACGCTCATGCTCCGGCAGGAAGGAGACCTTTTGCGCGCGCTCGACCATCCCCACCTGGTCCGTGCCTACGAGGTCGTCGAGCTGAAGCCCAGCCCGGTGGTGGTCATGGAGACGCTGGTCGGACTGACTCTCGAGCAGTCCCTCCAGCGTCCGAGAAGACTCGCCGCGCGCGAGGTTGCGCTGCTCGGCGCCCAGTTGAGTTCGGCACTCCTCTATCTCCACGACCGCACGATCGTGCACGGTGACCTCAGCGCGGGCAACGTCATGCTGGACGGTGGCACCACGAAGCTCATCGACCTGAGCCTCGCTGGGCCGCCGCGACGAGTACGCCGCGGTGCCGGCACCAGCGGATACCGTGCTCCGGAGCAACTGGCGGGCGGCTGGCTCGACGAAGCCACCGACGTGTGGGGACTGGCGGCCGTCCTCAGGCGTGCCCTGCTGGGGCGCGACCTCGACGACGCGCCACTGGAAGCACGGCACCGGACGGGGCGCCGTCTCAACTGGCCGCGCCGCGACGTCACGCGCCGGCTCCTAGGGCTGCTCGACCAGTGCCTGGTGACAGCATCGACGCTCCGTCCGCCGCTGACCCAGTTGCATGCCGAGCTCGCGCGACTAGGCGAGGGCTAGGGCCCCGGTCAGTGGGCCAACAGATACACGAGGCTGGCCACCGGGTCGACGACACCGTCCCGCACCTTGGCGTGGCTCACCTTGTGGCATGTCTTGTCGAGGGCCTCGGCGATCTTCTTGCCCTCCCGGTCCGGGTCGGCCGATCGCAGGAGAGCCAGCTGCCCCGCGACCAGTGGCGCCGACAGTGAGGTCCCGGACCACGTGCCGTACTGGTTCCCGGGTAGCGGGCCGACGAGCTCGTTGCCGACGGCAGCGACGTCGACCCAGGGACCCCGGTTTGAATAGCTGGCCAGGGCGGAGTTGCCCGGGTTGGTGGCGGCAACAGCCGTGACCCCGTCCACGGAGGCCGGGAACCGGGGTTTGTCGTCGGAGTCGTTGCCGGCCGCGGCGACGACCAGCACGCCCCGCTTGGCGGCGTCCTTGAGGGCCTTGGACACGACCTTGGACTCGACCTTGTCAGAGGTTCCGAAGCTCATGTTGACGACGTCCGCACCCGCGGCAACCGCGTCGTAGAGTGCTTCCGCCACGGCGAAGACGGTGCCCTGACCGTCGCTGTCGAGCACCCGCATCGGCATGATGCGCGCGTCAGGGGCGACCATGACGACCATCCCGGTGACGAAGGTGCCGTGGCCTACGGCCGCGTCACTGACGCCGTCGCCGTCCGAGTCGGTTCCGGTGGCTCCGTCGTAGGGATCGGCGTCGTCGTCGACGTAGTCGTGGCCGGGCGTCAGCCGACCTGCCAGTGCCTCCTGCTGTTGGTCGACGCCGGTGTCGAGCACGGCGACCGTGATGCCGAGACCGGTGGCGGTCTCGTGCGCGAGGCCGAGCCGCAACGTGTCGCGAGCGGGCTGCTGCACCCAGTCGCCCTGGCTGGCGGGCGCCGGGCTGTTCGGTGTCCACGAGTGGAACTGTTCGTCGGAAAGGGCGATCTTGAAATCGGGCTCCGCGTAGCCCACGCAGTCATCGTGGTCCAACTTGTCGACGATCTTCTTGACGTCCGCGAGCTCCCTGTGCCCAGGGTCGCTGGGCAGCCCTCGGTAGATGCCGCGCGTTGCCAGAACGTGGCCGTCGACGCTGAACCCGTACTCGTCGGCCAGACGGTCCACCGTGCACCCGGTGGCATCGCTGACCTTCACGACGAGGCCGAAGGAGGCGCCCGCAGGTTCGGCGCCCAGAGAGGGCGTTCCTGTCGTCATGACGAGCGTGGCGCCGAGCAAGGTGGTGGCAGCCACTCCTGCGGTCAGTCCGGTCGAGACAACGAGCCGAGTCATGGCATCGTCCTTTCGCTGTTCCACACGGGCGCCACCAGGGTGAGCGGGGCCCAGAAGTAGGGATGCCTGTGGCTGCGCGACACGGCCAGCTGGGCTTCGCGGAGCGCCACGGCCGTGGTCGCGCCCTCACCCAGGTTGCGATACAGGTGCTCCATCAGCTCCACCGCCACCGTGTCGTCGAGAACCCACTGGCTCACGACGACACCCCGGGCCCCGGCGCCGATGCCGGCCCAGGCCAGGCCGAGCGGCTCGGCCGATCGGTGATCGGTCTCGCCGGACTCGCAGGCGCTGAGCGTGAGGAGGGCCCCGGACAAGTCGAGCTCGAGCAGGTCGGCGGCAGTGAGCCAGCGGTCGGCCAGCCGAAGGGCTGAGAACGTCGGGTTGTCGGGGCGGTGCAGCCCGTGGCAGGCGAGATGGACGATGCCAGGCCCCGGCAGGGCGTCACGCAGGGCGGCACTCGTGGCCTGTTCCTCGCTGAGCATGCGCACGTCCCCGGCGACGGCCTCGATGCGCTCGGACTCGGCGACGATCATGGGTGCGCGCCGGTCGGACACTGCGAGCACGAGCACCTGCTCGGAGCGTTTCGGCTCGGGGGGTGCCACGAGCGACTGGGGCACCAGGGGGCACAGGCTGAACGTCCACTGCTCGATGAGGTATCCCTCGCCGTCATGCAGGGCGGCGAAAGGCACCCGGTGGAGCAGCTTGTGCGGGACCACGGCCAGCTCCCTGGTCGTCAGTGCCTCGAGGAGAGGTCGAACTGGTGCCACCAGAAGCTCGTGCAGATCGCGCAGGACCGTCCGGGCTGTCCCTTCCAGAGCCTGGGCGTGCCGGTCGGCGAAGCCGTCCCCGATGGCGAACCGGGTCCACTGCGCCGCGAGCAGGCCGAGCAGCCGCTCGCAGCGTGGAACCGCGCCGGTGAGCCGTCGCGCCGCGACTGCGCCGTGCTCATCGACGACGAAAGCGATGACGTCCTGGTCCACGACGTGGTAGACGAGGGAGGTCCCGAAGTGAGTTCGCGGCGTTGCGGGCGCTGCGCCCCCAGCCACCGACCCACCCAGCACCGAACGCATCCGACGCGTCCCGAGTCGCGCCTCGATCGACCGGGCGCGCCGCAGGAGGGCGGACCGCTCCACCGCTCTCGAGGCGCCCGCCAGCGCGCTGTAGACGGCGCTGAGGTCGGAGGCGAGCTCCTCTGTCTCAGCGCCCTCGTTGCCGCCCGCCGACGCGACGCGGAACGGGCTCGGTCCTTTCGTGAGGAGGTGGCGAAGGGTCTGGGCACTGGCGGCATCGCTCACCCGCACCGCGTCCTCAACGTCGCCCGGGCGGTCCCGCGACACGAGGAGATCGACCAACAGGTCATGCGCAGCGGTCGCGTCGTTCTGGACCGCCACCCGGAGAAGTGGATCAATGATGTCGCGTCCACGCACGTCGATGTCCTCGACCGTGGCGATCAGCAGCTCGATCGCGTCGTCCAGCCGCCCGGCAGCACGCGCCGCGGCTGCCTGCCGGACCGCGAGCGCGTGCGAGAGGGACGGAATGGCCAGTTCGTCGACGAGCTCGTCCGCCCGCTCGAGGCTGACTCGGCCACGCTCGTCGAGGGCCTGCCCACGCTCGAGCAGAGCCCAGGCAAGGGAGACCTTCCATCCGCCCTTCTCCAGCTGGTCGACGGCCTCGGTCAACAGGTCGTCGGCGCGTGGGTCGCGCTGTGCGACTGCGATCTGGGCCCGGAGCAGAAGGGCGCGCGCGAGGAACTGCTCGTCGCCGATGCCGTCGAAGGTCCGGATGCAGGCCTCGGCTTCGTCCAGAGCCTCGGCCGAGCGTCCCGCTCTGAGGTGCGCCGATGCCAGGACCAGCCTGCCGAACGCCGCGTCGTGTGCCATCGCTGCCTGTTCCGCCAGCCTGATCGCCTGACGCGCGGACTCGACCGCCTCGGGGAGCAGCCCGGCCTCGAGCTGTACGCGGCTGAGCTGGAGGTGGACCCGGGCTTCCTCGGCGGTGGCGCCCAGGGCCACCAGCTCGCGGCCGGCCGCTTCCAGCGTGCGCAGCGCGACGACGATGTCACCGAGCTGCTGGTGAGCCTCGGCCAGGTGGGTCGCGCACTTGGCCGCCCACAGCGAGTCTCCTCCGGTCCGGAACTCCCGCTCCGCTGAGCTCATCGCGACGAGTGCCTCACGGGCCCGTCCGAGGGCCAGCAGCTCGATGGCCCGGTTGGCCTGCTGCTGGGCGACCTGGACGGGCATGCCGAGCTCGGCGTAGAGGTGCTCCGACTCCTCGTAGCTGGTCCGCGAGGCGTCGTGCTGCCCGAGGAAGCTGAAGGCGACTCCGATGTTCCCGAGTGCCGCCGCTCGCATCGTCGTCAGCAGGGCGGCGTCGGGCTCGGTCTCGGTCAGGGCGTCGAGCCGGTGCAGCAGGGCGTCTCCGACCCGCAACGCCTCGACGTGCTGGCCGAGGTCGTCGAGGATCTGCATCCGGCCGAGGTCGGTGCGGGCGACAGCCAAGGGACGGTCGGCCAGGAGCCAGAGATCGCAGGCTCGGTCGATGAGGGCAAGGGCGTGGTCGAGCTCGCCGCGCTCGGCGTGCACACGGGCAAGCGCGTAGGTGACCCGTGCCTCGACGTCGAGGTCTCCCTCCCGGACCGCCGCCGCGGTGACCTCGGCCATCAGCTCCTCGGCGCGACCGGGGTCGGTGTGGACGAGCTGCTCGACCTCCGAGGCACGATCCGCCAGCGTCTCGTCTACCGGGCTGGAGCGGTCGTCTGACTTGATCATGGTGTCCCCGACAGGTCGACGTCTGCCGTGATCGACAGCTCGCCGTTGCGCACGGTGAGCCGGCCAGTGGCTGCTGGGACCTCGTCGAAGGAGAACCGGCCGTAGTCGTCGCCCACCGAGCGTACGGTGAACGACGACGCCCGCAGCTCAGCGGTGAACGGCAGGACATGGCCGTCATTCGGGAGCAGCTGCCCGTCCAGCCGTACATAGCCGTCCCTGGTAGGGCTGATGTCCAGAACGAGATCTCCGGCGGTGCTGCGGTAGGCCAGGTGGAAGTCCGCCTCGTCGGTTCCGACGGAGCGGACGGCGGCCTGGCTCAGGTCGCGCCGGCTGTCGAACAGGAGGTCGCCGACGACGGTGGTGGCCGTGACCTCGCGCGCGGCGCCGCTCCAACGCCGGAAATGCTGCTGCAGGCTTCGGCGAACGACGGGCGGCGGCTCCTCGAGGCGGTTCTGGTGGGTGGTCTCCAAGAAGTCGCGAAGCCAGGCCACCGTCTCCTTGAGCCGATCGTCCCCAGTCTCGACGGCGCGCGCCACCGCCGCCATCTCCTCGGGCGGCAGACGGTGCTCCAGCCAATCCATCAGGACAGCGATGCGCGGACCTCGAGCCGGACCAGCCATCAGCGGTCCTCCATGAGCCGGCGCAGCTTTCCGAGGCAGCGTCCGCGCATCGGTCCCACGGTGCCGGCGGCAACACCCAGTCGCGCGGCGACCACGCCGTACGTCGGATGTGCCGGGTCGAGATAGAGAGCGAAGAGCAGCTCCCGGCAGGGGGAACCGATCTGGGTCAGCGCCTCATGAATCGCTGTGACCCGGTCCCATTCTTCGATGCTCGCCGTCGAGGTCGGCAGCTGCACCCCAGGATCCTGCCGCTCGAGCCGGCGTCGGGTCCGCCAGATCTGGCGGTGCGCGACGGTCATCAACCAGCCTCCGAGGCGCTCGTCGGCCCGAAGGGTGTCGATCGAGTCGAGCAGCGCGACGAACGACGCCTGCGTCACGTCCGCTGCGTCCTCTCGCGGCAGGCCTGCGCGCCGGGCGGCGGTGAAGACGAGTGACTCGTATCGGCGGACGAGTACATCCCAGCTCGGCTCGTCGCCGCGCCGACATCCCGCGAGAAGCTCCGCATCAGTGAGGCGTGACGGGTCGTCGTCGGCCTCCCGATCGGGTACAGCCGCCGAGTCGAGCCAAGTCTTCACCGCGTCAGGGCGCATCTGACCCCCCGTCAGGGGCCCGACGATAGCGGCGTCGCTTCCATGCCGGACCACTCTCTGGGCCCGCTTCCCCTGCATGGTGTACGAGCCCCGGTGCACCAGCCACGGTCCTCGAGCAGATCGGGCGGGTCACGGTTCGAAACATTCCGGACGGATTCCTTCCGGTACGTCGGCTACCGTGCCGGACGTGCACGACGACACCAGCCCCACCGCCCGGGCCCTGCTGGCCCTCGAGCTGCTCCAGGGCAGCCCCGGCATCACCGCCGAGCGCCTCGGCGACCGGCTCGGCGTCTCGGAGCGGGCCGCGCGACGCTACGTCGCGATCCTGCGGGAGGCCGGGGTGCCGATCGAGTCGGTCCGCGGCCCCTACGGCGGCTACCGGGTCGGCCGCGGGCTGCGGCTGCCGCCGCTGATGTTCACGGCCAGCGAGGCGCTGGGCCTGGTCATGGCGGTGCTCGAGGCGCACGGGGGCACGCACGGCGACGACCCGGTGGCCAGTGCGGTCGGCAAGATGGTCCGGGTCCTGCCGGAGAACGTCGCGCGGCCACTGGAAGCGCTGCGGCACGTCGCCGCGCGGCGCACCGACCCGGACCCGCCGCACCCCGAGACGACCGCCACCCTGGTGCGCGCGAGCGCCGACCAGCGCCGGGTCCGGATCGGCTACGCCCTCGGCCCCCACCGCGAGCGCACCCTCCAGATCGATCCGTGGGCCGTCGTGGTCCGGCACGGCAGGTGGTACGTGCTGGGCTGGTCGCACGCGGCCGACGCCCGCCGGATGTACCGCATCGACCGGGTCCGGTCGGTCGAGGTCCTCGATGACCCGTTCACCCCGCCGGCCGACCTCGAACCGCTCCGCGCCCTCGAGGAGCAGATGTCGCAGGGCTGGCCGAACGCCGTCGAGGTCGAGATCGACGCGCCGCTGGACGACGTGCGGCACTGGCTGCGGCGCAGCCTCGGCAGGACCGAAGCGATCGACGAGCACCGCACCCGGCTGACCGGCACCACCGAGAACCTGCACTGGTACGCGACCGTGCTCGCGGAGCTCCCTGCGCCGTACCGCGTCGTGGGCGGGCCCGAGATCAGGACCGCCGTCCGGCAGGTCGCCGAGCGGATGCTGGAGTCGCTGAAGTAGGAGACGCGAGTCCCGTCAGCCGGCGCGCAGCGAGAACTCGGTGCCGTCCGGGTCCCCGAGCTCGACGACGCCGTCCCGCTCACCCAGCCGGGTCGCACCCAGCTCGACCAGTCGCTCGACCTCGGCGGGAACGTCTGCCGTCGTCAGGTCGAAGCGCTGCGGGCTGCGGTCGGACTTGGGCTCGTCGCGCGCACCGCCCCACGCGACCTTGGTGCCGCCCGCCGGTGACTGGATCGCGGTCTCGTCGTCCTGGTCCCAGCCCAGGGGCCAGCCGAGGGCCTCCGCCCAGAACACCCCGACCTCGCGGCGACCGTCGCAGGCGACCTCGCCGAGATGACCGGTGCCGGCCAGGTAGTTGTTGCCCGGCTCGACCACGCAGAGCGCGTTGCCCTCCGGGTCCGCCAGGACGATGTGCCCCTCCTCCGGCAGCTGCCCGACGTCGAGGTGCCGTCCGCCGAGGCTCAGGACCTTGTCGACGCTGGCCTGCTGCTCGTCGAGGCTGGTGCTGGTCAGATGGAGGTGGAGGTACTCGTACCGCGGGCGGACGATCTCCTCCGTGGCCGCCACGAACCGCAGCCCCACCTGGGTGTCACTCCCCGGCAGGAACGCCCCGCCCGGCTCCGGAACGACGTCCCGGTCGAGCAGTTCGCCCCAGAAGGCCGCAAGCGCGGCGGGGTCGTGGGCGTCGTGGACGATGGCCTGCAGCTGGGAGGGCACTCCGTCACGCTAGACGCGACCGAGGAACTCCAGCACCCGCTTTTGCAGCAGCGTCGCCGACTCCGCGTCGTACGTCGGCAGGGATGAGTCGAGCCAGAGATGCTGGTCGCCCGGGTAGACGAAGAGCTCGGCGTCCGGCACCGACTCCACGATCCCGCGGGCCGCGTCGATGTCGCCCTCGTGGGCGAAGAACTCGTCGTCGTCCTTGCCGTGGATCTGCGCAGGCACTCCGTCCGGCCACGGGCCGAACGCCCAGTCGCCGGTGATCGGGATGCACGCGTCGACCAGCAGCGCTCCGGCGGCACCGGGCCGGGTCTGGGCCAGTCGCTGGGCCTGCATGACGCCGGACGAGATGCCGGCGTACACCAGCCCGCTGGGCAGGCCGGCGGCCGCTTCGTCGGCGAGCTTGTCGAGGTCGGGTGCGTCGTCGCCCCGGGAGAAGCCGGCGCCCTCCTGGATCGAGTCGAAGGTGCGCCCGCCGTAGAGGTCGGGGGTGTGCACCGTGTGCCCGTCGGCCCGGAGGGCGTCGGCGAACGCGACGACGCCCGGGGTCAGGCCCTGGATGTGGTGGAAGAGGAGTACGTCAGCCATGGCTGCCACGCTAGGCGAGGTTCCGGACGCTTAGCGACCGCATCGCGATCTCACGTCGTGGGTACGTTCGGAGACATGTCAGCTCGAACGCTCGCGCCGTTCCGCGCCGACCACGTCGGCAGCCTGCTCCGGCCGCCCGACCTCCTCGAGTCCCGCGCCCGACACCGAGCAGGTGAGCTCGACGACGACGGGCTTCGCGAGGTGGAGGACGCCGCGATCCGCGACGTCGTGGCGCTTCAGCGCGACGCGGGGCTGCGGACGGCGACCGACGGCGAGTTCCGGCGTACGTCGTGGCACATGGACTTCATCTACCAGCTCGACGGCGTCGACCCGACTGACGAGAAGCTGGCCGTGCACTTCCACAACAAGAGCGGCGACCTCGACTTCGAGTCGGCGGCGCTGAGCGTCCACGACCGGATCGGGCTCGGCCACACGATCTTCGGTGACGCCTTCGAATTCTTGGCGGGCGTGGTCGACGGGGACCAGGTCCCCAAGCTGACCATCCCCTCGCCCAACATGGTCCACTACCGCGGCGGCCGGGCGGCGATCGACGAGTCGGTCTATCCCGATCTCGAGCCGTTCTGGGCCGATCTCACTGCGGCGTACGCCGAGCAGGTGCGACGGGTGGCCGAGCTCGGCTGCACCTACCTCCAGCTCGACGACACCAGCCTCGCCTACCTCAACGATCCCGAGCAGCGCGCGCTGGTGGCGAGCCAGGGCGGGGACCCCGACCACCTGCACGAGCAGTACGTCGCGAACGTGAATGCCGCGATCGCGGGCCGGCCGGACGACCTGCGGGTGACCACGCACATGTGCCGGGGCAACTTCCGGTCGTCGTGGGCCGCCGAGGGCGGCTACGACTTCGTGGCCGAGGTGCTGTTCTCCTCGCTGGACGTCGACGGGTTCTTCCTGGAGTACGACGACGAGCGGTCCGGTGGCTTCGAGCCGCTGCGGTTCGTGCCCGAGGGCAAGCAGGTCGTGCTCGGCCTGGTCACCACCAAGACCGGCGGGCTCGAGGACAAGGACGACCTGAAGCGACGCATCGACGAGGCGTCGAAGTACGTCCCGCTGGAGCAGCTCTGCCTCTCGCCGCAGTGCGGGTTCTCCTCCACGGTCGAGGGCAACGAGCTGACCGTGGAGCAGGAGCGCGCCAAGCTGCGGCTGGTCGTGGAGACCGCCGAAGAGGTGTGGGGTCTGTAGAGCTCGAGACCTGGGCCCGGCCCCCGAGACAGCGCAGCGGAGGTTCAGGGGTCAGCTGCGGCGGAGGCTGAGACACCTCGCGTCCAGGCCACGGTCAACGGCGCACTACGAAGGTCGCCGTCCCAGTGCGCGAGGCGTAGGCACCTACGATCGTGACCGAGGTCCGGCCCTTCTTCCTGCCCACCTTGAACACCACGGACGCCGTCCCCGATGCGTCGGCGATGGCGGTCGCGACGACCCGCCCCCGGTAGGTGGCGGTCACCTGCTCGCCGGCCACCAGCCCCGAGACTGTGACCTTCTGCTTCGCGCCTGCGTCGACCTTCTTGTGCTTGACCTTGACTCCGAGGTTCGCGGGGCCGACCACCTGCAGCGAGGTGGTCCCGACCCGCTGGTCGGTCGCGCCGGTGACCGTGAGGTGGTGCGTGCCGTCGCTGGTGGACGGGACGGCGACGGACCGTCGGACGGTGCCGTCGACAGCCGCCGTCCCAGTGGCCAGTGTGGCTCCGTCGAGCCGGAGCGTGTATGCCTCGCCGGGCAGCAGTCCGGTCACCAGGACGGCGAGAGGGCTGCCGACGAGCCGGGGTCCGCCATCGCTCGCGACAGTGAGCGCCGTGGGTGGCGTGGCGACGGTCCATGCGAGCTCGCGCTCGACGGTGGCCTCGTCGTCGGCCACGACGCGCACGGTCAGGTGGTGGTCTCCCGGGGTGCGCGGGACCTGCATGACACCACTGTCGAGGCATGGAGTGAACGCGGTGTCGTCGTCGAGCCGACAGGAGACCTGGTACCCGGCGGCGGAGTAGGGCGCCGCGATGCGCCCGGTGACCGGGTTGCCGTGGAAGTCGTCGATGGCGAGCCGGATCACCTCGTTGAGAGCGTTGGGCGCCACCGGGTCCCGCGTGAGCGTCGGCCGCAGGATGACGGCAGTCACGTTCTTCGTATACGGACTGGAGTCGACCGGGGCGTTGGGAATCCCCAGCGGCGGGATGGCCGTCACCGAGGCCGTATAGGTGGCGTCACCGGGGTCGGTGGGCCACGGGAACGGACGCTCCACGGAGCACAGCCGGGGGTAGCCGGTGACCGTCTGCCCGTTCTTGAGAAGGATGCAGAGGGCCTGTCCCAGGAACGGCGGGTCGTTGGCCGGCACCGCACCGTCGGCTCGGGAGTAGGGCACCCGGACGCCCCACAGCGGGAGCTCGGTCCGTGCCACGATGAACTCATCACCCGAAGGGACCCCGCTGATGATGCCGCGGAAGCCGGGCGTGTTCTTCGCGACGATGTCGAGCAGCACCGTCGCCGGTGCGGGACGGCTCTCCGGGACCGAGATGTCGACCCCGGACTCCCGTTGGAGCTGGTCGACTGGGTAGTAGAACGACGTGGTGCCGATGTCGGCCGACTCCGGGTTCCCACGGACGTAGAGGGTGTACTTGCCGTCGGGACCGGGTCCGTCGATGTCAGGCGTGAGCCCCGCTGGGAGCTGGTCGGCGATCTCCTGGATGTAGGGGGCGATGCCGATGCTGGCCTGGTTCAGCAGCTGTGACGGCGCCACCTTGGTGATTGCCACCCTGCTGAACTTCCCGACCTCCATCTTCACGTACGGCGTGCGGTCGTCGTATCTCGCCCGGTGCTCGCCGTGCGATGGTGAAGCTTGCGAGTCTCCGACACGCCGTACTTGTTGGTGACCGTCATGGTCACCAGCGGTAGGAACGACGCCTCCTCGGGCACCTGGAAGACCGGGGACGCGGACCAGTTGGGGTTGGTCGGTGCTCCCGCGGGACCTTGGTTCAGCGGGTCGGTCATGCAGACCGGCTCGGGGCGAGGCTGCGGCAGTGCACGTCGTAGGTCCTGACGATCTCGTGACCGTGCAGGTCGTCGGCCCACCTGATCTCGACGGTGAGGTCGTCGCTCGGTGCCAGCTCCTGGATCTCGGTGTCGAGGAAGAGCTTCCCGTCGTGGAGGCGGCTGTCGACCAAGTCCGCCTTGGTGATGATCGGCCGTGGCTCGTCGATGGTGAAGTCGATCAGTCCCCTCGACAGGGGATCGGGCAGCTGGCCGTCCTTGCGGATCGCGACCGTGGCGCGGTAGGTCCCGGGCTCATCGATGGTCGTCCCGAACGCGACCGAGCCGCCGTGCGTCTCGGTGCCGATCACGGCTCCGTCCTCGTCGAGGTGGTCGATCCTCCACGCGTAGTGCAGGTCGTCGGGGGCGTCGTCGGCTCACGTGCGCCGCGAGCTTCAGCGGCTGCCCGGGCAGCAGCACACCCGCCAGCGTGGGCACGACCTGGACGTCCGCGTAGAGCCGGAAGCGGTCGACGACCCGGTAGGTGCGCTGCACCCCGTCGGCAAGGCGCACGGACCACGTGCTGGTGACGAAGGGGTCCAGGCGGCCGTCCCCGAGCTCGGTGATCTGGAACTGGCGGGTCGGGGGCAGTGGGCCGTCGGAGCCGTCCGGGTCGACGTAGAGGATCTCCATCAGCGCCGGCGTGCCGTCGGGCCGGACGAACCGGACGCCCAGCCGCGGCTGCGACTTCCCTGTGTAGGTGCCCTGCACCCTCGGCTCGACCAAGAGGTTGCCGCGGCTGAAGTGCACTCGGTGCGCGGTGATGGCGCGGCCGGCCGTGTCCTGGTCGTCCGAGGCCAGTTCCACGGTGTCGGTGATGAGCCCCGTGCTCGTGTCTCGGAACGTCGGGTCGGCCGGCACGGTCGCGACGTTGTCGTACCCGGACATCGAGTCGGGGACGAAGTGGCCGAGGTCGTCGAACATCGTCCACTCCTCCACCACCGTCGTCATGCTGTCGACGAACTCGGGACGGAACTGGGGCAGCGCCGGGACCGGCGGCGAGGCCGGCTGCTGGAGGGTCGCGTAGTCGAGGCCGGCGTAGATCGACGCGAACTTCTCGACGCCCAGCGGGTCGCGGTCGCGCTGGGCGTCCTGCAGGGTCGCGTAGATCGACTGGACGACTTTCTTCTCCTCGAGGATCGACCAGATCCCCAGACCGATCGAGACCAGGGAGGTCAGGGCCGCGATGATCCCCACCCTGACCATCCCGACGCCGCGGGCTGCTGCGCCGATGATCTTGTTGGGCTTGGTGCCCAGCTTGGCGAAGAAGTCCCTGGTGTACGGCGCGATCTTCAGGCCGATGGAGTTCGCCAGCGGGGGTGACGCGGACACGAGGGTGCCGGCGAGCGTCCCGGCGGCGGCCGCCGCGGCGTACCCGTAGAGGTTGGCCATCCCATAGCTCGTCGCCAGCGACATCTGGGAGTAGGCCGGGTTGGAGATGTTCCTCATCAGCGGTGTCGGGTTCCGGTACTTCGACCAGGTGGCGAAGGTCGTCAGCGGTGGCGTGTCGTCGGTGAACTCCTCGAGCCGTGCGAGGTTGAGCGCCTGGTAGCGCAGGCACTTCCCACCCTCGGGGTAGGGGTTCTCCACGACGTCGAAGGACGGGTCCGGGGGGCGCGGGGCGACGTAGGCGCAGGGGTCCCTCTTCCAGCGCTCGTACTCCGCGACCACGCCACGGGCCTGCGCGAGCTCCCGCTCCTCGAGGAAGCTTCGCGAGGTCGGAGTAGGTCTGCTGCTCGTCGGCGCTCATCGGCTGCCCGTAGAGCTTCATGTGCACGATGCTGGCCAGCCGGGCGACCATGTACGCGCGGATGTCGCCGCCGTAGTAGGCCCGGACGACCTGCTCGTCGAGGATCCCGTGCTTCACCATGATCGCGTCGACGGCCTCCTGCTCGAGCCACCCGACGTCGGGGCGGAAGAAGCCGTTGTCGCCGCTCATCGTGGTGAAGACCGGGGGCTTGCTCGATGCGATGGTCTGGGCGAAGTCGTTGCCCGCCCAGTCGGTCGTGTAGCCCTCGCCGATGCAGTACTGCGCGAAGGCGACCGCGTCGACCTGGCCGTTGTGCACGATGTCGCTGTTCTCAGGGAGGACGCACTGGGGCGAGATCGCAGTGGAGCCCAGGTGGACCTGCAGGGTGCCCGGCGTCGAAGGGAGCACCCCTGTGATCGTCATCGTCGAGCCCGGGTAGGTGACGCCGCCGACAGTGAGCGCGCTAGAGCTGATGGTCGGGTCCTCGGGCGGGGGAGCGGCAACCGCGGCGGCGCCGGCGGGCTGGATGCGCAGCGTCGTCACGACGAGCACCGCGGAGACCAAGACCAGCGCAGCGGAGGTGCCACGTCGGACCCAAGGGCGCTGCTGCGTCCGGGAGTTCCAAGGTCGTCCGACGGGTGGCCAGCTGAGGATCCCCATGGTCGCCCACCCTGCTCGCGGCTGCTCCTGGAGCCCATAGACCTGGGTCTAGTGCGGATTTCGCTCCAAGGCCCTGCGGCCACTTCCGTGGGATCCTGACGCGTGCCGACCCCGCGCCTCGTGCCGCGCCCGCCGCCGAGCACCCTGGTGGTGCTCACTGGCGTGATCGTCGGCATGGGGCTGGTCGAGGTGGCCATGATCCAGGCCACCGCCTACGAGCCGCTGTGGGTTCTTCTCCTGTTCGTGTGGGTCGGCTGGGTCTCCGCCGCGGCGGGACTGCTGGCGTCATGGCGCCGTCCCACCAACCGACTCGGCGTGATCCTGATCCTCCTGGGTGTCTCGTGGCTGTCAGCGGGGCTCTACAACTGCGGGGTGCCGGCGCTCGAGGCCGTCGGAGGCCTCACCGCGACGCTGCCGCTGGCCGTGGTCGTCCACCTCCTGCACGCGTTCCCGTCCGGGCGGCTCGTGGGCGCGGTCTCGCGGTTGACCGTGCTGGCGGCGTACGCCGTCTCGCTCGTCTTCGCGGTGCCGCAGATGCTCCACCAGCCCGGCGTCCTGTCGATCGACGTACGACCTGACCTGATCCGGATGTGGGTCGATCGCCAGAACCTCCTCGGCGCCGTCGTGATGACGGTGACCGCCCTCGTCCTCCTGCGCCGGCTCCGCTCCTACGACCGGCCGCAGCGCCGGGTCGTGGTGCCGCTGCTGTCCTACGGTGTGCTGGCCGTCGCGCTGGTGCCGCTGAGCAGCCGGTTCGGCGACGAGCTTTTCGGGCTGACGCCTGTCGGAGTGGCGGTGACCGACCTGCTGGCCGTCGGTGGCGTCCCGGTCGCCTTCGCGTTCGCCGTCCTGCTCGGCGGCTTCGCGCGCACCGGCGAGATCCAGGAGCTCGGCGCCTGGCTGGGCACCGACGGTCGGGCCCGGCCCGGGCTCACCGAGGCGGTCGCCGGCACCCTCGGCGACCCGAGCGTGGAGGTGCTGTTCACCGGTCCGCCGGACGGACTGGGCGCGGTGCCGTTCGTCGACGGTGCCGGAGCGGTGGTCGAGCTCCCGGAGGCTGGGACCGACGGGCGAGGGTGGGTGCCGATCGAGCTAGCCGGCGAGACCGTGGGCGCGGTCGTCTACGACACCCGGATCAACGGTGACGTCGCTCTGGTCGAGGCCGCCGCGGCGGTCATCGCGATCGCCGTGGACCGCGAGCGGCTCACCGCCGACCTGCTGGCCAGCCGTGCGGCCCTGCGCAGCTCGACCGTCCGGCTCGTCGACGCCGGCGACCGGGAGCGGCGTCGGATCGCCCAGGACCTCCACGACGGTCTGCAGGCCGACCTGATCGTGCTTGCCCTGCAGGCCGGCCGGCTCACCCCGCCCGAGGACGCTGCCGACCTGCGGATCCGTCTCGACACGGCCGCAGCCGACCTCCGGGCCCTCGTGCACGGGTTCATGCCCGCGCTCCTCGTCGAGCGGGGTCTCTACGCCGCGGTCGAGGAGCTTGCGGACAGGCTGCCGATTGCCACCCGTGTCTCCACGAACGGCCCCGCGCCGGAGCTGGGGTCGCCCGTGGAGAGCCTCGCCTACCTCGCGACCGCCGAGGCGCTCGCCAACGCAGTGAAGCACTCGGGTGCCTCCGTGATCACCGTCGACCTGACTCGACGTCCCGAGTTGCTCGTCATCGACGTACGCGACGACGGTGTCGGTGGAGCCCGCCCGGGCGATGGTGCTGGGCTGACCGGGATCGCCGACCGGGTGGCCGTGCTGGGTGGCCGCATGAGGCTCGAGAGCGACGCCGGACATGGCACACAGCTGGTGCTGGAGCTCCCGTGCGCGTCGTGATCGGTGAGGACGAGGCGCTGTTGCGTGCCGGGCTCCGACTGGTCCTGGAGCAATCCGGTTTCGAGGTCGTGGCCGAGACGGCCGACGCCGATGGCCTGGTTGAACAGGCGCTGAAGCACCGTCCCGATCTGGTGATCACGGACATCCGCATGCCGCCACGCCACCGTGACGAGGGCATCCGGGCCGCGCTCGAGATCCGACGGCGGCTGCCCGGCGCCGGTGTTGTCGTGCTTTCCCAGCACGTGCAGCGGCAGTACGCCGTCGAACTGCTCGCCGGGGGAGCGCAGGGCCTTGGCTACCTGCTCAAGCAGCGGATCACCGACGTCGCGACGTTCGGTTCGGACCTGCGCCGCGTGGCTGCGGGCGGCACCGCGCTCGACCCGGACGTGGTGGCGCTGATGGTCGCCCGGTCGCGTCGGGACGGGCACGGCCTCGAGCGCCTGACCGACCGGCAGCGCGAGGTGCTGGCGTTGATGGCCGAGGGGTTCAGCAACGCCGCCGTCGCCGCTCGGCTCGCGATCTCGGAGAAGGCCGTCGTCCAGCACTCCTCGCACATCTACGACGAACTCGGCCTGCCGGTGAGTGAACACGAACACCGCCGAGTGCTCGCCGTCGTCACGTGGCTCGCAGGCAACAGCGTTGACTGAGCGCGGGACGTATCCCGGCGTGCGCGGCACCGGCCGCGTGTCGTGTCCAAGGATGGACGACCCGAGGACACCAGCCGGTCACTCGTTCCTGGGGTCGCGTTCACCGGTCACTGGTCGGCTGCGTGCGGACCCCGCACCGGGTCCTCCACTCGTCCTCGGAAGGATCCGACCACCCATGCCACGACTCCGCGCCGCGAACGTCCTCGCCGTAGCGATCATCGTCGCGTCGACCGGCCTCACGTACGCCGTCACCGACACCAGCCACCTCGACGAGCACGGCGGTGCCCGCCGCCTCGCCGGCGACCAGACCGCGGCCATCGCTCAGGAGATCAAGCCGGGCCACGCCCGCAACGTCATCCTGCTGATCGGCGACGGCATGGGCGACTCGGAGATCACCGTCGCCCGCAACTACGCCAAGGGCGCCGCCGGCCGGTTCGCGGGCATCGACGCCTTGCCGCTGACCGGCCAGTACACGACGTACTCGCTGAGCAAGGCCACCGGACTGCCCGACTACGTGCCCGACTCGGCGGCCACTGGCTCGGCGTGGTCGACCGGGACCAAGACCTACGACAACGCGGTCTCCGTCAACCTCACCGGCCAACCGCAGAAGACCCTCCTCGAGCTCGCCAAGGAGAACGGCCTCAAGACCGGCGACGTCACCACCTCCGAGGTGCAGGACGCCACCCCGGCGGTGCAGGTCTCGCACATCTCGGCGCGCTCCTGCTACGGCCCCAACGAGACGACGGCGACCTGCCCGACCGAGGCGCTGGAGAACGGCGGGCTCGGCTCGATCACCGAGCAGCTGCTCAAGACCCGTCCGGACGTCACGCTGGCGGGCGGTGCCACGACGTTCGCGCAGACCGCCAAGGCGGGTCCGTACGCCGGGAAGACGCTGACCCAGCAGGCCGTCGAGCGCGGCTACCAGCTGGTGGGGGACAAGGCCGGTCTGGCCGCGATCACCCAGGCGAACCAGACCAAGCCGGTGCTGGGGCTCTTCGCCCCGGGCAACCTGCCGGTGCGCTGGGTCGGCCCGGCCGCGACCAACGGCGGCGCCGCGCTGCCCGCGGTGAAGTGCACCGACAACCCGGCCCGCCCGGCGACCCAGCCGACCCTGGCCGAGATGACCACCAAGGCGATCCAGCTCCTGGAGAACCCCAATGGCTTCTTCCTCCAGGTCGAGGGCGCGAGCATCGACAAGCAGGACCACGCCGCGGACGCCTGCGGCCAGATCGGTGAGACGGTCGACCTCGACGAGGCCGTGCAGGTCGCGATGGCCTACGCCAGGGTCCAGGGCAACACCTCGGTGTTCGTGACCGCCGACCACGCGCACACCAGCCAGATCATCGAGGTGGGCAGCTCGTCGCCGGGCAGGACGGTGACGCTGCTGACCGAGGACGGCGCCCCGATGGCCGTCAACTACGGCACGTCCACCGGTTCGTCCCAGCAGCACACCGGCAGCCAGCTGCGGCTCGCGGGCTACGGCCCGCAGGCCGCGAACGTGGTGGGCCTGACCGACCAGACCGACCTGTTCTTCACCATCAAGCGCGCGCTCTCGCTCGCCGACGACGCCCCGCACGCCAGCGACAACGCCCGGGTCATCGCGACGCCGCGCAAGGTGAGGAAGGGCGAGCAGGTCAGCGTGCTCGCCCAGCTGTTCAACGGCGACCGGTACGTCGTGTTCACGGTCAAGGACCCTAAGGGCCACACCACCTCGGCCACCCGCGAGCTGTCGGGTGGTGAGGCGATCCTGGTGTTCAAGACGACCAGGACCGGCACCTACAAGATCACCGTGAAGGGACAGCAGACCGGGAAGACGCTCTCCGACACGGTCGAGGTGAAGAAGAAGAAGCACGGCCACTGACTCACCAACCGCCGCTGACCCGCCCGTTCTGTACGGGCGGGTCAGCGTCGTCCGGGTCGCAGAATGGCTCAGACGACCTCAGGCGATGGTCATCCCGCCGTCGACGGCGAGCGTCTGTCCCGTGATGTAGCCCGCGGCGTCCGACGCCAGGAAGACCACGGTCGCCGCGAGCTCGGCCGGGTCGCCCTTGCGGCCGGTCGGGATCCGGGCGAGCTGCCCGTCGAGGTAGCCGGGCGGGTACTGCTCGGTCATCTCGGACTCGAAGAAGCCGGGCGCGATCGCGTTGACGCGGATGCCCTTGCGGCCGGTCCACTGCTGCGCAAGGTCGCGGGTCAGCCCGATCAGCGCGGCCTTCGACGCGGAGTAGGCCGCCTGCGGCAGCCCTCCGGTGGTGAGCCCGAGCACCGAACTGATGTTGATGATGCTCGAGCCGGGCTGCATCACCCGGCCGCAGGCCTGGGCCATCCAGTAGCAGCCGTTGAGGTTGACGTCGATGACCTGCCGGAACTGCTCGGGCGTCTCGCGGGTGGCGGGCACCGCCGTACCGATCCCGGCGTTGTTGACCAGCACGTCGACGTGACCGAACTCCTCCATCGCCAGGGCGACCAGGTCGGTGCACGCCTGCGGGTCGGCGACGTCGGTGCCGTGGGTGAGCGCCCTCCGGCCGGCAGCCTCGACGAGGGCCGCGGTGTCGGCGAGCCGGTCCACGCGGCGGGCGCCGAGCGCGACGTCGGCGCCGGCCTCGGCGAGCCCCCGCGCGAACGCTACGCCCAGCCCGCTGGAGGCACCAGTGACGACGGCGACCTTGCCGTCGAGTCGGAAGCGGTCAAGGACGGGTCGATCAGCCATGCGTCGGACTCTAGTGTCGGCCCATGAGCGTGGCGCCCGAGCCCGGCCAGGTCGTCATCGTCTTCCGCAACCGACTGCGCCCGGACGCGGACGGCTACCCCGACCACGCGGCGCGGATGGGCGCGCTGGCCCGGACCCTGCCCGGGTACGTCGAGCACCGCGAGGCGCAGCGGGCCGGAGTGCGCGACTACTACGAGTAGTACTCGATCAGCGTCGGCGTGGTCGACCGAGCGAGGCATTGGACGAGGCTCGGGGGAGGACGTATGGGAGAGGGGACGCCGGGGGGATAGTGCGCGTCCCCACTCCCATCGCCATTGCGTACTACTGGGGGAGACACCACCGTCCCTCCGATCTGGACAACTGTCAAGCATTCTCTTGACGCTTGTCCACAATTGTCTGGACACGTGTCAAACTGCCTCGGTGATCCCTTCCCAGCCCGCCCGGCGCTCGCCGGCCGACAGGTTCGGCGAGCGGCGCAACGAGCTCGCCGAGTCCGCGCTGCTCACCCTGGGCGAGCTCGGCTACGCCCGGACCAGCCTGCGCGACATCGCCAGCAACTCGCCGTTCAGCCATGGCGTCCTGCACTACTACTTCGCCGACAAGCTCGAGCTGGTCATCTACAGCATCACCTACTACAAGATGCGGTGCATCGATCGCTACGACCGGGTCATGGAGGAGTCGACGACCGAGCAGGAGCTCCTCGACGGCTTCGCGGACAAGCTGGTCGAGACGATCGTCGCGGAGTCGCCGATGCATCGGCTCTGGTACGACCTGCGGATCCAGAGCATGTTCGACGACCGGCTCCGTGCCGACGTCCTCACCGTCGACACCGCGATCCGCGACATGATCTGGCGGATCGTCAGCCGCTACGCCGAGCTGGCCGACCGCGAGCTGGCCATGGACCCGGCGACGGCGTACGGCGTGCTCGACGGGCTGTTCGAGGCGGCGCTGCTCGGGCATGTCGCCGGCAGCCCGGAGGCGCTGCCCCGGCTGGTCGACCAGGTCCGCACGGTGATGCCGCTCGTGCTCGGCCCCCTGCCCGGCCGGGTGTCCACCCGGGTGTCGAGCCGAGCCGCCACCGCCTAACGGGGCTGCGCCTCCAGCAGGGAGGCGCGGATGTCGGACTTGAGGACCTTGCCGACCTTCGAGCGCGGGAGGTCCGTCCACACCTCGACCTGCTTCGGCGCCTTGACCGCCGCCGATCCGCTGCTTCACGAACGCCGCCAGCTCGTCGGGTGTCACCGGGTCGTCGCCCCGGAGCTGCACGACCGCGGTCACCCGCTCGCCCCACTTGTCGTCGGGCAGGCCGAGCACGGCGCAGTCCTGGACGGCCGGGTGCTCCATCAGCGCCTGCTCGACCTCGGTCGAGTAGACGTTGAAGCCGCCGGTGATGACCATGTCCTTGGCCCGGTCGACGATGTAGAGGTAGTTGTCCTCGTCGAGGTAGCCGATGTCGCCGGTGTGGTGCCAGCCGTGGGCCGACGCCTCCGCGGTCGCCTCCGGGTTGCGGTGGTAGCCGGCCATCACCAGGGAGCTCGCGGACCACGATCTCGCCGCGCTCGCCGGCCGAGCAGCAGCGTGCCGTCGGGGGCCATGATCGAGACCGTCACCAACGGAGCCGGACGCCCCGCTGATGACAGCCGCTCGTGGGCGACGCTTCCGTCGGCGCGGAAGTGGTCGCGGGGTGGCAGCGTCGAGATCATCATCGGCGCCTCGGTCTGCCCGAACAGCTGCGCCATCACCGGACCGATCCTGGTGAGCGCCTCCTCGAGCCGGGTCGCCGACATCGGCGCCGCGCCGTACCAGAAGCACTGCAGCGAGGAGAGGTCGGTGCTGTCGAGGTCGGGGTGGGCCAGGGCCATGTAGATCAGCGTCGGCGGCAGGAAGGTGTGGGTGACCCGGTGCCGGTCGACGTGCTCGAGGAAGCCGCCGACGTCGGGCTTCCGCATCACCACGACCTCGCCGCCCAGGGCCAGCACCGGGAAGCAGAGCACTCCCGCCGCATGGGTCAGCGGCGCGAGCGCGAGGTAGACCGGCCGCCCCTCGAACGGGTAGCTCATCAGCGTGATCGCCGACATCGTCTCCAGGTTGGTGCCGGTCAGCATCACGCCCTTGGGCCGGCCGGTCGTGCCGCCGGTGCCGACGATCATGGCGAGGTCCTCGGGCGGAGCCGTCTCCTCCAGGTCCGCCCCGCTCGCCAGGAACTCGTCCCAGGTCAGAGCCCCCTCCACCTGGCCGTCGAGGCAGACCAGCGTGGTCAGCGCGGGCAGGTCGCCGCGGATCTGCGCGACGAGCTCGGCGTACGACGCCTGGAAGACCAGCGCCCGGCAGCCGAACAGCTCCAGCAGCTCGCGGTTCTCGGCCGCCTCGTTGCGCGGGTTGATCGGGCACCAGACCGCGCCGACCCGGCTGATCCCGAAGACCGTGGTGAACGCGTCGGGGTCGTTGGCCGACAGGATCGCTACGGTGTCGCCGGGCCCGATGCCCTGGCCGACCAGACCCGCGGCGATCCGCCGGCTGAGCTCCTGCACCTCGGCGTAGCTGCCGGGTCTGGCCGTCCGTGGTGAGGCAGGGCGCGTCCGGTCCGAGGGACGCGCCCTTGTCGAGGTAGTCCGACAGCTGCATGTGCGTGGATCAGCTCTCGACCGTGACCACCGGGTCGGACACCAGGCCGAAGCTGCGCAGCACGCCGAGCAGCTCGCGGTGGCCGAACGCCTGGCAGCCCGAGGCGAACCCGACCCGCTTCGGCGGCTGCTGGAGCAGTGAGTACGCCGCGTAGGCCTGGAGCGCGCCGGTCTGCTTGTAGTTCTGGTTGCCGTGGATCACGACGTGCGCCCGGCCGAGCGGGCCCGGAGGCGTGCACCGAGTCCATCGACTTGTTGAGCCGCGGGTTCTCCCGCGGCGGCATCTGGCTCATCACCTGGGAGGCGGTGGCGGTGAGCGCGGCGTACTTCTCGTCCGGCTCCATGTCCTTGGTCGCCTCGACGGCCGCGGCCACGATCTGCGGCACCCCGGTCATCAGCGCCTTGTTGAAGACGCCGCCGAGGACCTTGACGTTGGCGACGCGCGGGTCCCGCTTGAACCAGACCGGGTGCGAGGTGCCGCCCCAGGGCAGGGCCAGCGCCAGCTCGTGCTGGCCGGGGATGGCGAGCTGGTAGAGGCCGGCCTCCGGGTCCCACGGCTGGTACTGGTTCTGCTCGAGGTAGAAGGCGCCGGCCAGGGCGGCGTTGACCAGGATGGTCAGCGTCGAGGCGACGGTCGGGCTGCCGCCCCAGAACACCGCGATGTCGAGGGTGTCGAGGCCGGGTCGCTCCAGCGCCACCTCGGCCGCGATCTCGCCGGTCGTGTACATCTGCGCGACGCCCGGGGCCAGCAGCAGACCCTTCTCGGCGTACGCCGCGCCGTACTGCTCGTCGCAGGTGATCAGCCAGTCCTGCTCGCCGGTGGTGTCGAGGTAGTGGACGCCGGCGGCCAGCGCGGCCTCGACGACGGCCGGGCCGAGCTGGCTGAACGGGCCGACGGTGTTGCAGACCACCGAGGCGCCGGCGAACAGCTCGGCCAGGGCCTCCGGGCTGCCGTCGCAGCGAGACGACCTCGTAGTCGGCGGTCTCGATGCCGGCGACGTTGGACTCCATCGAGCTCTTGACCCGGCCCTCGTCGCGGCCGGCGGCCACGAAGGGGACGTTGTACTCGCGGAGGTACTCGCAGATCAGCCGGCCGGTGTAGCCGGAGGCGCCGTAGACGACGACGGGCTTGCTCGGTGTCAGGCATCGTCACATCCCCATTCCGCCGTCGACCGGCAGGCCGACGCCGTTGACGAAGCGGGAGGCGTCGGAGGCCAGGAAGACGACGGCGTCCGCCATGTCCTCGACCGCGCCGAGCCGACCGGACGGGGTCAGCTCGATGACCGCGCCGACGGCCTCCTCGGGAGAGCCGAAGAGGCCGATCTGGGCCACGTCGTTGGCCAGCCCGGCGCCCATCGCGGTCGGGACCAGCCCGGGGTAGATGCAGTTGACGCGTACGCCGTAGCCGAGCTTGCCGGACTCCATCGCGGCGACCCGGGTGAGCCGGTCGACGCCGGACTTGGTGGCCGAGTAGACCGAGATGCCGGGGAAGGCGATGGTCGCGGCGACCGAGGCGACGTTGATGACGACGCCGCCGTTGCCGGCCGCGCCGCCGGGCCGCATGGTGAGGAACGCGTGCTTGAGGCCGAGGGCGGTGCCGAGCAGGTTGACCTCGAGCTGCTTGCGCACCGCGTCGGGGTCGAGGTCGACGATCAGGCTGGTGATCTCGATGCCGGCGTTGTTGACCAGGATGTCGAGACCGCCGAGGAGCGAGGTCGCATCGGCGACCGCGGACTCCCAGTTGGCGTCGTCGGTGGTGTCGAGGTGCACGAAGCCGTGTCCCTCGTCCCAGCGACTCGGCCACCTTGGGCCCGAGGTCGTCCTGCAGGTCGGCGATGACGACCTTGGCTCCTGCGGCGGCCAGCGCGTGGGCCATGCCCTCTCCGAGGCCCTGCGCCCCTCCGGTGACGAGGGCCCTGCGGCCCGTGAGGTCGAGATCGGTCATGCCTGCTCCTCGGTGTGTGTGCTGGGGCCGTTGTGGTGGCGATCACAACGTAGGCCCGGACCCTTGACGACTGTCAAGAGAATCCTTGACATTTGTCAAGAAAAATCTTGGCAATCGTCAAGATCGGCCACTGGCTGCCGTACAGTGACGGCGTGGCTGGGACGAAGCAGGCGCGACGTGCGCCCGTCGACAAGCACGACGAGCGCCGCGACCAGCTCGCCGAGTCCGCGCTGCGCACGCTCGGTGAGCGCGGCTACGCCCGGACCAGCCTCCGCGAGATCGCCAACAACTCCGAGTTCAGCCACGGCGTCGTGCACTACTACTTCGCCGACAAGCTCGAGCTGGTCATCTACAGCGTCCGCTACTACAAGGCCCGCTGCGTCACCCGCTACGACGGCGTCGTCGCCGAGTCGACCACGGCCGACGACCTGCTCGACCGGTTCGCGGCCAAGCTGGTCGAGACGGTCGAGGACGAGGCCCCGATGCACAGCCTCTGGTACGACCTGCGCACCCAGAGCATGTTCGAGGAGAACCTCCGCGAGGCCGTCACCCTGATCGACAAGACGCTCGAGGAGATGATCTGGCGCGTGGTGAGCCGCTACGCCGAGCTGGCCGGTCGGCCGCCGGCCATGACCCCCGCCGCGGCGTACGGCGTGCTCGACGGGCTGTTCCAGCAGGCGCTGCTCGGCCACGTCTCGGGAGAAGCGACCGCGCTGCCGACGATGGTCGAGCAGGTGCACGCGCTGATGCCGCTGACGCTGAGTCCGGCGCCCTAGGGCCCGAGATACTCCTGGACCACCTCGCAGTCGACGAACTGGTCCTCCGGGTCGAGGGTGGTCACCCACTCGGCGACGTCGTTGCCCGGTCCGCAGTCGACGAGGTCGGGCTGCTGGTCGTCGTTGACGATGACTCCGTCGTCGCCCGGGCCGAGATGCAGCCGGGTGACCGCACTGGTGCCTGGGTCCTCCGACAGGATGGCCGCGCGGTCGTTGCCCCGGCCCCCCAGCATCAGGTCGCCATCGTCGTAGTCGGCCAGGAAGTCGTCGTCCGCCCCGCCACGGAGCACGTCGCGACCCTGGTCCCCGTTGAGCGAGTCGCGGCCCGGCCCGCCGGCGAGCCGGTCGCCGCCGCGTCCGCCGTACAGCTCGTCATTGCCCGGGCCTCCGAGGACGGCGTCCTTGCCGTCGCCGCCGTCCAGGAGATCGCTCCCCGTCAGTCCGGCCACCCGGTCGTCGCCGCCGCGGGCCTGGATCCAGTCGCGGCTGCTGGTGCCGAACAGCCGGTCGTCTCCGGGGCTGCCGATCGTGTGCGACGAGGCGGTCGCGGGTGCGGCCAGGGCGAGGAGGGCAACGGGAAGGAGCAGGACGGCCCGAGTGGTCACCTGTCGGAGTGTGGCACGCGGCAGCGGCCGGTCCGGTCGGCGATCCGATGGCGCTGGTCCGCTAGTCTTGTCATGTGACCAGGACCCTGCTCCTTACCTAGCCGCGTCGACGACGCCCCGATCCGGGAGTCGACGCGGCCGCCCCTCGTGCCTCGAGGGGCCTTTCTTATTTACGCAGCCGACGACTGACCGAGCGAGCAGGACCCCAGTGAAGAGGACTTCGAGATGAGCGACACGGACGAGCCGGACGCAGAGCGTTACGACCCGACAGCCGTCGAGGAGAAGTGGCAGAAGGTGTGGGCCGACCTGGACCCGTTCCGCGCCTCCGACGCCGTGATCCTGGACGGCACCCGCGAGAAGCGCTACGCGCTGACGATGTTTCCCTACCCGAGCGGTGACCTGCACATGGGTCACGCCGAGGTGTTCGCGCTGCACGACGTGATCGCGCGCTACTGGTGGCTGAAGGGCTACGAGGTGCTGAACCCGATGGGGTTCGACTCCTTCGGCCTGAACGCGGAGAACGCCGCGATCCGCGACAACGAGCACCCGGCGACGTTCACCTACGCCAACATCGCGCAGTCGATCGAGTCGTGCCGGCGGTTCGCCACGAGCTTCGACTGGAGCCGGACCCTGAACACGTCGGACCAGGACTACTACCGCTGGACCCAGTGGCTGTTCCTGAAGTTCCGCGAGCGCGGGCTGGCCTACCGCAAGGAGAGCCCGGTCAACTGGTGCCCGGTCGACCAGACCGTGCTGGCCAACGAGCAGGTCATCGACGGTCACTGCGAGCGGTGCGGCGCCGAGGTGACCAAGCGCGAGCTGACCCAGTGGTACTTCAAGATCACCGACTACGCCCAGGAGCTGCTGGACAACCTGGACGTCCTGGGCCCGACCTGGCCCGACCGGGTGATCAACGCCCAGCGCAGCTGGATCGGCCGGTCCGAGGGCGCCCATGTCACCTTCGAGGTGGTCGACGGCGACGCTCCCACACAGCTGACCGTCTACACGACGCGCCCGGACACCCTGTTCGGCGCGACGTTCATGGTGGTCGCCGCCGACGCGCACCTGGCGTCCGAGCTGGTCACCGACGGCCAGCGGCCGGCGTACGACGCCTACCTGGCGGAGGTCCGCAAGGCCTCCGACATCGAGCGGCTGGCGACCGACCGCGAGAAGACCGGAGTCTTCCTGGGGCGCTACGCCGTCAACCCGGTCAACGGCCAGCAGATCCCGATCTGGGCGGCCGACTACGTGCTGGCCGACTACGGCACCGGCGCGATCATGGCCGTCCCCGGCCAGGACCAGCGGGACTGGGACTTCGCCGAGAAGTTCGACCTGGGCATCGTCCGCACCGTGCGGCCGTCGGACGGCTTCGAGGAGGACGGCGGCAAGGCCTTCACCGGCCAGGGTCCGGCGATCAACTCCGCCAACGACGAGATCTCGCTGGACGGCCTGGAGATCGCGGCCGCGAAGACCGCCATCATCGACTGGCTGGAGCAGAAGGGCACCGGCACGCGCGCGGTGAACTTCCGGCTGCGCGACTGGCTGCTGTCGCGGCAGCGCTACTGGGGCGCCCCGATCCCGATCATCCACTGCCCGTCGTGCGGGGAGGTGCCGGTTCCCGAGGACCAGCTGCCCGTCGTACTGCCGGAGCTGCGTGGATCCGACCTGACGCCGCGCGGCGTCTCGCCGCTGGCCGCGGCCCAGGACTGGGTCAACGTCGAGTGCCCCACGTGCGGCGGCCCGGCCAAGCGCGACAGCGACACGATGGACACGTTCGTCGACTCGTCGTGGTACTTCCTGCGCTACTGCTCGCCCCACGACGACACCCAGGCGTTCGACAGCGACCTGGTCAACAGGTGGGGCCCGTGCGACGTCTACATCGGCGGCGTGGAGCACGCCGTGCTGCACCTGCTGTACGCGCGCTTCTTCACGATGGTCCTCAACGACATGGGCCTGGTCGGCTTCCGCGAGCCGTTCTCGGCCCAGCTGAACCAGGGCACCGTGATCAACGAGGGCGCCAAGATGTCGAAGTCCAAGGGCAACGGCGTGAGATTGGGGGACCAACTCACGACCTTCGGCGTGGATGCGGTGCGGCTGACGCTGGTGTTCGCCGGTCCGCCGGAGGACGACATCGACTGGGCCGACATGTCGCCCTCGGGATCGGTGCGCTTCCTGCAGCGGGCGTGGCGGCTGAGCGGCGACGTGGCGGCCCCGGTCGGCGTCGACGTGACGTCCGGTGACGTCGACCTGCGCCGGGCCACCGCGAGGGCGCTGCACGAGGCGGGTGAGCTGATCGACGGCTTCCGCTTCAACGTGATGGTCGCCCGGGTCATGGAGCTGGTCAACGCCACGCGCAAGGCCATCGACTCGGGCTGTGGCCCGGCCGACCCGGCCGTGCGCGAGGCCGCCGAGGCCGTCGCGGTCATGCTGTCGCTGGTGGCGCCGTACACCGCCGAGGAGATGTGGGCCCGGCTGGGCCACGAGCCGACGGTCGCGCGCGCCGGCTGGCCGTCGGTCGACCCCGAGCTGCTGGTCGAGTCGTCGGTGACCGCGGTCGTCCAGGTGCAGGGCAAGGTGCGGGCGCGGCTGGAGGTCAGCCCCGACATCGGCGCGTCCGACCTGGAGGCGCTGGCGCTGGCCGACCCCGCCGTCACCCGGGCGATCGAGGGGCGTGAGGTACGCCGCGTGATCGTGCGCGAGCCGTCGCTGGTCAACGTCGTCGTCTGAGCTGTCCGATGAGTCCCGCCGTGGTGGGAGTCTGAGCCACATGACGACTGACGTGCAGACCTTCACGGTCGGTGACGGCGACGACCTCATCACCTACGACGTGCGCGGGGACCTCTCGTCGGGGCGTCCGCTGTTCCTGTTCGGCTCGCCGATGGAGGCGAGCTACTTCGCGACGCTCGCCGAGCTGATCCCCGACCGCCCGGTCGTGACCTACGACCCGCGCGGCGCCGCCCGCAACCCGAAGGGGACCGGCCAGATCTCGCCCGAGCTCCACGAGTCGGACCTGCACCGTGTGATCGAGGCACTGGGCGTCGGTGCGGTCGACTGCATGGGCACCAGCGGCGGCGCGGTCAACCTGCTCGCCCTGGCGGGCGCGCACCCCGAGTGCATCAACCGCGCCGTCGCCCACGAGGCCCCCACGGCGGCGTACCTCCCTGACAAGGAGGTGGTGCTCGAGGTGCTGCGCGACATGGGGGAGACCTACCGCATCCAGGGCGACGGCCCGGCGATGGCGAAGTTCATCGCCCTGGTGATGCACGACGGCGAGCTCACCCCGGACTACCTCGACCAGCCCGCCCCGGACCCGGCGATGTTCGGCATGTCGACCGAGGACGACGGCGACCGGACCAACCCGCTGATGCGCAACATGCCGTCCTGCAACGAGTTCAAGATCAACCTCGAGGTGCTCCGCGGGTACGGCGACCGCCTGGTGCACGCCCACGGCGCCGAGTCGGGTGAGCAGCTGGCCGGCCGCGGCGGGAGGTCGGTCGCGGCACTGCTCGGGGTCGAGTCGGTGGAGTTCCCGAGCCACCACGGTGGCTTCCTGCCGCCGCAGGACGGGCAGCCCGGTGGCGACCCTGAGAGCTGGGCCAAGAAGCTGCTCGAGGTCCTCGGATAGCCTCGCCGACATGCCGGTCGTCGTCGTCACCGACTCGACGGCCAGCCTGCCGCCGGACCTGGCCTACCAGCGCGGCATCGTGGTCGTGCCGCTGCAGGTCGTGATCGGCGCCAACGTCTACGACGAGGGCTCCGGTGGTGCGACGCCCGAGCTGGTGGCGGCTGCGCTCAAGGAGTTCCGGCCGGTCAGCACGTCGCGGCCGACGCCGGCGGCCCTGCTCGAGGTCTACGAGGAGTGCGCCCGCACCGGCGCCACGGAGATCGTCTCGGTGCACCTGTCCGCGGAGATGAGCGGGACCTTCGAGTCGGCGCAGCTCGCTGCACGGGAGGCCTCCGTGCCCGTCGTACCCGTGGACAGCCGGCAGGTCGGGGTGGCCACGGGGTACGCCGCACTGTCGGCGGCCGACGTGGTGGACGCGGGCGGTTCCGCGGCCGACGCCGCGAAGGCCGCGCTGGCGCGGGCCGGCCGATGTCGCTCGCTGTTCTACGTGGACACGCTCGAGTACCTCCGCCGCGGTGGCCGGATCGGCGCCGCCGCCGCACTGGTGGGCGGCGCGCTCGCCGTGAAGCCGCTGCTGGAGATCTCCGAGGGCCGGGTCGCCTCGCTGGAGCGGGTGCGGACGTCGGGACGGGCCCTCGCGCGACTGGAGGAGCTGGCCGTGCAGGCGGCCGGTTCGGACCCCGTCGACGTCACGGTGGCGCACCTGGCCAGTCCGGAGCGCGCCGGGCAGCTGCAGTCGGAGCTGGCCAGGCGGCTCGCGGACAACCTCGGCGGCCGTGAGGTCGGGTGCGCCGAGCTCGGCGCGGTGCTGGGCGCCCACGTCGGGCCGGGGATGCTGGCCGTCTGCGTCGCACCGCTGCTGTAGCCACCGTCCGTCCACAGGACGGCCGGTCGGCCCGGTTGTCCACAGGCTCGTGCGTCCGCCCCGGCAGAGGTCGCCGGATCTTCCTAGGTTCGTCGCATGCCCACCCGACGATCCCTCGAGCGTGACGACGCGCTGTCGCGACGGCTGACCCAGCTCGGCGACCAGCTGTCCCAGGTGCGGCCCGCGCGGGCCGCGCCCCCACCCGACACCGACCTGACCACGGCCCCGTGGTGGGACGAGCACACCAGGCCCGCGGCGCAGCGTCGACCATCGTCGCCGCCACCGGTGCTGAGGCGCCAACTACCCGCAGCCCCGCCGCCCCCGGCGCCGGGTCGGCACGCCCTCCGGGGCTCACGCGGTCCGGTCGGGCTCGGTGCCGCCCAGCTCGCCGCGGTCGCGGTCATCGTGGCGGTCGGGCTGGCGGTCACCTGCTGGTGGCTCGTGCGCGGGTCGTCCCACGACGCTCCCGCGCTGGCCGCGGGGCCGGCGCCGGGTCTGGTCTCCAGCTCGCCCACGGTCGAGCCGGTGGGCGACGTGCCCGCCACCGGGCGGCCGGGTGTCGCGTCCACCGGAGCCGCGCCGGGCACCGTCACCGTCGATGTCGCCGGCAAGGTGCGGCACCCGGGCATCGCCGTGCTCGACGCCGGGGCGCGGGTGGTCGACGCGCTCGAGGCGGCCGGCGGGGCACGTCCGGGTGTCGACCTGTCCGAGCTCAACCTGGCGCGGGTCCTGGTCGACGGCGAGCAGGTGGTCGTCGGTGGTCCGGCGCCGTCGGGCATCTCCGCTGCCGCCTCGCCGACGGGAGGCGTCGCGGGTGGTCCGGTGACCCTCGTCAATCTCAACACCGCCACCGAGGGCGAGCTCGACACGCTCCCCGAGGTGGGTCCGGTGACCGCGGCCTCGATCCTGCAGTGGCGCGACCAGCACGGCGGCTTCACCTCGGTCGACGAGCTGCTGGAGGTCGACGGCATCGGCGAGGTGACCCTCGGCAAGCTCGCCCCCTTCGTCACGGTGTGACCGGCCGTGTCGACCCTGCGCTCGCGAGCCGCCTCGACCTGCGGATGCCGCTGCTCGGCGCGGCCGCCTGGCTCGGCGCGGTCGCTGGTTCGCTGGCCCGCGGTCCGACCCTGGTGTCGATCGTCGTGGGCTCGGTCCTGGTGGCCGCCGGCATCGCCGCTGCCACACGACGGCGCCGGGAGGTGGTGCTGGCCGTTGTCGCGGTGCTGCTCATGGCAGCCGCCGCAGGCACCGTCGCCGGCCTCCGGACCGACCGGATCTCGCACAGCCCCGTGGCCGAGCTCGCGGCCGACGGTGCCGCCGTCACGGCGGTCGGCACGGTCGCCTCCGACCCCCACGTCGTCGCCAAGGGTCCTCGGTCCTACGGCCGCGACCAGGTGGTCTGGCGGCTCGCGGTGCACCAGGTCACCGGCCGTGGCCGCACTCTCGAGCTGGCCGCCCCGGTGCTGGTCCTGGGCGACGGCGACGACGCGAGGGTGCCCCTGGGCGCGACCGTGCGGCTGCACGGCCTCCTCGTGCCGGCCGACGACCGTGACCTGGCCGCGTTGCTTCGGCCGAGCGGCCAGGCCGAGGTCATCGTGCCGCCCGGGCCCTGGTGGCGCGCCGCCGGCGCGGTCCGGCAGGCCCTCCGCGACTCGGTGGCCCACCGACCGGTCGACCAGCGGGCGCTGGTGCCTGCGCTGGTCGACGGTGACGACGCCGAGGTCGACCCGGGCCTCCAGGACGCCTTCCGGGCGACCGGCCTGACGCACCTGCTCGCCGTCTCCGGCACCAACCTGACCCTGGTGGTCGGGTTCCTGCTCGCGTTGGCGCGCTGGTGCCGGGTGCGGGGGCGGTGGCTGCACGTCGTGGCCGCGGCCGGGATCGTCGGGTTCGTCCTGATCGCCCGGACCGAGCCGAGCGTGCTGCGCGCGGCGGTGATGGGCACGATCGGGCTGGTGGCCCTCGGCGTCGACGGGCGGCACCGAGCCCTGCGTGCGCTCGGGACCGCGGTCGTGGTCCTGGTGCTGCTCGACCCGTCGCTGGCGGTCTCGGCCGGCTTCGCCCTGTCCGCCCTGGCCACCGCCGGGATCCTCCTGCTCGCTCCGGCCTGGCGCGACGCGCTCGCGCGGTGGATGCCCCGGTGGCTGGCCGAGGCGATCGCGGTGCCGGCGGCCGCCCAGCTCGCCTGCACGCCCCTGGTCGCCGCCATCTCCGGGCAGGTCAGCCTGGTCGCGGTCGTGGCGAACCTGCTGGTCGCCCCCGTGGTCGGGCCGGCGACCGTGCTCGGACTGGCCGGCGGCGTCCTGACCCTGGTGTGGGCACCGGCCGGGCGACTGTGCGGCACGCTCGCGTCGTGGTGCGTGGCCTGGCTGATCGCGGTGGCCGAGCACGGCGCGGCACTGCCGACGGCCGCGGTCGGGTGGGGGACCGGTGCGGCCGCGCTGGTGCTGCTGACCGTGCTGACCACGCTGGTCGCCGTCCTGGGGCCGCGGCTGCTGCGGCGACCGACGACGGGTCTCGGGCTCGCCCTGCTGCTCGTCGTCGCCGTGCTCGTCCGGCCGCCGACGTTCGGCTGGCCACCCGAGGGGTGGGTGCTCGTCGCGTGCGACGTCGGTCAAGGTGATGCGCTCGTGCTCAACGCCGGCGCCGGTCGGGCCGTCGTCGTCGACAGCGGCCCGGAGCCCCGCGCGGTGGACCGGTGCCTCGACCGGCTCGGCGTCGACAGCGTGCCGCTCCTGGTGCTCACCCACTTCCACGCCGACCACGTCGACGGCATCTCCGGGGTGTTCGCCGGCCGCCGGGTCGGAGAGGTCGACACGACCCGGCTGCTGGATCCGCCGGGCGGTGTCCGCGAGGTCGACACGGCGGCGGCGGGCGCCGGGCTGACTCCCGCGCCGGTGGACTACGGAGCGGCCTACGCCGTCGGCCCGATCACCGCGCAGGTGCTGTGGCCGCCGCCCGACTCGCCGACCGTGGGACCCGGCGACGGCTCGACGGCCAACGAGGCGAGCGTGGTGCTGCTCGTACAGGTGTCGGGGTTACGGATGCTGCTGACCGGCGACGTCGAGCCGGAGGGCCAGGCCGAGCTGGCACGGCTGCTGCCCGGGCTGCGGGTCGACGTACTCAAGATGCCCCACCACGCCAGCGCACACCAGGACGAGTCCTGGCTGCTGTCGCTCGACCCCGCCGTCGTGCTGGTGTCGGTGGGCGCCGACAACGACTACGGCCACCCGGCCGAATCCGCGCTGCGACCGCTTGCGGAGGCCGGCGCGGCCGTCCACCGCACCGACCAGGAGGGCGACCTCGCGGTGGTGGCCGCCGACGGCGGGCTGCGAGTCGTCACCAGCGGATGACCGTCGACGGGCCTGTCCGTGCCCGCCTCTACAGTTGCCGTCATGCCCAGCACGGAGTCCCCGCTCGGCCGGGTCACGCTGGTCACCGGCAAGGAGGAGTTCCTCGGCGAGCGCACCGTCGCCACGGCCCGCGAGGCGGTGCGGCGGGCGGACCCGGAGTCCGAGCTCTCCGAGACGCAGGCGTCCGGTCTGACCCTGGCGACCTTCGGAGAGCTGGCCGCGCCGTCGCTGTTCAGCTCGGTGCGCTGCGTCGTGGTGCGCGCGCTGGAGGAGCTCCCGGACGAGTCGGTCGACGGGCTTCTCGACTACGCCGCCGCGCCGGCCGACGACGTGGCACTGGTGCTCGTGCACTCCGGCGGCGCCAGGGGCAGCGGGGTCCTCACCAGGCTGCGCAAGCTCGCCACGGTGACCGAGCACAAGTCGGCCGAGCTCCGCCCGAGCGAGTTCCCGCAGTTCGTGGCCGGCGAGGTCAAGCGCCACGGCGCCAAGATCGACAGCGAGGCGGCGTCCGTGCTGGTGCAGGCGGTCGGCCAGGACCTGCGTTCGCTGTCGGCCGCGGCGCACCAGCTCGTCAGCGACTTCCCGGACGAGACCATCGGGGTCGAGAGCGTCAAGAAGTACTTCGGCGGCCGGGCAGAGGCCAAGTCGTTCGCGGTCGCCGACGCCGCGTTCTACGGCCGCCGCCAGGCCGCGCTGGAGGAGCTGCGCTGGGCCCTCGACGGCGGGACGCCGCCGGTCCTGGTCACCTCGGCGTTCGCCGGAGGAGTGCGCGGGCTGGCCCGCTACCAGGGAGCGCCGCCGCGGATGAAGGAGGCCGACCTGGCCCGCGAGGTCGGCGTACCGCCCTGGAAGCTGCGCAGCCTGCGGGAGCAGTCGCGCGGCTGGAGCGAGGCGGGGCTGGCCCGGGCGATCCGGGCGGTCGCGCAGGCCGACGCCGACATCAAGGGCGCGGCGAGCGACGCCCACTACACGCTGGAGCGGCTGGTCCTCACGATCACCGGGCTACGCGAGCCTCGCTGACCCCGGAAATGCACGCGACCCGTCAGAAGGCTTCTGACGGGTCGGCGGGAAGGAGTCTCAGAGAGAGGCGGCCTTCTTGGCGATCGAGGACTTGCGGTTCGCGGCCTGGTTCTTGTGGATGACGCCCTTGGAGGCGGCCTTGTCCAGCTTCTTGGCGGCGTCCTTCGCCAGCTCCTTGGCCTGGTCGGCGTCGCCGGTCTCGGCGGCCTCGCGGAACTTGCGCACGGCGGTCTTCAGGCCGGTCTTGACGGCCTTGTTGCGCTCGTGCGCCTTCTCGTTCTGCTTGTTCCGCTTGATCTGGGACTTGATGTTTGCCACAGGTGAACTCTCGGCTCGGTGGGTGTGCAGGGTTTCAGTCGGTGGGCGCGGCGGACCGGCCGCCAGCGCGACGGACAACGGTAACAGCGGTGCGCTCAGCGCCTCAAATCCGGAGCCGTCACACCCAGCCCCGGCGCTCGCAGAGCCAGTCCCAGCAGACCTCACCCTGCCAGCGCTGCGCGTCGCGGAGGAACGGCGACGTCGGGGGCACCGGGTCGTTGGCGCTCTTGAGGAAGTAGCCCGTCACCAGGGCGAGCACGACGTCGATCTCCTCGGTGGGGACCACGGACAGCAGCGGGTGACCGGCGATCAGCGCCTCCATGTCGTGGCCGTCCCCGCACGGGCCGATGAGCAGGAAGAGTGAGTCCAGCCAGGCGGCGCCGACCATCGGCCAGTTCCAGTCGCAGAGCAGCGCGCGGCCGTCGGAGGTGAGCAGGAGGTTGTCGTCGCGGACGTCGGTGTGTACGAGGGTGTCCCCGGCCATCACCTGCACGAACCGCGCCGCGAGCGCGGCCGCCTCGTCGAGGTGTGGCACGTCCGGCCCCGCGCGCAGGGTGTCCCAGTACGCCGGCCACCCGGCCATCTCCTCCGACGCGTGCGGCAGGGCCAGCTCCGCGGGTGGTGGCGTCAGCACCGGCACCGCCTCGACCAGCATGTCGAGGCAGAGCTGGAGCTCGCCCTGCTGCCAGGGGCGCTGTGGGGCCCGCGCCTCGACGTACTGCGTCGAGATGACGAACCAGTCGTCGACGTCGAGGCTCCACTGCAGCGGAGGAGCCGGCGCCGCCGCCGGGAGCGCCGCCAGCTTGCGCGCCTCCTCCCGGTAGGCGTCCGCGAAGGGGCGCTGCGCCTTGATCGAGGCCGCCTTGACGAAGTGGCGGCTGCCGTCCACGCACTCGAGCACCGAGGCGAACCCGGGGGTGAAGCCGCTGTCCTGCGAGGTCGCGGACTCGACGGGCGAGCCGCACTCGTCCTCGACCGCGGCCCGGACCATCGGCGGTAGGTGCGCCCAGTCCAGGCGGCGGGCGGTCCGGCCGTGCGGGAGGGAGGTGGGCATCACGTACCCATCTTCGCGCCCGGCCCTGCTCCGACCGGAGTCGGATGTGCGCACCCCCGCTCGGGCCTACCCTCGGGGCGTGGACCTCCCCGGCTTCGTGCTGCGCGCGAAGCGGCGCTGGGTGGCCAACGGGCTGCCCGACTACCCGCTGTGGATCGCGGCGCTCATCGACTCCTCCGCGCTGATCACGGTGGTCGTCGTGGTGGCGCAGCGTCGCGACGACGGTCTGGTCCCGGCCGCCGGTCTCGCATTGGTCGCGCTGGTCCCGTGGGTCGCCGAGATGTGGACGCACGCCTCCACCTGGATCGCCTTCGTGGCCCTGACCGGCGGCGCCGTGCTCCTCCTCATGACGGCCTACCCGGTCGACTACGAGTGGGCGCCGTTCCTGCTCATCCTCGCGGCCGGGCACGTGACGGCCGTCGGCGGACTGTGGCGCGGGATCGCCGTCACGGTCGCCGGCGAGGCGGTGGTCGTCGCGGTCTGGATGAACGGCAACCTCGCCGGCCCCGAGGTCGGCATCTGGGCGGCCGGGATCGCGGTCGGTCTCGACATGGGGTTCGTGATGCGGTCCCAGCAGCTGCGGATCGACGCCCAGGCCCGCGAGCACGCGACGAGGGAGCGCCAGGCCGTGCTCGAGGAGCGGCACCGCATCGGACGCGAGGTGCACGACCTGGTGGCCCACTCCCTGAGCGTGACGATGCTGCACCTCACCGCGGCCCGCCGCGAGGTCGACGATGCTGCGGAGCAGGGCGACGGCGCTCACCTCGAGGACGCCCGGTCCGCGCTCCGCGACGCAGAGAGGGTCGGCCGCCAGGCCATGGCCGACATCCGGAGCACGGTGGGGTTCCTCGGCCAGGACGACGAACCGCTCATGGTCTCCACGCCCGGCATCGAGGACCTGCCGGGCCTGCTGGCGGACTTCAGGGGCGCTGGGCTCGACGTGGCGTACGACGCCCAGGGCGATCTCGCCCAGGTCCCGGCGACGACGGCGCTCGGGCTCTACCGCATCGTCCAGGAGTCGCTCGCCAACGTCGCCAAGCACGCGCCCCGGTCCAGGGTCCGGGTCCGGCTCGACCTCGGCCGCGACCCCGGCGAGCTGACCGTCACCAGCGAGCTCCCGCGGGGCGCCCGCCGCAACGCCGGTGGCTCCGGCCTCTCCGGCATGGCCGAGCGGGCGGCTCAGCTCGGCGCCGTGTTCCGCGCCGGGCCCGTCGACCGCTCCTGGGTGGTCAGGGTGGAGCTGCCCCGCGGTGGCCTGACCGCCGACGGCCACGCCTGTCCTCTGCCCGGCCCGACCTCGCCGTTCCGACGCACCGCTCCGGGACCGGCATGACCGTCGCTGACAGCGAGCTGATCCGCGTGCTCCTGGTCGACGACCAGGAGCTGGTGCGGTCCGGGCTGACCCGGATCCTGCGCCGCCGCGACGGCTTCCTCGTCGTGGGGGAGTGCGACGACGGGGACCAGGTCGCCGCCGCGGTCGCGGAGCTCCGCCCCGACGTGGTCGTGATGGACCTGCGGATGCGCCGGATGAGCGGCATCGACGCCACCGTCGAGCTGCGTCGTCACTCGGCCACCCCGCCCGTCCTCGTGCTCACCACGTTCGACGACGACGAGCTGCTCTCCGGCGCCCTGCGGGCGGGTGCCGCGGGTTTCCTGCTCAAGGACAGCCCCGCCGAGGACGTCGTACGCGGCGTCTCGGCCGTCGCCGCCGGGCACGCGTTGCTCGACCCGGCCGTCACCGGTCGGGTGCTCGACCGGTTCCGCGCCACCCCCGACGCGGAGCCGGCCGCGCGGCCCGAGGCGATCGAGGAGCTCACCGCCCGCGAGCGCGAGGTGCTCGAGCTGATGGGCCGCGGCCTGAGCAACGGAGAGATCGCCAGCACGCTGGTGATCTCCGAGGTGACGGTGAAGAGCCACATCGGCCGGATCTTCATGAAGCTCGACCTGCGCGACCGGGCCGCCGCGATCGTCTACGCGTTCGACCGTGGCCTGGTGTCGCCGGGGGGTGGCTCGGCGTAGCCTCCCCGCCGTGACCAGCCACGACCACGACGAGTGCGTCCGGAGCCTCGACCGGGCCATCGAGACCTACCGACGGACGACGTTCGAGCGCGACGCGGAGGGGTTCAACGCCCTCTGGGCGGACAACTGCATCGCCGTGTTCGCCGACGGCGAGACGCTGCTCGGACGGACGGAGACGGCCGGCTTCATCAGCGGGTTCTTCGCCGACGACCAGTGGACCCAGACCCTCGACGTCGTGCGCGTCGAGCGCCGCGGCTGCGAAGTCGGCTCCGTGCTGCTCGACTCCCTCTTCACACCCGCACCGGGCCGCGAGCCCAAGCCGTTGGCCATCGGCGTCACCTTCGTCCGCGAGGACGGCGCGTGGCTCGTCATGCACAACCACGACAGCACCGGGCCGGTTCGCCTGCAGGCAGGCTCAACGCTGCCGTGACCGAGCGCGACCGGAACTTCGACCGGCTGCTCACCTTCGTCGACGCGATCGTCGCGATCGCGATCACCCTCCTGGTGCTCCCGCTGGTCGAGCTGGCGCCCGAGGTCCGCGACGGGGGCAGCGTCGCCGACCTGCTGCGTGAGCATGCCGACGAGCTCGGGGCCTTCGTGCTCAGCTTCTACGTCATCGCCCGGATCTGGCTCAGCCAGCACCACGCCGTCGCGACGCTGCTCGAGGGCAGCCCCCGGATCACGGCGCGACTGATCGTCTGGACGTTCACGATCGTGGTGCTGCCGTTCCCGACCTCCCTGGTGGCGAGCGCCGGCGACCAGGCCCTGACCAAGGTGATCTACGTCGGCACGATGGCGCTCAGCATCCTGATGATCGCGGGGGTCCGGGCCGAGGTGCAGGACCACCCCGAGCTCACCGACGGCACGCCGTACGACGGGCCGCTCGGCGGCGTCATCACCGCCGGACTCCTGCTGCTCGCCCTCGTGGTGATGCTGGTCATCCCGGCCACGAGCTACTTCCCGATCCTCGTCTTGGTCGTGGAGGGACCGCTGCTGCGGCTGGTCGAGCGGCTGCGGAATCGGCCCAGTCACTGACGCGTGGGAGGATTTCCCACGACATGACGCGCACCGCACCGCCCCCCGGTCACACCGACCCCGCGACCATCCGCAACTTCTGCATCATCGCTCACATCGACCACGGCAAGTCGACGCTCGCCGACCGGATGCTGCAGCTGACCGGCGTCGTCGACGAGCGCAGTGCGCGGGCGCAGTACCTCGACCGGATGGACATCGAGCGCGAGCGCGGCATCACGATCAAGAGCCAGGCGGTCCGGATGCCATGGACGGTCGCGCCCGGCAACGAGAAGGGCGTCGAGCCCGGCACCTACGTCCTCAACATGATCGACACCCCGGGCCACGTGGACTTCACCTACGAGGTGTCCCGGTCGCTGGAGGCCTGCGAGGCCGCCATCCTGCTCGTCGACGCGGCCCAGGGCATCGAGGCCCAGACCCTGGCGAACCTCTACCTGGCGATCGCGGCCGACCTCCAGGTCATCCCGGTGCTCAACAAGATCGACCTGCCGAGCGCCAACCCTGACAAGTACGCCGAGGAGCTCGCGCACATCATCGGCTGCGAGCCGGGAGACGTGCTGCGGGTGAGCGCCAAGACCGGCGAGGGCGTCGCCGGGGTCCTCGACGAGATGGTCATGCGCACCCCCGCCCCGGTCGGTGACGCCGCCGCGCCGGCCCGCGCGCTGATCTTCGACTCGGTCTACGACACCTACCGCGGCGTCATCACCTACGTCCGCGTGATCGACGGCAAGCTCAGCCACCGCGACCGGATCAAGATGATGTCGACCGGCGTGACCCACGAGCTGCTCGAGCTCGGGGTGATCAGCCCCGAGCCCGTCCGAGCCGGCGAGATCGGGGTCGGCGAGGTCGGCTACCTGATCACCGGTGTGAAGGACGTCCGCCAGTCCCGCGTGGGTGACACCGTGACCACCCAGCACCACGGCGCCGTGGAGTCGCTGGGCGACTACAAGCACCCCAACCCGATGGTCTACGCGGGCCTCTACCCGATCGACGGCGACGAGTTCGGCGATCTCCGGGAGGCGCTGGAGAAGCTCCAGCTGAACGACGCGTCGCTCACCTACGAGCCGGAGACCTCGGGCGCCCTCGGCTTCGGCTTCCGTTGCGGGTTCCTCGGGCTGCTGCACATGGAGATCACCCGCGACCGGCTCGAGCGCGAGTTCGGCCTCGACCTCATCTCGACGGCGCCCAACGTCGTCTACGAGGTCGTCATGGAGGACGGCTCCGAGCACGAGGTGACCAACCCGAGCGAGTACCCCGAGGGCAAGATCGCCGAGGTCCGCGAGCCGGTCGTGCGCGCCACCATCCTGTCCCCGAGCGACTACATCGGCACGATCATGGAGCTGTCCCAGACCAAGCGCGGGACCCTGCTCGGGATGGACTACCTGTCCGCGGACCGCGTCGAGCTGCGCTACACGCTCCCCATGGGGGAGATCGTCTTCGACTTCTTCGACCAGCTGAAGTCCCGGACCAAGGGCTACGCGTCGCTCGACTACGAGCGCTCGGGCGAGCAGTCCGCCGACCTGGTGAAGGTCGACATCCTGCTCCAGGGCGAGCCGGTCGACGCGTTCAGCGCGATCGTGCACAAGGACGCGGCGTACTCCTACGGCGTGATGATGGTCGCCAAGCTCAAGGAGCTGATCCCGAGGCAGCAGTTCGAGGTGCCCATCCAGGCCGCGATCGGGGCCCGGGTGATTGCCCGCGAGAACATCCGCGCGATGCGCAAGGACGTGCTGGCCAAGTGCTACGGCGGCGACATCACCCGCAAGCGCAAGCTGCTCGAGAAGCAGAAGGAGGGCAAGAAGCGGATGAAGATGGTCGGCCGCGTCGAGGTCCCCCAAGAGGCGTTCGTCGCCGCCCTGTCGACCACCGAGCGCTCAGCCAAGCAGTAGCCGCCCGGACGTCACTTCAGCCCATCTGCCAGCACGGGGCTACACGTGTCACAGGGTTCACGCCCGCGGCCGCAACACCCCGCGTGGCCGGCGCAAACGCTCTACCAAAGAGGGGATATCCTGCTCGAGAGTTGTCCCCGACCGGACCCGTTCGGGCATCGTGGGGGGCGTCTCGGGAGTCGGCTTGTGGGGAGTCGGCGACAACGCTCAGGGGGAACGGCTGATGGAGCCGAACGACGCGACAAGCACGAGCGCGCGTGCGCAGGAGCTGCGCGCGAGTTTGGGCACGCGCCGCGAGGTGGAGGCGTTGCTGGCCGAGGCCAGCGCGACCCGCGAGGCGGCGGTCGCTGACGCCGACGCCGTCATCGAGGAGGCCCAGCAGGTCTCCGAGCAGCTGCTGCGGGAGAGCCGCACCGAGGCGGATCGCACCGCCACCGAGGCCCGCCAGAAGGCCGAGGGCGTCGTGTCCCGCGCCCGCGAGGAGGCCGAGGACATCACCCGGCAGGCCCGTGCGGCTGCCGACGCCGTCCGTGCTCGGGCCGAGGCCCAGGTCGAGGAGCATCGCAAGCGGGTCCGGGCCGAGCTGACCGAGCAGGTCACGCGTGAGGTCGCGGAGCAGAGCCGGCGCGAGATGACCCGGCTCCACGAGCGGCAGCAGGCGATGATCGGCGACATCGAGGCGTCGGTCCGCATCCTCGGGGTCTCGATGGAGTCCGCCACCGCCAACATCAGCGAGATGCTCGGCGCCCTCGACAACCTGCGCGCCCACGCCGCGGAGTCCCTGGGCGAGTCGGCTGCGCCCTTGACCGACCCGCCGAGGCACGCCGAGGCCGGCGACGACGACCCGGACGCCGGGTCGGAGGCCCTGGCCGCAGGCGTCGACGACGACTCCGGTGACTCGGGCGACGCCGACGGGTCCGGCGACACCGACGAGTCCGGCGGCTCGGACGGGGGCGACGAGGGCCACCGGCCACGCGGCCGGACCTCCCGGTCCGGCCACATCGTCGACGCGCTCGCTGATCTCGACAGCGCGCGCGCGGACGACTCCGACGACCCTCCGCTGACGGCGACCGAGGCGTTCCTGCGATCGGCCCACATCGACCACGGCGACCCGCCGCTGCCCCCGGCCGATGACGCCGACGTCGGCGCCCGCTACGCGCGGGACGCCATGCGCGCGACCGCCCGGGCGCGCACTCGGCGCGACGAGGAGACGCTCGAGGTGCTCCCCGAGCGTGACGCGGAGCGCCGTCCCAGCCGCAACGGCCGCTCCGCACCTGACGAGCGCACGACGGAGACCACGGACGACGCCGGCGGCGAGGATGCCGACGGGTCCGGCAAGCCGCTCGGGTGGCTGTTCCGCTCCTCGTCCTAACGGGTTCCCGTGGCGGGTCCGGCTGACCGGCTGAGCGCGCCGCCGCCGTCGCCGCGTCCCGACTCCCGCCCTCTCCCGGTGACCCGGCCGCGGGGCCGGCTCGCGTTCCTGCTGCCGCTCCCGGTGGCCGCCGCGGCCGGGCTCGGAGCGGGGTTGTCGCCGCAGGCGACGCTCGCCGTGACCGCCGCCGTGGTCTCGGCCACGGTCCTCGTCACCCGGGTGGAGTGGGCGGCGCTCGCGGTGATCGGCGCCGCCGTCTTCGAGGGCTATCTCGCGCTCGTCTCACCCTGGGCGACCGAATGGCTGGCCGCGGTGCTGCTGGTCGCCTGGGCGGTACGGCGGGCGCACGGACCGCTGCACGACCAGCGGATCGCCACGCTCGCCTGGCCGGTCGCCGGGCTCGCCGGCGCGGTCCTGGTCGCCTTCGCGGCACACCCGAACGGTGCCGTCGGACTCCAGGCCTGCGCCAGGTACGCCGAGCTCGCGATCGTGATGCTGGTCCTCGCCGACGTCCTGTGCGGACCGCTGGCGCCACGCCGGGCCGCCCGCCTCTACGTGCTCTCGTGCGTGGCCGCGTCCGGGTGCGGCATCGTCACCGCCCTCGTGTCCGACGGGCACCGGGTCGAGGGTCCGGTCGCCGACGTCGACACGCTCGCCTTCTTCCTGATCGCCGCCATCCCTCTGGCCGGGACCGTGCGCACCCGCCTCGACCAGCCGGTCTGGTGGGTCTGGGCCTGTTCCGGGGTCCTGCTGGCCGCAGGGATCGGGACCCAGTCGAGGGCGGCGGCCGTGGCCCTGGTCGCGATGATCCTGGTCGCCGTTCTCACCGGACTCCTGGCGCTGCGCCACGCCGGAGCGCTGCTGGCCGTCGTCACGACCGCCGTCGCGCTCGTCATCGCCGTACTGCCGCTGCCCATCGGGCAGGCCCTCACCGACCCGCAGCGCTACTCCGACACCAACATCGCCCAGCGGAACGATTTGCGCCTGGCAGCGCTCGAGATGACCAGGGCCAGCCCGGTGGTCGGCCTCGGTCCCAGCGCGTTCCCGCTGTTCCACCCGGACTACCGCGCGGACGACGGTCAGGACCGGGGGCAGGACCTCGACACCGCCTACAGCACGGTCCTCGAGACCTCGGCCGAGCTGGGCGTGCTCGGCGTCCTGGCGCTGTACGCCGTGTGGATCCTCCCCGCCGTGGCCGCCCGGCGACGCTGGATCCGTGGCCGCTCGCGCCTGGTCGCCGGCGTCCTGCTGGCGATCGACGGACTGCTGACCGCCTCGCTGCTCGAGTCCGAGCCCCACGTGCTGCCCCTGTGGTTCATGGCGGCGATGGCGTTCGCGCTGGGCCGTCCGGGTCGGGTCCGGCGCCCGATCTTCGGTGGTGACATCGGCGACGGGTCGTCTGGACAGGTGGTGGCGTGATGGTGGATTTTGCGGCGCGGGGGGTCGATCGTCGGAAACCATGGCCACGGTAGCGGTGCGCCCTACGCGCAGCATGGGGGGCGCTACCGCAATGGGGTAGGTGACGTCGGCACGGGGATACTGACGTCACACGACGGTCAGGTGTCTCAGGGGGGTCTGGGCACCGGTCGTCTGAGCAGTGTGGGGACATCGATGGACGTGCGCGACGTGGGGGTGGCGCTGTGGCGCCAGCGACCGCTTGTCGTGCTGATCCTGTTGATCACCGGCATTGCCGTCGCGGCGGGGATCCTGCTTGCCCCGAAGACGTACACCGCCACGGCCACGATCAGCGCCGCCGAGGAGTCGGGTGCGGCCGAGACCGACGAGCCCGACGCGCTGCGCGCGACCCTGGCGGAGCTCGCCAGCTCGCGCGGGGTCGTCGACGAGGTCCGGCGACGGATCCCGGCCCGCAGGAGCGTGGCCGAGCTGCGTCAGTCGATCCGGGGCGACTGGGTGCGAGGCACGATCCTGGTGGACGTCACCGTCGAGGACCGTGATCCCGACACCGCCGCGGCGATCGCCAACGCGGTGGCAGAGGTCCTGGTCGCCGGCGGTGTGGTCGAAGACGTGGCCGGACCCTCGCTCGACGGCTCGCTCGTGCTCACCAGCAGCGACGACGCCCAGCCACCACAGAGCTTCAGCTCCCCGGACCTGCGGTTCTCCCTCGGGCTCGGGCTGCTGCTGGCGCTCGGCCTGGCGACGACGGCCGCCGTCTGGCGCGACCGGCGAACGCACACCGTCGACGACGCGGCCGCGGTCGAGGATGCCGCGACCGCGCCGCTGCTCGCGCACCTGACGCCGCCCAGCGACCTCACGTCCATGCCCGCCCTGCATCCGGGGACCGGCGACGCCGACCTGTTCCGACATCTGAGGCTGGCCCTCGAGGCCCAGGCCGAGGCGGGGTCGCCACGCGTGGTCGTGGCGGGCATCACCCACGGCGACGTGAACGTCTGGATCGGCGCCAACGTCGCGCTCGCCCTCGCCGGCACCGGCCAGCGGGTGCTGCTGGTCGACGGTCGGATGGGTGACCGCTTCGGCACGCCGGCCGAGGACGCCCCCGACACCCCGGGCCTCTACGACGTGCTGCTCGGCGCCGACCTCGGGTCCGCGGTGAGCCCCGGCCCGGTGGACCTGCTGGAGGTGCTGCCCGCCGGGACGTACGGCGACACGAAGGTCCCCGACCTGATCGAGCAGCGGTTCCTGAGCGTGATGGAGACCGCTGCCACGGCGTTCGAGCACGTCGTCGTCCTCGGGCCGCCACTCGACGTCTGCGACGACTCGCGCGCGATGGCGGTGGAGAGCTCGATCGTGCTCGCCCTGGTGGAGGGCTCGGTCTCGGCGAACGCCCTGAGCCAGCACGCCGACCGCATCCGGGCGGCGGGGGCACGCCTCCTCGGTGTCGTCTTGGTCGCGAAGCAGCCGGACCGGAAAGCCGCCTGATGGCTGCCAAGGAGCAGCAGATCCAGACCAACCGCAGGCTGCACGTGCTCCACGTCTCGGTGCCGACCTCCGGGGGTGTGGCCACGGTCGCCACGCGCTACGTGCGCGACCAGGTCGAGCGCGGCTGGAACGTCACGGTCGCCTGCCCGTCGCGCGGCGACCTCGGCTACTCCGCGCGTGAGGCCGGCGCCTCGGTGCGGTGGTGGCGGGCGGAGGCGCACGAGAGCACGCTGCCCGGCGCGGTGGTGCGGCTGAACCGGATCGTCAACGAGGTCGGGCCCGATGTCGTGCACCTGCACAGCGGCAAGGCCGGGTTGGCCGGGCGGCTCGTCGTGCGGAACCGGATCCCGACCGTGTTCCAGCCGCACGCCTGGTCGTTCCTCGCCGCGCGCAGCGGGGTGCAGGGTGCCTCGTTGCGCTGGGAGCGGCACGCCGCCCGCTGGGCCAGCGAGCTGGTCTGCGTGAGCACCACCGAACGGCAGCTCGGCGAGAGCCTGGGCATCCACGCGCCGACGACCGTGATCCCCAACGGCATCGACCTGGCCGAGTTCCGCCCGGCCGGCGCTCGCGACCGCATCCACGCGCGCAAGCTGCTGGGGCTCGACGACGTGCCGACCGTGCTCTGCGTGGGCGACCTGACCGTGCAGAAGGGCCAGCAGGACCTGATCACGGACTGGCCCAAGATCCGGGCCCAGGTGCCGGAGGCCCAGCTGCTCCTGGTGGGCGACGGCCCGGACCGGCTGGCGCTCGAGCGGCTGGCCGAGGGGCTCGAGGGCGTGCGCTTCGCCGGGGCCCGCATCGACGTGCCCCTCTGGATGGCGGCCGCGGACGTCGTCGTGATCCCGTCCCGGTGGGAGGGGATGGCGCTGGTGCCGCTCGAGGCCATGGCCTGCGCGCGCAGCGTGGTCGCCACCGACGTCAACGGCATCATCGACAGCGTCCCTCCCGACGCCGGTGCGATCGTCATGCTCGACGACCCGCCCGCGCTGGTCGCGGCGCTGGTCGCCCGGCTCGAGGACCCGGTGCTCGCCGAGGAGGAGGGCTGGCGGGGTAGGTCCCACGTCGAGGCGCACCACGACGTGACCACGTCAACTCGCGAGCTGGCCCGCGTCTACCTGCGCCTCGTCGGGTCTCGGCGCGGGCGCTGACGGCAACGGGGCGCCGCCGGGGACACCGCCGGCGTACCGCACCCTGAGGAGCAGTGCCCACGCCACCTGCGGCAGGTCGACCAGCCGGGTGGAGCGCAGCAGGCGCCCGACCGGCCCGACGCGGCCCGAGATGGCGACCGAGAACGTCGTCCCGGGGCGCACCACCGACCTCGCCCGCCTGGTGCGGAACCTCGGGGCCGTCACCGCACGGCCGCGCTCGTCCACCCTCGGCTCGCGGACCAGCACACCGCCCGTCTCGACCTTGACCAGCAGGGCCAGGACCGCGAGGACGGGGACCAGGGCGAGCAGGGTCACCAGGGCGACCAGCACCTCGACGAGCCGTTTGAAGACCTGCACGGGGCGCCAGACACCGCGGCGGTGCAGGTGCACGACCGGGATGCCGTCGACCAGCTCTCGCGGGTGCCGGGCGCTTGCCTGCACCGGCGGGAACCACGCCGGCACCGCGTAGACGTCGGCGGGCGTGGCGAGCAGGCCCTCGACGGCGGCGGTCTCCTCGGCGCCGGCCTGGCCGTCCAGCGCGACCACGACCACGTCGACGTGCGACTCGGTCATGGTCCGGGGCAGGCAGGTGACCGGTCCCAGCAGGGCGAGGGGGAGTCCGCGGGCCTGGTCGAGGGCGCTGGCCGGACCGGTGCCGACGAAACCGACGGGACGGAGCCCGAGCTCGGGTCGGCTGAGCAGGGTCTGCCCGAGCCGTCGGGCGGTCTCGCCGGTGCCGACGACCAGCACCCGTCGCCCGAGCCGCTCACCTCGACGCAGAACCTGCGTGCCGGCGTAGACGAGGGTGCGGGCCAGCACCAGGCAGGCCAGGGCGAGCAGGCAGAACGCCAGGCCGGTCGAGCTCGCCCCGACCAGGATCGCCGTCGCACCGGCCGAGGCCACGAGCAGCCCGGGCAGGTCCTCGACGATCGAGAGCACCAGCCGAGGCCGGTGCAGGTCCGCGGCCCGGGTGATCAGCAGGGCCAGGGCCGCGGCGCCGACCAGGGCCGCAGGCGAGTCGTGGGCAGCGACCAGGCCCGCGGCGACGACGGCCGCTGCGTCCGCGAGCGTGAGGACAGGTCCGATCGTGCCGAGCCACGGCAACCGCCGGCGCACGTGAGCGAACACTGCCCCCCCAGGCCATGTGCGCGGCGCACCCCCCTGTTGACGCGCCGCTGGGGCCATCAAACCCCTGCATGAGCGGGTTGTCCACATCGGTTGGCAGGGTCGGGCACGATCGTGACGTGGCCTCCGTCGACCTCCCGGCCGGCGTACTGGCCTTCGCCGAGCGCGGCCCGGAGTGGGCGGCGTTCGTCGACCGGCTCCCGCGGCTCTTCCGCGACGTGACCGAGGAGTGGGGACTGGCCGTCGACGGCGAGCCGACCCATGGCTACTGCGCCCTCGTGGTGCCGGTGCGGCAGGACGGGACGCCGGCCGTGCTCAAGCTCGGCTTCCCCGACGACGAGAGCGAGCACGAGGCGCTGGCGTTGCAGCACTGGGCCGGGAACGGCGCGGTCCGCCTGCTCAGAGCCGACCCACACCACTCGGCGATGCTGCTGGAGCGCCTGTATGCCGTCGACCTGACTTCGGTGGAGGTGCTCGGGGCCTGCGAGCTGGTCGCCGAGCGGTACGCCCTCCTGCACGTGCCAGCGCCGCCGCAGCTCCGTTCGCTCTCGTCGTACGTCGCGCAGTGGACCGACCAGCTCGCCGAGCTGCCGAGGGCCGCGCCGGTCCCGCACCGGCTCGTGCAGCAGGCGGTGTCGCTCGGTCGGGACCTCGTGGCCGACGACGCCAGCACCGGGACGATGATCCACGCCGACCTGCACTACGAGAACGTGCTCGCCGGCGACCGGCAGCCCTGGCTCGTCATCGACCCCAAGCCGGTCAGCGGCGACCCGCACTACGAGCCGGCCCCGATGCTCTGGAACCGCTGGGACGAGGCCGTGGCCACTGGCGACCTGCGTAACGCCGTTCGTCGCCGCTTCCACACGCTCGTCGACGCGGCGTACCTCGACGAGGACCGGGCCCGCGACTGGGTCGTCGTACGCATGCTGCACAACGCGTTCTGGGAGCTGGAGGACCACCCCTCCGATCCGGACCACGACTACCTGACGATGTGCATCGCGATCGCCAAGGCTGTGCAGGAGTAGAGAAACCGGTTGTCGTCCGCGAGACGATGGGCCGGTGAACGAAGGCGTGCTGAGGTCGGTCAACGTCGGGTTGCCGCGCGAGGCGGAGTGGGCGAACATCGGCCGGACGTCGATCGACAAGGCGGCGGTCGCCGGACCGGTCGAGGTGCACCGGCTGGGGCTGACCGGCGACCAGGTCTCCGACACCCGGCACCACGGCGGGCCGGACCAGGCGGTCTACGCCTTCGCCCGCGAGGAGCTCGACTGGTGGGCCGAGCAGCTCGGCGACGAGCTGAGGGACGGCGAGTTCGGGGAGAACCTCACGACCCAGGGCCTCGCCGTCGACGACGCCGAGATGGGGGAGCGGTGGCGGATCGGGACGGTGCTGCTCGAGGTCGCCTCGATCCGGACGCCGTGCAACGACTTCAAGTCGTGGATGGGTCGCGGCGGCCACGACAACAAGGCGTGGGTACGTCGCTTCGCCGAGCACGCCCGCCCCGGCGCCTACCTGCGGGTGCTCCAACCGGGGACCCTGGCCGCGGGCGACCCGATCGAGGTCGTGCACCGGCCCGGCCACGGAGTGACGGCGTCGCTGATGTTCCGTGCCGTGCATCGCGAGCCTGAGCTGCTGCCCAGGCTGCTCGAGGTCGAGGGCATGGTCGAGGAGGCCCGACTCAAGGCGGAGGCGTACGTGGCCAACAGTGAGATGTCGGCTACCGGCGGGTAGCCATTGTGAACTAGGTTACTTCGCGAACGTCGCCCCCCGACCGGTCTCGGACCAGACCAGCCAGGAGAAGCAATGCCGCGCAACATCGACCCGAGCTTCGTCGACAAGATGACGCCCAACTTCGCCCAGCTCTTCCTGGACCGGGTCGCCAAGTCGTCCACCCAGGAGGCCTACCGCTTCCCGAAGGGCGCCGACTGGGAGTCGGTGACCTGGAAGCAGGCCGGCGACCGGGTCGGCAACCTCGCCGCCGGGCTCCTCTCGCTCGGCATCCAGCCCGAGCAGCGGGTCGGCATCGCCTCCTCGACGCGCTACGAGTGGATCCTGGCCGACCTCGCGGTCATGTGTGCCGGCGGCGCCACGACCACGGTCTACCCGTCGACCAACGACGAGGACACGGCGTACATCGTCGGCGACTCCGAGTGCCAGGTGGTCTTCGCCGAGGACGACGTGCAGATCAAGAAGCTCGCCGACCGCAGGGCCGACCTGCCCACGGTGGCCAAGGTGGTCACCTTCGACGGCACCACGGACGGCGACTGGGTCATCTCGCTCGACGCTCTCGCGGACCTGGGCGAGAAGTACCTCGCGGACCACCCCGACGCCATCACGACGACGGTCGCCGCCATCAAGCCCGAGCAGCTCGCGACCCTGATCTACACGTCCGGCACGACCGGCCGCCCCAAGGGTGTCCGGCTCACGCACCGCGCGTGGGTCTTCGAGGGTGCGGCGATCGCCGTACAGGACATCCTCGACGAGAAGGACCTGCAGTTCCTCTGGCTGCCGATGGCCCACTCGTTCGGCAAGGTGCTGCTCTCGGCGCAGCTCGCGTGCGGTTTCGCGACCGCGATCGACGGCCGGGTCGACAAGATCGTCGACAACCTGGGCGTCGTGAAGCCGACGTTCATGGGCGCCGCGCCGCGCATCTTCGAGAAGGCGCACGGCCGGATCGTCACCATGCAGCAGGCCGAGGGCGGGGTGAAGGAGAAGATCTTCAACCAGGCCTTCAAGGTCGGCCTCGAGGTCAGTCGTCGCAAGCGCGCCGGCCAGTCGGTGCCGCTGCCGCTCAGCCTCCAGCACGGGCTGTTCGACAAGCTCGTGTTCAGCAAGATCCGCGACCGCTTCGGCGGCCGGGTGCGCTTCTTCATCTCCGGCGCCGCGGCGCTCAACCAGGAGATCGCGGAGTGGTTCAACGCCGCCGGCATCCTGATCCTCGAGGGCTACGGCATGACGGAGAACGCCGCGGGCGCCACGGTCAACCACCCCGACGACTACAAGATGGGCACCGTCGGCCCGGCCGTCCCCGGCAGCGAGATCAAGCTGGGCGACGGCGACGAGGTCATGATCAAGGGCCCGCACGTCATGGACGGCTACCACAACAACCCCGAGGAGACCGCCAAGGCGCTCACCCCTGACGGCTGGCTGCACACCGGCGACAAGGGCTCGATCGACGCCGACGGCTTCCTCACCATCACCGGCCGGATCAAGGACCTCTTCAAGACCTCCGGCGGCAAGTACATCGCCCCGTCGGCCATCGAGTCGAAGTTCAAGGCGCTGTGCCCCTACGCCAGCCAGTTCGTGGTGTTCGGCGACGAGAAGAACTTCGTCGTCGCCCTGATCACCCTCGACGAGGACGCCATGAAGGTCTGGGCGACCGAGAACGGCATGGAGGGCAAGTCGTACTCCGAGATCGTCGGCTCCGACACGGTCAAGACGATGGTCAGCGGCTACGTCGACGAGCTCAACGCCAAGCTGAACCGCTGGGAGACCATCAAGAAGTGGGAGCTCCTCGACCACGACCTCTCGGTCGAGTCCGGTGAGCTCACCCCGTCCATGAAGGTCAAGCGCAACATCGTCGAGGCCAACAACAGGGACAGGATCGACGCCTTCTACACCGCCTGACTCCAACACCGGCCACAGCACCCACACAGGTACGCCGCGCAGAGTGGTGCCATGAGCGACCACAGCCACGCCCACGAAGAGCTCGAGGATCACGACCTCGGCCTGTCCCACGACGTACCCCAGCTCGTTGCGCAGGAGCGCAAGGCCTGGGGCCGACGCGGGTTGCTCGGGCTGGTGGGCGGGGTCGGGGCGGTGGCGCTGGTCGGCTGCGGTGACGGCGACGAGGCTTCGTCGGTCGGCAGCACCGCCTCGGAGTCGGCCTCCGCACAGGGCGGGCCCGGCCAGCCGCCGGGCGGTGGCGGCGCGCCTCCGCAGGGCGGCATGGGCGGCGACTCCAGCGTCTCGGTCGCGGCCGGCGAGATCCCCGAGGAGACCGCCGGCCCCTACCCGGGCGACGGGTCGAACGGCGTCAACGTCCTGAGCGAGAGCGGCATCGTGCGCAGCGACCTCACCTCGTCGTTCGGCTCGGCGTCCGGGGTGGCCGAAGGCGTGCCGGTGACGGTCAATCTCAAGGTCTACGACCTCAACGGCTCCGACGTCACGCCGCTGGCCGGCGCGGCGCTCTACCTGTGGCACTGCGACCGCGAGGGCCGCTACTCGCTGTACTCCGAGGGCGTCACCGACGAGAACTACCTGCGCGGCGTCCAGGAGACGGCCGCCGACGGCACCGTCCAGTTCACGACCATCTTCCCGGCCTGCTACGACGGCCGCTGGCCGCACATGCACTTCGAGGTCTACGAGTCACTCGACTCCGCGACCTCCTACAGCAACAAGCTGCGGACCTCCCAGCTCGCGATCCCGGAGGACAGCTGCCGCGAGGTCTACGGCGTCGTCGACGGCTACGAATCCAGTGCGGACACGTTCAGCGGGGTCTCCCTCGACGCCGACGGCGTGTTCAGCGACGGCTACTCGCTCCAGCTCGCGGCCGTCACCGGCTCGGCCGACGAGGGCTACACGTTCACGCTCAACGTGCCGGTCTAGCACCGATCTCTAGGCTGGGCGGGTGCCGTCAGCCCAGCCCGAAGGAGAGCCGGCGCCGAGCGACGGCACCCTCCCGGACTCGGCGTCGTCCGAGGTCGGCCAGCGGCCCTTCGGGGTCTACGTGCACGTGCCGTTCTGCACGGTCCGCTGCGGCTACTGCGACTTCAACACCTACACGGTGGCGGACCTCGGCACCGCGACCGGCGTGCCCGGCGCCTCCCGCACGACGTACGCCGACGCCGCGGTCAGCGAGGTCCGGCTGGCCCGCCGGGTGCTGGGTCGGCCGGTGCCGGTCGAGACCGTCTTCTTCGGCGGCGGCACCCCGACGCTGCTCAGCCCGGCGGCCCTCGGGTCCGTCCTGGGTGCGATCGACGGCGAGCTCGGGCTGGCGCCGGGCGCTGAAGTGACCACCGAAGCCAACCCGGACAGCGTCACCAAGGCCGACCTGGTCGCGCTGCGCGAGGCCGGCTTCACCCGCATCTCGTTCGGGATGCAGTCGGCCGTCGACCACGTGCTCACCGTGCTCGACCGCACCCACGACCCGGCCCGGGTCCCGGACGTGGTCGCGTGGGCCCGCGCGGCCGGGTTCGACCAGATCAGCCTGGACCTCATCTACGGCACGCCGGGGGAGTCCCTGGCCGACTGGGAGGCCTCGCTGGACGCCGCCCTCGCTTGCGAGCCCAACCACGTCTCGGCGTACTCCTTGATCGTCGAGGACGGCACCGCGCTGGCCCGGCGGGTCCGCCGCGGCGAGCTGCCGATGCCCGACGAGGACGACCTCGCCGACAAGTACGCCGTTGCCGACGCGAAGCTCTCCGCCGCGGGTCTGGGGTGGTACGAAGTCTCCAACTGGGCCACGGACGAGGCCGCCCGCTGCCGGCACAATCTCCTCTACTGGACGGGCGCGGACTGGTGGGGCGTCGGGCCGGGCGCGCACTCCCACGTGGGGGGAGTGCGCTGGTGGAACGTCCGGCACCCCGCGGCGTACGCCGAGCGGATCGCGGCCGGGATCAGCCCGGCGCACGGGCGCGAGCTGCTCGACGCCGAGACCCGGAGGGTGGAGCGGGTGCTGCTCGAGCTGCGACTCAGCGACGGTCTGCCGCTCCCGGTCCTGGACGACGACGGCCGGGCCGCGGTCGACGAGCAGGTGGCACGCGGGCTGGTCGAGGTCGAGGGCGACCGGCTGGTCCTCACCGCGCACGGCCGGCTCCTGGCCGACGCGGTGGTCAGGGATCTCCTGCCCTGATCCGGACCTGAACCCGACCCTGAACCGTCCCTGAACCGGGCCGGATCCGGGGATCGGCGGCCCTAGGGTGGGGCCATGAGCGAAACCCCGCCGCCGGACCCGACCCAGCCCTACGGCTCGGTCCCGCCTCCGCCTCCGCCGCCGCCCTCGCCGGGCTACGCGGGCTACACGCAGCCGGGCCTGCCGGCCGGCGCGTACGGCGTCAGCTCGCAGGCGCCGTACGGCCTGCACCCCGTCACCGGCATCCCCTACTCCGACAAGTCGAAGATCGTCGCCGGGCTCCTCAACATCCTCATCCCTATCGGGATCGGCCGCTTCTACCTCGGCGACACCAGGACGGGCGTGCTCCAGCTGGTGGTCACTGTCCTGACCTGCGGCATCGGCTCGCTCTGGAGCCTGATCGACGGGATCATCATCCTGGCGACCGACAGCAAGGACGCGCAGGGCTACATGCTCAGGAGCTAGTCACGAAGTCGATGAGCTCCTCGACGCGTCCGAGCAGGGCGGGCTCGAGGTCGTCGTAGGACCGGACGCGGCCGAGGATCTGCTGCCAGGCCCGGGCGATGTCGGTCTGGGTGCCGTGGGGCCAGCCGAGGTGCGCGCAGACGCCCTTCTTCCACTCCACCGACCGCGGGATCTCTGGCCACTCGGCGAGCCCGATCCGGTCCGGCTTGACCGCCTGCCAGACGTCGACGAACGGGTGGCCGACGACCAGCACGTGAGCGCCGATGGGGGACCGGGCGACGTCGGCGGCGATCCGGCTCTCCTTGGAGCCGGGGACGAGGTGGTCGACCAGCACGCCGACCCTGCGGTCGGGTGCCGGGCCGAAGTCGCGCAGGTGGCCGGCCAGGTCGTCGACGCCACCGAGGTATTCGACGACGACGCCCTCGATGCGCAGGTCGTCGCCCCAGACCTTCTCGACGAGCTCGGCGTCGTGGCGGCCCTCGACGTAGATCCGGCTGGCCCGGGCGACCCGGGCCTTCGCGTCGTGGACGGCGACCGAGCCGGATGCGGTGCGGGTCGGCTTGGCGGGTGCGACCTGCCGGACCGGCGGTCCGAGGATGACCGGCTTGCCCTCCAGCAGGAACCCGGGCCCGAGCGGGAAGGTCCTCCGCCGACCACGGCGGTCCTCCAGCGTGAGCGTGTCGAGGTCGCGGTCGACCGCCACGATCTCGCCGCACCAGTCCGTCGTGACCTCCTCGACCACCGCCCCGAGCTCGGCGACCGCCTCGACGGCCCGGCCCCGCTTGGGCGCGCGCCAGTCGGACGCGAGCACGTCGGACCCGTAGCGATCGGCCATGCCTCGACGCTAGGGGCGCGCACCGACGGTGCCGGGGAGCACACGCCGGTCGGCTCGTCGCGCGAAGTTTCCTGTGCGTGTGAGCAACGCGCCTGCTTGCCGGCTTCGAGGAGTGCACTCGCGGTGTTGTCTACCCCGGCGAGCTTCGGCCTGGATGTCCCCGACGACGCGAGCTTCGCTCGCTACAGCCCCCGGTCGCTCGCTGGCGCTCGCTCCGGGGCTGTCGTCGGGGCCACCAGGCCGATCGCCGGGCGCCTCGCTGCGCTCGGAAAGACCGGGTCGCTGCGCTCCCGCCACATACACGAGGCCGGGCTCGCCGAGGTGACCACGGTCAGCACTGTGGAGGGAGCGCAGCGACCCGGTCTTGCGGGCGAAGCCCGCGCGCCCCGCGATCGGCCTCCGGGCCGTGGCGACTGCGCCGAGCGAGCGCAGCGAGCGACGCGGCGCCTGCGAGCGCAGCGAGCGTCGCCACGGACTGGGGGCCGAAGCTCGCGGGGGTTTAAACAGTCAGTCCTCGAGCTGCTCGTCGTCCCACTGGTCGGCGGTCTTGCCCTCCTCCAGCAGCTCCCCTGGCTCGAGGTCCCCGGCGGTCTCGGCGTCGTCGAGCCCCTCGGCCAGCGGGTTGTCCTCGCCCGGCTTCAGGTCCTCCGGCAGGTCCTCGTCCGTGATGCCCTGACCACCCTGCTCGTCGCTGCTGTTGCTCATGCCCAGGCAGTACCCACCCGGGAACTAGACGAGCGGGAGTCGCTTCTGGCTGCGCGGGAGGTGCTCGTAGCCACGGCGTACGGCGTGGGGGAGCCGATCGCGCGGGAACGGCCAGTCGGCGGCGTCCAGGGCCTCGACGACGGGGACGCCGCGGGTGGCGAGGTCGCGGATGGTCTCGGCGACGATGCCGAGCTCGTTGCGCTGGGTCTCGACGAAGTCGCGGTCGACGGGTGCGCCGTGGCCGGGCACGACGACGGAGCCCGAGGTCAGCAGGCCGAGGACGATGTCGAGGCTCAGCGGCCACTCCATCGGGTAGCAGTCGTCGCCCATCCCGGGCGGGGCGGACTCCTCGACGAGGTCGCCGGCGAGCAGCACGTCCGCGTCAGGCACCCGGACCACCAGGTCGCCGGCGGTGTGGCCCCGGCCGGGGTGGACGAGCTCGACCATGCGGTCGCCGAGCTCGAGCGCCACCGCCGAGGAGAACGTGGTGTCGGCCGGCACGATCTTGGTCGCCTGGACCTCGTCGCGGTGCGGATCGGCAAGGTTGTCGGGCTCGTCGTACACCGCCTTGATCCGGTCCCCGGCCGCGACGGTGTTGTCGGCGGCCACCTCGTGCGCGTGCACGGGCACGGCGGCGTACGCCTTCCGGAAGGCGCCGTTGCCGAAGGTGTGGTCGAAGTGCTCGTGGGTGTTCACGACCGCGACCACGTCTCCCGCGCCGAGCTCGCGGACGTCCTCGATCACCGCCCGGGCCGCGACTGAGGACGCGTGGGTGTCGACGACGAGGAGGCCGGCCGACCCGCGGACCACCGTCACGTTGACGTCGAACCACTCGTAGCGAGCGACCCAGATGTCGTGGGCTACCTCGGTGAAGGGCACCGCCCCAGTATGAGCAGGGGTGGGTCAGCAGATCCCGGCGTGCAGCTCCCGGCGCAGCAGCACGCCCAGATCCTCCACGCTCCCGGCCGGCCTGGAGAACCACAGCGACACCCGGTGACCGCCCTCGCGGTCGATCCAGGCGAGCTCGGCGCCGTGCGTGGTCAGGTCGGAGAGCCGGGCGTCGAGCAGCTGCTCGGCCGGGGTGCCGGTCGTGCGCACGACGACCTGCCCGAGATCCTCGCGATGGCAGTCGTTGGCGTGCTCGAGCGCGCGTTGGAGGTAGCCACGGTTGAGCTTGAGCCCGGGGGAGCGGAACGCTGCGAGCGGCACCCTGCGCTGCCCGCCGCCATCGTGGGTGAGCACCACGAAGTCGAGGAGGAGGGGTACGTCGTGGCGCTCCACCCCGCAGCAGGTGCAGCTCTCGCGGGGGCCGAGGCCGAGCCGGCCGGTCAGGGTCAGGGTGATCGACCGGTCCGGGCCGCCCTGCGGGCCGAGCCCGCTGACCAGGGTGACCAGCGCGCGGCTGCCCTCGCGACCGGCGTCGGCGAGCAGGGAGGCGGCGTTGCAGGAGAACGTCGGCACGCCCTCCTCGTCGCGCAGGCCCAGGTCGTCGTCGCAGCCGACGGTGGGGTGGCCGTCGACGGCCAGCTCGGCACGCTCGGGACAGGCCAGGATGCTGCGGGCCAGCTGGGCGTCGGCCTCGACATTGCTCATCTTCGGTGGGTACTCCTCCGGCAGCGATCAACTAAGGCAAGCCTAACCTATCTCGTTGCGGCCTTCAGCGTCTCCCGGCGCCGAGTAGCATTGGCACTCATCAACATGGAGTGCCAAGTCACGAGCGACCTCGGGAGGTGGCGGATGCAGGAGGAGCGGCGGCTCGCGGTGCTGCGCGCCATCGTCGAGGACTACGTGGCCACCGAGGAGCCGGTGGGCTCCAAGGCGCTCGTCGAGCGGCACGGGCTCGGGGTCTCGCCCGCCACGGTGCGCAACGACATGGCGGCGCTCGAGGACGAGGGCTACATCACCCAGCCGCACACCAGCGCGGGCCGGGTCCCGACCGACAAGGGCTACCGGCTGTTCGTCGACCGGCTGACCACGGTCAAGCCGATGAGCGCCCCCGAGAAGCGCGCCATCTCGACCTTCCTCGACGGCGCGGTGGACCTCGACGACGTCGTCGGCCGCTCGGTCCGCGTGCTCTCGCAGCTGACCCGCCAGGTCGCGATGGTGCAGTACCCCACGCTGTCGCGCTCCACGGTCCGGCACATCGAGCTGGTCGCGCTTGCGCCCAACCGGCTGCTCGTCGTGCTGATCCTCAGCACCGGCCGGGTCGAGCAGCGCATCGTCGAGCTCGGCACCGACCTGACCGACCTGGCCCTCTCCGACCTCCGCACCCGCCTCAACACCGCGGTCGCCGGCGTGGTGATCTCTGAGGCGGTGAACGCCCTGCGGGCCGCCGTCCCGACCGTCGACGGGGCCGCCACGGCCGCGGTCGCCGAGGTCCTCGTCGACGCCATGATCGACCAGCGCTCCGACGAGCGGATCGTGGTGGGCGGCGCGGCCAACCTGGCTCGCTACGGCGACAGCTTCGACTCGGCCGTGCGCCCGCTGCTCGAGGCGCTCGAGGAGCACGTCGTGCTGCTCAAGCTCCTCGGCGAGGCTTCCACCGGCGGCGCGGTCACCGTGACGATCGGCGCGGAGGGCCCCTACGAGCAGCTGTCGGCGACCAGCGTCGTGACGACCGGCTACGGCCCGCACGACGAGGCGGTCGCGACCCTCGGCATCGTCGGCCCCACCCGCATGGACTACCCCGGCACGATGGCGGCGGTGCGCGCCGTCGCCCGCTACGTGTCCAGGATCCTCGACGAGGCCTGAGCCTCTCCCACGTCTCGAAAGGAACCATGAGCCAGCCGGACCTGTACGCCCTCCTGGGCGTGAGTCGGGACGCCGACGCGGAGGCCATCAAGAAGGCCTACCGCCGTCAGGCGCGACAGCTGCACCCCGACGTCAACCCGGACCCGGACGCGCAGTCGCGGTTCCAGGAGATCGGGCGCGCCTACGAGATCCTGTCCGACCCGCAGAAGCGCGCGATGTACGACCGCGGAGGCGACCCGTTCGGCGGCATGGGCGCTGGCTTCGGCCAGGGTGCCGGCTTCTCGTTCACCGACATCATGGACGCCTTCTTCGGCGGCCAGCCCGGCGGCCAGGCGCGGGGACCGCGCCCGCGCACCAGGCGCGGGCAGGACGCGCTGATCAGGCTGGAGATCGAGCTCGCCGAGGCGGCGTTCGGCGTCACCCGCGAGCTCAAGGTCGACACCGCGGTGGTCTGCTCGACCTGTCACGGTGAGGGCGCCGCCCCGGGTTCCCACCCCCAGACCTGCGAGACCTGCCGCGGCGCCGGCGAGGTGGCGCACGTTCAGCGCTCGTTCCTCGGCGAGATCCGCACGCTGCGCCCGTGTGCGGCCTGCCGGGGCTTCGGCTCGATCATCCCGGACCCGTGCCGCGAGTGCTCGGGCGACGGCCGGGTCCGGTCCCGCCGCACCCTGACCATCAAGATTCCCGCGGGCGTCGACACCGGCACCCGCGTGCAGCTCGCCGACGAGGGTGAGGTCGGACCGGGTGGAGGCCCGGCCGGAGACCTCTACGTCGAGATCCACGTGGCGAACCACGACGTCTTCACCCGGCAGGGCAATGACCTGCACTGCACGGTCACCGTCCCGATGACCGCGGCCGCGCTCGGCACCACCCTGGAGCTCCCCACGCTGGAGGCCGACGTGGTGCCGCCCGAGGGCGCCTCGACCGACCTCGAGACGTCGTTCGAGCTCGATGTGCGGCCCGGCACCCAGTCCGGCAGCGAGCAGGTGCTCCGCGGACGCGGGGTCCCCGGGCTCCGCGGCGGCCGCGGCGACCTGATCGTCTCGATCGCGGTCGAGACGCCGACCCGTCTCGGCGCGCGCGAGGAGGAGCTGCTCAACGAGCTGGCAGCGATCCGCGGCGAGGAGCAGCCCGCCGCGCGGCTCAAGCCCGGCGGCCGCAAGAGTCCCTTCGGTCGGCTCCGCGACGCCTTCAACCAGCACTGATCCCCGGCTGATGTCGCTGCACGTCCACCTGGTGCCATCGCTGGCGGGCGTGGACGTCGGCGCACCGGTGGCCGTCGAGGGTGCCGAGGCGCACCATGCGGTCGCCGTACGCCGCCTCGCAGTGGGCGAGGCCGTGCTGCTGACCGACGGCGCGGGTCACGTCGCCGAGTGCGAGGTGACCGCGACCGGCAAGGCCCGCCTCGACGTCGTGGTCCGCTCGATCTCGTCCGTGCCTGCACCCACCCCCGAGCTCGTCGTGGTCCAGGCCCTGCCCAAGGGCGACCGGGGCGAGCTCGCGGTCGAGCTGCTCACCGAGATCGGCGTCGCCCGGATCGTGCCCTGGGCCGCCGCGCGGTCGGTCGCCGTGTGGCGCGGTGACCGCGCCGCGAAGTCGCTCGCCAAGTGGCAGGCCGCCGCGCGCGAGGCGGCGAAGCAGGCCCGGCGGGCGTGGTTCCCCGAGGTGTCGCCGCTGTCGTCGACCGCCGAGGTGACCGCCCTGATCGCCGACGCGCCCCTCGCGCTGGTGCTCCACGAGGAGGCGACCGAGCCGCTGCCCACCGAGGTGCCTGACCGGGTCGTCCTGGTCGTCGGCCCCGAGGGCGGGCTGGCGCCCGACGAGCTCGAGGCGTTCGCCGCCGGGGGCGCCCGCACCGTCCGGCTCGGCACCGAGGTGCTCCGCACCTCCACCGCCGGCGTCGCCGCCGCCTCCGCGCTTCTCTCGCGCACGCCTCGCTGGCGCTAGGAACCCAGCAGCTGGTCGACCCGGCCGACCTCGTCGTCGAGCTCGGACTGCTCCCGCCTGGTGAGGGGACGGATGGTGGAGAGCACCTCCACGCGGCCGTCGGTGACCCGCCAGAGACCGACGAGCATGCCGTCGGCGAAGAACGTGCTGGCCATCCCGCCGTTGACACCCATCCAGCCGGACCGTGACTCGGGTGTGGTGACGCGGTCACGTCCGGCGTGGGAGAGCCAGACGTTGTCGTACTGGCCGAGCAGCCGCACCGGCGCGTGAGCGTCCTCGTCGGCGAGCTCCAGGCCGGGTACGTCGTAGAGCAGCTTCCCGTTGCAGTCCTCGTAGGTGACGAGGTCATCCATCGCCTTGACCACCGGACCGAGCCGGGTGACGGCGGACCACGCCGTGACGTCGGCCGCGGTGGCCGGGCCGAACGCGGTGAGGTAGCGCCGCACGATCTGCTCGACGTCCGGCTCGACCAGCGGCCGGCCGAGCCAGCGGTCGACGTACTGGTAGACCACGCCGCCGCTGCCCTTCCAGGTCCCGCGCGGTGGGCACTGCACCAGCGGCGCCGCGGACCGCGCCAGCTGGCCGAGCTGGGTCGCGGGGTAGGCCGGGAACCGCTCCGCGAGGGCCGCGCCGATCACCTTCTGCGGCTGAGGGTCGCCGTCGAGCACCTCGGAGAGCGCAGCCACGAACGCCGTGCGGTCCACCTCGCGCGCCGGGCCGATGTTCTGGCTGATCCTGATCTCGCGCTCGTGCACCGACTCGGTCCACTGCCGCAGGGACAGCGCATCGTCGGCGACCAGCAGGTGCACGGTCCCGCGCATCGTCAGGAACCGCACCAGCGTCCGGTCCTCCAGCCCGGCAGTCACGTCGCGCGGGTCGAACGACGTCAGCCGCGCGGCCAGGGAGAGGTACGGCGGCAGGTTCTCCTGCGCCTGGAGTCCGATGAGGTGCCGCGCCATCTCGTGGGGGGTGGCGTCGGTCCGCTCGAGCAGGTGCTGGCGGAGGAGCAGGGTGCGGTTGAGCCGCCGCGGGGAGAGCCTCACGCAGTCAAACTAGAAGGTCGTCAGTTCAACGTGAACGTCTTGGTGTCCTCGGTCGGGCCGCCGCCCTCGCCGCCCGACGGGTCGTCGGTCATCGCCACGAAGGTGTAGGTGCCCGGGGCGAGGCCGCTCGCGTCGACCTCGGACTCCCACGGGTAGAGGTGGTCGCCCCAGCCCTCGGCGGTGGCGAATCCGTCCAGCACCGTGGCCCCGGACTCGTCACGGATCTCCCACGGGACGGTCGCCTCGAACGAGTTGGCGACGCCGCTCGCGAAGAACGTGGCGCCGGGCTGCGAGTCCTGCTCGGGCTGGGTGATGTTCACCAGGGCCAGCACGTCGTTCTGGGGCGCGGCCTTGAGTCCGTCGGGTGCGTCGAAGCCCAGGAGCGGGACCGGCTCGCCGGTCGGTCCGAGCACCTTCACCGGCACCCGCGCCCCCTGGACGCCCTGTGCGGTGTAGACGAGCTGCTGGACGGCCAGCTTGGCCTGGCGCGCCGTCATCCCCTCCGGCTTGGCCATCCACTCGTCGTTGTTCAGCTGCACCACGACCGCACCGCCGTCGAAGCTGACCGAGGCGAACCCGCCACCGTCGGGGAAGGCGCTTCCGTAGTCGGGGTCGTTAGCGTCGCCCGCGGTCATCAGCGCGGCCGCCTCGGCCAGCGGGTTGTCGGCCTCGACCTGCTGGAACTCACGGAACAGCCGGGGCCCCTGCGGGGTGTCGCCCACGAAGTAGATCGGCGCGGCCACCCTCGCCGGAGAGCCGGTGTCCGTGGGGGTCTCGGTCGGCTCCTCGGTGGGGGACTGCTCCTTGGTGGGCTTGTCGGACTTCGAGGGGGTGTCGTTGGGGTCCTGGGCCGACGGCTCGTCGTCGCCGCACGCGGCCAGCACCACCAGCGAGAGCGGCAGTACGGCGAGCAGGGCAGCGAGTCGGGTCCGGGCGCGAGGGGTCATGGGTGCCATCCTCTGATGGGACGGGTGTGGCTGGTGGGACCTACTTGATGATGACCGTACGCGTGTCGACCGTCGGGCCCGGCCCCTCGCCGTCCGACGGGTCGTCGGTCATGACCACGAACGTGTACTCACCCGGGTCGAGGTCGGACACGTCGATGGGACCGGTGGCCCAGGGATCGAGCCGATCGACCGAGCCGAAGGTCTGCACGCTGCCCTCCCGGACCACGTTGTCGTCGGCATCCCTCAGCTCCCAGGGCACGTTGCCCTCGAACGAGCTCGCCCGCCCGTTGGCACTGAACGAGCCCTCCACGACGCGCCGGTCAGCGGGGACGCTGATGCTCGCCAGCGCCAGGACGTCGAGCTGGGGTGCGTTGTCGAGAGGTTCGCTCGTCGGCTGACCGCCGAGCTCGGCCACCGGGTTGCCGTCGTGGACGAACTGGACGGGGAGGGCCGAGTCGCCCACCGCGGCCTGGACCGTGTAGACGACCTGCTGGAGGGCGAGGCTGTCGACAGGCTTCGTGACCAGGGCCGGATCCACGTCGACCTCGATGACGCCGTTCTCGACGCTCGCGCCGAGCAGCTGGCCCCCCGACCAGGAGGACGAGTAGTCCGGGTCGTCCGGCGCGTCCAGCAGCAGGCTGATCGCCGCGCCAGGCGTCGTCTCCGGTCCCGGGCCGTCGCGGAACTCACGGAACAGCCGTGGCCCCTGCGGGGTGTCACCGACGTAGTAGAGCGCGTACGCCGGGCGGCGCTCCCTGGTGCGGTCCACGGCGCGCTCGGAGCCCGCCGGCGGGGTCTCGGACCCGTCGCCCTGCTGCACGGCCACCGCGACGCCCGTCACCACGACGGCGGCGGCGAGCAGTCCTCCCGTGACGGCGTAGCGAAAGCGCCGGGCCTTCGACGAGGCCGCGACCCGCTCTCGGAGCTCGGCTCGCCGGTCTGTCGGCTCGACGTCCTCGACCGCTTCCCGCATCAGGGTGGTCAGGTCGTCCATCAGAGCTCTCCCTCGTGGAGTCGTGCGTCGAGCAGCCGTCGCAGCGCGCCGGAGCCGCGGGAGGCGTGCGCCTTGACCGAGCCTCGGCTGATCCCGAGGGTCTCGGCGATCTCGGTCTCGGACAGCTCGAGGTAGTGGCGAAGCACCAGCACCTCGCGCTGGCGGGTGGGCAGCGCGCGGAGCGCGTCGAGTACGGCGACCCGGCGGTCCCTCACGAGCGCGGGCGCGTCGGCGGGGTCGGCCAGCGACAGCGCGGGGCGCTGGCGGGCGACGTACCGCTCCTCGACGCCACGGTGCCGCAGCGCGGAGCGGGACCGGTTGACGACCGTGCGGCGGAGGTAGGCGAGGGCCTTGTCGGGGTCGCGCAGCGAGCGCCACCGGCCGTGCATCGCGACGAACGAGTCCTGCACGACCTCCTCGGCCTCGCCCTGGTCGCGGAGCAGGAGGACAGCGAGCCGCACCAGCCCACGCCAGTGTGCGGCGTACAGCTGCTCGAGTGCGTTGTCGGCGTCCAGGTCCACCTCCAGCGGCCTCGACGTGGCCAACAGTGTCCGTGCGGTCACATCAGTCTGACGCTTCAGGCCCTCCGGCGGTTGACACGCGTGTGGGACGATGTCCGGCGGAGGGAGCGTGGTCGTGGAGGACTGCCTGTTCTGCGGCATCGTCGCAGGTGACGTCGACGCCGACGTCGTGCACGCCTCCGAACGGACGGTCGCGTTCCGCGACCTCAACCCGCAGGCGCCGACCCACGTGCTGGTCGTGCCGCGCGACCACTTCGCCAACGCCGCCGAGCTGGCTGCCGGTGACCCGGCGGCGTCCGCCGAGCTGGTCGCCACGGCGGCCGCGGTCGCCACGGCCGAGGGCCACGACGACTACCGGCTCGTCTTCAACACCGGCGCCGGCGCGGGGCAGAGCGTCTTCCACACCCACCTGCACCTGCTCGCCGGGCGCCCCATGACCTGGCCGCCAGGGTGAGGCGGCCCACCTCTCGGATCCTGCTCGCGGTGGCCTCGGCCGCCCTGGTGGTGCCGTTCGCCGCGTCCTGCATGGACTCCGGGGACGAGGGCCATCGCGCCGGTGACCCGGGCGCGCTGCTCCAGCCGACGCAGCCGCCGGAGGTCGAGGCCCAGCAGCTGGCCGCGACCCCGAAGGGCAAGCTGCTGCCGCTGCGCGACGGCGAGGAGCGGATGACGCTCACGATGCCGGAGACCTACACGCCGTCCGCGCCGATGGCGACCGGGACCGACGACTACCGCTGCTTCCTGCTCGACCCGCACGTCGACCAGGACGTCTGGCTGACCGGCAGCAACGTCCTGCCCGGCAACCCCGACGTCGTGCACCACGTCATCCTGTTCAAGCTCACGCCGGAGACGGTCCAGGAGGCCGAGGCCAAGGATGCCGCCAGCGCCGACCCGGGCTGGACCTGCTTCGGCGGCACCGGCATCGCCGGCGAGTTCGCCAACCTCGACGACGCCAACTGGCTCGCGGCCTGGGCGCCCGGCGGCGACGAGACCAAGGTCCAGGACGGCTACGGCGTCAAGCTCGAGGCGGGCTCCCGGATCGTGATGCAGGTCCACTACAACCTGCTCAAGGGCGCCTCGCCCGACCAGTCGGCCACCCAGCTCCGCTGGATGCCGGGCGACACCGACCTCCAGTCGCTGCACACGTTCCTCATGCCGGCTCCGGTCGAGCTCCCGTGCCGCGCCGACCACAGCGACGGACCGCTGTGCGACCGCGACGCGGCGGCCGTCGACATCAACAAGCGCTTCGGCACCGCCGGCAACACCAACACGCTGCTGCACATCCTGTGCGGCACCGAGATCGTGCCGAGCGAGACCACGACCTGCACCCGCAACGTCGGCCGGGGCATGACCGTGATCGGGGTGGCCGGCCACATGCACCTCCTCGGCCGCAAGATCACCATCGAGGTCAACCCGGACACCGATGATGCGAAGACGGTGCTCCGGATACCGATCTGGGACTTCGACAACCAGGGCTCCAAGCCGATCGAGCCGATCCACCTCGACCCCGGCGACACCGTCCGCGTCACGTGCCAGCACCAGCAGTGGCTCCGCGACAAGCTGCCGGCGTTCGCCACCCAGCGCGAGGACCGCTACATCATGTGGGCCGAGGGCAGCACCGACGAGATGTGCCTCGGCATGCTCTCGGTGGCGTACGACGACGAGTCGTAGCCGCTAGCCAGACATCGCGTCGACGACCCGGAGCACGGCGAACACCACCGGCAGTCCGAACACCACGAGCAGCGCCCAGGCGGATATCCGGTGCCACGGCTTGGTCGCGTCGAGCTTGCCGGCGAAGTCCAGCAGCGCGCCCTCGGGCACGTGGTGGGTCAGCCCCATCCGCCGCGCGTGCGGGGGCAGATGGCCGCCCGGGAACCACGAGGGCGGCGTGTTCTCGTCGCCGTACTCCTCGTCGTAGCTGACACCCTCATCGGTGGGCATGAGCAGACCCTACGTCGCCCGTCAGCGAACTCGTCGTCATCACGGTGGGAGCCTGCGGCACCAGCCCGTAACATGGAGGGGCTGCACTTCCTTCCAGAGAGGCCTACCCGGGCACCACATGACTGACACCACATCCGATGTGGGGACGACGACCGCGCCGACGGCCAAGCACACCGTCGTGGTCCCCAGCAGCATCAACATGGTCAGCCTGCTCGGGCCCGGCGATGAGCACCTCGGTCTCATCGAGCAGGCATTCGACGCGGACATCCACGTCCGCGGCAACCGGATCACGCTCACCGGCCAGCCCTCCGAGATCGCGCTCGCCGAGCGGCTGCTCGACGAGCTGGTGGCGATCATCCGCACCGGCCAGGGCGTGACGGTCGAGACGGTCGAGCGCGTGCTGGCGATGCTGCGCGCCGAGACGACCGAGCGGCCGGCCGACGTGCTGAGCCTCAACATCCTCAGCAACCGGGGTCGCTCGATCCGGCCCAAGACGCTGAACCAGAAGCGCTACGTCGACTCGATCGACAAGCACACGATCACCTTCGGCATCGGGCCGGCCGGCACCGGCAAGACCTACCTGGCCATGGCCAAGGCGGTCCAGGCGCTGCAGTCGAAGGCCGTCAACCGGATCATCCTCACCCGCCCCGCGGTCGAGGCCGGCGAGCGGCTCGGCTACCTGCCCGGCACGCTCAGCGAGAAGATCGACCCCTATCTGCGGCCGCTCTACGACGCGCTCCACGACATGATCGACCCGGAGTCGATCCCCAAGCTGCTCGCGGCCGGGACGATCGAGGTCGCCCCGCTGGCCTACATGCGTGGCCGGAGCCTCAACGACGCTTTCATCGTCCTCGACGAGGCCCAGAACACCTCGCCCGAGCAGATGAAGATGTTCCTGACCCGCCTGGGCTTCGGCTCCAAGATCGTGGTCACCGGCGACGTGACACAGGTCGACCTGCCGAGCGGCGTCCACTCCGGGCTCCGGGTGGTCGAGGGGATCCTCGACGACGTCGAGGACATCAGCTTCTGCCGGCTCACCGCTCACGACGTGGTGCGGCACCGCCTGGTCGGCAAGATCGTGGCGGCCTACGACGAGTTCGACGCCGAGAAGCAACACCGCGAGCAGCGCGGTCCTCGTACGACGGGCCGCCAGTGAGCGAGCATCGGTGAGCATCGAGGTGCTCAACGAGTCCGGCGAGGCGCTGGACGTCGACCACCTGGTGGGGCTGAGCCGGTTCGTGCTCGACCGGATGCGGGTCCACCCGCTCGCCGAGCTCTGCATCAAGGCCGTCGACGAGGACACCATGGCCGAGCTCAACGGCAAGTGGATGGAGGGCGAGGGGCCGACCGACGTGCTCGCGTTCCCGATGGACGAGCTACGCCCCGGCCTGGTCAACGAGGACCCGGAGGAGGGCATCCTCGGCGACCTGATGCTCTGCCCGGTCGTCGCGCAGCGCCAGGCGGTCACGGCCGGCCACTCGACCGACGCCGAGCTCGAGCTGCTCGCCGTCCACGGGATCCTGCACCTCCTCGGTTACGACCACGCCGAGCCGGAGGAGCACAAGGAGATGTTCGGCCTCCAGGACGAGCTCCTCGCCGCATGGCGAAGTAGCTGACGGACGCTGACCCGATCATGATCATCGTCCTGGCCGCCGCGCTGGTGCTGCTGGCCGGTCTGTTCTCCGCGGCCGACGCCGCCCTGACGTCGTTCTCGCGCGCCCGCGCGGAGGAGCTGCAGGCCGAGGGCCAGGCCGGCTCCCGCCGTCTCGTGACGATGCTGGCCGACCCGGCGCCGTACCTCAACACCGCGATCCTGCTGCGCCTCCTCTGCGAGATCTCTGCGATCGTGATCGTGACCCGCGAGATCTCCAGGGCGTACGACGGCCGCTGGCTCCCGAGCGCCCTCACCACGATCGGCGTGATGCTGGTCGTGTCGTTCGTCGCCATCGGCGTCGCGCCGCGCACGCTCGGCCGGCAGCACAACGAGCGGGTCGCGCTCTGGTCCGCCGCGCCGCTGAGCTGGGTGACCTCGGTGCTCGGGCCGATCCCGCGGCTGCTGATCCTGATCGGCAACATGCTGACCCCCGGCAAGGGGTTCCGCGAGGGCCCGTTCAACACCGAGACCGAGCTGCGCGAGCTGGTCGACATCGCCGAGGCGTCGGCGCTGATCGAGTCCGGCGAGCGCAAGATGATCCACTCGGTCTTCGAGCTGGGCGACACCACGGTCCGCGAGGTGATGGTGCCGCGCAACGACGTGGTCTTCGTCGAGCGGCACAAGAACCTCCGCCAGACCATGTCGCTGTTCCTCCGCAGCGGGTTCTCTCGGGTGCCCGTGATCGAGGACAACCTCGACCACATCGTCGGCTTCGCCTACCTCAAGGACATCGTCCGCCGCGACTTCGAGGCGCCCGACGTGGAGTTCACCCAGCGCATCGACGAGGTGATGCGCGAGGTCTACTGGGTGCCCGAGTCCAAACCGGTCGACGCGCTGCTCCGCGAGATGCAGGCGCGGAGCCAGCACCTCGCGATCGTGGTCGACGAGTACGGCGGCACCGCCGGCCTGGTCACCATCGAGGACCTGCTCGAGGAGATCGTCGGCGAGATCACCGACGAGTACGACGTCGACGAGATCACCACCGAGACCCTCGACGACGGCTCGGTGCGGGTCTCCTCGCGCTACCCCACCGACGACCTCGACGAGCTGTTCGGCTTCCACGTCGAGGAGGAGGACGTCGACTCCGTCGGCGGCCTGATGGCCAAGCACCTCGGCCTGGTGCCGATCCCCGGCTCGCAGGTGATCGCGCACGGTCTGCGGTTCACCGCCGAGGAGACCGCCGGCCGCCGCAACAAGATCGGCACGGTCCGCATCGCCCGCGTCGAGCCGGACCACGACGACACCTCTGGCGACGTACCAGCCAGATCCGCTCCCAAGGAGTCCGTCCGTGACTGAGCTGTCTCCCGAGGACCAGAAGCTGGTCACGCTCGCGCGCACCACCCGCGGCCGCACCGGCGGGCCGGAGGGTGCCGCGGTCCGCGACTCCGACGGCCGCACCTACGCCGCCGCCACCGTCGCGCTGCCCTCGCTCCAGGTCTCCGCGCTCGGGGTCTGCGTCGCGATGGCGGTCTCGTCGGGCTCCCGCGGGCTCGAGGCCGCGGTGCTGCTCACCGACCAGGAGCAGGTCTCGCCGCTGGACCTCGATGTCCTTCGCGACTTCGCTGGCGAGGGCGTGCCCGTGCACGTCGGTGACCCCCGCGGCATCATCTCGAGCTCGACGACCACCTGACCGTCTCTTGGGTGGGCGGCCGCGCGCGTAGCAGACCGCGGCCGCCACAACGTCATGCGTTTCGAGCAGACGGGTCCACGATCGGGATGACGTCCCGCACCGGTCGGGCGAGACGCGATCGGGTAGGCGCGCGGGCACACCAGAGCGTTCACCGCGCTTCACAGCCACCCCTCAACCGGAGGTCGCGACTCGGGAGTAACCTCCATCGGGTGAGTGAGGGGAGCGCTTGGGCGCGCCACGAGGAAGCGGTGGCCCGGCTCAAGGCGTCGTACGACGCCATCCCGGCGGGACAGCCGGTCCGCCTGGCCAAGAAGACCTCCAACCTGTTCCGGCCCAGGGCGAAGAACGGCACCCCCGGCCTCGACGTGAGCGCCCTCGACGGTGTCATCGAGGTGGACGCGAAGAGCCAGACCGCCGAGGTGCAGGGTATGTGCACCTACGAGCACCTCGTCGACGCGACCCTGCCCCACGGCCTGATCCCCTACGTCGTGCCGCAGCTCAAGACCATCACGCTCGGCGGCGCCGTGACCGGGCTCGGGATCGAGTCGACGAGCTTCCGCAGCGGGCTGCCGCACGACTCGGTCGAGGAGATGGATGTCTTCACCGGCTCCGGTGCGGTGGTGACCACCAGGCCCGCCCCCGACGAGCACAGTGACCTCTTCGACACGTTCCCCAACTCCTACGGCTCGCTTGGCTACGCGACCCGGATCCGCATCAAGCTGGAGCGGGTGCCCGACCGGGTCGAGCTGCGCCACGTGCGCTTCGACGACGCCGGGCTGCTCTCCAAGACGATCGCGGAGATCGTCGAGACCAGGCAGCACGACGGGCTCCAGGTCGACGGGCTCGATGGCGTGGCGTTCCAGCCGGGGGAGTACTACCTCACCCTGGCCCGCTGGGTCAGCGCCGAGGCGGGCGACGAGACCCCCGTCGGCAGCCGGCCGAAGTCGCTGGACGGCACCAGCGACTACACCGGCCAGCAGATCTACTACCGCTCGATCCAGCAGCGCGAGACCGACCTGCTGACGACCCACGACTACCTGTGGCGCTGGGACACCGACTGGTTCTGGTGCTCGGGGGCGTTCGGCGTCCAGAACCCCACCGTCCGGAGGCTCTGGCCGAAGCGCTGGCGGCGCAGCGACGTCTACCACCGCCTGATCGGCCTCAACCACCGCACCGGCTTCATGGACTTCATCGACCGCCGCAAGGGACGGGCGCTGCGCGAGCAGGTGGTCCAGGACGTCGAGATCCCCGTCGAGCGGCTCGAGGAGTTCCTGGCCTGGTTCGACGCCGAGGTCGGGATGCGACCGGTGTGGCTGTGCCCGCTGGTCAGCCCCGGCACCAGCACCGGCGCCCAGTGGCCGACCTACCCGCTCCACCCCGGCACGACCTACGTCAACGTCGGTTTCTGGGGGACCGTTCACGTGGGGCCGGAGGCGCCTGACGCCCCACTCAACCGTGCGATCGAGGCCAAGGTGGCAGAGCTGGGCGGGCACAAGTCGCTCTACTCCGAGGCCTTCTACGACCGCGAGACGTTCGACCACCTGTACGACGGACCCCACCTGGGTGCCGTCAAGCAGCGCTACGACCCTGAAGACAGGCTGCTGAGCCTCTACGACAAGGCGGTACGAGACCGATGACGACCCTCACCCTCAACAAGCTCTCCATCGCCGAGGCGCTGAACTCGATGCTGAAGGAGCCGCTGCCTCTGCGCTTCACCGCCTACGACGGCAGCGCGACCGGCCCGGAGGACTCGCCCTACGGCATCCACCTGGCCACCGAGCGCGGGCTCAACTACATCCTCACCGCGCCCGGCGACCTCGGCTTCGGCCGGGCCTACGTGGCTGGCGACCTGGAGGTCCTCGGTGCGCCGAAGGGCGACCCGTACGAAGTGTTCAGGCTGATCGCGAGCAAGCTGTCGTTCCGGCGTCCGTCGCCGGTCGAGGCCGTCAACCTGCTCCGCTCGCTCGGGCTGTCCCACCTGCGGCCGCCGGCCCCGCCGCCGCAGGAGGCGCCGTCGAGGCTGCGCCGTACGTTCGAAGGCCTCCGCCACTCGCTCGGCCGCGACGCGGTCGCGATCCAGCACCACTACGACGTCTCCAACACGTTCTACGAGTACGTCCTCGGCCCGTCGATGACCTACACCTGCGCCGTCTTCCCCACCGAGGACGCCACCCTCGAGGAGGCCCAGGCCGAGAAGTACGACCTGGTCGCCCGCAAGCTCGACCTGCAGGAGGGCCAGCGACTGCTCGACGTCGGCTGCGGCTGGGGCGGGATGGTCCGCCACGCGGCCCGCGAGTACGGCGTGCACACGCTCGGGGTCACCCTCTCCCGCGAGCAGGCGTCGTGGGCACAGCAGCGGATCAAGGAGGAGGGGCTCGACCACCTCGCCGAGGTCCGGCACATGGACTACCGGCACGTGGAGGAGCGCGACTTCGACGCGATCTCCTCGATCGGCCTGACCGAGCACGTCGGCGTCAAGAACTACCCGGCCTACTTCGGCTTCATCAAGGACCGCCTCCGTCCCCAGGGCCGGCTGCTCAACCACTGCATCACCCGTCACGACAACCGCTGGCGCGAGACCGGGCAGTTCCTCGACCGCTACGTCTTCCCCGACGGCGAGCTGATCGGCAGCGGCAAGATCATCACCGAGATCCAGAACGCCGGTCTCGAGGTCCAGCACGAGGAGAACTTCCGGGTCCACTACGCCAAGACCCTGGCCGGCTGGTGCAAGAACCTCGCCGACAACTGGGACGCCTGCGTCGACGAGGTCGGCGAGGGCACGGCACGCGTCTGGGGCCTCTACATGGCGGGGTCGCGGATCGCGTTCGAGCGCAACGAGATCCAGCTCCACCACGTGCTGGCCACCAAGACCGACGCCGACGGCGAGAGCGGCTACCCCCTGCGGCACGGCTGGACCACCACCGGCCACTAACGTGAACGGGTGAGCACCCGGGCCAGCCAGTACGCCGCGCGCGTCGAGCGCCGCGACGAGCTGTCGCCGCACCTGGTCCGGCTCACCGTCGCGGTCGACCCGACGTTCGAGTCGACCGGGATCCCCGACGAGTGGGTCGGGCTGGTGGTGCCGGGCCAGTTCCAGAGCCGCTACTACACGGTGCGGTCGTACGCCGACGGGTCGCTGGTGCTCGACGTGGTGCTGCACGACGAGGGGCTGGTCACCGAGTGGGCGGTGCGTGACGACTGCGTCGGCTCGAGCGTGACGATCACCGAGCCGAAGGGCTCGTTCGACCCTCCGCCCGACGCGGCGTGGCTGCTGCTGGTCGGCGATCTGACCGGCCTGCCCGCGATGGCCCGGATCTCCGAGTCCGTCGAGCTGCCCACCCGGATCTGGGCGGAGGTGGCGGACGCGCTGCCCGGCTACCTCCCCGACACGGCGGACGTCACCTGGCTCGAGGCATCAGGGACCAGCCGGCTGGCCGAGGTCGTGGAGTCCGTCTCCTGGCCGGAGGGCGACGGCTACTTCTGGATGGCCGGCGAGTCCGCGCAGATGCGCTCGATCCGCAAGCACCTCATGCGCGACCGCAAGCTGCCGGCCACGGCCTACGACGTGATGGGCTACTGGCGCGCGTCGGCGGGCCGCCAGCCGCGGGCGGTCGACCCGGGTCCGATCTGGCGCGCCGGCAAGGCCAAGGGACTCACCGACGAGCAGATCTGGGCCGCCTACGACGAAGAGACAGCCGACGAGGCCCGCGCATGAGCCAGCCGACGACAGAGGGCTACCGGTCCGGCTTCGCGTCGTTCGTCGGCCGCCCCAACGCCGGCAAGTCGACGCTCACCAACGCGCTGGTCGGCCAGAAGATCGTGATCACCTCCGACAAGCCGCAGACCACCCGCACCGTCGTCCGCGGCATCGTGCACCGGCCCGACGGGCAGCTGGTGCTCGTGGACACCCCCGGGCTGCACCGGCCCCGCACCCTCCTCGGCGAGCGGCTCAACGACCTGGTCCGCACCACCTGGGGCGAGGTCGACGTGGTCGCAGTGTGCTTCCCGAGCAACGAGAAGATCGGGCCGGGCGACCGTTTCATCGTCACCGAGATGTCCAAGGTGCGGCGCACGACCAAGGTCGCGGTCGCCACCAAGACCGACCTCGCCACGCCGGAACGCATCGGGCAGCACCTGCTCGACATCCAGCGACTCGGAGCCGAGACCGGCACCGAGTGGGCCGAGATCGTGCCGGTCTCGGCCGTCAATGGCGACCAGGTCCAGCTGCTCGCGGACCTGCTGCTCCGCCTGCTGCCGGAAGGACCGCAGCTCTACCCGGACGGCGACCTGACCGACGCTCCCGAGGAGATCCTGGTGGCCGAGCTGATCCGCGAGGCCGCGCTCGAGGGTGTGCGCGACGAGCTGCCGCACTCCATCGCGGTCGTGGTCGAGGAGATGCTGCCGCGCGAGGACCGGCCCGCGGACCGGCCGTTGCTCGACATCCACGCGAACCTCTACCTCGAGCGCGACTCCCAGAAGGGCATCGTCATCGGCCACAAGGGCGCCCGCCTCAAGGACGTCGGCACCCGCGCGCGGAAGTCCATCGAGGCGCTCCTCGGCACGCCCGTCTACCTCGACCTGCACGTGAAGATCGCCAAGGACTGGCAGCGCGACCCCCGACAGCTGCGCAAGCTGGGGTTCTGATGGACGTGCCCGCTCCGGTCGCCGCCTGGCACGCGATCGCCGCCTCCCGCGACCCGGCCGGCCTCGCCGACCTGCTGGCCGACGAGGTGGTGTTCCGCTCACCCGCGGTGCACACGCCCCAGGCGGGCAAGCAGCTCACGACGGCGTACCTCTCCGCGGCCGTCGTCGTCCTCGGCCCGACGCTGGACTACAAGCGGCAGTGGTACGGCGACACCAACGCGGTCCTGGAGTTCGAGGCCGAGCTCGACGGGCTCACCGTCCACGGCATCGACATGCTGCAGTGGAACGACGAGGGCAGGCTCGTCGAGTTCACGGTGATGGTCCGGCCCTTCAAGGGGCTCAACAAGCTGATCGAGCTGATGGCCGCGGAGCTGTTCTCCTGACACGAGAGAGTTTCGTCGGCTGGCCGACGAAACTCTCGGTGGGACGACAAAACTTCGTCGTCCAGGCAAGAGATTCGTCGGCTGGCCGACGAAACTCCCCGGCTCGGACGCCTCAGAAGTCGAACGTCACGCCGGCCTGATCGACGCTGAGGTCCCAGAGCTTCGCGGCGAGCGCGTCGTCCTGGGCCCAGCGCGACAGCTTCGCCGGGCCGACCGGGCCGCGCCACTCGCCCAGCCACGTGTTGCCAGTGTAGGAGCCCGGCTCGGCGGCCGTGGCGGCGTACATCACCGGCCGGGCGCCGTTGAGCGCGGACTGGAAGATGACCTTCGTCCAGATCGGCGCGGTCCAGCGGATCGGCGCGATCGCGCCGAGTCCGTCGCGGCTGCTGACCAGGCCTGTCGCGGCGACGCCCGGGTGGGCGGCGGTCGCGGTGAGGCTGGAGCCGGCGGCAGCGGCGCGCCTCTGGAGCTCGCGGGCGAACAGGAGGTTGGCGAGCTTGGTGTTGCCGTAGGCCGTGTTCGGGTTGTACGTCGACCGGGGGTTTCCATCCAGGACCGACTCGTTGCCCGCGTGATGGGCGACGGAGGCCACCGAGACCACGCGCGCGGCCGGGGCAGCGAGCAGGCGCGGGAGCAGCCGAGCGGTGAGCGCGACGTGGCCCAGGTGGTTGGTGCCGTACTGCAGCTCGAAGCCGTCCGTGGTCTCGCGGTAGCGGGGCGGCGTCATCACCCCGGCGTTGTTGATCAGCAGGTCGACCGGACGGTCGAGGCTCTCGGCGAAGCGACGTACCGACTCCAGCGAGGCCAGGTCCAGCTCGGCGACCTCGGTCGACCCGGAGATCCTGCCGGCGGCATCGGCGCCCGACGCGACGTTCCGGCAGGCCAGCACGACGTGGGCGCCATGTCCGGCCAGGTGCCTGGCGGTGTGGAACCCGATCCCGGAGTTCGCTCCCGTCACGACGGCGGTCCTGCCACTCAGGTCGGGAAGGTCCTTCTCGGTCCAGCTCACCTGCGCAGGGTACGGATCATCGGGTCACGCCGGGTCCGGTGACCAGCACCTGCCGTAGGTCTGGCCGGTCTGCCACAGGTCCTTGGTCGGCCACTCGTAGCCCCACTCGTAGTCGAGCGCGTCGGAGGCGATCGCGCGGGCGGCGGCCGCGCACGGGTCCTGGCCGGCGTTCCTGACCGCCTCGGTGCCCGGGTAGCGGCCGTCGTCGGACCTGTCGGAGAGGTCGATGACCGAGATCGCCTTCCAGCTGTGGTCGTCGCGGCAGAGCACCCGGCTGAAGGCCGCGGTGCCGGGCTGGGCGGTGCCGCACATCGCGAACTCGCCGCGCCCCTCGGGGCTCTTGAGCGACTCGAAGATGTTGTGGTCGATCTTGGCGACCGTCTTGTCCCCGGAGACGGCGATGACGTCGCAGCGGTACCACGACGCACCCGCGTCGGACTGCTCGATGGTCGGCGTGAACCACACCGGCCGCAGCATCGAGAGGCGCAGCTGCTCGTCGGTGGCCCCGACGTACGCCCCGAGCTGGGCCGGGCAGCGGCGCGCCACCTGGTTGCGGACCGCCTCGGAGTCGACCGCGAGCAGGTGGCCGTTGGCCACCAGGTCGAGCTCGCCGACCGCGAAGGTCTGGGTGGTGTGCCCCTTGTCGCACGAGGCGGGGCCGTCCTCGCTGGTCGGCGCGACCGCCTCGGCGTACGACAGCCGGTAGCAGGCGCCGAGGGCCGGCGGCGGAGGCGGTGGGGCGGGCGTGGCCAGCGGCGTCGCGGACGGTGTCGTCGAGGGCTCGGCGGTCGGCTTCTCCTCGTCCGACGTGCACGCTGCGAGGGCGAGCACCGCGACGACCACGATCGCGAGCCGCCTCATGCTGTCGTCGCCGCCCAGCAGACGGACCGGCGGTTGCCCGCCTTCCACTCACCCTCGTGGAACCACGTGTAGCCGAAGTCGTACGCCGGCGGGTAGCCGAGCCAGGCTCCGACCGACCGGGAGCAGTAGTCGCGGGTCGTCACCTCGACCAACCGGTCGCCCGGGTAGGGGTCATCGGGGTCGCCCACCTTGATCGTGGTGACCGCGCGCCAGTTGTGCTTCTGGCTGCAGGGGATCTTCGGGGCGCCCTGGACGGACGGCCCGTTGACGCAGACCATCCAGTCGTCGTCGGTCGGCTGCTGCGCCAGCAGCCCGGCCGCCGTGGGCGGGAGCTCGGCGTACTCGTCGCTCTCCTCACCGCCTCCGATGACGTCGCAGCGGTACCACCGCGCGCCCTTGTCCCACGCCGTCTCCGACGGCCGGAACCACGCCCAGCTGACGATCGTGCGCATCACCGTGCTCTCGTCGGCGCCGAGGAACTCCTGGAACTTCGCCGAGCAGGTCCGGTAGGCGAACGCGCCCAGCTCCTGCGCGTCGTACTCGGCGTCCGTGAGCTCGGGCGGCAGGTCGCCCACGCCGAAGGTCTCGGCGGTGTGCTCGTCCGAGCAGTCCACGACCTTGGTCGCGTTGCTCGGCAGCGCGACGTCCGCGGGCGTCAGGACGCGGCAGGCACCGAGCTGCGGTGCCTCCACCGAGTCGGCCTGCTTGGCGTCGACGTCCCCCTCGTCGTCGCCACCACAGGCGGCCAGCGCGAGGAGGGCCGCGACGAGAAGGGTCATGAGTACGCCGCGAGTGCGCACATGACCTCCCCAAGTGTCCCGAACCGGGCAGAGCCTACCGAGGGGACGGGGACGATTCAGTCCATCAGGAGAGCCGCCAGCGTCCCGCCCAGCTCGTACGCCGCCCCGGTGTGCTCCTCCGTCACGTCGCCGAGCACCTCCAGCACGTCCGCCGCCTGCGTCCACGGCAGCGCCTGCACGATGGACAGCACCGACCGGACGGCACCCGTCGTGTCGTAGCGGCCGTGCACCCACAGCCCGAACGGCTTCTTCCCGCCGGTCGCCGGGCTCGCCGAGCCGTCGTCGCTGAGCGCGCCTCCGGCCTCCAGGAAGATCGTGTCGAAGAAGTGCTTCAGGGCTCCGGACATGTAGCCGAAGTTCGCGGGCGTGCCCAACAGGTAGCCGTCCGCTCCGAGCACGTCGTCGGCCCGCGCCTCGAGCGCCGGACGCACGACGACCTCGACGCCCTCGATGGCGTCGTCGTGGGCGCCGGCGACGACCGCTTCGGTCAGCGACCGCACGGTGTCGGTCGGGGAGTGATGTACGACAAGCAGGCGAGCCATCCTCGCGAGCCTGCCCTAATCTCGATTCGTGACCAACCTGCTCGACCTCATGGGGAGCGAGCTCCCGGTCGTGGCGGCGCCGATGTCGGGTGGTCCCACGACGTCGGCGCTGGTCCTCGCCGCCGTGGAGGTCGGCTCCGGCGGGTCGCTGGCGGGTGGCTACAAGACCGCCGAGGCCCTGGCGGAGCAGGTGGCGGAGGTGCGGGCGACCACGGACCGCTACGGGGTCAACCTGTTCTCGCCCAACCCCGAACCGGTCGACCCGGCGGCGTACGCCGCGTTTCGCGACCTGCTGCTCCCACTGGCCGAGTCGTACGCCGTCGACCTGCCGGCGACGCCGGTCGAGGACGACGACGGCTGGCAGGACAAGGTCGACCTGCTGGTCGAGGTGGCACCGCCCCTGGTGTCGTTCACCTTCGGACTTCCCGAGGCCACGGCCACAGCGCGGTTGAGGAGCGCAGGTTGCACGCTCGTCCAGACGGTCACCTCTCCCGACGAGGCGCTGCGGTCCGTCGAGGCCTCGATGGACGCGCTCATCGTGCAGTCACCCGACGCGGGCGGCCACTGGGGCACGTTCACCCCGGCCCGGCCGCCCGAGCGGCTCAGGCTCCCCGCACTGATCCGAGCCGTGCGCGCAGCGACGGACCTCCCGATCATGGCCGTCGGCGGTGTCGGCAGCAGCGCGGACGTCACCGCGGCGCTGGAGGCGGGCGCGGACGCCGTCGCGGTCGGGACCCTCCTGCTGCTCGCGACCGAGGCCGGCACCAACCCCGCGCACCGGGCCGGGTTCGAGGCGGACCGCGGCGACCCGGTCACGACCGCGGCCTTCTCCGGGCGCCCCGCGAGCGGACTGCCCAACGAGTTCCTGGCGGCGTACGACGGTCGAGGCCCGCTGGGCTACCCGGCCCTGCACCACCTCACCAGCCCGATCCGCCGGGCCGCAGCCGCGGCGGGCAACCCCGAGCACGTCAACCTGTGGGCCGGCGCGGGGCACCGGGCCGTCGAGGCGCGGCCGGCCGGCGAGATCCTGCGAGGTCTGCTCCCGTGACCGCTGTCCTGCGCGCGACCACGGAGTCGGGAGACACGATCGAGGATCCTTCCGAGGACGCACTGCGGCTGCTGTTCGAGGATCTCGAGGCCGGCGAGGGCACCTTCCTGATCGTCGAGTCCGTCGGCGACACCGACGGCCAGACGTACGTGCAGGCGGCCCGCAGCGGTGACGGGACCTATGTCGTCGAGTACCGCCAGGGCAGCGCCGACCAGCACTTCCAGACCACGGCTCCCGACTTCAGCGAGGCCCACGCCCTCGTGATGATGTGGGCGTTCGGGATGCCGGGGCTGCACGCGCGGGCCGCCTGGACCCGAGTCATGGTCTGACGGCTCAGGTCGCCATCATCAGGATCATGTCGCGGTCGTAGGTCCGACCGTCGTGCTCGTCGTACAGGTGCGCGTTGGTGCGCTCCACGAGCTCGTCCTCGGTCTCGCCGACGATGACCTGACCACACGGGCACTGGATGCGGGTCTTCACCCGCCCAGTCTCGCACCGAGCCCGCGCTGGGACTGGCTCACCGCTGGTCGAGCTTGTCGAGACCACCGCAGCCCGCCGCTGGGAATTGCGCAGGAGCGGAGGTTGCGGACATCTCGACAGGCTCGATGAGCGGTGGTCGGGCCCCAGCCTCGTGACCTCGCCACATACCAGTCGCCGGAACGGGGCTGCGGTGCTCGGACCGCAGCGGCTATGGTGATCGGGTCATGATGCGACGCCTCCTCCTTGGTTGCCGCAGCGAGGTCTGAGCCACCGCCGGACCCCCTCGCTGCGGAGTGAGCGTGCGCGACCGGCCTCTCAGACCCGGCTCCTCTCGGAGCCACACCCAGCGAGGACCACCATGACCATCCCTCCGCAGAAGCCCAGCCCGATGCCTTACGGCCGCTACTCGCCGTTCCCGCCCATCGACCTGTCCGACCGCACCTGGCCCAACGCCGTCATCACCGAGGCGCCGCGCTGGCTGTCCACCGACCTCCGTGACGGCAACCAGGCCCTCATCGACCCGATGAGCCCGGCCCGCAAGATGATGATGTTCGAGCTCCTGGTCCGGATGGGCTACAAGGAGATCGAGGTCGGCTTCCCGAGCGCCAGCGAGACCGACTTCGCCTTTGTCCGTCAGCTCGTCGAGGGCGACAAGGTCCCGGACGACGTGACGATCTCCGTGCTGACCCAGGCCCGCGAGGACCTGATCGAGCGCAGCGTCCAGTCGCTGGTCGGCGTACCCCGCGCCAACATCCACCTCTACAACGCCGTCGCGCCGCTGTTCCGCCGCGTGGTGTTCCGCGCCAGCAAGGACGAGATCAAGGACATCGCGGTCCGCGGGACCCAGGCCGTGATGAAGGGCATCGAGAGCTATCTCGACACGACGGTGATCGGCTACGAGTACAGCCCCGAGATCTTCACCGGCACCGAGCTGCCGTTCTCCGTCGAGGTGTGCGAGGCGGTCAGCGACGTCTGGCAGCCCGACGACGGCCGCGAGATCATCCTCAACCTGCCGGCCACGGTCGAGATGGCCACCCCCAACGTCTACGCCGACCAGATCGAGTGGTTCTCCCGGCAGCTGACCCGTCGCGAGAACACCGTGATCAGCCTGCACCCCCACAACGACCGAGGTACGGCGGTCGCCGCCACAGAGCTCGCGATGATGGCCGGTGCCGACCGGGTCGAGGGCTGCCTGTTCGGCCATGGCGAACGCACCGGCAACGTCGACCTGGTCACGCTGGCGATGAACCTGTTCAGCCAGGGCATCGACCCGATGGTCGACATCTCCGACATCGACGAGATCCGCCGCACCGTGGAGTACTGCACCCAGCTGCCGGTCCACCCGCGCCACCCCTACGCCGGCGACCTCGTCTACACGGCCTTCTCCGGCTCCCACCAGGATGCGATCAAGAAGGGCCTGGAGGACCTCGAGCAGCAGGCCGCTGCCAAGGGCGTCCCGGTCAGCCAGCTGCCCTGGGAGGCGCCGTACCTCCCGATCGACCCGCACGACGTCGGCCGCACCTACGAGGCCGTGATCCGGGTCAACAGCCAGTCCGGCAAGGGCGGCGTCGCCTACATCCTCAAGGCCGAGCACAAGCTCGACCTGCCGCGCCGTGCGCAGATCGAGTTCAGCCGGGTGATCCAGGAGCGCACCGACACCGAGGGCGGCGAGATGACGCCCGCTGAGATCTGGGACGTGTTCCGCGCCGAGTACCTCGACCGGGAGACCCCACTCAAGCTCAACTCCGTGCACACGTCGTCGGCCGCGGGGGAGAAGGACGCGCTCTTCGTCAACGTCTATGTCGACGGCGAGATCCAGTCGCTCGAGGGCGAGGGCAACGGTCCGCTCTCGGCGTTCGTGGCCGCGATCAACGAGCTGCCTGCCGAGTACGACGTGAGAGTGCTCGACTACGCCGAGCACGCGCTCTCGTCGGGTGGCGACGCGGTCGCCGCGGCGTACGTCGAGTGCCTCATCCGCGACACCATCTACTGGGGTGTAGGCATCGACGCCAACATCGTCACCGCCTCGCTCAAGGCGGTGATCAGCGCGGTCAACCGGGCCGCCTGAGGCGAATGGTGCCGTTGGGTCTCCGCCGTCGCCAACGTGCCGCAAAGTCGTTGAAACTTCCGCACCCCGAAGATGCGTGACAAACGGCGCCTTACGGGCGAGACTCTGCGAGCCCTAAGAATTCTCTTAGGTATTCGGAGATGCATCTCGGGTTGGAGGCCCCCTCGTCATGTTCTTGCGCAGAAAAGCTCTCAGAAAACTCATCGGAGTCTCGGGCGCTGCGGCGCTCACCGTCGGTCTGGTGCTCGGGCAGGGCCTGAGCTCGCCCGCGGGCGCCGACGAGCTCATCCAGGACCCGGGCTTCGAGTCCACGGTCGCCGGCGACAGCCCGGGCTGGACGGAGGCGGACTCCCTCTTCGGCAGCCCGATCTGCGACGCCAGCTGCGGGTTCGACTTCGCCCACGCCGGATCCTGGTGGGCGTGGTTCGGCGGCTCGGCCACGGCCGGTCACACCGGCAGCGTCTCCCAGACGCTGAACATCCCGGTCGGGGCGAACTCACTGACCTACTGGTACTTCTTCCCCGGGGGCACCGCCCCGTTCGACGCGACCCTGACGGTCAAGGTCGACGGCACCACGGTCAAGACCCACACCGAGGTCCTGGACGCGATGGCCGACTACGAGCAGCAGACCGTCGACATCACGACGTTCGCCGACGGTGGCAGCCACACGTTGTCGTTCAACTACCTCAACGGTGCTGCGGGCCTGACCGCCATGATGGTCGACGACGTGAGCATCCAGTTCACGCCTCCGGACACCACGGCGCCCAACACCACGGCCAGCGGTCCGGCGGGCGGCGTCTCCAAGTCGCTGACCCTCCCGATCACCTTCACGTCCAACGAGACCCCGTCGACGTTCAACTGCAAGGTCGACACCGGCGCCGCTGCGGCGTGCTCCAGCCCCAAGACGATCACCGTGACCCCGGGGCAGCACACCTTCTCGGTGGCGGCGACTGACGCCGCAGGCAACACCGACACCACGCCGGCGACGGTGTCGTTCACGGCCTACGACTGCCCGACGCTGGACGCCGCCGTGGCCAAGGCCACCAAGTCGGTCAGCAAGGCCAAGAAGGCGCTGAAGAAGGCCAAGAAGTCCGGCGACGCCAAGAAGATCGCCAAGGCCAAGAAGAAGCTGAAGAAGGCGAAGAAGAAGCTCAAGGAGGCCAAGGGCGCCGCCGCTCCGTGCGGCTCCACGCCCAAGGTCACTGCGGACGCCAGCATCGCAAGGCAGTAGCAAGGCAGTAGCAAGGCAATAGCTCCGAGTCCTCGGTGAGCACCGGGAGCGACGCGCCGTCCGGCGCGTCGTGACCCGGGCTCATCGGGGCTCGCTGGCGACGGAGGCCCGATCGGGTCAGACGGCGATGCCGGCCCACACCGCGTCGGCGTCGGGCATGGCGGCGATCTCGTCGCGCACGCGCTCGGCCGCCGTCCGGTACGCCGGGTCGCCGGTCACCTCTGCGACCGCGGACCGGATCGTGTCGACGGCGTAGTCCTCCGGGGCGACGACGAGACCGGCACCGGCGATGGCCAGCAGGGCGGCGTTCTGCGGCTGGTCGGTGCCGCGCGGCAGGGCCACCTGCGGTACGCCGTGCACGAGGCCGCCCAGCATCGTGCCCGACCCACTGTGGGAGACCAGGAGGTCGGCGCGCTCGAGCACCGGGGCCTGTGGGACGAACTGCTCGACGATGACGTTCGCCGGGATCGGTCCCAGCTCCTCGGGTCCGATCGGCCGCCCCGTCGTCGCGATCACGACGCCGTCGTAGCCGGCCAGGGCGGTGAGCCCGGTCGTGAAGTCGGCGGCCTCGGCGTTCTTGACCGTGCCCAGGGTGAAGTAGGCGACGGGTCGGTCGCCCGCCAGCGCCTCGGCCACCCGCGCCGGCACCTCGCCCGGCTCACCGGCGCTCGGCCGCAGCGGGGTCGCTTCCGGCCACGGCGGTGGACCTTCGGGCTGCAGCGAGGGGGGACAGATGTCCAGGGCTCGCTCGGACGACGCCAGCACCCACAGGTCGGGCTGGCCGATGGCGGCACCCGTGGGGCCCAGGAGGTCCGCAAAGAGCGGGAACATCGGCCCGAAGCCGTGCACGACCCCTGGCACTCCGAGTCTCCGGGCCAGCAGGGACCCGGCCGCCTCGAGCACCTCGTGGACGATGACGTCGGGCCGCCACTCCTGCGTCAGCTCGACCAGGTCAGTGAGCCGGCCCAGGGCCGGCGTACCGAAGAGCGTCACCACTCCGTCCATCATCTTCTGTTCCTCGGGCACGTCCGGAGCCGCCCACACGGCCTGGTGCGCCGACCACGCCTCCTGCCAGGTCGGCCCGACGCCGCGCGCGTCGAGCCCGCGCGAGGTCAGCGGGCCGAGGAGGTCGGGGCCCGTGGCGACCCGCACGTCATTGCCGGCCCGCACGGCCGCCCGGACCAGGGGCAGCATGGGCAGCAGGTGCCCGTACGCAGGGCATGACGTGAACAGCACGCGCGCCATGACGAGAGCGTGGCAGGGCGCCAGCACCCGCAGCAAGCGCTGCGGAGGCCGGACGACGCGGAACCTGACCTTCACCGGGGTGGCGTCGGGGATGCGGGCGGCGCTGACCGCGGTGACCAGGATGGTGTGCTTGCCGTACTTGAAGGTCTTGTTGTACGGCGACGTGCACGGCTTGGCCTGGCCGCCGTCGACGGCGCAGGTGAAGGTGGCACCGTCCGTGGACTGCAGCTTCATCGAGACCGTCCGGTCGGAGCTGACCTTCTTCGGCTTCCGCTTGACCTTCGTCTCGGCGGGTGGGCAGGTCACCTGGCTGAGGGCCGACTGGGGGCAGGCGTCCTGGGTGCTGTCGCCGTAGCCGTCGGCATCGACGTCGGGCTCCCAGACGGCGGAGACAGACACCTGGGCAGCGGCTTGCAGACGGGGCGACGCGCGGACACTAGGGGAAACCCCTACTCCACCGGACAGCGCTCGCCGTCAGCCGGCGTGCGTGAGCCGCTCGGACTTCGCGACCGGCAGCCTGACCGTGAACGTCGAGCCCTGGAGGTGGCCCGACTTCACCTCGATGGTGCCGCCGTGGCCGGAGACGATCGCGGCCACGATGGACAGGCCGAGGCCGGTGCCCTGGATCTGGCGGACCTGTGCGGTGGAGGAGCGGAAGAACCGCTGGAACAGGTCGCCCTGCTCGTCGGTGGGGATGCCGATGCCGGTGTCGGTGACGGTGATGACCGCGTGGTCGTCGACGACGTCGACGCCGAAGCCGATGGTGCCGTCGTCCTCGGTGAACTTCACGGCGTTCGAAAGCAGGTTGATCATGACCCGCTCGAGCTGGGCGCGGTCGCCGAGAACGGGTACGGCGCGTCCGGGGCGGGTGACCTCGAAGGTGAGGTGGCGGCTGTTGAGGAGCGGCCGCATGGCCTCCTCGATCGGGCCGATGGTGGCGGCCAGGTCGACCGCGTCGTGGCGCCACTGGACGGTCTCGGAGTCGAGGCCCGACAACATCAGCAGGTCGTTGATCATGGAGATCAGCCGCTGGCCGTTGCGGTTGATCGTCTCCAGCAGCGGCAGCTGTTCGGGCAGCGGCTCGACGATCGTCCCGTCGGCCATCATCTCGGTGTAGCCGACGATGCTCGTGACCGGCGTCCGCAGCTCGTGGGAGACGGTGGACACGAACTCGTTCTTGGCCTGGTCGAGCAACCGGAGCCGCTCGACGGCGGTGCGCTCCTTGTCGAGCGCGGCGATCAGCATCTCCTGGCTGTTGCGCTGCTCGGTGACGTCGCGGGCCACGCACAGGTAGCCGCTCTGCGCGGCGAACGCGTCCTGGGCGACCGACAGCGTCATGGAGACCAGCTGCTCGCTGCCGATCCTGGTCATCCAGGTCCAGTCCCGCGCCCGGGTCTCGCCGTCCCGGCCGAGGCCGCGGACCAGGATGTCGAAGGCCTCGTCGATGGTGTCCGCGCCCGTGCGCTCCAGCAGCTCGGACGACTTGAGCAGCCGGTGGAACGGCTCCCCGACCAGCTCGTCCCGCTCGTAGCCGAGGAGGTGCTGGAGGCCCGAGTTGGCCACCGAGATCCGGCCGGCGGTGTCGATGCCGACGATGGCGGTGGTCAGGGACGCCTCCATCAGGTGGTTGACCAGCCCCGCGGTGGTGCGCTCCGCGGTGACGTCGATGCCGGTCATCACGGCGTACATCGGGTTCAGGTTGTCGTCCCGGACGATGTTGGTGTTCCAGACGATGCGGAGCTTCTCGCCGGTCCTGGTGATCGAGTCCGACTCCCGCACGATCGGTACGCCGGACCGGTTGGGCCACATGATCAGCGCCTCGACGTCGTCGGCGTCGGAGGGGGTGATTCCGGTCTCCCAGACCTTGCGGCCCAGCAGCTCTTCCTCGCGGTAGCCGGTGATCACCGACGTGGCGTGGTTGACCCGGACCACGATGCCCTCGAGGTTCGTCACCATGATGATGCAGTTGGTGGTGTCGAGGGTCGCGTTGGTGAGTGTCTGAGCAGCCTCGAGGCCGTGCCGCGCGTCGTACTCCGCGGTGACGTCGAGCAGCTGGGCGGCGAAGAACGGCTCGTCGCCGCTGTCGCCCAGCGCGGAGATCTGGAGCGTGACCTGCCCGGAGCGGGCGAACGCGAGAGGTCCCTCGACCCGCCAGCCGTCGATGGACCCGGAGATCAGCCGGGGCAGCGCCTCCTCGTAGTCCGGCCCGACGTCCATCACGTCGCTGACCCGCAGACCCAGCAGCGACTCCTCCCGGCCCCCGAGGATGGCCAGGGCCGTGTCGTTGAGGTCGACGATGATGAGGTCTCGTCCGGTCGCGTCGGGCTCGAGGAACGCCATGCCGACCAGTGACTCGGTGAAGTTGCGGCGGAAGAGCCTGCCGTCGGCGGTGATCCGGTCCAGCAGGATCGTGTTGCGCTGCACGGCGATGCCGAGCGGCAGGACCAGCAGCGCGGCGCAGGCCAGGTAGCCCTGCGTCAGGACCCCGCCGGTCAGTGAGCTGACGCGGTCGGTTTCCACGGCGTCGCCGAACGGACCGACCCCGCCGACCGTCTGCGCCGTGACGAAGATGCCGACCAGGACGAGCTCGGCGCAGGCGATGCGCAGGTCGAAGCGGAGCGCGGCCCACGCCAGGAGCAGCACCGGCGCGAAGGTCAGCGTGGAGCTGGCGCCGGGCACGAAGGTGAGCACGCTCGCCGCCGAGAGCAACAGGATCTGGGCGAAGAGCTCGAGCTTGCGGCCCGTCCAGTGGTGCTCCGTGACGACAGCGAGCGGGAAGAGCAGCAGCACCGCGGTGACGTGTGCGGCGAACGAGGCTGCCAGCGACACCCCGAGCGGCTCGAGGGTGACCAGCCGCGAGGAGCTCGCGCCGCCGAGGACGAGCATGCCGCCGCTGACCACGGCTGCGCCGAACAGCCGGACGAAGTCCTCCTGGTCGACCAGCCGCGGCTTGATCCGGCCGCCGTGCGTGACCAGCAGCGCCGCGATGACCAGCGCGATCGCCTCGACCACGCCGTGGGCGATGGCGAGCTGGAGGCTCCGCTCGGCTATCAGGTCGCCGGCCACCGTCGCGACGGCCAGCAGCGGCGCGAGGGACAGCCACCGGCGGATCGGGGTCAGTGACAGGAGGATCAGTCCCAGCCCGGCCGCGGGCCAGAACGTCGCAACTGCTCGCCCGTCGGGCGCGAGACGCACCGCGACGGCACCGGCGGCGACGACCCCTGCGACCAGGGCCAGGGAAGCTGCCCAGCCGAGGGGTCGATCGGCGTGGGACGTCACCCCACCAGTCTCTGCCACCCCGCCCGTCTCGCGCGGGATGTTCGTGCATTCGACGCGGGGCGGGGCATCGGTCCTGCCTTGACGCCGTACCCCCGCACTCCGGATCTAGGCTGGCGGCATGTTGGTCTCCGAGCGCATCGGCCAGTTCTTCGTGGACGCCGGGTCGGGCCGGGACCGGCTGGAGTACACCGAGTACGGCGCCGGCGACCGCTGGGTCGTGCTCCTGCACGGGCAGCTGATGCCGCGCAGGATGCACCAGCCGCTGGCCCGGGCGCTGGCGGCCGAGGGGCTGCACGTGGTCACCCTCGACCTGCTCGGCCACGGCCGCTCGGACCGCCCCGCGGACCCGCTCGTCTACTCCATGACCGCCTTCGCGGAGCAGGTCGTGGCGCTGCTCGACCACCTGGGGGCAGACCAGGCGATCGTGGGCGGTACGTCGCTCGGCGCGAACGTCGCACTCGAGGTCGCCGACCTGGCGCCGAAGCGGGTGCGCGGGCTGCTGGCCGAGATGCCGGTGCTGGACAACGCCGTCGAGGCCGGCATCCTCGCGTTCGCGCCGCTGATGTTCGCGGCCCGGTTCCTGCCGTTCACGGTCGACGGGCTGCGCGTGATCACCCGCCCCGTCCCGCGGGGGGTGGTGCCGTTCTGGGTGGGCATCGCCCTCGACACCCTCGACCAGCGCTCCGAGTCGGTGGCGGCGGTGGTGCACGGGCTGTTCTTCGGCCGGGTCGGCCCCGCCGGCCAAGCGGCGTCGGCAGATCGCCGCGCCGGCGCTGGTGGTCGGCCACCCCGCCGACCCGATCCACCCGGCCGCCGACGCGGCGATGCTGGCCGCGGAGCTGCCCAACGCCACCTTCGTGCGCGCCCGCAGCATCCTGGAGTGGCGGCTCTGTCCCGAGCGGCTCAACCACGAGGCCGGGAAGTGGGCGCAGCAGGTCTGGGAGCAGGTGCCTGCCGCGACACGCTCCGCGGGCGTCGTACGCCTCGCTAGACCCGTCACAATGAGGGAGTGCCTCTCTACCGCGACGAGGCGATCGTGCTGCGCACCCACAAGCTCGGCGAAGCCGATCGCATCATCACCCTGCTGACCCGTGAGAACGGGCGGGTGCGCGCGGTGGCCAAGGGGGTACGCCGGACCACGTCGAAGTTCGGCTCCCGGCTCGAGCCGTTCACCCACGTGGACGTGCAGCTCGCCGAGGGGCGCAACCTCGACACCGTCACCCAGGCCGAGACCCAGGACGCGTTCGCCGCGCCGCTGGGTGCCGACTACGAGCGCTACACCGCGGGCACGGTGATGCTCGAGACCGCCGAGCGGCTCGTCACCGAGGAGAAGGAGCCCTCCACCCAGCAGTTCCTGCTGCTGGTCGGTGGCCTGCGGGCGATGGTCGGCGGGGAGCGCCGGCCCAGCCAGGTGCTCGACTCCTACCTGCTGCGCTCGCTGGCGGTGGCCGGCTACGCGCCGTCGTTCGAGCACTGCGCCCGCTGCGGCCTCGAGGGGCCGCACCGCTGGTTCAACCCGTCGTACGGCGGGATGCTCTGCACCACCTGCAGGGTCCCCGGCTCGGCCGGCCCGGCGCCGGAGACGATCACCGTCCTCGGTGCCCTGCTCGCCGGCGACTGGGACGTCGTCGACGCCACCGACCCGCGCCACCTCAAGGAGGCCAGCGGCCTGGTCGCGGCGTTCCTCGCCTGGCACCTCGAGCGCGGGCTCCGCTCCATGGCCTACGTCGAGCGATGAAGAGAGCGGTCCGCCCGCCGAACCCGCACCCGTCGGGAGCCCGGCCGCCCGACCTGCCGAGGGACCTGGTGCCGCGGCACGTCGCGATCGTCATGGACGGCAACGGCCGCTGGGCCAAGAAGCAGGGGCTGCCGCGCACCAAGGGCCACGAGGCGGGGGAGTCCTCGCTGTTCGACGTCGTCGAGGGCGCCATCGAGGTCGGCGTGAAGGCGATCTCGGCGTACGCCTTCTCGACCGAGAACTGGACGCGCTCGCCCGACGAGGTCCGCTTCCTCATGGGGTTCAACCGCGACGTCATCCGACGGCGCCGCGACGAGATGCACGAGCTCGGCGTGAAGGTGCGCTGGGCGGGCCGTGCGCCACGGCTGTGGCGGTCGGTGATCAAGGAGCTCCAGGTCGCCGAGGAGCTCACCCGCGACAACGACGTGCTGACGCTGACCATGTGCGTCAACTACGGCGGCCGCGCGGAGCTCGCCGACACCATGCGCTCGATCGGGCGTGAGGTGGCGGCGGGCCGCCTCAACCCGGACAAGATCGACGAGCGCACGGTCGCGCGTCACCTCTACGTGCCCGAGCAGTCCGACGCGGATCTTGTCTGGCGGACGTCGGGGGAGCAGCGACTCTCGAACTTCATGCTGTGGCAGGCGGCCTACAGCGAGCTCGTCTTCACCGACGTCCTGTGGCCCGACGTCGACCGGCGCGACCTGTGGTCCGCCATCGAGGTGTACGCCGCGCGCAACCGGCGGTACGGGAAAGCCTGATTCACCCGCGCGGCTGAGCCTGCTCTGCCAGTGTTTTACCGTGACCAGACGTCTGCGGGAGGAGCTCCGCCGCCTGTGGCTGGAGCCCCGCGACCCTCGGTTGCTCCAGCTGGGCTTCAGCCTGCTGTTCCTGCTCGACATGGGGCTGCGGGTCGCCGGCGACATCGCGTTGCGGACGGGGCCACTGATCGGGCTGGTGCTCGTCCCGGTGGCGTGGGTGGTCACCCTCACGGTGCCCTGGACGCGGACTCCCGAGTGGTGCCGGCTGGCGCTGCTCGTCTTCGACGTCGGTCTGGTCGGGCTGAGCCGGCTAGACCCGCTGGGCGGGTCGGCACTGCTCGTCGTGGTCCCGGCGCTCTGGCTCGGCTTCGCCTACGGCATCCGCGGCGCGGTCGTCACCGGGGTCTCGACCGTGCTCCTCGTGATGGTGCCGGGCCTCATCTACATCGGTGTGAGCGGGATCAACCTCTCTCGCTCGGTGACCACCACGGTCATCGCCGTGACCGTGTCGCTCGCGATCGCCAACGTCATCCAGCGGGTCAGGGGCGGTCAGGAGCTGATCGAGCTGCAGCGCCGGGTCGGTGAGGCGATCCTCGACACCGTCGACGTCGGCCTGGTCCTGCTCGACGGCAACGGCCGCTACCTGACCATGAACCGCCGCCACCACGACTTCATGCGGCTCGCCTTCCCGGCCGGCCACCGTGGGCAGGCCGGTCAGCTCGGCGACGTCTTCCACGAGGACGGCGAGACGTTCGTCCAGCACGAGGACATGCCGACGTACCGCGCGACCCAGGAGGAGGAGTTCGACGACCAGCTCATCTGGGTCGGCTCGGACGCACTGACCCGGCGCGCGCTCTCGGTCTCCTCGCGCGTCGTACGCGAGGAGAGCGGCAAGTTCGCCGGGGCCGCCCTCGCCTACAAGGACGTCACCGACTTCATGCGGGCGCTGGAGGTGAAGGAGGAGTTCGTGGCCTCGGTCTCGCACGAGCTTCGTACGCCGCTCACCTCGATCCACGGGTTCACCAGCCTGCTGCTCGAGCGCGACGACCTGCCCGACGAGGTCCGGCAACACCTCGGTGTCGTCGTCCGGAACGTCGACCGCCTCGATCGCCTGGTCGCCGACCTGCTCCAGACGGCTCAGGTCGAGCGCGGTCTCGTGCACATCGAGCGTGAGCTCACCGACATGGCGGCGCTGGTCCGGCACTCCCTCGAGGCGGCCCGCCCCGCGGTCGAGGCGGCCGGGCTGACTCTCGTCAGCCGGACGCCGGAGCACCTCGTCGTGCTGGTCGACCCGGACCGGTTCGCGCAGGTCATCGACAACCTGATCTCGAACGCCATCAAGTACACGCCGTCCGGCGGTCGGGTCGAGGTCGACCTCTCGGTCATCCACAAGCGGGTCGAGCTCGTCGTCGTGGACACCGGCATCGGCATCAGCCTGCGCGACCGCAACCACGTCTTCAGCCGGTTCTTCCGCACCCGGCACGCCGCCCAGCGGTCGATCCAGGGCATCGGCCTCGGCCTGAGCATCACCAAGGCGATCGTGGACAGCCACGGCGGCCGGATCGAGGTCGAGAGCGAGGAGGGCCGCGGCTCCACCTTCCGCGTCCGCCTTCCTCTCGACCTACCCGCAGACTCCTTGCTGCCCGAGGACGAGGACGCCCCGGTCGTCGCCGTGAACGGTTGACAACGACTTACCGTTAGTCATAACTTACGGTAAGTCATGACGAACGCATCGCTCATCCTCACCGCCCTCGGCGACCCGACCCGGCAGGCGATCCTCGACCTGCTCCTGGAAGGGCCGCAGCCCGTGGGCGAGCTCGCCGCGCAGCTGCCGGTCAGCCGGCCGGCGGTGTCGCAGCACCTCAAGGTGCTCAAGGAAGTGGGGCTCGTGGTGGACCGACAGGAAGGGACCCGTCGGGTCTACCGCGTCGACCCGGCCGGGCTGACCCCCGTCCGCGACTACCTCGAGCGGTTCTGGAAGAAGGCGCTGGTCGCGTTCGCGCAGTACGCAGAGGACCAGTACGCCGAAGCGCAACCACACAAGGAGAACGACCGATGACGCAGCAGACCATCAACCCCATTCGCGTGAGCGTCTCCGTGGGGCTCGACCAGAAGCGCTGCTTCGAGGTCTTCACCGACGAGATGACGTCGTGGTGGCCGGCGAGCCACCACATCGGGGAGGCGCCGATCGAGAAGGTCGTGGTCGAGCCGTTCGCGGGCGGCCGCTGGTACACCAGGCACACCGACGGGTCCGAGACCGAGACCGGCGTCGTCACGGCGTACGACGCGCCGAACGGCTTCACCGTCACCTGGCAGATCGGCGCCGACTGGGCCTTCCACGACGACCTGGTCACCCACATCGACGTGACCTTCACGCCGACCGACGACGGGCGCACCCTGGTCGAGCTGGTGCACCGCGACCTGGAGGCCTTCGGCGCCGACGCGGCCCAGATGCACGCGACCTTCGACGCCCCCGACGCCTGGGGCGGCATGCTCAAGCACTACGCCGAGGTCGCCGAGGCCGGCGCCTAGGAGCAGTCGGGGCAGGTCCCGAAGATCTCCAGCGTGTGGCTCACGTCGGAGAAGCCGTGCTCGCCGGCGATCGCGCGGGTCCACCGCTCGACGGTCGGTCCCTCGACCTCGACGGTCCGGCCGCAGGCGCGGCAGACCAGGTGGTGGTGGTGGCTGTCGGAGCAGCGGCGGTAGATCGCCTCGCCGTCCTCGGTGCGCAGCATGTCCACCTCGCCGGCGTCCGCGAGCCGCTGCAGGGTGCGGTAGACGGTGGCCAGCCCGACCGGGTCGCCGCGCCGGCCGAGCAGGTCGTGGATCTCCTGCGCCGACCGGAAGTCGTCGAAGGAGTCCATGGCCTCGACGACCGCGAGCCGCTGCTTGGTCGGACGCATCGCCGACGACCCGTCAGTGCTCGTCATAGTGCGCTCCGTGCTCGGCGTGCCGGTGGCCGTCGTGGACATAGTCGACGTGGTCGCCGTGGCGTACGGCGCGGTGTCCGCAGTCCGGCCCGTGCTGGTGCTGGTGCTCGGTCGGCTCGTGGTCGGGAGGCGGCGTGGCCGGGAACGGCTCCCTGAGCCGTGCCCGCCGCCGTACCCAGACGCCGACCGGCCACGTGATCGCGAACCCGACGAGCGACAGCAGCACGATCGTCGGACCGGGCGCGACCGTCGCGTGGAACGAGAGGTACGCCGACAGCACGAGCCCGCCGATAGACGCGGCCGCACCGAGCACCATGGCCGCGAGCAAAGTGGTGCGGAACGAGCGGGTCAGCTGCTGCGACGTCGCGACCGGCACCACCATCAGCGCGGAGACCAGCAGGAGCCCCACCGTGCGCATCGCCACCGAGACGCTGACCGCCGCCAACACTGCGACAAGCACGTTGTAGAAGCCCACGCGGAGCCCGGTGACCCGGGCGAACTCCTGGTCCTGCGCGACCGCGAACAGCTGGGGCGACAGGCCGATCCCGACCACGAGCACCACGGTGGCCAGCGCCATGGTCACGATCACGTCGGCGATCGAGATGGTGGTGATCGAGCCGAAGAGGTACTCCTGCAGCCGGGCCGAGCTCTCGCCGCCGAGGCCGCTGAGCAGCACCCCACCGGCCAGACCGCCGTAGAAGAGCAATGCCAGGGCGACGTCGCCGTTCGTGTGACCCCGAGCGCGGATCGCCTCGATCACGACCGCGCCGATCACGGCGACGACGACGGCGGTCCATGTCGGTGAGGTGCCCGTCAGCAGCCCGAGGGCGACGCCGGTGACCGCGACGTGCCCGATCCCGTCGCCCATGAGCGAGAGTCGGCGCTGGACCAGGTAGGTACCGACCGCGGGTGCGGCGAAGCCGGTGAACGCGGCGGCGATCAGCGCCCGCTGCATGAACGGGTACTGGAACAGCTCCCAGAAGGTCATTTCCGGGGTCCCCTGTTCGTTGCCCGTGGAAGGAGCGGAGCGGGGGGAGCGGAGAACGAACAGGGCTGAGTCACTGGCCACCCTCCAGGGGAGAGCGGACCACCGGTACGTGGTCGTGCCGGTGGTGCGACGCGTGGTGGTGATGGGTGTGCGCGTCGCCGTAGACCGGCTCGTGCACAGCGTGGTCCGCGAGCGGTGCGCCGTCGTACGCCATCCGTCCGTCGCGCATCACGATCGCGCGGTCGACGAGAGACGCGAGCGGCCCGAGCTCGTGTGCGACGAGCACGATGGTCGCGCCGCGCTCCTTGAGCCTGTCCAACGACGTCGCCAGCGAGATCTGGTTGGCCAGGTCGACGCCCGCGGTGGGCTCGTCGAGGAAGAACAGCTCCGGCTCCGCGGCCAGGGCGCGCGCGATGAGCACCCGCTGCTGCTGGCCCCCGGAGAGGGTGCCCACCCCGTCGCTCGCCCGGCCGGCCAGTCCGACCACCTCGAGCGCCTCGGTGATGGCGGCGCGGTCGGTGCGCGAGAGGGGCCGGAAGAGCCGGCGGTGGGTGAGCCGTCCCGAGGCGACCACCTCCCAGACCGAGGCCGGTACGCCGGACGTCGCGCCGCCCCGCTGGGGCACGAAGCCGATCCGGGACCAGTCCTGGAACCGCTCGATCGGCGTACCGAAGAGATCCAGGGTCCCGCCCGTCAGGGGCCGCAGTCCGATCAACGCCCGCACCAGCGTCGACTTGCCGGAGCCGTTGGCCCCCATCAGGGCGAGGAACTGGCCGGCCGGCACCTCGAGGTCGATGTGGCGCAGGACCGGACGGCCGCCGATGGCGACGGCGCCGTCGGTCAGCCGGATCGGCAGCTCGGCCGACCGCGCGGTCACGGACATCCGTTGGCCTCTCGTAGCGCGGCGAGGTTTTCCCGCATCAGGGACAGGTAGTCATCATCGGCGGTCTCCGAGGTCAGCCCCTCGATCGGGTCAAGGATCTCGGTCGTCACACCCATGTCGTCGGCGAGGCTCTGCGCCAGCTTGGGACTGACCAGCCGCTCGCCGAACACGGTCGTGATCCCGTCGTCCTCGATCAGCTGCTGGAGGCGGGCCAGGTCGGCCGGCGTGGGCTCGGCCTCGGGGGAGAGGCCCGAGATCGGCTCGATGAAGAGCCCGTAGCGGCCGAGGTAGCCGAAGGCGTTGTGCGAGACGACGATCGTGTCCCGGACGCAGTCCGCCAGCCCGGCGGCGTACTCCTGGTCCAGCGCCGTGAGGTCCGCGTCGAGGGCGGCCGCGTTGGCCCGGTAGTCGGCCGCGTGAAGGGGGTCGGCCTTGGTGAGCGCCTCGGCCACCGAGTCCGCGACCTTGGCCAGCTTGAGCGGGTCGAGCCAGAAGTGCGGGTCGAGGTCACCCAGGTCGGAGTGCTCCTCGTCGCCGTGCTCGGCGTCGTGCTCGGCGTCGTGCTCGGCGTCGTCATGGCCGTCGTGCGAGAGGGGTTCGAGCCCGGCCACCGCGGCCGCGTCGATGGCCGGTACGCCGTCGGCCTGGTCGACGGCCGCGTCGACCGCTGCCTGCAGCCCCTTCTCGTAGACGACCAGGTCGGCGTTGGTCACCGCCGCGGTCTGGGCGACCGACAGCTCGAGGTCGTGCGGCTCCTTGCCGGGCCGGGTCAGGTTGACCACGTCCGCGTGGTCGCCCGCAACGCGCTCGGTGACGAACTGAAGCGGGTAGAACGCCGTGATCACGTCGATCCCCTTGCCGCCGCCCGGCGCCTCGTTGGTGAAGGCCGCGCACCCGGACGTCACGACCATGAGCACGGCGGCAGGGACGAGGAGGGAGCGCATGAGAACGATTCTCACCGCGAATGAGAATCATTGTCAATCTTTCTACCCCCGCGAGCTTCGGCCCCCAGTCCGTCGCGACAGCTCGCTGCGCTCGCGGGCGCCTGGCTCGCTGCGCTCGCTGGGGCGCCGGTCGCCACGGCCCGGAGACCGATCGCGGGGCGCCTCGCTCCGCTCGGAAAAGCCGGGTCGCTTCGCTCCCTTCACGTCCACACGTGACCAGGCAAGCCCGCTGCCTCGCCCGCGGTCGCGAGGACGTGACGGGAGCGAAGCTCGCCGGGGTAGACAAGATCGAGCGCCTGCCAAAGCGTGTGTCCAGGCGCCTGACCGTTAGGTTCAGGCAGTGCCAGACTCCCGCCCCCGACGTACCTTCGCCGTCATCAGCCACCCCGACGCGGGCAAGTCGACCCTGACCGAGGCGCTCGCTCTGCACGCCCAGGCGATCACCCAGGCGGGTGCCGTGCACGGCAAAGGTGAACGGCGCGCCACGGTGTCGGACTGGATGGCGATGGAGAAGGCGCGCGGCATCTCGATCACCTCGGCAGCGTTGCAGTTCTCCTACCGGGGCCACGTGGTCAACCTGGTCGACACCCCAGGCCACAGCGACTTCTCCGAGGACACCTACCGCGTGCTGTCCGCGGTCGACTCGGCCGTCATGTTGGTCGACGCGGGCAAGGGTCTCGAACCGCAGACGCTCAAGCTCTTCCAGGTCTGCGCCCTGCGGGGCATCCCGGTGATCACGGTCATCAACAAATGGGACCGCCCCGGCCTCTCGGCCCTGGAGCTGATGGACGTGATCCAGGAGAAGATCAAGCTCCGGCCGACGCCCCTGACCTGGCCGGTCGGCGAGGCCGGCGACTTCCGCGGCGTGCTGGACCGACGTACCGGAGAATTCGTGAAGTACACCCGCACCGCCGGTGGGGCCACGCGGGCTCCGGAGCAGAGGCTGTCCCCGGCCGAGGTGGACCCGGGCGACTCCCTGGTGTGGTCGGCTGCGATGGAGGAGCACGAGCTGCTCACCCTCGACGAGGCCGACCACGACGAGGAGCGGTTCCTTGCCGGCGAGACCACTCCCGTCATGTTCGCCTCGGCGCTGCAGAACTTCGGGGTCGCGCAGCTCCTCGACCTGCTGCTCGACATCGCACCGGCACCCACCGCGACCGTGGGGGTCGACGGTTCGGTGCGCCAGCCCGCCGACGAGTTCAGCGCGTTCGTCTTCAAGGTGCAGTCCGGGATGAACTCCGCCCACCGCGACCGCCTCGCCTACGCGCGGGTCGTCTCCGGCACGTTCGAGCGCGGGATGGTCGTCACCCACGCCACCACGGGTCGCCCGTTCGCGACGAAGTTCGCGCAGTCGGTCTTCGGACGCGAGACGACGTCGGTCGAGAGCGCCGAGCCGGGCGACATCATCGGCCTGGTCAACGCGACGGCACTGCGCGTCGGAGACACCGTCTACGTCGGCGACCCGATCGAGTACCCGCCGGTGCCCACCTTCGCCCCCGAGCACTTCGTCACCGCCCGGGCCGGCGACATCAGCCGCTACAAGCAGTTCCGCAAGGGCATCGAGCAGCTCGACCAGGAGGGAGTCGTGCAAGTACTGCGGTCGGACCTGCGCGGCGACCAGAACCCCGTCCTCGCGGCGGTCGGTCCGATGCAGTTCGAGGTCGTCGAGGACCGGATGACCCACGAGTTCAACGCCCCGATCCGCTTCAACCGGCTGGACTACCAAGTCGCGCGACGTACCGACGCGGCCGGCACCGAGGCGCTGGCCGGCATGCGCGGCATCGAGGTCCTGCAGCGCAGCGACGGCACCCGGCTCGCTCTTTTCGTCGACGAGTGGCGCGCCAAGAGCACGACACGCGCCAACCCCGAGATCACGCTCGAGCCGCTGCCCGCTGGCGGAGGCTGACGGGGGATCCGACGATCGCGATGACAGGCTGCCGAGGGTCAGCCGGGGTGGCTCTGCATCGCACTCAGCAGAGCGGCGCCCACGAGTGGATGGGCGAGGGCGGGCAACTCCTCGAGGCCGAACCATCGGAGGTCGTCGTGCTCCTCGGGAGCAATGTTCGCCGGCGTTCCCTGCCAGTCATGCACAAGCCATGCGCTGAGGAGTACCGGCTCCTCTGCGGGTCTCACGGTCAACCGATACAGATGGGACGCCGAGCCCGGCGCGATTTGGATGCCGAGCTCCTCGTGCAGTTCGCGCGTGAGCGCGTCCAGCTCGGACTCGCCGGCCTCGACGATTCCTCCGGGCAGATCCCACACGCTCGGGTAAGCAAGCTTGGTCGGACTCCGATGCCCCAGAAGGACTCGATTGTCTCGAACCAGCGCGCCGACAGCGACCTCATGCATGCGGTGATCAGAGCACGGACGACCGACAAGACGTGGCCGCTGGGCGGCGGCCACGTCCCGGAGAGCATCGGGATCAGAACGGCGCGAAGGGCCTCGGGCTTGCGTAGCCGAAGGTCGCGTCCTCACCGAAGGCGGAGACACCGAACGTGGCGTTCAGCGCACCTGCGGCGGTGCCCGTCAGCGTCAGTCTGACCAGCCCGAGGTCGAAGCGATCGGACTGTCGGATCTTGAAGAGGTCGACCCGACCGACGTTGCCGACGGTGCCCGACACCTCACCGCTGACACGGTGCCGAGCGAGATCGATGTTGAAGTTCTTGAGCACGATGGTCGCGGAGCCCAAGCTGAGGCTGATCCCGCCCGAGTGACGAATCTGAAGCCCCGCCAGCCGGAACCCCGTGATCGGGAACCGGGCGGCCAACGTGCCCTGGTAGGGGAAGGCCTTGGCGCCCTCCACCGGGGCCGGAGTGATGCCGGCCGACCCGATGAGCGCGTAGACGTCAGGCGCGACGACGACTTGGGTGTAGCCGACCGAGCCACGGCGATCGGCTGGTGCCGCGGTGGCTTCCCCCGCGGTGGTGGCGACCAGGCCGAGCGAGCTCGCCACCAGTGTCGCCACAACGATTCCCTTGCGAAGCAGTCTGTTCACGGTTCCCCTCCAGAACTGGGCCGGGCGGTCCCGACGCGTCATGCCTGCTTCGTGCCTCGGCGCGAGTTCGGTTGCACTCGCGACGGAGCGAGCCCTTGCCGCGGAGCATCGCGCGCCTGGCCGAGGACGACCGAGGACTCACTCCTGGTTGGCGTCTCCGGTCGGAGCGGAGCGCTCGCGACTCAGATACCGGACCGGCTTGCCGAGCGACTCCGCGTAGGCGATCTCCCGTCGGGTCGACTCACCCACGTAGCCGCCCGGATCCACGATGTACACCTCGTCGGCCATGCGGATCTTCTGGAGGTGCACGCCGCCGAGCCGCCCCTCCAGATCCGAGTTGTCGGCTGGGAGGCTGAACATCCCGAGGCCGATCACGACGCAGCCTTCCAGCGTGAGCCGCCGGTTGACCTCCGCGAACTCCGCCTCGAACCTGGTTGAGCCGCAGAGCGTGACGACCTTCGCCTCACCCTCACCCTCGGCCGAGTCAGAGACCGCCTGCCGGGCACCCTCCGCCGGGCCGAAGAACACGAGGACGGACAAGTCGTCGGTGATGTCGTGGAACCGATGCACCTCGTGTGCGGCCACGAAGAACACGGAGCCGGCCACGACGTCGATCGTCTCGCCGGAGCTTGTGAACTTCGCGCGACCGGCCGTCACGACGTAGACCTCGTCCTCGGTGTGCGGCTCCTGGAGGTCCTCGGCGCCGGTGCGCAACGAGTAGGTGCCCAGGCTGAGGTCGGGCCGACGAAGGTGCTCCACGTATCCCGTCCCACCGGCGCCGACCTGACCAAGAACGCCCGCGTCCTCGAAGCTCTCCACGCGCGTGAGGCTAGCGCCGCCGAGCGCGCCTCCGCGCGCCCATTGCGTGGTGCGGCTCCCGCTCGATGCAACTAGATTCGCCGTCGTGCCGAGCCCGGACGAGCAGGACGACGAGCAGGACGACGAGCTGCGCGCAGCGCTGACGCGGTTGGTCAAGCAGCTGGTCCAGGAGGAGCCGGTCGTCAAGCGCGGGAACGACCTCTTGCCGGTCCTGGACGCCCACCTGGAAGTCGCAGCCGACGAGCTGCCGGTCGTGGTGGAGACGATCTCGGCCCACCGCTGGGCCGACACCGACATCGCGCTGGCGTCACTCACCGCTCGCGACCCGGAGGCCACCTTGGTGGGCGTCGGAGGTGGCGATCAGCGGCACCACAGCTCCTTGGGCGATCTGATGGCCAACGCCGAGTGGGGCCGTTTCCGAAGTGGGCAGGTCGACCGCCTCAACGTGGCGACCGGACCGGACTCCGAGAGGGCCACGGTCGCGTTCGGTCTGCACCTGTTCCGACACAACGGCGTCCCGCTCGCCGTGCTCCAGCGGGTCGGCAACCCTCAGTACGGCTCGGAGTCGCGTCTCGAGGTGCTGGCCGCCGATCCGGACGCGCCCGCCACGTTCCTCGCAGATATGCGCGAGGAGTCGATGCGGCAGAGCGTGCTGAGGCGCCAGGTGGTCAGCTTCAGTGGGAATCCCTACGAGCGATCCATGTCCGACCTGACCTTCCACCACCGCCCCGACGTACCCGCCGGCCAGGTCGTGCTTCCCGAGGGCACGCTGGATCAGGTGAGCGCCCACGTGGTCGGGCTGGCCGAGCACCGCGAGCGCCTGCGCGGGCAAGGTCAGCACCTCAAGCGCGGCATCCTGCTGTACGGGCCGCCGGGCACGGGCAAGACGCACACGGTGCGTCACCTCCTCAGTGCTGCGAGGGAGGCGACCGTGGTGCTGTTGAGCGGCACGCAGATGGCGCACGTGGCCGCGGCCGCGCAGATCGCCCGGGCCCATCAGCCGGCCATCGTCGTGATCGAGGACTGCGATCTGATCGCGGAGGACCGCGATCACCACTTCGGTGGAGGTACGTCGCCTCTGCTCTTCACGCTCCTCGACGCCATGGACGGGCTCGACCAGGACGCCGATGTCGTCTTCCTCCTCACCACCAACCGCGCGGAGGCTCTGGAGAAGGCGCTTGCACAGCGACCCGGGCGCGTCGACCTCGCCGTCGAGATTCCCCTGCCGGACGAGCCCGCCCGGCGCGCCCTCATCGATCTGTACGGCGCGAGGGTGGCCTTCTCAGCGGACGCTGTGGCCCTGGCCGCGCGGGACTCGGCAGGAACCACAGCGTCCTACGCCAAGGAGCTCGTCCGTCGGGCGGTGCTGCACGCCGCCATGGACGGACGCGAGTGCGGCGACGACGACCTGGCGACCGCCACAGCCGAACTGCAATCTGACTCAGCAGCGCTGACGCGAGCCCTCCTGGGCTCGGCCGAGAACTCTGGACCTGACTGACGACCTAGAGTTCACACGTGCTCGTCGTCAACCGGTTCCGCGTCCCGCTCGACGACGGCGAGGCTTTCCGGTCCGAGCTGACCGCGGCGCACGACGTACTCGCGCAACGCCCCGGGTACGTCGACGGCCGGATCGGGCGCAACCTCGACGACCCCACTCTGTGGGTGCTCACGACGCGGTGGGACAACGTCGGCGCCTACCGGCGCGCGCTGTCGGCGTACGACGTGAAGCTGCAGGCGGTGCCACTGCTCAGCCGCGCGGTCGACGAGCCGAGCGCCTACGAGGTCGTCGAGCCGGGGACCGTCCTGAATATCGAGTCGACCCGCTCGTTAGGCTGATCTCTTCAGCCAGACCGGCAGCCAGCCGGCCGTGACCCAGCAGGGAGTCCCCCAGTGGCCAAGCCACCCGCCTCAGTCGTCGACCTCGTCGTCTCCCTCGCCAAGCGCCGGGGGTTCGTCTACCCGTGCGGCGAGATCTACGGCGGCACCAGGTCAGCGTGGGACTACGGCCCGCTGGGCGTGGAGCTGAAGGAGAACATCAAGCGCCAGTGGTGGCGGACCATGGTGCAGCAGCGCGACGACATGGCCGGGCTCGACTCGTCGGTCATCCTGCCGCGCCAGGTGTGGGAGGCCAGCGGCCACGTCGACACCTTCACGGACCCGCTCACCGAGTGCCAGTCGTGCCACAAGCGGTTCCGCGCCGACCACCTGCAGGAGGTGATCGCGGAGAAGAAGGGGCTCGACGACCCCGACGAGGTCGACCTCTCGACCGTGCCGTGCCCCAACTGCGGCACCCGCGGCGCCTGGACCGAGCCACGCCAGTTCTCCGGGCTGCTGAAGACCTACCTCGGCGTGATCGAGGACGAGTCCGGGCTGCACTACCTGCGCCCGGAGACCGCGCAGGGCATCTTCATCAACTTCGCGAACGTCGTCACGAGCTCACGCATGAAGCCGCCGTTCGGCATCGCCCAGATCGGCAAGAGCTTCCGCAACGAGATCACGCCGGGCAACTTCATCTTCCGCACGCGCGAGTTCGAGCAGATGGAGATGGAGTTCTTCGTCAAGCCCGGCGAGGACAAGGAGTGGCACCAGTACTGGATCGACGAGCGCACCCGCTGGTACACCGACCTCGGCATCGACCCCGACAACCTGCGACACTACGAGCACCCGCAGGAGAAGCTGAGCCACTACTCGACCCGGACCGTCGACATCGAGTACCGCTTCAAGTTCCAGGGCTCGGAGTGGGGTGAGCTCGAGGGCATCGCCAACCGCACCGACTTCGACCTGACGACGCACGCCAAGCACTCCGGCCAGGACCTGTCCTACTTCGACCAGGCGGCCAACGAGCGCTACGTCCCCTACGTCATCGAGCCGGCGGCCGGTCTCTCGCGCAGCCTGATGACCTTCCTCGTCGACGCCTACCACGAGGACGAGGCCCCCAACACCAAGGGCGGCGTCGACAAGCGCGTCGTGCTCAAGCTGGACCCCCGGCTCGCGCCCGTGAAGGTCGCGGTGCTGCCCCTGAGCCGCAACGCCGACCTGTCTCCCAAGGCCCGCGACCTGGCCACCGAGCTGCGCCGGAGCTGGCACGTCGACTTCGACGACTCCGGGGCGATCGGCCGCCGCTACCGCCGCCAGGACGAGATCGGTACGCCGTACTGCCTCACGGTCGACTTCGAGACGCTCGACGACAATGCGGTCACCGTCCGCTCCCGCGACTCGATGGCGCAGGAGCGGGTGTCGATCGACGGCATCACGTCGTACTTCGCAGAGCGATTCGTCGGTTGCTGATGCCCCTCGCCCTGCACAATGGCCGGGTGTCGAGGAGGTTCGGGTCATCGCTCGCTGCCGTGGTGCTGCTCGCGTCGGCGGGCCTGATGGCGGGCTGCTCGGACGACGACAAGGGTCCGGGCGTGGGCGAGTCCGAGTCCCCGGGTGCGTCCGGGGCGGAGTCGGCGTCGGAGAGCGAGTCAGCGGGGCCCACGCTGCCGGTCCCCGAGGGGGTCGAGCTGAGCCCGCAGGGCAGCCAGTTCGAGGTGGGTGACACCGCGACGGTCGCCTACGAGCTGCGCCAGGGCGTGGTGGGCGTGCTCGACATCAGGGTCAGCCGGCTCGAGCAGACGTCGTTCAAGAAGTCGTTCGTCGGCTGGGACCTCGACCAGAGCCAGACGAAGTCCAACCCCTACTTCGTCCGTGCCACGGTCACCAACCGCGGTGACACCGACCTCGGCAACAAGTTGGTCCCGCTCTACATCGTCGACGGCAACAACACCCTGGTCGAGGCCACGACGTTCGCCAGCGCCTTCACACCGTGCGAGCCCGGCTCGTTCCCGAAGAAGTTCAAGCCGGGCCGGAAGATGAAGGTCTGCATGGTCTTCCTCGCGCCCAAGAAGGGCGACCTTACCGCCGTCAGCTTCCGGCCCACCCAGGAGTTCGACCCGATCACCTGGACCGGCCCCCTCGAGAAGCCGAAGCCACCGAAGCCCGACAAGCCGGGCAAGGGTGGCCAGGGCGACCAGGGCGACCAGGGCGACCAGGGCGGCGAGCCGACCGCGCCGCCCAGCTGATCCGCGAACTTCCGGCCTCGGCCGGGCATCGGACCAGGCATGAGGATGCTGCTGGCGCTGCTGCTGCCCTGGCTCGGTGGGCTCACGGTGCACCCGGCGACCGGGCCGACGGTGCATGTGCCACTGCCGGAGAGCCACGCCGCGACCGTGCGGCTGCTGGGGCCGGCCGCGGGCGGCGGCTGGGTGCTCGCCGACGAGCGCGGTGACCGCAAGGTCGTCCTCCTCCTGCGCGGACACCGCCTGACCACGGTCCGCAGCGTCCTCGACCCGCAGGACGGGACGACGTTCCTCCTGGCATCAGATGGGGCGCACGTGGTCGAGGTGGACGCGCCCACGACCGTGCGTACCGACGTGTGGACCTTCGACCTGCGCGGGCGAGATCTCCAGCACCTGCGCCGCCCGGGGTGGCTCACGCTCCTGGGGTACGACGGCGAGACGGTCCACCTCACGGGGAGTCGGAGCACGATCGCCTGGCGGCCGGGGTCGGCACCCGTGGTCCTGGTCCGCGCGGGCGGACTGGCCGTGGACGTCCCGCACGACACGTTGTTCACGTTCGACGCGCGGCCGGGCACCTACGGGCCGGTCTCGCTGTCGGCGCCCGGAGCCCAGGCCTGGTCGCTCCCGGCCGGCGACTTCTACCCGCGGACCGTCTCTCCCGACGGCAAGTACGTCGTCGGCCTCGGCAGCAACGAGAACCACGTGCAGGTCCGCCTCATGTCGGACGGCTCGCTCGTCTCGGACTGGAAGCGCCACCTGGCCTTCGACCGGCCGCTGGTCTGGGAGCGCGACGGCCGCGTGGTGTCGGTGCTGCGGACGCGGAAGGGCTGGGCCCTGCTCCGCTGCACCGTGGGCGGCGACTGCGACCGCGTCAGCAACCTGTCCGGCGACCCGCTCAGCCTGCCCTTCCAGCCGCAGTATTTCGGCGATTACTGAGCCACTCGCGACAATGGGGGCATGACCGCGCTCACCCTCGGCCCACTGCAGGTGGCGACGCCCGTGGTGCTCGCGCCGATGGCGGGGATCACCAACGCGGCGTACCGCCGGCTGTGCGCCGAGCAGGGAGCCGGGCTCTACGTCTGCGAGATGATCACCAGCCGGGGGATCGTCGAGCGGGACAAGCACACCCTCGACATGCTCGTCTTCGACGAGCTCGAGACGGTGCGCTCGGTGCAGCTCTACGGCACCGACCCGGTCTACGTCGGCAAGGCGACCGAGATCCTGTGCGCGGAGTACGGCGTCGCGCACGTCGACCTCAACTTCGGCTGCCCGGTGCCCAAGGTGACGCGCAAGGGTGGCGGGGGCGCGCTCCCGTGGAAGCGCAAGCTGCTCGGCGAGATCCTGGAGCACGCCGTCGCCGCCGCGTCGCCGTACGACGTGCCGGTGACTATGAAGACCCGCAAGGGCATCGACGACGACCACCTGACGTACCTCGATGCGGGCCGGATCGCCCAGGAGTCGGGCTGCGCGGCGATCGCCCTGCACGCACGGACGGTGGCGCAGGCCTACGCCGGCACCGCGGACTGGGACGCGATCGGCGCCCTGGTCGAGCACGTCGACATCCCTGTCCTCGGCAACGGCGACATCTGGGAGGCCGGGGACGCGCTCAGGATGGTCGAGGAGACGGGAGCCGCCGGCGTGGTCGTCGGCCGCGGCTGCCTGGGCCGGCCGTGGCTGTTCCGCGACCTGGCGGCGGCGTTCGAAGGCTCCGAGGTGAAGACCCTGCCCACGCTCGGCGAGGTGGCCGCGATGATGCGCCGCCACACCGAGCTGCTCGCCCACCACCTGGGGGAGGAGCGGGGCTGCATCGAGTTCCGCAAGCACGTCTCCTGGTACCTCAAGGGCTTTGCGGCCGGCGGCGACCTGCGCCGCTCGCTGGCGATGGTGACCTCCCTGGCCGGGCTCGACGAGCTGCTGGGGCGACTGGACTGGGCGGAGCCGTTCCCCGTGTCCGAGCTGGGTGCGCCGCGGGGACGCCAGGGCTCCCCGCGCGACAAGGTCGCCTTGCCAGAGCGTTGGCTGGAGGACACCGACGGCACCGGCTGCGGGCTCACCGAGGACACGAACGAGACCACCGGCGGGTGAGATCCCCGTTACACGATCGACTCACTCGACATCGTCGATTCACGCTCATGGGCCGTTTCGGGCGTGATCGGGGCCACTCCGACCTGGGTGTCAGGGATTGGCTGCCCCCCTGCCGATGTGGTTGATTGGTTAATCGCGTCGGCCCGGAGCCACCAAACCGGTCGGCGCGTTGACTTGTCTCCTACCTGCAGAGGATCAGCGCTGTGGCAGATCATCGCCACAAGCGGGACACCGAAGCCCGCGTCAGAATCAAGGCCCAGGCCATCATCGGGCCGTTGGCCGTCTTGGCGACCGCATCCGCCGTGACCATCGGCGTGCTGGGCGCGGAGCCCGCCGTCTCCGACCTGGCCCCGCTCACCACCTCCGTGGCGGCGCCCGCTTCGGCGGAGCGCTCCGAGGAGCCGATCACGCGGTCCGAGAACCGCGTCAAGGCCACCGCGTCGCGCGACCTGCCGCCTCCGGCCTTCATGTCCAAGGCCGCGATCACCGCGGCGATCAAGGTCGCGACGAAGCAGCAGTGGACCACCGACGAGCTCAACATCTGGAACCAGCCGGGCGACAAGGCCAAGCAGCTGGGTGAGATCGAGGCCGGCAAGAAGGTCGTGGTCACCGGTCGCGAGATGTGGGGCCGGACCGAGATCGTGCTCAAGGGCGAGTCGCGGTGGGTCACCGACGGCTACCTGTCCGACGAGAAGCCGCTGGGCGTCGGCGCCGGTCTCTCGATGGACCCCTGCCCCGACGGGGGCGTCGAGAGCGGCCTGACCGACGACGCCGTCTTCGTCTACCGCTCGGTCTGCAACGCGTTCCCGGAGATCACGTCGTACGGCGGCTGGAGCAACCACGGCGAGCACTCCAGCGGGCGCGCGATCGACATCATGGTCAGCGACGTCGAGCTCGGGACCGCCATCGCGGAGTTCCTCCGCACCCACGCGTCCGAGCTGCACCTCTACGACGTGATCTGGCGCCAGCGCATCTGGACGCCGGTCCGCGCCTCCGAGGGCTGGCGCTCGATGCCTTCTCGTGGTTCGGCCACCGCCAACCACTACGACCACGTCCACGTCAGCGTCTACTGACGGGCTCACCTAGAGTCCGGTGCTGATGGACAGCACCGACCTGTACGACGACCACGACCGCGAGCGGCTCGTGGCGGAGCCGCCCAAGCGCGTTGAGGCGCCCGAGCGGACGCCGTACGAGCGCGACCGGGCCCGCGTGGTCCACGCCGCCGCCTCGCGCCGGCTGGCCGCCAAGACCCAGGTCCACGGGCCGCAGATGGACGACTTCGTCCGCAACCGGCTCACCCACAGCCTCGAGGTCGCCCAGGTCGCCCGGGACCTGTCGCGGGCGCTCGGGTCGCAGCCCGACATCGCCGAGACCGCCGCGCTGGCTCACGACCTGGGCCACCCGCCGTTCGGCCACAACGGCGAGCACGCCCTGCACGAGCTGGCCGAGCCGTGCGGCGGGTTCGAGGGCAACGCGCAGACGCTGCGGCTGCTGACCCGGCTCGAGGCCAAGACGGTCGACACCTTCGGCGCGTCTGCGGGGTTGAACCTCACCCGGGCGACGCTGGACGCCTGCACCAAGTACCCCTGGCCCCGGTCGCCGGAGACCCGCAAGTTCGGCGTGTACGCCGACGACCTGCCGGTCTTCACGTGGCTCCGCACCGGAACACCCCCGTCGACCGGCCAGGCACCTCGGCGGTGCGTCGAGGCGCAGATCATGGATCTGGCGGACGACGTCGCCTACTCCGTCCACGACGTCGAGGACGGTGTGGTGGCGGAGCGGGTCGACCTGGCGAAGCTCGACCGGCCGGCGGTCTGGGACGCCGTGCGCGCGTGGTACCTCCCCGAGGCGGACGACGACGAGATGGATGCGGCGCTGTCCGCCCTCACCGAGGTCGGCAGCTGGCCGGACGCGCCGTACGACGGGTCGAGGCGCAGCCTCGCCGCGCTCAAGAACCTCACCAGCGACCTCATCGGCCGCTTCTGCGGCGCCGCGCAGGAGGCCACGTTCGCCGCCGGCGCGGGACCTTTCGTCCGCTATCGAGCCGACGTAGTCGTCCCCGAGCAGACCCGCGTCGAGATGGCGGTGCTCAAGGGGATCGCCGCGCTCTACGTGATGCAGGCCGACGACCGGGTCGCACTGATGACCCGCCAGCGCGAGCTGGTCTCCGAGCTGGTCGAGGCACTGGTGGCCTACGCGCCAGCCTCGCTAGAGCGGGCGTTCGCGGACGACTGGCACGCCGGACCGGACGACGCTGCCCGGCTCCGGGTCGTGATCGACCAGGTCGCCTCCCTCACCGACGCCAGCGCGGTGACATGGCACGAGCGCGTCGTGCGACAGGGCATCGGCGTCCAGAGCGGGTGGCGATCGTGACGCTGGTCTGGCTCCCGTTCGACCCGGCTGAGCTCGGCGACCCGCCCTCGACCTTCACCTACGAGGTGGTCGACCCGACGGTCTCAGTGCCCGACTCGGTCGGCGACGTCGAGATCTACGTGCCGCCGTACGCCGTGGAGCCGAAGGTCGCCGACGTCATCCCGCGGATGACCTCACTGCGCTACGTCCAGACCCTCACCGCCGGCGTCGACAACATCCGGTCCGCCGTGCCGCCGGGCGTCACGCTGTGCAGCGGGCGCGGGATCCACGACACCTCGACGGCCGAGCTGGTGCTCACGCTCGTCCTGTCGTCGCTGCGCGACGTGCCGGCGTTCGTGCGGGCCCAGGACCGGCACGAGTGGACGCCCGGCTGGCATCCGGCGCTGGCGGACAAGACCGTGCTGCTGGTCGGGTACGGCGCGATCGGGGCCGCCATCGAGGCACGGTTGACGCCGTTCGAGTGCTCCGTGATCCGGGTCGCGCGCTCGGCGCGCGACGGGGTTCACCCGATCACCGAGCTGCCGGGCCTGCTGCCGGCCGCTGACGTCGTGGTGCTGGTCCTGCCGCTCACCGACGAGACCCGCGGCCTGGTCGACGCGTCGTTCCTGGCCTCGATGAAGGACGGCGCGCTCGTCGTCAACGTGGCCCGCGGCGCGGTCGTCGACACCACCGCCCTGGTCGCCGAGCTGACCTCCGGGCGGCTGCGGGCGGCCGTCGACGTGGTCGACCCGGAGCCACCGCCGGCCGACCACCCGATCTGGGACTGTCCCGGGCTGCTGATCTCGCCGCACGTTGGCGGGTCGAGCAGCTCGATGTGGCCCCGTGCCCACCGCCTGGTCCGCGACCAGCTGCACCGCATCGCGGTCGGCGAGGAGCCTGTGAACATCATGACGGGCGACTACTGAGCGCGCCGTAGGATCGCGACGTGGCAGGCCGGATCCGCGAGGAGAGCATCGCCGAGGTGCGCGAGAAGGCTCCCATCGACGATGTGGTCGGCCAGTACGTCACGCTCAAGAACGCCGGCGGCGGCTCGATGAAGGGGCTCTGCCCCTTCCACGACGAGAAGACCCCGTCGTTCAACGTGAACCCCTCGAGAGGCGGTTATCACTGCTTCGGCTGCGGGGAAGGCGGCGACGTCATCTCGTTCCTGATGAAGATCGACGGGCTCACGTTCACCGAGACCGTCGAGCGGCTGGCCGAGAAGTACGGCGTCGAGCTCAAGCACGAGGAGGGCGACAGCTTCGAGGACCGGCCCAAGGGGCCGCCGCGGGGGAAGATGATCGAGGCGCACCGGGTCGCCCAGGAGTACTACGCCGAGCAGCTGGTCACGCCCGCGGCGCAGCAGGCGCGGCAGTTCCTGACCGAGCGGGGCTTCGACGGCGCTTCGGCCGAGACGTTCGGGCTGGGCTTCGCGCCGCGCGGGGGAGAGGACCTCTTCAAGCACCTCCGGGCTCGCGGGTTCTCGCCCGAGGAGATCACCGTCGGCGGCCTGGCGGTGCCGAGCCAGCGGGGCGGTTCGCCGTACGACCGGTTCCGCGGGCGGCTGCTCTGGCCGATCCGCGAGGCCAGCGGCGAGACGATCGGGTTCGGGGCGCGGCGGATCTTCGACGACGACCGGGTCGAGGCGAAGTACCTCAACACCTCCGAGACCCCGATCTACAAGAAGAGCAAGGTGCTCTACGGCATCGACCTGGCGCGCCGCGAGATGGGCCGGTCGTCGCAGGCCGTGGTGGTCGAGGGCTACACCGACGTGATGGCCTGCCACCTGGCCGGGGTGAAGACCGCGGTGGCGTCGTGCGGTACGGCGTTCGGTGACGAGCACGCCAAGGTGCTGCGCCGCTACATGGCCGACCACGAGGAGTTCCGCGGCGAGGTGGTGTTCACCTTCGACGGCGACGCGGCCGGGCAGGCGGCGGCGATCAAGGCGTTCTCGGGCGACCAGAACTTCGTGTCGCAGACCTACGTCGCGGTCGAGCCGGACGGTCTCGACCCGTGCGACGTACGGATCAAGAAGGGCGACGCCGCGGTGCGCGAGCTGGTGGCGCGGCGGGTGCCGCTCTACCGCTTCGTCGTGGCCAACATCGTCTCCAAGTACGACCTGGACAGGGCCGACGGCCGGGTCGACGCGATGCGCGAGACCGCGCGGCTGGTGGCCTCGATCCGCGATCAGTCGAAGGTCACGGCCTTCGCCCAGGAGATCTCCAAGCTGATCGGGGCCGAGGTCGACACCAACGCCGTGCTCGCCGAGGTGAGGCGGGCCAGGAAGAGCCCCCAGCGCGGCCCCGGCCCGGTCGCGGTCGAGGAGCAGCCGCCGCCAGCACGCAACCCCATCCCGCACCTGCGCGACCCACGCTTCACCCTCGAGCGCGAGACCCTCAAGCTGGTCCTCCAACACCCGATGTCGATCGGCCGGACCACGACCGAGCTCGGTGCGGACGACTTCACGCACCCGACCTACCGCGCGGTGTGGGCGCTGGTCGAAGAGGCCGGTGGTACGGCGGCGGGCGTCGACGACCGCAACTGGATGGCCGGTCTGCGCGAGCGCGCCAGCGACCCCGCCGTGGCGGCTGCGATCACTGAGCTCGGCGTCGAATCGTTGAAGAAGGAGCCGACAGTCGCCTACGTCACTCTGCACATCGTCGGGCTGCTCGAGCTCACGGCCCTACGCAGGATCGCCGAGCTGAAGTCGAAGCTCCAACGCACCAACCCGGTCGAGCACGCCGAGACCTTCAACCGGATGTTCGGTGAGCTCGCCGCGCTGGAGGAGCACCGCCGCAAGCTGCGCGACCGGATCGTCGGCACGCAGTGATGCGCGGATGAAGCTCCGGCGTTCCGGCCCACCGGTCGAGGTGGCGGCGGGGGAGAAGGTGCTGGCCTGGGCCGCTTCCGAGTCGGGCCCGGTGGCCGGCACCAGGGCCGCGCTCTACCTCCCCGGCGGTCGCCGGATCCCGTGGGAGCAGGTCGAGGCGGCCGAATGGGACCTCGACTCCGCCACCCTCGAGGTCAGCGAGGTCGGCACCTGGGGCGAGCCGCGGCCGGCGTACTCACTGGTCCTGAGCGAGCCCGCACGACTGCTCCAGCTGGTGCGGGAGCGGGTGACGGCCACGGTGGTCCTGCAGCGGCACGTCGCGATCCATGGCAGCCGCGGCGTCCGGATCATCGCCCGGCGGGCGGCGACGGGTGACCGCGAGCTGACCTGGCTCTTCGAGTACGACGAAGGCATCGATCCCGACGACCCGTTCGTCGACCACGCCGCCCAGGAGGCGCTGGTCGCGGCTCGCGGCGAGATCGGCTCCTGATCCCGAGCCCTCGGGAGATCGGTCGCACCTTTCTTGCGAAAAGCACTTGACCGGTATAGAAGACCGGGTTACTGTATCGGTAAAGATCTGTACCGCTAAAGAACATCTCCGAAGGAGGAGCCATGAACTACGAACCCACCGCCGGGAACCTCGCCGTCGCCCTGACCCGCCTCTCCGTGGAGAGCGCCCGCCCGGACGCTCCCGTGGTCGCGGACGAGCGCGTCCGCTCGGCCCGTGTCGCCACCGCCCGGTTGCGCGTCGCCGGCAGCCTGCGTTCGGTCGCCCGCTGGGTCGAGCCGAGCCCGGCCAAGGTGTGCCAGCCCAGTTGAGTGCCCTCAAGGCTGGGGAGACCCGGAATACTGGGTCTCCCATGGCCAAGGTGACGCTCCAGTCGATCGCGGACCGCGTCGGTGTCAGCCGGATGACGGTGTCCAACGCGTTCTCCCGACCCGACCAGCTCTCGTCCGAGCTGCGCGGGCGGATCCTCGAGGCGGCTGACGAGCTCGGGTACGTCGGACCGGATCCGGCGGCCCGGGCCCTGGCGAGCGGCCGGACCGGCGCGATCGGCCTGCTGCTCACCGATGAGCTGTCCGAGGCTTTCCAGGACGCCGTGGCGACGGAGTTCCTGATCTCGGTCGCCGACGCGCTGACCCGCGAGGGCCTGGGCGTGACCCTGCTGACCTCGGGTGCCGCAACCACCGCGCCGGCCAACTACGTGCCCGCCAGAGACGTGGCGATGGACGGCGCCATCGTCTACATCTGCGACCCGGCGTCGCCCGACATCACCTGGCTCGAGCGACGTGGACTGCCCATGGTCGCGGTGGACCGCGAACCCGGCCCGACCGCACCCTCCGTCAACGTCGACGACCGCGGCGGCGCCCGCGCGGCGGCGCAGCACCTCGTCGACCTCGGGCACACCCGGATCGGCATCATCACCCTGCGCGCCGGCCACGACGTCGGGGACGCCCCCACCGAGAACCGGCCCGCCCGCGAGCGGATGATCGGCTGGCGCGAGGCGCTCGACGCCGCCAGCATCGAGCCCGTCGTCGGGGCGGCCCGGTTCCACCCGCACCACGACCCCAAGCTCTCGGTCGACACGATCGCGCGGGATCTCCTGGACCGGCCGGACCGGCCCACCGCCGTCCTCTGCTTCTCCGATGCCTTCGCCGTCTCGACCATCCAGGTGGCCGAGTCGCTCGGACTCCGCGTCCCCGAGGACCTCTCTGTCGTCGGCTACGACGACTCCCGCCGCGCGACCGAGTCCCGCCCCCAGCTCACCACCGTCCACCAGGAGGTGGCCAGCAAGGGCAGCGAGGCCGTCCGCGTCCTGATGGCGCTCATGGGCCCCAACCGCCCGGACGAGGTCGAGCGGATCGTCCTCCCGACCTCGCTCGTCGTACGCGACAGCACCGCGCCACCACCCGCCTGACTCGTGGATTACGAGGCCCGGCCCGGCCCTTGCTAGGGTTTGCCGCTGCAACCCCGATCCCCTGTAGCTCAACTGGCAGAGCATTCGACTGTTAATCGAAGGGTTGCTGGTTCGAGTCCAGCCGGGGGAGCGAAAAGGCGCCGACTAGGCTCTCGCCCTCGAGGGGCGGTAGCTCAGTCGGTCAGAGCAGAGGACTCATAATCCTTGGGTCGTGGGTTCGAGCCCCACCCGCCCCACCAGGCCCACCAGTCGCACCGTCACGCGCAACCCGCCGGCGGGACGAGCGGTGAGGCTGAGGGTGCCGTCGTGCGCCTCGGTGATGCTCTTGACGATCGCCAGACCGAGGCCGACGCCGGCCTGGTCGGAGTGGATGCGCCGGGTGCCGCGCTGGAACGGCTCGACCAGCGTGGACACCGCCAGCGGGGTGAGCTGCTCGCCGGTGTTTTCCACGGTGAGCACCGCACCCCCGCGGTCGGTGCTGGTCGCGACCCACACGGTGCCGTCCGCGGGCAGGTTGTGGACGATCGCGTTGTGCACGAGGTTCGTGGCGAGCTGGAGCAGGAGCGCGTGGGAGCCGAGGGTCAGGGCGACGTCGCCGGAGGTCTCGATGGTGTGGCCGCGCTTCTCCGCGAGAGGGAGGAGCGTCTCGGTGGCTTCCTCCGCGACGAGCGACAGGTCGACGGCCTCTCGGATGAAGGACCGTTGGTCGGCGCGGCTGAGCAGGAGAAGCGCCTCGGTGAGGTCGATGGCCCGGGTGTTGACGAAGTGGAGGCGCTCGACTAGCTCGCCGGCGTCGCGGGTCGGGTCCTTGCGGGCCACGTCGAGGAGGGTCTGGGTGACCGCCAGCGGGGTGCGCAGCTCGTGGGAGGCGTTGGCCGCGAACCGCTGCTGCTCGGCGACCTGGGCCTCGAGACGCATGAGCATGGTGTCGAAGGCGTCGGCGAGCTCGCGGAACTCGTCCGTGCGGCCCGGTAGCCGGATGCGGTGGGAGAGCGTCCCGGTCGCGGCCAGGCGGGTGGCGTCGGTGATGCGGGTCAGCGGGGCGAGCATCCGGCCGGACAGGATCCACCCGCCCACAAGACCGAAGACGAGCAGGAACCCCAGGACTCCCGCGGCCACCTGACCGAAAGCGCGCTGCTGGCCGGACCGGCCGGGCGCGAAGGCCCCACCGATGCCGGATCTCGTGTCGTCGATGATCGCGGCGTGCGGGAAGTACCGCTGCAGGAACACCCACAGGAGCAGCAGGAGCGCACCCGCGAGCACGAGGAACCCGGCATAGCTGAGGGTGAGCTTGAGGCGAACGCTCAGTCCGGGTGCCCTAGTCACGGTCTTCTCCGTCGGGTCCGGTGCCGGTGTCGATGCGGTAGCCGACTCCGGCCACCGTGGCGATCAGTCCCGGCTCGCCGAGCCGCTTGCGCAGTGCCGAGACCGTGATGCGCACCGCGTTGGTGAACGGGTCGGCGTTCTCGTCCCACGCTCTCTCCAGGAGCTCCTCGGCGCTGACGACACCACCTTCGGCCGCGACCAGGACCTCGAGCACGGCGAACTGCTTCCGGGTGAGCGCGACGTAGTGACCGTCCCGGTAGACCTCCCGGCGGAAGGGGTCCAGCCTCAGGCCGGCCAGCTCGCGGACGGGAGGCCGGTTGTGGGCGCGCCTGCGGTCGAGCGCCCTGAGCCTGAGGACCAGCTCGCGGAGCTCGAAGGGCTTCGTGAGGTAGTCGTCCGCACCGAGCTCGAACCCGGTGGCCTTGTCGTCGAGCCGGTCGGCAGCGGTGAGCATGAGGATCGGCATACCGCTGCCGGAGGCGACGATGCCCTGGGCGATCTCGTCGCCGGAGGGGCCGGGGATGTCGCGGTCGAGGACGGCGAGGTCGTAGGCGTTGACGTTCAGCAGCTCGAGCGCCGTGTCACCGTCACCGGCGATGTCGGCGGCGATCGCCTCCAGGCGCAGGCCATCGCGGATGGCCTCGGCCAGGAAGGGCTCGTCCTCGACGATCAGCACGCGCATTGCGTGCTTGATGCTACGAGCCGCCACCTATCGCCGGCGTATCGAAAACCGCATACGGGCCGGCAACAGCCCTCTGCCTTGACTCACGGCATGACCTTCCGCCGTACCTCCCGCATCCTCGTCATCGCCGTGCTGGTGGTGGCCGCGGCGGTCATCGCGACGGCCGCGTCACCGATCGACGTGCTGCGCGGTGAGCACCGTGGTGCGCTCGGCGAAGCGGGTGGCGCCGTCCCGGACGGGGTGACGGCCTTCGACGACGGGTTCCCGGCCGTCGCCGAGCTCGACCCGGATCTGCTCCGCGCCCTGCGCCGGGCCGCGACGGCTGCAGCGGACGACGGTGTCGAGCTCCGCGTCACCAGTGGCTGGCGGTCGAAGGCCTACCAGGCGCTGCTGCTCCGGGAGGCGGTCGCGGAGTACGGCTCCGACGAGGAGGCGGCCCGGTGGGTGGCCACACCCGAGACGTCTCCGCACGTGTCGGGAGACGCGGTCGACCTGGAGGGCGTCGAGGCGACGCTGTGGTTGTCCGAGCACGGCTCGCGCTACGGGCTGTGCCAGATCTACGCCAACGAGTCCTGGCACTTCGAGCTGCGCCCCGAGGCCGTCGACGAGGGGTGCCCGCCCATGTACGCCGACCCGACGCAGGATCCGCGGATGCGCTAGTCGAGCGCCGCGGCGACCTCGTCGAGGTGCGCACCGCGGGATGCTTTGACGAGCACCACGTCGCCGCCGCCGAGGTGGCCGCGCAGCCAGTCGACGGCGGCGTCGTTGTCGGTCAGCGGCACCGCCCGCCCGCCAGCGGCTCGGGCCAGCGGCCGGGCTCCGGCCCCGACGGCGACCACGACGTCGGCCCGCGCCGCGGCGTATTCGCCGATGGCGCAGTGCAGGGCCTCGCTCTCCTCGCCCAGCTCGAGCATCTCGCCCAGCACGGCGATGCGGCGACGGCCCTCGATCGCGGCCAGGGTGTCCAGGGCGGCGCGGGTCGAGTCCGGGTTGGCGTTGTAGGAGTCGTTGAGCAGTAGTGCCCCGCCGGCGAGGTCGCGCAGCTCCATGCGCCACTTCGAGAGGGACGCGGTGGCCAGCGCCGCCGCGGCCTCCGCGAGGGGGACGCCGGCCGCGAGACCCGCCGCCGCGGCGGCCGAGGCGTTCAACGCCTGGTGGGCTCCGGCGAGCGGCAGCGCGACGCTGGCCGAGGCCTCGCGGGTCCGCAGCAGGAAGGACGGCCGTCCGAGCCGGTCCAGTGCCAGGTCGAGGACCCGGACGTCGGCGTGCCCCGCCCGGCCGAAGGTCACGACCGGGCCGTCGGTGTGCGCGCGCATCGCGATCGCTCGCGGGTCGTCGGCGTTGAGGACGGCGGTGCCGCCGGGCGCCAGCCCTCGCACCAGCTCGCCCTTGGCCCTGGCGATGGCCTCGCGCGAGCCGAACTCGCCCAGATGGGCCTGGCCGACGTTGAGGACGACGGACAGATCGGGCGCGACCAGGCCGGTGAGCGCGGCGATGTCGCCGACGTGCCGGGCTCCCATCTCGAGGACGAGGAACCGGGTGGCCGCGTCGGCGCGCAGCATGGTGAGCGGCACGCCGAGCTCGTTGTTGAGCGACCCGGAGGTCGCGGTCGTCGGCGCGGTGCTCGACAGCACCGCCGCCAGCAGGTCCTTGGTGCCGGTCTTGCCCTGGGAGCCGGTCACCGCGACGACGGTCAGGCGCTCGCGCAGCCTCGCCACGACGTGGGTGGCGAGCGCCTGCAGCGCGGCCCGGGCGTCCCAGACGACGACGGTGGGCAGCGGCGTGGGCCGGGAACCGAGCACAGCGGTTGCGCCGGCCCGGGCGGCCTGGCCGACGTGCTCGTGCCCGTCGACGTGCTCGCCCGTGAACGCGACGAAGAGTCCGCCTGGCGTGGCCTGGCGGCCGTCGAGCACCGCGGGCGCCGTCACCGTCACGCAGCCGTCGCCCTCGACCCTTCCGCCGACGACCGCGGCGATCTCGGCGAGGCGGATCGGGATCATGCCCCCAGTGCAGGCACCGTGGCGTTGCCAGGCCGTATCCGTTTCTCGATACGCCGGCGATACCTATCGTCGGCATATCCAAAACCGCATACGTCCTGGCAACGTCGCGCTGCCTTGACTGATGCTCGTGAAGAGCACCATCGCGGTCTACGGGTGTGCGCCGGACGAGGCCGCACTGTTCGAGCGGCTCGCGCCTCGACTCGGTGTGCTGCCGACCATCACGGCCGCGGCGGTGACCGAGGCCAACGTGGAGCTGGCACGCGGGGGCCGATGCGTCAGCGTCGGGCACAAGACACCGGTCAACAACCCGACGCTGGGCGCGCTCAGCGATGCCGGGGTGAGGTACCTGTCCACCAGGAGCATCGGGCACAACCACATCGACGTGCGGTACGCCGAGAGCGTCGGCATCGATGTCGAGGGTGTCGCCTACTCACCGGACAGCGTCGCCGACTACACGTTGATGTTGATGCTGATGGCGGTGCGCCACGCGAAGCCGGTCATCTGCCGGACTGACCTGCACGACTACCGGTTGCACGACGCACGCGGCAAGGAGCTGCGCGACCTCACGGTGGGAGTCGTGGGCACCGGGCGGATCGGCACCGCCGTCGTGGACCGGCTGGGTGGCTTCGGCTGCGCAGTGCTGACCCACGACCCCCAGCCCGATGACCGCACCGCACACGTCCCGCTCGACGAGCTGCTACGAAGGAGCGACATCGTGACCCTGCACGCACCCCTCACCGCGGACACCCACCATCTCCTGGATCGTCGCCGGATCGGTCTGATGAAGCACGGCGCCGTCGTCGTCAACACCGGACGCGGTGCCCTCGTGGACACCGAGGCCCTCGTCCGTGCCCTGGAGGACGGCAGCCTGGGTGGCGCGGCGCTGGACGTCATGGAAGGAGAGGAAGGGGTCTTCTACACCGACCTCCGGAACAGACCCGTCGACAGCACCCAGCTGCTCCGACTCCAGGCGATGCCGAACGTGCTCATCACCCCCCACACGGCGTACTACACCGACCACGCCGTGTGGGACATGGTCGAGAACTCCCTGCTCAACTGCCTGACGTTCGAGGACAGGTGCCGGCGTGGCTAGGTTGAGGATCGGGATCGTGTTCGGCGGCAGCAGCGAGGAGCACCCCATCTCCGTCAAGTCCGCGCACGAGGTCGCCAAGAGCCTCGATCCGGAGAAGTACGAACCGTTCTACGTCGGGATCACGAGCAGCGGGGCGTGGAAGCTGTGCGACGGCCCCGATCCGGGCTGGGAGAACGGTCGCTCCCGCCCGGCCGTGCTGTCCCCGGACCGGAGCGCATCCGGGTTGCTCGTCCTCGACGAGGGTCGGTACGAATCGGTCGCCCTCGACCTGGTGTTCCCGGTCCTGCACGGCAAGCTCGGGGAGGACGGCGCGATCCAGGGTCTGCTGGAGCTTGCCGGCCTCCCCTACATCGGGTGCGACGTCCAGAGCTCCGCCCTGTGCATGGACAAGTCCCTGGCCTATCTCGTCGCCCGCGACGCGGGCATCGCGACGCCCAACTTCTGGACCGTCATGCCTCAGGAGAGGCTCACCCCCGACCGGTTCACCTACCCCGTCTTCGTGAAGCCGGCTCGGTCCGGCTCGTCGTTCGGCGTGAGCAAGGTGACCCGGGGGGAGGAGCTGCCGACCGCGGTGGACACCGCACGTCAGTACGACGCCAAGGTGCTGGTCGAGGAGGCCGTCGTCGGGAGCGAGGTCGGCTGCGCGATCCTGAGCGAGCGGTTCGGGCTCGTGGCCGGCGAGGTCGACCGGATCGCCCTGACCCGCGGCTTCTTCAAGATCCACCAGGAAGCCGCACCCGAGCAGGGATCCGAGAACTCCAGCTTCATCGTCCCGGCGGACATCTCGGCCGAGGCGCGTCTCCTGGTTCAGCAGACAGCCAAGACGCTCTACCGCGCCCTGGGTTGTCGAGGACTGGCCCGGGTCGACCTGTTCCTCAAGGAGGACGGGACCGTGGTGCTCAACGAGGTGAACACGCTGCCGGGCATGACGTCGTACAGCCGTTACCCGAGGATGATGGCCGCCGCCGGGTTGCCGCTGTCCGACGTCATCGACCGACTGGTGGCGCAGGCCCTGCGCGGGAGGAAGCGATGAACGACGGCTTCGTCTTCGTCGACGAGGTCGTTGCCGGGATCCGGTGGGACGCCAAGTACGCCACCTCGGACAACTTCACCGGCCGCCCGGTGGACGGCTACCTGGTCAACCGGATCGTCGGCACGCGCGCCCTCTGCGCGGCCCTGGACGAGGCGAACAGGCGAGCCGCGGCCCTGGGCTTCGGCCTGCTGCTCTGGGACGGCTATCGCCCGCAACGCGCCGTGGACCGCTTCATCAGCTGGTCGAAGGAGCCGGAGGACGGCCGGACGAAGCAACGGCACTACCCCCACCTCGACCGGGCCGCCATGTTCGAGCAGGGGTACGTCGCCACCAGGTCGGGCCACAGCCGGGGCAGCACCGTCGACCTGACGCTCTTCGACCTGGCGACCGGGGAGCTCGCCGATATGGGCGGCGACCACGACCTGATGGATCCGGTCTCGCACCACGGAGCCGAAGGGATCACGCCGGGCCAGGCGCGACATCGCCGGAATCTGTGCTCGATCATGGAGGACAGCGGCTTTGCTAGATATGACCGGGAGTGGTGGCACTACACCCTGAACGACGAACCTCACCCGGGAACCTACTTCGACTTTCCCGTCGCCTAGCAAGAGGCCCAGCACCGAAGTGCTGGGCCTCCTGTGGTCTCCCGCCTACGTGTTGTTCGTCCGCGACTGCCGCGTGCCGTAGTGGACGACTGCCGCGACGAGCAGCACGGTCACCAGCATGACGATGCCGAGGCCGATACCGTGCCGAAGGCTCTGCGTGGACGCGGTGCCCGCGCTCACCGCGGTGAGCGCGAGTCCGCCCCCCAGCGCTCGGCGGGTGGCCGGGCTCAACCGTTGCTGCATGCCGAGTAGCCTCCCGCATAGGGGGCGTACTCGATCTCGAGGACCGGACGACTCGACGGGCAGATGCCGTGCTCATCGACGTACCGCTGCATCGCGTAGGCAACGCTGGCCGCCACCAGGCACCCGAAGCCGAGGGACGCCGCACAGATCGCCGACGTCGCCGCAGTCAGTGAGATTCCGGAGAGCCACTTCTGCTCGGACCGGTTGAAGTTGACGCACCACATCGGCCCGCGCCACCAGTTGCCGCACCAGCTCGATGCGAGGTCCTGCTGTCCCGGACGGGGAACGGCCGCGTCATCCGACGCGCACGTCTCGTCGGCGCAGGCCTTTGCGACCACCAGGTGCACGGGCGCGACGGCGCGTGGCGTGCCGGTCGACCGTGGCTGTGCCCCGGCTGGGGCCGCCGTCGCCACCAGTCCGATGGCGACGACCACGGCGAGAACGAGGCTCGGAAGCCTCAGGATTCGGTTCATGTGTGCCTTCCTCCGATTCGTGAGCCCGGTGAACCGACGCCGCGGGAGGCACCATGAAAGGTCGCAGGAGGGGGCGCGCGGGGTGGAGCGGTCAGGCGAGTACCTCCCTGCGGTGATGGACGAGGCGTCCACCATCGATGGACGGTCGAGCTGTGAACAGGAAGTCGATCTCGACCTGGAGGAATCTCGCGATGCGCAGTGCTGCCTCGGGCTCGAGGGTGTTGGCCTCACCGCGCAGGAGACGACCCACGTAGGCGTGCGACCGGTAGCCCGCCGCGCGGGCGAGCCGACGCTGGGAGACGCCCTGCACCACGATCAAGGTCCTGAGTCCCTTGAGGTTGTGAAGTCGCATCACAGCTCCGAGAAGTTGCCTGATGGGTCGAGGTGAACGTATATCGCTGATCCTCACAATGTCCAGTATCGATCGACACTCTGCGTGTCGCTGGTGCCCATCGAGGCAGGGCCTCGCCCTCGCGCGGGTAGGCGTGCGCGACGTGACCTGCGCGAATGCTGTGGCCGGGTGTGGATACCTTGGTGCCCACCACGTGCCCGACGACACAGCGTTCGGTGCCACTGGTCACCAGAGGAGGTCGGATGAGCCAGCTGTGGGACCTCGTCCAGGCCTACATCGACAGGCACGGCACGTCGGAGCGCCAGCTGGCCAAGCGGCTCGGCTACGCGTCCTCCGGCGTGTTCACCAACTGGCGCGACCCCAAGCAGCTCCCGAGCGCCCAGGCCTTGGCGCGATTCGCAGCCCTGTCCGGTACGCCGTACCAGCGCGTCCTCGATGCGGTGCTCTCGGATGCGGGCTACCTGCCCGAACCGCACGTCACCGACGAGACGATCCAGCACCGCCGCACGCCCTCCGGACGTCGTACGCGCGGTCAGCAACGCGGGCTCGACGCCTCGGTCGGCGAAGAGAGCCAGGAAGTCGACGGGTCCTGAAGGAGCTTGGGCCGGCGTGTCGGCGGAGCGGCCTAGGTTCGCTCGCATGCGCTCTCGGGAACCGGCGGGATCGAGCCACCCGCACCACCCCTGGCGGCGGTTCGCCGAGCTGGCGGACTGGTCGCTGAGATGGGCCGAGCTGCCTCCGGGCGTCATGGGCCTGACCTGCCACCAGAGCCGGACGGTGACGCTCGCACTGGGGATGAGCCAGGCCGAACGGCGCTGCACGATCGCCCACGAGACCGAGCACATCGAGCGCGGTCCGGTGGCGCCGCAGCAGGCGCCGCGCGAGGAGCTGCAGATCGACCGGGCGGTGGCGAGGCTTCTCATCCCCGACCTGCGCCAGCTCGTCGACGCGATGACCTGGGCCGGCGGGCACCTCGAGGCCGCTGCCGACGCCCTGTGGGTCGACGACTACCTGCTGGCGGCGCGACTGGGCTCGTTGACCGGGCGCGAGCGGCACTACGTCGATTCACGACTGAGCAACCTGCGCTGACCCCGGGCCCGCGGCAACGCGTTTACGCAGGTCAGCCCCGGAGCCCGGATGGCCCACTCAGGCCACTCCGAGGACACACCCGGGCCACTTTCGAGCCGTTCGTCGGGCACGGAGAGGCCATGTTGCTCGGCCGCCCGGGCCTGCAAGGCTCGACCCATGTCCGGAACCGAGGGGTTGCTGATCGTCCTCGGCGTGGTCGCTGGCGGGTCGCTGGTCGTCTACGCGATCGTCCGGCTGTCCAACCGCTGGTAGCCGACATCGGCGCCGGCTAATTCGAGGGACACCGGGTCACCGACCGACACTTCGCCCCCCGCCAGCACCCGGCAGATGGAGCCGGCCCTGCGGCGCAGCGCCCCCTGGACGCCGCGTCCGACGGTGTCGTCGAGGAGCTTGCAGGGCGCGGCCACCCGCACCACCTCGAGCAGCACCGGGCCGATCCGGATGAGCGCACCTGGGTCGCGCGGTACCTCGCCGGAGGAGATCGTGATGTTGCGGCGGGTCAGTCCGGCCGGGATGTCGGAGCCGAACTCGGCGGCGGCCTCGTCGAGCGACGAGAGCGACTGCACGCTGACCTGGCGGTGCTTCGAGCCGTGGTAGCGGTCGCCGACGATCCCGGCCTGGGTCCCGATCGACACCGAAGGCACCGATCTGGTCGGCAGCCGGGAGCCGGGCGCGACGTGCAGGAACGCAACGGTGGCCACGCGCTCAAGGGTAGAGAGAGCGTGGCCACCGCGTGCGGTGTCAGCCGGTCGACGCCCAGCCGAGTGCCACGCCGATCTCGATCTCGGCGCCCACGGGCAGGCCGTACTGCGCCGTCGAGAGGGTGAGGTGCAGGGCTCGCACGTAGCCGCCCCAGTCCTCCCTGACCTGCTCGTTGAGGACGAGCTTGCCGACGCCGGCGATGTCCACCGTCGTGTTGGGTCCCACGTTCACCGGGATCGCGTTCCCAGCGACAGTGAGGTTGAGCATCTGGGTGCCGAGCCGGGTCCTGATCCTGTTCGACTTCTTCTTCTTGACCACGACGCCGGCGCTGATGACGTCGGCGGTGATCAGCCCGTTGAGCACGTTGAGGCCGGCCAGCTCGTTGTTGACCTTGACCGTCCCGCGCCCCGGGACCGTCTTGCCGGTCGTCCAGGACTTGGCGGCGGCCACGCGGAGGACGTTCGGCACGGTGACCTCGGCGGTGGCGTTCTGGATGGTGTCGCCCTCGGTGCCACCGGGCGGGGTCGACACGAACGCGCTCGCGCCCGCGTCGAGGTCGAGCGCCGGGCCGACGTTCGCCTTGATCATGGAGCTGTAGCCGATGCCGCCGATCTGCGGCGCCGCGGGCGGCGGTGCCGGTACGACGATCGACTGGGTCGGGTTGAGCAGCACGGTCGCGGCCGCCGGCACGTCCTTGAACGGCTTGAGCAGGCCGACGTACAGACCGAAGCCGGTGATGTAGGTGCCACCGCCGACGGTGTACTGGTTCGAGGAGTTGGCCACGATCGCCGCGATTCCGGGGATCGTGATGTTGAAGTCCTTCGGCAGGTTCACGGGGTACTCCTGGCCGGCGATGGTCAGGCCGATGAACTTGGTCGACGAGCTCGACGTCATGCCGCCGGGGGTCTTCGTGGCCGTGGTGACGGTCTGGACCGCGTCCGCCTTGATGAGCCCGCCCAGGAGGGAGAGGTCGGCGGTGCGGGCGCCGGTGATGGTCCGGGTGCCGTGCGGCACCGGGACCGCATCTGCCCAGGTCGTCACGGTGCCGACCTTCACCAGGCCGGACGCGACGTTGACGCCGGCCGCACGGTTGTCGTCGTGGGCCGGGAACGTGAAGCCCTCGACGCCGGAGGCGGAGGTGAGGTCGGAGCGCACGGTGGTGCCGAGCGCCTGGACCTGCGTGCCGCCGGAGTGGCCGATGAAGAAGTACGGCGAGGTCGTGTCGGACTTCTTGTGGGACGAGTGTTGCGCGTGTGCTGATGCGGGGGACGGGGCTGCGATCACGGCTGCCAACGCGGACAAGGCGGCAACAACGGTGACGACGCCCCCATGGCGTCGCTGCATTGGTCGTCTTTTCTGTTGTGGGGGAGGGAGTACTCACAGGTCCAACGCACCGGTGGGGGAGCCGTGATGGTCGCGTTCGAACTGGTCAAGACCAGTGCCCTCACCGGTGGGTCAGAAACCGTTGGCCAGGCCCCAGGCGACCGCCTGGGCACGCCGGGCGACGCCGACCTTCTGGTAGATCTGCCGAACGTACGTCTTCACCGAGTTGACGCTCACGAACAGCTGGTCGGCGATCTCGAGGTTGCTCATCCCGCGACAGATCAGGTCGAGCACCTCGGCCTCGCGGGCGCTCAGCTCGGTCACGCCGCTGGGGGTGCCGCCCGGCCGGGACCTCGCCGGGGTCAGCGTCTCGCCGCGCGCCAGCGTCTCGACCGCGGACGCCAGGTCGTCGGAGCTCGCGCCCTTGGACAGGATCCCGCGGGCGCCCGCCGCCAGTGACCTGCGCACGCTCGAGGGGCTGCTGCTCCAGGTGAAGACGAGCACCGGCGCCGTGGTCAGCGAGGCCACCGCGATGAGGTAGTCCTCGATCTGGACCGTGTGGCCGACCGGGTCGCAGAGCAGGACGTCGACCTCGGCCGCATCGGTGTCGGGACCGATGGTGACGACGTCGGCGAGAGGACCGGAGCGGGCCAGCATGGCCTCCACTCCGGACACGATCAGCTCGGGCTCGTCGTACACGCCTACTGCGATGGGCGACGTGCATCCCCGAGAACGTGCACCCGTTTTCATGATGATTCGAATCTAGGCACACTTGACGCCGAACCTCCGCCGAAAACCTCACCCACTGGGGTGAAACTGGCCCGAGCTCGGCCTCACAGCTCCTGGTCGATGAGGTAGCTGCCGTTCTCGTAGGTCAGCTTCAACACCACGTCGTCCTCGGTCGGCCCGCCGGGCTTCACGTAGCGGTAGGTGTAGCTCACCTCGAGCGTGGCCGGGTCCGCACTGACGTCGAGGACCTTGGCGGTGCGTACGTCGCCCCAGAACGCTTCGTAGCCCGCCATCCCCTTGCTCTGCTCCTGGAACGACGGCGTGAGCATGGCGAACGCCGCCGCCGGGTCGCTCGAGGCCGTGGCGATGTAGTTCTCCAGGAAGTCGACCATGCCGGTCTCGGTGGGTCCGTCGGTGCTGCTGGCCGATGGCGAGGTGGGGCTGGAGGCCTGGTCGCCCGGTGGCTCGGCTCCGTCGTCGTCCGACCCGCCCCGTTGCGTCCCGATCGCGAACGCGACCGCCACCACGATCACGAGGGCGACGGCGGCCCCCACGATGTACGCCCAGGGCCGGCGCGGACGGTCCCCTGAGTCCGGGTTCTCCGCGGGTGGCGGCGAGGACGGCGGGGGCGCGGTGGTGGTGGTCCCGAGCGGGAGCACCTGGGTGCCCTCGTCGTCGTAGGAACGGGTCCGGCGCGGCTCAGCCACCTCGGTGCCGGCCAGGCCGATGTCGGCGAGCCCGCCCCTGCGGGTCACTGCCCGCTGCGCCTGGGGGCCGGCCTCGAGGAACTCCTGGACCCTGGAGATCGGCCACCGCTGCGCGGGGTCGCGGGTCATCGTCCCCTCGAGCGCGGGCGCCAGCCAGCCGGCCGTGTCGCAGCGCGGCGGCTCCTCGTGCACGATCCGGTAGAGCGCACCGAGCAGGTTGTCCCCGAACTCGTAGGGTGGCCGGCCCTCGAGCGCATGGAACAGCGTGGCGCCCCAGGACCAGACGTCGCTGGCCGGTGTCGCCTGCTGACCCGACGCCACCTCGGGGGAGAGGTACGCCGGCGAGCCGGTGACCAGCCCGGTCTGGGTCAGCGCCGGGTCCGACGCGGTGCGGGCGATGCCGAAGTCGCTCAGCTTCACCTGCCCGCCGGTGGTCACGAGGATGTTGGACGGCTTCACGTCCCGGTGCACGATCCCGGCTCCGTGCGCCGCGGCCAGCGCGCTGGCGACCGGGGCGAGGGTCCGGGCCGCTTCGTCGGGGTCGAGCCGGCCGCGCCGGCGGATGAGATCGGCCAGGTCGCTGCCCTCGACGTACTCCATCACCAGCCACTGCTGGCTCAGCCCGTCGATGTCCTCCTCGACCAGGTCGAAGACCGCGACCACGTTGGCGTGGTTGAGCTTGGCGGCCAGCTTCGCCTCGCGCTCGGCCCGCCGCGCGTCGGGCGTGATGCCGCCGGGAGCGACACCGATCTTCTTGAGGGCCACGGTGCGCCGGAGGACCTCGTCGCTGCCGCGCCAGACGGCGCCCATGCCGCCACGGCCGATCTCCGCGTCGAGCGTGTACCTGCCAGCGATCACCCTGCGCCCTCCTTCAACTCACAGTACGGAGTACCCACGCAACCGGTTCGCCCGTACGGCGCCTGATGGGCGAGGATTGTGATCGTGCCCACCACTGCCGCTCCCGTCGATCCCGACCTGCTGGACGACCTCGCCTGGCGCGGGCTCGTCGCGCACTCGACGGACGTCGACGCGCTGCGCGAGGCCCTGACGGCGGGCGTCCGGTTCTACGTGGGGTTCGACCCGACCGCGCCGAGCCTGCACATGGGCAACCTGGTGCAGATACTGACCGCCAAGCGGCTCCAGGACGCCGGGCACACGCCCTACGCCCTGGTCGGCGGGGCCACCGGCATGATCGGCGACCCCAAGGACTCCGGCGAGCGGGTGCTCAACTCCGCCGAGACCGTCAAGGACTGGGTCGAGCGGGTCCGGCGCCAGATCGAGCCGTTCCTGTCCTTCGAGGGCGAGAACGCCGCCACGATGGTGAACAACCTCGACTGGACCGAGAACCTCTCGACCGTCGACTTCCTGCGCGACATCGGCAAGCACTTCCCGGTCAACCGGATGCTCGCCCGCGACGTGGTGAAGTCGCGCCTCGAGGCCGGCATCAGCTACACCGAGTTCTCCTACGTCCTGCTGCAGTCGATGGACTTCCTGAACCTGTTCCGAGAGCACGGCGTGGTGCTGCAGTTCGGCGGCTCCGACCAGTGGGGCAACCTGACCGGCGGCGTCGAGCTCATCCGCCGGGCCGACGGCGGCCACGCGCACGCGTTCGCGACGCCCCTGATCACCAAGGCCGACGGCACCAAGTACGGCAAGACCGAGGGGGGAGCGCTCTGGCTCGACCCCGACATGATGGCGCCGTACGCCTTCTACCAGTTCTGGCTCAACCAGGCCGACAGCGAGGTCGGGCAGCTGCTGCGGGTCTTCACCTTCCTGTCCCGCGAGGAGATCGAGGCGCTCGAGGCCGAGCACGCCGAGAAGCCGTTCCTGCGGTCGGCGCAGCGGACTCTGGCGGCCCACGTCACGACGCTGGTGCACGGCGCCGAGGAGACCCGGAGGATCGAGCAGGCATCCGACGCGCTGTTCGGCGGCGGCTCGCTCGCGGACGCCGATCCCGACGTGCTCGCGCAGGCCCTGGCGACCGCCCGGCCGCTCGTGACCGGGGCGGGCGGGAAGTCCCTGACCGACCTGTTCGTCGACTCCGGCCTCGTCCAGAGCCGCGGCGAGGCGCGTCGTGCGTTCGCCGAGGGCGGCGCCTACCTCAACAACGAGCGCACCGAGGACCCGGACTACGTGCCCACCGCGTCCGACTTCCTCGGCGGCAAGGTGCTGGTCCTGCGGCGGGGCAAGAAGAACTTCGCCGGCGTCACCGCCCCGTGAGTGACACGCATGAGTGACGCGCTGTGACCTGGCTGTCCGACCTCGAGGCCAGGGCCAGGGAGGTCCTGCCCTCGCCGGTCTTCGAGTACCTCGCCCAGGGCGCGCGCGACTCGGTGACCACCCTCGAAGCGCCACAGGGCTGGAGGGAGAGCCGGTTCCTGCCGCACGTCCTGCGTGACGTGACGGAGGTCGACCTGACCGCGCCGCTGCTCGGCGCGCCCATCCGGGTGCCTTGGGGAATCGCGCCGACGACACAGCAGCGGGCCGTCCATCCCGACGGCGAGCTGGCGATGGCCCAGGCGACCGCGGCGGCCGGCTCGGTCATGGTCGTCTCCAGCAACGCCGGCACGACGTTCGCCGACATCGCCTCCACCGGCGTGCGCTGGTGGCTCCAGGCCTACCTCCCGGCGGACCGGACCCTCGCCGAGCCGATGCTCGCCCGCGCGGTCGACGCCGGTGCCGAGGCCGTCGTGCTCACGGTCGACACCCCCGTGGTCGGGACGAAGTACGCCGCGGGCGACCAGGTCGTCTGGGACGTCGTCGACCCCGACCTGCTCCGCGTCAACTTCGAGCCGGGCTACGACGACACTCCGGGCGCCGAGAAGGCGCTCGACCTCGGCCCGCACGACCTTGTGTGGCTGTCCGAGCTGACCGGCCTGCCGGTCGTCGCCAAGGGTGTCCTCCGGCCGGACGACGCTCGCCGGTGCGTCCAGGCCGGCGCCGCGGCGGTGTGGGTGTCCAACCACGGCGGCCGCCAGCTCGACCGCGCCGCCAGCACCTCCTCGTGCCTGCCCGGGGTCGTGGCGGCGGTCGGGGGTGCCGCTCAGGTCTACGTCGACGGTGGCCTCCGCAGCGGGCTCGACGTGCTCGCGGCCCTGGGGCTGGGGGCCGACACCGTGTTCCTCGGCAGACTGCCGCTCTACGCCCTCGTCGAGGGCGTGAGTGGTGTGGCGCGGATGCACGGTGACCTGCGCGAGGAGACCGAGGAAGCCTTCCGCCTCGCCGGCTGTCGCACGCTCGCCGATGCCCGGGGCGTTGTCCGAACGCCCTAGAGTTGCGGGGTGCCTGAGAACCGTCGTCCGCAGCGCCCCACCGGCAAGACTGCCGCCGCTGGGCGCAAGGCCGCGCCCGCGGGTCGCGGGTCGGCGCGCGGCGCCGCGAAGGGTGCACCGAAGTCGTCGAGCGGGCGCCCCCAGCGCGGCGACCAGGACCGTCGCCAGCCCGACCGGCGGCGCGCCCCTGACCAGGCGCAGCGCACCAAGGACCAGCAGGAGTACGACGGCCCGGACCTGCCCGAGGGCGTCACCGGCGACGAGCTCGACCGGTCGGTGACCGCGCAGCTCAAGGGGCTCCCGGAGAAGCTCGCGTCGCGGGTCGCCCGGCACCTCGCGGCCGCTGGGCTGTTCATCGACCAGGATCCCGAGCTCGCCTACCGGCATGCGCTGGCCGCGCGGGCCCGCGCGCCGCGCCTGGCCGTGGTCCGCGAGGCCGCGGGCGAGGCGGCGTACGTCGCCGGCCACTACGCCGAGGCGCTGGCCGACCTACGTGCCGCCAAGCGGATGAACGGCGCCACCGCCTATCTCGCGATCATGGCCGACTGCCACCGTGCGCTCGGCCATCCCGACCAGGCCGTCAAGCTGGCGAAGAGTCCTTCCGTGGCGTCGTTCCCGGCGGCCGCCAAGGCCGAGATGACGATCGTCGAGGCCGGTGCCCGGCGCGACATGGGCCAGCTCGACGCGGCGCTGCGGATCCTCGAGCAGGCGCCGCTCAGCTCGAAGTCGCGCGAGTCGTGGGTGGTGCGGCTGCGCTACGCCTACGCCGACGCGCTCGAGGCGGCCGGTCGCTCCGAGGACGCGCTGGCGTGGTTCCACCGCACCCAGGCGATCGACGCCGACGAGGTCACCGACGCGTCCGAGCGCGCCGCCGCGCTGGAGAAGACCGGGCCGTAGGTCCGCACGTGGCACCCAACCTGAGCCAGCAACGGTGCTTGGCTGTCGCTGACCCGACCAGAAGTGACGGATCGGCTGGGTCCGGGCGACCAGAAGTGACGGGTCGACGGGTTTTGCGCGACCAGAAGTGACGGGTCAGCGGGCCAGGATGCTGACCAGGGACCGGGCGCCGGCGTCCTGGGTGGCCCACTGCAGGCCGTCGCGGTAGGCGATCCGGACCCGGTCGATCTCGACCACGGTCGGCGTCTCGCCCACCACCTCGAGGACGATCGCGTCGCCGCTCTCCAGCGTGGCGTCCTCGGTCGGGCCGAGCTCTCGGCAGAAGCTCTCGGGGGTGGTCGTGACGTTCACCGAGCCGCCGTGGCAGACGTGCGGGACGATCGTCACGTCGGCGCTCGACGTCGCGAAGACCCGGACCCCGGCGAGGTGCAGGCTGCGGTCGAAGTCGGCCGGGGCTCCGAACACCCCGACGAACACCGGCTCGCCCACCGGCGTCTCGGCCCGCACCAGGGTGTCGTTCGTCGCCAGCGCCTTCGGGTGGGTGCTGACCCACCCGATCACGGCCAGGAGCACGGCCAGGACCACGGCGTACGTCGTGATCCGCCAGCCCCGGCGCGACGGGCTCACCGCCAGCGAGCCCGCCCGGCCGGGCTCGGGGGTGACCGACGTCATGGCCGGAGGTTAGTGCCCGGCTGCGCCCCGCCGGGTGATCTGGGTACCTTCGAGCGATTGACGATCGTCAGGAACACGGGGTGTACTTCCTGGACCGCCCTTCTCGGGGTGTGGCCTCCGGAAGGAGTCATGGTGCTGCGGTTCGCGGGCGCAGGGGTGAGCGACGTCGGGCGAGTGCGTCCGCACAACGAGGACTCCGGTTTCGTCGGGCCCTACGTCGCGGTCGTCGCTGACGGGGTGGGTGGCGCGGCGGCCGGCGAGATCGCCTCGGCCACCGCTGCCTACGCCGCGAGCGCCGTAGCCCTGAGCCGCCTCGGGCAGCGTCCGGAGCAGGTGATCGCGGCGGCGTACGCCGCCGCGGCGGACGGCGTCCGGATGGGCGTCCAGCGCGACCTCGACCGGCTCGGCATGGCCACCACGCTCACGATGGTCTCGACCGACGGGCGGACCGTCGCCCTGGGGCACCTCGGCGACTCCCGCGGCTATCTCTTCCGCGACGGCGAGCTGCGCCAGATCACCAAGGACCACACCTACGTCCAGCACCTCGTCGACACCGGTCAGCTGACTCCCGAGGACCGAGCCGTCCATCCGTGGCGCAATGTGGTGCTCCGCTCGGTCGACGGCGACCCGGCGGGCGGCGGCCCCGACATCGTGCGGCTCGACATGGCGGTCGGCGACCGGCTGCTGCTGGCCAGCGACGGGCTCACCGACCTGGTGTCCGACCAGGTCATCTCGGGCGTGCTGGCCGCGGAGGAGGGCGACGACGCCGCGGTCACCCTGACCGGGCTCGCCCTCGACGCGGGCGGCCGCGACAACATCACCGTGGTCGTCGTCGACCTCATCGAGGGCCCGCCGGTCGTCGGCGACGGCAGGCTCCTCGGCGCGCTGTCCAACCCGTGGAACGTGGTCGACCCGGCGATGGTGCGCCTCCCCGCGTCGCGCAGCGCCTGATCCGAGCCGTTGCCCCGCTCACACTCCCCGTCCTCACGACCCTGCGTCCTGAGGGCCGTCCCTCTGGGACACTTCGCGACGTGACCGACGTCCAGCGCCCCGCCCTCGAGGGCACGGTGGCGGTGCGCGACGGCCGCCGGCTCAGCTTCGCCGAGTACGGCTCGCCCCGCGGCCCCGCGATCGTCTGGATGCACGGCACGCCAGGTGCCCGGCGCCAGATCCCGGTCGAGGCGCGGCGCTACGCCGACGAGCACGGCCTCCGCATCATCGGCGTGGACCGGCCCGGGATCGGCTCGTCGACGCCGTACCTCTACGGCCGGGTCGGCGACTGGACCGGCGACCTCGAGCTCCTCCTCGACGCGCTGGCGATCGACACCTGCCGTCTCATCGGCCTGTCCGGGGGCGGCCCCTACGCGCTCGCCGCGGGCGCGCACCTCCCGGAGCGAGTGCATGGTGTCGGCGTCCTCGGCGGTGTCGCACCCACCCGCGGGCCGGACGCCGTGGAGGGCGGCGCGGTCCAGCTGGCAGTGCGCCTCGCGCCGGTGCTCCAGGTGGCTCGGGTCCCGCTGGGAGTCGCGCTCACGCAGGTGATCCGGCTGGTCAGGCCGCTCGCCGGGACCGCGCTCGACGTGTACGCCGCCGTCCAGCCGCCGGGGGACAAGAACCTGCTGTCGCGGCCGGAGTTCAAGGCGATGTTCGTCGACGACCTGCTCAACGGGAGCCGGTTCCAGATCTCCGCCCCGCTCAACGACCTGGTGCTGTTCACCCGCGACTGGGGGTTCACTGCCGCCGACGTGACCGTGCCGGTGCGGTGGTGGCACGGCGACGAGGACCACATCGTGCCGTTCCGCCACGGCCAGCACGTGGTGGCCCGGCTCCCCGACGCGACCCTCACCACCATCGACGGCGAGAGCCACCTCGGCGGCCTCGGCATCGCCGAGGCGGTCATCTCCACGCTGATGGAGCTGGGCCCTCGGCGGGTGCAGAAGCCCAAGAGGGCCAAGCCGGGTCCCTGAACGGACACGGTTCGGGCGTTTTCCGGCGCGGGCCCGAACCGCTACCTACCCTCGCTGGGTGACTGATGTCCACGGGGCCCTGACAGCTCAGGCGGAGCTGCTCGACGCATTGATGCCGCCGGAGCCGCCGCCGTCGCGCTGGCGGGCCTGGCGCTGGCCGCTCGTCGTGCTCGCGCTGGTGGTCGTCAGCGCCGGGTCCGTCGCCGGGGTCCTGGTCGTCGGCCGCGACAAGGGTCCGGCGGGTCCGCCGCACCCGTCGAAGTGGGACGCCCAGGTGCTGAAGTACGTCGACTTCGTCGAGAAGAAGCGCGACCTGAAGTTCGAGCACCCCGTGTACGTCGACTTCCTGGCGGCCAAGGAGTTCAAGGAGCAGGTCACCGGTGATCGAGACGAGCTCAGCGACGACGACCTGAAGGAGCTCGAGCAGGTCACCGGCATGTTCCGGGCGCTCGGGCTCATCGAGGGCGACATCGACCTGTTCGACAAGTTCAACGAGCTGCAGGGCAAGGGCATCATCGGCTTCTACTCCTACGACGACGAGCGGCTCCGGATCCGCGGCACCAAGATCACTCCGGCCGTCGAGTCGACGATCGTGCACGAGCTGACCCACGCGCTCCAGGACCAGAACTTCGACCTCGGGAAGCGGTTCGAGGAGCTCGACAAGTCCGACGACGCCAACAGCTCGGCCGCGTCCTCCGGGTTCGACGCACTGGTCGAGGGCGACGCGCGCCGGATCGAGGCCAAGTGGCGCGACAGCCTGACCGACGAGCAGCGGGCCGCGCTCGACAAGGGGACGAACGCGGAGGCCAAGGACTTCGAGAGCAAGTCGAAGGGCATCCCCGAGGTGCTCGTGACGATGCTCGCGGCGCCGTACGACCTCGGCCAGGCGCTGCTCGCCGTCGCGGTGCAGCAGGGTGGGGACGACGAGGTCGACAACCTGTTCCGGTCGCCGCCGAAGACCGAGGAGCAGCAGCTCGACCCGTGGACCCTGATCGCGGACCACCAGGGCGTCCTGATGGTGCCGACGCCCGACGTGCCCGACGGGGCCGAGTCCTTCGACGACGGTGCGTTCGGTGCCGCCACCTGGCTGCTGGTGCTGTCCGAGCGGCTGCCCGCGCAGCAGGCCCTGACCGCGGTGGACGGTTGGGGCGGCGATTCGTACACGGCGTACGAGCGCGACGGGGTGAGCTGCGTGACGGTGAACTACCGAGGTGACACCCCCGAGGACCTCGCCCAGATGCAGGCGGCCGTGCAGGCGTGGGCGCGCAAGGGCCCCAAGGGGGCGGCGAGCGTCACGAGCGAGGACGCGACCCTGGTCTTCACCTCCTGCGACCCGGGCAAGAACGCCGCCAAGGTGGCCTCCGGGAAGTCGATGGACGCGGTCGCGCTGGCCCTCAGCCGGACCTATCTGTCGCTCGAGCTCGTGAAGGGCGGTCTGGACATCAAGGTCGCCCGTTGCGGCGCGGAGCGACTCGTCCGTGAGTTCACGCTGGCGCAGCTCAACAGCCCGAAGATCGACCAGGACCGGGTGCTCCGCGCGATCCTGCCGTGCCGGGCCGAGGCCTAGCCCCCACGAGTGTCAGGACGAATCCGCGGCACGTGCTGGTTTACAGCCGTCCCATGCGTCACAATGGCCGCACAACTACATCCATGTCGTTCGTACGACGTCCGATCGTCCGCTCGAGCCCGCTGGGGAAGGCGTAGCTCGCGCCGAGGACGAAGGAGACGCTGATGTACGGACCCCGCATGATGCTCGGCCCTGAGGTCACGAGCACCACTCGTGGTGTGCTCTATGTCCACTCGGCGCCCTCGGCCCTGTGCCCCCACATCGAGTGGGCGGTCGGCGGGGTGCTCGGCGCTGCCGTCAACCCGTCCTGGATCCCGCAGCCCGCCCAGACCGGCACCTACCGCACCGAGCTGTCCTGGAGCGGTGACGCCGGCTCGGCCGCCGGGATCGCCTCGGCGCTCCGGGGCTGGAACCACCTGCGCTTCGAGGTCACCGAGGACCCCACCTCGACCACCGAGGGGGAGCGCTACTCCTACACACCGGACCTCGGCGTCTTCCACGCCATGACCGGCGTCCACGGCGACATCCTGATCCCCGAGGACCGGCTCAAGGCCGCCGTGGTCAAGGCCGCCCTCGGCGACACCACCCTGCTCGGCGAGATCGACAAGCTGCTCGGCAAGCCGTGGGACGACGAGCTCGAGACCTTCCGTCACGCGGGCGACGGTGCCCCGGTCCGCTGGCTGCACAAGGTCGTCTGACCCGGCCGTCCAGCCGTCAGCGGCGGGGTCGGCGGAGCCGGAACGTGTCGGGCGGCAGGAGGCCCTCGGTGATGTGCCCGGGGCCGTCGTCCGAGGACACCTTGGCCTCGATCGTGAACTTCCCGTAGCGCGTGGTCACCCGGCAGAGCTTGTAGTGGCCGGTGCCGGACTTGGCGTCGTAGCCGTCGATGAACGCGCCGGCGGCGAGGTGCTTGAAGCCCGGGCCGCTGATGAAGACCTCGAGCGCCCAGATGCCCTCAGGCGGCGTCACCGAGTAGCTGTAGGTGTACTTCCGGCAGCCGTTCCTGAGCACGCCGCCCTTGCCCGTGATCGAGCCCCACTCGGGGTGCACCTCCAGCCCGTCCAGCGGGCCGGGGTCCTGATTGGCGACGACCGGTCCGGACCCGAGCGTGATCGACAGGACCGTCGCGGACACGGTTGCGACGAGCACCCTCCGGAGCATGAGGGTCCAACGAGACCCGCCCGGCCCGGTTACGCCGGTGCGTCGGCCGCTCAGAGGGGGATGTTGCCGTGCGCGCCCTTGAGTACGCCGACCGTCTGGACCGCATCGTCGATGGCGTGCGCGATCGTGGAGCGGGTCCGCGCCGGCTCGACGACCGCGTCGACCACGCCGATCTCGACGGCGCGCTCGACGCCGCCCGCGATCCGCTCGTGCTCCGCGGCCAGCTCCGCCTCGACCTGCGGCCGGATGTCCGGGGTGACCTCGGCCAGCTTGCGCCGGTGCAGGATCCGCACCGCCGCCACCGGGCCCATGACAGCCACCTCGGCGCCCGGCCAGGCGTAGACCTTGGTCGCGCCGAGCGCGCGCGCGTTCATGGCGATGTACGCGCCGCCGTACGTCTTGCGGGTGATCAGCGTGACCCGGGGCACGACGCACTCGCCGAACGCGTGGAGCAGCTTCGCGCCGCGGCGTACGACGCCGTCCCACTCCTGGCCCACGCCGGGCAGGTAGCCGGGGACGTCGACGACGACGATGAGCGGGACGCCGAACGCGTCGCACATCCGGACGAAGCGGGACGCCTTCTCGGCGGACAGCGAGTCGAGGCAGCCGCCCAGCCGCAGCGGGTTGTTGGCGACCACGCCGACGGTCCTCCCGCCGAACCGGCCGAGCACGGTGGCGATGTTGGGCGCCCACTTGGCGTGGATCTCCTGAGCGGTGCCCTCGTCGAGGATCGCCTCGATGAGCGGGTGCACGTCGTAGGCGCGCTTCCGCGACTCCGGCAGCAGCTCCTCGAGGTCGCGGTCCTCGACCGCGGCGACGTCGAGGCTGCCCTGCGCACCGAGCAGCGCGGCGACGATGCGTGCCCGCCCGATCGCCTCGGCCTCGGAGTCGGTGAGGATGTGGACGACACCTGAACGCCGGCCGTGCGGCTCGGGGCCGCCCAGGCGCAGCATGTCGACGTCCTCGCCTGTCACCGAGCGCACGACGTCGGGACCGGTCACGAAGATCCGGCCCTCCGGGCCGAGGATCACGACGTCGGTCAGGGCCGGTCCGTACGCCGCCCCGCCGGCCGCCGGGCCGAGCACGACCGAGATCTGCGGGATCTTGCCCGACGCCTGGGTCATGGCGTGGAAGATCCGGCCGACCGCGTGCAGCGACAGCACGCCCTCGGCGAGCCGGGCGCCACCGGAGTGCCAGAGGCCGACGATCGGGACCCCGTCGGTCATCGCGCGGTGGTAGGCGTCGACCACGACGCGGCACCCCACGTCGCCCATCGCGCCGCCCATGGTGGTCGCGTCGGAGCAGAACGCCACGACGGGGGAGCCGTCGACCTTGCCGACGGCGGCGAGCATGCCGGAGTCGTCGTCAGGGGTGAGCAGCTCGAGCGAGCCCTCGTCGAAGAGGGCGGTGAGCCGCTTGACCGGGTGGCGAGGGTCCTCCTCGCGCGGCAGCTTTGCAGGCTTGACCGGCGGGGCGTCCTGCGTGGCCGTCATCAGACCGAGCCGAAGATGACCGCGACGTTGGCGCCGCCGAAGCCGAAGGAGTTGTTGAGCGCCGCGATGTCGCCGACCGGCAGGTCGCGGGCCTTGGTGGCGATGTCGAGCTCGACCTCGGGGTCCTGGTTGTCGAGGTTGATCGTCGGCGGGACGACGCGGTTCTGGATCGCGAGGATGGTCGCGACCGCCTCGAGCGCGCCGGCGCCGCCCAGCAGGTGGCCGGTCATCGACTTGGTGCTGGTGACCACGACCTGGTCGACGTGCGAGCCGAGGGTGGCGTGCAGCATCAGCCCCTCGGCGATGTCGCCCTGGGGCGTCGAGGTCGCGTGCGCGTTGACGTGGAAGATCGACTCCGGGCCGATCTCCGACTCGGTGAGCGCGCGCAGGATTGCCCGCGAGCCACCGCGGCCGAGCGGGTCGGGCTGGGCGATGTCGTGGGAGTCGGCGGTGATGCCGGCCCCGAGGACCTCGGCGTAGATCTTCGCGCCGCGGGCCTTGGCATGCTCCTCGGACTCGAGGATCAGCACCCCGGCGCCCTCACCGAGCACGAACCCGTCGCGCCCGGTGTCCCACGGACGGGAGACCGTCGTCGGGTCGCCGCCATCGGGTCCGCTCGCGGTCTTGGACAGCGCCATCATGTTGGCGAACGCGGCGATGTTGAGCGGGTGGATCGCCGCCTCGGTGCCGCCCGCAACGACGATGTCGGCCCGGCCGAGCCGAATCTGGTCGACCGCCAGCGAGATCGCCTCGTTGCCGGATGCGCAGGCCGAGACCGGTGTGTTGACCGCGGCCCGCGCGCCGACGTAGAGGCTGACGTTGGCCGCCGACGCGTTGGGCATGAGCATCGGTACGGCGAGCGGCGAGACCCGACGAGGCCCCTTCTCCCTCAGCGAGTCGTAGTTGTTGAGCAGGGTGATGACGCCGCCGATGCCCGTGGCGAAGGCCACGCCGAGGCGGTCGTGGTCGAGGTCGTCCTGGACCTCGGCCAGGCCCGAGTCGGCCCAGGCCTCCATGGTGGCGACCATCGCGAACTGCGCCGTCCGGTCGAGCCGGCGGGCCTTGACCCGCTCGAGGACCTCGGTCGGCTCGACCGCGGCGACTCCCGCGATCTTGACGGGCAGCTCCTCGGCCCAGTCCTCCTCGATGCGCTGGACGCCGGACCGCCCGTTGACCAGGGCGTCCCAGGTGCTGGGGACGTCCCCGCCGACGGGATTCGTGGTCCCCATGCCGGTGACGACGACTCGGGTGCGACTCATGCCTGCTGCTCGCTTCCGTGTTGCTGGGTCTGCTGAGAGGTGGGAGGTGGTTCAGCCCTGGGCGCGCTCGATGAACGCGACCGCGTCACCGACCGTCTTGAGGTTCTTGACCTCGTCGTCGGGGATCGAGACGCCGAACTTCTCCTCGGCGGCCACGACGACCTCGACCATGGACAGGGAGTCGACGTCGAGGTCGTCGACGAACGACTTGTCGAGCTGGACGTCATCGGCATCGATGCCGGCGACCTCGTTGACGATCTCGGCGAGGTCGGAGCGGATCTCCTCAGTGGTTGCCATCTGGCGTGTCTCTTTCTCTTTGGTTGTCCCGGCCACGTCGTGGCGCGGGAGGTCTGGGGTGGGTCAGGGCAGCACGACGACCTGGGCGGCGTAGGCCAGCCCGGCGCCGAAGGCGATCAGGAGTGCGGTGTCGCCGGACTTGGCGTCGCCCTCGGCGTACATCCGGTCGAGCGCAAGGGGGATCGAGGCGGCCGACGTGTTGCCCTGCTCGGCGATGTCTCGGGCGATCTTGACGGTGTCGGGCAGCTTCATCGACCGGGCCATCGCGTCGGTGATCCGCATGTTGGCCTGGTGCGGCACGAAGCAGTCGAGCTGGTCGGCGCGGATGCCGGCGCGGTCGAGCGCCTGCTGGCCGACCTTGGCCATCACGAACGACGCCCAGCGGAAGACCGGGTTGCCCTGCATCACCAGGTGCGGCATGGCGGGGCTCTCGGACGCGATCACGTCGCGCCAGTCCTCCTTCTGCCGGATCAGGTCGAACTGCTCGCCGTCCGAGCCCCACACCACCGGGCCGATGCCCGGGGTGTCGCTCGGACCGACCACGGCCGCGCCCGCGCCGTCGGCGAAGATGAACGCCGTCCCGCGGTCACCGACGTCGGTGAGGTCGGACAGCCGCTCGACGCCGATCACCAGCGCGTAGCCGGCGCTGCCGCCGCGCACCATGTCGGCCGCCAGCGCGACGCCGTGGCAGAACCCGGCGCAGGCCGCCGAGATGTCGAACGCCGCGGCCTGGTCGGTGCCGAGCTCGTGGGCGATCGCGGTGGCGACGGCCGGGGTCTGGAACATGTGGCTGACGGTCGCCACGATCACGCAGTCGATCTGCCGCGCGTCGACGTCGGCCCGCTCCAGCGCCTCTCGCGCCGCGGCGACGGACATCAGCTGGACGGTCTCCTCGGGCGTGGCCCAGCGGCGCTGCTTGATGCCCGAGCGCTGCTGGATCCACTCGTCGCTCGAGTCGATGGCCTCGATGACCTCGCTGTTGGGGATCACCCGCGACGGCCGGTAGGCGCCGATGCCGTAGATGCGGGCGTGGGGGGCGCCGCTGGCACCCTCGATGGTGGTCATGACGCGCTCCCTTCGGGGTGCAGCCGTAGCAGGGGCTGTCCGGGCGAGACCAGGTCGCCGTCCTCGACCAGCCACTCCACGACCTGGCCGCCGTGCGCCGCGGTGACGCCGATCCGGTCGCGGAGGCTCGCGACCTCGCCGATCGGCGACCCGGACGACAGGACCTCGGCGTCCGCGGCCTCCGCCGCGATGTGGAACGTGCCCTTGGCGGGGGAGACGACCATCCGCCAGGTAGGCGAGCTGTCGATCTCGGCGAACTCGCCGTGCTTGTCGCAGAACGCCCGAGCCTCGTCGAGGTTCTCGGGGCCCTTGAGCGCGAAGGTCTCGACCCCCTTGAGGGCCCGCTTCGCGATTCCGGTCAGGGTGCCGGCCGGGGGCATCTCGAGGATGCCGGTCACGCCGAGGTCCTCGAAGGTGTCCATGCAGAGGTCCCAGCGCACCGGGCTGGCGATCTGGCCGACGAGGCGGCGCAGCACGTCGCGGCCGTCGTGGATGACCTGGCCGTCCTTGTTGGAGACGAAGCGGGTGCGCGGGTCGTGCACCGACACCGAGCGGGCCAGTGACCCGAGCCGCGCGACGGCCGGCTCCATGTGCTGGGTGTGGAAGGCGCCTGCGACGCTGAGCGGTATGAGCCGGGCCTTCTCGGGTGGCTCGTCGGCCAGCGCCTGCAGCTGCGCCATCGTGCCGGCGGCGACCACTTGGCCGGGGCCGTTGTCGTTGGCGGCGGTGAGGCCGTGCTTCTCGATGAACGCGAGCACCTGCTCCCGGTCCCCGCCGAGGATGGCCGTCATGCCGGTCTCGGTCACAGCGGCGGCCTCGGCCATCGCCTTGCCGCGCTCGCGGACCAGCACCATCGCCTGCTCCGCGGAGATCACCCGGGCGCCGGCGGCGGCGGTGAGCTCGCCGACCGAGTGCCCCGCGACCGCGCTCACCTTGCCGAACGCGTCGGTCGGGTGCGGGAAAATCTCGAGCGCGGCGACCAGCCCGGTCGCCACCAGCAGGGGCTGGGCGATGTCGGTGCGCCGGATCTCGTCGGCGTCGGCCTCGGTGCCGTAGTGGATCAGGTCGAGCGAGGCCACCGTGGACAACCACTCGAACCGGTTGCGGAAGTCGGGGTCCTCGAGCCACGGGGTAAGGAAGCCGGGACTCTGGGCGCCCTGGCCGGGCGCGACGATGACGAGCACGGGCTCCACTCTGCCCGTCGACAGGTCGCGACCTCGCCTCGGTCGCCCACGAAAGTCTCCGGAGCGTTTTTGTAGGGTTCCCACAATGACGCCGACACGTGGTCGGCGCTACTGCCTGGCAGCGAGGCCGGCCCGTGGTCAGTCGCGGCCCGACTGGCGGCCGAGCACGAGCGCGATCTGGAGCGTGAAGGCGTCTCGGGCCTGGCCCGGGGTGAGGTCGGTGAGATCCGCCACCTGGCGAAGGCGGTAGCGGACCGTGTTGGGGTGGACGAACAGCGCCCGCGCCGCCCCCTCGATGGACGAGCCGCAGTCGAGCCAGGCGCTGAGGGTCTCCACGAGCGCCCCGCGGGCGTGCAGCAGCGGGAGGTAGACGTCGTCGACCAGCTGTCGACGGGCGTGGCCGTCGCCGCTGAGGGCCCGCTCGGCCAGGAGCTCCCAGGCGAGCACGGGGCGAGGGGCGTCCGGCCACGCGGGCGCGGAGCGGTACGCCGAGACCGCGGCCCGCGCGGAGCCGGCCCCGCCGGCGAGGTCGGCTGCCACCGGGCCGGCGACCACCGGACCCTCCCCGAACAGCTCGGCGATGACCGAGGCCGCCTGGCGGGGCTCCGAGACCCCGCCGAGCAGCACGACGAGCCGGTCGCCCTGGACCGCGCACAGGGCGTCCATGCCGGCGGCGGCAGCGGTCCGGCGTACGTCGTCGAACAGGTCGGTCTCGGTCCGGCGGGCGGGAGAGGCACCGAGCACCACGCACACGGTGCCGCGCGCCTTCCAGCCCAGCGCGCTGGCCCGCGAGAGCACCGCCTCGTCGGTCTCGGCGCGCAGCACCGCATCGACGACCAGCGCCTCGAGCCGGGCGTCCCACGCCCCGCGCACCTCGGCAGCCCGGGCGTAGACCTCGGCGGTGGCGAAGGCCACCTCGCGGGCGTAGCGCGAGATCGCGCGGTGCACGTCCGCGGCGTCCTCGGCGGCGACGATGTCGTCGACGTTGCTCTCCACCACCTCGATCGAGAGCTTCACCAGGTCGACGGTCTGCTGGAGCGTGATCACGCCGGCCAGCGCTCGCGGGGCGGCGCCGAAGACCGACGTGGCGACCGCCGGCTCGCCGCTGTCGCCCCCCTCCTCGAACCAGTCCACGAAGCCGCGGACGCCGGCCTGCAGGATCATCCCGACCCACGACCGGTCCTCGGCACTGAGCTCCCGGAACCACGGCAGGTCCTCGGCCATCCGGGACGTCGCCGCGGTGCTGAGTCCGCCGATCGAGCGGCGCAGGTCGTCGGCGACCCGGCTGCGCGGGTCGGCGGTACGACGGCTCATGCCCCGAATCCTGTCACCACGGGCACCACAACCCGCCTCCGAGCGGGCCCGGACAGGCGTGGGTCAAGGGAAATGGGGCCAACACGTGATGAACAGACCTTGATTCGACCAGCGGCAGTCGGTTGAATCCTGCGGGACAGCGCGGCGTCATCGGGCGCGGCGCTGTCCAACTTCATGGGGAGGATCCGTGGCACGGCTCCAGCACGACGCAGGTCATGTGGCGGGTCACGAGGTCCAGTTCGTCACCCTCCACGGACACCGACGGGCCTTCGTCAAGGTCGGCCAGGGGCCGGCGCTCCTGCTCCTCCACGGGCTCGGCTGCGACCACACCACGTGGGAGCCGGTCATCGAGACCCTGGCCCGCCGCTACACGGTGATCGCGCCCGACCTGCTGGGTCACGGGCTCTCCGACAAGCCGCGCGCCGACTACAGCGTCGGTGGCTACGCCAACGGGATGCGCGACCTGATCACCCTGCTCGGGATCGACAAGGTGACCGTGGTCGGCCACAGCTTCGGCGGCGGTGTCGCGATGCAGTTCGCCTACCAGTTCCCCGAGCGCACCGAGCGGATGATCCTGGTCGCGTCCGGAGGTCTCGGCCCCGAGGTCAGCCCGGCGCTCCGGGCGATCACCACGCCCGGGTTCCACCAGCTGATGGGACTGCTGACCCTGCCCGGCATCCGGCACCTCGGCAGGGCGGGGCTGGTCGCCCTCTCGCGGACCGACCTCAAGGCGACCCGCGACTTCGACGAGGTTGCCGACATCTACGACACCTTCAAGGACCCGTCGTCCCGGGCCGCGATCCGGCACGTCGTCAAGGCGGTCATCGACTGGCGCGGCCAGATCGTGACGATGGCCGACCGCGCCTACCTGACCGAGCAGATGCCGATGGCGGTGATCTGGGGCCGCGACGACCGGGTGATCCCGGTGCGCCATGCCAGCAACGCCGCCGCCCTCGCGCCGAACGCCCGGATCGAGGTGATCCCGCACGCCGGGCACTTCCCCCACAAGGACCACCCGCAGCGGTTCGCCAAGATCGTGCACGAGTTCATCCGCTCGACGCAGCCCGCGTCGTACTCCCGGGCGCGGTTCCGCAGCCTGCTCAAGACCGGCCGGTCCGCGCCGGTGAGCCCGGTCGCCGCCGTCCGGGACGCGTCGGCCTGACCCCTCCCCATGACCATCGACCTCACGTCGTTCCAGGCGCTCAGCTTCGACTGCTACGGCACCCTCATCGACTGGGAGGCCGGCATCGCCGCGGTGCTGGTGCCGTGGGCGCAGGAGCAGGGGCTCGACGTCGCCATCGACGAGCTGCTGCGGGTGTACGGCGGCCACGAGGCCGAGGTCCAGCGCGAGACGCCGGCGTCGCTCTACCCCGAGGTCCTCGGCGCGGCCTTCCGACGCGTCGGGGAGAGTCTGGGCGGCTCGGTCAGCGACGAGTGGGCGCAGCGTCTCGGCGCCTCGGTGCCGGACTGGCCGGCGTTCCCGGACTCGGCGGAGGCGCTCGCCCGGCTCCGCGAGCACTACCTGCTGATCATCCTGTCCAACGTGCACCGCGACGGGTTCGCGGGCAGCAACCGGCGGCTGCGGGGTGACTTCGCCGCGGTCATCACCGCCGAGGACGTCGGCGCGTACAAGCCCGCCGAACCCCACTTCCGGGCGCTCGACCGCACCCTCGACGAGCTGGGCGTGGAGCGTCACGGACTGCTGCACGTGGCCCAGAGCCTGTTCCACGACCACGTCGCGGCGAAGCGGGAAGGCCTCCCGTCGGTGTGGATCAACCGTGGCCACGACGGCGACGGTCGGGGCGCCATCCCGGAGCCGAGCGGCGAGTGGTCCTACGACCTCGAGTTCCACTCGATGGGCGACTTCGCCGACGCCGGCGACGCTGCCTTCGGCTGACCTCTGCTCCCGCGGCGGGCGTGGAAGGCTGCCACCATGCTGCCCCCGACGATCCGGACCACGGACTACCACACGGGCGGCGAACCGTTCCGGATCGTGGCCGACCCGCCCGTCCCGATCCCCGGCAGCTCCGTGGCCGACCGGCGGGCGCGGGCGATCGACGACCCAGCCGTTCAGGAACTCCGGGCGGTGCTGTGCTCGGAGCCGCGCGGCCACGCCGACATGTACGGCGGGTTCGTCGTGCCGCCCGACGACGAGGGCGCCGACCTGGGCGTCCTGTTCTGGCACAAGGACGGGTTCTCCACGGCCTGCGGCCACGGCACGATCGCGCTCGGGGTCTGGGCGGTCGAGACGGGGCGGGTCGCGGCCCCTGACACGGGCAGTGCCGACGTGGTCATCGACGTGCCGTCGGGCCGGGTGACGGCCCGGGTGCACCGTGAGGACGGGCGGGTGGTCGCCGTCGACTTCGTCAACGTGCCCAGCTGGGTGGTGGCGCGGGACGTGCGAGTGTCCACCTCCCGCGGAGACGTGCAGGTGACCGTGGCGTACGGCGGCACGATGTACGCGAGCCTGCCCGCCGGCGACGTCGGTCTGGCGGTCACGCCGGAGCACCTGGGCGAGCTCATCAGCCTCGGCCGCGAGATCAAGTGGGCGCTCGACGAGTCGCCGTACGCCGTGCACCCGAGCGACGACCGGCTGGACGGGATCTACGGGACGATCTGGTTCGACGAACTCGGCGACCTTCATGACCCGGCGGCGGGGGAGGTGCACCAGCGCAACGTGACGATCTTCGCCGACGGTGAGGTGGACCGGTCCCCGTGCGGGTCGGGCACGTCCGCCCGGCTGGCGGTCCTCGCCGCCGATGGTCGGCTGCCCGCCGGCGCGGTGCTGCGGCACGACTCCATCGTCGGGAGCACGTTCACCGGGACGGTGCTCGAGACCGTCGAGGTGGCCGGCCGTCCGGCGGTCGTCCCGCAGGTGACCGGGACCGCCTACCGCACCGGTGAGCACGTCTTCTCGATCGACCCGCACGATCCGCTGGTCCCGGGGTTCGTGCTGCGGTGAGGTTCCTCGACGCGGAAGCCGTGGCTTCTCTCGGTCCGGCCGGGGCGAGCCGGGCGATCGTCGACGCCCTGCGTGGCGGCCTGGACCCGTCGGTGGATCCGGCCCGCGTCTCGGTGCCCCTGACCGGCGGCGAGTTCCTGCTGATGCCCTCGGAGGCCGAGGCCGGCGTCGGGATCAAGGTCGTGACCATCGCGCCGGACAACCCGGGCAGGGGCCTGCCGCGGATCCAGGCCGCCTACCTGCTGTTCGACCAGGACACCCTGGCCCTGCGTGCGGTGCTTGACGGAACGGCGCTGACCACGTTGCGCACGCCGGCCGTCTCCGTAGCCGCGGTCGAGGGTCACCTACCGCAGCGCGCGCTGCGGCTCGCCGTGATCGGGGCCGGGCCCCAGGCCACCGGGCACGCGAGCGCGCTGGCGGCCGTGCGCGACCTGGCGGCTGTCACGCACCTGGTCCGCGACCCGTCCCGCACCCCGCTCGACGCCGTGGCCCTCGGTTCGGCGGCTGCGGACGACGTACTGCAGTCCGCGGACGTGGTGGTCTGCGCCACGTCGGCCCGGTCCCCGGTGCTGCTCTCCGACCAGGTGCGTGACGACGCCGTCGTCGTCGCGGTCGGCTCGCACGAGCCGGACGCTAGGGAGCTCGACGCCGCGCTGGTCGGGCGCTCGACAGTCGTCGTCGAGGACGTCGCCACCTCGCTGCGCGAAGCGGGCGACGTGGTCCTGGCCATCGCCGACGGCGCTCTCTCCGCTCCCGACCTGCTGACGATGAGTGACGTCGTCACGGGTCGATCGGCCGTGCCCGAAGGCCGGCCGCTGGTCTTCAAGAGCGTCGGGATGTCCTGGCAGGACCTCGTGGTCGCCGAGGCGTGCCTGGCGCAGGCCTAAGCATCTCCGCCCTCCTGCTTCACGTCGGCGACGGCGGTCGGGTCGTCGATGCGGTACTGGGCGAACGCCTTCTCCACCTGGCTGCGGTCGATCTCCCCGGCGTCCGCGAGCGCCTGCAGGGTCTGCACGACCACCGACTGCGCGTCGATGTGGAAGAACCGGCGGGCGGCCGGCCGGGTGTCGGCGAAGCCGAAGCCGTCGGCGCCCAGCACCCGGTAGTCGGCGGGGACCCAGCGCGCGATCTGGAGGGGCACGGCGCGCATGTAGTCCGAGACCGCCACGACCGGGCCGGAGACACCGGCCAGCCGGTCCGAGACGTACGCCGTCCGCGGGCTCTCGCCGGGGTGGAGGAGGTTCCACTCCTCGGCGGCGGTGGCGTTGCGGGCCAGCTCGTTCCACGAGGTGACCGACCACAGGTCGGTCTGGACGCCCCAGTCCTCGGAGAGGATCCGCTTCGCCTCGTCGATCCACGGGTAGCCGACGCCGGAGGCCATCAGCGTGGCCCGCGGGCCCTCGCCGTCCGCCTTCGCGGTCTGGTGCATGCCGCGCAGGATCCCGTCGACGTCCACGTCGTCGGGCTCCTTCGGCTGCGAGACGGGCTCGTTGTAGACGGTGAGGTAGAAGATGACGTCCTCGCCCTGCGGGTGCGCCTCGGACTCGCCGTACATCCGGGCCAGGCCCGACTCCATGATGTGCGCGACCTCGTAGGCGAACGCCGGGTCGTAGTGGACGACCGCGGGGTTGGTCGCGGCGAGCAGCGGGGAGTGACCGTCGGCGTGCTGCAGCCCCTCGCCGGTCAGCGTGGTGCGGCCGGCGGTGGCGCCGACCAGGAACCCGCGCGCGAGCTGGTCGGCCATCGCCCAGATCGAGTCACCGGTCCGCTGGAACCCGAACATCGAGTAGAAGATGTAGAACGGGATCATGTGCTCGCCGTGGGTGCTGTACGTCGAGCCGGCGGCGGTCGCGGAGGCCATCGCACCGGCCTCGGAGATGCCCTCGTGCAGCATCTGGCCCTGCGCGGACTCCTTGTAGGCAAGCAACAACTTGCGGTCGACGGCTTCGTACTGCTGTCCGCCGGGGTTGTAGACCTTGGCGCTCGGGAACATCGAGTCCATGCCGAACGTGCGGTACTCGTCCGGCGCGATCGGCACGATCCGCTGGCCGATGTTCGGGTCCTTCATCCAGTCCTTGAGGAGCCGGACGGTGGCCATGGTCGTGGCGACCTTGTTCTTGCCCGAGCCCTGTTTGAGCTCGTCGTACATCTCCTTGCCGGGCAGGATCAGGGACTTGGCCCGGATCACCCGCTTGGGGATGGAGCCGCCGAGCTGTCGGCGCCGCTCCATCATGTATTCCATCTCGGGGGAGTCCGCGCCCGGGTGGAAGAACGGCGCGGTGCCGGTCGAGTTGTAGGACTCCTCGATGTCGCGGTCGCTCATCGGCAGGTAGAGGCGGTCGCGGAACTTCAGCAGGTCCGGCAGCTTGAGCTTCTTCATCTGGTGGGTGGCGTTCTTGCCCTCCAGCGCCTCGATCGTCCAGCCCTTGATCGTGTGGGCCAGGATCACCGTCGGCTGCCCGGTGTGCTTCGAGGCGGCGTCGAAGGCGGCGTAGACCTTGCGGTAGTCGTGGCCACCGCGCGGCAGCTTCTCGATCTGCCGGTCGCTCATGTGCTCGACCATCTTGCGCAGCCGCGGGTCGGGGCCGAAGAAGTGCTCGCGGTTGTAGGCGCCGTCCTCGACGGAGAAGTTCTGGAACGCGCCGTCCGGGGTCTTGTTCATCTGGTTGACCAGCACGCCGTCGACGTCGCGGGCGAGCAGCTCGTCCCACTCGCGGCCCCAGATCACCTTGATGACGTTCCAGCCGGCGCCGCGGAAGTTGGCCTCCAGCTCCTGGATGATCTTGCCGTTGCCGGTCACCGGCCCGTCGAGCTGCTGGAGGTTGCAGTTGATGACCCACGTGAGGTTGTCGAGCTCCTCGCGGGCGGCGATCCGGATCGCGCCGAGAGACTCGGGCTCGGCCATCTCGCCGTCGCCGAGGAAGGCCCACACGCTCTGCTGCGAGGTGTCCTTGATGCCGCGGTTCTGGAGGTAGCGGTTGAACCGGGCCTGGTAGATGGAGTTGATGCCGGTGAGCCCCATCGAGACCGTGGGGAACTCCCAGAACTCGGGCATCAGCCGCGGGTGCGGGTACGACGAGAGCCCCTTGCCGACACCGTGCTGCACCTCCTGGCGGAAGCGGAGCAGCTGCTCCTCGTTGAGCCGACCCTCCAGGAACGCGCGGGCGTAGATGCCCGGCGAGCCGTGTCCCTGGATGTAGATCTGGTCGCCGCCGCCGGGGTGGTCCTTGCCGCGGAAGAAGTGGTTGAAGCCGACCTCGTAGAGGCTGGCGGCCGACTGGTACGTCGCGATGTGGCCGCCGACCTCGAGGCCCGGCCGGTTCGCGTCGGAGACCATCACCGCGGCGTTCCACCGGATGAAGGCGCGGATCCGGCGCTCGATGTCCTCGTCGCCGGGGAACCACGGCTCCCGCTCGGGCGGGATGGTGTTGATGTAGTCGGTGCTGCGCAGCGCCGGCACCCCGACGTTCAGCTCGCGGGCCTTCTCGAGCAGCCGCAGCATCACGTAGCGCGCGCGGTCGCGGCCGCGCTCGTCGACGAGCTGGTCGAACGACTCCAGCCAGTCGGTGGTCTCGTCCGGGTCGATGTCCGGGAGCTGGGTGGGCAGACCCTCGTGGATCACCGGTGCGGGGGAGCCGCTGGTGGTGGCTCGGGTGGATGTTTCCTCGGTCACGCAACCATCGTGTCACGGTTGGCCGAGCGCTTCGAACGGCCGATCGCCTACCGACCAGTACGCCCTCGCCGACCCCCAGTTGACCTCTCACCTGCGCCGATAGTGGGTCGCCCGCTTGCGTGTACCGCCCAACTCCGGTGGACTAGCGCTCATTGGACCCCCGCGGTCGCGGGGGTTCGCCATAGGTGACGCGACACAGTGCCCGTCGTGGGCAGGAAAACTGAGGAGGACGGCGTGAGCTCGACCGAGGGTGGAGGCTCCACCCAGACGGGTGCTCCCGGTGCCGCAGAGCGGCTCGGGTTCAAGCCCGGCATGGTCATCCAGGAGCTCGGCTGGGACTCCGACACCGACGACCAGCTGCGGGTCACGATCGAGGACGCCATCGACGCGGACATGGTCGACGGCGACTACGGCAACGTCGTCGACGCGGTCCTGCTGTGGTGGCGCTCCGAGGACGGCGACCTGGTCGACGGCCTCGTCGACGCGCTCACCGACCTGGTCGGCGGCGGCGCGATCTGGCTCCTGACGCCGAAGGTGGGCCGGCCGAACGCCGTCGAGCCCGCGGACATCGCCGAGGCCGCGCCCATCGCCGGCCTGTCGCAGACCACCACCGCGGCGGTCAGCAAGGAGTGGTCGGCCACCAGGCTGATCGCCCCCAAGACCCCCGTCTGACGGGACCCGCACCAGCGCGTGAGTCGGCGTGGCATCCTGCACGTCGTGCCTTCCCTCGCGCTGCCATCCCCGCTCGACAAGCTGGCCGGCAAGGCCGCGTCGACCGGCTACGGCCTCAAGGTGCTGGCCGAGTCCGGCATCCTCCGGCCCTACTCCCCGCTCGCCCTGGCCCGGGCCGGCCGGGCGCTCCAGCAGTGGGGGACCGGGCCCGCCGGGGGCTTCCTCGCGATGGCCACGCTCGTCCCCGACCGGGTGTGGTTGATCGACGAGCGCGGTGAGCTGACCTTCCGCGAGGTCGACCGGCGTACGAACGCGCTGGCCCGGGCCCTGCAGAAGCTCGGGGTCTCCGAGGGCGACTCGGTGGCTCTGATGGCGCGCAACCACCGTGGCTTCGTGGAGGCCACCGTCGCCGCGGCCAAGCTCGGCGCGGACCTGATCTACCTCAACACCGCGTTCGCCGGCCCGCAGCTGGTCGACGTCCTCGAGCGCGAGGCACCGAGCGTGGTGATCCACGACGAGGAGTTCACCGGACTGCTCGGGAAGGCCCACATCGAGAAGCGGGTGCTGTCGTGGGTCGACGGCGAGACCGGACACTCATCAGGGTCAGACACCCTGGACTCGCTGATCGAGGGCGAGCGCGACGACGGCGCGGTGCCGGTGCCGGCCGGCCACAGCCGGATCATCATCCTGACCTCGGGGACCACCGGTACGCCGAAGGGCGCCCCCCGCAACGAGGCCGGCGTCGACGCCGCGATCTCGCTGCTGTCGCGGATGCCGTTGAAGTACGGGTGGCGGGTGCACATCGCGGCGCCGCTGTTCCACACCTGGGGCTTCGCGCACCTGATGCTCTCGCTGCTGCTCGGCCACACGATCGTGCTGCGTCGCAAGTTCGACCCGGAAGGCGCGCTCGACCTGGTCGACGACGAGCAGTGCGACGGGATGGTCGTGATCCCGGTGATGCTGCAGCGGATGCTCGGGCTGCCGGACGACAAGCTCGACGCGCACAGCCTGAAGACCGTCAAGGTGGTCGCCGCGTCTGGTTCGGCGCTGCCCGGCGATCTCGCGCTGAGCTGGATGGACCGCTTCGGGGACAACCTCTACAACACCTACGGGTCGACCGAGGTCGCCTACGCCTCGATCGCCACCCCGGAGGACATGCGCCAGGAGCCGACCACGGCCGGCAAGCCACCGTGGGCGACGGTCGTGAAGATCTTCGACGACCAGGGCACCGAGGTCGCGCAGGGCGAGTCGGGCCGGATCTTCGTGGGCAACAGCCTGCTCTTCGAGGGCTACACCGGAGGCGGTCAGAAGGACATGATCGACGGCCTGATGTCGTCGGGTGACGTGGGCCGCTTCGATGAGCACGGTCTCCTCTACGTCGAGGGCCGCGACGACGAGATGATCGTCTCCGGGGGCGAGAACGTCTTCCCCAAGGAGGTCGAGGACTGCCTCGCCCGTCACGAGGGCGTGGTCGAGGTGGCCGCGCTCGGCGTGGACGACGACGACTTCGGCAAGCGGCTGCGTGCGTTCGTCGTGCTGCGAGACGGGGTGTCAGCCACCGAGGACGACCTCAAGGCCCACGTGAAGGACAACCTCGCCCGCTTCAAGGTGCCCCGCGAGATCGTGGTGCTCGACGAGCTGCCGCGCAACGCGACCGGCAAGGTGCTCAAGCGCGAGCTGCAGGAGTACGACGCCGGCTCGAGCGCCAGCTCCGGCTCGACCTCGGACGAGGCGTGACCGGACTCGAGCTGGGCGAGCCGGCGCCCGACTTCACGCTGCGCGACCAGTTCGGCCAGGACGTCACCCTGTCGTCGTACCGCGGCCAGAAGGCGGTCGCGCTGGTCTTCTACCCGTTCGCGTTCTCGGGCGTCTGCACCGGTGAGCTGGCCGGCATCAGGACCCGGCTGGCCGATTTCCTGACCTTCGACAGCGAGGTGCTGGCGATCTCGTGCGACCCGACCTACGCGCTGCGCGCGTTCGCGGACTCCGACGGGATCAACTTCCCGCTGCTCTCGGACTTCTGGCCGCACGGCGAGGTGACGCGTGCCTACGACGTGTTCGACGAGGGTCGCGGGGCGCCGCGCCGGTCGTCGTACGCCATCGACAAGGACGGCGTGATCCGCTGGTCGGTCCACAACGCCAACTCCGAGGGCCGCGACCTGGACGAGCACCTGCGCCAGATCCAGGCCCTGGTCTGAGGCCGCAGACTCGGGCTGCGAACAGCCCGATCCGGCGGCGCGGACAGGTTGTCTGGACCAGTTGAGAATTAGTCCGTTCGCAGGTTTGGCTCGTCCTGACGTGGGCAGTACGTTATGCCCGGTTGAGCCGCTGGTGACCCGAGACGCCGGCGGCTCAACTTCTTACGTCAGGGTCCCGTAATCTGCTCCCGCGACGGGCGTATAGCTCAGCGGTAGAGCTCTGGTTTTACAAACCAGCGGTCGGGGGTTCGATCCCCTCTGCGCCCACCGAAGCGTGCCCCGGGACAGGTCCCGGCCTCAGGGTCCGGGAAGGCTGGAGCGGACCCGCCCCAACCGTTCCGGACCGGTCGAGACGAGCACACCAGCGACGCACGACCCGTGCGGGATATGACGATCTCGATCAGGTCAGCGCCGCTGTCAGGACGGTGCCCGGTGCGGGTCCTGCCAAACCCCGTGGTCGGTCACTGTGTGGCGTCGGCCAACGCCTGGCGCATCCCGTCGGCGTCGAGCCGCGGTCCGTAGCCCGGGGTGCCGGGTTCGATCCGCCAGCTCTCGGCGAGCGGGCCACCCGGCACCGCGTCGTAGCCGAGCTCGTCGAGCCAGCGGCCGACCGTCGCGACCGCAGCGGCGTCGTCCCCGAAGACCGAGAGCCCGCGTCGGCCGGCGGCGCCCGCAGGCGTTCCCTGGGACTCGAGGTCGGCGGAGCCGATGTGGTTGAACGCCTTCACGACGTGGGACGTCGGCAGGTGGCGCTGGAGCAGTCCTGCCGAGGTGGCGGTGTGGTCGTCGAGCTCCGCGATCTGCCCGTCCCGGCCGGGGTAGTAGTTGTTGGTGTCCACGACGATCTTCCCGGCCAGCGGCTCGACCGGTACGTCGCCGATGGCGTGCAGAGGGATGGTCACGACGACCAGGTCACCGCGAGCGGCGGCTCCTGCAGCGCTGGCCGCAGTGGCGCGCGGGCCGAGGTCTGCCACGACGTCGGCCAGGGTCTCCGGGCCGCGCGAGTTGCTGAGCACCACGTCGTAGCCGGCGGCGACGGCGAGCCTCGCGACAGCGGTGCCGATGTTGCCTGCGCCGATGGTGCCGATCGTCCTGATGTTGTCCATGCCCGTCTCAACCCTCGGTTCGAGGTCGCGATTCCCCCATCCGCGCGGGCGACGGCTCCGAAGACCAAGTGGTCCGGCTCACACCGAGCCGGCGTCACAGGGAGAGAGCCCCTAAAGATGAGTGACACGAGCAGAAGGAAGTTCCTGGCAGCCGCCGGGGCCGGGACGGCGGCCACCGCGGTGGTCACGCTGTCCGGCGGTACGGCGAACGCGATGACGGCCCGGGGGAGGGACGCCGCGACCGACCCGGTCGTGGCCTACGTCCAGAACCCGAAGGCCGGAGTCCTGCACCTCATGGTCGGCGAGCGCGAGGTCATCGTGGAGGACCACGACCTGGTCGCCCGCATCCTCAACGCAGCCGGCTCCATCAAGGGAGGCAAGTGAGATGAGCTCCCACCGCGAAGCACCCGAGATCAGCAAGGACCCGGTCGCGGACAGCACCGACGTCTACGCGTTCGTCAGCCCGGACCGCAAGGACACGGTCACGCTGATCGCCAACTACATCCCGTTCCAGAAGCCCGACGGAGGACCGAACTTCTTCGAGTTCGGCGACGACGTGCGCTACGAGATCCACGTGTCCAACAAGGGCACCGCACAGGCGGACGTCACCTACCGGTTCGAGTTCACGACCCAGGTACGCAACAAGTCGACCTTCCTCTACAACATCGGGCCGATCGCCAAGATCGACGACCCGAACTGGAACCGGCCGCAGTTCTACACGCTGACCCGGATCCAGGGGAAGAAGAAGAAGGTCCTGGCCACGGGCGTGCCCTGCCCGCCGGTGAACGTCGGCACCCGCAGCACACCGAACTACGCCGCCCTGGCCGCCCAGGCGGTGCACGACCTGCCCAACGGCGGGAAGGTCTTCGCCGGACAGCGTTCCGACGCCTTCCACGTCGACCTCGGCAGCATCTTCGACCTCGGAGCGCTGCGACCGTTCAACAACGCACACCTCGTGTCGCTGCCCGTGATGGGCGGGATCAACGGTCTCCAGGGCTTCAACGTGCACACGCTGGCGATCCAGGTGCCGATCAAGGACCTCGCGGGTGGCCGTGGCAAGGACCCTGCGGCGGCCAGCTCCGTCATCGGGGTGTGGACCACCGCGAGCCGGCAGAAGTCGAGGGTCTTCGACAGCGCCCAGGGCAGGTTCGTCGGGCACGGGCCCTACAAGCAGGTCTCCCGCCTGGGCAACCCGCTGTTCAACGAGGTCCTGATCCCGATGGCCGACAAGGACTACTGGAACTCGCGCCCGCCGAGCGGCGACGCACGCTACACCCAGAACGTCGGCAAGCCCGAGCTGGCCGGTCTCCTGCCGGTCCTCTACCCGGGCGTGTTCCCCAAGCTCAAGGGCTACACGAAGCCGCGAGCCGACCTCGACGCGATCCTGCTCACGGGCATCCCGTCCGGCGTGGTCCCCGGTTTCCAGAACTTCACCGGCGGCACCAAGGCGGACATGGTGCGCCTCAACGTCGCGATCCCGCCGACCAAGAAGGAGAACTCGCTGGGCCTGGTGGCCGGCGACGCGGCCGGCTTCCCGAACGGGCGACGGATCGGTGACGACGTGGTCACCATCGAGCTCCGCGCGATCGCCGGGCTCACCATCCCGCTGGTCGACCCGTCCTTCACCCCCGACGCCGCCGCTGCCGCGGTGACCGACGGCACGAAGGACAAGAACCCGAAGGTGCTCAAGTCCTTCCCCTACCTCGGGCTGCCCGGGGGCGGCTACGAGTCGAGGCCCGGGAAGTCGAAGGCGTCATGACCCACAGCCACACCGACGACCACACCCACCCGCACGTGCACGAGGACAACTCGCACGCGGGCCAGGGGATGGTCGTGCTCGACATCGGTGGTGACGTCGGGGCGCTCATCGTCTCGATGCCGCAGTCGATGCTGGGCGAGGAGATCGAGGTCGTGACCGGGACCGAGCCGGTCGCCGAGGATGGGCACAGCCACCGACCGCACGTTGCGGTGGTCGACCGGCCGACTCCCGACGGCGGCACGATGCCGTCGCTCGTCTTCCCCGAGCTCATCGAGGGCAGCTACGCCCTGGTGCCGAAGGGGACCGACGACGTGCGGTTGCGCGTCAATGTCTGCGGGGGACAGGTCACCACGGCCAACTGGCCTGGCTGACTCAGGGGAGAGCCCTAGTCTGCGGGGGTGGCTGCGTCCACTCCCGCAGACGAGGCTCTCGTCGACGCCGTACGCCGCGCGCTCGCGTCGGCCGCCGATCCGGTGGTGGCGGCCAAGCAGCAGGCGTACATGAAGTCCGCCATGCCCTACTTCGGTATTCCGGCGCCGCGGCTGAAGGCCGAGCTCAGGCCGTTGCTGAAGGAGTGGCAGCCGGTCGACGAGGAGCAGTGGGCGGAGACGATCCGCCTGCTCTGGGACGGGGCCACCCACCGCGAGGAGTGGTACGCCGCCATCGCGGTCGCCCGCCACCGCCGCGCCCGCGAGTGGCTCGATGCCACCAGCCTCGACCTCTGGGAGCACCTGGTGGTCACGGGCGCCTGGTGGGACGTCGTGGACGACGCGGCCACCCATCTGGTCGGCGACGTGCTGGCCGCTCATCGGCGGGCCGCGACGCCCGTGGTGCGCCCCTGGGCCACCGACGACGACCTCTGGCTGCGCCGCACGGCCGTGATCTGCCAGATCGGACACGGGGCCGACACCGACCTCGACCTGCTGCGGCACGCGATCGAGGCCAACGTCGACGACCCGTCGTTCTGGCTCCGCAAGGCGATCGGCTGGGCGCTGCGCCAGCACGCCCGGACCGACCCGGACTGGGTCCGCGCCGAGGTGGACCGCCTGGGTGAGCGCCTCTCCGGGCTGTCGCGCCGCGAGGCGCTCAAGCACCTCCGCTGAGCCCGGCGAGGACGGGTGGGTTGGGTGCCCCCGTGGAGGCGTGGCAGGGTTCGGTCTCGTGAGCCAGCAAGTGACGGAGTCGGTGGCGCAGCGGCTGGCGGGCCAGCACGTGCTGATGACCGGCGTCACGGGCTTCGTGGGCGAGGCGCTGCTGCACCTCATGCTCAGCGAGGTGCCCGGCGTACGCACCTCCGTGCTGGTCCGGCCCAAGGGCTCGACGCCGGGCAGCGCCCGGATCGCCAAGCTGCTGGAGAAGCCGATCTTCGCCGCGGTGGTCGAGGCCTCCGGCGGGATCGAGGCGCTCATGGCCGCCCGGGTCGACGTGGTCGAGGGCGACCTGGCCGACGTACCCGCGCTGCCCACCGACATCGACGCCGTCGTGCACTGTGCCGGCGACGTCTCCTTCGACCCGCCGGTCGACGAGGGGTTCACCACCAACGTGATCGGCGTCCGCGACCTGCTGGACCGCATCGACGAGGCGCAGGCCGCGTCCGGCCGCGACATCCACTACGTGCACATCTCCACGGCGTACGTCGCGGGCCGGCGGCGCGGCAGCATCCCCGAGGCCCCGGTCGAGCACGACGTCGACCTCGAGACCGAGCTGGTCTGGGGGCTGGGCCAGCGGCAGGCCGTCGAGCACCGGTCCCGGGGCGCCGAGCTGCTGACGCGCGAGCGCAAGAAGGCGGAGAAGGAGCACAGCCGGGCCGGGCTGCTCACCGCCGCGCGTGCCACCGAGGCGGCGCGCAAGCAGTGGGTCAAGGACGAGCTGGTCCGGATCGGCACCGAGCGGGCCCGCAGCCTCGGGTGGACCGACTGCTACACGTTCACCAAGGCGATGGGCGAGCGGGTCGTCGAGCGCTGGGCCGCCGACCCCGCCGGCCCGAAGCGGGCCTCGATCGTCCGGCCGAGCATCATCGAGTCCGCCCTCGAGCGGCCGCACGTCGGCTGGATCGAGGGGTTCAAGATGGCGGAGCCGCTGATCCTGGCCTACGGCCGCGGTGAACTCCCCGAGTTCCCGGCCTCCGCGGACACGATCGTCGACATCGTCCCGGTCGACCACGTCGTCTCTGCGATCGTCGCCGTGCTGGCGCACCCGCCGGAGCCGGCCCAGGTCGGCTACTTCCACGTCTCCAGCGGCGACCGCAACCCGCTGACCTTCAACGTCCTCTACAGCTCGGTGCGCACCTACTTCGACCACCACCCGTTCACCGCGGGCGACCGTGGCGCGGCCCGGCTGCCGGAGTGGCGGTTCCCGGGTGCCAAGTCGGTCGAGCGGCTGCTCTCGACGAGCGAGAAGGCCTGGAAGGCCGCCGACTACCTGGTCGGCCACGCGCCCCGCAGCGACCGCGCGCGCGACCTCGCCCGCAAGCTGCACCAGCAGGGCCGGCGGCTGGAGTTCCTGCGCCGCTACCTCGACCTCTACATGGAGTACGCCACCGCCGAGCTGCGCTTCTCGGACAAGAAGGCGATGGCGCTGTTCACGTCGCTGTCGGACGAGGACCGGGCGACGTTCGCCTTCGACACCGCGGTGGTCGACTGGCCGCACTACTTCATCGACGTGCACTGCCCCGCGGTCACGGCACCGGTGCGCCGCCTCGACGAGCTCCGGGCGCTGCGCAAGAAGCCCGTCCCCGGCCAGCTGCGGGGGGTCGGCTCCGGTGGCGACGGCATCGCGGCGTTCTTCGACATGGACGGCACGCTGCTCTCCTCCAACGTGATCGAGACCTACCTCTGGGTGCGGCTGCGCGAGCTCGACGGCGGGGAGCGGCTGGCCGAGCTGGGCCGGATCGCGTCGAAGGTCCCGAGCCTCGTGCAGGCCGAGCGCCGCTCGCGCAGCGACTTCCTGCGCGGCATCTACCGCGAGTACGAAGGCGCCCGGGCCGCTGATCTCGACGCCGTGGCCGACGAGCACCTCACCGACCACATCCTGTCCCGGCTCTCGCCCGACGCCGTACGCCGGATCCGCGAGCACCGGGCCGCCGGCCACCAGACGGTGCTGATCACCGGCGCCATCCGCCCGCTGACGCGCGCGCTGCGCCCGCTCTTCGACCACATCGAGGCCGCCGACCTCGCGGTCGACGACCGCGGGGTCTGCACCGGCCACCTCGCGTCCTCGCCGCTGGTCGGGGAGTCGCGGGCCGCCTGGATGCAGTCCTACGCCGCCCAGCACGGCATCGACATGAAGGCGTCGTTCGCCTACGCCGACTCGCACTCGGACCTGCCGCTGCTCGAAGCGGTCGGGAACCCGGTCGCGGTGCGGCCCGACGTACCGCTCTACCGCCACGCGCGACGCTCGCACTGGGACGTCGCCGACTGGGCCAGCCCGTCCGGCTCGGTGCGGGCCCTCGACCCCGGAGTCCGCGCATGATCCTGGCGCTCGAGATGTTCCGCAGCGTGCCGCGCACGGCGGCCGGCAAGCTCATGGGCGGCCGGATGCCCGGGATCCTGTCCGGCTACGCGGCCCCGCTGCGGCTGGTCACCATCGACCAGCCCAAGGTCGACCGGCCGGGCTGGGCCCGGCTGCGCTCCCGGCTGTCCGGGATCTGCGGCTCCGACCTCGGGGCGCTGTCAGGACACACGTCGCTCTACTTCTCCGCGGTCGTCTCACTTCCGTTCGTGCCGGGCCACGAGGTCGTGGGCGAGCTGATGGAGGACTGCGAGGACCTCAAGGCCGGCACCCGCGTGGTGCTCGACCCGGTGCTCACCTGCGCGGCGCGGGGCGTGGAGCCCTGCGAGAACTGCGTGGTGGGCCAGACCAACCGCTGCTCGCGGATCACCGTCGGCCACCTCGCCCCGGGGCTGCAGACGGGGTTCTGCAAGGACACCGGTGGTGGCTGGGGCCAGCAGCTGGTCGCGCACCGCAGCCAGATGCACGTGGTGCCGGAGGGCTGGTCGGACGAGCAGGCGCTGCTGATGGAGCCGCTCTCGTGCGCGGTGCACACCGCGCTGCGGGCCGCGGTACCGGACAACGGTCGGGTCCTGGTGAGCGGGGCCGGCTCGGTCGGCCTCTTCGCCACCCTCGCGCTGCGCCAGCTCACGCCGGCCGGCGAGATCATCGTGGTCGCCAAGCACGGCCACCAGCGCGAGCTGGCCCTCGAGTTCGGCGCGACCGAGGTGGTGCAGCCCGGTGAGGTGCTCCGCCGCGTACGCCGGTCGACCGGCGCCTTCCAGCTCAAGCCGGAGTTCTCCGCGCCGTACCTCCTCGGGGGCGTCGACGTCGCCGTTGACGCGGTCGGCAGCAAGCAGTCTCTCGAGACGGCGCTCAACGCCACCCGCGCGGGCGGCCGGGTCGTGCTGTCGGGGATGCCGGCGGCCGCCGACCTCAGCGCGGCGTGGTTCCGTGAGCTCGAGGTGGTCGGCACCTACGCCTCGTCGCAGTCCGAGACAGGCGGGCGCGGTGCCTTCGACATCGCCGCCGACCTCGCCGCGCTCGACCCCGTCGTCCAGCTGTCCAAGTCCGTCGCGTCCTACCCGCTGCACCGGTGGCGGGAGGCGCTCGACCATGCGCACGCGGCCGGCCGGCTCGGTACGGTGAAGGTCGCCTTCGATCCAAGGAGCAGTCAGTGAGTCGCCCAGGTTTTGTGCTCGAGGTCGATGACCGGACCCCGCCCATGATCGTGCACGAGGGGCTCGGCTTCCGGCTCGAGAACTTCCCACTCGGCACCCGCGTGGTCTACCCGCCGGAGTCTCTCGACGCGGTGCCCGACGTCGACGAGGCGATCCAGCACGCGCTGCTCAACCCGCTCGACTCCGAGCCCCTGCCGGCACTGCTCAAGGCCGGCATGCGGCTGACGATCGCCTTCGACGACCTGTCGATCCCGCTGCCGACCATGAAGGCGCCCGACATCCGCGGCCGGATCATCGAGGCCGTCCTCTCCATGGCCGCCGACGCGGGTGTCGACGACGTGAAGCTGATCGCCGCCAACGCACTGCACCGCCGGATGACGGCGGCCGAGCTCAAGCACATCGTGGGGGAGCGGGTCTTCCGCTCGTTCTACCCACAGGGCGACCTCTACAACTTCGACGCCGAGGACCGTGACGAGCTCGCCCACCTCGGGACCACCGAGAAGGGCGAGGACATCGAGATCAGCAAGCGGGCCGCCGAGTCCGACCTGCTGATCTACGTCAACGTCAACCTCGTGGCCATGGACGGCGGCCACAAGTCGGTCGGCATCGGGCTGGCGTCGTACAAGTCGCTGCGCCACCACCACAACGCCAAGACGATGGTCCACTCGCGGTCGTTCATGGACCACAAGCACTCGGAAATGCACCAGTCCGCGTGGCGGATGGGCCGGATCATCAAGGACACCGTGAAGGTGTTCCAGATCGAGACCACCCTCAACAACGACGTGTTCCCGTCGTCGTTCGGCTTCCTGCAGAAGCGCGAGTGGGAGTGGTCGGTCAGGGACCAGGCCTCGATGCTCGGCGTACGCCGCGGGCTGTCGGTCGCACCGCCGAAGCTGAAGCACAAGATGTTCCACGACATGCGGTCGGTCTACGGCCTCACCGGGGTCAACGCCGGCGAGGTCGAGGCGGTGCACGAGAGGACTCTCGAGAAGGTGCACGCCCAGCACTCCGTGGAGGTCAACGGGCAGTCCGACGTGCTCGTGATGGGGGTGCCCTACCTCGGCCCCTACAACGTCAACAGCTCGATGAACCCGATCCTCGCCGCCTGCATGGGGCTCGGCTACTACTTCAACTCCTACCGCGGTCAGCCGGTCGTCCGGAAGGGCGGCGCCGTGATCCTCTACCACCCGCTCGACGAGGGGTTCAACCAGCTGCACCACCCGTCGTACGTCGACTTCTACGAGGAGGTCCTCGCCGAGTCGACGGACCCGGCGGTCGTGGGGGAGAAGTACGAGCAGCAGTTCGCGCAGGACCCGTGGTACATCCACCTCTACCGCACCTCGCACGCCTACCACGGCGTCCACCCGTTCTACATGTGGTACTGGATCGCGCACGCCATGGACCACGTCGACGAGGTGATCTGGGTGGGCGGCAACCGCAAGGCGGCCGCACGCATGGGCTTCCGCGCCGCCACGACGCTCCAGGACGCCCTGGAGATGGCGTCCGGCACGGTCGGCACGTCGCCGTCGATCACCTACCTGCACAACCCGCCGCACCTGCTCGCGGACGTCAGGTGATCGTGGGATGAGCCTGATCCGCGACGGGATCTCCGACGTCCGGCGTACGGCGCGGGGCTGGCGCTGGGGGCGCCGCTCCCAGGTGCCGCGCTCGGCGGAGCCCTTCGTGCTGCCGGCCAAGCAGACGGTCTTCCCGTCGGACTGGTCGCGCAAGCGGCCGGCGATGGCCGTGCGCGAGGTGGCGCAGAAGGCCGGCCTCGAGCCGCTGTTCCGCTCGCAGGTGCGGACCAAGGTGGAGGGGCTCGACGTCCTCGACCGGATCGAGGGGCCGGTGATCTTCGCGGCCAACCACGCCTCGCACCTGGACACCCCGCTGATCCTGCTGTCGCTGCCCGACGAGTGGCGACGCAAGACCGGCGTCGCGGCCGCCGCGGACTACTTCTTCGACACCTGGTGGCGCGCGGTCGGCTCGTCGCTGTTCTTCAACACCTTCCCGATCGACCGCCGGGGTGGCTCGATGGCCACCACCCCCGGCGAGGTGCTCGCCGACGGCTGGTCGCTGGTGATCTTCCCGGAGGGCACCCGCTCGAAGGACGGCTGGATCGGCAACTTCCGGATGGGTGCCGCCTTCCTGGCCCACGAGCACGGCGTCCCCGTCGTACCCGTGGCGCACCGGGGCACCTTCGCCGCGATGCCCCGCGGCCAGGGCTGGCCGTCACCCGGCCGCCGCCAGCTCACCATCCGCTTCGGCGAGCCGCTCCGGCCGCGCGAGGGGGAGTCGGTCCGCGAGTTCGCGCCGCGGATCAAGGCGGCCGTCGCCACGCTCCTCGACGAGGACAAGTCGACCTGGTGGGAGGCGCGGCGTCGTTCGGCCTCCGGCGAGACGCCCGACCCCAGCGGCCCGGACGTCGCCCAATGGCGCCGGGTGTGGGAGCAGTCCGCGTCGCCATCGCCCGAGGGTCCCGGCCGTCGCCTGCGGGCCTGGGGCCGCGCGCCTCGCTAAGAGCGGTCTCACCGCGCTTTCATGCGGGCCTCACGCGGGTCTCGCACGATCTCCCCATGACGAAGATCGCCGCCGCACTGGCCGCCCTGACCACCACGACCCTGCTCGCCGTCGGCGCGCCGACCTACGCCTCGCACGGAGGCGACGACGACCGGGTCATCAAGACCGGCAGCTGTTCGAGCGGCGGCAGCTGGAAGCTGAAGGTGAAGACCGACGACGGCCGCCTCGAGGTCGAGGGCGAGGTCGACACCAACCAGTCCGGCCAGACCTGGAAGTGGAGGATCAAGGACAACGGCTCCGTCGCCGCGAAGGGTTCCTCCACCACCGGCGGCCGCAGCGGCTCGTTCAGCGTCGAGCGCAAGATCGCCGACCAGGCCGGCACCGACAACGTCGTGTTCCGTGCCAAGTACAACGGTCAGGTCTGCACCGGCACGATCGCCTTCTGATCGGGGAGGGACCAGGACAGCGGGATCTCGGGGACCGTAACCGAAGGACCCGGCAGGCGAGTCGCCTGCCGGGTCCTTCGTCATGCGGGGGCACTACGCGGAGTGCGCCACCGCCCGCTCGCTCCCAGCCACCGCTACTTGGTCCCTCATGCGCAGGATGGCGCGGCCGACCAGCGGTGGCCAGCGGGCGCCGTTCCTACGGTGTGGGGATTGGTCATGTGGTGAACCAAACCCCACACGAACCCGCAGTCACACCGGCTGAGGGTCAAAGCGGGCCGGGCTGTCGGGTTGCCGAACTCCACCACCGGCGCCAGCCCCGAGGTCGGGCCCAGCCGAAGACCGACCGGCTCAGTTGTTGAAGCGATAGCCCATGCCGCGCACGGTGGCGATGGCGCTCGGGCCGAACTTCTTGCGCAGGTAGCCGACGTAGACGTCGACGACGTTGGAGCCGGGGTCGAAGTCGAAGCCCCAGACCTGGTCGAGGAGCTGCTCGCGGGAGAGCACCTGGCCGGCGTTGACCATCAGGGTCTCCGCGAGGGAGAACTCACGGGCCGACAGCTCCAGCTCGCGCTCACCGACGGTGGCGCGGCGGGTGCGTACGTCGAGGCGGACACCGCCCGCCTCGAGGACGTCGTCACGGGCGGCGCTGCCCTCGGCGGCGCTGCGCAGCCGGAGCCGGATCCGGGCCAGCAGCTCGGCGAAGCGGAACGGCTTGGGCATGTAGTCGTCGGCCCCGCCCTCGAGCGCGGAGACCGTGTCGGTCACCGAGTCGCGGGCGGTGAGGACGATGACGGGGAGCTTCGAGCCCTGGGACCGGAGCTGGTCGAGCACCTCGAAGCCGTCCATGCCGGGCAGGCCGATGTCGAGCACCATCAGGTCGAACTCGCCGCTGAGGGCGTGGTCGAGCCCCTCCCGCCCGTCCGCCACCGCGGTGGTGCGGTGGCCGTCGGCCGCGAGTCCCTTCGAGACGAACGACGCGATGCGCGCCTCGTCCTCGACTATCAGGATGCGGGCCACAGCCTGAACTCCTCGTCCTCGGTCTCGTCCTGAGTACGGTCACCGGGGTCGGTTGGTTCAACGGTGTGGATGGGCAAGGCGATCACGAACCGGGCGCCGTGTGGCTGCTCGGCTTCCAGCGCGAGCGTACCGCCGTGGGCCTGCGCGATCGCGCGAACGATGGAGAGGCCCAGACCGAAGCCCTCGTCGTGGTCGGGTACGGCGCTGCGACCGAACCGCTCGAAGATCTGCTCGCGGTCCTCCGGCCGGACGCCGGGACCGGAGTCCCGGACCCAGAGCCGCGCCGTTGCGCCGTCGTACGCCGACCCGAGGGCGACCACGTCGCCCGGACCGGTGTGCTTCACCGCGTTGTCGCAGAGCTGGAGCAGCGCCTGGGTGAGCCGCTGCTCGTCGAGGGGGACCGTGACGCTGGCGGTGTCGTCGAGGGTCCAGGCCCGGTCGCCCAGACCGCGGGCCTTCGCCAGGGAGTCGACCGTCAGGCCGGTGAGGTCGACCGGCCGCCGCTTCACGAAGTCCGGCCGGTCGCTCTTGGCCAGCAGGATCAGCTCGCCGACCAGCCGCGACATCCGGTCGATCTCGTCCAGCAGCAGCTCGCGGGTCTCGGCGAGCTCCGCCGGACTGCCGACGTCGAGCAGCTCGAGGTGCCCGCGGAGCACGGTGAGCGGCGTCTTGAGCTCGTGACCGGCGTCGTCGAGGAACTGCCGCTGGCCGACGAACGCCGCCTCGAGCCGGTCGAGCATCCGGTTGAAGGTCCGGGTGAGCGCGGTGATGTCGTCGTTGCCGGACTCGGGTAGCCGCTGGGAGAAGTCGGTGTCGTTGATCTCGTCCGCCGTCTCGCGCAGGGTACGCAGCGGCGCGAGCAGCCGACCGGACTGCGCCGCAGCGAAGGCCGTGATCACCAGGAGCGACAGCAGCGCCACGACGACGTAGGTCTGAATGGTGTCCATGAGCCCGGACCGGGCGTCGGCGTAGCAGGTCACGACGATCAGCGCGCCGGTCTCGCCGCCCAGCTGGACGGTCTGGGCGTTGAGGATCAGCTCGTCACCGGAGTCCGTGACCCGCGCGGTCCCGTTGTCGTCGACGATCGCCGCCGCCACCTTCTCGAAGGCGGCCTTGTCCTGGACGGTCTCGTCGTCCTGGGAGACCTGCTGCGGCTTGGGGCCGTCGCCGTCGCCGGAGTCGTACCAGGTCACCAGCGCCTCGTTGGCCCCGGGCACCTGCGTCTCCAGGTACGCATAAAGCAGGGCACCCACGTTCGCGAAGGACGCTCCGTCTGTCTGCTGGAACCTCTCGAACTCGCGGAACTGCTGGTCGACGCCCGCAGAGATGTCCTGGTCGATGCGCTGCGCCTCGATGACGTAGACGATCAGGCCGGCGCCCGAGAGCGCGAGCGCGGTCAGGAGCGCGACGGCGGCGGTGATCCGGAGACGTACCGAGACGCCCGATCGCTCCGGTCGGGCGCCGGCGGTGGTCTGCTGGTCAGTCGTCGCCACCGTGGCCGCTCGAGTCGTCGGAACCACCGCCCGAGCCGGAGCCGGAGTGGTCGTCGGAGTCGTCGCCACCGCCGGGCCCGGAGTGGTCGTCCCCACCGTGGTCGTCCCACTCGGACGGGCTGTGACTGGCCTGGGGGATCCCACCGTTGCCGTTGTCGTCGCCGCCGTGATCGTCGGTGGCGTCGCTGCTGGGGCTGCTGGTCGCGCTGGGATCGTTGCTGGGGTCCCCGGACGGCCGCACGCTGGGCGTGCCGCTCGGCGTCGTCGTGGGCGTACCGGACTGCTCGTCGACGATGATCGTGTCGCGCGGCTGGGGTTCGTCGGCCGCGGACGACACGAGGGTCCCCGCCACGAACGCCCCCAGCGGGAGAACCAGGGCGAGGGCCGCGAAGACCTTCCAGAAGCTACGCATGACAGACACGATCTTGCCTCAACGTGGGGTACCAGTGAGAGTGCGATGAGAGGTCTCTCATTGCTGGGGGCCTACGCCACCAGGAGGATCACGTGCTCGTCCCGTTCAGCGTCGCCGACTTCATCGACCGTGCCGTGCAGGTGTACGGCGACCGCACCGGCGTGGTCGACGAGCCCGACCAGCCCGCGCCGTCGCTCGGCGACCTCACCTACCGGCAGGTCGGCGACCTAGCCCGCAGACAGGCGGCACACCTCGACGAGCTCGGGATCGGGGTCGGTGACCGCGTCGCAGTGGTGAGCCACAACAGCGCCCGGCTCATGACGTCGTTCTTCGGGGTCGCCGGGTTCGGCCGGGTGCTGGTGCCGGTGAACTTCCGGCTGCGCCCGGACGAGGTCCGCTACATCGTGGAGCACTCCGGTGCGCGGGTGCTCTACGTCGACCCGGAGCTCGACGAGGCGCTCGCGGACGTGAAGGCGGAGTTCCGCTACGTGCTCGGCAACGACGACGAGCTGTACGCCGACGAGGGTGCGGAGCCGATGCCGTGGGAGCACGACGAGAACGCCACCGCGACCATCAACTACACCTCCGGCACCACCGCCCGGCCCAAGGGCGTCCAGATCACCCACCGCAACATCTGGACCAACGCCGTGACCTTCGCGTTGCACACGGGCGTCACCGACCGCGACGTCTACCTGCACACGCTGCCGATGTTCCACGCCAACGGGTGGGGGATGCCGTTCGCGATGACCGGCATGGGCGTGCAGAACATCGTGCTGCGCAAGGTCGACGGCGCCGAGATCCTGCGACGTGTCGAGAAGCACGGCGTCACCGTGATGTGCGCCGCCCCCGCGGTCGCCGCGGCGGTGCTCGACGCCGCCCAGACCTGGGAGGGCGAGATCCCCGGTCGCGACCGGGTCCGGATCATCATGGCGGGCGCCCCGCCGCCCACGAAGACCGTCGTCCGCGTGGAGGAGGAGCTCGGCTGGGAGTTCATCCAGATCTACGGCCTCACCGAGACCTCGCCGTTGCTCACCGTCAACCGCTCCCGCACCGAGTGGGACGACCTCTCCGCCCCGGAGCGGGCCGAGAAGCTCACCCGTGCAGGCATGCCCGCCATAGGCGTAAGCCTGAGGATCTCCGAGCCCTCCGGCGACCCCGACGGCGACGACGCGGACCAGGGTGGTGAGGTGCTGGCCCGCTCCAACGTCGTCCTCGAGGGCTACTGGGAGCAGCCCGAGGAGAGCGAGCGCGCGCTCAGGGACGGCTGGTTCCACACCGGGGACGGGGGAGTCCTGGGCGACGACGGCTACCTCACGATCTCCGACCGCAAGAAGGACGTGATCATCACCGGCGGTGAGAACGTCTCCTCGATCGAGGTCGAGGACGTCCTGTTCTCGCACCCGGCGGTCGCCGAGGTCGCCGTGATCGGCGTGCCTGACGAGAAGTGGGGCGAGACCATCAAGGCGCTCGTGGTCCTCGCGGAGGGTCAGGAGGCCTCCGAGGCCGACCTGATCAAGTGGTGCAAGGAGAAGGCCGCCGGCTACAAGGCGCCGACCTCGGTGGAGTTCCGCGACGAGCTCGCCCGCACCGCGACCGGCAAGCTGCAGAAGTTCAAGCTCCGCGCGCCGTACTGGGAGGGCCGCGAGCGCCAGGTCAACTGAGTAGGTCCACTAGCCTCGCGACGTGCCCACGCTGAGCGACGTCGTCGACCTGCTGCACGGCTGGTACCCGCCCCCGACCGCGGACTCCTGGGACGCGGTGGGCCTGGTCGCGGGCGACCCCGACCAGCCGGTCGGCAAGGTGATGTTCGCCGTCGACCCGGTGCTGCCGGTGGCGCAGGAGGCCGCGGAGTGGGGCGCGGACCTGCTCGTGGTGCACCACCCGCTGTTCCTCAGGGGCGTCCACGGCGTGGCGCGGACGACGCCCAAGGGGAGGACCCTCGGCGTGCTCCAGGACGCCGGGTGCGCGCTCCTGACCGCGCACACGAACGCCGACCAGGCCGTGGGCGGCGTGTCGGAGGCGCTGGCCTCGGCGCTCGGGCTGACCGGCCTGCAGCCGATCACGGTGGCCGGCAACCAGAGCCTCGACAAGCTGACGACCTACGTACCGGCGGTCGACGCTGACGGCGTACGCCGGGCGTTGGCCGAGGCAGGGGCAGGGGTGATCGGCGACTACGACAGCGCGTCCTTCTCGACCCCGGGTGAGGGCCGGTTCCGGCCGCTCGAAGGAGCCAACCCCGCCATCGGCGAGGTCGGAGCGCTCGAGGTGGTCGACGAGGTGCGGATCGAGTGCGTGCTGGCCCGGGCGTCGCGGCCCACCGTGATGGCGGCCCTGCTCGTGGCGCACCCCTACGAGGAGCCGGCGTACGACGTCGTCGAGCTGGCCGACCCGGGCGTGGCCCCGACAGGCAACGGCCGGATCGGTTCGGTCGAGCAGACCACGCTCGAGGGCTTCTCCCGTCAGGTGGCGAGCGCGCTGCCGTCGACGGCACACGGAGTCCGGGTGGCCGGAGACCCGGACCGGGTCGTACGCCGGGTGGCGGTGTGCGGGGGAGCGGGCGACTTCCTGCTCGACGCGGTCCGACGGACGGACGCCGACGTCTACGTGACCAGCGACCTGCGGCACCACCCGGCCAGCGAGTTCCTGGAGCAGGGCGCGGCGGCGCTCGTGGACGTCGCGCACTGGGCGGCCGAGTGGACGTGGCTGCCGCTGGTGGCCGCGCGGGTCACCGAGGCGCTGGGCGATACGGTGGAGACCAGGGTCAGCACGCTGTGCACGGACCCATGGACCAGCCACACAGGAGAAGAGCGCTGAAAGCCGATCCCGCCGCCCAGCTAGCCCTGCTGGACCTCCAGGAGCTCGACTCGCGCGCCGACCTGCTGCGCCACCAGCGCGAGACGATCCCCGAGCTCGCCGAGATCGCGGCGCTGACGGCCACCCGCGCCGAGCTCGACGGCAGGCGACGGGACGCGCAGATCTCGGTCGACGACCTCACCGCCGAGCAGTCCAAGGTCGATGCCGACGTCGAACAGGTGAAGACCCGGCGCACGCGCGACCAGGACCGGATGGCCCAGGGGCTGATCGCCAACCCCAAGGACCTCGAGCGGATGCAGGGCGAGCTCGAGTCGCTCCAGCGCCGGATCACCAGCCTCGAGGACGACGAGCTCGAGGTGATGGCTCGCCTCGAGGACGCCGAGAAGGAGCTTGACTCATTGACCCAGGGGGTCGCCGACGCCGAGCAGCGACTGGCCGAGCTCGGGAGCGTCCGGGACGCCAGGACCCAGGAGCTCGACCAGGAGCTCGCGAGCATCTCGGCCGAACGGGCACCCGCGGTGACCGCGATCCCCGAGGACCTGATGGCGCTCTACGAGAAGCTGCGGCTCTCCAGGAACGGCGTCGCCGTCGGCGCGCTCCGGGCCCGGGAGTGCAGCGGCTGCCGGCTCTCGCTCGACCCGACCGAGCTGGCCGCGATCCGCAACGCGGCACCGGACGAGGTGATCCGGCACGAGGAGTGCCAGCGGATCCTGGTTCGCACCCCCGAGTCCGGGCTGTGACTGGCCCGACCCGGGTTGTCATCGAGGCCGACGGCGGGTCCCGCGGAAACCCCGGCCCGGCGGCGTACGGCGCCGTGCTCAAGGACGCCGCGACGGGCGAGGTCATCGCCGAGGACGGCACCGCGATCGGCGTCGCGACCAACAACGTCGCGGAGTACTCCGGCCTGATCGCGGGGCTCAAGCTGGCCCAGGAGTTCGCGCCGGAAGCCGACATCGAGGCCCGGATGGACTCCAAGCTCGTCGTCGAGCAGATGTCGGGCCGCTGGAAGATCAAGCATCCCGACATGAAGCCGCTGGCCAGCGAGGCGAAGCGGCTGGCGCCGGCCGGCACGACGTACACCTGGGTCCCGCGCGAGCGGAACACGCACGCCGACCGGCTGGCCAACGAGGCGCTCGACGGCAAGCGGGACGGCGTGACCGCCGTCGGCGCCGCTCTGGTCGACGAGCCGCAGGCCGAGTCCGCGGTCGAGGAGGCCGAGTCGCAAGCTGCATCTGGTCCGGCGACCTGGGGGTGGCGCCCGCCCGGTCCGGCCACCACGCTGCTGCTCGTCAGGCACGGCGTCACCCCGCACACCGCGGCGAAGAAGTTCTCCGGGGGCCTGAAGAGCTCCAACCCCGGCCTCAGCGACGAGGGACGCGCCCAGATCCGCGCGACGGCCGAGTGGCTGTCGCCGATCGCGGAGGGCGTCGCCGCGGTGGTCGCGTCGCCGGTACGCCGCACGCTGGAGTCCGCCGAGATCATCGCCGAGACGCTGGGCAAGCCTGTCGACGTAGAGCCGGGGTTCGCGGAGATGGAGTTCGGCAGCTGGGACGGACTGACCTACGCCGAGGTGGCCGAGCGTGACCAGGCCTCCCTCGACGCGTGGCTCGGCTCGCTCGAGACACCGCCACCGGGTGGCGAGTCGTTCCGTGAGGTCGAGGCGCGGGTGCTCGCCGGGCTCGAGCGCATCCGTGAGGCGCACCCCGGCAAGACGGTGGTCGTGGTCAGCCACGTGACCCCCATCAAGACCTTGGTCGCCACGGCGCTCCAGGCACCCCTGGAGTCGGTGTTCCGGATGGAGCTGAGCCCCGCGTCCGTCACCGTGCTGAGCTTCCTGCCCGACGAGGACGGCAAGGCCCGCGCGTCGATGCGGCTCTACAACTCCAGGCCGCCGGGGGACGACGCGTTCTCGGCGGCCGCCTCCGCCTGGTGACGCTCCTCCTCGCGCTTGCGCCGCTTGCCCTCGTGCATGGCCACCACCCGCGCGATCGGGATCTCGTGACCCTCCGCCACCAGGTCGGCGGGCAGCGCCACCGGTGACGCGCTGGCGGCGGCCCACGGGTCGCTGTCACCCGTGCCGGCCAGGCGCTCGACCGCGGACAGGATCGTGAGGTCGCCGGGACGCACCTCCTCGAGCTCGGCCCAGCTGACCGGGAACGACACCGGCACGCCGGGTCGCGTGCGGGGGCTGTAGGCCGCGACGACCGTCGCTCCGCCCGCCCTCGTGGAGTCGACGAACACCTTGCCGCCGCGCTCGTCGCGGACGAACTCCGTGGTGGCCACCTTCGGGTCCAGCCGGGCCACCCGTTCGGCCAGCGCCCGGGTCGCGGCCGCGACGTCAGGGATGTCGGCGTCGGCGGCGAGCGGCACGAACACGTGGACGCCCTTGGCTCCGCTGGTCTTCACGCCACCCGAGAGCCCGGCGTCCTCCAACACCTGCCGGACCAGCAGCGCGGTGGCGACCGCCATCCGGAAGCCGTCCACGGGTTCGACGTCGTCCGGCGGGTCGAGGTCGAGGATCAGGTGGGTCTGCCGGTCACTTTCCACGCGCATCAGCGCAGGGTGGTACTCGACCGCACGCTGGTTGGCCAGCCAGACCAGGGTCCGCCGGTCGTCGCAGACCGGGTAGCGCACCTCGCGCTTGGACGCGTTCGCCCACACCGTGGTGGTGCGGACCCAGTCGGGCGCGTACTTCGGCAGGTTCTTCTGCATGAACGGCTGCTGCCCGAGCCGTGCGCGGACGACGGACAGGGCGCGGTCGCGCAGCCCGGGGAGCATCGCCTCGTGCACGGCGTCGAGGTAGCGGACCAGGTCTCCCTTGGTCGCACCGGCGCCTTCGAAGACCGGCTGGTCCAGGTGCGAGAGCGGGACACCGGCCAGCGTGGGTGCGTCGTCCGAGCGCTTCGCCATGGCCACCAGTCTGCCTGAGCCGCCGGACGCTCAATCCCCGCGTTTTCGGTGTGGGTACGCCGGGAGGGCGGGACACTCGTGGGATGCCTCGCCTCTTCCGCCTCGCGGCGGTGCTCGTGCTGGTGCTCGGGGGGAGCCAGCTGGTGACCACCTCGACCGCCTCGGCCCAGCGCGCAGATCCCGTCGTGATCGACGCCTCGGCGCCGTCGGTCCGGTACGGCAAGCAGCTCGTCCTGACCGCCACCCTGGCCGCTGCCCAGCCGGGCGCCCAGGTCGCCTTCTACGCGAAGGCTTCGAGCGGTCCGGACCAGCAGCTGGGTGTCGCGACGACCGGCAGCGAGACCAAGGAGAAGCTGTCGCTCCCCGTGACCCGCACCGCGACGTACTACGCCGTCCTGCTCGTCGGTGGCGTGCCGTCGGCGCAGTCGGCGCCGGTCGCGGTCGTCGTCGCACCGGCGCTGAGCCTGGAGGCGGTGCGCGTGATCGGCCCGGTCTACCACTTCAACGCCACCGTCAGGCCGGCCGCCGACGGCATCCCCGTGGTGCTCCAGAAGCTGGTCGGCAAGAGGTGGAAGAACATGGGCAAGGACTTCACCGAGGACGGGGAGATCATCTTCAACGCCGAGATCCCGTCCGACGTGGCCTCGAGGTGGCGGCTGTTCGTCCGCGGGTCCTCGAAGTACGGCGAGGCGGCCTCGAAGGTCGTCCGGGTCATCGACCACTGACGTCCGGAGCTCCAGTCCGGGTCAGAGCTCGCTGACCACCACGTCGAGCTGCACGACGCCCTTCGCGCCGGGTGCCACCTCGACGTTCCAGCCGAAGTCACGAAGCGCCTCGGCCAGACGGGCCGGGTTGCGCGGGTTCGCGCCGTCCTCGAGCAGCGCGCGGACGATGCGGCCCTTCGTCGCCTTGTTGAAGTGGCTGACCACCTGCCGCCGCCCCGCGACCTCGTGGAGCACGCGGACGGTGGCGACCCGGCCCTTGGTCAGCACCTGGCCGGCGGGCCGCCAGAAGGCGGCGTACATCCCGCTGCGCAGGTCGACGAGCAGCCCGTCACCGACCAGGGCCCCGATCTCGGGGCCGAGCGACTCGCGCCAGACGCCGGCCACGGTGCCGAGACCGGGCAGGACGGCATCGCCGGAGAGGCGGTACGCCGGGATCCGGTCGGTCGGTGCGACCAGCCCGAACAGGCTCGAGATCACCCGCACGCGCGACGTCGCCCGGCGACGGGCGCCCGGCGACAGGGTGGCGAGCCCCAGCGCGTCGTACAGCACCCCGGCGTAGACCGCATCGGCCCGGGCGGTCGGCGCCGTGCGCACCCGGGCGTTGAGCTCGACGAGGTCGAGCTGGGTCTTGGGTACCTCGAGGACGTCAGCTGCCGAAGCCGGGTCGCCCTCGCACAGCGTGACCAGGGCGTCCAGCACCCGCTCCCTGGCGGGCGTGAGCGAGGGGGCGGAGAGACCCCCGAGATCGAGGGACTTGCCACGACGTGGGGCCGTCTTGCCTTCGCTCGGCGGCAGCAGGATCAACACAATTCAGAACGATAGGTTGGAAGACATGTCGAGCAGCCGCGTGGTCCACGTACGGCAGGCAGACGGCGGCGAGGGCGCGCTGCAGGTGCTGCGCGACGGCATCGCCGAGATCCAGGCCGAGCTCGAGGTGAGTCCGGCGTTCCCGCCCGAGGTCGAGGCAGCCGCCGCGGAAGCGGTGGCCAACCCTCGGATGCCGGACCTCGACCGCACCGACCTCCCGATGGTGACCATCGACCCGCCGGGCGCGAAGGACCTCGACCAGGCGCTCCACCTCTCCCGCACCGACGACGGCGGCTACGTGCTCCACTACGCGATCGCCGACCTGGCGGCGTTCATCACGCCCGGTGACCCGGTCGACGTGGAGGCCCACCGCCGCGGCCAGACGCTCTACGGCGCGGACAGCCGCATCCCGCTGCACCCGACGTCGATCTCCGAGGACGGCGGCTCGCTGCTGCCCGACCAGGTCCGTCCCGCGCTGCTGTGGACGGTGACGATGGACGGTGAGAGTGCGCGCACCGACGTCCAGGTGGAGCGGGCGCTGGTGCGCAGCCGCGCCCAGCTCGACTACGCCGGCGTTCAGCAGCAGATCGACGAGGGCACCGCCGACGAGTCGCTGATGCTGCTCAAGGAGCTGGGCGAGCTCCGGCTCAAGCGCGAGCAGGCCCGCGGCGGCGTCTCGCTGCCCCTGCCCGAGCAGGAGGTCGACACCGGCGGCTCGGAGTGGGAGCTGACCTACCGCGACCTGCTGCCGGTCGAGGAGTGGAACGCGCAGATGTCGCTGCTGACCGGCTTCGCCGCGGCCTCGCTGATGATGTACGCGCGGGTCGGCTTCCTCCGCACGCTCCCGCCACCGCTCCCGCGCGACGTACAACGTCTGCACCGCACGGCACACGCGCTCGGCATCGAGTGGCCGGCCGAGCTGCTGTTCCCCGACTTCATTCGGGGCCTCGACGCGGCCAAGCCGCAGCACGCCGCGATGATCTCGGCCTGCACCCGCCTGCTGCGCGGCAGCGGCTACGTCGCCTTCGACGGCGAGACGCCCGCCCAGCCGCTGCACAGCGCCCTCAACGCCGAGTACGCCCACGTGACCGCGCCGCTGCGGCGGCTCGGCGACCGCTACGCCTCGGAGGTCTGCGTCGCCCTGTGCGCAGGCACCGAGGTGCCCGACTGGGTGCACGCCGCGCTGCCCGATCTTCCCAAGGTGATGCAGGAGTCGTCGCAGCGGGCGAACCGCTACGAGCGGATGGTCCTCGACCTGGTCGAGGCCGGCCTCCTGCAGCACCGCGTGGGGGAGAGCTTCGCGGCGGTCGTGGTCGAGGTGAACGAGAAGGACCCCACGCGGGGGATCGTGACGGTGGCCGACCCCGCGGTCGAGGCGCCGGTGGTCTCGGCCTCGGAGGTCCCGCTCGGCACCGACGTCCGCGCCCGGCTCACGGTCGCCGACGTCGAGCACCGGAAGGTCGAGTTCACGCTCGAGTGAGGTCCACGAAGGTGCGCAGCTCGCCGTCCGCTGCCTCCCACGCGGCGCGGAACCCGGTGTGCAGCGGCAGCTCGCTGACCTGACCAGACTCGGCCCAGACGTGGTCGACCGACTCCGAGAGGTGGGTCAGCCGCACCGGGCCGGTGGCGCGGGCCAGCACGGTCTCGTACTCCCAGCCGCCGCAGGTGGCGACGTACGTCGACCGCACCTCGACGTCCCGGCGGCGGATCGACATCTCCTCCTTGGCCTCGCGCAGCGCGGCCTCGACCGCCGACTCGCCACGCTCGCGGGCGCCGCCGGGGATCGACCAGGTGGTGCCCTGGTGCGCCCAGCCGGCGCGCAGCTGGAGCAGCACGGTGCCGCGGTCGGCGATCAGCAGCCCCGCGGCCCCGCGCCGACCCCAGTGCGCGTGACCGTGCTCGCAGGTGGCCCAGCTCATGTGCCCATTGTGTCTGCGGGTACCTCATCGTCATGACGATGGGGAACCTGCCGGAAGTGGTCTCGCGTGAGGAGTGGTTCGCGGCACGCAAGGAGCTGCTGGCCCAGGAGAAGGAGCTGACCCGGCTGCGGGCCCAGGTCAACGCCGACCGCCGCCGGCTGCCGATGGTCCGCATCGACAAGGCGTACACGTTCGAGGGCCCGCGCGGCTCGGTCGGTCTGCTCGACCTGTTCGACGGCCGGCCGCAGCTGGTGATGCACCACTTCATGTACGGCCCGGACTGGGACGAGGCCTGCTCGAGCTGCTCCTCTGCCGCCGACCAGCTCGGGCGGCTGCGGCAGCTGCACGTCCGCAACACCACACTGGTCGCCGTCTCTCGGGCGCCGTACCCGACGCTGGCTGCCTTCCGCGACCGGATGGGGTGGGAGTTCCCGTGGTACTCGTCGTACGGCAGCGACTTCAACTACGACTTCCACACCACGCTGGACGACCGGGTCGCGCCGGTGCTGATGTTCTTCCGCACCGAGGAGGAGCTGGCGGAGACCGACGAGCCGTGGACCGAGGACCTGCGCGAGACGGAGATGCCCGGGATCAGCACGTTCCTGCGGGTCGGCGACGAGGTCTTCCACACCTACTCCACGTTCGGCAGGGGCATCGAGGAGTTCCACAACGGCTACCCCTGGCTCGACCTCACCGCGCTCGGACGCCAGGAGGAGTGGGAGGAGCCGCGCGGCCGCGCCGAGCCGCTGCAGCTGCAGGTCGGCGGCGCCAACATGCGGGTCCCGGACGAGTACGACGTCTGACGAGCTAGTCCGAGAAGGGTCGCACCAGCTCGACCAGGTCGGCGATCGAGTCGACCACCCGGGTCGGCCGGTAGGGGAACCTCTCGATGTCCTCCGGGCCGGGTCGAGCCGGTGGTGACCAGCACCGTCCGCAGGCCGGCCTCGAGGCCGCTGATGATGTCGGTGTCCATCCGGTCGCCGACCATGACCGTGGTCTCGGAGTGCGCCTCGAGCCGGTTGAGCGCCGAGCGCATCATCAGCGGGTTGGGCTTGCCGATGAAGTACGGCGACCGGCCGGTCGCCGTGCTGATCAGCGCGGCCACCGAGCCGGTGGCCGGCAGCGAGCCCGCGGGTGAGGGCCCGGAGACGTCCGGGTTGGTGGCGATGAACCGTGGCGCCGGCCTCGATCAGCCGGATCGCGCGGGTGATCGCCTCGAACGAGTAGGTCCGGGTCTCGCCGAGGACGACGTAGTCGGGGTTGCGGTCGGTCATCACGTAGCCGATGTCGTGCAGCGCGTTGGTCAGCCCGGCCTCGCCGACGACGTACGCCGAGCCGCGGGGCCGCTGGTCGGAGAGGAACTGCGCGGTCGCCAGCGCCGAGGTCCAGATCGCCTCCTCGGGCACGTCGATCCCGCTGCCGAGCAGCCGGGCCCGCAGGTCGCGCGGGGTGTAGATCGAGTTGTTGGTCAGCACCAGGAAGCCGCAGCCCGCTCGTCTTCAGCGCCTCGATGAACTCCGGCCCGCCCGGGATCGGCTCCTCCTCGTGGACGAGCACGCCGTCCATGTCGGTGAGCCAGGTGTGCACCGGTCGTGGTTCCTCGGACATGGCTCCAGTGTGGCGGGTCTCCTAGGCGCCGAGCTCCAGGGCGTGCGACCCGCGGTCGGCCTTGGCCGACAGGTAGCGGCGGTTGGAGGCGGTGAGGTGCACCGCGGTCGGCACCCGCTCCACGACGTCGAGCCCGTGGCCGACCAGCTGCGCGGCCTTGTCCGGGTTGTTGGTGAGCAGCGCGAACCGCTCCACCTCGAGCGCCTGCAGCATCTGCGCGGCGGCGGTGTAGTCGCGGGCGTCGGCGGCGTAGCCGAGGGCGAGGTTGGCGTCGTAGGTGTCGAGGCCGCGCTCCTGGAGCCGGTAGGCGTCGAGCTTGGCGTAGAGCCCGATGCCGCGGCCCTCCTGGCGCAGGTAGAGCAGGTAGCCGCCGCGCGCCTCGATCCGGTCGACCGCCTCGTGCAGCTGTGGGCCGCAGTCACACCGGCGGGAGCCGAGCACGTCGCCGGTCAGGCACTCGCTGTGCAGCCGGACGAGGGGTACGTCGGCTCGGCCAGGCTCGCCGAGCGACGATCGCGAGGTGCTCGAGCCCGTCGACCAGCCCGTCGAACGTCACCACCTCCGCCACGGTCTCGACCTCGCCGAGCCGGATCGGCAGGGTGACCGCGGGCCCGGACCGTCGCGCCGGCGCTCACCACGGCCGCTCCTCGAAGCGCGAGGACAGGGCGTAGCGCAGCAGCACCACGTCGCCGATCGGGCGGGTCTCGACCAGCCGTGCGCGCCGCTTCCCGGAGAACGGGAACCGGCCGGGGCCCACGAAGCGGGTGGCCTCCTGGTGCCCGACGAACAGCGGGGCGATCACGAGCTGCAGCTCGTCGGCCAGCCCCTCGGTGAGGAACTGCGTGTGCACCTCGCCGCCGCCCTCGACCATCAGCCGGCGTACGCCGCGCGCGTGCAGGTCCTCGCTGACCCGGCGCAGCTCGACGGGCCGGCCGCCGTCGACGACGGTGGCGACCGGCGACAGGTGCTCGGAGGCCATGTCGACGGTGTCGCTGGCGCAGTAGACGAGCTTGGGCCCGCTCCCGACGCTGAAGAACCGCGCGTCCGGGTCGAGCTTGGCCCGGTTGGTCACGGTCACCTTGAGCGGCTGCGCCGGCAGCCCCGCGGCCCGCCGGCGTGCCACTCGTTCGGGGCAGCGGACCTGCAGCCGCGGATCGTCGTTGCGGACGGTCGCGGCGCCGACCAGGATCGCGTCGCTGCCGGCCCGGAGCTCGTCGACGCGGTCGAAGTCGGTGTCGTTGGACAGCAGGAGCCGTTCGTCGCTGGCGTCGTCGAGGTAGCCGTCGAGCGACATGCCGCACGACAGCAGGGTGTAGGGCCGGTCAGCCACGGCGACCTCCCTTGATCGAAGGGCCGAGTACGAGCAGTCCGGGCAGGGTGGCGACCATGGCGAGCACCCCGAAGGCGACGGACACGGTGAGCCCGACGGTGGCCGTCGAGCCGAACGCCGTGAACGCCCAGACCGCGACGCCCTCGCGCGGACCCCACCCGGCGACGTTCAGGGGGATGGCGGAGCCGAGCAGCACCAGCGCACCGATCGGCAGCAGCTCGAGCGTGGAGAGCTCGACGTCCACGGACGCCGCGGCGGCCAGGAAGACCAGGAGGTGGCCGGCCACCGCGAGGGTGGACAGGAGCACGACCGCGCCGCCGGCGAGCGTCATCAGCAGCACCGCGGCCAGGCCCACCCAGCGCCAGCCGCCGGGCAGCAGCAGTGCCCCGACCAGCGCCACCTGCACCGCTTGGCCGAGCACCCGCTCCCAGACGACGCCGCGCCAGCCGTGCCGAACGGCCCGGTGGACGTCGCCGACGACGCCGCCCGGCACCGTGGCGTTGATGAGCTGCGAGCGGTAGTAGGCGACGTACGCCGTCCGGACCGGCACTCTCCGGCCGAACCGCGCCGACACCAGCGACCAGCGCATCGCGCAGCACCACGTGGTCGCCGACGGTGACGACCAGCGCGACCAGCACGGCCCACGGCTCGGTCGCACGCAGTCCGTCCAGGAACGGCCCGGTCCCGAGCTGCCAGACCAGGAACCCGAGCACGAGCGCGCCGGCTGCGACGCGCACTCCACCGCTGGTTGAGGAGGTCGCTCTGCGACCGTCTCGAAAACCGGTGACCCGGGGCTGGGACCCGCTCCAGACGTCCGATCGTCATCGCGCCGCCTCCAGCGCCGTCACGACCTGGGCGGTGGTCCGCGACCACGTTGGCAGGGTCAGCCGCCGCAGCCTGGCGGAGCGACGCAGCCGCCGGCGGCGCCGCGGGTCCTCGAGCCAGCGGCGCAGCGCGTCGGCCAGTGAGCCGGGATCATCCGGCCGGACCAGCAGGCCGGGAGTGCTGCCGTCGTCGCCGTGCCCGAGCGCTTCCGGTACGCCGCCGACCGAGCTGGCGACCACCGGCAGCGCGTGGGCCAGCGCCTCGGTCAGCACCATCCCGTAGGTCTCGGCGCGCGAGGGCAGCACCAGCAGGTCGGCGCCGACGTACGCCGCCTGCAGCTCGTCATGGGCGATCGGCCCGGCGAAGACCAGCCGGTCGGCGATACCGGTGTCCGCAGCGGCCTTGTGCAGCTCGTCGACGAAGTCGGGGTCCAGGTCCAGCGGGCCGACCAGCGTGCAGCGCCAGTCGAGGTCGGTGAGATCCGCGAGCGCGGTCAGCAGCACGTCGTGGCCCTTGGCCGGCAGCACGGACGCGACGCAGAGCAGCTCGCTGCCCGCCTCGGAGCCGGCCACCGGGTCGGCCACCTCGACGCCGGGGATCGCGACGTGCAGCCGGTCGGGGTCGAGCTGGTGGTGCTCGAGCAGCCAGCGCCGGCTCCAGGCGCTCGTGGTCACGACCGACGCGGACGCGGCCAGCAGCTCGCCCTCACCGGGTGACTCGAAGGCCATGTGCATCAGCGGCACGAGGCGCACGCGCGGCGAGTCCGCCAGCAGGGCCTGCGCTGCCCAGGACACCACGAGGCTGTCGACCAGCACGACGGCTCCGTCCGGCACCGAGGGCAGCGCCGAGGCGACGTCGGACGAGGAGGCGACCTCGTGGGTGACCACGTCGATGCCCAGGCCGACCAGCCCCGCGCGCAGGCGTCGGTCGTAGACGTTGCCGCCGCTCGGCCGGTCGGCGAACCCGGCCGGCACCAGGAAGTGGATGGTCATAAGGGCCTCTCGTAGCTGGCCCACGCGACGTGCGACTCGTGCAGCGTCACCACCAGCGCACTGAGCTGGTCCTCGCTCGCGAATCGGTCAGCGATCCGGTCCGCGATCCACCGCGCCAGCGCCTCGGTCGAGGTGTTGATGCCCTTGAACTCGTCCTCGTCGTCGAGGTTCCGGTAGTTCACGGCCGCCAGCACGCTCTTCAGCTCGTCGGCGGCCCGGCCGATGTCGACCAGGATCCCGTCCGGGCCGAGGTCGGGGCCGCGGAAGGTCGCGTCGACGACGTACGTCGCCCCGTGCAGCCGCTGGGCGGGCCCGAAGACCTCGCCCTCGAAGCTGTGGGCGATCATCACGTGGTCGCGCACGGTCACGGCGAACATCTCAGGCCCCTCTGTCGGTCGGGTAGGTGATCGTGTGGCACAGCGCGGCCCGCCGGCCGGTGCTCAGGTCGGCCATCAGCTCGGGCAGCTCGGCGAACGCCGAGGCGCCGGTGAACAGGGCGTCGTACGCCGAGTCGCGCAGCAGGTCGAGGGCCAGCGCGAGCCGCTCGCTGCGGGACCGCCGGTGCCGCCGCGCCACCGCCACCTCGCCGACCTGGCTGGCACGCAACCGCAGCCGGCCGGAGTGGAAGGCGCCGCCGAGGTCGAGGCGGACCGGGGTGTCGCCGTACCAGCTGAGGTCGACCACCTCCCCGTCCGGTGCCAGGAGCTCCAGTGAGCGGCGCAGGCCGTCCTCGGTGGCGCTCGCGTGCACGACCAGGTCGCGTCCGCCCGGCGCCTCGGAGGGGTGGGCGAACGCGACGTCCAGGGACTCGGCCACCTCGGCGCGGGTCGGGTCGACGTCGACGAGGGTGACCTCGACGCCGGGGATCGCGGACAGCAGGCGCGCCACGCAGCAGCCGACCATCCCGGCCCCGACCACGGCGACCCGGTCGCCGAGCATGGGCGCGGCGTCCCAGAGCGCGTTGACCGCGGTCTCGACGGTCCCGGCGAGCACCGCCCGGTCGGCGGGGACGTCGTCGGGGACCACGGTCACGTCGGTGGCCGGGACGACGTACGCCGTCTGGTGCGGGTGCAGGCAGAACACGGTCTTGCCGAGCAGCGCCGGCGGGCCGGCCTCGACGACGCCGACGTTGAGGTAGCCGTACTTCACCGGCCCGGGGAAGTCGCCGTCCTGGTGCGGCGCCCGCATCCGCTCGTGCTGGTCGGGCGGGACCGCCCCGCGGAAGACCAGCGTCTCGGTGCCGCGGCTCACCCCGGACCGGACCGTGCGGACGAAGACCTGACCGGGGCCCGGCTCGGCGACCGTGACGGGGCGGATCTCGCCGCGCCCGGGGCTCACCCAGAAGGCCAGCTCCTGCATCGTGTCTCCCTCCCCACCTGAACCAGATCGTCGTGCCGCTCGTGTTGCGGTCGTACTGACTGACACGGAGGTGGAGCACGGGTGGTTCACCCGAATCTCGTGACCGGCACCCGGTTCGCTCTCGCCGCGGTGGTCGGCGTCGTGGCGCTCGCGGACGGGCCACGCTGGATCCTCGCCGTCGTCGTCACGCTCGCCCTGCTGTCCGACCTCGTCGACGGCCGGCTGGCGCGCGCGACCGGCACGACGTCGGAGCTGGGCGCCCGGCTCGACCAGGAGGCGGACGCCGTCCTGATCCTGGTGCTCAGCGCGGTCGTGGCCGCCGAGGTCGGCTGGTGGGTGCTCGGCATCGGCGCGGCTCGCTACGTCTTCGGCGCACTGTTCACGCTGGCGCCTCGGCTGCGGACACCGCCGGCGCTGTCGCGCTTCTGGTGCAAGACGGTCGCGGCCCTGGTGGGGGTCGTGCTCGCCTCCGTGGCGGTGCTCCCGGTGCCCGATCTGCTGGCGACCGTGGCCGTGGCGACCGTGGCCGTGCTGCTCGCCGAGTCGTTCCTGCACGAGGCGGTCGACCGCTGGCGCGCTCCCGGCGCTCCGCTCGTCGTGCCCTACGGCACCGTGCTCGCCTTCCTCGTGGTGTGGCTGGCGCTCGTCGCACCGACCGACCGCGACCACCTGACCCTGACCGCGTTGCTGCGGCTACCCCTGGAGGTGCTGGTCGTGGTGGCCCTCGCCCTCGTGCCGTGGCGTCGGTTGCGGGCCTCGCTCACGGTGGCATCAGGAGTGCTCCTGGCCCTGCTGCTGCTGGTGAAGGTGCTGGACCTGTCGTTCAACACGGTCTTCGACCGGGACTTCGACCCGGTCGGTGACTGGGCCTACCTCGGTCCCGGCGTCGGCGTGCTGGGTGACTCGATCGGCGCGGGCTGGGCCCGGGCGGTCGCCGTGCTGGCGGGTCTGGCGACCCTGGCGCTGCTGGCCGGCGTACCGCTCGCCATGCTGCGGCTGGTCAAGGTGGCCGCGGTTCATCGCCGGCTCTCCCTGACCGCGGCGACGGCCTTCGTGTCCGCCTGGGTCCTGGCCTTCGCGACCGGCGTCCAGGCGGTGAGCGGCGCTCCGGTCGCCTCGACCAGCGCGGCGTCGCTGACCGTCGACGAGGTCCAGCTGGTCCGGGCCGACCTCGCGGACCTGCGCGAGTTCTCCGAGGAGATCGATCAGGACCCGTACGCCGAGCGGGCCGCCGCCGACCCGCAGGCGCTGCTGTCGGGCCTGGCCGGCAAGGACGTCCTGCTCGTCTTCGTCGAGAGCTACGGCCGGGTGGCGGTGCAGGACACGTCGTACTCGGAGGGGATCACGCAGGTCCTCGACGAGGGCACCCGGCAGCTCGAGGCGGCCGGCTACCACTCGCAGACGGCGTTCCTCACCTCGCCGACGTTCGGTGCCGGCAGCTGGCTGGCCCACTCCAGCCTCCAGTCCGGCCTGTGGGTCGACAGCGAGCGGCGCTACCGGCAGCTGCTCGATGCCGACCGGGTGACGCTCACCAGCCTGTTCGGCGCCGCCGGCTGGCGGACCGTCTTCGACGTCCCGGCCAACACCGAGGACTGGCCGGAGGGCGAGGACTTCTACGGCTACGAAGGCTTCTACGACTCCCGCAACGTCGGCTACGAGGGACCGAAGTTCGGCTACGCGCCGATGCCCGACCAGTACACCCTCGAGGAGTTCCGCCGCCGCGAGCTCGCCCCCGCCGACCGGCCGCCGGTGATGGCCGAGATCGACCTGATCTCCAGCCACCACCCGTGGACGCCGCTGCCGCACCTGGTTGCGTGGGACGAGGTCGGCGACGGCTCGGCCTACGACGACATGTCGCAGCAGCCGACCTCCAAGGAGGTCTTCAAGGACCCCGAGCTGGTCAAGGAGATGTACGGCGAGTCCGTCGAGTACTCCTGGGAGGCGCTCACCTCCTTCCTCACGACGTACAACGACCCCAACCTCGTCCTGGTCGTCCTCGGCGACCACCAGCCGCACACCTACGTCACCGGCGAGCACCCCGGCCACGACGTGCCGATCAGCGTGATCGCCCAGGACCCCGCCGTCATGCAGCGCATCGCCGGCTGGGGCTGGCAGGACGGCCTACGACCAGACCCCGACGCCACGGTCTGGCGAATGGACACCTTCCGAGACCGCTTCCTGGAGGCGTTCGGCTCGGCCGCCGGTTGAGGAGGTCGCGCAGCGACGGTAACGAAACCTTAGTAGCCGGCGCGCCGGCTCGGGTACGTCGGCAACCCGATAGGCGAGGGGTCAAAGGCGGGCTGGCTATCGGGTTGCCGCCGGCGGTCTGGCTGCGGTCCCGGCGGGTCGGGTTCGCAGGGTCGGCACGTGGTCGACCCGTCCGTGGGTCGAGCGTGTCGAGACCTCCGCAGCGAAGGCTGCGAGCCGACGCGACCCGGCGCAAAAACTTTCTGAAACTTCTTTCCGCAACTCCTGTGGACAACTCCGCTTTGGGGCTCGGACTGTCGGTGGTCGGTGGTTGAGTTGGTCCCACGATGACCTCGACCTTGGACCCGCTCTCGCTCGATGGGTGCGACGACCCCGCCGCCGTGTTGGCGTACGCGCGGGCGCAGAGGCGGGTCGAGGACGCCGCCGCTCGTGAGAGGTGTTCAAGGCGGCTGCGCGGTGGGCGGCCATGCACTCCGGCGAGTCGCTGGTCGGACCCGTGGATGAGTGGCACGAGTCGGCGCTGCCACTCGGCGGTCAGGGGTGTCCGGAGGTCGCGGAGTTCGCCGTGGTCGAGTTCGCGGCGGCGATGGGCAAGTCGACGGACTCCGGTCGCCGCTACCTGTCCCGGGCGGTCGAGGGCTACTACCGCCTCACGGGCTGCTGGGCCCGCCTGGTGGCGGGTGAGCTGCCGGCGTGGAAGCTCGGGTTCATCGCCGACCAGACGATCTGTCTGTCTCCGGAGACGGCGGCGTTCGTCGACGCCATGGTGGCCCCGTTCGCCCATTCCATCGGACCGGCGCAGCTGGGCAGGTTGGTCGAGGAGGCCAAGGCCAGGTTCGACCCCGAGGCCACCGAGGCCGAGCGCCTCGCGGCCGCCGAGGCCGGGCGCTTCGACATCGAACTCGCACGGGTCGGTGTCAACGGCCGAGTCAAGGTCGACGGTGACATCGACCTCGCCGACGCCCTCGACCTGGAAGCAGCGGTCGCCGCCGACGCCCACCACCAGCTCCTCCTGGGCTCCACCGAGTCGCTCGACGTACGCCGTGCGCTCGCGGTCGGCAACCTCGCCCGCGGCCAGCACGCTCTCGACCTCCCCGACAGCGACGACCCCGCACCCGGCCCGTCACGCCGCAAGCGTGAGGTCGTCCTGCACGTTCACCTCGAACAGGCCGCCGTCCTCGGCGCCGGCGGCATGGCGAGGCTGCAGGAGACCCGCGGCCCGATCACCGCCGCACAGGTCCGGAGTGGTGCGCCCAACCCGACGCCCAGATCACCGTGCAGCCGGTGCTGGACCTGGCCGAGCACATCCACGTCGGCTCCTATGAAGCGTCCGCCCGGCTCAAGCTCCAGACCCAGCTCCGCGACGGCACCTGCGTGTTCGCGTTCTGCTTCCGACCGGCCGAGAGGTGCGACTGCGAGCACCGCGTCCCCCACGAGGACGACGGACCGACCTGCTCCTGCAACCAAGCGCCCTGTTGTCGACGACACCACCGCGCCAAGACCACCGGCGGCTGGACCTACATCACCGTCGAGCCCGGGGTCTACCTGTGGCGCAGCCCGATCGGCTACCAGTACCTCAAAGACGCGAACGGCACCCTTGACGTCACCCTCGACCCCGAACGCCTGCGCCTGGCGCGCGAGTTGCTCCGCCACTTCGGCGAACCCTGACCACCCCGCCCCACACCCCGCCCGGCACTCAGAGGGCGGGGCTGGAGGCGTGCTCGAGCACGTATGTCACGAAGTCCACGCCCCGTGGGCCCGGGCGCGTCGTGCTGGTCGGCACCCAGCCGCGGGCCACGTAGAAGGTGACTGCCCGATCGTTGCCCGCCCACACCTCCAGCACCGCTTCGTCGTCGCGGCGCCGCCCGCGGTCGAACTCTTCGTAGAGACGGGCGCCGATCCCGGTCCCGATGTGGTCGGGCAGCACGTAGAGGGCGGTCAGCTTCAGCTGGCGGTCGGAGTCATCCTCGCGCAACGTCGACAGGAAGCCGACAGTCCTCGCGTCGAGCTCGGCGACCCAGGTCGCCCGTCCGGCCTGACCGAGGAGCTGGCCCCACATCTCTTCGCGGCCGTCGTCGGGATCGGCCTCAGTGCCGTAGTACCCGGCCCGTGAGAGTCGATGGACCCGCCCGATGTCGTCGGCGTCGCCAGCGGTGGCCGGTCTGGTGGTGACTGAGGACACCCCTCGATCCAACAGGGCAGCTGTTCAGCCCAGCCGCAGCACGGTGTCACCGGCCGCGGTGCGGACCTCGACGTCGGTGATGTCGTCGGCGTCCGAGGCGGTGGCCGCGGAGAGGCGCATGGTCTTGCCCGGCACGGCCTTCCACGACGCCACCTGCTCCGTGCCGCCGTCCGCGGTGTGCACCACCATCGTGTACGTCGACCACGACGGGTCGCGGTAGTCGTCGCTCTCCGCGGCGTAGCTGCACTCGAGGTCGAGTCGGGTGCCCCAGCCGACCTGGGTGAGCGAGAGCCAGCCGGAGATCGGCTCGGAGCCTACGGGGGTCATCAGGACCGGCGCGGCGGTGGTGAAGCCCGCGGTGGGCGTGGTGGACGGGGCGGTCGGCGCGCTGGTGACCCCGGGTCCAGCGGTCGAACCGTCGTCGTCGCCGCCCAGGGTGGCGATGCCCGCGGCGCCGATGGCGATCGCCGCCGCGGCGGCGACGAGGCCGGTGGTGATCCAGGTGCGGCGGCGCTGCGAGCGACGTACGCGCCGGACCAGCGCCGGCAGGAGGGTGTCGGGGACGGGAGTGGGCAGCTTGTCGGGGTCGAGGATCTCGATCGGCACCCGGGCGAGCAGGCCGGGGAGCCCGGCCATCTCACGCACGGACTGCGCGCACTCGGGGCAGCCGGGCAGGTGGCGCTCGAACGCGACCCGGTCCTCGGGGGAGAGCGCGCCGAGGACGTAGGCGCCGTCCTCGTGGTCGTGTCCGCAGGTCGTCATGCCGCTCCCACCCCCATCTCCTCGAGGGCGAGCCGCAAGGCGCGCAGGGCGTAGTGGGTCCGGCTCTTGATCGTGCCCTCGGGTACGCCGAGCCGGCGCGAGGCCTCGGCCACCGAGCGGCCGCGGTAGTAGCACTCGAGCAGTACGGCGCGATGGTCGCTGGACAGCTGGGTGATGGCCTCGGCGACCACCCACGACTGGAGCAGCGCGTCGGTCTGGTCGACCGCGTCGCCGGGCTCGGGGAGCTGGTCGGTGGGGCGCTCGTTCTGGAACCGCTTGCTCCGCCACTCGTCGATGACGATGTTGCGGGCGACCGTGAACAGCCACGACCGGACCGACCCGCGCGCCTCGTCGAGCACCTCGTAGTGCTGCCACGCGCGGAGCAGCGTCTCCTGGGCGACGTCCTCGGCGCGGACCGGGTCGCTGGTCAGGTGCAGGCAGAACCCCCACAGCGCAGCTGCATGCTCGTCGTGCAGCTGCTGCATCAGTGCGGTCGGGTTCTCGGCCATGTCGTCTCGGGTCACACCTCCACTCGACGTACGTACGACGCCGGGCGCTGGTTCAGTCTGACGCGCATTTCTCCGGACGTGGCGAAGGGCCGCACCCGTGCTGCGACGGGGGCGGCCCATCGGGCCGGGATCAACGGCGCGCGAGGCGGGGCACGATGATCGCGGCGGCGACCACGTGGGTCAGCATCAGGCCGGCCTTGCTCAGGGCACCGTCGCCGAGCGCGGCGTCGGGCACGCAGGACAGCACGGTCAGGGCGACAGCGACGCGGTAGAACGCGGTCCGGCTGGTGTGCCGGGCGATGACGATGCCGACCACGCTGAAGACCAGGACCAGCTGGGCGAAGGCCAGCACCGGGATGGGCCCGTCGGTGACCGCGAGCTGGTGACCGGCGACCTGGAACGCCGCGGCGACGGCGCTGGCGGCGACGGCGCCGACGGCGCCGATGGCGAGGCCGCGCTTCCAGGTGACCCGACCGGCGGTGCGGGTGACCGTGGCGGTGGTCGTGGTGTGGGTGGCGGCGGGAGTGAAGATGGTGGTGGTCATGTCGCTCTCCTGGTGGAAGGGGAGCGGCTCCGTGCCGCTCCGTCACCTGTTCCACGAGCGCGCGACGGCCGATACGACAGGTCGTCGAGAAAACTCCGAAGGAAGTTCGAAACCCCCGAGTGCGGCGCCCCGTCTGTGGGGCGGGGCGCCGCCAGCCGGTCTCGCGCGGGGGGATGTGCGAAACCGACGCTCGTCCCTTCCTAACGCAAGTCTTCGCTTTTCGGTCCATGTGGTCTGGACCGCAGCCGGCGATCGGCCCTCGGGGCGGGGCCGGCCGTCGGCCCCTCCTGTGCCGGTTCCGCCCGCTCGACCTGCGGAAACCGGTAGCGTGGCGGAGTCCTGCAGCGGACGCACCGTCCCTGCGCGCCATCGAATCGGGGGAGTACATGAACGCTCGGGCAATCACGAAGGCAGCCGCTGCGCTGGCCGGCACGGCCATGGTCGTGATGGGGCTGACCGCGCCCGCCCACGCCGGCAAGTGGGAGGGGATCGACCCTGCTCACGACGTGGCGGCGTTCGACTGCAAGCCGGGCTGCGACTGGAAGAACACCCCGAGCAACGCCAGCGCCGACATGGTCCGGCAGGTGGTGAGCTACCGCCACGACACGATCCGGATCACCGTCACGCTGCGCAAGGTGGACACCTCGTCGGCGTTCGCGCTCACCAGCGTCCTGAAGAAGAGCGAGAAGGTCGGCCGCTACTACGGCGTCATCGCCCAGTTCTCGCCCGGGAAGACGCCGACCGTCGTCGTGCGCAACCCGCGCGGCGTGCCCGTCGACTGCGGTGCCTCGACCCCCAAGCTCATCGGCAACAAGATCAAGCTCGTCATGCCGTCTCGCTGCGTGCACTCCCCGGACTGGATCCGGTGGAGCGGCTACATGCGGGTGATCTTCACCGGTGACCTCGACAACGACGCCAAGTTCGAGGGCTACTTCGACAAGTTCCGGACCAGCAGCAGCACGCCGCTCAACAAGAAGACCTACGAGTTCTCCAAGCGGGTCTACCGCGCCGGTTAGGACTCGCGGTCGACCCTGGCGAGGATCAGGCGAGGTACGCCGAGCATCAGCGACGCCAGCAGGACCAGCAGCGCGGCACCGACCACCATGGCGGTGCGCAGGTCGAGGATCACGTCGAAGATGAAGACGACGATGCCGGTCGCGAGCAGCGCCAGCAGGCCGATCGCGATGGTCACGAAGATGTGGGTCGCATCGACGAGGCTGCCCTTCACCTTGCGTCCTGACAGCTGCCGGTGGACGGCCACCGGGCCGAGCACCGCGGCCGTCACCAGGGCGGCCATCACCACGAGGACGAGGTAGAAGCGCTCCTGGCCGGTGCTGAGGTCCGCGAAGCGCTGCTGGAACGGCAGGGTGAGCAGGAAGCCCGCGGTGAGCTGGGCGCTGGTCTGGATGACGCGGAGCTCCTGGAGCAGGTCGTCGTACTTGCGGTCCTCGCGCTCGGCCTCGCTCTCGTCGCGTTCCTTGTCGGGTCCCTCTGGGTCCTTGCTCATGGCTCCCTCCTGGTGGCGAGGTACCCAGGGGAACGAAAGAACGCCCCGTCGCGCTGCGCAAGGGACGGGGCGTTCCGTGCTCCTCGGACAGTCCGGTGCCGAGGAGAGGTGCGTCGCACAGGTGGTGCCCGGCGACGGACCGCCCGATGCTCGCCCAGAAGGGTGGAAAATCTCCGGTGCGACCGCCGACCGCGGAGAAGCCGGCCGAGGGCTGATTCAGTGTGCCCCGGGCTGTCTGCGGGTACCTGCGGGTCACTGCTGGAGAGGAAGAACCATGAGAACAGTCTTGGCCATCGTGATCGTCGTCTGGCTGGTGGTGGGTGCCTTGGCCGCCGCTCAGCGCGGCTACTTCGGTGACGACAGGGACGTCAACTGCAAGTCGGCCAGCGACACGGTGCTGACCATCGTGGCGGGGCCGCTCAACTACGTCGGGGTCAACCCGAAGGTGAAGTGCAAGACGCCCCAGCCCTCGAAGTAGGAACGCCCTGGCACCCTGCGCCTCAACGGCGCAGGCTGCCCAGCGCGATCTGGTCGAACTCGTTCTTCAGCTCGTACATCTGACGAATCGTGTCCGACATCTCCGCGCGCATCGGCGCAAGGGCCGTGTACGCCGACACGACCGCCTTGCGGGCCTTCGACACGTTCCCGGAGTGCACGAGCGGGATCAGTCCCTGCGCCTCCTGCTCGAGCTGGGCGGCGATCACCCGCAGCGCGCGGAACAGCGTGTCATCGGAGTCCGAGAGGCCACCGGGTCCCTGGAACGCCTCCTTCATCTCGGCCAGCTCGCTCTTGTTGAACACCTTCGCGAACCACTTGTCGAGGTAGTCCCGGTAGATCTCATAGATCTTGAAGCAGTCACCCTTGCCCGCGGAGACCAACGCACTCAGACTGCCGCCGGAGATCGCGTAGAGGTCCTTGGTGCGCGACTTCAGCGCACCCTTCTCGGCGAGACTGAAGTAGCTGTTGAAGGCCTCGTCGACGACCAGGTAGGTCTTCATGATCTCGTTGAGCCCCTCGGACAGCTTGAGGGCGGCGACGTCGGGGTGCGCCCGCAGCTTGTTGATCAGCTTCCCGATGACAGAGACGGCGTCCTCTGCCGTCTTCACCGCCTCACGGCCGGCGGCGACGGTTGCCACATCGATCATGCTCGTCCGAGTCCCGTCCAAGGTGGATCCCGTCCGGTGGGGACCGGAGGGCTGCCCCGTGAGTTCCTGCATAGTGGCAGGCTCGGCAGGGCGTCCATAGGGCAGATGTGCTGTTGACAGAGTCTCGGGATGGGGCGGACGGGCTGGCCCGCGATCCGGTGGCCTCAGTCAGGCAGCGACGTCGCGCCTGGCGAACAGGACGCCGGCGAGCGCCACTAGCGCGACGGTGGTCACCGCCAGCGCGGCAGCCGCGGGTGCTTGCGAGATGGAGGCTCCCTCGAGACGGAGCAGCGGCGTGAGCAGGCCGTAGGGCAGGTAGTTCGCGGCATCGCCGATGAACATGCCCACGATCTTCTCGACGACGAAGGTGCCCACGATGACCAGGACCGCCGCCGACTGGCTGCGGAAGATGATGCCGCAGCAGACGCCGATGAGGCTGAACGCGAGGACGGCGTACAGCACCGCGGCCCCGATCTGCGGCGTCATGCCCATGCTGAGGTCCTTGGCGTCGACCATGGGCAGGCCCACGGCCAGGGCGACACCGAGGGTCACCGCCCCAACGGCCAGGCCCAGCAGGCCGTGCACGGTCAGGGTGGCCGCGAGGAGCCTCGTCCGGCGAGGTGTGGCCAGCAGCCGCTGGGGCATGGTGCCGTAGCGGTACTCACCCCCGATCGCGCATCGCGGCGAACAGCGCCAGGGCGACGGCGACGAGGATCCCCGTGCTGGCCGTGACGGGCTCGCGCAGCTGGGTGGGGGTGGACATGCCCGCGGCGCCGGCATCGGTCATCGAGGCGCCGGTGATCGCGACCACCACGGCCAGCAGGATGAACAGGACCGCGTAGCCCGAGCGCAGGGTGCGGAGCCGGATGAGGTCCGCGTGGAGCATCGTGATCATGATCGGGCCTCCTCGGCCGGGTCGGACGTCAGGTTGAGGAAGGTCTCCTCGAGGTTGGTCGTGACGGCCGTGATCTCGTGGATCACCACGGCGTTGTCGAACGCGATCTGCCCGATCGTCTCCGTCGAGGCATCGGTGACGGTCAGGACTTCGGACTCGTCGCCGCTGTATCTGTTGGATGCCGCTGGCGGTGAGCGCGGCGGCGAGGACGACCGGCTGCGCGCAGCGGATCCGGATCGACCTTTCGGTGCTCTCGGCGAGCAGCTTGGCCAGCGGCTGGTGGGTGACCAGCCGACCGTGGTCGATGACCACCACGTCGTCGACGGTCTGTGCGACCTCGGCGAGCACGTGACTGGAGAGCAGGATGGTCCGTCCCTCTGCCGCCAGGGACCGCAGGAAGTCCCGCAGCCACCTGATCCCCTGGGGGTCCAGCCCGTTGGCCGGCTCGTCCAGGACGAGGATCCGGGGGTCGTGGACCAACGCCGTGGCCAGCCCGAGGCGCTGCTTCATGCCCAGGGAGAAGCCGCCCACGTGCCGGTTCGCCGCGGAGGTCAGCTCGACGAGGTCGAGCACCTCCTCGACCCGACGCCGGGGTGCCCGCGCGTCGGCCGCGATGGCCCGCAGGTGGTTGCGGGCGCTGCGCGCCGGATGGGCGGTCGCCTCGATCATGGCGCCCACCTCGCTGCAGCGGGTCGGGGATGTCGCGGTAGCGGCGTCCTCCGATCGTCGCCTCACCACTCGTCGGTGCGACGAGGCCGAGCAGCGCTCGCAGGGTGGTGCTCTTGCCCGAGCCGTTGGGACCGAGGAAGCCGGTGATGCTGCCGGCCTCGACGGCGAAGGTGAGGTGGTCGACGGCCCGTACCTCGCCGTAGTCCTTGGTGAGATCGGTGACCTCGATCGCGGGAGTGGACGCGCGTGCGGCATGGTCGGCAGTCATCGGGCGCTCCTGTGGGTGAGGTGCGCGCGCCTGGTACGGCGCGCGGTGGCGAAGATGAAGAAGGCGCCGGCCAGGACCGCCAGGGATCCTGCGACCAGCAGGACCGCGGCGATGCGTCGCAGCCAGGGCGCGGTTACGCCGAGATCGGCCCGGAGGTCGACTCCGGGGGCAGCGTCGGCGTTCATCGTGACGATCGCCCAGCGACCCTCCTCGACCTGCCAGGTGATCTCCTGGGTCCCCGGCCCTGACGCCTGGGCGACCCAGATGTCGAGGTCGCCGGGATTGCCGGCCGGTGCCTGGCCCGAGTGGTCGGTGTAGCGGGTGTCGGCGCCGTCGATCTCGGCCACCGTGGCGTGCTCCACGCCGGACAGGTAGTCGGCCACGTCGTCAGCGCGGGCAACGCCGACGAACACCTCGGCGCCGGGGTCGGAGCCGGTGGCACGCAGCCGCGCCTTGCCGAACAGCGAGTCCGACGGCAGCTCGTCGATGTCGATCGCCGTCCGCGGTGACGGCGTACCCGTTCGTCGCCAGCGAGGTCTCGTCGGACGTCAGGAAGTCACCGTCGCGCTTGTCGCTGTCGACGGCCAGGATGACGAGTCCGAGGGCGATGAAGGCCAGCCCCACGAGCATCGTGAGGACGCTGACGACCAGCGCGACGACCCGGCCCGCCGACCAGCCGGGCCGATGGTGCGTCACGGGTGGGGGCGACGGGTGCAGAGGTGTCTGCTGAGCGGGGTGCACGGTGGTCATGACGGATTTCCGGGTGACGTGGGCTGGGCGGAGTGGTGGGGATCGCCACCGACGAGCGGAGCCAGTCGCTTGAGTGAGGACTCCTGCGAGGCGCGGCCGAGGAGCGCGTTGCGCAGGGCGACGGCGACCGGGTTGTGCAGGTGCGCGACCCGGGCCATCTGGCGCGACTGGTTCACGGCCAGCGCCGCGGTGGGAACGCGTCGATCGCTGTAGCGGCGCAGCGCGGACGTGGCCTCGGGCTCCTCGGCGAGGGCCACCGCCAGCGCTTCTCCGTCCACGACCGCCTGGCAGGCGCCCTGGCCGAGCATCGGGAGCATCGGGTGAGCCGCGTCCCCCAGCAGGGCCACGCGACCGAAGGCCATGTTCGTCGGCGCGGGACGGTCGTAGAGGTCGTTGCGGAGGATGGCCGGTGCGTCGGTGCCTTCCAGGAGCTCCGGGATCGGGGCGGCCCACGATCCGAAGCGTCGAAGCAGCTCGTCCTTCTCGGCGTCAGGACTCTGGTCGGCTCCGCGCGCCTTGGCCGCCGCGTACCAGTAGAAGCTGTTGTCGCCGAGGCTCTGGATGCCGAAGAGCGAGCCCTGACCCCAGTACTCGCCCACGCCGACCCGCTGCGCGAGCTCCTCGTCGGTCGACACCACGGCCCGCCAGGCGCGTACGCCGGAGTCGCGCGGCGGCCCGTCGCCGACGGTCGCGCCCCTGACCACGGAGTTGAGGCCATCGGCACCGATCACGATGTCGCAGGTCTCGGAGCCGCCCCCGGCCAGCTCGACCCGGGCACCGAGGTCGTCCTGCTCGATCGAGACGCACGTGGTGCCGAGGCGTACGGCGTCGGGATGGAGCGCCTCCCGCAGGATCGCGTGGAGGGCGGCGCGACGGATCATGACCAGCGGGGCGCCGAACCGCTCCTGGACCAGCTCCGAGGACGACCGGTGCAGGAGGCGGCCCTGCCACACCCGGATGTCGGTGTCGCCGACCCGGGCTCCGCTCGCCTCGACGGACTCTCCGACGCCGAGGCGCCGGAACGCGTGGATCGCGTTGGGCCACAGCGAGATGCCCGCGCCGACCTCACGCAGCTCGGGTGCACGCTCCAGGACCACGGCCTCGATGCCTGCGCGGCGCAGGGCGATGGCGGCCGTGAGCCCGCCGATGCCGGCGCCGACGATCAGGACGCGCATGACGGCTCACGCCTCGGTGACTCACGGTGCTCGGTCCAGGTGTTCATGATCTCTCCGTTCATGGGAAGGCGGTCGTTCATCGGGGTCCGGCCTCGGTGGCGTCGTTCGCCTGGCTGCCGGCGTTCCCGGCCTCCGGGCTGGTCTCGTGGACGGAGACGAGCTCGACGGCCAGGTTGCGGAGGTGCTCGAGCAGTCCGTAGAACTGGCTCAGGTCGAGCGGCTCGGTGTCGATCCGGGTCTCGTCACGGCCCGCGGCGGCGGAGACCCCCGGGAACGCACTGGCGAAGCGGGTGCTGAGCCTGCCGCGAACGACGATGGTGTAGCGCACCGGTGGCATTGAAGTGTCTCCTCAGTTGTTCGATCTGAGGGCAGACTCTTGGACCGACCTAGGTGACCTGTCATCACCCACAGGCCTCTTCACCCAGGGTGAAACCGCACCTGCCGGCGCGGCCGAGGTGTCGGAGCAGCTGGAGCTCGCCAGCGCGAGCGACGGCCTCGCTCGAACCAGTCGACCGCGGGCTCGACCTGCCCACCCGGCCGGGGCGCCGATGAGGGTCAGCCGAACCACCCAGGGTGATCGAGCCGCTGGGTGAAGACAACTCACCCAGCCCGGTCGAACTGTGGGCGCCGTACCTGCTGACCCACCTCGGGCGGCAGCTCCCCGCAGCTGAGAGAGGCAACCATCATGGCGAACTTCCTGTATCGCATCGGCCACTTCGCGGGCCGCCGCCCCTGGCGCGTGCTCGCGGCCTGGGTCCTCTTCGCCCTCTCCGTCTTCATGCTCAACGGCTCGTTCGGCGGCGACCCGGACGAGAGCTTCAGCATTCCCGGCGCCGAGTCGCAACGGGCCGCGGACGCGATCGAGGATCGCTTCCCGCAGGAGACTCTCTACACGTCGAACGTCATCTTCCACTCCGACGACGGGTTGTCCGATCCGGCGACCAAGGCCCTGATCGGGGCCGCCGTGGCCGACCTATCCACCGGTGACCACGTGGTGGAGGTCAGTGACCCCTACAGCTCCGAGTCGTCGACCGTCAGCGAGGACGGCACCACCGCGTTCGCGACGGTGGCTTTCGACCAGCAGCAGATCGAGGCCGCCGAGTTCGAGGAAGCCGAGAGGGCGACCGAGGAGCTCCGCGACGCCGGCATCCAGGTGGAGTACGACGGCGGGCTGGGCTACGCCAAGGGTGACACCGAGCCCGGCAGCGAGAAGATCGGCCTGCTCATCGCGATCGTCGTGCTTGCCGTCGCGTTCGGGTCGCTGGTCGCCGTGAGCCTTCCCATCGTCGTCGCGCTCGTCGGCATCCTCGTCGGCACCAGCGCGATCGGCCTGCTCTCCGGTGTGGTCGACATGCCCGAGATCGCCAGCACGGTGGGTCTGATGATCGGGCTGGGCGTCGGCATCGACTACGCCCTGTTCATCCTGGCCAGGCATCGCCAGAATCTCGACTCGGGCATGTCCGTGCCGGTCGCGGTGGGCCGTGCCAACGCCACCGCGGGACTGTCCGTCCTGTTCGCCGGCACGACCGTCGTCCTGGCCATCGCCGGCCTCCAGGTCTCGGGCATCTCGATGATGACGACGATGGGTTGGGCCTCGGCGATCATGGTCCTCGTCACGATGCTGGCGTCGGTCACTCTGCTTCCCGCCCTGCTCGGGCTCGTCGGGCGACGCGTCAACAGCCTGCGCGTGCCGTTCATCAAGCAGAAGGCGAGCGACGGCTCACAGTCGAAGTCGGGCCGCTGGGCCGCCAAGGTGGTGGCCCACCCGGTCCGCTACGGCGTGACCGCAGCGTTGATCCTGGCCGTGCTCGCCGCGCCCGTGTTCTCGATGCGGCTCGCCTTCATGGACGCCGGCAACGACGGCCCGTCGACGACCACCCGCAAGGCCTACGACCTGATCGCCGACGCGTACGGCGACGGGGTCAACGGTCCGCTCGAGGTCGTCGTCGACACCTCCGAGGCGAACGGTGCGGACATGGACGCGACCACCACGACGCTCGTGGAGGCCTTCGGCGCCGAACCCGGCGTGGCCTCGGTGGACGAGCCGGTACTCAACGAGGACGACAACCTCGCCATCATCACCGTCACGCCGACCACCGCCCCGCAGGACGAGAAGACCTCCGATCTGCTCCAGCGGCTCCGTGACGACGTGATCCCCGGCATCGTCGGAGACTCCGGCGTCGACGTGATGGTCACCGGCAACACCGCCCTGACCGAGGACGTGGCCAACCGGCTGCAGGACCGGATGCCGATCTTCCTCGGCGCCGTGATCGGGCTCGCCTTCGTGGTGCTGATGATCGTCTTCCGGTCGGTCCTGGTGCCGCTGAAGGCCGCCGCTCTCAACGTCCTGAGCGTGGGCGCGGCGTACGGCGTCGTCGTCGCGGTCTTCCAGTGGGGCTGGGGAGCCTCCCTGGTGGGCGTCGACGAGACGGTGCCGATCATGCCGCTCGCACCGATGCTGATGTTCGCCATCCTGTTCGGGCTCTCGATGGACTACGAGGTGTTCCTGCTCAGCCGGGTCCGCGAGCAGTACCTGCGTCACGGTGACCCGAAGCGCGCGATCATCGAAGGCGTCAGCACCACGGGACGCGTGATCACCAGCGCCGCGCTGATCATGATCGCCGTCTTCGGTGCCTTCATCCTGATGAGCGACGTCACCACGAAGACGTTCGGCGTCGGGCTGTCGCTCGCCATCCTCTTCGACGTGACGCTGGTCCGGATGGTGCTCGTCCCGGCCTGCATGAGCCTGCTCGGGCACCGGGCCTGGTGGCTGCCGGCCTGGCTCGACCGCCTGGTCCCCACCATCGACCTGGAGGGCGGCGAGGAGCACTTCCTCGACCCGTCAGCCGACGACGCCGGCGACCGCCGCGACCCGGCGTACGTCTAGCCGCCGCCGTACCGACTCCACCCACACCGACCCATACCCCGGAGGTTCACCATGTCCACCGTTGTCCGAGAACGAGGAGAGGCACGTGTACGGCGTGCCACCTTGCCGATCATCATGCTCGCCCTGGCGACCGTGGTGTCGGCCGTGGCGTCGCTCAACGTCGCCATCCCGTCGATCGCACGTGACACCCATGCCACGCAGACCGAGCTGTCGTGGATCATCGACGCCTACGCCTTGGTGTTCGCCGCGCTGCTCCTGCTCGGAGGTGCCATCGGTGACCGCTACGGCCGCCGCCGCGCCCTGATCGCCGGTCTGGTCGTCTTCGGCGGAGCCTCGGCGGCGGCCATGACGGTCAGCGGACCCACGTCGCTGATCGTCCTGCGTGGCCTCCTCGGCGTCGGTGCCGCACTCGTCATGCCGGCGACGTTGTCCACGATCACGAGCACCTTCCCGCCGGAGCAGCGCGCCAGAGCGGTGGGTGCCTGGGCGGGCGTCGCCGGCGGCAGCGCCATCCTCGGTCTGCTCATGTCCGGTCTGCTGCTCGAGGCATGGTCGTGGCAGTCGGTGTTCGGCCTCAACGTGGCGCTCGCGGCGGCGGCGATCGTCGGGACGCTGCGGGTCATCCCCGAGTCCGCCGAGCCCGGCGCTCCGCGCCTCGACCTCTTCGGGGCGGTGCTGACGGTCGTGGGGCTGGGCGCCCTCGTCTACTCGGTCATCGAGGCGCCGACCCGGGGCTGGGACAGCGTCGAGACGCTGGCCGGCATCGGGATCGGCGTGGCGGTACTGGTGGGGTTCGTCCTCTGGGAGCTGTCGCGACCCAACCCCCTGATCGACCCCCGGCTGTTCCGTCACCGCGGCTTCACCGCGGCGTCGCTGTCGATCACGGTGCAGTTCTTCGCGTTCTTCGGCCTGGTCTTCCTGCTGCTGCAGTACCTGCAGCTGGTCCGCGGCTACTCGCCGCTGGTGGCGGCGCTGAGCCTGGTCCCCATGGCCGCGGCGCTGATGCCGAGTGCCCGGGGGATCGCGCCCAAGCTGTCGAGCAAGATCGGGGTGATGAAGGTCTGTGTCCTCGGACTTGTGCTGATCAGCGGGGCGCTGGTCGTCCTGTCGCGGCTGGACGGTGACAGCTCCTACTGGCTGTTGCTGACCGGCCTGGTGCCGCTCGGTGCCGGGATGGGCCTGGCCATGACGCCGGCCACGGCCGCGATCACCGATGCCCTGCCTCCGGCGAAGCAGGGCGTGGGCTCGGCCATGAACGACCTCGCCCGCGAGCTGGGTGGCGCCCTCGGGATCGCGGTCCTGGGCAGCGTCCTGCAGTCGAGCTACCGCAGCGGCATGGACTCGACCGGGCTTTCGGGTCCGGCTGCCGAGCAGGCTCGCGAGTCCCTCGCGATCGCCTCCCAGCTGGGCCCGGCGGTCAAGCTCCAGGCGCAGGCGGCGTTCGCGGACGGGATGCAGACGGCGTTCCTGTGTGCCGCCGTCATCGTGGCCGTCACCGCCGCCCTCGTCGTCGTACTGCTGCACCGTTCGACCGCTGACGCGGAGCCGACGCAGTGACCGTCATGACGCGGTTGGCGTACAGTCCCGGGGGTGCCGACGTCCGTCACGGAAGTCGGGGAGGTCGGGGGCCCTGCACGTCCGATCATCCAGTCCAAGCTCGAGGCTCCGGTCCCTCGACAACGGATCTCCAGGCGCGAGCTGCTCGAGTCCTGCGCCGGGTCACCACGCAAGCTGACGCTCATCCGGGCGCCTGCCGGATGGGGCAAGTCGACCCTGCTCGCCGACTGGCACGAGCTCGAGAGCGAGCCTCGGCCGTTCGCGTGGGTGGCGCTCGACGGAGGCGACAGCGACCCGGTGCGGTTCTGGACCTACGTCATCCACGCGCTGCGGGGCCTCGACCCCAGCGCGGGTGAGGTCTCGCTCTCCCTGTTGCGGGCGCCCCGTGCCGACGTGGTGCGCGACGTCCTCCCGGCCCTGTTCAACGAGCTCATTGCGCTGCCCGAACCCGTCCTGCTCGTCCTCGACGACTACCACCTGGTCAGGAGCCCGGAGATCGACGAGGGGCTGTCCTCCTTCCTCGAGCACCTGCCCCAGCACCGTGTCGCTCGTGGTGTCCAGCCGCTCCGAGCCGGCGCTCCCGCTGGCCCGCCTCCGAGCCCGCGGTGAGCTGGTCGAGATCGACGCCCAGCAGCTGCGCTTCTCGGAGGAGGACGCGGACCTCTTCCTCAACAGCCTGCACGGCCTCGGGCTCGACCGGGACGACGTCGCGCGGCTCCGGGAGCTGACGGAGGGCTGGGCGGCCGGCCTCTACCTGGCGACGCTCGCGATCCGCGACCGGGCCAGCGCCCACGAGTTCATCGAGGCCTTCGCGGGCGACGACCGCCACGTGGTCGACTACCTGAGCTCGGAGGTCCTCGCGGGGCTGTCCGACGAGACCAGGACGGTTCCTGCTCCAGACGTCGGTCCTGGAGCGCCTCTGCGCGCCGCTGTGCGATGCCGTCACGGACCGGCCCGGCTCGGTGCGCGTGCTCCACGAGCTCGAGCGATCGAACCTCTTCCTCATCCCCCTCGACACGAGGCGGGAGTGGTACGGCTACCACCACCTCTTCCGGGAGCTGCTGCGGCACGAGCTCGCCTTCGAGGAGCCCGAGCACGTCAACGTCCTGCATCGCCGGGCCAGCGCCTGGCATCGCGAGCACGGCGACCCGTCCGAGGCGATCCACCACGCCACCGCGGCCGGCGACCTCGTCCGACACCGTCCGAGCTGATCCTCCGCTACTGGATCGAGTTCCGGAACGACGCGCGTCTCGAGACCCTGCTCGCCTGGCTCGACGGACTTCCGCCCCTCACGGTGTCGGCTGATCCGCGACTCTGCCTGGTGCGGGCGACCACGCTGCAGGAGGTCGGGCGGATCGCCGAGGCGGGGGAGTGGCTCGACGCGGCCGCGAAGGGCGTCGCTGACGGCTCGTTCGACGGGGATCTCGCCGCGGTGGCGGCCGGCGTGGCCGCATCGCAGTCGATCAACCAGTACTTCCTCGGTGACGTCAGCGGGATGGCCGAGACCGCCCGGCCGGCGCTGGACCTCGAGGAGGGAGCCTCCGACTACTGGAGGAGCGCTCTCCTCACGACGTACGGCGTCTCCCGGTTCCTCGGCGGAGACGCCCAGGCGGCCTCGGCCCTGCTCGACGAGGCAGTGAGCCTGAGCGAGAGCTCCAGCCACTCACTGGCGCAGATCCACGCCCTGGGCTGGTGCGCGGTGGTCCATGCGGAGCTCGGCGACGTCGAGCGCGCGGACGGGGTGCTGGGCGCGGCCGACGCACTGCTGCGAAGGGAGCCGGGGCTGGCGAACTACATCGGGATGTCGATGACCCACGTCGCTCGTGGCGCGCTGCTGGAGCGACAGGGTCACTGGGCCGAGGCCGACGAGGCCCTGGCCGCGGGGCACGGAGCTCGCCCGGCAGGGGCAACGCCAAGTTCGACCACTGCTACGGCCTGCTCACGCATGCCCGGGTGAAGGCTGCGCTCGACGACCGGAGCGCCGCGGCGGACATGGTGGACGAGGCCCGCCTGGTCGCCGATGCCTGTGTGGACCCGGGGATCCTGTCGGAGCTGGTCGCGCGAGGCCGAGCCGGGCCGCCAGGTTCCGCCGACCCGGGCGGCGCGCACGCCGTACGACGAGGAGCTGAGCGAACGGGAGCTCGCGGTGCTTCGACTGCTCAGGACCGAGCTCAGCCAACGGGAGATAGGTGAGGCGCTCTACGTCTCCTTCAACACGGTCAAGACGCACGTGAAGAGCATCTATCGCAAGCTCGACGTGGCCACCCGCCCCGATGCCGTCTCGCGGGCCCGGGAGCTAGATCTGCTGTGACAGCCCGGCCCGGCACGGCGGTCGCTCTCGATCGTCCCGCGGCTGAACGGCGCGACGAGGCCACCGACCCGGAGCGAGCCCGTCTCGCGTGCGGTGCACGTCGATGCGGCTGGGTCGACCCACGAACCGTGCCCTGGTGGACCTGGAAGGGCTCGTCGGCGGACCGGAGACCGTGGCTGATCAGGTAGGCGGCTGTGGGTCCGGCGGCGCTGCCCGTCGCCACGTCCTCGGTCAGTCCGCTGTTGTCCCACGTGCGGCCCTCGGGGCGGTCGGGCTCGAGCACGTACACGAACTCGGCGCCCACCTCGTGGAGCATCGACGGCAGGTCGGGGACGGCGACGTGGCTCGCCGCGAGCCCTTCGACGGTGACCGGCAGCAGGAGATAGCTCAGGCCGGTGCTGACGACCTGGGTGGGCAGGTCGCGACGCAGCTGCTCCGGCGCCACGCCGACGGCCGCCGCGAGTCGGGTGGCGACGTCCGGTGACAGCGTCGCCAGCACCTCGGCGGGTCCCTGGTCCATCTCGGCCCAGACGACTCCGCCGTCGCGCGCCGCCGTCGTGACGGCCAGCGGCCGGCCGCCGACCCGGAGACTCCACTCCTGCTGCTCGGAGTCCGGCCGTCCCGACCCTGCGTGCAGGACGGCGGCCGCCCCGAGCACCGGGTGGCCGGCGAAGGCGAGCTCCTCCTCGGGCGTGAAGATGCGCGCCTCTGCTGCCGCCGTCGACGACGTCGAACAGGAAGATCGTCTCGAACTGCCGCAGCTCCTGGGCGATGCGCAGCATCGTGTCGGGCTCGAGCGGCGTCGGCGACGACACCACGGTCAGGCCGTTGCCGGCCAAGGCGCGGTCCGTGAACACGTCCACGTGGTGAACCGTGAGCTCGCCTCGTCCCGCACGATCTACCTCCATGGCGCGACTCTCTCGCAGGGGCTAGGGCCGGCGATACTCCGCCACGGGCAGGCCGAGGGGCGAGACCTCCAGGCAGCCGTGCAGGCGCCAGCCCCGGCGCTCGTAGAAGCGTCGGGCGCGGGCATGGAAGATCGGCGTGAACAGCCGGGCCGTGCTGGTCGCCCATCGCGGCGACGGCCCGTCGTGCAGCTCCTGGGCGAGGCCGGTGCCCCAGTGCGACTCGGCGACGAAGAGGTAGCGCAGGCGGAGGTCGACGGGTGGGTCGGGCCCGAACCAGTGGACGAAGCCCACGATGCGGCCGTCGTACTCCGCCATCCGGCTGAAGGTTCCCCGGTTGGGCGAGCTCGGACCGGGTGCGCTCGATCTTGGCGGGCACGCCCTGGAGCGGCGGCACCCAGTCGCCGGGAGCGAACGCCCGGTAGCCCTGGACCCCTTCGGTCAGGAAGTCGTGCAGGGCGGGAACGTCCTCGGGTCCGGGTCGTCGCATCCGCAGGTCGGCCGCGTCTCGGACGGCGCCCGGCCCGGCGTGGTCAGTCCTCACGGTCGTGGTCCTCGATCAGCGCGATCAGGGAGCCGACGGCCAGGAGCGCCCCGTCCGGGTCGTACACCCGGCCGCCGGCCAGCACCCCTCGTGCTCCGGGGTGCAGGACGTTCGCCACCGCCGCGCATCACTCCTTCGAAGTGCCTGCCCGAGCCGACGTTGACCATCCGGAACTCGAGGATGCGGTAGCGCGAACCCGGCTCCAGGACGGACGTGACGGCGGCACCCAGGGCGATGTCGAGGAGCGTGGAGCACGGACCTCCGTTGGTGAGGCTGCCGCGACAGCTCCCCATGACGCGGGTGTGCGTGCTGACGACGGCATGGCCAGGGGAGATCTCCTCCAGGAGGAGGTCCAGGTCGTCCGCCGTACCGGGAACCGACGCCAGCCGGGTGTGTCGCGGGGCCTCCTCGCTCGGGCGAGGCGCCCAGAACGGCGCGTTCCGGACCTGGTCCACTCGGGCGGTTCGCCTCTGGGTCGTCGCGTGGATGCTCATCTGCTGGCTCCTGGTCCGGGGATCTTGAAGCCGCAGTCTTGGAGGACTCTGGGTGAGCCGTCATCACCCAGCGGTGGATCACCCAGGGTGGTTCGCGGCCGCCGTCATCCGTCGGGCCGAGCAGCGCCAACGCCTACGCTTTGACGATGGCCACCCTCGACGACGTCGCCCGCATCATGGGCGAGCTGCCCGAGGTGGTGGAGGGCGAGCACCACGCGCACGCGACCTGGTCGGCCGATCCTCGCGTTCAACACCGCGGACGTGCACGAGAAGGAGGGCGTGCTCGCGGACGGCATCGCCGGGGTGTTCACGATCCAGCAGTTCGACAGCCACCCCGCCGTGCTCGTCGAGGTCGGTGCCGTCGATCGGCGGGACCTCCGAGACCTGCTGGTGAGCGCCTGGCTGGCCGTCGCCCCGGCCGAGCTGATCGAGGCGTTCGACGGCTGAGGCGCCAGGGTCAATAGAGCTCGGCCAGGTCCTGACCCAGGGCCAGGAACGACAGCACCGGGATGACCAGGAAGACCCCTCGGACCACGACGGTGCCGACGTGTGAGTCGAGCAGGGGTTGCAGGAGAAGCCGTCGCACGGGCAGGAGCAGCGCAACGATGAGGACGACCGGGACGAGGACAAGGAGGGCCGGCGGGACCAGCGCCAGCAGCACGACGGGGAGCAACCACGCGGTACGACCACGGCTGGTCCAGGACTCAGGTGTGGCGACCAGGTCCACGGCCAGGGACAGCAGGATCCCGGACACGACCGGCAGCCCGACGAAGAGGACGACGGCCAGCCAGGTCGGCTCGAGGAACGTGAAGTCGATGCCGCCCGGCACGATCACCATGGATCCGACCATCGCTCCGGCGGTCAGCCCGACCGTCAGCCGCCTGAACCAGCCCGGCCCGATCAGCCACGGTGCGACGGCGACGTACGCCAGCGCCCCGATCACTCCCACTGCGGCGCCCAGGGCGAGGAGCTGGTAGCTGCCCCCCAGCGTGAACCGCCCGATCTCGAAGCCGTCGTCCGACTCCACTCCGACCACGGACTCCGGTGAGGTGACGCGGAGCACGAACATGGCCAACCGGCTGCCGGGTCCGATGAACAGGATCCCGACGGACACGCCAGCCACCACAGCGATGCGCAGCAGCTCGAGGAGCTCCTGACCATAGTCAGGGACGCTGGTGCCGGGGTGACGCCCGTGCACGAGTGTGTCCCGCATCGTGCCATTAGACGCCCGGTTGACGATGTTGACCACCGTGCGCCGCCCGGCGTGCTCCGCTCAGTAGTTGGACGAGATGTAGGGCAGCTTGACGGGGACGATGCAGTGGATGGTCTGGCTGCCGAACCCGATCTCGAACCGGGACCAGGTCGAGACCCAGCCGTCGTCCACCTCGTAGTGCAGGTGCGGGCCGGTCGTGTTGCCGGTGTTGCCGACGACCGCCACCTTCTGCCCGGGCACGACGATGTCTCCTTCCTCGACGAGCACACCGTCCTTGGGCATGTGGTAGTACATGCTGGCGAAGCCGTCCTGGTGCTTGATCCGCAGCGCGTTCGCCGGCTGCGCGTACTGCATCGCGAGGTCGGGGTCGATCTGCTCGAGCAGATCGGTCACCTTCGCATCGCTGTGCCCGGTCAGGTTCTCCTCCACCCACTCGACGACGCCGCCACGCGTGGCGCGGATCGACTCGCCCTCGCTGAGCCGGAAGTCGAAGGCGTACTTCCCGTCGCCCTTGTGCGTGAACTGGGTGTTGTTGCCCTGCGTGACCTTCTCGACCGTGCCGCCCTTCCAGGGCAGCCGGTAGTACTCGTCCGGTGCCGACGGGCAGTCAGCGATCTTGTCGGTGATGATGTTGGGCATCGTGGCGACGTACTGCGCCTGGTAGCCGTTGCGGGTGCCGTCCACGTACGCCGCCAGCAGGCCGCCGGGCACCCCGACCACGTCGTCGAAGTAGGCCTTGGCGTCGAACGCGGGCAGGTCCTCGTGCAGCGCGAACTGCTGGTTCTGCACGACGTACTGCTCGTTGGGATACGTCGACCCGCCGTTCACGAGGCCGTAGCCGATGGCGAAGCTGATCCCCGGCTGGAAGCCCTGACCCAGGCCCTTCAGGGACGCCGCCCCGAGGGTGGCGACGTCGAAGTCGGAGGGAGAGGGGTCCTCCACCGAGTAGAACAGCCCGCTGCTGTAGGCCACGCGTGCCCACTCGCCCTGGGGGCGGAGTTCCACCGGTGCGTCCCAGCTGTCGGCCAGCGCGCCCTTGCTGCAGCTGACCACGTCGCCGAAGAGCGCGCAGTCGTACTCCCACAGGTCGCCGTGGAGCGTGGCCGAGGAGCCCGGCTTGACGTCGGTCGGGAGGATCGCCGGGTAGTCGACCGCCGTGTCGGCGTAGAGGTTGCCGATCAGCTTGGTGACCTTCTTGTTCAGGGTGTTCTTGTAGGTCAGGGTGAGGCTCAGCCGGTGGTTGTCCCAGGTGCAGGTGGTGTAGGCACCGACGCCCATCCCGCCCTCGAGGCGGTAGGCGTCATCCCAGATGTAGCCGCGTCGATCGAGATAGAAGATGTTGCTCGCTCCGACGTTGAAGTCCTGCACGGGCGCGAAGAGCGGCGGGGCGCCGCACGGCAGCGGCACGATGGCGCCGATCTCGGCCTCGACCGCGCCCGCGACGACGACGCCCTTGCCGATCTTGGTGCCGGTGCTCTTGACCTTGACTCCGGGTATCAGCGCCGCGCCACCACTCGCGTTGGCCAGCGCGAGCGTCGTACCGCCCGTGAGCTGCGCGGTCGAGCGAGACCGGATCGATGCTGAGCACCCGACCCTCGACCTTCCTGGTGCCCTGGCTCGCCTTGCACGCCCGCCTGGCCGCGTCGGCCAGTCTGTCGGCGTCGTGCGCGGCCAGCTCGACCCGGCTCTCCAGGCCGCCCAGCTGCGCGATGCGGGCATCCCACGAGTCGGCATCGGGTCCGCGGCCCCGGTGGACCCCCTTGACGATCAGGCGGGCCCCGGCGAGGTCCACCCGGCGGTGCAGCCCAGCCATGCCGGTGTCGAGGAGCTCGACGGCGTCCCGCAGCTGGTCAGCGCCGACGCACGCGTCACGGGACATCGCGAGGGCGCCCCGCCGCAGCTGACCGAGGATCGGCTTGAGCCGGGTGACCCGGACCCGGCCGTTCGCGACCTCGGCCAGCTGCAGCAGCACCGGCCCGGCGGCCGCCGCCGGATCGAGCACCAGGTCGACGACGGTGCATCCGGCGTACGCGCGGCCCCGACCGACCGAGCGCGGGCACCGGTCCGTCGTGCCCACGGCACCGTCGCCGTCGGCGTCGACGCTCGGTGCCGCGAACGGCGGCTCAGTCGCGGCGCCGATCACCACCGGTCGAGTGAACTGCGTCGAGGCTCCGGTCCCGTCGAAGACCTGCAGCCCCACCACGAAGCTGCCGGCCGTCGGGAACGTCTTGGTCGCCACCGGGCCCGAGAAGTCGTCGTACGCACCGTCGCCGTCGAGGTCCCAGTCCTGCCGCCGGATGCCGCCGTCGCCGACGGACGTCGAACGGAACGTCAGCGTCGCCCCGACGTCGGCCGTACAGGCCGGCGCGCACTCGAAGGAAGCGGTCGTGACCAGCAGCCCGACGCCGGCGGTCCCCGACCCGGGAAGGAGCAGAAGCGACGCGATGGTCGCCAGGCAGACGACGGTGGCTCGACGGACGCTGACGGTTCTCATGGGACCAGCAGAGCGTCGGGCCGTAACGGCCGCGTAATGGCGCTGGTCGACCTGGCTCAGCTCTTGTGAGCCCGACGGGGAAGAGGCTGACGGACGCTGTACCACCGTCCCTTGTCCTGCGCATCGACGCATTTCGCATCCAGACAACCCTTGTCAGGCCTGTCGTCGCGCCAGCGGATCGCCGGGAGGGCGCGTGGCTGGATACACGTGCATCGACTTCGAGACCACAGGACTGTCTCCGCGACATCAGATTCCTGCGAGTCGAGCTCGCTAGGGCTGGTTACTCGTGAGGCCCTGGACCGACAGTTTGTCCAAGCCCCGACGTGGTGATCACGATCGGCCGCGGTGACGCCTCTTCGACCGGCCGAGTGGCCCCCGGCTCGCAAGTAACCCCGCCCCAGCACATCCGCTGCGAAAGACGTGTAGCCAAGGACAAGCGCTGCTGGTACTTTCCTAGTTGGTTAATTAACCACAACGGAAAGCAGCAAATGAAGGCGATGGTTGACGATCAGTTGGACGCGACGTTCGCCGCGCTTGCGAACCCGACCCGACGGGCCATCCTGGCCCGGCTGGCGGCGGGGGAGGCGACGGTCAACGAGCTCGCGGAGCCGTTTGACCTGACCCTTCCTGCCGTGTCCAAGCACCTCAAGGTGCTCGAGGTGTCCGGCCTCATCCAGCGCGGGCGGCGGGCCCAGTACCGACCCTGCATGCTCGATCCGGCCTCGCTCGAGGCGGCCATGAGCTGGGCGGCGACCTGCCGCGACACCTGGAACGCGCGGTTCGACCGGCTCGATGCGCACCTGACCAGATCAACAGAGAAGAAGTGAGAGCCCGATGACCCACGACACCGACAACGCCGTCCGCATCACCCGCACCTTCGACGCGCCCCGCGACGTGGTCTGGCGGATGTGGACCGACCCCGCGGAGTTCGCTTCTTGGTACGGCCCGAACGGCGCCACCGTCGACGTGACCGAGTGGGACCTGCGTCCCGGAGGCCGACGAGGTGTGGAGATGGGGGTCGAGACCCCGGGCGGCCCGATGACGATGAGGTTCACCGGCGAGTTCGTCGAGGTCTCTGAGCCGCGAAGGCTGGTGTACACCGAGGCGATGGCCGACCAGGAGCACCCGCCGACGCGGGTCGAGGTCGAGCTCCACGACGACGGCGAAAACACGTCGCTCCTCCTCGTCCACCATGGAATCCCGGCCGGCTCGCCCGGCGAGGCCGGATGGGCGATGGCCCTGGACCACCTCGCCGCGCGGGTTCTGTCGGCGTAGCCGTCACGAAGGCGTCATGGACTACGACGAGGCCGGCCGAGGGTCCGCAACGGGCCTGGCGACGGTCATGACGAGTGCGAGCATCTCAGGACTGTCCCCGCCTCGCCTTACGCTCCGTCATGAACCGCATCGACCGCCCAGACGCCCTGGCCGACCGGAACACCGCCGGGTCCAGGCTGGGTCCAACGTCCTCGCCGGCGAGCGTGCTCCACGGCAGGGTGCGGTGCTCCTTCACCCCGCGGCTCTTCGCGATGTTGACCAGGATCCGAAACGTCCACGTGCGCAGCGAGGACTGACCCTCGAAACGGTCCAGCCCCTTGAGCACCGCGAGCCACGTCTCCTGGACGACTTCCTCGGCCGAGGCCTGTGTCGAGACGAAGCTGCGAGCCAGGCTCAGGTCGCGACCAATCGGAGACGATGCGCGAGAACGCTGGCTCATCACCACCCGGAGAGCGGCGTCGAGGTCGCCGTCGTCCGGGCCAGGCGTGAACCCTGGGGCATCGCGTCGTCATGGCGTCGTCACGACCGGTACTCCGGGTTCTCGAAGTCGAAGTGCGTCCCGGCGTTCCACTCCGAGCGCTGGTTCCCGTAGTCCGGCACCCCGCCGGCGTCCTTCAGCATCTTGGCCAGGTGCATCAGGTTCCAGGTCATGACCGTGGTGTTGCGGTTGGTGAAGTCGTTCTCCGGACCGCCGCCAACGACCGGGTGGAGAACACGGTCGACGGCACCGCTCTGCCACGGGTCGTCACCTGTCCCGGGTCTCGGCCGACGCTCGTACGGGCGTCTTAGGCGGTGTGAGGCTGCGCGAAGATCCGTCCGACGTTCTCCTCGGAGAAGAAGTCCACCGGTGATACGGCTCCGGAGAGGACGCTTGCGAACCCGTCCATGGCCTCCTGGTTGCCGACCATGGCGCCGAGCAGCTGCTGCATCTCCGGTGGCGGGAGCTCGAGGGTGGCGAGCTGGGCGGTGAACTCGTAGATCGGCATCGCCTTGGCGTCGCGCTCTTGGTGCCACGCGGACATCGCGTCGTTGTAGGGCTTGCCTTCTCGGAGCCAGCGGTCGATCGCGTCGGTGCACCGCTCCGCGTCGAGGAAAGCATCTGTGATGCCCTGTGCGGTGATGGGGTCCTTGTTGTACCCCGCGTCTCCGACCAGCGCCCAGCCGTCGCCGTACGGCTTGCGGAACCACGCCGGCACCGCGCCGCCGAGGAACGGCGCCTCGCGCTTGGCATTCCGGAGTCGGGCAGCGAACTCCGGTACCAGCGCCATGGTCGCCATGAAGTTGGCCTCCACGTCCGCCTTGTAGGCACGCGCCTCGGCGTAGGGCCAACCACACACGAGCATCGTCAACCCGTCGTTGGTCGGCGCGCAGGCGAAGCCACGGTCCGGGCGGACGTAGCACTCGAACGTGCTGGTCGGCAGGCCGCTGAAGTAGGTGAAGTACGAGTACTGGAGGCGAGGCTTGGTGGCGTACTCCTCTGCCCCCACCGCCTTTGCGACGCTGCTGTTGCGACCGTCGGCGCCGATGACGATGCGGGCGCGGTCCTCTTGGTCCCCACTACGGATCCCGACGACGGTGCCATCCTCGACGAGGACCTCGTCGACGTTGTACGCCTCCCGCACCTCCACACCCGCCTCGCGAGCCGCATCCACGAGAATCTTGTCCAGGACGGTGCGGCGGGGCGCGTAGGCGACGTTGATACCGTCGACCGGCGTAGTCGTGCCGCTGATCTTGAACGGTCCGAAGTCGAACCGGTAGCCGGTGATGGGCGGGCAATCCCGTCGCGATCACTCGGTCCAGCAGTGTCCACCGCTGCAGCGCGGCGACTCCGGGCGCGTGGATCACGTGGGTCGACAGGGTGTCGCTGGGGAAGGTCGCGTGGTCGACAGCGAGGACGCGGTAGCCCCTCCTGGCGAGCAACATTGCGGTCGGCGAGCCGGCCACCCGGGTCCCGACGATGATGGCGTCGTAAGTCATGCGCCGATCATGGCGGCGATCGCTTGGCCGAGTATCGGGGAACTCACCTATCTGTCGGCTCGGTCCGGCGAATCGCGTAGCCGGCTGCTTCGGCCCGGTTGCGGAGGCCGAGCTTCGTCAGGATGTTGCCGACGTGGTGCTCGACAGTCTTCCGGCTGATGAAGAGCCGCTCAGCGATCTCCGGGTTGGACAGCCCCTCGCCGAGCAGCTCGAGAACGTCTTCCTCGCGCCTGGTGAGGATCGCTCCCGAGGTCCTCGGCGGCGCCACCTTCGTGCCGAGGCGCCTCAACACCGCGGCGGCGGCGTCGACACCACGGGCCGCCTCCAGCAGCTCGAAGGTCTGGCAGCGCCCGCCTCGCCTCCGCCACCGCGACTTCCGGGTTTGTCTCGCTGCAGGCTCGGGCGAGGTCGAGGCGGCACAGGCTTGCTTCGAGTGGGAGTTGGGCGTGCGTGAAACCGTCGACCGCCTCACGCAACCACGCCGTCGGATCACCCTGCCCGGCGCGCCCCCTGGCAAGGGCGACGACCGCGTTGGCGTACGGCGACGGATGGGCCTGTGCGCACGTACCCATGAGGTCGATGGTCCCCGCCGGCTGCTCGCCACACGCGAGCTGTGCTTCCACGAGCATGCTCAGCAACGGAAGGCACGAGCTGTTGGCCGGGTCGGCCTTCTGTGCGGCGTGGCGCAGCAGGTCGAGTGCCAAGGCGTACTCGCCGCGAACCAGGTGGAGTGCGGCTCTCGGCCGGATCGACTCGTCGTCGCTCCGGCCCTCCAGCAGCACGGCCGCTTCCTCGTACCTGCCTTGCTTGAGCCTGAGGTCGGCAAGTCTGACGAGCGCGCCCGCCTTGAGAGTGCGCCTCCCCAGAGCCCAGAGTCGCACCGCCTCGGTCAACGCCTCGTCGGCCTCCGGCCAGCGTCCGGCCGCGGTGAGGATGCCCCCGTAGTGAGTGCGGCAGTAGGCGCTCACGGCGGGGAGGTTCCGGCGCCGCGCGATCTGTTCACCCGCGTGGATCCACTGTTCGGCCCGTGGCACGTCCCGGGCCTGCTCGCAGGCAGAGAACATCTGGCAGAAGATCTCCTCTACGACGATGAAGTCCTCGACATCCCCGCCCGCCACCGCTGCCAGCGCCTCGTCCAGAAGCAGCATTCCTTCCTCGATGCGATCGTCGTGCACCATGCTCGCGCCGAGATAGGCGAGCGTCGCGAACGTCAGATCCGCGTCGCTCGTCTGTTGACCTATCTCGACAGCCTGCCGAAAGGCCGCCTCCTTCTTCGCCCGGTTCGCCTCAAACATCCCCTCGGTGAGCGCGACCCAGCCGCGTTCACTGCTGCCTGGCTGATCCGCGAGCAGCGTCTTGGCTCGGGCGATCCAACCGCCGGCGACGGCCCAGTCTCCCGACGTCGTGCCGTGCATGTACCCGAGCGTCCGCGACACCCGCGCCGCGCCGACCCCATCCTCGGCCGCGCGGTACGCGGCGTAGGCGCTCTCGAACTCCGCGATGCCGCGTTCGTACTCGAACAAGACGTACGACGCACCAGCCAGCCCCTCGAGTACTTCACCGGTCGCAGGCACCTGCTCGAGAGCCGCGCGCGCCTTGGCCGCGTCCCCGATCCTCAACGCGGTCCGGGCCTGTGAGATCAGGGCCTGGGCCTCCATGCCTCGATCATCCACCCAAGTTGGCCTTGAAGGTCCCGCGCAACGGATGGCTCTCTGGCTCCTGTGAGGCCCGCATCGGCAAGACCCGGCTGTCCGCAGAGCTCGACCATCTGTCAGCGGGCCGCAAGGGCGCTGCGCGGCTGCGGTTGGAGGATCCGAGCGCTCCGGGCATCTGGGGTAGGACGGTCGTAGGACCGGGCCCACGCGTGTGGATGCGGGCGACCGTCGGGTCGGCCGAGACCGCCGGCACCCACATCGACCCGGCCCGATCGCGCGTGACTTGGGTAGTGGGCCGAGAAGTGGCTCGCGGGCCGGGGTTGCGGAGCGGTACATCGCGTCCTCCTCGGGCAGTGACGAGACGTGCGGCGTCCGCTCCGGGGGGACGCTGAGGGGGGACGCGTAGGAACGGTGGTCGCTGGCCTCGTCGTGGAGACGGGGGCACCCAAGGGGAGGCTTCGGACCGACGGGCAAGGAGTCAGGTTCGTCGAGGTCGTCGTGAACGGCCCGAGGACGTTGGGCCGCGGCAGGTGCAGGTGCCGGTCGAGGAGATCGAGGCCGTGGTCGTGGTCGTCCGGCACTACACGTCCCGAGCCGGCGACCCGCACCGGCATCTACATCTGCAGGGTCAATACCCGGGTCTGGGCAGCCAATCGATGGCGTGGCGTTCACACGGTCGGCGTGCGGGACAGCCCAGAGGCCATCAATGGCATCGGGCACGCCGCGGTGATGGCTGACCCCGAGTTCCGCGCCGGTCTGGCCACCCGCGGCTACACAGGTTTGGGGCCCACCAGACCGGCCTTGGTCCCCCACCAGCGAGATCGGCACGCCACTCCGGACCAGCACCCTGCACCGGGCCTGGACGATCGCCACCCGCAAGGTCGGGATCGAGGCGACCCCGCACGACCGGCGGCACTACTTCGCCAGCATGCAGATCGCGGGCGGAACGTCGATCAAGAAGCTCCAGGCGCTCCTCGGGCACAAGTCGGCCATGGAGACCTGGGACACCTACGGACACCTCCTGGGCGACGAGGACGACCGCTCGCGGTCAGTGATCCAGGAGCGCTGGCAGCCCTCGGGAATCCTGCGGACAGTACGCGGACAGTTGAGCCTCACTGATCGCGTTTTCCCAGGTCAGACGGGGTGGTGCGGACGGGCTGGCCTGTAAGCCGGGTCATGACCCCGCGTGACTGACAGTGTTGGTCGCTGTTGGCAATTGCGGCTCTGCCTGCGGAAACGCGGGGTGTGCTGTTGGCGTCGATTGGGCGTTTCTGAGAATCTTGGGGACTAGGTGGGGACTAGCTCGACGTCGCACGGCGCCCGTCGGAGTCGGTGCGGCGGGCTTGTTCGGCAAGCCAGAGGATGAGGTCGTTGCGCCAGTAGCGGACGTGGCGTCCGACGCGGAAGCTGAATGGGCCGTCGCCGAGGTGGCGCCAGTAACGCATTGTGGCGACTGGGACGCGGAGCAGGGCGGCGGCTTCCTCGATGCTGAGCATGTCGTCGTCGGCGTGGTCGTTGTGGTGGTGGGGTGCGGTGCTCATGTGCTTCTCCTTATTGGTGGTTCCGGTACTGCAAGCGCGTTAGGGCTCCGGAATGGACAGCGCATGTCAATGTCCTAGGTGTGCAGCTCCGTCCGGAGCGATCAATGTGCGGGCTACGAGGCTGTTCTCACCGGGGTGGCCATGTCCTTAAAGGCAACGCGTTGCGGACGGGATCGGACACTGTGTGCGGGCGCTGGTCGCCGTAGGCCGTTTCAACGGCCGATGCTCGGCCCGTGATCGGGAGTGCTTCGGCTGGGTGAGGGTGGCTCGATCCGCCGTGTCTTCTCGCGGCGCTGCCGACGCTGGTTGGCCTCTCGAGAGGCGGTCTCCTGCCGAGCCGCGCAGTCTGCGGCCCAGCGTTCGCGCTCTCCGTCGACTCCAGCCGGAGATAGCGCTCGCAATGCTGGCTCGCGCTGGAGGACCTCGATCCGTGCCGTGGCGGTGTGCAGGTCGCGTTGGAGGCCCGCGAGTTGGTTCTCGAGGGTGGTGAGTCGGCTGGCGGCGTCGCGCGTGTACGCGGTCCAACCGTATGGGCGCAGCTCGGCGTCCATGGCTTCGTCGAGGTGCGTGCGCGACCGCTCGGCCCGCTCGTAGGCCGCGTGGGCGTCGCGCGCCGTCTGGCGGAGCTGGTCGGCGTCGGGGTGGTTGTCGGCGACCGTGCGGGCGACGAAGGCGTTGATCGGGTCTTCGACGCGGCGCCCGTGCAGCCACATCACCTGGTTAGCGACCTCCGCAGGGTCGCTGGCCAGGTCGGGCACGGCGGGCCGCCAGCGGACAGCGAACGCGGTCAGCTGGGTGCGGGCGTCGCGGACCTGTCGCCGGCGCTGGTCCAGTCGCCCGGTGCCGTCACGGACGTCCTCGGCGGCGCGCTTCGCCTGTGCGAGCTCCTGGTGCCACGCGGCCCAGATCTGGGTCTGGAGGTCGGCCGTCTCGGAGGTGAGGGTGGCATCGAGGTCGACGACCTGCTGGCTCGCCTCGAGCCAGCGCCTCCTGGCGTTGTCCTCGTCGCCGCAGAGACGCTCGGCGTCTGGTGTGTACCGGGCCTGGATGTCCGCAACCTCCTGAAGTGCATCGCGTTCGGCAATCAACCGTTGGTGCTGTTCGTCGAGATCGGCCTGCCGGGTCCAGGCCGCCCACAGGTCGGTGAGGACCTCGTTGAGGGGGCGGGTGGGTTGGTGGGTGCCGTAGCGCTCAATGTCCTCGGCGGCCTGCTCGGCGGCGGCCGCAGGACCGAGGTCGGCCCGGTCGCGGGCGAACACCGCCTCCCACTGGCGGCGGGCGTCATCGAGGTTCTCGGCGACCAGGTGAGCGATGTTGGTGTCCCGGCCGCGGGTCATCGCGACGTAGGCCGAGGCGGCCGAGGTGTGCCCGCCGAGCAGGAGGTGCCCGGTGTTGGTGGTTTCGCCTTGGGCGCCGTAGACCGTGGTCGCGTAGGCCAGCTCGACGTGCGCACGCGCGTAGCCAGCTGGGACGGTGCGTAGGTCGGTGGCGCGTGGGCCCCGCAGCGTCAGGTTCCCGTCGTCACCGTGGGCGCCGATGGCGGTGATGGTCCAGGTGTCGCGGTTCGCCACGCGCAGGTCGCGTTCGTTGCGCCGGGTCGCGACCCGGTCCCCGACACCGATCCGCTCGCCGGTCTTGGTGACGACGGTGTGGGTGTCGTCGAGGTGGCCGGCGGCGAGGAGTCGGTCGCGGATCGCGCCGTTGAGCAAGGCCGTGGCTTCGCGGGTGTCGGCCATCATCAGCATGCCGTCCGAATCGTGGCCGCCGCTGTGGATTGTGTCGGCGGCGAGCTGCGCCAGCGCCTGGGTACGTTCGGTGTCACTCGCGTAGATCCGGATCTGGCCACGACGCAACAGTGCCTCCCACACCTCACGGACCCGCTCACCACGAGGCTCACCACCGGGCTCACCACTGCGTGCATCTGTGGGGTCCCCGGGCGCGATGTAGGTCGGTGAGCCGGTGCGCAGGGCGAGACTGATCGCGGCGTACTCGGGGTCGGCGAACCGGTGCGCGACGTCGAGGTCGACGTGTGTTTCGGGTCGGACCCAGCGGGCGGCGAGGTCCAGGACGCCACCGCGACCGACAGCGGGGAGCTGGTGCCGGTCGCCGACCAGCGCGACCCTCGCGCCCACCTCGTCGGCAACGGTCAGCAGCGCACGTGCGGTGTCCTGGTCGAGCATCCCGGCCTCATCGACCAGCAGCAGGTCACCACCACCCAGCACCGCCTCAGGCACCGGCTCGACCAGGTCCTGGCGGGTCCAGCGGCCGTTCTGGTCCCACCGGAGTCCGTGTTGGTGGATCAGCCAGGCCACCGAACCCGCGGTGCCGACCTCGCGGGCTGCGACCTGGGCGGCCTTCAAGGTCGGGGTCACCACCAGCATCCGACGGCCCTGGTCTGCCAGGATCGCCTTGGTAGCGGCGAGGCAGGTGGTCTTCCCCGCACCGGCCGCGCCCTCGATCACCACCAGTCCCGCCTGACCGGCGAGCGCCGCGACCGCCGTACGTTGGACATCATCGAGCCCGTCCGCCTGGCCTGTGGACAGCATCGCCGGCGCCACCGGGACATCGGAGCGGGACGCGAGCCGGGTTACGATCTCGGCCTCGACCCGCAGCACGCGACGTGAGGTCATTGACCGCACGTGCTCGGGGACACCCTGTTGGTCCAGCAGCGGCACGCACGCCTGGACCGACCGGGCGGTGAGGTCCTCGGCCAGCTCGATGCGAACGCCGGCGTCGACGACCAGCCCGGCAGCGGCGATCGCCTTCTCTGCCTCCCCGCGGACGTCCGCGGCGTTCCACGCCGACCTTCGGGCGCCTAACCGAACCAGGATGGTCTCCACGGCGGCATCACGGTCGAACCCACCCACCCGCGGTGCGCCCACCACCAAGGGCAGCCCGGGCTGCGGTGATGGGTCGCGGTAGCCCAGGTCGTGGAGCTGCTGGTTCCAGTGCGCGACCATCTCGGCGCCGTCGGTGGGGACGACCTTGTCGGGACGGGCGTCCTTCCAAGCCCGCCGATCCCACGACCGCCGCACCGCAGAGCCCGGCTCCTGGCCGGGGTTGTCAGACCGCCACTGCGCCTCGTACCGGTCGACGTTGCGGCCGATCTGCGCGGCCCGCTCACTGAACGCCCCGATGCAAGGCGCCAGCTCGGCGACCTCCCCGGTGGTCGGGTCGAGGGTGAAACCGGCGGCGGCCAGTGCGCCGCGAAACCCCGGATCGCACATCACGGCCGCGTGGCCGATGCCGTTGAGCGCCTCGATGGAGTCGCGGAACCCGACCGTGTGCAGGCCACGCCACTTGCTCTGTCCCAGGGGGCCGGCGAACACCCGGGCGTTGACCTGGACATGCAGATGACGGTGCGGGTCACCGGCACGCGAGGTGTAGTGCCGCACCGTCACCGCCTCGATCCGTGCGACCGGCACCTGCACCTGCCGGCCCCGCGGCCCCACCCGCGTCGTGGCGTGCTCGGCCACCCAGGCGATGACCTGCGCGGCGGCCCGGTCCTGCGCGGCGTCATAGGCCGCTCCCACCTCCGGCACGAGCGCCGCGGCCAGTGACCAGGTCTTCGGCCCGTTCACGGTGATCTCGACGAACCGCACCGCGTTGAGGTCCTGACGGAGCCGACCGCGCGCCAGCCCGGTCACCGGATCCCGACCAGCCACCCACCGCTCGTACCCGTCGCCGTCGAGCACCCCGAGATCCCGTACACCCTCACCGGGCGAGGCGCCGAACCGGCGGGCCAGACCGGTGCCTTCGGCCAGGTAGTAGTCATCGGCCCGGGATCGATCGGCCTCGACGTAGGCGCGCGCCGCACAGGCCGCTCCGCGGTAGACCTTGACGCCGCCATGCACGACCAATCACGTCCAACAAGTCGCCCGAAAATGACTCATGGGCCACCCGTCCACGGGCGACCCATCTACGACATTCGTAGCATGCGTGCCGCTCGATCTGAGACGTCGAAATGGCGTGTCGACGGGCCGTCGGAGCAGAAAGTTGAGCAGCCAGCACTGGTCAGCGGTGTCCAGCGATACGGGTTCGAATGGGGAGTTCTTGGCGGGGTCGCGGCAGGGTTGCGCATTGGGCGCACCGCTCTGTGCGAGCGACCTTGGGGCGACCTGGCGCACGTGCCCAGGACGGTCGCCGACACCCGCCCCTGCCTCTCCACCGTGGCGCAAGACGTCACAGCGCGGTTCCGGGGGAACGGACAGCGGATGAGGGATGCCGCTCCAAGGTCACCGAGCCAAAACGTTCCGGTGAAAATGCATAGCGCCTTGACAGTCGTAGGAGCGGGAATGACTCACTTGGCCGTGACGTCCCTAACCGCCCTCCCATGTTGGCCGGCGCGACCATCGCCTTCCGGCTGCATCAAGTGCCGACCCCCTGAGCCCCAGATCTGGGGTGGGGCTACTGTCCCGTCTGCTGACTCGCGGGGGTCAGCGTTTTGCCGAATGCGATCGGGTGGTGGCTGGTGCGGTTGATGCGACTTACGCGGGTGACCGTGGGCGGCTTGAGCCTGGCGCTGGCGGTGGCGACGCTCTCGACATTGCCGCCCCAGATGATGCCCCCTGCTGCTGCGGTGGTGTTACCTGAGGCTCCGGCGGCGGTAGTGCCGACTCGGGCGATCACACCGGTGACAGCGCCTGGTCCGACGACGGTGTCGAGCAACATCAGTGTGGACACCGTATGGGGGCCGTTGGGCTCGCCGTACGTGCTCACCGCGTCGATCGCGATCACGGGAGCGACGGCCCTGACCGTGCTGCCTGGTACGGAGATCCAGATGGGTCCCGGGACATCGCTAAATGTCGGGGGTGGTCAGATCCAGATGCTGGGCACCCATCTCGATCACGTCAAGGTCACGGGGACCGCATCATCGCCGGGAAGCTGGGGCGGGATCCGCGTGCTGCCTGGGATCGGGCAGTCGGTGGTCCCGCTGAACATCTTCGACTATGTCGACTTCAGCTATGGCGGCAAGGGGACGGATTCGTCCTGTCGTGACAACGGGATGCTCAGTGCGGGACGGAACGCAAGGGTACTGGTGACGAACTCGACGTTTCGGTTCGCGCAGTTCGTGGGGTTGAGCGATGGCACGAACGCTGACGGATTCTTCGGGGTGTATCGCAACACCTTCAGCGACTCGTACTGCGGGATCGCGAATTGGGGATTCAAGGCGGACTACGTCGACAACAACTTCGAGGGAGGGTTCGGGGGCTGGGCGTTCTTAGCTGTGAACGCGGAGGGCAGGTTCTGGTTCAACGATGTCCATGGCTTCGCTGGCTCAGTGGACGACGGATTGAGTGTTCGGTACAACCGTCTGAGGGCGATCGGGAATTACGGCGCGTGGTCTCAGCAGCTGCAGGACTGGCGCTACAACGACTGGGGGGGACTCCCAGACCTCGACGCGGTGTGTGCGGCATCGGATTCGTTCGAGAGCGCTCAACCCCCGCTGAGGGCCCAATTCGATCCCATATGCGCCGACAAGTTCCCCTATCCGGACTGGTACGTGCCCCAGTATCGGGTGGCGGTGAAGCCAGAGGCGTCGGACACGCGGCATGTGCCCGCGTCTCTGATCCGGCCCTACCACGCACAGTTCGCTGGCGTGGACACCAGCGACGGCACCCTGACCTATGCGATCGACGACATGGTGGTTGAGGATGCCGGCGCGCAGATCCGCGCGGGACGCACCTACTCCTCATCTGCGTCGCGGACAGGCCCCAGTGATGTGGGTCTGGGCTGGCGGACCAGTTTCAGTGAGGCGATGACGCCGCCAGGGTCGTTGCCCGTCTTGACGTTGAGCGATGACGGTGAGGTGCCGTTGTCGGACCCCGCCGTTTCTACGGTGTATCCCGGGGTGGCGGCGGTGATGACCACCTCACCGCAGGGAGCCGAGGTCAGCACTCCAGACCACACGACCTACCAGTTCGACACCAACGGTGAGTTGGTCGGGATGTTGTTGGGCGACGCCCGGCACCCGCTCGACATCGACCGGGAAGGCGGGAAGGTCTCGGCGGTGACCGGCGTCTCGGGCCGCAGCGTGGACTTCGAGCGCAGCAGCGGACAACTCAACGGGTTCGTGGACGGCAGCCCCCGCCACGTGACGTTCGACTACGACGCCGATGGCCGACTGGTGGCGGCGATGGGAGTGGATGGACAGACTGCGACGTATGAGTACGCCGGGATCACGGCTCGGCTCACACGCGTGGTCAGTGCCGAAGGGGTGGCTCGCCTGGCCGCCGGGTACGACGCAGAGGGTCGGGTCGCTTGGGTGGAGCCACAGGGGTCGGGCCGTTTCACCATCGCCTACGACACGAACCAGCGCACGATCACCCGACCCGACGGAGTCGACGTGGTGCAGACCCTCGACCTCGAGGGAAGGCTGGTCAGCGAGGCCATCGTGGGCGGGTCGGGCCGCCATTTGGTCTACGACGGCGACGGCCGAATGGTCGCCGAGGTCTCGGGTGTTCCCACGACACCGATGGTGGGGTACTCGGCACCCTCATCCGCGACCCTGATCGACGTTGACGACGGCGTCAATCCAGACGAAGGGATCAGCCCAGCCGTCAAGTGGCTGGAAATCGACCCCCTCGGACGGATGACCACCACCGTGTTGAACGAGCACCAAGACCCCACCACGGTCGTCCGCCCTGACGGGGCCACCAGTTCGTATCTGTACGACAGCCACCAGCGGGTGAGCCAGTTCACCGACCCCCGCGGTGGGGCCTACCACCTGACTTATGGCCAGTACGGGCAGATCGAGTCCATCACCGACCCTGCCGGACGAACCGCCTCCTGGGTGCACCAGTCCGATGGCGATCTCGCTTCGTCGACATCGTTCGTGGGCGGCAGCACCACTTACACCAACAACGTCCGAGGAATGGTCACCGAGACCACCGACCCGTTCGGCGGCACCACGCACGTTGACTTCACGACCTGGGGGGCGGTCTCCAGCATCACCCGGCCCCGTGGCGGTGTGAGCACGGCGACCTTCGACGCCGACCGACGTGTGGCTGCGGTGCAGGATGCCATCGGAAGCTCGGTCACCTATGACTACGACCTTCTCGGACGCGTTTCGAGCATGGTCGACCCACTTGCGAAGGCAACAACGTTCTCCTACGACGTCAACGGACGTCCCGAGGCACGTACCGATGCCAGCGGCAACATCTTCACCCAGACCTACACGCCTGAGGGTTGGACCGCTCATGTCGACGCTCCCGAAAGCGTGACGAGCACGACCGAGTACGACCCTGCCGGGCGCCCGGTGTGGGTCACCGACGGGCTTGGCCGCGTGACCCAGACCGTCTATGACCGCGCCGGGCAGATCGTGCGGATGGACTCCCCTGACGGCGGTCATCGCAGTTGGACCTACGACGCGGCGGGCAGGCCGTTGAGGTACACCGACGCCCGAGGGGGCGTGACCAAGTACGAATACAACCCTGGTGGGGATCTGACCAAGCTCACCAACCCGGGTGGGGGCATCGAGACCCGAAGTTACGACAACTTGGGCCGCCCGACCGCTGTGACGATGCCCGGGGCGGCGACGGTGACCTTCATATACTCCAACAGCGGCCGGACCGTGACGGCGGTCGACAGCGTTGGGCAACGCTCGATCACCCACACCGACACCGCAGGCAGGCTCATCGCGCAAACCGATGGCGCCGGCGAGACCACCGAGTTCGAGTACAACGCCGACGGCTTGTTGGCCAGCCGTGCCGCACCTGGAGAACCGGCCGTCACCTATGGCTACGACCTGGCCGGCCAGTTGACCAGTCAGACCGACGAACGTGGAAACACCATCCAGGGTGACTACGACGCCGTCGGCAGGCTGTCCACACGCACCTATCCGGACGACTCCTATGAGGAGTTCGACTACGACGCCAACGGCAATCTCATCGACCGTCGAGACCGGGCCGGACACTCCTGGACCTATGAGTTCGACGACTTGAACCGCCTGGTGACTGCGACCGATCCACTGGGCGCGGCCACCGGCTACAGCTACGACGCGGTTGGCAACATGGTCGAGACCGTGGACCCCACCGGCGTCACCTCCGGTGTCGCGTACGACCCCATGGACCGTCCGGCGGTTCTCACCGACGACGCCGGCAACGCCACCGTCAACACCTTCGACCTCGAGGGCAACCTGCTGACCACCACCGACCCCGGTGCCCGGGTGGTCACCAACGAGTATGACTCCCTCGACCGAGTCACGAGGAGGACCTACTCCGGGGTGATCGGTGCCCTGGGGCTGTCGTGGGATCCGGCGGGGAACTTGCTCTCCGCCAGCCGAGACGGCAAGACGTTCTCGTGGACCTACGACGGCCGCAACAGGGTCATCTCCTCGAAGGACGCGCTTGGGAACCAGACCACGTACGGGTACGACCTGGCCGATCGGCTGGTCGAGCAGACCACGCCCACCGGCCGAGGCACCACCTATGACTACACGCCAGCGGGCCGCCTGGAGTCGACCACGAACGGTGGCCTCACCGCGGACTACTCCTACTTCCCGGGCGGGCTCCTCAAACGGCTGGAACTGCCAAGTGGGGCGCACTACGACTACACCTACAACCCAGACGGTCAGCCCGAAACCCAAACCGACCCCGAGCAGCTGCGAGCCGACTATCAGTACACCAACGGAATGCTCAGCGGTCTCACGCGACCCGACCAGACCCAGCTGTCCTACGACTACGACGACGCCGGCCGGCTGATCGCCGAAACTGCTGGTGACAGAGACCGCACCTACGCCTACGACGACGCCGGCCGCCTGACCACAGCGGCCACGTCCGGCGCCGGTGGCGCCACCACGATTGACATGACCTACGACAGCCGGGGTCTGCTGGCGTCCAGCACAGACGGCGCTGGGACGACAAGCCTCACCCACGACGCCAGCGGCTATGTCAGCTCTCTCACGCCCCCGTCCGGCGGAGCCCTCAACCTCACCTACAACGCTGCCGGCCAGATCGCGACTGTGCGGGGATCGGTCAATCTGAACTACACCTACGACAAGTGGGGACGACTCACCGCACGAAGTCAGCAGACCGGCACCAGCAACGCCAGCATCGCCCTCACCTACGACAACAACGGTCGAGCCACCTCGGTGGCGTCAGGCACCAACAAGCAAACCGCCACCTACGACACCGACGGTCTGCTGAGCACCCTGCAAACCAATCTCACGTCGGTCACCAATCCCGCCGAAGGCACCCAGACCTTCACTCGAGACACCGCTGGCCGGCTCGCCGGGTCCAGTCTCGCCTCCATCGCAGGCGCACCAGTCTCGGAGACCACCTACGGCTGGGAAGACGACAGCAATCGGTCCACCGAGACCCAAACGCCTGCTGGCGGCGCGAGTTCGACCACGACTGCCACCCACGACGGTGCCGGTCGCATCGAGAGTCTCACCGACCCCAGCGGCCAGAGCATCTACGACTACGACGACAAAGGACAGCTGGCCTCTGTCGACCGTCCCGGGGCCGCCCAGGACACGGTGTACGGATACGACGGCTTCGGGGAACTGGTCTCCGCATCTGTGAGCCAACCCGGCGGTGGCACCACCCAGGTGACCTACACCCGCGATGCGTTCGGTCGCGTTGCCGAGCGCGCCCAAACCGGCGGCACCAATCCCGGCACCACCAGCTTCGGATACCGCGCCGCCGAGGCCGAGCCAACCTCGACCAACACGGGGGCCGGCGCCACCAGCCTGGTTCGCGACACCGACGGGTTGCTGCTGGCCGCGAAGACGGCCACTGGGACGGTCAGCCACACCGTGCCCAACCTCCATGGTGACCTGATGGCCTGGCGGGCCCAGACAGGCGGGGCCTACACCCAGACCCAGATCTACGACCCGTTCGGCAATCCCAGCACCACGACCGCGACCGGTGGTCCCGGCGCCGAGCTCGGCATCGGGTTCCAGACCCAGCCTGTCGATGCCGTCACCGGCCTGGTCGACATGAACGCCCGCGTCTACGACCCGACATCCGGGGCATTCACCACCGCCGACACCTGGCCCGGGGACCTCACCGATCCGGTCACCCTCAACCGGTACACCTACGGCAACGCCTCACCGGTCGACTTCAGCGACCCCACCGGACACTTCTCGGTCCCGGGCGTCAGTGACATCGTCAACTGGATCCACACCGCCATCACCGGCATCACGAACGGCATACGAGGTGCCGTTTCTGGAATGGCCACTCAGGCAGCGGCCTACGGCCACGCCCTCACCCAGGCAGCCTTCGCCCAAGCCAAGGCTTTCCAGAGTCGACTCGCCTCCGATGCTCGAGAACTCGCTGGGAGAGCCCAGTCGTTCGTCAGCGACTACCGGACCGCGTTGCGACCATACTCTGGCGCAGCACACACCTCCCTGGCCGCCCTCGGCGTCTTCTTTGACGGCGCCGACGTCGTCGACGCCGCCTGGTACCTCCTCATCGACCACGACACCAAGAACGCCCTCATCGCGTTCGCCTCGGTCGTTCCCGTCCTCGGAGCGTTCGTCGCCGGAGGCCGCGCAATCCGAAGGGCCGACGACGCCGCCGAACTCTTCAGCTGGTCCGCCCGCCGCAGCAACCGGACCATCGACTCTGACGCGGCCAGGCTCCCGACCACACCCGGACCGAATGCCGCCAAGAACGTGGACCTGTACCACGCGACGACTCGATCGAACGCGGCGAGCATTCGTGCCAACGGCATCGACCTGTCGGCGTCGCGTGCCAACGTCGATTTTGGGCCGGGCTTTTACACCACCCGAGATCCCGCACAGGCAGCGGACTGGGCGGCGAGGCTCCAGAAACGGGGATTTGATTCGGAGGTCTTGCACTATCGGGTTCCGCAATCTGAACTCGACAGCCTCAGCGGCATGGCCTTCCCTGGTCCGACGCCGGCATGGGAGGACATGGTGCGAAGCCAGCGCCTCCTCGGAGGGCCAGCGCACGGGATGGACTACGTCGAAGGGCCGATGGTCGGCAACGTGTTCGGTTCTTGGGGCGGGGGCCCTATCGACCCGTGGGGCAACCAGGTTTCGTTCCACACTCCAGGAGCCGCAAGCATGCTGAATAGGTACATCCAGTGAGCCCACTACCAGAGCCACGCAGCGCCTTCGTCGATGAGTTGCTAACAGCGGTGGTTGACCGGATGGTCGAACTCTTCGGGATTTCTCGTGATGAGGCGGAGGGGCGCATCGCCAGCGATCTCGGCAGTTGGGACCTGCTGTCAGCTGAGTCCGAGCGTCACCTCGGGCATGAGGACCCCGACTATTGGGCGCATTCCATCTACTACGGACCCGTTCAGTGGTGGCGCCTGGGTCCTGACGAGCTGGTTCCACGGCCGTGGCCGTGATCCGCCGCCCCGCCGGTAGCGGCCCTGCCAGGACTGAGCGGAGTGGCTCGGAGATCAGCCGCCGTGCATTCATCGTCGGCGAGCACCCTGCACCATCCCGCCCGTTTGGGGCGCAATCCATACGCCGTCGAGTGGTTGACCTTCTGATCGCGCTCCCGAGGACTTCAAGACGCGAGCGCCGTTCCTGCTCTTCGTAGGTTGGCGGAGTGGCTTGAGAGTGAGGACTCGCCCGGTGCGCCCTACAAGTGGGCGAAGGTCAACCGACTGATCGCTCATCTCGCCCACCCCGAGGAGCAGTCGTGAGGGTTATGGTCCGGATCCTTGGAGCGCTTCTGGTGGCGCTCGTTTTGCTCTTCGCGTGGTCGGCGAGCGGATCGGTAGCAAGCCCACGCATCAGTGGAGATCCGCACTCCTACGCCTACGACAGCGAGCTTCATGCAGGGCGCACTGACGGTCCAGTGGTGACCGTCGGCGACCATCACTCGCCAGTCATGCCGATTCCGGCGCGATCTATGCTCGATTGGTCGGGCGGGACGGAGGCGAGTCATGGCCAATCTGCAGAAGCGACCGGACGGGAAGTGGCGCGCTCGCTATCGCGACCGCGACGGGCGCCAGCACGCGAAGCACTTCGATCGGAAGGTCGACGCGCGGCGGTGGCTCGACGAGGTCACAGCCTCCGTGGTCACAGGGCAGTACGTCGACCCGAAGGCAGGTCGGATCCTGTTCAGGTCCTACGCCGAGCAGTGGCGGGCGGCGCAGGTGCATCGGCGGAGCTCGGCCGACCATGTCGAGACAATGCTGCGCCGGCATGCCTACCCGACACTCGGCGAGCGGCAGATGTCCTCCATCCTCCCGAGTGAGGTACAGGCCTGGGTCAAGCGGCTGAGTACCGGCGATGCCGGCCGGAAGCCACTCGCGCCGTCGACGGTCGGGGTCGTGCACGGGATTGTCTCGACCATTTTCAAGGCCGCGGTGCGAGATCGCCGAGTGATGGCGAACCCTTGTGAGGGCACAAAACTGCCGACGGTTGAGAGGCGCAAGGTGGCGCCGATGACAACCGAGCAGGTCGAGACGCTGCGCAACTTGGTCCCGGGCGCGCTGAAGGCGCTGGTGACTTTCGCGGCCGGGACGGGGATGCGCCAAGGCGAGGTACTCGGGCTGACGCGCAACCGACTCCGGATGCTGGGTGCGAACCCCGTCGTGGTGGTTGATCGTCAGCTCGTTACCCTCCGTAGCGGCAAGACCGAGTTCGGGCCGCTCAAGACGAGGGCGTCTTACCGGACCATCCCGCTGCCCAACGTGGTTGTCGAAGCACTGAACGCCCACTTGAGCGAGCACCAGATCGCAGCCGACGGCCTGGTCTTCACCTTCGCAGGCCAGCCGATCACCCGGCAGACGTTCGGGCATGCGTGGCGCCCGGCGGCGGCGGCCGCGGGACTGACCGAGGCGACGGGCAAGGGGATGCACGCCCTTCGGCACTACTACGCCTCGCTGCTGATCCGGTATGGCGAGAGCGTGAAGACGGTGCAGGACCGTCTTGGGCACGCCACCGCCGCCGAGACGCTCGACACCTACAGCCACATCTGGCCGGACTCGGATGACCGGACCCGGGACGCGATCGACAGCGTGCTGGGCGACTGGACTTCTGCTCGTGGGGACTATATGGGGACCGACGACGCCTGAAGTCAGCGTTTCCGCAGGTCAAACAGTGTGGTGCGGACGGGCTGGCCTGTAAGCCGGGTTCTGTCCCCGGGTCCCTCACGGTCACCGGGGGGCGACCATCCATCTACGGGTGCCGTTGCCGGCACCCTCCAGCGGTCTACCCGCGTACTCGGGCGAGCCGCCCTCGGCGTACGCGCGTCCGGCGCCCGAAGGCACCGGACTTCTTGACCTTGCTCCAGGTGGGGTTTGCCTAGCCGACCCGGTCGCCCGGGTCGCTGGTGGTCTCTTGCACCACCGTTTCACCCTTACCGCTCACGCCCGGAGGCACGAGAGGCGGTCTGTTTTCTGTGGCACTTTCCCGCGGGTCACCCCGGGTGGGAGTTGCCCACCACCTTGCTCTTTGGAGCCCGGACTTTCCTCGGCGCCGTACCTCGAGAGGTACGACGACGCGGTCGCCCGGCCAGCCCATCCGCACCAGCAGCGTAGGGGATCGGGCGGTAACCGCCGACTCAGATGTCGGTGCGACGCTCCTGGACCGTCTGCGAGCCGTCCGGGTGGACGGTGGTGGCGACGCTGCGGGTACGCCGTCCGGCGTTCATCGTCACGGCGCTCAGGATCAGCACGCCGATGCCGACGAGAGCCATGATCCAGCCGATCATGGTCAGGTCCACGCCGCTGACCGTGTCAGTGACCGCTAGGGCGAGGACGAGTCCGACCACCACCAGGAATGCTCCGAAGCCGTAGCCCATTGACGTTCTCCTTCGTGCCCCGGGACGAGTCCCGGACGGTGAGGTTCACCGGCGATGCGGTGCCCGAACACGGGGATGGCGAAACGTGCGCCAGACCACCCGTCGCGAGCCCCTGGCGACTAGTTTCTGCTGCATGAGCTTTTGGTACTGCCTCAACCACCACGCGGTCGAGGGCCAGGACGGCTGCGACTACAAGGACCGCCTCGGGCCCTACGAGACCGAGGCGGACGCCGCCCGCGCCCTCGAGAAGGTCAAGGAGCGCAACGAGGAGTGGGACAACGACCCTCGGTGGAACGACAAGCCCAAGGACTGACGGTGGCGATCCCGCAGGGCCACAAGGCTTCTCCGTGGCCGTTCCTGGCGATGATCGGGATGGCCGGCTGCTTCTTCCTGTACGCCGCCAGCGGGCTGCTCGCGCCGTGGTACGGCGTCGTGCTCCTGATGCTGGTCTGGGTGGTGCTGTTCGTGGTCGCCACCCGCTGGTGGACCCCACATCCCAAGCGCACGCTCCTGCTGCCCCTGATCGCCGTGGCCGTCTGGTTCGCGGTGCTCACGGCGGGCGAGGTGCTGTTCGACTGGACCGCGTGAGCGCTACTTCGGGCTGACCCGCAGGATCAGGTCGTTGCCGCCGCCGTTGTCGGTGGTGACGAGCAGGTCGCCGTTCTCGGCGCTGGAGACCTGGCGGATCCGGCCGTACTGCCGCAGCGCCCGCGGCGCGCGGAGCCGCTGCAGCTTGCCCTGTGCGTCGAAGGTCAGGAACAGGACCCGGCTCGCCTTGAGGCACGCCACCGCGAGCGCGCCGTCGAGGGCCCGCCACTTGTCGCCGTTCACGAACCCGCCGCCGGACGTCGCGAGCGTCGGGTTGCCGGAGCTCCAGCGGGCCTTGCGCTGCTGTCCGGGCAGGGCCTGGTCGGTCATCGGGACCGACTCGTTGTAGCCGGGCACCGGGTTCCAGCCGTAGTCGCCCCCGTTGACGAGCAGGTTGACCTCGTCGTCGCGGAAGCTGCCCTGCTCGATCGACCACAGCGTGCCGTCGGAGCGCTCGGCCACGCCCTGGACGTTGCGATGTCCGTAGGTGTGCACGTAGCGCCGCGCGCCGGTGGAGCTGATGAACGGGTTGCCCGGCCACGGCGCGCCGGTGAACCGGTCGAGCCGCAGCGTCTTGCCACCGAGGGAGTCGAGGTCCTGCGGGTTGGTGCCCTGGGCGGCGTCGCCGGTCCCGACGAGCAGTGACCCGTCGCTGGTCACGACCAGCCGGCAGCCGCCGTGCCGGCCCGAGCTGGTGGGGAAGCCGCCGATGAGGACCTTGTCCAACGTGGCCTTGCGGAGCTTGGCGTCGAGGGTCCACGCGGTGACGTGGACGTCGTGGCCCCCGCCGGTGAAGCCGCCCTGGCAGGTGTAGATCCGCCGGTTGGTGGAGAAGTCGGGGTCCACCTCGAGCCCCATCAGCCCGGTCTCCCCGGAGACCCAGACCGAGCTCTTCGGGAAGCCGACCCGGTGCACCTTGCCCTTCTTGAGCACCGACAGCGTGGCGCGGTCGCGCTGGGTGAAGAGCAGTACGCCGCCGGGCAGCGTCTTCACGTCCCAGGGGTGGTCCAGGCGGCGTACGACCGGGGTGATCTTGAGGTCGGGCATCGGCTTGCGGGCCGCGTGGGACGCCGCCCTTGGTGTCTCTTGCGGTATCGCCGCGACGGCCGCGGCCGGACCGCCACCGGGACCGCGGGGATCAGCAGGGCGAGGACGAGGGACAGCAGCACCGGGCGCATACCCGCAACGTACCGATCCCGGATGAGAGGGGTCAGAGCCAGCCGTTGCCGTCGGCGGTGATCACGGCCTCGGCACGGTTGGACGCGCCGGTCTTGCCGATCGCCGCGGACAGGTGGTTGCGGACCGTGCCCTCGGACAGGAACAGCTTCCTGGCGATGGCGGCCACCGACGAACCGTCCTGGGCCGCGCGCAGCACCTCGGTCTCCCGCTGGGTCAGCGGCGACTCCCCGGCCACGAGCGAGTCGGTGGCCAGGGCGGGGTCGACGACGCGGAGCCCGGCGTGCACGCGGCGTACGGCGTCCGCCAGCTGGGCCGCGGGGGTGTCCTTGACGACGAACCCGGCCGCGCCGGCCTGCAGCGCCCGGCGCAGGTAGCCCGGCCGACCGAACGTCGTGACGATCAGCACCTGGGTGTCGGGCGACGCGCGGCGTACCTCGGCGGTCGCGGAGATCCCGTCGAGTCCGGGCATCTCCACGTCCAGCAGGGCGACGTCGGGATGATGCTCGAGGACGGCAGGGACGACGGCGTCGCCGGAGCCGACCTCGGCGACCACCTCCAGGTCGGACTCGAGGCTGAGCAGCGCGGCGAGCGCGCCGCGGACCAGCGCCTGGTCGTCGGCGAGCAGCAGCCGGATCGTCATGGCCGCACCACGGTCAGCGAGAAGCCGGGGGAGAGCTCGCGGGTGACCACGGTGGCCCCGACGTCGGAGGCCCGTTCGCGCAGGCCGGCCAGCCCCGAGCCCTGGCCGGTCGGGGAGTGGGTGGCGTGGCCGTTGTCGCGCACCTCGGCGCTCGTGGCGGTCAGCTGCACCTCGCACCGCGTCGCGCCGGAGTGCCGGATCACGTTGGTGACGCCCTCGCGGACCGTCCAGGCGAACAGCTCGCGCAGGTCGGACGGTACGTCGTCGGTGGAGTTGGGCAGCTCGGCGTCGATCTCGGCGGCGCGGAGCGCGACGCGCGCCCGGATCAGCTCGCCGGGGAGCGTGATGTCGCGGTAGCCCTCCACCGCGCGGCGTACGTCGGTCAGCGCGTCGCGGCTGAGCCGCTCGAGGTCGGCGATCTCGGTGCGGGCCCGGTCGACGTCGACGTCGAGGAGCTTCTGGGCCAGCTCGGCCTTCACCGTGATCACGGTCAGCGAGTGGCCGAGGATGTCGTGCAGGTCGCGGGCGAAGCGGGTGCGCTCGTTGTCGACCGCGAGCCGGGAGTTCTCGAGCTGGGCGTTGACGAGGTCGATGTTGCGGGTCATCACGGCCCGCAGCCCGAAGACGGCGACCGAGGCGGCCATGATCCCGAACGCCGTACCGACCTGGCTGCCCCAGTCCTCGCGCGCACCGAGGGCGATCGTCCCGACGATCAGGGCGACCACGATGGGTGCGGCGACCCTGAACGCGAAGACCATGACGCACGCGACGCTCACGTAGACGGTGCAGGCCAGGCCCGGCTCGCCGACGCAGGCGACGGTCAGCGCGCCCAGCCCGACCAGCGCTCCGAGGTAGGGCAGCGACCAGCTGAGCGGCGGCGTGTCGACGAGCCGCTGGCGGTCGGCCCGGGCCCGCACCCACAGCGACATGTACGCCGCCGCGAACCCGATCGTGCTGGCCATGCCGAGGACGCCGCGCGCCTCGTCGCGGTGCGACCAGCCCTCGAGCAGCGGGTTGATGAGGAAGAACAGCCAGATGCCGGCGAAGACCGGACCCAGCCGGCCCGTCGAGCCGGGGGTCGACACCCCCGGCCCGCCGTCGACCGGCTGGGTCTGGCTCACAGTCAGCACCTAGTCACACGCGAGCGGTGTCCTTGCTCATCCGCCACGCCGCGCCGAGGACGAACACGGCGAGCCAGCCGAAGGCGTTCACGACGGCGTACCAGGGCAGGTCGCCGGTCAGCGGAGCCCGCGTGATCTCGGCGACGCCGAACATCGGCGTCCACTGCGCGATGTGCCAGATCAGGCTGGTGTGGTCGTCGATGGGGATGAACACGTTGCCGAGGAACGACATCAGGGCCAGGCCGGGACCGAGGACCTGCATGGCGTTCTCGCCGGGCACCAGGTAGCCGACGAACACGCCGAGCGCGGCGAAGACCAGGGTGCACAGGATGGCGAGCACCGCGCACGCGACCCAGATGCCGACCGGCATGTGCGGCTTGCCCTGGACGGCGCCGGCGACGTTCACGACGGCGACCGCCACGGCGCCCATGACCAGCGCGACCAGCGCCTTCATCGAGATGTAGACGACCGGGCTGAGCGGGGTCAGCCGGAGCTGGCGCGACCACCCCATGGCCCGCTCCATCGCGACCATGGCGCCGGTCGAGGCGGCGGTGAGCGCGGCGCCGTAGAGCGCCATCGACACCATGATGTACGCCGCCACGTTGCCGTGGCCGGCGTCGTCGTTCCAGCCCTGGGTGCCGCCGAACGAGAGGAACAGGCCGGCCGGGAAGACCAGCGTGAAGAAGATCGTGCGGCGGTTGCGGAGCATCCGCTTGATCTCGATCGCGAGGATCGTGCGGTTGAAGCCGCCGTACGGCGGGACCCTCCGGGTGGTCGGGTCGATGGTCGCGGTCGCCATGTCAGTTGTCTCCGTCGTCGAGATGGGTCAGGCTCAGGAAGGCGTCCTCGAGTCCCTTGGAGGTGATCTCCAGGTCCCGGGCGTCTGTCTCGGTCAGCAGGTAGCGGGCCACGGCGTCGCTGTCCTTGGCGTGGAGGATGACGCTCTCACCGCGGAGCTCGACGCCGTCGACGCCACCGATGGCCGAGAGCCGGTCGACATCGGGGTTCGCCAGCGTGGCGCGGACGGACCGGCCGGCCGCGAGGGCGCGGATCTCCGAGCCGCTGCCGTCGGCCACGATCCGGCCCCGGCTGATCAGCACGATCCGGTCGGCGTACTGGTCCGCCTCCTCCAGGTAGTGCGTCGCGAACAGCACCGTCCGTCCCTTCCCGGCGTCGCGCCGGATGGCGGACCAGAAGGTACGGCGGCCCTCGACGTCCATGCCCGTTGTCGGCTCGTCGAGGAGCAGCAGGGCCGGGTCGGGCAGCAGCGCCATCGCGAACCGCAGCCGCTGCTGCTCACCGCCCGAGCACTTGGCGACCTTGCGGTCGGCGATCCCGGTGATGCCGGCGTTGTCGAGCACCTCGTCGACGGGCTTGGTGTCCGCGAACAGGCTGGCCGTGTATTCCACGGTCTCGCGCACGGTCAGGTCCTTGATCAGCCCGCCGGTCTGCATCACCGCGCTGACCAGCCCGCGGGCGATCGCCTGCCGCGGCTCGAGGCCGAGCACGCTGACGTCACCGGTCGTGGGCCTCGACAGCCCGAGCACCATGTCGATGGTCGTGGTCTTGCCGGCACCGTTCGGCCCGAGGAACGCGACGATCTCGCCCTGCTGGAGCTCGAGATCGATACCGCGCACGGCCAGGACGTCACCGAAGGCCTTGGCCACGCAGGAGAGCGAGACCGCGGGGACTGGGGAAGGTTCGGCGCCGGTCGTGGAGAGCTGCGTCTGTGTCATGGCTCCAGCGTTCTGCTCCTCGGTGTCCCGTGCCTGGCTGGAGCGTCACGACCGGGGCATGACAAATGTCAGCCGCGGGTGGCGGTGGGTGGCGAACCGTCGTCCACAGGGACAACGGTTGCCAGCCCACCGCCCGCCTGTGGACAGCGGTTGCGCACCCACCGCCCCCGTGGGCAGTCACCTGGAGTCAGAAGGTGTGCTCCGGGCCTGGGAACGTCCCGGCCTTCACGTCGTCGGCGTACGCCTTGGCCGCGTCGAGGAGGACGCCGTGGACGTCGGCGTACTGCTTGACGAACTTCGCCATCCTCCCGGTCCGCAGGCCGAAGGCGTCCTGCCAGACCAGCACCTGGCCGTCGCACTCGTTGCCGGCACCGATGCCGATGGTCGGGATGCGGAGCTTGCGGGTCACCTCGCCGGCCACGTCGCCAGGGACCATCTCCATCACGACCGCGAAGGCGCCGGCGTCCTGGATCGCCTCGGCGTCGGCGAGCACGCGGGCCGAGGTCTCGCCGCGGCCCTGCACCCGGTAGCCGCCGAGCGTGTGCTCGGACTGCGGCGTGAAACCGATGTGCGCCATCACCGGGATGCCGCCGCGGGTGAGCCGCTCGATCTGCGGCGCCATCTCGACGCCGCCCTCGAGCTTCACGCAGTGCGCGCCGCCCTCCTTCATGAACCGGACGGCGGTGAGATACGCCTGCTCGGGCGAGGCCTGGTAGGAGCCGAACGGCAGGTCGCCGACCACGAGCGCGCGCTGCACCGACCGGGACACGGCCCGCGTGAGCGGGATCAGCTCGTCGACGGTCACCGGCAGCGAGGTCTCGTTGCCGAAGACGTTGTTGGAGGCGCTGTCGCCGACGAGCAGCACGTCGATGCCGGCCTCGTCGAAGGTCTGCGCGGCGTACTGCTCGTACGCCGTGAGCATCGTGAACTTCTCGCCCCGCTCCTTCATCTCGCGGAGGTGGTGCGTGCGCACCTTCTTGACGGGAGCCGGAGCCGAGGCGGGGCCGGTGCCGTAGGGAGCCCGTTCCTCAGCGGCAGAGCCTTCGGGAGTGCTCATCGTCGAGCTCCTTCTCAGGTCGTCTCGCAGCTCCCTGATGGAGTCCACGGACTACTCAAAGGCTAACGACGTACGGGCGGGTAACCGTCTGTGTTTGTCGTCACGGTCGCCGCTCCGAGCAGACGCTCGGTCACAGCTCCTTGCGCAGGTGCACGTCGGCGGCGTCAGGGGTGGGGACGCCCTGCCAGCGGAACAGCTCGACGTAGCCGTGCCGTTCGTAGAAGGCTGGCGCCTGGAACGTGAACGACGTGACGAAGACGTGGGTGCAGCCGCGCGAGCGCGCCTCGGTCTCGAAGGCCTCGAGCATGCGGGTGCCGAGGCCGGTGCCGCGGGCGGACTCGCTCACCCAGGTCATCGCGACACCGGCCGCGACGCCCCAGGTCCATCCGCTCAGACCGGCGGCGAGGGCGCCGGACTCGTCGAGCAGCTGCACGGTGAGCTCGCGGGCGCCCGGGACGTCGGGCGTGGCTGCGCGATTGACGAGGTCGAGCTCCTGCGAGAGCCGCTGGTCGAGCTCGGGAAGTCCTTCGGCGACAAGAGTTCGGTACGACACGTCGTCAGACGCTAGCCGCCTCCGCGGCCGCTTCGAGCTCGGCGACGACGATCTTGCGCATCCGCAGCATCGCCTCGGTCGCGGCGGTGGCGCGGACGGGGTCGGGGTCCTCCATCAGCTCGTAGAGGCGCTTCGGCACGATCTGCCACGACAGGCCGAACCGGTCCCTCAGCCAGCCGCACACCGACTCCTGGCCGCCGCCAGCGGTGAGTGAGTTCCAGTAGTGGTCGACCTCCTCCTGGTCGGCGCAGGTGACGGAGAACGAGATGGTCTCGGTGAAGCCGGCGTGCTCGGGGCCGCCGTTGATGCCGCGGAAGGTCAGCCCGTCGAGGGTGAACTCCCCGGCCATCACGGTCCCCGGCCGGCCAGGGCCGGACTCGGTGTAGCGGGCCATGTGCCCGACGCGGGAGTTCGGGAAGACTGACACGTAGAACTCTGCGGCCTCCTCGAGCTCGTGGTCGAACCAGAGGCAGGGGCTGATCTGGGCCTGCGCTGCGAGCGTCATGCACGAAAGACCGCGTCAGGAGGCCGGACTCATCGCTCGGCGCACCCGGCGCGTCGGCGCGACGACGACGCGCCCGTACTGGACCCCCTCCGAGAACTGGAGCCCCACGTCGGTGCCGATGGGGATGGCGGCCAGCCCCGCCGCGACGTAGAGCGTCCACATGCCGCCGAAGAAGGACGTGCGCGCGAACCCGGGGCGCAGCCGCCACCAGCCGAGGGCCACGAGCCCGCAGGCGAGGACGAAGGAACCCGCGGCGTACGGCACCAAGGCGTCGCCGGCCACCGACCAGTCGGTGTTGTGCACGTCCTGGAGCTGGAGCCGGGCGGCGAAGACCGCGATGGCAAGGAACGCGATGACCAGCATGCGCCGCACCCAGACCGGGAGCGGGGAGATCATCGACGGGGGCAACGGCGAGGATCATTCCCCGCCGCGGGGCCGGGAACCGGGACCTCCCCGGTGCGGGCTCTCTAGACTCGAAGCGTGGACTTCTACTCGGCGTACGCGCACGGGTTCGCCCGCGTCGCCGCCTGCACGCTGCCGGTGGCGATCGCCGACCCGGCGGCCAACGCGCGGCAGGTGCTGGCGCTGGCGAAGGAGTGCCACGACAACGCCGTCGCGGTCGCGGTGTTCCCGGAGCTGTGCCTGACCGGCTACGCCATCGACGACCTGCTCCTGCAGGACACGTTGCTCGAAGCGGCCCGCGAGGCGCTCGACGAGGTCGTGCGGGGCAGCGCAGACCTGCTGCCGATCCTGGTCGTCGGGCTGCCGCTGGTGCACGGCACCAGGGTGATCAACTGCGCCGCGGTGGTGCACAAGGGCCGGGTCCTCGGCGTCTCGGTGAAGTCGTACCTGCCGACCTACCGCGAGTTCTACGAGCGCCGCCACTTCGCTCCGGGTGACGACCGGCGCGGCGAGACCATCGAGGTGTGCGGGAGCGAGGTGCCCCTCGGCCCGGACCTGATCTTCGCCGCGTCCGACCACCCCGACCTCAAGCTGCACGTCGAGATCTGCGAGGACATGTGGGTGCCGCTGCCGCCGAGTGCGGAGGCCTCTCTGGCCGGCGCCACCGTGCTGGCCAACCTGTCCGGCAGCCCGATCACCGTGGCCCGCGCCGAGGACCGGCGGCTGCTGGTCCGGAGCGCAAGCGCGCGCTGCAACGCGGCGTACGTCTTCGCGGCCGCCGGCTCGGGTGAGTCGACGACGGACCTCAGCTGGGACGGCCAGACCATGGTCTACGAGAGCGGCGAGCTGCTGGCCGAGGGGCCGCGGTTCCCCGAGGGGCCCGTCACCACGATCGCGGACGTCGACCTCGGCCGGCTCCGCCAGGACCGGCTGCGACAGGGCACCCACGACGACAACCGGCGTACCCATGCCGACCGGGTCGCAGCGTTCCGCACCATCGAGTTCGCGCTCGACGCTCCCAGCGGCGACGTGGGGCTCCGACGCAAGGTGGACCGGTTCCCGTTCGTCCCCGACGACCCGCAGCGGCTCGCGCTCGACTGCTACGAGGCCTACAACATCCAGGTCTCCGGGCTCGAGCAGCGGATCACGGCGATAGGCCAGCCCAAGGCGATCATCGGTGTGAGCGGCGGCCTCGACTCGACCCACGCGCTGATCGTCACCGCGAAGGCGATGGACCGGCTCGGCCGTCCGCGCTCCGACATCCACGCGTTCACGATGCCGGGGTTCGCGACCGGCGAGACCACGAAGTCGTACGCCACTCGGCTGGCCAAGTCGCTCGGCGTGACCTTCGAGGAGATCGACATCACCGCGGCGTCCCGCCAGCTGCTGGCCGACATCGACCACCCGTTCGCCGACGGGGAGCCGGTCTACGACGTCACGTTCGAGAACGTCCAGGCCGGGATGCGCTACGACTACCTGTTCCGGCTCGCCAACCACCGCGGGGGCATCGTGGTCGGCACCGGCGATCTCTCCGAGCTGGCGCTCGGATGGTGCACGTACGGCGTGGGCGACCAGATGTCGCACTACAACGTCAACGCGGGCGTCCCCAAGACGCTGGTGCAGCACCTGATCCGCTGGGTCGCGGAGACAGACCAGTTCGAGGCGGAGACCAACGAGCTCCTCGAGGAGATCCTCGAGCAGGAGATCACGCCGGAGCTGATCCCCACCACGGAGGGGAAGAAGCCGCAGGCGACCGAGGACTCCGTCGGCCCCTACTCGCTCCAGGACTTCTCGCTCTTCCGCGTGCTCCGCTTCGGTGACCGGCCCTCCAAGATCGCGTTCCTGGCCTGGCACGCCTGGCACGACGAGTCGGCGGGGGAGTGGCCCCCGGGCTTCCCGGACCAGCGGCGTACGTCGTACGACCTGGCGACGATCCGCTCCTGGCTGGAGGTCTTCATCAAGCGGTTCTTCGCCAGCCAGTTCAAGCGGTCCGCGCTGCCCAACGGCCCCAAGGTCAGCGCCGGCGGCACCATGTCGCCCCGCGGCGACTGGCGGATGCCCTCGGATGCGCACCCCACCGCTTGGCTCGCCGAGCTGGAGAACGTCCCCCCCAGCTAGTCGGCGCGCCCCCGTGGGTACCCAAACTGGGCGACCCCGGTTGGCGCGAAACGGCAAGTCCCGCCATGGTGGTTACCCATGTCCCCCAACATGCCCCTGCGTCGCCGCGCCCTGAACCTGTTCGCCCTGCTGTTGCTGGTCCTCCTGCCCCTGCAGGGATCCATCCAGAGCGTCACCTCAGCCGCCGCCGACCCGAGCCGGGCCGCGCGGACCGCCAAGGTGTTCATGAAGCTCGAGGCGAGCCAGATCACGGTGAAGCAGCGGGGGCGGGTCAAGATCGCGCTGAGCGCGCGCAGCACGCGCCCGCAGACCGGGTCGACCCTGCTGAAGGCGAGTCTCGGCTCGGGCCAGGTCAAGGTCGTGGTCGTCGGGGCGAAGGGCAAGCCCAAGAACGTCGGCGCCAAGCTGGTCAGGGGCAAGGCGGTGGTTCGACTGCCGAAGCTGAAGCCGGGCGCCTACAAGGTGCGCGCCAACTTCATGGGCAACGCGCTGCTCGGCCAGGCCAAGTCGAAGATCCGGACTCTCAGGGTCGGTGGGAACGGCGGGACCGGTGCGGCCGGCTGCACGGCGGGGGCGTACGCACCCGGCGGTGCCGACGGCAGGGGCGGCTGCTTCCCCGGCACTGCCAACACGGGACCCAACAAGGCGGCGACCGCCATGGGGACCTACTCGGGTTCGTGCACCATCAACACGCCCAACGTCGTGATCGACTCCAAGGTGGTCAACTGCCGCACGCTGAACGTGGCCAGCGGGGGCAGTGGCTTCGTGCTGAAGAACTCCTACCTGAACGGTTCGATCGTCCAGTCCGGGGGTAGTGCGGCGTACACCGTGCAGGACTCGTTCATCGACAGCGGCGTCCAGTTCCCCGCGTGCAGCAACGGGGCCTGCTCGGCCGGGAAGTACGCCTGCGGCGACCTCGGGAACGCGACCTCGGACTGCGGTGTCAACGGGTCGAACTTCACCATCCTGCGCACCGAGATCATCAACACCAACCGGGCGGCGTACTGCGGTTCCAACTGCCTGATCCAGGACAGCTACTTCCACGGGACCAACCTGTGGCCGGACCCGAGCAACGGCGCGCACGCCTCGTCGGTGCGCATGGAGCAGGGCCTCACGCTGCAGCACAACTCGATCCACTGCTCGTTCACCGGGCCGTTCAACAACGGTGACATCGGCTGCTCGGCGGACCTGACCGGCTACCCGGACTTCGCCCCGATCAAGAACAACACGATCGACGCCAACCTGTTCGTGGCCAGCCCCAAGAGCGGCTTCTGCGCCTACGGCGGCGCCACCCCGGACAAGCCCTACTCCGGTGACCCGACCAACGCCACGAACCAGAAGTTCACCAACAACGTGTTCCAGCGCGGCGGCAACCGCAAGTGCGGCTCCTACGGAGCGGTGACCAGCTTCGACAGGACCCGCACCGGCAACGTCTGGTCCGGCAACATCTGGGACGACGGGACGGCCGTGAACGCGTCGAACTGACGCCCGCGCCACGGCTCCGCCGTTTGCCTCGCCTTAGCCCTCCGCAGGTTCGCGCTTAGCGGCGTCGGCGGGAACGTCTCCGTGTCAGATCGAAACGATCACACGGAGGACACATGAAGAAGGCACTACTGGCCATCGTCGCGGTGGTGGTCGTCGCCGCAGTGGCGCTCGGCTCGTGGACGGCGTTCGCCGACGACGGCGACGGCCCGACGTCCCGCGACACCTGCGACGGCCGCACCACGGAGCTGTCGGTGGAGAAGGACGACGGCGGCCTCGAGGTCTCGTTCGAGCTCCAGTCGACCACGCCCGGCGAGACCTGGGACGTGGTGCTCGAGCAGGGCGACACGACCCTCCTCGAGGGCCAGCGCCAGACCGACGAGGACGCCGAGCTCGACCTCGACGCCCCCGCGGACGAGAACGGCAGCGACGAGTTCGCCGTCACCGCCACGCCTGCCGTCGGCGGCGAGTCCTGCACCGCCAGCCTGACCCGCTGACCCCTGACCCGACCCGCTGACCCGATCCCACAGAGGAGACACACCATGAACCGCATCACCGCACTGACCGTCGCCGGCGCCCTCGTGGCCGCCCCGCTCGCCACCGTCCTGGCCGCCTCACCGGCGTCCGCGGACACGACCAAGCGTGGCGCCTGCGGCCAGGGGAGCTACGAGTTCCAGGTCGACCGCGAGGACCGCGAGGACGGCCCGGACGACGATGTCGAAGCCGTCTTCGCCCAGGCGCGCCGCTCCGTCGAGATCGAGGTGTTCTGCAACCGGGGCGAGCCGACGGTCGCCGAGATCGAGCGCAACGAGCTGCCCGAGGACTGACTGACGACGCTGGAGCAAGGCGTGCGCTGGGGCCCGCCCACCGCTGGTCGAGCTTGTCGAGACCGCCGCAGCGCGGGCTGGGAGCCGACCCTGCGGACATCTCGACAGGCTCGATGAGCGGTGGTCGAGTCCCAGCCTCGGGTCACCTGGTTTCGAGACTGGCGCAGAGCGCCCTCCTCAACCAGCGAGGCGTCACCCCTAGGCTGGCGCCATGGGCAAGCAGGAAGACTTCGTGCTGCGCGCGCTCGAGGAGCGTGACGTCCGGTTCGTGCGGCTGTGGTTCACCGACGTGCTCGGGTTCCTGAAGTCCGTGGCGGTGGCGCCGGCCGAGCTCGAGGGCGCGTTCGCTGAGGGGATCGGGTTCGACGGGTCCGCGATCGAGGGGTTCGCGCGGGTCTACGAGTCCGACATGCTCGCCAAGCCCGACCCGTCGACGTTCCAGATCCTCCCGTGGCGCGGTGAGGGGCCGACCACCGCGCGGATGTTCTGCGACATCGTGATGCCCGACGGCTCCCCGTCGTACGCCGACCCGCGCTTCGTCCTCAAGCGGATCCTGGCCACGGCCGCCGACAAGGGGTTCACCTTCTACACCCACCCCGAGATCGAGTTCTACCTGTTCAAGGACGTGCCGGTCGACGGCGTCGAGCCGGTGCCGGTCGACCGCAGCGGGTTCTTCGACCACACCGCCCAGTCCAAGGGCTCCGACTTCCGCCGCGAGGCGATCACCATGCTCGAGGCGATGGGCATCTCGGTGGAGTTCAGCCACCACGAGGGCGGGCCGGGCCAGCAGGAGATCGACCTGAGGTACGCCGACGCGCTCAGCACCGCCGACAACATCATGACCTTCCGCACAGTCATCCGTGAGGTGGCCCTGAGCCAGGGCATCTGGGCGACGTTCATGCCCCAGCCGTTCACCACCCACCCCGGCTCGGGGATGCACACGCACGTCAGCCTGTTCGAGGGCGACCAGAACGTCTTCTACGAAGCCGGCTCGGAGTACCAGCTCTCCAAGACCGGGCGGCAGTTCATCGCCGGCGTCCTGGCGCATGCCCAGGAGATCAGCGTCGTCACCAACCAGTGGGTCAACAGCTACAAGCGGATGATGTTCGGCGGCGAGGCGCCGTCGTACGTCTGCTGGGGCCACAACAACCGCAGCGCGATGATCCGGGTGCCGATGTACAAGCCCCTCAAGGGTCAGTCCACGCGCATCGAGCTCCGCACCGTCGACGCGGCCTGCAACCCCTACCTCGCGTTCGCGGTGGTGCTCGCCGCCGGCATGCGCGGCATCGACCAGGGCCTCGACCTGCCGCGCGAGGCGGAGGACGACGTCTGGTCGCTCACCGAGAGGGAGCGCACCAGCCTTGGCATCGAGCCGCTGCCCACGAGCCTCAACGAGGCGATCGGGATCGCCGAGCGCTCCGAGCTGCTGGCCGAGACCCTCGGCGAGCACGTGTTCGACTTCTTCCTGCGCAACAAGCGCGCCGAGTGGGACGAGTACCGCGGCCAGGTCTCCGCCTTCGAGCGGGACCGCATGCTCCCGGTCATCTAGCCGCGATGGCGGTGTACAGCCCCGACCGGGTCCACCGGCTGCGCATGGTGCTCGGCATCGTGGTCGCGGTCGGCGTGCTCACGGCCGTGTTCGCCGCGTTCATCCTGGCGAACGGCGACCACCGGTCCGCCGGCGTGTTCGCGATGGTCGTCGCCGGGCTGCTGCTCGGGTCCGCAGTCTCCGCGCTGCGGTTGCTGGCGGACGCCGGCCGGCCCGCCAAGATCGCCACCATCGTCACCGGGGCGCTCTGCGTGCTGAGCGGGGTCGGCCTGGCCGGTACCTGGCTGGCGTTCCTGCTGCCCCTGCTCGGCCTCGGCCTGCTCTTCCTCGCGCTCATCAACGACGAGGTCCAGGCGTGAACAACCGCATCCTGGTCATCCAGCCCGAGGTCGACGACCCGGCGCACCTGTTCGGCGGCTGGCTCGAGGAGGCCGGGTGCGTCCTCGAGGTCTCCCACCCGTACGCCGGCGACCCGGTGCCCACCCTCGACGGCTACGCCGGTCTGCTGGTCATGGGCGGCGCGATGGGCGCCAACGACGACGAGGTGCTCGACTGGATCGGTCCCGTCAAGGAGCTGATCCGCGAGGCCGTCACCGAGGCGGTCCCGACCCTCGGCATCTGCCTCGGCCACCAGCTGATGGGCACGGCCCTCGGCGGGCGGGTGACCCCCAACCCCCGCGGCCAGCAGGTCGGGTTGATCCCCGTGGGGTGGACCGACGAGGCCGCCGGCGACCGGCTGTTCGGCGGGCTGGCCACCCTGCGTCGCGGCGTCCAGTGGAACTACGACCTCGTCGTCGTGCCGCCGCCGCGTGCGGTGGTGCTCGCGCAGACGCCGGACGGCGAGATCCAGGTCGCCCGCTACGGACCGACCGCCTGGGGCGTGCAGCTGCACCCGGAGGTCGACGAGGTCATCGTCGGCACCTGGGTCACGGACTCCGAGCGGGGCGAGCTCGCCGACCGTGGTCTCGACGCGGACGCCCTGCTCGGCGAGATCAAGGAGGCCCGGGAGGAGCTCGACCAGGCGTGGGCGCCCCTGGCCGCCGGGTTCGCGGACGTCTGTCTCGGCATCCCGAGATGAGCCCGCCGGGATGAGTCACCCGACCACCGACTCGGGACGCCTGGCGCGGATGGGGTTCCAGGACACCGACCAGGCCCGGGCCGGTCTGCAGCAGCTCGGCGAGGACGTCGCGGAACCGCTGGTGGCGCTGATCGCCCGCACCGCCGATCCCGACCTGGCGCTCGCCCACCTGGTCAGGCTGGTCGACGCCCAGGACGACGCCCAGGAAAAAGCAGAGCCCATGCTCCGGGCGCTCGTCGACGACGAGGGCACCGCGATGCGGTTGCTCTCGGTGCTCGGCGCCAGCGAGGCGCTGGCCGACCACCTCTGCCGCCACCCCGAGCACTGGCGTGAGCTCACCGACCCCACGCTGGGCTCGACCCGTCCCGCGGCGTACGCCGTGCGCGAGGAGCTCCTGGGCGCGGTGGCCGGCAAGCCCGACAGCGCCGCGGCCGACGCGCTCCGGGTCGAGTACCGCCGCCTCCTGCTCCGCCTGGCGTCCCGGGACCTGACCCACCACCTGGGCGTCGACGACGCGGCCGCCGAGCTGTCCGACCTCGCGGCCGGCACCCTGGACGCCGCCCTCGCCATCGCCCGGCTGCGTGTAGGGGACGACGCGCAGCGGGCCCGACTGGCGATCGTCGCGATGGGCAAGTGCGGCGGACACGAGCTCAACTACGTCTCCGACGTGGACGTGATCTTCGTGCACGAGCCGACCGACGGAGTCGACCCCGACGTCGCTCTCAAGGTGGCCACCCAGCTCGCCGGCCACCTGATGCGGATCTGCTCCGACCAGACGGTCGAGGGCACCATCTGGCCCGTCGACGCGGCCCTGCGGCCCGAGGGCAAGTCCGGCCCACTGACCCGAACCCTCGCCAGCCACCGGGGCTACTACGAGCGCTGGGCGAGCACCTGGGAGTTCCAGGCGCTGCTCAAGGCGCGCGCCGTCGCCGGCGACCTCGAGCTCGGCCGGCAGTACGTCGAGATGGTCCAGCCGATGGTGTGGAGCGCGGTCGAGCGGGACGGGTTCGTCGAGGACACCCAGGCCATGCGCCGCCGGGTGATCGACCACATCCCGGCACACCACGCTGAGCGCCAGCTCAAGCTCGGCTCCGGCGGGCTGCGAGACGTCGAGTTCGCGGTCCAGCTGCTCCAGCTCGTGCACGGGCGCACCGACCCGGAGATCCGGCAGCAGACCACGCTCAGCGCCCTGGCCGAGCTCACCCGCCACGGCTACGTCGGCCGGGAGGACGGCGAGGCGCTCAGCCGCGCCTACGCGTTCCTGCGCACCCTCGAGCACCGGATCCAGCTGTTCCGGCTGCGCCGTACCCACGTCGTACCCGAGGACGAGGCGTCGCTGCGACGCCTGGGCCGGAGCATGGGCTACACCAAGGAGCCGGTCGAGACCCTCGACCACGAGTGGCAGCACCACCGACGCGAGGTACGCCGGCTGCACGAGAAGCTCTTCTACCGGCCCCTGCTCACCGCGGTGGCCCGGCTGGCCGGCGACGAGGCCAGGCTCACCCCCGAGGCGGCGACCCAGCGGCTGGCCGCGCTCGGGTTCGCGGACCCGGCGGCCGCCCTCAGACACCTCGAGGCGCTGACCTCGGGCGTGACCCGGACCGCGAACATCCAGCGGCAGCTGCTGCCCGCCATGCTCGACTGGTTCGCCGAGGCGCCGGACCCCGACGCGGGACTCTTCGGCTTCCGCAAGCTGAGCGAGTCGCTGGGCCGGACGCCGTGGTACCTCAAGACCCTCCGCGACGAGGGCGAGGTCGCCGAGCGGCTGGCGAAGCTGCTCGCCACCTCCCGCTACGTCTCGGACCTGCTCGAGAAGGAACCGGCCGGCGTGCGGATGCTGGGGGAGGACCTGACTCCGCTCGAGGCCGAGCAGTACAACCAGCTCGTCGTCGAGGAGATGCGGGCCGCGGGTGCGCGGCGCGACGACCCCGAGGCGGCGGTGCGGGCGATCCGCGCCGTACGTCGCCGCGAGCTGTTCCGCGTGGCCGCCGGCGACTGTCTCGGCCTGATCGACGTGGCCGACGTCGGCGCCGCGCTCTCGCGGATCACCGACGCGACGCTGGAGGCCACGCTGCAGGTGGTGCTGGCCTCGGTCGCCCACGCCAAGAACGCCGACGTCGCGCCGGCGCGGATGGCGGTCGTCGCGATGGGCCGCTACGGCGGTTTCGAGCTGTCCTACGGCAGCGACGCCGACGTGCTGTTCGTGCACGAGGCATCTGAGGGAGTCGACCAGCACGCAGCGTCGTCGTACGCGCTCGCCGTGGCCAACGAGCTGCGTCGCCTTCTCGCGCTCCCGGGTGGAGACCCCCCGCTCGAGGTCGACGCCGGCCTCCGTCCCGAGGGCAAGCAGGGTCCGCTGTCGCGCAGCCTGGAGTCGCACGAGGCCTACTACGCGAAGTGGTCGAAGGTCTGGGAGGCCCAGGCGCTGCTCCGTGCGGATGCCGTCGTCGGAGACCCGGGCCTGCGCCGGCGGTTCGTGGAGCTGGTCGACCCGCTGCGCTACCCGGCGAACGGACTGACCGAGGACGATGTCGTGGAGGTCCGCCGGATCAAGGCGCGCGTCGACAACGAGCGGCTGCCCCGCGGCGCCGACCCCAATAGCCACCTCAAGCTCGGCCGGGGCGGGCTCGCCGACATCGAGTGGACGGTGCAGCTGCTGCAGATGCAGCACGCCGCGACGGTGTCGGGGCTGCGCACGTCGCGGACCCTCGAGGCCCTCGCGGCCGCGCGGGAGGCGGGGCTGCTCTCCGAGTCCGACGCCGACACGCTGGTCAGCGGGTGGCGCTGGGTGAGCCGGGTGCGCAACGCGATCACGCTCGTGCGCGGCCGGGGCAGCGACCAGCTCCCGCACGACATCCGCGAGCGTGCCGCGGTCGCGAACGTGATGGGCTACCCGGCCGGCGCCACCGACAAGATGGTCAACGACCACCTGCGGACCATGCGGGTCTCGCACGCGGTCGTCGACCGGGTGTTCTGGGGATGACCACCGAGCCGGCCACCCCGCCGGCGATCAAGCTCAGGGTCCACCAGCAGGAGGCGCTGGCCGCGCTGGCGGCCGCGTGGACGGCTGGCAAGACCCGCGCCTGGGTGGCGCTTCCGCCCGGTGCCGGCAAGACCCTCGTCGGCTTGATGACCGTCCAGGACCGGGTCGCCGCCGGAGCCGTCGGCAAGGCCGTGGTGCTCGGTCCCAACACCGCGATCCAGGGCCAGTGGGCCTCCCAGGCCGCCGCCCTGGGCCTCGACGTCGGCACCGACCGCTCGCTCTCGTCGACCCTCACCGCTCTGACCTACCAGGCGCTGGCCGTCTTCGACCCCGACGGCGAGGTCGACGACGACGGGCAGGAGACTCCCAGCCCCGGCTCACCTGGTTTCGAGACGGGCGCAGAGCGCCCTCCTCAACCAACGGCGGTGCCGGTCGGGCCGCCGGCGCTGCTCGACCGGCTGCACCCGAACGGACGCGCGTTCATCGAGCAGCTCAAGACTGCCCAGAGTCAAGGGGAGACGCTGCTCCTGGTGCTCGACGAGTGCCACCACCTGCTCGAGGTGTGGGGCCGGCTCATGGGCGAGCTGCTGGACCAGCTGCCCAACGCGCTGGTGCTCGGGCTCACTGCGACGCCGCCCGAAGCCCTCACCGCCGACCAGGCGCTGCTCGTCGACGAGCTGTTCGGTACGCCCCTCTACCGGGTCTCGATCCCGGCGGTGGTCAAGGTCGGCGACCTCGCGCCGTTCGTCGAGCTGGCCTGGTTGACCACCCCGACGCCGAGTGAGGACGACTGGCTGAAGGAGGAGGCGGAGCGGTTCCGGGAGCTGATCACCCAGCTCACCGACCCGACGTTCGGCTCGATGCCGTTCCTGCAGTGGCTGGACGCGCGGTTCGTGGCCAGCCGGTCGCCGTGGCTCACCTTGGTCAAGGAGCAGCCGGACGTCTGCCGCGCGGTGCTGCGGCTGCACCACGTCGGGATGATCGGGCTGCCGAGCGGCGCCCGGATGCAGGAGGAGCACCGTTCGGCGCCGACCGCGGACGACTGGGTGCTGCTGGTCGACGACTGGCTGACCGGCCGGCTCACCAAGACCGGGCTGACCGAGGACGAGCAGGTCGTCGAGGCGGTACGCCGCGCGCTGCCGTCGGTCGGCTACCAGTGGACCAAGCGCGGCATCCGTCGCGGTCGCAGCCCGGTCGACCGGGTGCTGGCCCGCTCGGCTTCGAAGTCCGCCGCCGTGGTCCAGATCTGCGTCCACGAGCACCTCAACCTCGCCGAGCGCATGCGAATGCTGGTCCTCTGCGACCACGAGCGGGCCGGCGCGACCCTGCCGGCTGACCTCACCGGGGTCATCGACCAGCAGGCCGGCTCCGCGCACTCGATGCTCGAGGCCCTGGTCGCCGCCCCGGAGACCAGCGTGCTCAATCCGATGCTCGTCACCGGCAGGACCGTCGCCGGCGCCGCAGCCACTCTGACGGCGTTCCTGGCGTCACTGCCGGACCGGGCGCTGGCCGACTCCCTTCGGATCGAGCCCCTGGGCGGGGCGTTGTCCCAGATCCTGGGTCCGTGGGAGGCCCGACAGTGGGTGGGACTCCTCACGACGTACTTCCAGGACGGCCACTGCCAGGTCCTGGTCGGCACCCGCGCCCTGCTCGGCGAGGGCTGGGACGCCAAGCGGATCACCGGCCTCGCCGACGTCACCGCGGTCACCACCATCACCTCGGTCGTGCAGACCCGCGGCCGGGCGCTGCGCACCGACCCGCTGTGGCCCGAGAAGGTCGCGGTGAACTGGTCACTCGTCTGCGTCTCCGACCAGCACCCCAAGGGCGCCAACGACTGGGACCGGCTGGTCCGCAAGCACACCGGGTTCTTCGGCATCGACCCCATGGGCCAGATCGTCGACGGCGTCGCGCACCTCGACCCGTTGTTCTCGCCCTTCGTGCCGCCCCCGGTCTCGGAGTTCGACGCGTCCAACGCGCGCGCCACGGTGCGCAGCGAGCAGCGCACCACCATCCGCGACCAGTGGCAGGTCGGCCAGCCGTACGTCGACACGGCGGTCTACGCCCTCAGAATCAGGCAGAGCCGGATCAAGGAGCGCGGGCTGCCGGGTGCGGCGGGCTTCGGCCTCGGCACCGGCCCGGCCGACGTGGTGCTCCGTCCCGATGCCGCCGAGCTGCGTGGCCTGCGCCGGCACGCGAAGCGCGACCGGGCTACGTCCCTGCTGGTCGGCGCGGGGGTGCTGGCCGCCCTCGTCGCCGGGGTAGCGGGAGCACCGCTGGTCTTGGCCGGGGGAGTGCTGGTCGGCCTCGCCGCGGCTTACGCCCGGGTCCGGAGCCACCTTCGCCACGGCGAGGAGCTGTTGCACGGTGCCGAGGAGGCGCCCTCGGTCATCCGGATCGCTTCGGCAGTGGCCGACGGGCTCCTCGCCGCCGGGCTGGTCCGGCGCGGGTCCGACTCGGTCGAGGTGGCCCTCGACGCGGACGGCCAGCAGACGGTGGAGTACCGCTGCGTCCTCCACGACGTCGACGAGATCGAGGCCGAGGTCTTCGCGACCGCGCTCGACGAAGCGGTCTCGCCGATCAACCTGCCCCGCTATCTCCTGCCGCGCTGGGTCAGGACCAAGCGGGACCTCAACGGACAGAGCACGTGGTGGCGGTCCCTGTGGGCGGGCTTCGGCCGCCTGAAGCCGGACGGCGTGGTCTGGCACGCCGTCCCGACCGTCCTCGGCCTCAACGCCGAACGCGCGGCGGCCTACGCCAAGTCCTGGGACCACTGGGTCGGCGGCGGCGAACCGGTCTACACGGGTTCCCCCGAGGGGCAGGGCATCCTCGCCGCCCAGCAGGGCACCGACCCGTTCGCCGCCAGCACCGTCATGCGGCGGCAGTGGGCGTGACCGCCCCGTCCTCGTCCGCGATCAGTCGCTGAACCAGGCCAGGACACCGGTCGACCACGCGACTGCCAGCCCGGCGGCGTACGCCCCGACCAGCAGCAGCGTGACCAGGTGGGTCCGGCGCACCGAGGTCGGCAGCACGTCGCCGCGGACCCAGAGCGCGACGAGGCTCGACCACCCGGCCAGTCCTGCCGCCACTGGGCCGAGCAGCACGATGGCCACCCCGCCGAGCCCCCAGAGCACATCGAGTCCGGAAGGCAGCCGCTCCGCGCCGGCGGCGTACGGCAGCAGCACGAACGTCACCAGCCCGACCGCGCACCCCGCTGCGACGCCGACCGACAGCCGCGCGTCGGATCTGGCCAGGTGCTCAGCCCGAGTCGTGGTGGCGACGATCATGGCCACAGGATGGCACCTCGCGCTACGACCCGCCACGCATCGGCCTGAGTACCGACGTGCCCGTCAGCGCGACGCCCACCTGTTCGAGCAGCTCCCGGGCCCGCTGGGAGGTCATCGGATCGTCGCCCAGGGTGCAAGCGCTCTCGAGCCCCTCCAGCAGCACGAAGAGTGGCTCAGCCACCTCGAGCGCGACCTCGAAGGGCACCCCGCACGCCTCGAGCGCCGTGTAGATCACATTGAGCTCATGGATCCGCGCCTCGGCCATCACGTGCGTGAGCATCGGTTCGGTGCGAGCCAGGTCGCGCATGGCGAGCCAGACGATGGAGTCCTTCAGGTCCTCTTCCGTGTCGGGCACCAGAGCGCCCAGGCCGCTCACGCGGATCGATTCTGACCACTGCTCGAGGCGCTTGCGGGACATCCGAAAGGCGACGATCTTCAGCAGGTGGGCTCGGTCGGGGAAATGGCCGTGCAGGGTCGAGTGCGACAAGCGGATCTTCAAGGCAATCGCGCGGTAGCTCACCGCTGCCACGCCACCGACGGCCACGAGCTCATAGACCGCGGCGACGATCTCGTCAGTGCGGGTCTGCGTGTCCAGTCTCCATGGCATCTGGCCAGCCAAGCAGGATCAGCGCCGGGAGCGTGCCCGTCATCCACAGCTGTTGCCTCAACCACCCCAGTCATCCGCGCGCCTTGACTGAACGTTCGTTCGACCGCGATACGAACGTTCAGTCATGCGCCGCGGACCGACTGGGGGAGGGGCCCCTTCCGCGAGCGGGCAGGATGGAGCCATGACCGCCGACGGCGCGACCAAGGCCAAGGGAGCGGAGCTGCTCCGCCTCCACCGGGACGAGCAGCTGCTGACGCTCGTGAACGTGTGGGACGTGGCGAGCGCCAAGGTGGTGGCGAGCACGGAGGGCACCGCCGCGCTGGCCACCGCCAGCCACTCGATCGCGGCGTCGTTCGGCTATCCGGACGGGGAGAACATCCCGTTGGACCTGATGCTCGAGCAGATCAAGCGGATCGTCGACTCGACCGACCTGCCGGTGACGGCCGACCTCGAGGGCGGGTACGGCAACGCGCCGGAGACGATCCGCCGCGCGATCGGGCTGGGCGTCGTCGGCGCCAACATCGAGGACCAGCTCAAGCCCGTCGCGGAGGCGGCCCGGCAGGTCGAAGACATCATGAAGGTCGCCGAGGAGGAGGGCGTCGACTTCGTGCTCAACGCGCGCACCGACGCGTTCTCGCTCAACCGCAAGGGCGACCCGGCGGAGAACCTCGCGATCGCCATCGAGCGGGGCAAGGCCTACCTCGACGCGGGCGCCCCGGTGGTCTTCGTGCCGGCGATCCTCAGCGAGGACATGATCCTCGCGCTGGTCGACGCCTTCGGGCCGGGCAAGCTCACGACGATCGGGATCCCCGGCCTGCCGCCCCCGGGACTGGCAGCAGGAGCACGGCGTCGCGCGTACGTCGTACGGCCCGCTCTCCTTCAACACCGCCCTCACCGCGCTCCAGGAGCTGGCCGAGGAGGTGCACCGCGGCGGCGGCGGTGACGCCGGCGCCCAACCTGCGCCAGCTGCCTCATCGCCTGGACGCGCCGAAGCGACCTGTGTGCGGCGGCGGCTGCTGGACGGAGGAGGCTGTCCCCATGACCGACCGCACCGTCCCGCGCATCGCCGAGAACCTGGACGAGCTGGTGGCTGGCGCCACCGACCGGGTCGAGGTCCGCACGTCCGACGCGAGGTCGGGCGCCCGGTTCGAGCGGCTCGTCATCGACGGCGAGCGGTGCTTCCTCAAGTCGCTGTCGGCCGCTGACGACTGGATCATGCGGGTCACGGGCAACACGTCCAACTGGGAGTTCAAGGTCTGGCAGGCCGGGATCTACGCCGACACGCCGTCCGTCATCGACCACACGATCCGCGGGATGGCCCTCGAAGGAGACCGGCTGTCCATCCTGATGGCCGACTGCGGCGACGACCTGGTGCCGCCGGGCGACGACCGGCTCCCGGAGGACCACCACGCCGACTTCATCGACGCGATGGCCACGATGCACGCGCACTTCCTTGGTCCGGATCTTGCCGGCTGGCACGACGACCTCGGGCTGCAGGACCTGTCCAGACGGTGGCTGTTCTTCGCGCCCGACACGATCGCGCCCGAGCTCGAGGCGGCGGAGGTTCCGGGCCCGGTCGCGGTCGCCCACCAGGGATGGGGGCTCCTGCCGGAGCGGGCGCCCCGGCTCCACGACTTGGTCCGTGACGTGCACCGCGACCCAGACCCGCTCAGTGACGCGCTGCGGGCCACGCCGCTCACCTTCGTCGGCGGCGACTGGAAGCTCGGCAACGTCGGTCACCGCCCCGACGGCCGGACGATCCTGCTCGACTGGGCCTACCCGGGCGAGGCGCCGCCGTGCTGGGACCTGACCTGGTACCTCGCACTCAACCGGGCGCGGCTGCCGGAGAGCAAGGAGGCGACGATCGCCCACTACCGCGAGTGCCTCGAGGCGCGCGGCGTGGACACGACCGAGTGGTGGGACCGCCAGCTGGGGCTGAGCCTGCTCGGCATGGCCGCGGTCTTCGCCTGGGAGAAGGCGGTCGGCGACCAGGACGAGCTCGACTGGTGGGAACGGGCGGCCCTGGACGGAGCCCGGTGGCTCTGAGGGCCGTGAGGTGATGGGCGACGCGGGCTACGCCGGCATGGCCGAGGCGTGGGCGGACGGCCCGGCCCTGGCCTACGGGCCGATGGCCCGGCACCTCATCGCGAGGTCGCCCGTACCGATCCGCGGATCGAGGGCGCTCGACGCCGGTGCGGGCTCCGGTGTGGCCGGCGACGCCCTGCGAGCGCAGGGCGCCAGGGTGGTGGCGGCCGACCGCGAACCCGACATGGCCGCGCACAACGCGGCCGCCGGACCGGCCGTCGCCGCGGACGTCACGGCCCTCCCGTTCCGGTCCGGCAGCTTCGACGTCGTGGTGGCGGCGTTCGTGGTCAACCACCTGCCCGACCCTGTCGCGGGCCTCGCCGAGCTCCGCCGGGTCGCGCGTCCGGGCGGCGTGGTACTGGCGTCGACCTTCGGCGAGGACCGCGCCGCGGCCAAGGAGGCGGTGGACGTGGTCGCTGCCGGCTACGGCTTCGTGGCGCCGGACTGGTACGCCGCCCTCCAGGAGTGCGCCCAGGCCGTCGGCTACGTGGCCGGGGTCGAGGGTGCATTGGCGGACGCCGGCTTCGCCGACTGGAGCGTGACCGAGGAAAGGCTCGACGTCGGCCTCGAGCCGGAGGGCGTGGTGCGCTACCGGCTCGGCATGCCCCACCTCCACCGGTTCGCCGCCGGCCTGCCCGACGACGTCCGAGCGGCGTTCTTCGCGGACGCCGTCGAGGCGGTCCGGCGCACCAGTGAGCGGTTCGCGCCGCTCGTCATCGAGGCCGCAGCAAGGCCCGGGACCGCGTAGCGTCCGGGGTGTGATCGAGCTCGACAAGAGGTTCCGGGCGGCGGCCGAGGCGTGCGACGACACCGTGGGCTGGCACGCGAAGCGCGGGCCGGCCGAGACGATGCGGCTGCTGGCCGAGGCGGCGGAGGAGCTGGGCATCGAGGAGTGGGACCGCTACGGCGAGCGGGGTGCGGTCGAGCGGATCGAGACGGACGTGGCCGAGCTGCTCGGCAAGCCGGCCGCGGTCTTCTTCATCAGCGGCACCATGGCCCAGCAGGCCGCGCTGCGGGTCTGGTGCGAGCGACGGCGTTCGCAGCGGGTAGCGATCCCCGACCTGTCCCACCAGCTGCGCCACGAGACCGACGGGCCGCGACTACTGCAGGGGTTCCGGTTCGAGACCCTCACCTGGGGCTGGGAGACCGCCACCGCCGAGGCGCTCCGGGCGATACCGGGCCACCAGCAGCTCGGAGCGGTCCAGCTCGAGCTGCCGCTGCGGGAGGCCGGCTGCCTGTTGCCGACCTGGGACGAGCTCGTGGAGTTCTCGGAGGCCGCCCGCGAGCTCGGCGTGCCGTTCCATGTCGACGGCGCCAGGCTGTGGGAGTCGCAACCGTTCCTCGGCCACACCTTCCCCGAGATCACCGCCCTCTTCGACAGCGTCTACGTGTCGTTCTACAAGGGGCTGCGCGCGACGGCCGGTGCCGCCGTCGCGTGCGACGAGGACGTCGCCGGGGAGCTGCGGGCGTGGCGGCAGCGGATGGGCGGGACGCTGTTCGGCATGACGCCGTACGCCCTGTCCGCGCTGGTCGGGCTGCGCGACGAGCTGCCGGGCATCCCCGACTCCGTCGCCTGGGCCAGGTCGCTGGCCGGTGAGCTGGTCGAGCGCGGCCTGCGGGTGCACCCCGACCCGCCGCACACCAACACCTTCCTCGTGTTCGCCGACGGCGACCCGGACACCATCACCGAGCGCGTCACCGAGTTCATGGAGAAGGAGCGCGTGGCGCCGTGCGGCAGGTGGTCGCCGGCCCGTGCTCCCGGCGTCGCCATGACCGAGGTGACGATCCACGGCGCCGCGCTCGACAAGGACCCGGCCACGGTCGCCGGCTGGTACGCCGAGCTCGTCGCGCTCTAGTCGCCGAAGTCCGCGCAGGCACCCCACGACCCGCGGCCGGCCCGGCGGGCGCCGTTCTCGGCCTGCTGGTAGCGCGGGAAGCGCGCGCCCTCGCGGTTGTAGACGTAGTAGCGCGCGAGCCCGCGCCGCAGCAGCACGAGTGCGACGTCGCCCTGCGCCTTCGTGTCGACGTACCTGAGCAACCGCCCGAACTTGTCGAACCGGTCCTCCGCCGGGTCGGTGAGCAGGGTGACCTCGGCGCCGCGGGGGAGCAGTCGGTTCAGTGCGCGGCTCGCCGCGGGGCCACCGCACTGCACGCCGAGGTCAGGGTCCTTCGTCTCCGGGGTGTCGATGCCGAGCAGCCGCACCCGCCTGACCACGTCCTGACCGGGGAAGCGGATCCCGATCGTGTCGCCGTCCGAGACGTAGACGACCACGGCTCGGCGCTGAACCAGCGGCTGCGCAGGTGGGGCTGGGACTGACCCACCGCTGGTCGAGCTTGTCGAGACCTCCGCAGGGACGGTCGGTCCGGTGACGCCTCAGGGGTATTGCTCGTCCCGCTCGAGCAACCGACGGCGAGCGCGAGCGATGCGAGCAACGGGACGCAACGGGGCACCGGGCTCACGACGGATAGTGTCGGCCCGGAGGAGGCGTGAATGGCGGACCCGGTCGGCACGGTGCAGGACGAGGCGCCCGTCGTGCCCGTCTTCTTCCTGTCCGACAGCACCGGCATCAGTGCCGAGACGATGGGCAACGCCCTGCTGATCCAGTTCCCGGACCTGCGGTTCGACCGCACCCTCTTCCCGTTCATCACCACGGTCGAGGAGGCGCAGCGGGTGGTCGCGATCCTCGACGAGGCCATGGACGGCCCGATCACGCCGCTGGTCTTCACCACGGCGGCCGTGGACACGATCCGCACCGAGCTGGCCCGCACCCGCGCGCCCGTGATCGACTTCTTCGACATCCACATGAGCCGGGTGGAGGAGGTCCTGGGCCGCCCCGGGCTGCACGAGGCGGCCCGGTTGCACGGCGTGGGCGACATCCGGAACTACAACGACCGGATGGCGGCCGTGGAGTTCACCATCGAGCACGACGACGGCCAGAGCATCCGCGCGCTCGAGAAGGCGGACGTCGTCCTGATCGCGCCCTCCCGCTGCGGCAAGACGCCCACGAGCATGTACCTCGCCCTCCAGCACGGCCTCTTCGTCGCCAACTACCCGCTGGTCGACGAGGACCTCGAGCGCAACGACCTGCCCGGGCTGCTGCGCGACCACGTCTCTCACTGCGTCGGCCTCACCACGACCGTCGAGCGGCTGAGCCGGGTCCGCAACGAGCGCCGTCCCGACTCGCGGTACGCCTCCACCGAGCAGTGCCGATGGGAGCTGCGCCGGGCCGCCGACCTCTACGCCGCGCACCGGATCCCGGTCATCGACTCGTCCTCGCGGTCGGTCGAGGAGATGGCCACCCTGATCGTGCAGATCGTCACCAAGAACAGGAAGAAGGCAGCGAAAGCATGAGCGCCAACGTGCGGTGGTTCTCCGAGCTGGGGATGTCGGACCTCGAGCAGGTGGGCGGCAAGAACGCCTCGCTCGGCGAGATGGTGTCCAACCTGTCCGACCTCGGCGTGCGGGTGCCGGACGGCTTCGCGACCACGTCCGACGCGTATCACCGGTTCATCGGGGACACAGGACTGGCCGAGCGGATCAGCGGCCTGCTCGACGGTCTCGACACCGACGACGTACGCCGTCTCGCGGAGGTCGGCAAGGAGATCCGGGGCGCCGTCGTCGAGCAGGAGTTCCCCGACGACCTGGACGCGGACATCCGTGAGGCCTACGACCGGCTGGTCGAGGAAAGTGGCCAGGAGATGTCGTTCGCCGTGCGGTCGAGCGCGACAGCCGAGGACCTGCCGGACGCGTCGTTCGCGGGACAGCAGGAGACGTTCCTCAACGTGCGCGGGATCGACTCGATCCTGCACGCGATCCGGGAGGTCTACGCCTCCCTCTACAACGACAGGGCCATCGCCTACCGCGTCCACCACGGCTTCGCCCACGGCGACGTCGGCCTCTCGGCCGGTGTGCAGCGGATGGTGCGCTCCGACATCGGGGCGTCCGGCGTGATGTTCACGATGGACACCGAGTCCGGCTTCCAGGACGCCGTCTTCATCACCTCGGCGTACGGCCTCGGCGAGGGCGTGGTCCAGGGTGCGGTGAACCCCGACGAGTTCTACGTCTACAAGCCGGCGCTGCGCGAGGGCCGGCCCGCCGTCCTCAAGCGTGGCATCGGGGACAAGGCCACCAAGATGGTCTACACCGACGACGCCACCGTCGGCCGCACCACCGAGTTCGTGGACGTCGACCCCGGCGAGCGGCGCCTCTTCAGCCTCACCGACGACGAGGTCGAGGAGCTGGCCCGGCACGCGCTGGTCATCGAGGAGCACTACGGCCGGGCGATGGACATCGAGTGGGGCAAGGACGGCGTCGACGGCGGCCTCTACGTCCTGCAGGCGCGCCCCGAGACCGTGCAGTCCCGCGGGGGAGCGGTCGAGCGGTTCAGGATGCCGAAGGAGGCCACCGCCGGTGTCGAGGTGCTGGTCGAGGGCCGGGCGATCGGCCAGAAGATCGGTGCAGGTGCCGCGCGAGTGCTGACGTCGGTCGAGCAGATGCACGAGTTCAGCGAGGGCGAGGTGTTGATCGCCGACATGACCGACCCCGACTGGGAGCCGATCATGAAGCGCGCCGCGGCGATCGTCACCAACCGCGGTGGCCGCACCTGCCACGCCGCCATCATCGCCCGCGAGCTCGGCATCCCGGCGGTGGTCGGCACCGGCTCGGCGACCAAGCAGCTGACCGACGGCCGCGAGGTGACCGTCTCATGCGCGGAGGGGGACACCGGGCTGGTCTACGAGGGGCTGCTCGACTTCACCGTCGAGAGCACCGACCTCGAGGAGATGCCCGAGATCCCGGTCAAGATCATGATGAACGTCGGTACGCCGGACCAGGCGTTCGCCTTCTCGAAGCTGCCGCATCGCGGCATCGGGCTGGCCCGGCTCGAGTTCATCATCAACCGGCAGATCGGCATCCATCCCAAGGCGCTGCTCGACCTGGAGCGGGATCCCTCCTCGATCGACGACGGGCTGCGCGCCGAGATCGAGGAGAAGATCGCGGCGTATCCCGGTCCGCGGGAGTTCTTCGTGCAGCGGGTCGCCGAAGGCGTCTCGATGCTGGCGGCCGCCTTCGCGCCGTACCCCGTCATCGTGCGGACGTCCGACTTCAAGTCCAACGAGTACGCCAACCTGCTCGCGGGCCCGGCCTACGAGCCTGACGAGGAGAACCCGATGATCGGCTACCGCGGCGCCTCGCGGTACCTCTCGGAGGAGTTCGCCGAGTGCTTCGCCATGGAGTGCGAGGCGCTGCGGCACGTGCGCGACGACATGGGGCTCACCAACGTGTGGGTGATGATCCCGTTCGTCCGCACCGTCGAGGAGGCGAGCGGGGTGATCTCGCTGCTGGCCGAGAACGGTCTCGAGCGCGGCAAGAACGACCTCAAGGTCGTGATGATGTGCGAGATCCCGTCCAACGCCGTGATCGCCGACCAGTTCCTGGAGCACTTCGACGGCTTCTCGATCGGGTCGAACGACATGACCCAGCTGACGCTCGGACTGGATCGCGACTCGGCACTGGTGGCCGGCGGCTTCGACGAGCGCGACCCGGCGGTGCTGCACATGCTCGAGCTGGCCATCAAGGCCTGCAAGAAGGCGGACAAGTACGTCGGCATCTGCGGCCAGGGCCCCTCCGACCACCCCGACCTGGCCGAGTGGCTGCTCGAGCAGGGCATCGAGTCGATGTCCCTCAACCCGGACACCGTCGTCGACACCTGGCTCCGACTGGCGGGTCAGCAGGTCGACTGACGATTCGTCTGTGGTTTCGCCTGTTCTTTCAGGCTGGGCGACGCAGACGAATCGGGGTCAGGGCAGCGTCGCGAAGGCCCGCACCGGGAACGTCGACATCCCGGCCACCTTGGGCGGTACGGCGCTGAACGTCGCCCCGCTCGGCGGCAGGGCCGAGAGCCCGGTGAGGTGCTCGACGACCGGGATCTCGCGCGCCAGCAGCAGGGTGTGCACCTCACGCAGGCCGCCCCGGGTGTCGTCGATGTTGACCGAGTCGATGCCGACCAGCGCGACCCCCTGGTCGGCCAGCCACTCCGCGGCCTCGGTGGCGATGAAGGGATGCTCAGCTGCGCCGTACTCCTCGGTGCCGAAGTGCACGTCCCAGCCGGTGCGCACCAGGACGGCGTGGCCGGCGACGTCCAGGCCCTCGAACGCCGCCAGGCCGGTGGCGCCGGTGGACTCGCCCTCGACGACGAGCGCCGGGAGCAGGGCGCACCTCTCGAGCGGCAGCCCGCTGAGGTCGTGCCCGTCCCGGTGCCGGTGGCCGGGCACGTCGAGGTAGGTGCCGGTGTTGGACACCATCTCGATCCGCCCGATGGAGAACTCGGTGCCCTCGTCGTAGACCCGGTGGGAGTCGTCGAAGGTGAGGTGCTGGGAGATCGCCGGCCCCGGCAGCCCGGGGTAGGTGATGAGGCCGTCGGAGATGGTGTGGCTGAGGTCGACCAGGCGCATGGCGCCCAGCCTCTCACCCATCCGGTCCGTCAGCCTCGGAGCAGTTCCTCGAACGGCGTGACCTCTTCGAGCTCGTCGACGACCCGCAGCCGCGGTCGGCGCAGCAAGGCGTCGGCGAGCTCACCCGCGGCTCGGGCGATCCGGCCGGACAGGCCGGGCGAACCGAAGTCCTCGGAGGCGGCGAAGACGCCGGTCGCCAGGGGAGCGGCGTGCAGGTAGGAGAACAGCGGCCGCAGCGCGTGCTCGAGCACCAGCGAGTGCCGGGCGGTGCCGGCGGTCGCCGCCATCAGCACCGGCGTGCCGTCGAGGGTGCCGTCGTCCAGGATGTCGAAGAACGACTTGAACAGCCCGCTGTACGACGCGCTGAACACCGGGGTCACCGCGATCACCGCGTCCGCGGCTGCGACCGACGCCACCGCGTCGGCCAGCGCCCCGGACGGGAACCCGGTGAGCAGGTTGTCGGTGATGGCGTGCGCGTGGTCGCGCAGCTCGATGACCTCGACCTCGACCGCTGCTCCGCCGGCCCGCAGGGCCTCGACGGACGCAGCGGCGAGCTGGTCGGCCAGGATCCGCGTCGACGACGGCTGGCTCAGCCCGGCGGTGACGACGACGAGCCTGGTCATGCCGACTCCTCCCCGTCTGAGTGCTGCTCGGACTGCCCGTCGCGGGCCGCCAGCAGCGACGCGTGGGTCGGGGCGTCCGGCACGTGCGCCGGCTTCAGCGCCGCGAACTCCCTGCGCAGCACCGGCAGGACCTCCTCGCCGAGCAGGTCCAGCTGCTCGAGGACGGTCTTCAGCGGCAGGCCGGCGTGGTCCATGAGGAACAGCTGGCGCTGGTAGTCGCCGACGTAGTCCCGGAAGCCGAGGGTCCGCTCGATCACCTGCTGCGGCGAGCCGACCGTGAGCGGCGTCTGCTCGACGAAGTCTTCGAGCGACGGTCCGTGGCCGTAGACCGGTGCGTTGTCGAAGTAGGGGCGGAACTCGTCGATCGCGTCCTGGCTGTTCTTGCGCATGAAGACCTGGCCGCCGAGGCCGACGATGGCCTGGTCGGCGGTGCCGTGGCCGTAGTGCTCGAACCGCTGCCGGTAGAGCGCGACCAGCCGGGCGGCGTGCGACGGCGGCCAGAAGATGTGGTTGTGGAAGAAGCCGTCGCCGTAGTAGGCCGCCTGCTCGGCGATCTCGGGGGAGCGGATCGAGCCGTGCCAGACGAACGGGGGTACGCCGTCGAGCGGTCGCGGCGCCGAGGTGTAGCCCTGCAGCGGCGTGCGGAACTTGCCCTCCCAGTTGACGACGTCCTCGCGCCAGAGCTTGTGCAGCAGCGCGTAGTTCTCGACCGCCAGCGGGATGCCGTCGCGGATGTCCTTGCCGAACCACGGGTAGACCGGGCCGGTGTTGCCGCGTCCCATCATCAGGTCCACGCGCCCGTCGACCAGGTGCTGCAGCTTGGCGTAGTCCTCGGCGATCAGGACGGGATCCGTGGTCGTGATCAGCGTGGTGGCCGTCGAGAGGATGATCCGCTCGGTCTGCGCTCCGACGTACGCGAGGGTCGCGGTGGGGTTGGAGGCGATGAACGGCGGGTTGTGGTGCTCGCCGACGGCGAACACGTCCAGCCCGACCTCCTCGGCCTTCCTGGCGATCGCGACCGTGGCCTTGATCCGCTCGTGCTCGCCCGGCGTACGACCCGTGGTCGGGTCGGGCGTCACGTCGCCGACGGTGAAGATCCCGAACTGCATGGTGTGCTCCTCGATAAGTGGTTCAAGATGCAACTACCAGAACGGAAGTGGGGCCCGCAGCATTCCCGACCCTCCTCAACCCCCGGTGGTGGCGAGCGCGGCGATCAACGGCGCGTGGTCGACGTGGTCGTCGGTGCCCTGGAGGATCACGGTCTCGGCGCCGGCCTCCTGGAGCTCCGCGATCCAGGCCCGGATGTCCTCGCGCGACCGCCCGGGCTCGATAGGTGTGTAGGCGTAGATCTTCGCGGCACCGACCAGCTCGCGGGCTCGGCGTACGACGTCGAGGTCGGTCACCGAGTCGAGCAGCACGCCGTCGGACACCTCGCCCGCGAGCGCGACGGACTTGGGGCCCCGCGCGCCGACGAGTAGCGTCGGCGGCTCGGCCGGCGGCCAGTCGAGCGTGACGTCGTCAAGCGAGACGTAGCGCCCGGTGACCGAGACCGTCTCGCCGGCCAGCAGTGCGCGGACCGCGGTGGTGTGCTCGCGCAGCAGCGTCATGGGGGAGTCGACGGCGGCGCCGACCTGGCGCATCCAGTCCTGGACGCCGTGGCCGAGCGCCACGGTGAGCCGACCCGGGAACAGCCGGGCCAGGGTGGCCAGCTCCATGGCGGCCAGCGCCGGGTTGCGGAAGGGCACGGGCAGCAGCCCGATCCCGATCCCGAGGCGCTCGGACCACGCCAGCGCCGCGGCGGCGGCGGTCAGCCCGCCCTCGAGGAAGCAGTCCTCCCACAGCCACAGCTCATCGACACCGGCAGCCTCCGCGGCCTCGACGGCGGCCCGGAGCTCCTCGGGCGGGCACTGGGGACGGAACACCACACCGGTCGTCATGGCGCCGACTGTGCCAGACACCCAGGACACTCCCGAGCCGTACCTAGCGCATTGGTCCTAGGCCCCCTGGCTCCCATCTACCGGTCCACCCGCTGGCCGGTGCCAGCGCAACGATCCGGGCCGGGCCATCCGCTCGTGGTCAGTCCGGGTGGTTCCGGTTCCGGCCTCTTCTGCTCGCCATTGCAAACGCTTACATTCGAAGTCAGAGGACGTGGAGCCCCCTGGGGAGGGAGCGCGACGGTAGCGAGTTGACCTTTGCTAGCGCCCGTCGTGTGGCGACACGGAATCTGCAGGCGCGTCATCGCTCCGTGCGGTGGCGCGCCGGCCTCTGCGGCCCCTTCCCACCCCCACCGGGACGGGGCCGCATCGACGACCTCGTGCCCCTAGGCTCTTGTCATGAAGCTCGCCGGCCTCGCCGCCCTGCTCCTCGCGGCCTCGCCCCTGGTCGTGGCATGCAGCTCGGACCCGAGCTGCGACGACGTCGACGACCTCACCGAGCAGCTGGCCGACACCGACGTCGACGACCCCGACTACAACGACATCACCGAGCAGCTCGGGCGGGCCGCCGCCGACTGCAACGACTGACCCACGCTCTCTCAGACGTAGGCCGCCAGCGCCTCGAGCAGCCGGTCGACGTCGCTGTCGTCGGAGTACGGCGCCAGCCCGACCCGCAGCCCGCCGTCGGACCCGAGCTCGAGCCGCTTCGCGGGTTCGTAGGCGTAGAACGTGCCGGCCGGCGCGTTGATGCCCTGGGTCGCGAGGTGCCGCGACACGGCTTCGGCGTTGTGGTCCGCGAAGGTCGCCAGGACCGTGGGCGTCCGGGTCGCCGCCCGGGAGTGCATTGTGACCCCGGGCAGGGCCTGCAGCCCCTCCTCGACCCGCGCCCGGAGCCGGTCCTCGTGCGCCTCGACCGCGGCCATCGACGCCTCGAGCCGCTCCCGCCGGCCGGTGGCCGAGCCCGGGGCGAGGTCGGCGAGGAACTCGACCGTCGCCGACGCCCCTGCCATCAGCTCGTAGGGGAGCGTCCCGAGCTCGAACCGCTCGGGCACCGCGTCGGACGCGGGCGCGAGCTTGTCGGGGTGCAGCTGCTCCAGCAGCTCGACCCGCCCCGCCACCACACCGGCGTGCGGGCCGAGGAACTTGTACGTCGAGCAGCCGATGAAGTCCGCCCCCGACCCGGCCAGTGACACTGTGGCGTGCGGGGTCAGGTGCACCGCGTCGACGTACAGCCACGCACCCACCGCGTGCACCCGCTCGGCGACCGCGGACAGGTCGGGCCGGGTCCCGATCAGGTTGGAGGCGCCCGTGACCGCGACCAGCCTGGTCCGGCTGGTGACCGCATCCTCCAGCGAGTCCAACGACAGCTCACCGGTGTCCGGGTCGAAGTCGACCCACCTGATGGTCGCCCCGGCCGCCGCGGCCGCGATCACCCAGGGCCGCACGTTGCCGTCGTGGTCGAGCCTGGTCACCACGACCTCGTCCTCGGGCCGCCAGTCCTTGGCCATCGCCCGGCTGAGGTCGAAGGTGAGCTGGGTGAAGCTACGCCCGAACACCACGCCTTCGGGCGCCGCGCCCAGCAGGTCGCCGAGCGCCTCGCGCGCCCCGACCACCGCTCGGTCGGCGTTGTCCTGGGCCACCGTGAGGTCGCCACGGTTGCTCAGCGGTCCGACCAGCGTGCTCCGCACCGCCTCGCCCACCACGTCGGGTGTCTGCGACCCGCCCGGCCCGTCGAAGAACGCCAGCCCGCTCTCCAGGGCGGGGAAGTGGGCCCGGACCTTCGCGACGTCGTAGTCACTCATGCCCGCAGCCTAGGGACCGTCAGCCGGTCGGTCCGAACCGCTCCACCCGGATCGTCTGCGGGTCGACGCCGCAGTCCATCAGCAGCGTCTCGGCGTACGACGCGAAGCGGGCCGAGCCGCAGACGTAGGCGAGCTCGACGCCCTCGAGCAGCGGCGTGACCTCGGCGCTGGTCGGTGCGCCGGCGGGGCGTGCCGCGGTGTCGTGCCGGGTGTAGGCGAGCACGCCGCCGGAGCGGCCGAGCTCGTCGGCGTACGGCAGCATCTCGGGGTCGCGGCCGACCGCGACCACCCGCAGGAGGTCGGTGCGGCCGAGCCGTCGGGCGGTGCGGAGCATCGAGACGGCCGGGACCACTCCGGTGCCACCGACCAGGCAGAGCGCGGGCGTCTTCACGTCCCAGGTGAACCAGCGGCCGATCGGCCCCCGCATCTCCAGCACGTCGCCGACCTCGGCCTCCTCGGCCAGGAACCCCGACACCTCGCCGTCCGGCAGCCGCTCGACGAGGAACTCGACGAGCGGGTCGTCGTCGTCCGAGGCGATCGAGTAGGAGCGCTGGGCGGTGTAGTCGTCGGGCGCCCGCAGCCGGATCAGGTAGTGCTGGCCGGGCCGGTGCCGCAGCCGGTCGTCGAGGTGCATCCGCAGCTCGACGGTGTGCGGGGTGGGCAGCGACTTCTCGATCACCCGCCCGGTCGTCCAGGCCGTCTCGACCGCCTGGACGTCGTCGATCGCGCTCACGCTGTCACCTCAGTCGCCCTGGTAGCGCTGCTCGAGCCACGGGTCGCCGCGGTCGTGGTAGCCGTTCTGCTCCCAGAAGCCCGAGCGGTCCGAGGCCATCAGCTCGAGCCGGGACACCCACTTCGCGGACTTCCAGAAGTAGAGGTGCGGCACCAGAAGCCGGACCGGGCCGCCGTGCTCGCGGGGCAGCGGCTCTCCGCCGTACTCCCAGACCACCCAGGCCTTGCCGTCGACGACGTCGGACATCGGCAGGTTGGTCGTATAACCGGTGGTGGAGTGCGCCATCACGAACGCCGCCTCGGGCAGCGGCCCGGCAGCCTCGAGCAGGACGTCGACGCTGACGCCACGGAAGGCGACGTCGAACTTCGACCAGGTGGTCACGCAGTGGATGTCGCCGAAGTACGTCGAGTCCGGCAGCTGGTGGATCTCGTCCCACGACCAGGTGGTCGGCCGCTCGACCAGCCCGTCGACCGTCATCGACCAGCGGGACGTGTCGATGTGGGGCGTCGCCTCGGCCGTGAGCACCGGCCAGCTCGAGCCGGTGTCGTACTGGCCCGGTGGCAGCCGTCCCTCACGGCTGCGCTTGCGGCCCACGAAACCTCGGGTCACGGGCATGGCCACCTCCTGGTCTCCTCGTCCATCCTGCGACACATGGTCTCCGGTGGGAACAGCATCGTTACGCGCGGACCACCGGCGTGTCGGTGGCGGCCGAGGCAGCGGCCAGCTCCTCCGGTGGCACGTGCTGGTGGAGGAACGCCTGGGCCCAGTGCGCGGACCGGTGCAGGCCCACGGTCGCGACCACGATGATGCCCGCGATGACCAGCCAGCCCACGGTGCCCCAGGTCATCGCCAGGAAGGTGTAGAGAGCCGGCGCCCAGACCCGGCCGAGCGTGCCGGTCAGGTTGGCCGCACCCGAGTATTCGCCGCGCCGGCGCGGGTCCATCAGCTCGGCCTCGAAGGACCAGCTGGCCGCGGAGAGGTAGAGCTCGGCGCCGGTGACGGTCACGTGTCCCAGCCACACGAGCGCGATCGTGACCCAGCCGACGGTGTCATGGGTGTAGAGCGTGATCAGGCACGAGGCCACGAAGAACACCGCAGACACCCGGAGTGCACGCAGCGCGGTGGTGACGTCCTTCACGCCGCGGGCCGCTGCCATCGGCAGGAAGATGCACATCACGGTGTTGGTGCCGAAGAGGAAGGCCAGCAGCACGCGCGGCGCGTCGGTCTCCTGCACCAGCCACAGCGGGATCACGATGTTGAGCAGGACCTGGTTGGTCCAGAGCACCCCCACGAAGAAGGTGCTCACCATCCAACCGACGTTGCGCATCGGACCGGGGCCGGGCAGCTTGACCTTCCGCTCCTCGGCCGTACGGTCGTCGTGCGAGGCGTTGGGGAGCCGCAGGATCGCCACGCCGTTGACCAGGAACGCGACCGAGGTGAACCACGGCAGCCCGTGCAGCAGGGTGTTGGAGTCGAAGGCCAGTGCGATGCCGCCCAGGAGTGAGCCGAGCGTGAACCCGACGTTGAGCGCGCTGTACATGTAGGCGCGGGAGTGCACCCGCTCGTCGGGAGGCAGCACGTCGATGGTGTAGGCGCTGTGCGCGGCTCCGCCGAGCGAGCCCACCACCTCCATGACGACCGCCATGGCGACGTAGCCGCCGAAGCCGTCGATGAACGGCCAGAGCGTGAACAGCCCGGCCTGCCCGGCCGCGCTGACCGCCCAGCAGCGCTTCGGCCCGAACCGGTCGACCAGCCTGCCCGCAGGCCAGGCGGCCAAGAAGCTCGCGACACCCGCGATGGTCAGTCCGAGACCGACCTGAGCGGCGCTCAAGCCGACCAGCTGGGTGAAGAACACGGCCGAACCGGTCATGAAGGTGCCCTCGCCGAGGGCGAAGAGCAGAGACTGCGTGGCGAGCCGGCCTGCGAGCGGGGAGGGAGGGCGCATCCGGTGAGCGATCATGGCGAACATCGCCGTGGATCCTTCCACCCGGCGCCGACACCGTCGCCTCATTTCGCGCGGGTCCGAAAGCTTGCGGGAGAGATCTGCTCAGTGCTTCGGCTGGCCGATGTAGAGCTGTGCGATGCGGGCGGGCACGCACGGCCACGGATGGTCGCCGCCGTACGTCGAGGCGCACAACTCGCAGGTGCCTCGCACGTCGACGTGGAGGCGCAGGATGTGCAGAGCCCACACACGTCGGTTCGCCAACCGGCGGCCGCGAGGGGTGTGGTTCAACACGGGTGGCCCCGATCAGTCGCGGAGCTGGGCGGCCATCGGACAGTCGAACCTGTCCCGGGCCCCGAGCCCCACGGCGTTCAGGTAGGTCACGACGGCGGCGTACGACGCGAAGAAGCCGACCTCGGTGTAGGCGACGTCCCGGGCGGCGCAGTAGTCACGCACGACCGGGCGGACCAGCCTGAGGTGGGGCCGGGGCATGCTGGGGAAGAGGTGGTGCTCGATCTGGTAGTTCAGGCCGCCCATCGCGGCGTCGACCAGCAGGTTCCCGCGGATGTTGCGCGACATCAGGACCTGCCGGTTCAGGAAGTCGATCCGGGCACCTCTCGGCACGATCGGCATCCCGGTGTGGTTGGGGACGAACGACCCACCGAGGAGGATCCCGAAGACGCCCACCTGCACGGCGAGGAACGCCGCCGCCTTGCCGAGGGGGAGCAGGAGCACCAGCAGTGCCACGACTCCGCCGATGCGGAGCACCATCAAGGACAGCTCCAGAGCCCGGTGCGGGTCGCGTGACGAGAACAGGTGCCGCAGGGCACCCACGTGCAGGCTGAGCCCCTCGAGGGTGAGCAGCGGGAACAACAGCCAGCCCTGCCGGCGGGTGAACCACTGGGCCAGCCCGGTCCGCCCGAAGCCCTGCTCCTGCGTCAGCGCCAGGAGTCCCGACGCGATGTCGGGATCCCGGTCGACCTGGTTGGGGGCGGCGTGGTGGCTGCTGTGCTTACCTCGCCACCAGCCGTAGCTGAGGCCGAGCACCGCACCGGACACGAGTCGTGCGGTCCACTCGTTCCACGCCGCGCTCTTGAAGATCTGCCGGTGCGCCGCATCGTGACCCAGGAAGCCGAACTGCGACAGCACGCCCCCGATCAGCCCGGCGACGATCAGCTGGAACCACGAGTTGCCGAGCCAGGCCGTGGCGACCACGAGCCCGGCCAGGGACAGCGCACCGGCACAGAGCCGACTCCAGTAGTAGGCGTAGCGGCGCGACATCAACCCGCTGGCGCGCACGAGCCGCGCCAGCTCGGTGTAGGAGCTGGCGGCCCTGGCCGCCGCACCTGGCGGGGCGGCGAGCTGCGTGCGATCGGTCACGGCCACTCCAGCGATAAGAGGAGAGCGCCGTCGAGGGCCAGGACGACCAAGCGTGATCAGCCTACGCCTGCACCGACACCCGGCGCGATCACTTCGTACGCGCGCCTCGGTCGGCAGCGACGGCACTCCGGGAAGGGTGGAACTCCCGGCCTGACTGGACCACCCATCGCCGGAACGGCAGGAACCGGCGGATGTTTGCCGGAAGCCTGCAGACCGGCCGGGGGGCCCACTAACTTGATCGCAAGTCGGCCCGCGACCAGACACCGCGCGTGTCCGGGGCGACCGAGAGGGACGGCCGCGTACCCCCGCGCGGCCGGGGAATCCGGGGTCGAGAACCAGGGCAGCGGCATGACCGAGCTGACAGTTCGGCGGGTACAGGACGAGGCCTCGCCGCTGGAGCGGCTTGCGCTCCTGCTCGCCCCGGACCGCGCGGATCGCCTGCGGTCGTACGCCGACAGCGCCCGACGGGTGCTCGGCGACCGCACCGTGTGGAACGTGACCGTGACCGCGGCCGGGGACGACGCCACGGAGAGGCTGTTCGCGCTGCTCGCGGACGGGTCCGGTGCGGGCGTCGCCACGCGCCCGGTGGTGCTCGACGGCGGTCCGGCGTTCTTCAAGATCACCAAGCGCATGCACAACTTCCTCCGTGGCTCGGTGGGCGACGCCGGCCGCCTGGGCGAGCCCGAGCGGCAGCACTACGAGACCGTCCTGGAGACCAACCTGGCGCGGATGGGCGGGCAGGTGCGCCGGGGAGACCTGGTCCTCCTGCACGACCCGGCCACCGTCGGAATCGCGCCCGGGCTCCGGGATCTGGGCGCGCAGGTCATCTGGCTCTCACACATCGCCACCGACATGACCAACCGGGTCACGGAGACGGCATGGTCGTTCCTGCGCCCGTACGTCGAGGCGGCGGACGCCGTGATCTTCCCGCGAGCAGGGTGCGCCCCTCGGTGGCTCAACCCGTACCGGACGTTCGTCATCCCGCCCGCCCTGGACCCGCTGGGCCCCAAGAACTGCGAGCTGACCGACGAGCAGGTGGAGGCGACCCTCCGCGCCGCGGGGATCATCGCCGGCAACGTCGGCGACCGCTTCAGGGACTTCAACCGGCGCGACGGGTCACCGGGGCGGGTGCGCCGGCACACCGGCGTCACAATGAGCGACGAGCTACTGCCGGCCGGCGAGCGCTACGTCCTCCAGGTCGGCAGGTGGGACCGGCTCAAGGACGCGGCCGGCGTCCTGTCGGGCTTCGCGTCCGCGTTGAGCGCCATGCCGAACGACGTCCACCTGGTCCTGGCCGGTCCCCGGCCGGAGGTGAACTCCGACGACCCGGAGAGCACGCACGTCGCCGAGGAGTGCGTGGGCGCGTGGCAGCAGCTGCCGGCGTACGCCCTGCGTCGCATCCACCTCTGCTGGCTGCCCATGGACGACCCGGACGAGAACGCCCACATCGTCAACGCGCTGCAGCGACACGCGGACCTGGTCGTCCGCAAGAGCGTCGCCGAGGGCCTCGGGCTCACCGTGACGGAGTCGATGTGGAAGGGGCGCGCGGTGCTGGCCTCCCGGGTCGGCGGCATCCATGACCAGATCGTCGACTGCGAGAGCGGAGTGCTCCTCGACGACCCGCGGGACCTCGAGAGCTTCGGAGCCGCGGTGGCCACGCTGGTCCGGGATGTCGGGCTGCGTGACCGGCTCGGGACCGCAGCACGCGAGTCGGTCCGGGACCGCTACCTCGGGGACCGGCAGCTCGTGCAGTACGCCGAGCTCTTCACCGCGCTGCTGGACTGACCGCCTCGCTACATGCGTCCGCTGGCGAGCGCGATCGCGACGATGAACACGATGAGCACAGCGATCGACACCACGGCGAAGTAGATGCCGTGGACGCGGAGCCCGTTCCCCTGGCCGCGGCTCCGTGTGAGGTCGACGTCGCCCAGCAGTCCTGCGACCCGAGCGAGCCGATCGGGCGGGATCAGGTGCTTCGGCTGGTACTTGGTGGGGCCCGACCCTCGTGTGTCCATGACATCTCTCCCGGAGGTAGCTGGTGACGGGAGTGATTCGGAGCCGGCGGCTCGATCGCTTGGCGCATCGCGGGGGGAACAACGAACGCCCTCCGCAGCAAAACCGCGGAGGGCGTTCTTTGTGCCAGCCCAAGCTCTCAAAGCCCCCCAAGGAGCCCCCCATGTGGGCCGACCTCGCCAGCAAACAGCACCGCCCCCGCTTGCCGGAAGTACTTGCCAAACGTTTACAACCGCCGGGAAGCGGTGGATGCGGTCAAGAACCCCAGGCGCGGACGGGCGTGAGGGACATCGCGGCTCCTCGCGTCGTGGACGCCGAGTCGCATCTGCGTGACCTGATCCCTAGCGTGAACCTGGCCGCGGCTCCGACCCCCGGTTCCGGAGCCGCGGCACCGTCGGACGGTAGAGCCTCCGTCTTCACCTGATCGGGCCTCACCTGTGAACTCGACCTGTGATGATCCGGTCATGGCGCCGCCGGCCGACGAGACGTTCGCGTCGGTGTTCGGACGTGCCCTCGAGCGCCGACACGTCTCGCTGAGTGCTGGATCGCGTACGACCAAGGCGACGTCGAGGACGCCTGGGAGGTCGAGCTCGCGGGCCAGGCCACGGTCCACCACCGTCAGACCGCGTTCGGCCCGGGAACCTGCCGGGTCCGTGGGAGTGGTGACTCGCGCATGAATAAGTCGGCGGGTCGGCAGTCAACGTTCTGGGACCACGCCGTGGGTACCGGGAGACATGACAGACGACGAGCACGAGGAAACGCGCAGGCACCCGACCGTGAACCAGCCGCTCAACGCGGAGCCGAGGCCCAAGTTGAAGCCGGCCCTGCTGCTGGTCGTCTTCGTCCTCGCACTGGTGCTGCTGTACTACTTCGGCCTCAAGGTCCTGGTACCGGCCGGCTAGCCAGGGAACGCCCTCCGCAGCCAGGTTGCGAAGGGCGTTCTACTTGGCGCATCTTCGGCGATCCCCCGATCCCGAGAAGCCCCGTCACCAGGTCGCATCAATCGTGTCACCGCGACTCGACCTGCGACCCACCCGAAGGGGTTGCCGGCGATGAGAAAACCTTTGGCCGCGGGCGGGGCACGCCTTCGCCTCGCATGGGGTCATCGAGGCGAAGGCGCCCAGCCCCGCCCTGGGGATCAAAGGACGGGGACGCACTCATCTCCACATCCATCCACGACGGGGGCTCGGTCTCGAAAGGATGCCCGGGCGTGGGTCAAAACACGTCCGGCCGGCAGTCCGGTCCTTCAAAAGTAGGCGCCGCAAAGATGGTGGGCTCCACCCCGTGGGGTGGAGTGGGCGTTACGACAATGTGTGAAATGCGAGCCCCCTGACTCCAACGCGTGACGGTGTTCACGAGCATGCGGCTGCCCGAAGGTGAGTCAATGCGCGCCGTCGTCAAGCTCAGCCCCCAGCGAGGGTGCGAGCTGGTGGCTGATCGCGACGAGCCCGCGTTGAGTCCGGGCCAGGTCCGCATCCAGGTGGCCGCGGCATCGGTCTGCGGCACCGACGCGGCGTTCTTCGAGTCCGGTGACGCGGGTGGCGACCTCGGGATGACGTTTCCTCGCACCATGGGACACGAGGTCAGCGGCACCGTGGTCGAGGTCGGGCCGCACACCTTGGGCTACTCCGTCGGAGCGCGCGTGGCCGTCGAGACGCATCTGCACTGCGGCTATTGCTTCTTCTGCCGCAGCGGCAGCGCGCACAACTGCTCGAACATGGACATCCTCGGTGTCACTGTCGACGGCGCCTTTGCGGAGCGGGTGGTCGTGCCTGGTCGGAGCTGTTTCCAGGTGCCCGACGAGATCGGTCTCCAGACTGCGGCCCTGCTCGAGTCAGCCGGCAGCGCGATGCACGCTGTCCTTCGTTCGAGGGTGGAGCTGGCGGGCGCCTCCGTCCTGGTGTCGGGAGCGGGTCCTGTCGGGCTGGTGGCCGCCCAGATCGCGGATGCGCTGGGTGCGCGCACCGTTGTCACCGTGGAGCCGAACCGATATCGCCGTGAGCTGGCGGACCTGGTCGGCGTCCGAGCGGTCGACGTCATGACGGACCCGCTCGAAGCTGCGGATGCAGCCACGCGGTCAAGAGGCGGCTTCGACGTCGCCTTCGAGTGCTCCGGGGCGATGCCCGCGCTGGCAACTGCGATGGGCGCCGTACGGCGCGAGGCCACCGTCGTGTCGGTGGGTCTTGTGAAGGGCGTGCTGCCCCTGCAGGTGACGGACACCCTCATCACCAGGGGGGTCAGCCTGCGGGGCAGCTGGGGGCGGTCCATCTGGGAGACCTGGGACCGCCTCGCGGCCCTGGTGATCACGGGCAAGGTCGACCTCGACACCCTGGTCACGCACCGACTGCCGTTGGGCGGTCTGCCCGAGGCGTTGGAGCTGATGTTCGGCAGGGCCGGGAAGGTGCTTCTCGACCCCGCTCTCCCCGAGGCCACCGCAGACGGCACAGCTGCAGCTGCCGAGTATGTCGCCGCGGGCCGACAGCTTGCCTAGCCCGGGATCGCAACACCGGGGTTGAGGGTTCCACCAGGATCGACGGCCTGCTTGAGGATCCGGTGCAGGTGTGCGGCCACGGGGTCGAGCTCGCGGCTGAGCCAGGTGGTCTTGAGGCGGCCGATGCCATGCTCGCCGGTCACAGTCCCGCCCAACCCAAGCGCTGCGGCGGTGATCCGGTCGAACGCCCGCTGCGCGGCCAGGCTCTTCCTGTCGTCGGAGGAGTCGAAGATGACGGTCGGGTGCATGTTCCCGTCTCCGGCATGACCGAACACGCCGATGATCAGATGCTCTTCCGCGGCTATCTCTTGCACGGTCACGAGGAGGTCGACGATCCGCGACCGCGGCACGCACACGTCGTCCAGCAGCCAGTCGCCGAGCCGCTCGAGAGCAGGCAGGGCGAGTCGCCGCGCCTCGAGCAGGGCGTGCGCTTCGCCCGCGTCCTCGCTGACGGCGACGTCGACGGCGCCCGATGCCTCACATTCGGCGGCGAGGACTCTGACGTCCTGCCCGGCAGTCAGCGAGTCACTCTGGATCAGGAGGACCGCCCCGACACTTGTGTCGAAGCCCATGGGGGACAAGGCCTCGATCGCCCGGATGGTCGTCTGGTCGAGGATCTCGAAGACGGATGGAGTGACCGGGCCGCGCGTGATGGCCTCGACGGCGCGGCCTGCCCCGGACAGGTCGCCGAACGTGGCGAGCACGGTCTGTGGCTCCTGGGGAGGAGCAGCGAGCCGGAGCGTCACCTCGGTGATCACACCGAGCGAGCCCTCCGAGCCCACGAAGAGCCGGGTCAGGTCGTAGCCCGCGGCCCCCTTCGCGGTGCGCCTGCCGGTGCGCATCACGCGACCATCGCCGAGCACGACCTCGAGGGCGAGCACGTAGTCCGCGGTGACGCCGTACTTCACGCAGCACATGCCGCCTGCGTTCGTTGCGACGTTGCCGCCGATGGTCGAGCTGGCGACGCTACCCGGGTCGGGCGGGTACGACAGCCCGTGGCGGAGGGCCTCGGAGCGAACCTCGGCCGTGATGACTCCGGGTTGGGCGACCAGCAACCGCTCACCGGGGTCGACCTCCAGAATGCGGTCGAGGCGTCGGGTGCTGAGCACCAGGCAACCCTCGACGGCGTTGGCTCCTCCGCTGAGCCCCGAGCCGGCTCCGCGGGTCACGACCTGGAGTCCGACTTCGCTGGCGGTGGCGAGAGCCTGGGAGACCTCCGAGGTGCTCCTGGGCAGTACGACGGCCAGCGGCGGCCCGGACGGGGTGAACCGCGACTCGTCGCGCCGATAGCTCGCGATGAGCTCGGGATCCGTGATGAGTACCTCTCGCGGGAGCCGCCGGCGAACCGCGGCCAGCTCAGACACTGCGCGCGGCCAGGCCTCCGTCAACGGGCAGCAGTACCCCGTTGACGTAGGCCGCCAGGTCGCTCGCCAGGAACAGCGAGGCATGGGCGACGTCCCAGGGGCTACCCATCTGCCCGGTGGGACTCGCGCTGTGCCGGGCGGCGAGCTCGGCGCCGAGCGTCGCGGGGTCCCTGGCGATCTGGTGCGAGACCAGCGGGGTGTCGATGAGTCCCGGGACGACCGCGTTGGCCCGGATGCCGCGGTCGGCATAGGTCAGGGCGAGTGAGACGGTCAGCTGGTTGAGTGCTGCTTTGGCGGCGTTGTAGGCGGGGTAGACGTAACCGGTGTCGCGGATCCCTGCCAGGGACGACACCGTGACGATGGCACCCTTGCCGCGGTCCAGCAGGTGCGGCAGCACATGCCGAGCGGTGAGGAAGCAGCCGGTGACGTTGACGGCGAGCGACCGGTCCCAAGCGTCGCGGTCCAGCTCGAGAACGTCGCCGAGGACCGCCACACCGACGTTGTGGTGGAGCACGGCCGGCGGTCCGAGATGAAGGACCACCTGGGACACGGCTGCGACGACCTCGTCCTCGTCCGTCACGTCGGCCGTGACGGCGAGAGCCGTCCCTCCTTCTGCCTCGATGGCCTTCGTCACGCGCTCCGCCTCGGCGCCGTCTCGGTCGACGCACGCCACCCGGGCGCCGGCCCGGGCGTAGGTGAGGGCGGCTGCCTCGCCATTGCTGAGCCCAGCGCCGCTCGACCCGGCGCCGAAGACGAGTACGACGGAGCCCGAGAGTCCGAAGTCGAGGCCGGCGCCGATGTCGCGGTTCATGATGTTCCTTCGACGAAGAGCTCGACGGTGACCGCGACGATGTTGTCGCGGGTGAGGTCACCGATGTGCACCCGTCCGTGGCGGTCGATCACCAGTGCCGTCAGCTCGCCTTCTGCGCGACCGGACGGATCGAGGCTGAGCCGACCTGTGAGGGCAACCTCGGTGGCTGGTCCGTCGATCAGGAGTACGCCGGAGGGGCGACGCAGAGCGGCCCCGACGAGACTTCCGATGCTTCCGACGACGCGGGCTTGTGACATGCCTCGGGCGGCCAGGACGGCGGCGCACGCGTCGTAGAGGTTCTCATTGGGGCAGACCCTCGCCACCACTGCGTTGGTCACGTCCTGACCAGCATCTGTGGAAGCCGCCATGGGGGTGAACACGGGCAGGCGACTCTCGGGGTCGACAGCGCTGTGCTGCACCGCGTCGTCCAGCGTGTGGGCCACGACGGTGAGGCCGGAGTTGCCGATCCACGTCTCGGGCAGGAGGTGCCCGCCGAGCAGTTCCCCGGCGGCGTCGAACCAGGCCGCGTGGCAGTGCACGAACCGCTCACCGTCCCGGAAGCCGACCGTGGCCCCGCCGCCCACGACGTTCACCGGACCGGTCGCCGACTGCGTGGCGCTGTAGTGGATGGGCTGGTCCTCTGCTGCGCCGATGGCGGGGTAGCAGTACGTCACCTGGGACAGAGCGCCCGACATGAGCTCGACCTGGGCCGACGTCGCGTCCGACGCGGCGAGCAGCTCGTCGAGCGCGTCGATGAGGCGCCGGCCCGGCGACAGCGATGCCCACACCGACCGGGTCCTGGTCGGCACGGCGATGAGACGGGGCTCGACCCGTGGCCCTGGATGCTTGACCGGGCTGAGCATCGACGGGGCCACCGTCATGTCCTGGCCTCGCTGCCCTGCAGGAACTGCTCCCGGACCGTACGCCGCTGCACCTTGCCGTAACCGGATCTCGGTAGCTCGGTCCAGAATGCGAAGGACTTGGGCACCTTGTAGCGCGTCATGCGCGAGTCGAGCCAGGCTCGCAGCTCGTCCGCCTCCAGGACCGCCCCCGGATCGACCACGCACACGGCGACGCCGACCTCACCCCAGGTCGGGTCCGGCACTCCGAAGACCACGACCTCGCGCACCGCGGGATGGGTGAGCAGCTTCTCCTCGACGTCGCGCGGGTGCACGTTCGAGCCGCCGGAGATGTACATGTCGGACAGCCGTCCGGTGATGTAGAGGAATCCTTCTTCGTCGACGAACCCGATGTCCCCGGTGCGGAACCAGCCGTCGCGGAAGGACGCCCGGTCAGCGCTCGGGTTGTCGAGGTAGCCGCGGAACACGCCTGGTCCGGCCACGCAGATCTCGCCGGTCGCCCCGCTGGCGAGCTCGGCGCCGTGGTCGTCCTGGATGCTCACCTGCATCCCGGTCCGGGTGTATCCGCACGAGCCGAAGTCAACCCCGGCAGGGGTGGGACGGTCGTGATAGCGCCCGGGCAGGACTGTGATGTTCCCGGTCACCTCGGCGAGACCGTAGTACTGGACCAGCGCGTCACCCAGCAGCTCGCGCGCTCGCTGCAGGTCCGGCGTCGGCATGGGGGCACCCGCATAGATGACGTAGGCCAGGCTGCTCAGGTCGTGTCGCCGTGCTGCAGGGTCCTCCACCAGCAGCTTCACGATGGTGGGGACCGTGAACATGTTGGTGACCCGCTCGCGCTCCACCAGTGTCCACACCTCGTCGGAGGACAGGCTGGCGCTCGTCGGCAGGACGGTGGTGGCACCTCGCGCGACCTGGGGCAGGAGGTGCACGCCGGCGCCGTGCGACAGCGGTGCGACGACCAACGAGACGTGTCCTTCGTCTGTGGAGGGCATCAGGTCCGCCAAGTGGTTGGTGACGATGAAGCCGAGCTGGTCGTGGGTCAGCACGGCCGCCTTGGGAACGCCACTGGTGCCCGAGGTGAAGAAGAACCAGGCCGGGTCGTCCTCCCACACCGAGGTGTTGCCACCAGGCGCGTCTATGGGCTCGGCCTCGTCGCCCGCGGTCTCGGTCAGGACGACATCGAACGAGCCTGGTCCGCTCTCGCCCCAGACGATCACGCCGGCCTCCAGGTCACCCCCCGACACGACCGCGGCCACGTGGGAGGTTGCGGACGTGTGGGCGATGACGGCCACCGGCCGGCAGACGGAGGCGATGGCTGCGATCTCGGCGTCGTGCAGTCGCACGTTGACCGGTGCGACGACGGCACCCGCTCTCCAGATGGCGAAGACGGCCTGGATGAACTCCGGGTGGTTGGGCCCGTCGAGCAGCACGCAGGATCCGGCGCCGACCCCGCGGCGACGCAGCTCGGTGGCCAGGATCGTCACTCGCCGGTCCAGCTCGCGCCACGACCACCTGGTGTCGCCGTGGACCACGGCGTCATGGTCCGGCACTCGGCGCGCGGTCTGGGTGAGCAGGTGGGCGAGGTTGACGGCGCGGCGGCGCATCATCGGGCCCGCTCCAGGATGGTCGCGTAGTTGGCCACCGCCGCGCCGCCCATGTTGAACACGGCGGCGCGATCTGCCTTGGGGAGCTGGAAGTCGCCGGCTTCGCCGACCAGCTGGAGTGCTGCCATCACGTGCTGCGAGACACCGGTGGCGCCGAGCGGGTGGCCCTTGGACTTGAGTCCCCCGGAGCGGTTGACCGGGAGAGCGCCGTCCGGGCCGGTGGTCCCGGCATCGAGCACCTGGCGTGCCTTGCCCCGCTCCGCGATACCGAACGCCTCGTACTGGAGCAGCTCGGCGATGGTGAAGCAGTCGTGGGTCTCGAGGAGATCGAGGTCGTCCAGCCCGAGGCCGGCCTCGCTCAACGCGCCGTGCCAAGCCGCCGCGGCGCCGGCCAGCTCGAGCGGGTCGCGTCGTGAGGCGATGGCGAGATGGTCGTTGGCCTGCTCGCGTCCCCGGACGCGCACCGCTCGTCGGGCAGTCGACGCGATGCCTGCGGAGGCCACCACCAGGGCGGCCGCCCCGTCGGAGACCATCGAGCAGTCGGTCCGCAGCAGGCGGCCGGCCACCGGCGGGTTGCGCTCGGAGGCCGTCGCGCAGAAGTCGAAGCCGAGGTCACGCCGTAGATGTGCCCAAGGGTTGTCGACACCGTTGCGGTGGTTCTTCGCAGCGATCATGGCCATGGCGTCGTGCGGGTCGCCGTACCGCACCGCGTAGTCGTCGGTCAGATCGGCGAACACGCCCGCGAAGCTGCCGAACCCGCCTTCCGAGGCACGGTGGCACGCGCCCAGCAGGATCTCGTTGAGCGCCGCAGGCTCGGTGCCCGTCATCTTCTCGGCACCGATGACGAGGACGGCACGAGCGCGGCCGGCCTGGACTCGATCGAAGGCTCCGTACAGAGCCGCGCTCCCGGTGGCACACGCGTTCTCGGCGCGGACGGCTGCGACCTGTGCCAGTGCGGGCGTCCCCGAGCCGACCAGTGCCGCCTCGAAGCCCTGCGCCGAGAAACCGTGGTTGTAGACGCCGACGTGGATGGCGTCGATGCCGTCGGCGTCGAGGCCGGCGTCGAGCACCGCGGTCTGGGCCACCTCGGCCATCAGGGTCTCGACGTCGGGAGCGTCACTCGTCCCGAACCGGGTGTGTGCCCACCCGATGATGTGAGGCGCCTCCATGCGCTCGTCCTCCTCGGACTTTCTCGGGCGGATCCGGGGCGCGGTCCCGCCAGGCGTCCATGCTGGGTCGGTGGCGCCTTCAGGCGGCACCGCACAGCGAAGAGTTCCGCGCGCGACATTTCCTCTTTCTGTAGCATCCGCCGCGTGGCCCAGGAACCGACGCAGCGACTGATCGACGATCTCGCTGAGCGGCTGCAGCGATCCGTCGTGATCGACGACCCCGGCGTTCGTCTCCTCTACGCCAGCCAGCACTACGGGGACGAGGACGAGGTGCGCACGCACGCGATGCTGCAGCGCCGCGCGAGCAGCGCCGCCATCGGCCACGTGCTCGCCCAGGGCGTCTCCGGCTGGTCCACCCCCGGCGTCATCCCGCCCAACCCGGAGATCGGCATGCACGCCCGGGTCTGTTACCCGATCCGGTGGCGTGGCGAGCTGATCGGACTGCTGCTCGTGGTCGACGCCGAAGGTGGCATCACGACCTCGGAGCTGTCCGCCATCAGTGGGGCGGGAGACGAGCTGGCCCCTCTGCTCGCCGCCGAGCGGCAGTCCGACGCCGTCGCTGGTGGCGAAGAGCTCCAGGCCGCGGTCAACGATCTACTGGGTGACAGCGCACTGGTGAGGCTCGCCGCCCTGCGGACTCTCACGTCGACGATGGATCTGCGCGCCTTCGGCCGGGTCCGCGTCGTACGGCTGGAAGTCCAGCCCGCCGAAGGTGCAACCGACTCACACGTCTCGGCGGCACTGCGATTCGCGCTCGACGCCAACAGCGCCGACCTGGCGAGGGTGCCGACGCTGGTCTCGGCACGAGGCCACGCGGGCACCGCCATCCTGGGCTCGGTCAGCCGTCCGATCACCGAGGACCAGGCCTCCCACCTCGCGACCCGTCTCGTGGCCCGCGTCCATGAGGTCGCCGCGGACCGGTTCGAGTGCGTTGCCGGGGTGGGCTCGGAGGTGGAGGGGCTGGAGCGGGCCTGGGCGTCGAACGACCAGGCCGCGCTGGCGTGCCGAGCCACCGCCCCCGGCGCGAGGGACGTCGAGTCCTGGACCGCGCTGGGCCCGATGGCGCTCCTCCTGCACCTACCGACGGAGCAGCTGCCGGTCGAGGCGCTGCCCGCGGAGATGCAGCGGGTGCTCGCCGTCGACAAGGACGGACGGCTGCTCGAGACCCTGCGAGCATTCCTCGATCACGCCGGCTCGATCCCGGCGACGTCCCTTGCCCTGCATGTCCACCGGACCACGCTCTACTACCGGCTCGACAAGCTCAGGGAGCTCGCGGACGTGGACCTGGACGACGGCGATGCCCGCCTCAGTCTCCACATGAGCCTCAAGCTGCTGGACGGCCAACTCTTGCGACAATAGGAGGAAAAGGCGCGGAAGGTTCTCGTCGGACAGCAGTAGTGACCGGCACCCCTGTCCCCACATTCTCCGTGTGTAACGGCGATCACACGACGCCAACCGGGGCAGCCGCCCCGCCCAGCCTTGAAACGGAGGAGGACCCAGTCCCATGACTGACTTCACCACTCGGGACGGATGCCGCATCACGTACCAGGTGCACGGCAACGGCCCCAAGACGCTCGTCATCGCCCCCGGGTGGTCGCAGACGGCAGCCCAGTTCGACCGGATGATTCCTCTGCTCGGCGAGGACTACACGGTGGTGTCCTACGACCATCGCAACCACGGCGAGTCGGGCCGCTCCGACAACGGCGCACGTATCGCCTCGCTGGCGGTCGACCTCGGCGAGCTCCTCGACCACCTCGGCATCGCCAAGGCCCACCTGATGGGCCACTCCATGGGTTGCTCGGTCATCTGGTCGTTCATCGACCACTTCGGGACCGACCGCATCTCGTCAGTCGTCTGGATCGACCAGCCCAGCGTCTGCGCACTCGTTCCGTGGCTCCGGCCGGAGGACGCGGCCGAGGTCGGCGCCATCGTCGACTTCCAAGGCGCCTCGGACTTCGTGCAGGCGGTCGGTGGTCCCGACCAGCACCAGGCCCGCGCCGACTTCCTCACCTCCATGCTGACCGAGGACATCTCGTCCGACGACTACGACTTCCTCCTCGCAGAGAACCTCAAGCTCGAGATGCCCTTCGGCGCACGGCTCCTCCTCGACCACGTGATGCAGGACTGGCGCGACGTCCTCCCGCGCGTCGACGTCCCCTCCCTGGTGACCGGCGGTGAGGTGAGCCACGTCGTCCCGTCGTCGCAGGAGTTCAACGCCGCCCAGATCCCCGGCGCCTCGCTCCGCATCTTCAGCAGGGCCGAGGGCGGGGCGCACTTCCCCTTCTTCGAGAAGCCGGCACCCTTCGCAGCCGTAGTCAAGGAGTTCATCGACGGCGTCCATGGCGGCACCGCCCAGACCGAGGCGCCCGTCGGCGCGCACGTGGGGGCCTGACCATGACCTCGAACCAGCAGCTCGCGTCGCGTCGCGGCATCCTCAAGGGCTTCGGCGTCGTGTCCGCGACCGGCGTCGGTGCCACCCTGCTCGCCGGGTGTGACTTCGGCGGGAGCCCGGACGCCAACGCGGACGAGTCGAAGAACATCTCCTCCGCGGCTACCTCCGCAACGTCTGCCACCGATGGTGGCGTCGACCTGTCGAAGGTGCAGAAGGGCCGCAAGGTCGGACTCATCTCACTCGACAACTCCGCCGCCGCAGTTGCCGTGGGCATCCAGGGCATGAACGCACTCAAGGAGACCATCGACTGGGAGGTCGATGTCGTCGACATCAAGGGCGACCCGAGTGCCGTGCCCGGAGCGGTCACGACCCTCCTCTCGCAGGGGGCAGAGGCGATCATGTGCTACGCGCTGCCGTCAGTCGGGCTCGAGCAGGCCGTGAAGCCGGCCAACGATGCCAAGGTGCCGGTCATCAGCCTGGTCTCGGGCCGCTTCGATGGCGCCGACACGGTGGCCGACTTCGACGAATGGGTCTCCTCGGCGCGCACGTCGCTCTACACCATGCAGCGCATGGAGTACGCCGGCGAGATCGCCCTGCTGGACTTCACGGGCCTGGAGGCCACGGCGATCAGGTCGATCGTGATCCGACAGGTCATCTCCAGGTTCCCCGACGTCAAGATCGTCGAGGACATCACGGTCAAGGTGCCCGGCCAGCTGCAGGACGCCCACGACCGGACGGCAGCGTTCCTCGGGAAGCATCCAGACCTCAAGGCGATCTGGTGCGCCTTCGACGACGTCGCGCTCGGAGCGAACACAGCGGTCAAGGAGTCGGGCAAGGACGTCTTCGTCTCATCGATCGACGGCGTCCCCACCGCGCTCGAGGCCATCCGGAAGGGCGACCCCCTTGCGGCGACCTGTTACAACGACCAGCCCCTGCTGATGAGGATCGGGGTCAGCCTCGCCGACCGGCTCCTCAAGGGCGAGTCCGTGCCCAAGGTCGGCTATCAGGACAGCCCGCTGATCACGAAGGACAACCTCCCCGCCGCGGGTCAGCTGCCCAACGGCTTCATCACGCCCTTCTGGCAAGGGTGATGGAGACAGAGTCCATCGCCCCCGGTGCCGCTGCTGAGTCCTCGGCTGCGGCACCGGTGGCGGACCAGGCAGGACCGGACCAGGCACCTGCTGCGTGGGGCCCGACCCTCGAGCGGCTTGGACAGCGGTACGGGACGATCGTCATCCTGGTGGCGCTGTTCGGCTACTTCGCGATCCGGACCGACAACGGCGTCTTCACCAGCAGCGACAACCTGTCGTCCATCCTCCAGTCCAGCGCCGTGCTGGGAATCATCGCGGCCGGGCTCACCCTGGTGCTCGTCATCGGCGCTTTCGACCTGTCCATCGCGGGAAACATGGTCCTCGCGACCCTGCTCGCGGCGAAGATCGCCGTCGACAGCGGCAGTACGGATCTGGGGATGTTGGTGGCTGTCGGTGTCGCGGGCGCCGTGGGCCTGGGCAACGGGCTGATCGTGACCGTGCTACGAGTGCCGCCGTTCATCGGGACCTTGGCGATGGGCCTGTTCATCCTGGTCGGGTTCCAGCAGAAGATCGCTCCTGACGGGACGGTCAGCCTCGGCCTGCCCGCGAACTTCGGGGACCTGGGCCAGGGCGAGATGTTCGGAGTGCGATACACGGTGATCATCGCCGCGCTCGTCCTGCTCGTCGCGCACTTCCTGCTCAAGCACACCGTGTTGGGCAGGCACATGTACGCCGTCGGGGGTGGGGCCGAGGCCGCGCGCCTGGCCGGCATCCGGGTCGACGTGGTCCGGGTCGTGGCCTTCACGCTCTGCGGGCTGGCCTGCGGGCTGGGCGGCTTCCTGACGGCATCCACGTTCGGGCTCGGCTCGGCCCAGACCGGTGGTTCCATCCTCCTGGACGCCTTCACCGCCTGCTTCATCGGGGCCTCGACCCTCACGATCGGCCGGTTCCACATCGTCGGCACCACGCTGGGTGTCCTCACCCTCGGCATGCTGACCAACGGCCTCACCCTGACCGGCTGGACCAGCGACGACGTACCGATCGCCAAGGGCGTCATCCTCATCGTGGCCGTCGCGGCGGCCGGGCTGCTTCGACGGCGCCAGTGAGCGGCCCGGGAGTCGCGGTCTCGGGGCTGAGCAAGGACTTCCCCGGCGTGCGAGCCCTCGACGACGTGTCCATCCGCTTCGAGCCCGGTGCGGTGCACGCCCTGGTGGGCGAGAACGGCGCCGGCAAGAGCACGTTGATCAAGATCCTCGCGGGCGCCCAACGCCCCGACGCCGGACGCGTCGAGATCGACGGGACCCAGGTCAGGATCGCGGCCCCTGCCGACAGCGCCAAGCTCGGTCTGGCGTTCATCCACCAGGAACCCAACCTGGTCGAGGACCTGTCCGTCGCCGAGAACGTGCTGCTGGGCAGCCGGGATGCGCTCTGGGGCAGCTTCGTGGTGAATCGCCCCGCGATGCGCCGACGGTTCCATGAGCTGGTCGAGCCGCTGGGCCTCGAGGTCAAGGCCACCACGCTCGTCTCCGAGCTCGGGACGGCCGACCAGACCCTGGTCGCCATCGCACGAGCACTCCACAAGGACGCTCACTTCCTGGTCTTCGATGAGCCGACCGCGGCACTCAGCGACCTGGAGAGCGAACGGCTCTTCTCGATCGTCACCGATCTCACCGCGAGCGGTCGCACCGTCGTCTACGTGTCCCATCGCCTGCACGAGGTGTTTCGCCTCGCCGACAACATCTCGGTCCTCAAGGACGGCCGCCTCGTCACCACTGTGCCGACGACAGATGTCCGCGACCGAGACCACCTCGTCTCGCTCATCCTCGGAAGGCAGACCGAGCTGGGCCATACGGCCTCGCTCGAGATCGGAGACCTCGGCGTGCAAGCCGACGTCGCGGTCTCGGACCCGGCGACCGACGAGACGAGCGGGACGCTGCGTGAAGAGAGCGGCGCAGCCCTGCAGGCCCTTGCTCTGAGCGACGGGCACCACGTGAGGGACGCGACCTTCAGCCTCTACAGCGGACGGATCACCGGCATGGCGGGTCTCGTCGGGGCTGGGCGCACCGAACTGGCGGCCATGCTCTGCGGTGCCAGCCGACCGCAGAGTGGAGTACTCAAGATCCGGGGGCGCCTCGTGAAGTTCAGGTCGCCCAGGCGGGCCATCCGCGCGGGCATCGCCCTGGTCCCCGAGGACCGTCGCCATCTAGGTGCGCTCAGGGAGCTCAGCGTCCGGGAGAACCTCACCGTCCCGTTCCTCGACAGATTCCGTGTCGGCAAGATCCTGCCGGTCCTGAACCGGAGGAGTGAGGCCCGCTTCGCAAGGAGCGCTGTTCGCCGGCTCTCCATCAAGGTCACCTCCGTCGACCAGGAGATCGCCACCCTCTCGGGCGGCAACCAGCAGAAGGTCATCGTCTCGCGCTGGATCGGCGCCGGCGCCAACGTCTTCATCTTCGACGAGCCCACCCAGGGCGTCGACGTGGGCGCACGAGCCGAGATCTACGCCGTGATGCGCGAGCTCGCCCAGGAAGGCGCCGCCATCCTCATGATCTCCTCCGACCTCGAGGAGATCGTGGACCAGTCGGACGACGTGCTGGTCATGCGCGAGGGCGTCGTCGTCGCGCATCTGGACACTCCCGACGAGCGCGAGATCCTTCGCGCCTGCTACGGCCACGACCCGATCAGGCCAGAGGTCGGCCCCGCTCCGGTGCCATGAGGATCGAGTTCGGCGGCCGGGCGCCGAAGGTCACCGACTCTGCGTGGATCGCTCCGGGCACGGTGCTGCTCGGCGGTGTGACGGTGGGGGACGAGGTGAGCATCTGGTTCGGGGCCGTGGTCCGGGCGGACAACGACCGGATCGAGATCGGGAGCCGCACCAACATCCAGGACGGCTGCGTCATCCACGTGGACCCCGGCCACCCGGTCGTGATCGGCAAAGGCGTCTCGGTCGGACATCGCGCAGTCCTGCACGGCTGCACGGTCGGCGACGACGTGCTCATCGGCATGGGCGCCATCGTCATGAACGGCGCTCACATCGGCCAAGGCAGCATCGTGGGCGCTGGCGCCGTTGTCTCCGCCGACACCGCCGTGCCAGCGCGCTCCGTCGTGCTCGGCGTACCGGGGAAGGTCCGCGCGACGGTGTCGGACGACCAGCTGCAGGAGACGCGTCGCAACGCGGCGAACTACGTCGCGCTCGCGGCAGCTGGTCGGGGCGGCTGACGGACGGTCGTGCCAAAGGGACGACTCCCGACAACGGCGGGGTGTGGCGGTCCGGCGCGACATCGAGTAGTCGCGGTGAGATGCGCCAGCACTGCGAGTACTCGCCGGTGGTCGTCGGTCGTGTCCGGGAGGTCGAGCTTGAGCAGCACGTGGCGTACGTGCGACTCGACGGTGCGGCCGCTGAGGAGCAACCGTCGAGCGATGCCGGCGTTGGTCAGTCCCTCCGCCATCAGCGCGAGCATCTCGCGCTCGCGGTCGGTCAGTGCGGCGAGCCCGGAGCTCGCAGTGGTCGCGCCGACGAGACTGCCGACGACGTCCGGGTCGTGGTCGCATCGCCGAAGGAGCCCACGACGTCGTGGCCCGCGTCCTCGAAGAACCGCACGATGCCCTCGCGTACCAGCGCCTGGTCCTCAGCGATCACGACCCGCACGGCAGCTCCGGGTGATCCGGGTACTCCGGTGCGGAGCAGTGTCGCCCGATGGTGCCGCCCATCGCGGACACCCGGTCCGCCAGACCGCGGAGCCCCGGCCCTGATCACGAGGCCCCCTTGTGCCGTGCGGCGCCACGAGGGCTCCGGCGATGCCGGAGCCCTCGTGGTCGAGCTCACCGAGTTCGAGTTCTACGAGCAAGTCCTAGATGTCGTAGTAGAGCTCGAACTCGTGCGGATGCGGACGGAGCTGCACGGGCGCGATCTCGTGGGTGCGCTTGTAGTCGACCCAGGTCTCGATCAGGTCGGGCGTGAAGACGTTGCCCACCGTCAGGAACTCGTGGTCGGCCTCGAGGGCGTCGAGTACGGCGCCGAGCGAGGTCGGGACCTGGTCGATCTCGGCCATCTCGTCCGGCGGGAGCTCGTAGATGTCCTTGTCGATGGGCGCGGCCGGCTCGGTCTTGTTCTTGATGCCGTCGACGCCCGCGAGCATCAGGGCCGAGAACGCGAGGTAGGGGTTCGCCGAGGGGTCGGGGAACCGGCACTCGACGCGCTTGGCCTTCGGGTTCGAGCCGGTGATCGGGATGCGGACCGACGCAGACCGGTTCCGCGAGGAGTACACCAGCGAGATCGGGGCCTCGAATCCCGGCACCAGGCGGTGGTAGGAGTTCACCGACGGGTTGGTGAACGCCAGCAGGGCCGGGGCGTGCTGGAGGATGCCGCCGATGTACCAGCGGGCCAGGTCGGAGAGGCCGCCGTACCCGGTCTCGTCGTAGAACAGCGGGTCGCCGTCCTTCCAGAGCGACTGGTGCACGTGCATGCCTGAGCCGTTGTCGCCGAAGATCGGCTTCGGCATGAAGGTGACCGACTTGCCGGCCTCCCAGGCCGTGTTCTTGATGAGGTACTTGAACTTCATCACGTCGTCGGCGGCCTTGAGCAGCGTGTCGAACCGGTAGTTGATCTCGGCCTGGCCCGCGGTGCCGACCTCGTGGTGGGCCCGCTCGACCAGCAGTCCGCTGGACTCGAGGTTCTTCACCATCTCGTCGCGCAGGTCGCCGTAGTGGTCGTACGGCGCCACCGGGAAGTAGCCGCCCTTGAAGCGGGTCTTGTAGCCGCGGTTGTCGCCCTCCTGGCCGGAGTTCCACCAGCCCTCGACGGAGTCGATGTGGTAGTAGCCCTCGTTGGCTCCGGTCGAGTAGCGGACCGAGTCGAAGATGTAGAACTCCGCCTCCGGCGCGAAGTACGCCGTGTCCGCGATGCCCGGTCGTACCGAGGTAGGTCAGCGCCTTGCGCGCGATGTTGCGCGGGTCGCGGCTGTAGGCCTCACCGGTGATCGGGTCGTGGATGAAGAAGCTGAGGTTGAGCGTCTTGTTGACCCGGAACGGGTCCACGAAGGCGGTGGTCGGGTCCGGGAACAGCGCCATGTCCGACTCGTTGATGGCCTGGAAGCCGCGGATCGACGAGCCGTCGAAGGCCAGGCCGTTGTCGAACACGTCCTGGCCGAAGGACGACACCGGGACGGTGAAGTGCTGCTCGATGCCGGGCAGGTCGACGAAGCGCACGTCGACGAACTCGACGCCCTCGTCCGCGACGTACTTGAGCAGCTCTTCGCTGTTCTGGAACATGCAGGTCTCCTTGATCCAATGAGGTCCTGCGCAACGTATGCACGGGCAGTTTCTCGACCGTATCGCGATTGTTTCGGGCGTGTAACAGGTGCTCAGGTGACGGGTTCCCAGTCGAGCACGGCGTCCCGGAGCTGCTCGCGGCCCAGCGTGCTGTCCAGGCGCAGCACCGGCCGGTCGAGGCCTTCCAGCCACGCTTCATGGGCCACCCGGCTCCGGCCACCGAACTCCGGGTCGTCGTACCCCTTGGCCCACTCGAAGAACGTTTCCCAACCCTCCGGATCGGCTTCCCGGCCCTCGAACCTTCGCTCCTCGCGAGCCGTGAGCCTTCGCAGCCGTTCTTCGGGGTCGAGCGTCACGAACACCACGGCGTCGCAAAGGCGCACTACGCTCTCGCCCCAGCCGAGCATCGACCCGGAGACGACCCAAGCCTCGCGCGGCAGGAACACGCTCCGCATCAGGGCGACCCGATCGGCCTCCGGCCGCTTCTCGGTGTACGGCGGATCGGTGGGCACCCAGAAGTAGTCGTCGGCGTCGGCGTGCGGGACAGACCAGAAGTCGGCCAGGGCCCGACCGAGAGTCGTCGTACCGGCACCGCTGGCACCCATCACGTGCAGCCGGCACCGTCGCATGACGCCATTGTTCGGCAGAGGGCGTCGGCGGGTGGACGAGGGGGGGCCTGAGAGGCTGTTCTCCGTGGAGACCGCGACATGGGCCCGGCGCATCCTGGCGCTGGTGGTGGACTGGTTCGCCTCGACGCTCGTCGTGATCCTCGCGGTGGGCGGCGTCGACCAGTGGGCCGGTGACCAGCAGGCCAGCATGTACGTGCTCGGCGTCTTCATCCTGGAGTCGGCGATCCTGACCGCGCTCAGCGGCGGCTCGTTCGGCCAGATCGCGACCCGGTTGCGGGTCGTACGCGAGACCGGCGACCCGCGGCCGATCCCGCCCCACCTCGCACTGCTCCGGCAGGTCCTGATCGCATTGGTCATCCCGCCGCTGGTCTACCGCCCCGACGGACGCGGGCTGCACGACCTGGCCGCCGGCAGTGCGGTGGTCACGCTCCAGACCTACCGCGCGCTGGCGGGGAAGAGCTGACCACCTCGGACCACGCCACGTCCGACGAAGGCAGGGCAGCGGCCTCCTCGAGCAACCTGGCGATGGTCAGCGCCAGGCCGACCCCGAGCCGCGGGTCGTCGGGACGGTGCAGGAGCGCGTCGTACAGCCCGAGGTAGTGCGCCTGCTTGCGCTCGACCGTGTCGGCGTACGCCGTGTGGCCGGTGACGCGGTCGCCCGCCATGACGAGGACGGTCATCGAGGAGTGCTCGACCTCCACCCGCACCTCGCCGCCGAGGAACTCCAGTGTCGTGTGCTTGCTCGAGTCGCCGGCCAGCCAGTTCGACGACAGCACGGTCCGGCCGCCGTCGTGGGCCAGGACGGTCACGGCCCGCGTGCCCTGGTCGGCGTGCGAGAGCACCTGCCAGCCGGAGGTGAACGCGGACGCCACGCTCAGCTGGTTGGGCGCCGAGTCGACGAAGCTCGAGACCAGGCTGGCGCGCCGGTCGGCGGTCAGCGCGCCGCCGTACGCGTCGGTCGACATCGCGACCACGCGGGTCGGCGGGCCCCACTCGGGGTGCGCGGCCACCAGCCGGGCCGCCCACTCGACCTCGGGCGAGAACGCGAAGTGGTGCGCCACCTTGAGCCGCGCCGCGACGACCGCGGGGGAGTGCCGTGACTCCAGCCCGGCGATCTCGGCCGCGGACTGCGCCAGCGGCTTCTCCGAGAGCACCAGCGCCGACGTGCGCTCGAGCACGGCCGAGGCCAGCGACACGTGGCTGTCGGTCGGCGTGGCCAGCACCACGACGTCGGGGTCGAGAGCCAGCCCCTCGTCGAGGGTGGCGACGACCGGGAACGGCACGTCGTACGACGGCGCCGGATCGACACCGGTCACGACCGAGACCGCGGGCAGCCGGTCGAGCACCGCGATGTGGGTCTGGGCGATGCGGCCCAGCCCGACGAGGAGGACGCGGGTCACCGACCCCGCATGTTGCCGCGCAGCCCCTTCATGCTGGTCGGGATCGGTCCCTTCGGGATCGGGATCGCCGACCGCTGGGCGTCCAGCGCCTTGAGCCGGTTGAGGATGTCGGTCATCTCGGCCGGCTTCACCTCGCGGCCGAGCTTCTGGACGTGGCGCACCAGCTTGGGCAGCGGCACCTCGCCCTCGCCGTTGCCGCAGATCACCTCGTGGATCGGGGTCTCCGCCGCCACCCGCTCGTGCTTGCGCCGCTCGGTGGCCATCAGCTGGCGCAGCCGGTTCTGGTTGCCCTCGCCGATCAGCACGATGCCGGGCGGGCCGATGACGCGGTAGACGACGTCCATCTGCTTGGTGATGGCCACCGGCTCCTCGCGGGTCTTCCACCCGCGGCGCAGCATCCGCAGGGCGGCGCCGGCCGCCCCGCGCTGCCCGTCCATCTGGGAGTACGCCGAGCGCTGGGCGCGCCGGCCGAAGATGATCAGCGCGGCCAGAGTGCCGAACAGCAGCCCGCCGACGATCGCCATCACCAGCCCGAGCAAGCCGTTGCTGGGCAGCAGGAAGTAGAAGACGACGAAGCCGATCCCGCCGACGATCAGGAACGCGCCGAGCAGCACCAGGCCGATCCAGCGGTCGGTCTTCTTGGTCAGTCGGTAGGTCTGACGGAACTGCTGGATCCGGCCGGTCTTCTCCGGCTCGGCCTTCGTGTTCGACATCTGTCTCTTTCGGGCGGGTTCAGCTCAATGGTCAGGCGGAGGCGCCCTGGCGGGCGTCCATGGCCTGACGGTACAGCCGCCCGGCGCGGTACGACGAACGCACCAGCGGTCCCGACAGCACGCCGGAGAAGCCGATCTCGCTCGGCCTCGGCCGCGAGCTCGACGAACTCCTCGGGCTTGACCCACCGCTCGACGGGGTGGTGCCGCAGGGAGGGGCGGAGGTACTGGGTGATCGTGATCAGCTCGGTGCCGGCCGCGTGCAGATCGCGCAGCGCCTGGCTGACCTCGTCGCGGGTCTCGCCCATGCCGAGGATCAGGTTGGACTTGGTGACCAGGCCGAAGTCGCGGGCCTGGGTCAGCACGTCGAGCGAGCGGTCGTAGCGGAACGCAGGGCGGATCCGCTTGAAGATCCGCGGCACCGTCTCGACGTTGTGGGCGAGCACCTCGGGGCGGCTCTCGAACACCTCGCGGAGCAGCTCGGGCTTGCCGTTGAAGTCGGGGATGAGGTTCTCGACGCCGGTGCCCGGGTTGAGCTCGTGGATGGCGCGCACCGTCTCGGCGTACAGCCAGGCGCCGCCGTCCTCGAGGTCGTCACGGGCGACGCCGGTGATGGTGGCGTAGCGGAGCTCCATCTTCTGGACCGACTCGGCGACGCGCCGCGGCTCGTCGCGGTCCAGCGGCTCCGGCTTGCCGGTGTCGATCTGGCAGAAGTCACACCGCCGCGTGCACTGGTCGCCGCCGATGAGGAACGTCGCCTCGCGGTCCTCCCAGCACTCGAAGATGTTGGGACAGCCCGCCTCCTGGCACACCGTGTGCAGCCCCTCGGACTTCACCAGGGCGTGCAGCTCGGTGTACGCCGGACCCATCTTGGCGCGCGTCTTGATCCACTCCGGCTTGCGCTCGATCGGCGTCTCGGCGTTGCGCACCTCGAGCCGGAGCAGCTTGCGCCCGTCGGGTGCCGTAGGGGCTTGCGTCACGGCTTCAACCCTACGCCGGTGACCCAGTTCACCCCGACTCGGCGGTTGCACAATTGGTAGCCAAATGGTTACCTGTTGGCATGGACATCTTCGGGGCGCTGGCCGACCCGGTGCGGCGCTCGCTGCTGGCCGAGCTGGCCGGCGAGCCGTGCCGGGTGGTCGACCTGGCCGCGAGCCGCCCGATCAGCCGGCCGGCGGTCAGCAAGCACCTGCGGCTCCTGCTGGAGGCGGGCGCGGTGACGGTGGCCGACCGGGGGCGGGAGCGCTTCTACGCGCTGGACCGTACGGCGCTCGCCCCCGTCGCGTCGTACGTCGCGGCGCTCACGGCCCGCCCGATCGGCGCGCAGGCGCTCGACGCCCTGGAGACCGAGGTCCACCGGACCGGCCGCGACAGGCGGCGCACCCCATTCGCACCCACGCAGCACGAGCACGAGGAGACCGCATGACCACCGCACCCACCGGCCGGATCGAGCAGCAGGACGGCCGACACGTGCTCGTCCAGACCCGGGAGTTCAGGGCCCCGATCGAGGACGTGTGGGCGGCGGTGACCGAGCCCGAGCGGCTGGCGCGCTGGATCGGCACGTGGGACGGCGACCCGACCGAGGGGAGCGTGAACTTCCGCATGACCTTCGAGGGCGAGGACCACGCCGGCGAGGCCATGGAGATCCGGAGCTGCGAGCCGCCGCACCGGCTGCACCTGACCTCCCGGGTCGGCGAGGAGGTCTGGCTGCTCGAGCTCGACCTGACCTACGACGCCGGCGTCACGACGCTGACCTTCAGCCAGCCGGGTGTGACGAAGGAGCAGGTGGGCTCGGTCGGGCCGGGCTGGGACTACTACCTCGACCGGCTGGTCGACGTGGAGACCGGCGCCGACCCGGCGCTGCGCGACTTCGAGCGCGACTACTACCCGGTGACGGCCGAGCACTACACCGCACAGTTCGGCTGAGCGGTCCTAGGGGACGTCGCGGCTGCGGAAGGACAGCAGCGACGCCCCGGCGACGATGACGAGCGCCACCACGAAGTAGAGCGCGCCCCCCGGTCGCCCGATCGTGTGCGCGGTCGAGGTGCAGTCGAAGCTGGTGCAGGAGTCCTGGTCGTAGTAGGTGTAGCCGCCCACGACGTAGGCGACGAAGTTGCTCCACGGCATGAACCGCTCGGCGCCGCCGAAGCCGGTCCACACGACGACGATGCCGCCGAAGGTCGTCGCCAGCAGCAGGCCGAGCGAGCCGACGGTCGTGCGCAGCAGCATCGTGAGCGCATAGCCGAGCAGCGCGGCACCGACGACGAGCGCGGTACCGAGCACCGCTTGCTTGTACGCCGCCGCGACGGCGTGCTCCGGGATCGACAGGTCGCGTGCCGACGCGACCGCCCAGAGCCCGCTCCAGTAGGCGGCGAGGAGCGCCAGCGTCACGGTCCCCGCGACCATGGCGACCGCGATGGCCTTGGCGGCCCAGACCCGGCGCCGACGTGGCTCGAAGAGCAGCTGGTTGCTCATCGAGCCGGTGTTCCAGTCGTGCCCGACGAACGTCGTTCCGGCCAGCAGCAGGATGATCGACAGCAGCGCGACGAGCGCCGGCCCGCTCCCGCTCTCCCGCTGCTCGACCAGGTCGAGGACGCTGGCGCCGTAGTAGCCGGCGATCCGGTTCTCGCAGGCTGTCTGCAGGTCGGGCTCGTCCTTGCGGATGGAGTACTGCCGCGGATGCGTGGTGCAGCGCTTCACCTCCTGGAGGACCTGCGGCCCGTTGTCGGCGGCGATGTCGTCTATCGTGCGCGACCGGGTGTTGGCCACGACCCCCACGAAGATGACCGCGGTCGCCACGACACCGAGGGCGAGCAGCAGGAGCACCGCCCGCCGCCAGCGCAGCCGGGTCAGCTCGACCCTCACTAGCCGGATCACGACGCCGACTTCGTTCCGTGGTCGGTGCCAAGACGTTCCGTGTCGGTGAGGTCGAGGAAGATCGACTCGAGGTCGGCGCGGACCGGCGCCAGCTCGGTCAGCCACACGCCGGCGTCGCCGAGCAGCCGGGTGATCTCACCGGGCTGGTCGGTCTCGACCAGAAGGGCCTGGCCCTCCGCCTCGGACACCCGCAGCCCGGCGGCCTCGAGCGCCGTTCGCGCCGCAACCGGGTCGGGGACGACCACGCGCTGCGAGGTCGACCCGCCCAGCAGCTCGGCGACGGTCCCGCTGGCCAGGGTCCGACCGTTGCCGATGATGGTCGCCGCCGTGCAGACCTGCTGGACCTCGGCGAGGATGTGCGAGCTGATCAGCACCGTCACTCCCGAGCGGCCCAGGTCGCGGATCATCTCGCGCACCTCGCGGATCCCTGACGGGTCGAGCCCGTTGGTGGGTTCGTCGAGGATGAGCAGCCGGGGGTCCTTGAGCAGGGTGGCTGCGATGGCCAACCGCTGCTTCATGCCGAGCGAGTAGGTCTTGTAGCGACCGGCGTCGCGGCCCGTCAGTCCGACGGTCTCGATGGCCGCGTCCACCCGGTCCGGCGGCACGCCGACCGAGCGGGCCAGGAGCTGGAGGTTCTGGCGACCGGAGAAGTTCGGTGCGAACTTGGGCGACTCGACGACCGCTCCGACCTTGGCGATGACCTCGGGCAGCGCCTGGGGAACCGACTGACCGAAGAGCGCCATCGAGCCACGGCTCGGGGTCGCCAGCCCCAGCAGCATGCGGATCGTCGTGGTCTTGCCGGAGCCGTTGGGGCCGAGGAAGCCGTGCACCTCGCCCGCGCGGACCGTGAGGTCCAGGTCGGCCACCGCGACCTGAACACCCGCCCGGCCGGCGTACTCCTTGCGGAGGCCCTGGATCTCGACGACCGCGTCAGTCACGGCTGGACCGTAACGCGGTGACCGGGCCCGATCAGTCAGGCCGGGCCGGTCACGGCCGGACGAGCTCGATGCGGGGCTCGCCCGCTGACGACCTGGCCGGATCCGGCCGTGGCTCGTAGTCGGGCGTCGCGGCGTACGGCGCCCAGGCCAGCAGCTCCGCGAGCCGGGTCTGGAGCACCGGCAGGACCTCAGGCACGCCGACCGGCCGGCCGACCTCGAGGCTGAGCGTGGTCACGCCGGCGTCGGCGATGCCGCACGGGATGAACCGGTCGTACCACCCGAGGTCGACGTCGCAGTTGAGGGCGATGCCGTGCATCGTCACGCCCTGGGAGACGCGCAGGCCGATGGCGCCGACCTTGCGCTCCTGGCGCAGCTCGTCGGCGCGGAGCCAGACGCCGCTCCGGCCGGGGACGCGGGCGGTGGCGACGCCGAAGTCCGCGCAGGTCGCGATCATCGCCTCCTCGAGGCGGCGCACGAAGTCGACGACCAGGACGTGCTCGGGCAGCCGGACGATCGGGTAGGCGACGATCTGGCCGGGCCCGTGGAAGGTGATCTTGCCGCCCCTGTCGACGTCGATGACGGGCGCGCCACCGCTGTCGACGGGCCGCTCGTGCGGCTCGGTGCGCTTGCCGGCGGTGTAGGTCGGCGGGTGCTCGAGCAGGAGCACGGTGTCGGGCCGATCTCCGGCCACGACCTCGGCGTGCACCCGCCGCTGGAGCTCCCACGCATCGAGGTAGTCGACGGCGTCGGCGCCGATGCCGGCGACCTCGAAGACGGAACCTTCCACGTTTGCGATCGTACCCGGGCCGGTACGGGACCAGGCATGACCACTTTCTCGGGAACCCGCATCGGCACACTCATCGCCGGCACCGCCCTGGTCGTCGCCGGCTCGGTGGCTGTCGCGCCATCAGCATCCGCTGTGAGCCAGGCCAGCGCTGCGGCCCAGTTCAGCGCCGCCGGCATCGGCTGGACGTCGTCCGGCGGCTGCACCGACCCCGGCAACTCGACGTGCACGTCGTTCGAGGGGATCCGCCAGGCCACGATCGACGGCGGCATCACCCTCAGGAACGCCAGCGGCTGCGGGCTGACCATCACCGGCGGCACGGAGACGGGCCACGCGGGCGGCACCTACAGCCACGCCAACGGCTACAAGCTCGACTTCTCGCGCACCTCCTGCCTGACCTCGTGGGTGCACGGCACCTACACCTACATCGGGGTCCGCAATGACGGCGCGCCGATGTACGAGGCGGCCTCGGGCAACGTCTACGCCGACGAGGGCAACCACTGGGACGTCACCTTCTACAGCTGCGGCTGCTAGACGTTCCGCCCCAGGAGGTCGAGCTGGGCGGGCAGCATCCGGCGCCAGTAGCCGGGGGTGTGCCCGCCCCGCTCGAACTCGACGTCGCCGTCGGAGCCCAGCCCCTCGGCGTACTTCTCGACCTCGAAGTAGTAGGGGTCGCCCCGGCCGATGTCGATGCGGACGCGGATGCCGGCGAGGTCGTCCTGCCGGTCGAAGACGGAGTACTCGCGGTACTCCGCGGGGTCGCTGAACCCCTCCGGTGACGCCTCGTCCGGGTCGCTCCAGAGCGCCGGGCTGGACACCGCGACCGCGCTGGTCGCGTCCGCGCCCCGGAGGCCGGCGAGCCGGAGCGCGCCGTACCCGCCCATCGACCAGCCGAGCCAGCCGACCCGGCTCGTCTCCCGCCCCAGCTCCCGGAGCAGCGGCAGGAACTCGTCGAGGACCATGGCGCCGGCGTCCTCCCCGTCGTGCGGGTGCCAGTAGCCGCGGCCGCCGTCGACCGCCGCGATCACGAACGGCGCGCCGCCGTCGGCCACGTGCTGTGAGAGGTAGCGGTCAAGTCCCAGCCGGTCGCTGGTCAGCGTGGCGGCGTCCGCGCCGAGCCAGTGCAGCGCCACCACGACCGGCAGCAGCGGATCCTCGTCGTGGGGCGGGAAGATGACCTCGTAGCCCACCTCGGTGCCGCGTGCCTCCGAGGCGAAGGTGCCGCTCTCGACCCGGCCCGGCTCGATGTCCGGCACGATGCCGTCCGGCCCGTTGAGCCGGAGATGCTCGTAGGCGAAGGTCCGCCCCGGGAGCACGTCCTTCTCCACACCGAGGCCACCTCCGACCAGTCCCGCGGTCGCGACCCCCGCGCCTCCGAGCAGGAACGTACGTCGGCTCGGCACGCCGGCCAGTCTGCCTGTGGATGACTCCGGCGGACCATCGGCACGTCGGGGTAGACCTGTGCTCATGTCTCGGAAGACGCTCCTCGTGCCGCTCCTGGTTGCGGTGCTCACGGCAGCCTGCGCTGGGACTGGCTCCGCGCTGGTCGAGCCTGTCGGGACCACCGCCGCCAAGGCACCCGCCGCACCACCACCGGTCGAGGTCCTGCGCTCCTGGGACGCGCGACGAGCGGAGGCCTGGGCGCGCGGCTCGCCCCGGATGCTGGCCAGGCTCTACACCTCCGACTCGGTGGCCGGCCGCCGCGACCGCGCGATGCTCCGGGCGTGGGCCGACCGCGGGCTGGTGGTCCGCGGGCTGCGGACCCAGTTGCTCGCCGTCCACGAGGTGGTGCGCACCCGGTCGACCTGGACGCTGAAGGTGACCGACCGGCTGGTGGGCGGCATCGCCGTGGGGGTTGGCATTCGACGGGCGCTGCCGCGCGACGGGGCGACCACTCGCACGGTGTGGCTGAGGCTCCTGGACGGCCGGTGGCGCGTGTCGGGGGTGATGCCTCAGGCCGGCTGAGACAAACCCGCCTTCAGCACCGCGTCGACATCGGGGTCGCGGAACTCGTAGCCCGACGCCAGGAGGGCCGCGGGCACGACGTTGAGCGAGCCCAGCAGCTCGGGCGCCATCCGGCCGGCGCCCAGCTTCAGGGCGAACCTCGGCACCGTCGCGAACGACGGCCGGTGCAGCTGGCTCGCGAGGGCCTCCGTGAACTCGGCGTTGGTCGGTGTCTGCTGGCAGCACAGGTTGAAGGGCCCCGACGCGTCCGCGTGCTCGGCCAGGTGGACGGCTGCGCCGACCCAGTCACGCAGCGAGATCATCGGCATGTGCTGGCTGCCGTCGCCCAGCCTGCCGCCGACCCCGGCCCGGAACAGCAGCCGCAGCTGCTTGAGCGGCTCGCTGCGCCTGTCCATCACCGGGGCGGTGCGCAGCACGCAGACGCGCGCTCCGGCCTCGGCGGCGGGCTCGGCCGCGGCCTGCCAGTCGCGGGTGACCGACGTGAGCAGGGCGTCGCCGCGGCTGTCGGCGCTCTCGTCGAGCACCGGGTCGCCGGAGTCACGGCGGTCGCCGTAGTAGGAGATGCCGTTGCCGGCCAGGAACGCCGGCTTCCGGTCCGACGTCGCGATCGCCTCGGCGAGCACCCGCGTGGTGGTCACGCGGCTCTCGCGCAGCTCGCGGGCCCACTTGTCCGAGTGCGGGTTGCCCAGGGTGGGCGCGCCGGCGAGGTTGACCACGACGTCGGCGGTCTCGACCTGCTCGCGGTCGAGCGACCCGGCGTACGGGTCCCAGGTCGACTTGTCCGCGGAGGTCGCGGGCCGTCGGCTCAGCGATGTCACGTCGCACCCGCGGGCGAGCAGAGCCTCGCGCAGGTGCGTCCCGAGGAAGCCGGACGCACCGGCGAGTAGAACCTTGGCCACGGGCTGGTGGTACCCGCCCGGACCGGTCAGACCTCGAAGGCGCCGGCCTCGAGTCGCTTCTTCACATCCTGGAGGAACCGGCCGGCGTCGGCACCGTCGACCAGGCGGTGGTCGTAGGTGAGCGCCAGGTAGACCATGTAGCGCACCGCGATCGTCTCGCCGAGGTTCGCGTCGTCGATGACCACGGGCCGCTTCACGACCGCTCCGGGCCCGAGGATCGCCACCTGCGGCTTGTTGATGATCGGGGTGTCGAAGAGCGCACCCACGCTGCCGAGGTTGGTGATCGTGAAGGTGCCGCCGGACAGCTCGTCCGGTCCGATCTTGTTGGTGCGGGTCCGCTCGGCGACGTCGGCGATCTTCTTGGAGAGACCGGCGACCGACAGGTCCCCGGCGTCCTTGACCACCGGGGTGAGGAGCCCCTTCTCGGTGTCCACTGCGAACGCGATGTTCTCGCGGTCGAAGTAGGTGATCTCGCCGGCCTCGGCGTCGATCGTGGCGTTGAGCTTCGGGTGCTCCTTCAGCGCGTCGATCGCCGCCTTGGCGAAGAACGGCAGGTAGCTGAGCTTCACCCCCTCGCGGGCCAGGAAGTCGGCCTTCACCGACTCGCGCAGCCGCGCGATATTGGTGACGTCGACCTCGATGACCTGGGTCAGCTGGGCGGACGTCTGCAGCGAGTCGATCATCCGCTCGGCGATGATCTTGCGCAGCCGGCTGATCTTCTCGGTCGTGCCGCGGCGCGAGTCCGGCGTGATCGACGGCGCCTGGGCGGCCGGGGCCACCGATGACGCGGCAGCGGCCGGCGCGGCGGTCGCAGCGGCGGGCGTCGCCGCCTCCTCGGCCTTCCGGGCCGCCTCGAGGACGTCCTGCTTGCGGATCCGGCCGCCGACTCCGGAGCCGGTGACCGTGGACAGGTCGACGTCGTGCTGGGCCGCGAGCTTGCGCACCAGCGGCGTGACGTACCCGGCGCCGTCGTCGGAGCCGCTGGACGCCGCGTGAGCCGGCTGCGGCGCCGACTCGGGCTCCGGTGCCGCCTCGGGCTCGGGCTCCTTCTCCGGGGCGGGCTCCTCCTTGGCCTCCGGGTCGGGCTCCGGCTCATCCTTGGCCTCCGGCTCGGCCTCCGGCTCGGGCTCCGGCTCGGGCTCGGGCTCCGGCTCGGACTCCTGCTCCTCCGCCTGCTCGGCCTGCTCCTCGGCCCGCTCCTGGGCCTTGTCCTCGCCGCCACCCCCGGTGTCGTCGCCACTGTCCTCGGCAGACCCTCCACCGGAGTCGCCGCTGGACGGCTGACCCGAACCGATGAGCGCCAGCTCCGCGCCGACCTCGACGGTCTCGTCCTCGTTGACCTTGATCTCGAGCAGGGTGCCGGCCACGGGGGAGGGGATCTCGGTGTCGACCTTGTCGGTGGACACCTCCAGCAGCGGCTCGTCGACGGCGACCTCGTCACCGACCTGCTTGAGCCACTTGGTGACGGTGCCCTCGGTGACCGACTCGCCCAGGGCGGGCAGCGTGATCGAGGTGGAGTCGCCGCCGCCGCCACCCGACGATTCGTCTGCGCTTTCACCGGTCGAATCAGACTCGGACGAGTCAGACGAATCGGAGGCTGCGGGCTGCTCCTCCTTCTCGGGCTCCGGCTCGGCCTCGGCCTGCGATTCGTCTGCGTTCTCACCGGTCGTTTCCGGCTCGGGCTCGTCAGACGAATCGGAGGACTCGGAGGACTCAGATGACTCAGATGAGTCGGAGGAACCCTCGCCCTCCTCGCCGATGACGCCGAGCACGGCGCCGACCTCGACGGTGTCGTCCTCGTTGGCCTTGATCTCGAGGAGGGTGCCGGCCACGGGGGAGGGGATCTCGGTGTCGACCTTGTCGGTGGAGACCTCGAGGAGCGGCTCGTCGACAGCGACCTGGTCGCCGACCTGCTTGAGCCAGCGCGTGACCGTGCCCTCGGTGACGGACTCGCCCAGCGCCGGGAGGTTGACTTCGGTGGCCATGGAGCTCCTTCGCTCGTGGAACGCTGCGGTGTTGTCGGGTGGGGTCGGGAGTGGTCAGGAGTGGGCGTGCAGGGGTTTGCCGGCCAGGGCCAGGTGCGCCTCGCCGAGGGCTTCGTTCTGCGTGGGGTGCGCGTGCACCAGCGGGGCGACGTCCTCGGCGTGACCCTCCCAGTTGTAGATCAGCTGGGCCTCGCCGATGAGCTCGCCGACCCGGTCTCCCACCAGGTGGACGCCGATGACCGGCCCGTCCTTGCGGCGTACGAGCTTGACGAAGCCCTGCGTCTTGAGGATCTGGCTCTTGCCGTTGCCGCCCAGGTCGTAGGTCAGCGCCTCGACCGCATCGGCGCCGTGCGCCTCGACCGCCTGCGCCTCGGTGAGCCCGACGGACGCGACCTCGGGATGTGAGTAGGTCACCCGCGGGATCCCGGCCTCGTCGATCGGTGTGGGGGAGAGACCGGCGATCTCCTCGGCCACGAAGATGCCCTGCTGGAAGCCACGGTGTGCGAGCTGAAGCCCGGGGACGATGTCGCCGACCGCCCAGACGCCGTCGACGTTGGTGCGGCACCGCTCGTCGGCCAGCACGAAGCCGCGTTCCATGGCGACGCCCTGCTCCTCGTAGCCGAGCCCGTCGGTGGACGGTCCGCGGCCGACCGCGACCAGCAGCAGCTCGGCCTCGATGACCTCGCCGCCCTCGACGGTCACGGCCACACCTTCGTCGGTCGTCTTGGCGCTCTGGAACGGCGTACCGGTCTTGAACGCGATCTTGCGCTTGCGGAACGCCCGCTCGAGCGCCTTGGAGGACGCCTCGTCCTCGAGCGCGACCAGCCGGGGCAGGGCCTCGATGATGGTCACCTCCGCGCCGAAGCTGCGCCAGACGCTGGCGAACTCACAACCGATCACCCCACCGCCGAGCACGATCACCGAGGCCGGTACCCGGTCGAGCCGAAGTGCCTCCTCCGAGGTGAGGATGCGCTGGCCGTCGATGTCGAGGCCGGGGAGGGTCTTGGGGTAGGAACCGCTGGCCAGCACGACGTGGTCGCCCGTGTACACGTGGTCAGTCTGTGGCCCGGTACCGCTGGCGGCCTGGGAGGAGACCGTGACTTCCAGCGGTCCGGTGAGTCGCCCGGTGCCCTCGATCACGGTGATGCCGCGGCCCTTGATGAGCCCTGTCAACCCCTTGAACAGCCGCTGCACCACGCCGTCCTGGTAGGCCGTGACCGCGGGCATGTCGATGCCCTCGAAGGTGGCCTGCACGCCGAAGGTGCCGGCCTCGCGGGTGTTGTCAGCGATCTCGGCCGCGTGCAGCAGCGCCTTGGTCGGGATGCAGCCGATGTGCAGGCAGGTGCCGCCGAGATTCCCCTTCTCGACCAGACCGACCTTGAGCCCGAGCTGGGCGGCCCTCAAGGCGCAGGAGTAGCCACCCGACCCGGCTCCGAGGATGAGGACGTCGAAGTCGGACACCCAGCCATCTTTGCACCTGATGCGAGCGTGTCCACACCGCCCCGAGGGCGGGCGAGGCACACTAGACCCCATGTCATGGATGGACCGGTTCCGAGGCGGTGCCCGGCAGCGGATGAAGGGCCCGGCGCGCGACGCGTTCCGCACGGGCTCGACCCGGGTGCGCGCAGCGGACAACGTCGACCAGGACCACCTCAACCAGTTCGTGGTGGGTCACAAGGGCGTGGAGGGGTTCGTCGAGCCCCGGACCGCGGTCAGCGACGTGACCCTGCTCCTCGTCGCCCACGACGGTGAGTGGACCCGCCGCCGGGTGCCCTCGGTCGACTGGGCCCACAAGTTCTGCAACCGCCACCAGGTCCCGTCCTACGACGCCGCGGTGGTCGGCATCCCCCAGCGCATGCGTGACTACAACAAGCGACAGAAGCTCAAAGGCGACTGACGGCCCGCGAGAGTTTCGTCGGCCAGCCGACGGATCTTTCGCTGAGACGACGAACCTTCGTCGTCCAACCGAGAGTTTCGTCGGCCAGCCGACGAAACTCCCGCCCATCGTCAGTCGCAGAGGGCCCGCGCGTAGTCGACCAACGTGGCGACGGCGAAGCCGGTGCCGCCGGACGTGAGGTGGCCGGCCGGGCCGCCTGAGTTGTACGCCGGCCCGGCGATGTCGAGATGTGCCCACGGCAGGCCGCCGGTGAACTCGCGCAGGAATGCCGCCGCGAACAGGCCGCCGCCCCAGCGGATCCAGTCGTGCTGGGACAGGTCGGCGATCCGGCTGGTGCGGATCCGCTCGTCCATGAACTCCGGGATCGGCATCGGCCAGCTCTCCTCGCCGGCCACCTTGGCCGCGTCGAGGACCGCGTCGACGATGTCGGGGGAGCCCATGACGCCCGCCACCTTGTCGCCGAGCGCGACCACCATGTGCCCGGTCAGCGTGGCGACGTCGACGATCACGTCGGGCTTCTTCTCGGTCGCCAGCACCAGCGCGTCGCCGAGGATCAGCCGGCCCTCGGCGTCGGTGTTGAGGACCTCGACGGTGGTGCCGCCGTACATGGTCAGTACGTCGCCGGGCCGGACCGCCGAGCCGGACACCATGTTCTCCGCCATGGGGGCGAACGTCGTGACCTTGAGCGGCAGCCCGAGGCGGGCGATCGCCAGCGTCGCCTGGACGACCGCGGCCGCGCCGGCCATGTCGGACTTCATCTCGTTCATCCCGGCCGGGGGCTTGATGGTCAGCCCGCCTGAGTCGAACGTGACGCCCTTGCCGACCAGCGCGAGGTGGGCGACGGCGGATCTCGGCGAGTAGGACAGCTCGACCAGGCGCGGCGGCGCCGCCGAGCCCATCCCGACGCCGAGGATGCCGCCGCAGCCGAGCTCGAGGAGCTGCTTCTCGTCACGCACCCGGAACGTCACCTTGGGTCCCCGGCCCTTGGAGACCTCCTTCACCGCGGCCTCGACCGCATCGGCGAAAGCCGGCGGGGTGAAGTCCCCGGGCGGCGTGTTGACCCAGTCGCGCGTCGTGGCGACGGCCTCCGAGACGACCTGGGCCTCGTCGAAGGCGCGGACGAACTCTTTCTTGCGCGCCGACGGGCACAGCACCACGACCTCGCCGGGCGGCTGCTTCGACTCGTCGTCGGCCTTCTTCTTGTACGCCGTGTAGGTGTAGCTCCCGAGCAGGAACCCCTCGGTCACCGCGCGGACCAGCTCCGCCGACTCCGCGGGCAGGGCGATGGCGACCGACGCGGTGTTGGCGACGGCTCGTGACGCGGCACCCGCCGCGCGGCGTACCGACCCTGCGGACGGCTCCTTGTCGTTGCCGAGCCTGCCCAGGCCCACGAGCACGAGCAGTGGCGACGACAACCGCTTGCCGGTGGGCACCTTGGTGACCTCGCCGGCCTTGCCGGTCACGCCGAGGGACGCGAGGAGGGGCGCGAGCGATCGACCGTACGCCTTGGCGACCTCCTCCCCGCCGGGCGCGACCCTCAGCCCGCTCCCGCGGCCCTTGCCGCCCTGCACCACCCCGACGACCACAGCGTCGCAGCGCGTCTTCGCAGGGTTGGCAGCGCGCAGCGTGTAGGTACTCACCGGCGCAGGATAGTCACGGTAGGTTCCGAACATGGACGGCACAGAGCCCGCGGCCCAGTCTTCGCCGCTGACCTCGCCTCTGCACGAGCGGCACGTGGCGCTGGGAGCGAAGTTCGCTGACTTCGGCGGTTGGTCGATGCCGCTGGAGTACTCCTCGGGCGTGGTGGCGGAGCACACGGCCGTGCGCGAGGCGGTCGGCATCTTCGACGTGAGCCACCTCGGCAAGGTCACGATCGTCGGACCGGGTGCGGCCGACTACGTCAACGCGACGCTCACCAACGACCTCGGCCGGATCGAGCACGGCAAGGCCCAGTACACGCTGTGCTGCGACGACGCCACCGGCGGGATCGTCGACGACCTCATCGCCTACCTCCACACCGACGACCGGGTGCTGCTGGTCCCCAACGCCGCCAACGCCGCCGAGGTCGCCCGCCGGCTCGCGGAGAGCGCGCCCGAGGGGCTGTCGGTCAAGGACCGGCACCGCGACTACGTCGTCCTCGCCCTCCAGGGCACCAAGTCCGACGAGGTCCTGGAGAAGGTCGGGCTGCCGACCGGCCACGACTACATGTCCTTCGTCGAGGCTCCCGTCCCTGGCGACCACATCACCGACCAGGGCGTCGTGGTCTGCCGCACCGGCTACACCGGCGAGCGCGGCTACGAGCTGATCGCCTCCAACGACGTCGCGGTCGCGCTGTGGGACGCGCTCATGGCCGCCGGCGAGGAGTTCGGTCTGCTGCCCTGCGGGCTCGCCGCCCGCGACACGCTCCGCACCGAGATGGGCTACCCGCTCCACGGCCAGGACATCTCGCTCGCCACCACGCCCAACGAGGGACGCCTCGGCTGGGCGGTCGGGTGGAAGAAGCCGGAGTTCTGGGGCCGCGACGTGCTGCTCAAGGAGAAGGAGGAGGGTCCCAAGCGGATCCTCCGCGGCATCGTCTCGACGAGCCGGGCGATCCCGCGGCCGGGCATGCGGGTCACGCTCACCCCCGACGTACAGCTCGGCGAGGTCACGTCCGGCACCTTCTCGCCGACCCTCAAGAAGGGGATCGGACTGGCGCTGCTGTCGTCGGTGGTCAACCCCGAGGCCGAGGTCGGCGTCGACGTCCGGGGCCGCCGCGAGATCTTCCAGATCACCCCGCCGCCGTTCGTCGAGCCGTCCGTCCGCGAAGGCTGAGCCGTTGAACCTTCCCGAGCAGCCACCCACTTTTCGGCCACCGAGCCCGGCCGAGCGGCCGTGGTCCTGGCGCCTGGAGGACGCGTCCGGGGCCGAGGTCGACGTATCCGCCGACTACGCCGGCCGCCGGTTCCCGTCGCAGGCCGACGCCGAGTCGTGGGTCGGGGAGACCTGGTCCGAGCTGGCCGAGCTCGGCGTCGCCGCCGTCACCCTGATGGACGCCGAGCGGGTCGTCTACGGCCCGATGTCTCTGAGCGCCTGAGGTCGAGCGCCTGACAGAGTGACCCGCGTGTTCCAGCGCGACCGCCTGACGTGGGTGGCCTACGTGATGCTCGCGTGGTTCGCCTACCTGCAGGCGTCGCCCGGCGTGGTGGTCCCGCACCTGCGCGACGAGCTCGACCTCAGCTACTCGGTCGGCGGGCTGCACCTGGCGGCGTTCGCCGCAGGCAGCATGGTCGCCGGGCTGGTCTCCTCGCGGCTCGAGCTGGCGTTCGGCCGCAAGCGGGTGCTGTGGTCGGCAGCGGCCCTGTTCGGAGCCGCCGCGGTCGGGTTGACCGCCGCCCCGGTCGTGCTCGCGACGCTCGGCGCGATCCTGACCATGGGGTTCGCGGGCGGGCTGCTGCTGACGACGATCCAGGCGATGCTCGCCGATCATCACGGTGAGCTGCGGACCGTGGCGCTGACGGAGGCCAACGTCGCGGCGAGCGTGTCGTACGTCGTGCTCATCGGCGCCTTCTCGCTCGCGGCCGCGCTGGGCGTCGACTGGCGGGCCGCCCTCCTGGTCTCGCTCCTCGTCCCCGCCCTGACCGGGTGGCTGAGCCGCGACCTCCCGATCGAGGACGTCGTGCCCGACGTCGACAAGGACGTCCGCCTGCCGAGCGCCTTCTGGGTGGCGGTCGTCGTACTCATGTCCGTGACCGCGGCGGAGTGGTGCATCACCGCCTGGGGTGCCACCTTCGTCGACGACGAGGTCGGGGTCTCCACCGACACCGCGGTCAGCCTGATGGCCGGCTACTTCGGGGGAGTCGTCGTCGGTCGCACCCTCGGCAGCCGGTTGGCGCGTCGCCACCATCCGGCGCGCCTGCTCGGGATCGCGCTCGGTGTGGCAGCTGTCGGCTTCGCCGTGCTGTGGCCCGCGGCCACGCCGGCCCAGGCGGTGGCCGGCCTCGCCCTGCTCGGTCTCGGCGTCGGGAACCTGTTCCCCCTGGCTCTCTCCGTCGCGGTCTCACTGGCACCCGGCCGCGTCGGCCCGGCCAGCGGCCGCGCGGTGACGATGACCTCGCTGGCGATCCTCCTGGCTCCGTTGACCGTCGGAACCCTGGCGGACGCGACGTCGCTGAAGGCCGCGCTCGGGATCGTGCCGGTCCTGCTCGTGCTCGCCACGGCCGGGCTGGTCGCCGTACGACGGGCCATGGCCCGCCAGCCACTCGATCACGCGACAGTCGAGTAGCAACGGCGGTGCGCCGCCTACGCTCACCGCATGCGCGGGGACACGGACTTCATGGTCTACGTGGCCGCGCGCTGGCCGTCGCTGGTCAAGGAGGCGGTGCTGCTCGGCGTACCAGCCGAGGAGGCCGCCGCAGCGACCACGGACGCACTGTCCAGGTGTCGCCGGGACTGGGGACGGGCGAGCCGCGAGGAGAACGTCGACGCGCTGGTCCAGGCCGAGCTGCTGCTCGCCGCGCGGCGCCGCCCTCGCACCGAGGAGGCCGACCGGGAGCGGGCGGCCCAGGAGCTCCTGGTGCTGGCCCCGCCGACGCTGGAGGACCTCACGCGTCAGGAGCGGGTCAACCTGGGCGCGACCCTCAGGCGCGCCGCCTGGATCGGGGTCCCGCTCCTGCTCGGAGTGGTCGGCCTCGGCGTCTATCTGGGCCTGGGCGACGACGACGAGAAGTCCGAGCTGGACGACGGGGTGCTCGAGAACGCCGCGATCTCGCTGGAGGCGAACCCCGCCCCCGACGTCGTCTGGTACGCCGACGGTCGGCTTCACCTCGAGCACACGGTGCTCGCGGTCGAGGGCCTCACGGACATGACCAGGATCGGGAACGGTGTCGTCTACGGCGACGAGGAGGGCCGCGTCGTCTACGCAGCGGACGACGGCAGCCGGGAGGTGCTCGGTCACAAGGACGCCGAGGTCCGAGTGGCAGCCACCGACGAGACCGGCTGGGCGGCCTGGGTCGAGACCGAGGGCGACAAGCCCGCCATCGTGGTCAAGGAGGCCTCCACCGGCAACGAGGTCACCCGGTTCGCGGTGGACCCGGGCACGCAAGTCATCGCCGTCGACGGCGAGCGGATCTACTACGCCGACGCGCTGGGCATCCACGCGCGTGTGCCCGCGGACCTCGAGCGCACCAGCCTCGGCGGCGAGGCCCCGCTGCTCGACGTCCGCTCGCGCAACCAGGTGTTCCAGGACGACCCGTCGACGATCAGGGTCCTGCAGTCGACCTTCAACGCCATCTTCCACATGCCCGGGCAGGGCGCCGCGCTCTCTCCCGACGGCAACCTGGTGGCCACCCGCCTGCCGGACTCCGACACGGTCGCGGTCTACGACACCCGCTCCGGCGAGGCGCTCCCCAACGGCGTACCGGACGGTGACCGCGTGGTCAGCTACGCGCCGGGCTCCAGAGGCATCGTGACCTACGTCGTCGCGCCCGCTGCCCAGTCACCCGGGCAGGAGCTCGAGCTCCGCACCTGCGAGATCACCACCATCGCGCAGTGCACGGTCGCAGCCCGGATCCCCGACCGGGGCGGTACGCCGGTGCTGGCACGCTGAGGGCATGGAAGACGCACACCCGTTCCGCCAGGTCGACGTCTTCGGTTCGGGTCCGCTCACCGGCAACCCGGTGGCGGTCGTCCACGACGCCGACGACCTCGACGACGCCCAGATGCAGCTGTTCGCACAGTGGACGAACCTGTCCGAGACGACGTTCCTGCTCCGCCCCACCACCGACGAGGCCGACTACCGGCTCCGGATCTTCACCGCCAGCCGTGAGCTGCCGTTCGCCGGCCACCCGACGCTGGGCAGTGCCCACGCGTGGCTCGAAGCAGGCGGTACGCCGCGCGGCGAGCACGTCGTGCAGGAGTGCGCGGCCGGGCTGGTCACCATCGCACGGTCCGAGCGGCTCGCCTTCGCGGCGCCGCCGCTGCTGAGGGACGGCCCGGTGAGTGACGCGGACCTCGACTACGTCTGCCGGGCCCTGCGGATCACGCGCAATGACATCGTCGACAGCAAGTGGTGCGACAACGGCCCGGGCTGGGTCGCCGTACTCCTGTCCGACGCGCAGGCGGTCCTCGACCTGCGACCCGACCCCAGCATGTTCGAGGGCTGGGACATCGGCGTCGTGGGCCTGTGGGCCGATGGCGGCCCTTCACATCCCGGGGACGCCGACGTCGAGGTCCGCGCCTTCGACAACACCGTCGAGGACCCGGTCACCGGGAGCCTCAACGCCAGCCTGGGCCAGTGGCTGCTCGGCACTCGCCTCCCGGAGCAGTACGTCGCGGCGCAGGGCACGGCCATCGGCCGCCGTGGCCGGGTGCACGTGAGGCGGGAGGGGAGCACGGTGTGGGTGGGAGGTGACACGGTCACGACGCTCCGTGGAGAGGCCACGATCTAGTCGGTGCTCGCCGGTAGGTTCGAGACGTGCAGCAGTACCTCGACCTCCTCACCCGGATCCTCGACGAGGGCGTCGAGAAGTCCGACCGCACCGGCACCGGCACCCGCTCGGTCTTCGGCCACCAGATGCGGTTCGACCTCGCCGCGGGCTTCCCGCTGGTGACCACCAAGAAGGTGCACACCCGCTCGGTGTTCGCAGAGCTGTTGTGGTTCCTCCGCGGCGACACCAACGTGAAGTGGCTCCAGGACCGCGGCGTCACCATCTGGGACGAGTGGGCAGATGCCGACGGCGACCTCGGCCCCATCTACGGCTACCAGTGGCGCTCGTGGCCGACCCCCGACGGCCGGCACGTCGACCAGATCTCGCAGCTCCTCGACCAGCTCAAGGCCAACCCTGACTCGCGGCGCCACATCGTCAGCGCCTGGAACGTCGCCGACATCCCCGACATGGCCCTGGCGCCGTGCCACACGCTCTTCCAGTTCTACGTCGCCGACGGCCGCCTCTCGTGCCAGCTCTACCAGCGCTCGGCCGACGTGTTCCTCGGCGTCCCGTTCAACATCGCGTCCTACGCCCTGCTCACCCACATGGTCGCCCAGGTCACCGGCCTCGAGGTCGGCGACTTCGTGCACACCATGGGCGACGCGCACCTCTACCTCAACCACTTCGACCAGGCCCGGCTCCAGCTGACCCGCGAACCGCGGCCGCTGCCGACGCTCAGGCTCGACCCGACGGTCACCGAGCTCGACGCATTCGACCTCGAGCACATCGAGATCGAGGGCTACGACCCGCACCCGGGCATCAAGGCCCCCATCGCGGTCTAGTGACGGTCATCCTCATCGCCGCCGTGGCGCGCAACGGTGTGATCGGCGCGGACGGCGGGATCCCGTGGCGGGTGCCCGGCGAGCAGGCGTTCTTCAAGGCCGCCACGATGGGCCACACGCTCGTGATGGGCCGGGCGACGTACGACTCCATCGGCCGTCCCCTGCCCGGCCGCACCACGATCGTGATCACCCGCGACCCGGACTGGGCTACGGACGGGGTCCTGGTGGCGCACTCGCCGGAGGAGGCCCTGGCGATGGCCGACGGGGACGTGTACGTCGCGGGGGGAGCCGCGATCTACGCGGCGATGATCGACTCGGCGGACGAGCTCCTGATCAGCGAGATCGACGCTGAGCCCGAGGGCGACACGTTCTTCCCTGAGACGGAGCCCGGCACCTGGACGGAGGTGTCGCGCGAGGCGCATGAGGGCTTCACCGTCGTGCGCGCAGTGAGAGGGTGAAGTCATGGAGCTCCGGGTCTTCACCGAACCTCAGCAGGGTGCCACCTACGACGACCTGCTCCGGGTTGCGCTGGAGGCGGAACGGCTCGGTTTCGGGGCGTTCTTCCGGTCCGACCACTACCTCGCGATGGGCACCGACGGACAGCCGGGACCGAGCGACGCGTGGATCACCCTCGCCGGTCTGGCGCGCGAGACCAGCACGATCCGGCTCGGGACGCTGATGACGAGCGCGACCTTCCGCCACCCCGGGCCGCTCGCCATCTCGGTGGCGGGGGTCGACCAGATGAGCGGCGGCCGGGTCGAGCTCGGCCTCGGCGCGGGGTGGTACGACGCCGAGCACTCGGCGTACGGCATCCCGTTCCCGTCCACGCGCGAACGCTTCGACGTCCTCGAGGAACAGCTCGCGGTGGTCACTGGCCTCTGGGCGAGCACCGGCGACTTCTCCTTCGAGGGTGCGCACTACCGGGTCGTCGACTCGCCCGGCCTGCCCAAGCCGGTCCAGGAGAAGCCGCCGGTCATCATCGGTGGCCGCGGCGCGAAGCGGACGCCGGCTCTGGCGGCCCGATATGCCGACGAGTTCAACCTGCCGTTCGTCCCGTTCGAGGACGGGCTGCGCCAGCTCGACCGCGTGCGCCGGGCCTGCGAGGACGTCGGCCGTGACCCGGAGACCGTGCGGCTGTCGAGTGCGCTGGTGCTGTGCGTCGGCGCCGACGACGCGGAGGTGCGCCGCCGGGCGGACGCGATCGGCCAGGACGTCGACACCCTGCGCCGCGACCACCTCGGCGGCACCGTGGCCGAGGTCGTCGACAAGATCGGCCGCTACACCGAGTCCGGGCAGTCCCGTCTCTACCTGCAGACGCTCGACCTCCACGACCTCGACCACCTCCGACTCGTGGCCGCGGAGGTCATGCCCCAGGTGGCCGGGGGCTAGCTCTTCGCGACGTAGCGGAGGAGGACCGCGCCCGACGGGAAGGTGCGGTTCTCGACCAGCTCGAGCGGGATCCACGAGTCCATGGGCGGGAAGAACGGCGCGCCGCCCCCGACCGCGGCCGGGCAGACGATGACGTTGAACTCGTCGACCAGCCCGGCCCGGACCAGGGGAGCGGCCAGGGTCGGGCCCGCGACCTCGATGAGGCCGTCGGTCTCGTCCTTCAGCTGCCGAGCGACCTCGACCGGGTCACCTCGCTCGAGACGCGCGTTCCCCTCGACCGAGTCGAGGGTGCGGGAGAACACGACCTTGGGCACCGCCCGCCACGCCCGGGCGAAGTCGACCGTCACGGGCGTGGCGGCCGGGTCCTCGTCGGCGGTCGGCCAGTGCGCCGACATGAGCTCCCAGAGCTTGCGCCCGTAGAGCGACAGCGCGAGTTCCCGGGTGTGGTCGCTCCAGTACTGATGCAGCTCGTCGTCCGGCACGGACCAGTCGATGCTGCCGGACGTGTCGGCGATGTAGCCGTCGAGCGACACGTTCATGCCATAGGTCAGCCGTCCCATGGGCGTACAGACTGCCCGAAGGCGCGAAACACATCGCGCGACCCGGCGGATACCCTGATGACATGACTGCAGCGCCGTTCGGCCGGCTCCTCACCGCGATGGCGACGGCGTTCAAGGACGACGGGTCCGTCGACCTCGAGGGCACCGCGCGCATCGCCACCCACCTCGTCGACCACGGGCACGACGGCGTCGTGGTCAGCGGTACGACGGGGGAGTCGCCGACGACCACGGTCGCCGAGGACGGCGAGATCCTGGCCGCGGTCAAGGACGCCGTGGGCGATCGGGCCAGCGTGGTCGCCGGGGTCGGCACCAACTCGACCGCGCACTCGCTCGAGCTCGCCCAGCAGGCAGAGAAGATCGGCGCAGACGGGCTGCTGCTCGTGACGCCGTACTACAACAAGCCCGGCCAGGCCGGCGTCCTGCACCACTTCCGGACCGTCGCCGAGGCGACCGGCGTGCCCGTCATGCTCTACGACGTCCCGGGCCGCACCGCCACCACGATCTCGCTGGAGACGTACGCCGCCGCGAAGGAGATCGACACCGTCGTCGCGGTCAAGGACGCCGTCAACGACTTCGTGCGGGGCGTCAAGCTTCGCGAGCTTGGCTACGCCGTCTACTCCGGCGACGACGCCAGCAACCTGGGCTGGCTGGCGCACGGTGCGGTCGGGTTCGTGTCGGTCGTCGGCCACGTCGCGGGCGACGAGACGCGCGCGATGATCGAGGCCTTCGACCGCGGTGACCACGCCGAGGCGCTCGCGATCTTCACCCGGCTCCTGCCGGCGATCGACGCGGTGATGGGGGCGGCCAACTACGGTGCCACCACCGCCAAGGCCGGGCTGCAGCTGCTGGGCGTGCTCGACAACCGCAACGTCCGCGGGCCGCTGGTGCCGCTCGACGACGACGAGGTCGCGGCCCTCCGGGTCGGCCTCGAGGCGTCGGGCCTGCTCTAAGGCAGCTAGGACACAAGGCAACCGGCCCCGTCCCACTTGGGGACGGGGCCGGCTGCTTCTCAGCTCACCGAGTCAGTGCTCAGCGGCGCTTCTTCTTCTTGACCTTCACCACGAAGTCGTCCTGGCTCGGCGCGAGCGTGGACGAGCCGAGGAACTTGGCCGTCAGCGTGTTCTTGCCGAGCTTGAGCTTCTTGGCCTTCTTCTTGGTGATCTTGATGGTCACCTTGCCGCCCGCACCGAGGGTGCCGGTGCCGAGCAGCTTGGAGCCCTTGTAGATCTGGACCGTGCCGCTGGTGGCCCCACTGGCGGTGGTGACCGAGACGACAGCGTCGAAGGACTTCCCGCGGACGACCTTCTTGGGGTCCGCCGACGCCACCACGAAGGTGGCGGCCGGAGCCGTCGAGACCGCCTTGCAGTAGGTGACCTGCAGGTTGTCGACGTACCAACCGTCGTTGCCACCACAGCCGTCGCGACCCACGTCGAGGCGGAGCTTGATGGAGTCCCCAGGCTTGACACCGGCGGCAGCGAGGTCGAGCTGCGAGGTGCCCCACGAGCCCCTGCTCTCGCCTCCGTCGGTGCCGCTGAGAAGGCATCCTCGCCCTGCATCGGGTTGGTGTTGCCCTGAGCGGCCGTCAGCAGCTTGGTGGGCTTGTTGAAGACGTACGCGGCCGCGGGCACCGCGGTGTAGGCGCCCCCGTTCACGCTGATCTTCACGTTGCCGCCGTCGACCGTGCCCTCAGTGGCCACGTAGTGGTCGAACGAGAGCCGCAGGCCCTGGGTCGCCCCGGTCGGGATCGCGATCGCCGGGGAGGCGATCGAGTCCCGGCCCGAGAAGTCCCCGGGACCGCCGTCGCACTGGCCGTCGTCGGGAGCGGGGCCGTAGGCCACGCCACCCGGGTGGTTGCCCGGAGCAGCTGTGCTGGGCCTCCCAGGGGTCACCCAGGCCGAACACCAGCTGCGCCGACGGAGTCCAGCCGGCCAGCGCCGTCCTCGAAGTCCTCGCTTGTAGACGGACTCGGTGGTGAACCCGGCACCGCACAGGGCGGGCGTGTTCTTGTCGAGCAGCGGCTTGAAGTTGCACTGCGTCGCCGGCGTGGTGAACTGGACGGCCGGTGATCACCTTGCCGAGCTCGGTGCAGTCGGCCGCCGTGATCGGCGTGGCCGCGACCGGAGGCGCGTTGGGCACCGTGGTCAGCTCGTTGATCGGGTCGCCGACCAGGTCGGTGCACGACGTCGCCAGCGCGGTGGCGAACTCGGAGAAGTTCGACGACGGCGTGAGGTACGCCGTCTGCGCACGCCACCAGATCGCTGCCGCCCTGTCCAGGCCCATGCCGGTGATGGTCTGGCCGTTGTAGCTGCCGCCGTCGACCGCCAGGGCGTAGGCGTGGTTGGCCACACCCGAGTTGCTGTGCACGCCACCGCCGTCGGTCAGCGCCGGGTCACAGTTGTACTCGGCGTCGGTCACCTTGCCCGGGTCGCCGTAGCAGGTGGGCGTCCACATGTCGCGGATCGCACCCCCGAACGCCGTCGGACTTCTCGCCCATCAGCCAGCGGGTCGAGTCGAACCGGGTGGAGATGTCCTCCGCCTGGACCGTGACGCTCGCGGTGCCGGCCGACTTGAAGCGGGTGCCGTCGGCCTGGGTGACCGTGACGCCGTAGAAGCCGGCGGGCGCGGTGCCTGCGGGCGACGGGGGCAGCCCCGCGGCGTTGTTGCCGATGACGATGCCGACCGCACCGGCGGCCACGGCCTTGTCGACCTTCGACCTGGAAGGTGCAGGTGCCGCGGTCGACGAAGGCCCACTTGCCGGCGACCGCCGCAGCGTTGGTGTAGGCGCTGCAGCCGTCGGTCGTGGTGGGACCGGCAGGGTTGGCGGCGTCGATGGCCGAGACGACCGTCGCGTTGACCGGCGTGGTCGTGAACGGCGTGCTGAAGCCCGCCGCGACGGGGGTGCACGGCGCCGGCCACGTCGGCCGGAGCCGTGATGGTCATGAGCAGCTTCGGCGGCGCGGTGGGCTCGCACCCGCCGTCGGGCCGCTTCGCGTTGAACGACTCGCCCTCGTCCTCGCGGCCGTTGACCAGGTCGAGGGTCTCGCCCCAGACGTCGGAGTAGGACTCGTTGAGCGCGCCGGACTGGTACTGGTAGATCAGCCCGGAGGTGTACTCGGTGTAGGCGTGGCCCCACTCGTGCGCCACGACGTCGTCGGAGGTGACTCCGTTGCAGTAGTTGGTGGTCACGCCGTTCCAGTTGGCGTTGGGGCAGTTGATGCGCGGGTCGTTGTTGACGGTGATCCGCTTCGCGCCGGCGCCGTCGTAGGAGTCGCGGTCGAAGACGTTCTCGAAGAACCAGTACGACTCACCCGAGGAGTTGACCAGGTTCTGCTGGTCGGTGTTGAGCGTGCCCGGGAAGGTGTCGCCCTCCTCCCACACCGTGGTGAAGACGGGGGCCTGGGGGGTGCCGCTGGCCTCGCGGAGCTCGCGGTCGAGGGCGTCGGTCGCCATCGACCAGCGGTTGAGGATCTTGCCGGTCTGGGCGTCGTAGATCAGCTGGTCGCGGATCGCGCCGCCGTTGGCGACCTCGGTCGCGTAGGCCAGGACGGTCTTGCCGACCTCGCCCTTGACGAAGCCGATGCGGTAGAAGACGAGCTGGGTGTTCGTTGGCCTTGAGGCCGGTCACGTCGGACGTGCCGCCGCTCTCGGAGGTCGGCGGGTCGGCGGTCACGAAGGCCACGGCCCGCTTGCCGATCTCGGCGGCGGAGAACGTCGGCTTGGCCGACACGTTGATGCCGGGAGCCGCGAAGCCGTTGACCGCGGTCAGGTCGCCGTCCGAGTCGAGGTTGGCCTTGATCCGGCTGCCGAAGACGGGAACGCCGTCGTGGACCTGGGTGTAGCTCACGGTCCAGCCCTGGCGGCTGGAGGACACGCTCGTGCGCACCAGCTCGCCGGACGCGGCACCGAGCACGGCGCCGTAGGAGTCGACGAACGAGTCGGCCTTGGCGGCGGCCTTGGCGTTGGTGTCACCGGCGACTCCCGGGCAGCAGGTCGGCCTTGGCGCCGGTGGCGCGGACGAAGCTCGCCTGGCCGGTCGCAGCGTTGCCCTTGATCGAGACGGTGCCGTCGGCCTGGTCCCTGAGCTGGCTGACCAGGCTGTCGGCCACCGGCGGCGCTGCGGCCGCCTGACTGGCCAAGGTGGCGGGGACTGCTGCGAGCCCTGCGCCCAGCATCGCAAGGCAGATGCCTTGCTTGAGGAATTTCACGAGAGTTTGCCTCCGGGGAGAGATTTTTCGACGAGTTGGCGCTCGGCCGTCCGTTGAGTAGATCCCTGCGGAGGCGCCCGATCACCTGAGCGCACCCTAAGCACCGGACCACCCCCCGTAAAGCCTTGCTTCATGAGAACTTCGGGGCGTCCTGCGGGCCGGAAATCGCCGGTGTGACGGATGTGGCTGGTGGGGCGAAGGGCGTAAATCGTCCCGTTGTGGGCCGAGGGCGGGCGAGGAGCGAGCGCCGACACGCACCAGTGGGGTCCCTGTGACTGGAGTGACGAATGCCTAGGGTGGTGACGTGGCGACCCGTACGTCTTCCCCGACGGGTTCGCGAAGCAGGAGCACGTCTTCTACTGCGCGCACCCGGAGTACCCGAAACCAGAGCCGAACCGCGTCGAGCAAGAAGAAGCCGACGCGGAAGCCGGCCGCGCGCCGGGGCAAGGGAGGCAAGGGGCCAGCGAGCCGCAACCGCCGTCCGGCCCCGCGCGCCGTCCGCACCGGCAGGGGGCCGATCGCCCTCTTCTTCGACACCGTCTTCCGGGGTGTCGCCGCGGTCTGGCTCGCGGTCGCGCACGGCATCGGTGCCGTCGCCCGCGGGATCGGCCACGGCGCCCGCGACCTCGAGCCCGAGCACCGGCGCGACGGCGTGGGCCTCTTCGTCTTCGCGCTTTCGGTCATCACCGCGGCCGCGGTGTGGTTCCAGCTCGGCGGTCCGGTCATGGGCGCGGTGCGCGTCGCCGTCACCGGCTGCGTCGGCAAGGTCGGCTGGTTCGTCCCGCTGATGCTGCTCGTCGTCGGCTGGCGCAACCTGCGCGACCCGGTCCACAACGGCCCGGCCGGCCGGCAGGTCGTCGGCTGGAGCGCGCTCGCCCTGGGGCTGCTCGGCATCGTGCACGTCGCCGAGGGCAACCCGCAGCCGGTCTCCGGCGACGCCGGCCCGCTGCGCGAGGGCGGCGGCGCCATCGGCTACGTCGTCTCCTCCCTTCTCCTCGACCTGCTCCGCACTCCGTACGTCGTGGTGCCGCTGCTGCTGCTCCTCTGCGTCTTCGGCGTCCTGGTCATCACCGCTACTCCTCTCTACAAGGTGCCGTCGCGACTGGCGGCGGCCCGCGACCGCGCTCTCGGGCGCACCCACCCGGACGACGACGACCCGGCCACGCGCCCGACGCGCGGCCGCGGACGGCGTACGGATCTCGACACCACCGACGAGATCGACCCGCTCATGGGCGACCCGGCCTACGACAGCCCGCTGCTGCGGCGTCGCCGCAAGAACCTCGCGGACACCGGCATCGGCCTCGAGGACACGCAGGCGACCGGCATCGAGCCGATCGCCGAGCCCGATCCGGTCATCGACCCGGTGACCGATCCTGCGGTCGACACTGCCGCGGAGCTCGAGCCCCCGCCCCACACCCCTCTGCCCGAGCGGGTCGAGCAGCTCGCCCTGTCCGGCGACGTCGTCTACCACCTGCCGGCCAACGAGATGCTCAAGCCCGGCTCACCTCACAAGGCGCGCTCCAAGGCCAGCGATGACGTGGTCGGCCGGCTGACGACGGTCATGGAGGAGTTCGGGATCGACGCGCAGGTCACGGGCTACACCCGTGGCCCGACCGTGACCCGCTACGAGGTCGAGCTCGGCTCGGCGGTCAAGGTGGAGAAGGTCACCGCGCTGTCCAAGAACATCGCGTACGCCGTCGCCTCGGCCGACGTCCGGATCCTCAGCCCGATCCCCGGCAAGTCCGCGATCGGCATCGAGATCCCCAACGTCGACAAGGAGATCGTCTCCCTCGGCGACGTGCTCCGCTCCGGCACCGCGCGCGGCGACCACCACCCGATGGTGTGCGGCCTCGGCAAGGACGTCGAGGGCGGCTTCGTGGTCGCCAACCTCGCGAAGATGCCGCACCTGCTCGTGGCCGGCGCGACCGGCTCCGGCAAGTCGAGCTTCATCAACTCGATGATCTGCTCGATCCTGATGCGCTCCACGCCCGACGAGGTACGGATGATCATGGTCGACCCCAAGCGGGTCGAGCTGAACGCCTACGAGGGCGTCCCGCACCTGATCACCCCGATCATCACCAACCCCAAGAAGGCGTCCGAGGCGCTGGCCTGGGTCGTGCGCGAGATGGACATGCGCTACGACGACCTGGCCAACTTCGGCTTCCGTCACATCGACGACTTCAACAAGGCGGTGAAGGCGGGCAAGGTCAAGGTGCCCGCGGGCAGCGAGCGCGAGCTCACTCCGTATCCCTACCTGCTGGTGATCGTCGACGAGCTCTCCGACCTGATGATGGTCGCGCCGCGCGACGTCGAGGACGCCGTCGTCCGCATCACCCAGCTGGCCCGTGCGGCCGGCATCCACTTGGTGCTCGCCACCCAGCGGCCGAGCGTCGACGTGGTCACCGGCCTCATCAAGGCCAACGTGCCGTCCCGGCTCGCGTTCGCGACCTCGTCGCTCGCCGACAGCCGCGTCATCCTCGACACCCCCGGTGCCGAGAAGCTGGTCGGCCAGGGTGACGGTCTCTTCCTGCCGATGGGTGCGTCGAAGCCGGTGCGCGTCCAGGGCTCGTGGGTGACCGAGGCCGAGATCCACGCGGTCGTGAAGCACTGCAAGGCCCAGCTCGCGCCGACCTACCGCGAGGACGTCACGGCGCCGACCGCGAGCAAGCGCGAGCTGGACGACGACATCGGCGACGACCTCGAGCTGGTGATCCAGGCGGTCGAGCTGGTGGTGTCGACGCAGTTCGGCTCGACGTCGATGCTGCAGCGCAAGCTGCGGGTCGGCTTCGCCAAGGCCGGCCGGCTGATGGACATCCTCGAGAGCCGCGGCGTCGTCGGCCCCAGCGAGGGCTCGAAGGCCCGCGACGTACTCGTGAAGCCGGACGAGGTCGACGCCGTGATCATGACGCTGCAGAGCGGGATCTGAGGAGGACTGTCGTGACCGATCTGCTGAGCCCCCAGACTTCGACGGACCAGGCCGACCTGGTCGACACCGCCGAGCGGCCGGCGATCGCCGACCGGCCCGTGCACCCCGGCTGGGCGAGCATCCCCGACGAGCCGGAGGCCGATGAGGTCATCGTCCGCCGCAACGGCCGGATCTCGGTCGTGCTGGCCGGCGTGAGCGCGCTGCTCTCGGCGGCCTACTTCGCCCGCGCGATCACGCAGTTCGACAGCATCCTCGACTGGGTGCTCTGCGTCGGGCTGGCCGCGATCACCTGGGCCCACGTCTTCTCCTTCCTCGACTCGAGGATGCCGCTGCTGGTCGCGGACTCGCACGGCGTGCGCATCCGACTGGGCCGGACCTGGCGCGGGATGGCGTGGACCGACCTCGAAGAGGTGGAGTACGTCCCGCGCCGCCACGTGGTCCGCGACGGCCGGCTGGTGCTGTTCCCCCGCGAGCTCGAGGGCGAGCTGGCCATGCTCGGCCCGGCCGGGCGGCGGCACGCGCGGCTCACCGACCGGATGCTCGGCGCGCCGTTCGCGATGCCGCTCGGCCTCACCACCCGGGTGCTGGGCGCCGGCGGCGAGCTGACCGGCGCGCTGGCCTACCTGGCCGACGGTCGCTGCGAGATCGTCGAGGTGGTGCCCGCCGCCGAGGACGACGCTCCGGCCACTGCCGATCTCTCCGACTACTTCGACCGCGAGGGCGACCCCGACGACGGCGAGGAGCTCGACCTGCCCGAGGTCGTGGTACCTCCCGCCGCCGCGGTGGTCGCCAGCCCGACGCCGAGCCCGCTGCGCGACCTGCGCCCCGCCGTGCGGGCCGAGATCGAGCGCGAGCCCGACTGGACGCCCGAGGCCACGCGGCCCGTCGAGCTCCCGGTCATCCCGAGCGCCACCACGACGTTCGTCATCGACGACCTCGCCGCGGTAGAGGCGGTCGAGCCGGTGATCGGCCCCCAGCTGACGGCCGCGCGCGAGCGGCTCCGGCTGTCGATCGACCAGCTCGCCGACCGGACCCGGATCCGCCCGCACGTCATCGAGGCGATCGAGATCGACGACTTCGCGCCGTGCGGCGGTGACTTCTACGCGCGCGGCCACCTGCGGACGCTGGCGCGGGTGCTCGGCATCGACGTGGCACCGCTGCTCGCGACGTACGACGACAAGTACGCCGACGCGCCCATCGACCCGCGTCGGGTCTTCGAGGCCGAACTCGCCACCGGCCGGGGCGGCCCGATCCGCGGCACCCGCGGCGGACCGAACTGGTCCGTCATCGTCGCCGCCGTGATGACCGTCGTGCTGGCCTGGTCCGTGGCCCGGCTGGTCATGGACCACCCGACGACGGCCTCGCCGTCGTCGCCCAGCCTCGCCGACGGTTCGGCCGGGCTGACCAGCGGCGGCCAGGCCGCCGCGCCGGTCCCTGTGGTGCTCACCGCCGCCGGTGGTGGCGCGCACGTCGTCGTCCGCGACGGGACCGGGAAGGTCGTCTTCACCGGGTCGCTGGCGTTCGGCCAGAGTCGCACCCTGCAGGTCTCGCCACCGGTCCGGATCCAGACCACCGACGGCTCGCTCGAGGTCAGTGTCGACGGCAAGGGCCGCGGGGCGATCGGCAAGACCGGCCAGCCGGCCCAGGACGTGTTCACAGGTCGGTAGGCGGGCGCTGATTCGCGCTGCTACCCACGGGTCGGCACACTGGCTCGGGTGAGTCAGCAGCTGTCCGTCGCCGTGGTGACGCTGGGCTGCGCTCGCAACGACGTCGACTCCGAGGAGCTCGCGGGCCGGCTGGCGGCCGACGGGTTCCGGCTGGTCGACGACCCGGCCTCGGCCGACACGGTGCTGGTCAACACGTGCGGCTTCGTCGAGCAGGCCAAGAAGGACAGTGTCGACGCGCTGCTCGAGGCCGCCGACCTCAAGGGCGAAGGTGGGCCGCAGGCGGTGGTCGCGGTCGGCTGCATGGCGGAGAGGTACGGCGCCGAGCTGGCCGAGTCGCTGCCCGAGGCCGACGCGGTGCTCGGGTTCGACGACTACCCCGACATCGGGGCGCGGCTGCGGTCGATCGTGGCGGGGGAGAAGCAGCACCCGCACACGCCCCAGGACCGCCGCCGGCTGCTGCCCATCTCCCCGACGGAGAGGAGCGCGGCGCCGGTGGCCCCGCGTTCGCGCCTGACGACAGGCCCGATGGCGCCACTCAAGCTGGCGTCCGGCTGCGACCGGCGTTGCACGTTCTGCGCGATCCCGTCGTTCCGCGGCTCGTTCGTGAGTCGTCGCCCGACAGACGTCCTCGACGAGGCGCGGTGGCTGGCCGCCAACGGGGTGCGCGAGCTGTTCCTCGTGAGCGAGAACTCCACGTCGTACGGCAAGGACCTCGGCGACCTTCGCCTCCTCGAGACGCTGCTCCCGGAGCTTGCGTCCATCGACGGAGTGGAGCGGGTGCGCGTCTCGTACCTCCAGCCGGCCGAGCTCCGGCCCGGGCTGCTCGAGGCGATCGCGACGACACCCGGTGTGGCGCCGTACTTCGACCTCTCCTTCCAGCACGCCAGCAACGCCGTGCTCCGGCGGATGCGCCGGTTCGGCGACCCCGAGAGCTTCCTCGGCCTGCTCGACCGGGTCCGGTCGCTCGCGCCCGAGGCCGGCGTCCGCTCCAACGTCATCGTCGGCTTTCCCGGCGAGACCGAGCAGGACCTCGACACGCTCTGCGACTTCCTGGTCGCCGCGCGGCTCGACGTGGTCGGCGTCTTCGGGTACTCCGACGAGGACGGCACCGAAGCCGCGACGTACGACGACAAGCTCGACGCCGACGAGGTCCGCGCCCGGACCGCCAGGGTCGCCGACCTGGTCGAGGAGCTGACGTCGCAGCGGGCCGAGGAACGAGTCGGGGAGGAGGTCCTCGTGCTGGTCGAGGACGTCACCGACGGCGACGTCGTCGGCCGCACGGCCGCCCAGGGACCCGAGGTCGACGGCACCACGAGCCTGGTCGGCTCCGACGCCCGGGTCGGTGACCTGGTGCCTGCGGTCGTCGTGAAGAGTGACGGCGTGGACCTGGTGGCGAGCCCGCGGTGACCGATCCCCAGGTCCCGGCCGCCCAGCCGAGCAACTTCAACCTGCCGAACGTCCTCACCTCGGTCCGGATCGGGCTGGTGCCGTTCTTCGGCGCCGCGCTGCTGATGGACGCCGGCGACTCGGTCGCGTGGCGGGTGACGGCGTTCGTGATCTTCGTGGTCGCGATGATCACCGACAAGATCGACGGCGACATCGCGCGCAGCCGCGGGCTGATCACCGACTTCGGCAAGATCGCCGACCCCATCGCGGACAAGACGATGACCGGGATGGCCTTCGTCGGCCTGGCCGTCATCTTCGAGAGCCCCTGGTGGTGGGCGGTGACGATCTTGGTGCTGATCCGGGAGTGGAGCGTGACCCTGCTCCGGCTCTCGGTGCTCAAGAAGGTCGTGATCGCCGCCGACTCGCTCGGGAAGCTGAAGACCACCTTCCAGGTGATCGGCCTCAGCGGCCTGGTCCTGCCCCTGCGAGACCCGGACCTCCCAGGCTGGATGGAGACGCCGGGGGAGCTCCTCTACTACCTGGCCGTAGCGTTCCTTGCCGTGGCAGTGGTCCTTACCGTCGTCTCGGGCGCCCAGTTCTTCGCTGGGGTCTGGAAACAGCGGCACCACCTCACCGGCACCCCCGCGGGTGGGCCCTCCTAGTCATTTAGGACCACCTTCTCTCAGGTCACCGTCTGAGACTTGACGGGCCGCGGATCGTCACACAGAGTTCATCCACTGTCCTGCCTCGGGCCCGACAGGAACGCATACGGTTCAGTCCGCTCGGGACCGTCAGATCTAGCCCGTCGTCGACCTCTTTCGAGATTCCTTCCCCACCTCGTTGAAGTCGTCTTCAACCGTCATCGGAGACTCTTCATGCCCGCACCCCGGTCGCGACGTCGCGCCCGTCTCGCCGCTCTCGTCTCGGTCGTCCTGGCCATCACCGGCTTCCAGTTCTTCGTCGCCTCGCCGGTGGCGCAGGCTGCGGGTCCGGGTCTGGTGATCAAGGAGGTGTACGGCGCTGGCGGCAACGCGGGGGCGGTCTACAACGCGGACTTCGTGGAGCTGTACAACTCGTCGGCCTCGGCGATCCCGTTGGCGGGCACGTACATCCACTACAAGTCCGGCGCTGGTGGCTCAGGCGGGTCTCCCTTCGCTCTGACCGGGAGTGTTCCGGCGGGCGGCCACTACCTCATCCAGATGAGTGCGACGGGCGCCACCGGTGCCGCACTGCCGACCCCTGACGCCGGTCCGGCCGGGTTCGCCATGGCTGCCGCGGGCGGTCAGGTGTTCTTGCAGACCTCGTCGACCAGCATCACGGTGACGGGCAACACGGTCGGTACGGCCGGCGTGATCGACATGATGGGTGCCACCGGTGCCACCAGCTTCGAGGCGGCGGCAACGACCGCTGCTGCCACGGCTGCTCAGTCACTGAACCGCAGCGCCGTCGGCGCCGACACTGACAGCAACGCCGCCGACTTCACCCTGGCTGCGCCAACCCCGACCGGAGGGGCCCCGGCCGCTCTCACGGTGGGCACGATCGGCAACAAGAACGGCGTCGTAGGCCAGGCCATCACGCCGTTCACGGTGAACGCGACCGGCGGCACCTCGCCGTACACCTGGAGCGCCAACGGCACGCTGCCCGCCGGCGTCTCGATCAACGCCACCACCGGCCAGGTCACCGGCACACCGACGACGCAGGGCAGCTCCAACGTCGTGATCACCGCGACGGACTCGGCGCTGCCCACCGCTGGGACCGACACCGAGGCGTTCACCTTCCAGGTCAACGCCGCTCCCGTCGGCGTCACGCCGATCAAGGACGTCCAGGGCACCGGCGCGGTCAGCCCGTTCGACACCCAGACCGTGATCACCGAGGGTGAGGTCACCGCACGCTACCCGGCCGGCGGCATCGACGGCTTCTACATCCAGACCCCGGGCGCCGACACCGCCAACGCCTCGGACGCGATCTTCGTGTTCGGCAACGGCAACGTCACGACGTACCCCGCCCTCGGTGCGTCCGTGCAGGTCACCGGTCAGGTGAGCGAGTTCAACGGCCTCACCGAGATCACCACCAACCAGGCCGGCATCAGCGTGGTCGCCGACCTCCCCGGCTCCGTGACAGCGAAGACCGTCATCCCCGGCACCGACTGCGTCCTGCCCGGCAGCGCCTGCCTGACCGGCGCCGCACTCGACACCGCACGTGAGGTCGCCGAGGGCGAGGTCTTCCAGCCGACCAACCCGTGGACCGCCACCGACGTCTTCGACTTCGCGCCGTTCTACAACGACGGCACCAACGCGACCCAGATGCGCGGCGAGATCGGCGTGGCCGCGGAGAGCACCGAGCCGCTGGTCGCCCCGACCGAGATCATCGACGCGCAGGCGACGACGCTGAAGAACGAGCGCATCGCCTACAACAACGCGCACCGGATCATCCTCGACGACGGTTCGAGCACGAACTACACGGCCACGACCGGCTCGCCGTTCCCGTGGGTCACCCCGTCCTACGCGCCGCGCGTCGGCGCCGCGATCACCTTCCCGGCGCCGGTCGTCCTCACGTGGGGCTTCAACGCGTGGCGCATCCAGCCGAGCACCCAGGTCGTCGGTGCCCCTTCGGGCACCCAGCCGCAGTTCGCGCAGACCCGGGCGGGCATCGCCGCGGGGCCGGAGAACGTCGGCGGAGACCTCAAGCTGGCGACGTTCAACGTCCTCAACTACTTCCCGACGACCGGCAACGAGTACGTCACCGCGGGCCTCGGCACGTGCACCTACTTCACCGACCGTGAGGGCAACCAGATCACCAACAACTCCTGCAACCCCAACGGACCGCGCGGCGCGGCCAACGCCGCCAACCTGGCGCGCCAGCAGGCCAAGATCGTCAAGTCGATCAACACGGCGAACGCGGACATCGTGTCGCTCGAGGAGCTCGAGAACTCGGTCCACTTCGCCAAGCCCCGCGACTTCGCGATCAACACGCTGGTCACCGCACTCAACGCAGACGCCGGCGCCGGCACCTGGGCAGCGGTGCCCTCGCCGGCCGCCGCTGGCCTGCCGCCGCTGGCTGAGCAGGACGTGATCCGCAACGGCTTCATCTACAAGCCCTCCAGAGTCGCGCTCGTCGGGGACTCGGTGGTCCTCGCCGACCAGTCGACGGGCCTCGAGGCCTTCGCCGACGCCCGTGAGCCGCTGGCCCAGGCGTTCAAGGCGGTCGGCGGCGCTGACGCCGACGCGTTCGCCGTGATCGTCAACCACTTCAAGTCGAAGGGCTCGGGCACGCCCGACCCCGACGGCCAGGGCAACGCCGACGACCGGCGCGAGCTCCAGGCGACGGCGCTGGTGCAGTTCGCCAACGACTTCAAGGCGCTGCGTGGCATCACCCGCGTCTTCCTCGCGGGTGACTTCAACGCCTACTCGTCCGAGGACCCGATCCAGATCCTCAACGCGGCGGGCTACACCAACCTCGAGTCGACGTTCGATCCCGAGGAGGAGAGCTACAACTTCGACGGCCAGATCGGGTCGCTCGACCACGTGCTCGCGAACGCCGATGCACTCGCCGACGTCGAGGCCGTCGACATCTGGCCGATCAACTCCTACGAGTCGGTCTACTACGAGTACAGCCGGTTCAACTACAACATCACCAACCTGTTCGACGGCTCCGTGCCGTTCCGGTCCTCCGACCACAACCCTGAGGTCATCGGGCTCGACGTGCCGACGGTGGTCGAGCCGAGCACGCACACGATCCAGATCCTCGGCACCAACGACTTCCACGGCCGGCTGCAGAACGACGCCACGGCGCCGACCGCGGGTGCCGCGGTGCTGGCCGGTGCGGTCAAGCAGCTTCGCGCGATCCCCAACAGGGACACGGTGTTCGCGGCGGCCGGCGACCTGATCGGTGCCTCGACGTTCGAGTCGTTCATCCAGAAGGACAAGCCGACGATCGACGCGCTGAACGAGGCGGGCCTCGAGGTCTCGGCGGCCGGCAACCACGAGTTCGACCAGGGCGCCAACGACCTGGTCAACCGGGTGATGGCGCCGTACAACGCGACGACCAACCCGCTGGGTGGCGCGAACTGGCAGTACATCTCCGCCAACGTCCGCAAGGCCGACAACAGCGCCTTGATCCCGGAGACGTGGACCAAGGACTTCGGCAGCGTGAAGGTCGGGTTCGTGGGTGCGGTCACCGAGCATCTGCCCGAGCTGGTCTCGCCGGCGGGCATGACCGGGATCCACGTGGACCCGGTGGTGAGCTCGGTCAACACCGCGGCCAACCAGCTCAAGGGCGCCGGTGCCGACCTGGTGATCCTGCTCGTGCACGAGGGTGCGTCCGGCACCGCGTGTGGCGGTGACATGGTCAACCCCGCGTCCGACTTCGGGAAGATCGTCACCGGCGTCAACCAGAACATCGACGCCATCGTGAGTGGACACACCCACCTGGCCTACGACTGCGAGTTCGACGTGCCCGCCTGGGCGGGTCGCGACGTGACGAAGCGCCCGGTGGTCTCGGCCGGCCAGTACGGCATGGCCCTCAACCAGCTGCTCTTCACCGTCGACACCGCGACCGGTGAGGTGCAGGCGCAGAGCCACGCGCTGCTGCCGCTGAAGGCGGCTCCGGCGGGTCCGGCGAACTACCCGTCCGACCCGAACACGGCTGCGATCGTCGCGGCGGCTGTTGCTGCGGCTGGTCCGCTGGGTGCGGTGGAGCTGGGCAAGATCGGTGGCCCGTTCTTCCGCGGCAAGCTGGCCGACGGTACGACGGAGAACCGTGGCACCGAGTCGACGCTGGGCAATCTGGTCGCCGAGGTGCAGAAGTGGGCGACCACCGCTCCTGAGTCGGGTGCGGCGCAGATCGCGTTCATGAACCCGGGTGGTCTGCGTCAGGACATGGTCGGCACCGGGGCGTCGTTCCCGAAGCCGGTGACGTTCAAGCAGGCCGCTGATGTCCAGCCGTTCGCCAACACGTTGGTGAACATGGATCTCACGGGTGCCCAGATCAAGACGGTGCTCGAGCAGCAGTGGCAGGCGGCGGGCGCGGCGCGTCCGTTCCTCAAGCTCGGCATCTCCAAGGGCTTCACCTACACCTCTGTCCCACCGGCCGCGGGTTCGCCTGCGGGCACCCGGGGGACGGTCACGGGGATGTGGCTCAGCGGTGTGCCGATCAACCCTGCGTCGACGTACTCGGTGACGGTGAACTCGTTCCTCGCCTCCGGTGGTGACGGGTTCCTGGAGCTCAACAACGGCGCCGGGAAGCAGGACACCGGCAAGACCGACCTGCAGGCGATGGTCGACTACATGGCGGCCTTCGGCCAGGGCGCCAACCAGGTCGACCCCGACTACAAGCAGAACGGCGTCAACACGGCCTTCCCGGCCGGGTCGTCGCGACGCTTCGCGCCGGGTGAGCACGTGACCTTCGACGTCTCGGGCTGGTCGATGACCAACGCCCTCGACACCAAGGACACCTCCCTCACCGTCAAGTTGGGCGCCACCACGCTGGGCACGCCGGCCCTGGACAACGCGCCCCAGGCCGCGCTGCCCGGCTTCGACGTGACCGGCAAGGCGTCGGTCGACGTCGTCATCCCGCCAGGCACGCCCGAGGGACCGACGACGCTGACCCTGAGCGGCTCGGCGACCGGCTCCTCGATCGAGGTGCCGATCACGATCGACTCCACCGAGACGATCCAGGTCCTGGGGACCAACGACTTCCACGGTCGGCTCCAGAACGACGCCACGGCGGCCACGGCTGGTGCCGCTGTGCTCGCGGGTGCGGTCAAGCAGCTGCGCGGCCAGAACCCCGACACGGTGTTCGCGGCGGCCGGTGACCTGATCGGTGCCTCGACGTTCGAGTCGTTCATCCAGAAGGACAAGCCGACGATCGACGCCTTGAACGAGGCGGGTCTCGAGGTCTCGGCGGCCGGCAACCACGAGTTCGACCAGGGCGCCGACGACCTCACGGAGCGCGTCATGCAGCCGTACGACGCGGTCAACAACCCGTTTGGTGGGGCGAACTGGCAGTACATCGCGGCCAACGTCCGCAACAACAGCGACGACAGCCCGCTGATCCCGGAGACGTGGACCAAGACGATGGACGGCGTCAAGGTCGGGTTCGTGGGTGCGGTGACCGAGCACCTGCCCGAGCTGGTCTCGCCGGCGGGGATCCAGGACGTCCACGTGACCGACATCGTCAACTCGGTCAACACCGCGGCCAACCAGCTCAAGACCGACGGTGCGGACGTCGTGGTCATGCTCGTCCACGAGGGTGCGCCGAACACCAACTGTGCCACCATGGACGACGACCCGACGTCCGACTTCGGGTCGATCATCACCGGTGTCAACGACAACGTGGACGCGATCATCAGCGGCCACACCCACCTGGCGTACGACTGCGAGTTCGACGTGCCGGGCTGGGCCACACGGCCGGTGACGAAGCGTCCGGTGGTCTCGGCCGGCCAGTACGGCATGGCCCTCAACCAGCTGACCTTCGAGTACAACAAGGTCACCGACCAGGTGGTCGTCGGCACGCACGCGCTGCTGCCGCTGAAGGCGGCTCCGGCGGGTCCGGCGAACTACCCGTCCGACCCGAACACGGCTGCGATCGTCGCGGCGGCTGTTGCTGCGGCTGGTCCGCTGGGTGCGGTGGAGCTGGGCAAGATCGGTGGCCCGTTCTTCCGCGGCAAGCTGGCCGACGGTACGACGGAGAACCGTGGCACCGAGTCGACGCTGGGCAATCTGGTCGCCGAGGTGCAGAAGTGGGCGACCACCGCTCCTGAGTCGGGTGCGGCGCAGATCGCGTTCATGAACCCGGGTGGTCTGCGTCAGGACATGGTCGGCACCGGGGCGTCGTTCCCGAAGCCGGTGACGTTCAAGCAGGCCGCTGATGTCCAGCCGTTCGCCAACACGTTGGTGAACATGGATCTCACGGGTGCCCAGATCAAGACGGTGCTCGAGCAGCAGTGGCAGGCGGCGGGCGCGGCGCGTCCGTTCCTCAAGCTCGGCATCTCCAAGGGCTTCACCTACACCTCTGTCCCACCGGCCGCGGGTTCGCCTGCGGGCACCCGGGGGACGGTCACGGGGATGTGGCTCAGCGGTGTGCCGATCAACCCTGCGTCGACGTACTCGGTGACGGTGAACTCGTTCCTCGCCTCCGGTGGTGACGGGTTCCTGGAGCTCAACAACGGCGCCGGGAAGCAGGACACCGGCAAGACCGACCTGCAGGCGATGGTCGACTACATGGCGGCCTTCGGCCAGGGCGCCAACCAGGTCGACCCCGACTACAAGCAGAACGGCGTGAACTACACGTTCCCGCCCGCTGCACCGGCCGGCTACGCGCCGGGTGACCACGTGGTCTTCAGCGTGGCGGGCTGGTCGATGACCAACGCGCTCGACGTGAAGGACACGGCGGTGACGGTCAAGCTCGGTGCGACCACGCTGGGCACGGCGACGCTGAACAACGCGGCCCAGGCGGCGCTGCCCGGCTTCGACGTGACCGGTACGGCCAACATCGACGTCGTGGTCCCGGCGGCCCAGCTGCCAGGACCGATGACGCTGACCCTGGTCGGCACCGAGACCGGCACCGAGTCGCAGGTGACGGTCGACGTCATCCAGGCCGGCACCACCCAGGTGACGGCGGCCGACTTCAGCGTCGAGTACGGGCAGGCGGCGCCGATCCAGGTGACCGTCACCGGCCCGGGGCTGACCCCGACCGGCACCGTCGACCTCAAGGACGGCGCGGAGATCGTCGCGACGGGCACCCTCGACGCGACCGGCAAGGTCGTGCTGACCGTCCCGGCGCTGACCTACCCGGTCGGGCAGGTGACGCTGACCGCTGTCTACAACGGCGACCTCCAGCACACCGGGTCGTCGAAGACGCTGACGCTCACCACGACGAAGGCCACGTCGACGACCACCGCGGGTGACACCCCGATGGAGTACGGCCAGGCCGCCAACGTCACGGTGAACGTGACCGCGGCTGCCGGTGTCGACGTCAGCACGGGTGGCACGGTGACGGTCAAGAACGGCGCCACCACGGTGGCGACCGCTCCGGTCGTCGCCGGGGTCGCCAGCGTGACCCTGCCGGCGAGCTCGCTGGAGCCCGGGTCCGCGTCGCTCACCGCGTCGTACTCCGGCAACGGCAACGTCAAGCCCAGCGAGGACACCTTCACGGTCACCGTCGAGAAGGCGGACTCGACGGTCGTGGCGCCCGACGTGGCCGTTCCCCCGGGTGGGGTCGGCACCGTCACGGTCACGGTCACCGCGGTCGGGGTCAACCCGACCGGCACGGTGACCGTGAAGAACGGCGCGGTCGAGCTCGGCTCGGCGACCGTGCTCGGTGGGCAGGCTCAGCTGACCCTGCCGGCCGTGCCGAACGGGACCGTGCTGACGGCGTCGTACTCCGGAGACACCCACGTGAAGCCGGGTTCGGACACCTTCACGGTGACCTGCTGCGGCAAGGTGGCGCCGACCCTGGCGATCTCCGACGTGTCGATGCAGTACGGCCAGTCCAGGACGGCGACGCTGACCGTCACCGGTTCACCCGGCGGCACGGCGACCGGCACGGCGACGCTGAAGAACGGCGCCACCACGCTGAGCACCGTCCCGCTGTCGGGTGGGGTGGCGACGTTCACCATCCCGGCCGGCTCGCTGCCGGTGGGTGGCACGGTCCTGACCGCGGAGTACTCCGGTGACGCCAACCTCCTCCCGGGGGCCAAGGCGTTCACCGTGACCGTGACCAAGGCACCGTCGAACACGAAGGCCGACATCAAGCCGAACAACCCGAAGAAGAACCAGAAGGTGAAGCTGACCGTCGACGTCGACGGCGCCAACGGCGTCGAGGCGACGGGCCAGGTCAAGGTGGTCGTCGACGGTGATGTCGTCGCCACCAAGTTCCTGAGCAACGGCAAGCTGAAGCTCAACCTCGGCAAGTTCGGCAAGGGACAGCACAAGGTGAAGGTGGTCTACCTCGGCAGCAGCACCGTCGCAGGCAGTGACGACAAGGTGACGTTCAACGTCACCTGACCCGAGCTGAGCCAACGGGCCGGGAGCAGCGAGAGCCGCTCCCGGCCCCTTGGGTCATTTGGGCTGGGGTGGCGGAGTTTCGTCGGCTGGCCGACGAAACTCTCGGCTGGACGACGAAACTTCGTCGTCCAGCCGAAAGATTCGTGGAGCGGTCGCGTTGGTTATCCACAGATTGGTGGAAGCCCGGGGTGGAGGCCTCTGTTTGCGGCAGCCTCGAGCCATGGCAAACCGTCCGTTTGACGAATACGGCCTCCTGTTGCGTCGTCACGCGATCGAGCAGGGCTATGACGACAACTGGCTCTGGCGGATGTGTCGGGAGGGCGCCATCGTTCGAATCCGTCAGGGCGCATACGTAGACGCAGGAGTGTGGAAGAACGCGGGACGAGTCCACCGCCACTTGTTGATGTGTCGGGCCGTCATGGAGCAGTACGACGATCGAGTTGCCCTCTCACATGCCAGCGAGCACGTGCGTGCAGGGGGACCGGACCGGGGCCTGGACCTCGACAAGGTGCACATCACCAACCTGTTCGGTCGCGGTGACCGGACCAAGGCCGGCGTGATCCATCACCATGGAGAGTGCCGGGTCGGTGACATATCTCGGTGGGAGAAGTACTGGACGACGTCCCCGGGCCGCACCGCCGTTGACACCGCTGCCGCGGTCGACTTGGTAACGGCCGTGTCTGTCCTCGACTGGACCCTCAACCAAGAGCGCACCACCCGCCAGGAACTCGAGATGTATGTCGACACCTACATGCGGTTCTGGCCCATGACGGTCGGGCTTCCTGTGGCCTTCAGACGATGCGACGGGCGGTCCCAGTCGGTCGGCGAGACCCATAGTCGACTCCTCCTCGAAGACGGCGGCTACAGCCCAGAGCCCCAGTTCACGGTGATGCATCCGTCCGGGATGGTCGCCGGCGTCGTCGACTTCGTGCTTCGGGAGCACGGAGTGATGATCGAGTTCGATGGCGACGTGAAGTACGGCCGACTACTCAAGCCGGGTCAGACTCTCGAGGACGTCATCCGCGCTGAGCGCGATCGGGAGAAACTCCTTCAAGAGCTCACAGGAATGTGGATGATCCGGCTGGTGTGGGCTGACCTGAGTCGGCCTCGTGAGACCTTGAGGCGCATCGCCGACGTCGTGGCCAAGCGTGCCGCCTGGCGGGTCAGCTGAGCCCGGCCCCGCCGCGAAACTCTCGCTGGGACGACGAAACTTCGTCGTCCCAGCGAGAGTTTCGTCGGCCAGCCGACGAATCTCCCGTAGGCGACACGGACAGAGGGCTCCCTCAACCAGCGGTGGTTTCAGCCAGCGCGTCCGCGTCGGCCAGGTAGAACGCCGCGCGCACCAGGGCGAGGTGGCTCAGCGACTGGGGGAAGTTGCCGACCATCCGCTGGCGGACCGGGTCGTACTCCTCCGCGAGCAGGCCGACGTCGTTGCGGAGCGCGACCAGCCGGTCGAAGAGCTCGTGGGCGTCGTCGATCCGGCCGGCGGCGGCGTACGCCGAGACCAGCCAGAACGAGCAGGCGAGGAACGGGTGCTCGTCGCCGGAGAGGCCGTCGACGCCGGTCTCGGTCCGGTAGCGCAGGACCAGCCCCTCGTGGAGGAGGTCCTCCTCGATGGCGCGGATCGTGCCGAGCATCTTCGGGTCGTCACCGTCGAGGAAGCCGACGAGCGGCAGGATCAGCAGCGAGGCGTCGACCGCCTTGGTGCCGTAGTGCTGGACGAACGTGCCCCGCTCGGCGTCGTACCCCTTCTCCAGCACCTCCGCGCGGACCTGGTCACGCAGTGCCCGCCACTCCTCGAGCGGCCCGCTGAGCTCGTAGTCCTCCATCGCCCGCACCGCACGGTCGAAGGCCACCCAGATCATCACGCGGGAGTGGGTGAACGCCTGGGGCTCGCCGCGGATCTCCCAGATCCCGTGGTCGGGACCCTGCCAGCAGGTGGCCAGCTCGGCGACCAGCGCCCGCTGTAGTGGCCAGGCATCCTTGTGCGGCATGCCCTCCGCGCGGCGCACCGTGTCGAGCGCGTGCATCACCTCGCCGAGGACGTCGTGCTGGGTCTGGCTGACCGCGCCGTTGCCGATGCGGACCGGCCGCGAGTCGGCGTACCCGGGCAGGTGGTCGAGGGTGACCTCGGGCAGCCACCGCGACCCGTCGACCGCGTACATGATCTGCATCCGGGCGGGGTCGCCGGCGATGGTGCGCAGCAGCCAGCCCCGCCAGAGATCGGCCTCCTCGGTGTAGCCCGCCTTGACCAGGGAGTCGAGGGTCAGGGCGGAGTCGCGGAGCCAGCAGTAGCGGTAGTCCCAGTTGCGCTCACCGCCGAAGTCCTCGGGCAGCGACGTGGTGGGTGCCGCGACGATGCCGCCCGTCACCTCGTCGGTCATCAGCCGGAGGGTGAGCAGCGAGCGGCGTACGACGTCGGCGTGCGGCACGTCCAGGGTGGCCCGGCCGGCCCACTCCTCGTCCTCCGCCACCGAGATCTCGATCTGGCTCCGGTTGAGCTTGAGGTCGGCGGGCGCGGCGTACGACGGGAACCACGTCATCGAGAACACCAGCTCGTCACCCTCGGCGACGTCGAACTCGTCGTTGTGGGAGTCGCCGTGGGCGACCGGCAGCCGCGGGCCGCACAGCACGAGCTGGTCTGGTCCGCCGACGGCGGTGATCACCGGCTCGCCCTCGATCGTCATCCGGCGCACCCACGGCCGGACCAGGCCGTAGTCGAGGCGGACCCGCCACTCGTGCCGCATCCGCACCGTCCCGCGGACGCCCTTGATCTTGCGGATCAGATCGGCGCGGCCGTCGTTGCGCGGCATCAGGTCGGTGAGCGTGACCACCCCGTCGTCGGTCGTGAACGTCGTCTCGAGGACCGCCGAGGCGCCGATGTAGCGGCGTTCCGTCGTGTAGCGGCCCTCGGGCTCCAGCTGCCAGTGCCCGTGGTCGTCGGTGCCGAGCAGCCCGGCGAGGCACGCGGACGAGTCGAAGTGCGGGAGGCACAGCCAGTCCACCGAGCCGTTGGTGCCGACCAGGGCCGCCGTCCGCCGGTCCCCGATCAGCGCGTAGTCCTCGATCGGCAGCGCCATGGCCTCGACTCTAGAGTCGGGGCCATGGAGCTCCCCGCCCGCGTCCTGGCCCTGTTGCAGGAGCGGGGCGAGACCGTGGCGACCGCCGAGTCGCTGACCGGCGGGCGCCTCGCCGCCGCGCTGACCGGCGTACCGGGCGCGTCCAGGACGTACGTCGGGGGCGTGGTGGCCTACGCGACCTCGGTGAAGGAGGAGCTGCTCGGCGTACCGGCGGCGCTGGTGGAGCGGTACGGCGTGATCTCGGCCGAGTGCGCCCTGGCCATGGCCCGTGGGGCCGCCGGCGTCACCGGGGCGGCGTGGGGGATAGGAACCACGGGCGTGGCCGGCCCCGACGGGCAGGACGGGCACCCGCCCGGGACCGTGCACGTCGGCCTGGTCGGGCCGGGAGTGTCGACCGCGGTGGCCCTGGAGCTGGTGGGCGGCCGGGAGGCGATCCAGGACCGCACCTGTGTGGAGGCACTGTCGGCCCTCGAGGGCATGCTTTCCACAAGTGAGGCCCACTAGCCGGGTATGAGCCACGGGAAGATGCAAGGCTCGGGTAGCGTTGCACCCCACGACGGAGGAGAGGAGATGCGCATGGTGCTGTTCCGCCGGCTGCTCGGCGATGTGCTCCGTGCTCAGCGGATGCGTCGCGGCATGACGCTGCGCGAGGTCTCCGCCGAGGCCCGGGTCAGCCTGGGCTACATCTCCGAGATCGAGCGCGGCCAGAAGGAAGCGTCGTCGGAGCTCCTGGCCTCCCTCTGCTCGGCCCTCGGTCTCCCGCTGTCGGTGATGTTGCGCGAGGTGTCCGACCTGGTCGCCCTCGAGGAGTCGCTGACCGCCACTCCTTCCACCACAGAGGTAGTCGCCAGCGCGGCGTAGTTAGGGTTAGGTTGTCGCCCGTGACGACGGCCCGGCGAATGATCGCCTTCCTTTCTGCGCTCTTCCTGTTCCCGTTGGTAGCGGTCACGACCGCGACCCAGACGGCCTCCGCGGCGGACGACGCCGCGCTGTTCAAGCCCATGTCCGGCTTCGACGTCGGCAGGGGGCAGGACGTGCGCGTCCGGCCCAGCGACTACAGCGCCTACCGGGTCGACCTCGCGGGTCTCCGCGCCCAGCTCGCTGGCGGAGGCAGGGCGGAGATCACCATCCCCGACCCCGCCGGGACGCCGACCACGTTCACCGTGGTCGAGCGCTCGGTCATGGAGCCGGCGCTCCAGGCGGCCCACCCCGAGATCCGCACCTACTCGGGGGCTGACTCCGACGGCAGCAGCATCACCCTCGACGTCACCCCGATGGGCTTCCACGCCTTCGTCCGCCGCCCCGACGGCATCACCTGGCTCGTCGACCCTGCCTACAACCGGCGCGGTGAGGACCGGGTCCTCTCGTACGCCGGTGGCTCGACGATCGACCGGCAGAGCTTCGTCGAGAAGGAGCTCCAGAACACCGTCACCTCGGTCGGGTCGGTGGCCGCCGGCAGCGACTTCTCGACGCCCGGTGGGCCGGTCTCGACGCGGACCTACCGGATGGCCTTCCTGACCGACAACAGCTACGCGACGTACTTCGGCAGTGCCAACGTGTTCTCCGAGAAGTCCACGATGATGGCCCGGGTCAACGAGGTCTACAACGACGACCTGGCCATCCAGTTCCTTCTCATCGCCGGCACCGACACCAAGCTCAACCTCGACACGGTCGCCAAGATGACCGGTCCCAACGGGCCCTGCGGAGCGAGCCCGTGCTACGCGGCGACCGCGGTCGACGACTGCAACAGCGACACCCTCAACCGCAACGTCTTCGCGATCGGCCAGATCATGGGGGCCGACAACTTCGACATCGGCCACATCGGTCTCGGCAACGCGGGCGGCGGCATCGCCGGGCTCGGCGTGATCGGCGACTCCAACAAGGCCCGTGGCTGCACGGGTCTCCCGACTCCCGACGGCGACCTCTACGCGATCGACTACGTCGCGCACGAAGTGGGCCACCAGATGGGTGGCAACCACACCTTCAACAGCGCCGTGTGCGCCGGCAACCGGAACGGCTCGACCTCGGTCGAGCCGGGCTCGGGTACGTCGATCATGGCGTACGCCGGGATCTGCGGCGCGGACAACCTCCAGCCGCACTCGGACCCGTACTTCTCCCAGCGCAGCGTGGACGAGATCACCTCCACCACCGCCGCCGCGCCGGCCAGCTTCAACGAGCGGCAGTCGGTCGCGTTCCTCGGGCTCGACGTCGGCGAGCAGATCAACATCAGCTGCGCGGCCTGCGGGACGCAGACCGTCACCTTCACGGGTGTCCCGGCCACCGACGCCGCGGCCCTCACGACGGCGATCAACACGGTGACCGGCGCGCTGCCGACCGTCACCGGCTACGACGGTGCCGCAGCAGTCACCGCGACCGGGTTCACCGCCACCTGGGGTGGCTCGACGGACATCAAGACCCTCACCGCGGTCCAGAACGCCGGCAGCACGTTCACCTCGATCGTCGGCACCATCATCCAGGGTGGGCCGGAGACCAACGGGGGCGCCGTGGCGGTCAGCGGCAACAGCTCGCCGGTCGTCAGCGCACCGGCCCTGGGGAACAAGTCGATCCCGGCCCGGACCCCGTTCGAGCTCACCGGCTCGGCGACCGACCCGAACGGCGACACGCTCACCTACATGTGGGAGCAGAACAACATCGGGACGACGTCCGAGTCGCTGCCCAGCAACACCAAGACCGCCGGCCCGCTGTTCCGTCAGTTCGGGATCGCCGCACCGGTCACGGAGACAGGCACCCTCGAGTACCACTCGCCGGGGGAGAACCTGGCCGGCACCTCGCCGACCCGGACGTTCCCGGACCTGGTCCAGATCCTGGCCGGCAACACGAACGCTGCCACCGGCGCGTGCCCGGCAGCGCCGCCGGCCGGCCAGACCACGGTCGACTGCTTCTCGGAGTTCCTGCCGACCGATGGCTACGTCGGAGCGCCCGCCACCCGGGCGATGAACTTCCGGCTCACGGCGCGCGACGAGTTCACGCCGGACGGCGCCCCTGACGACCCGGGCGGGCTCAGCACGGCCGACGTCGTCGTGACCGTGGTCAAGGGCACGGGTCCGTTCCTGGTCACCTCCCGACCGACGGCCGGCACGGCGTTCGAGGGAACCGCTGAGGTCGTCACGTGGAACGTGGCCGGCACGAACACGGCGGCGCTCGCGACCAACGTGAAGATCAGCCTGTCCGTGGACGGCGGGCTGACCTACCCGCACGTGCTGGCTGCCAGCACGGCAAACGACGGCACCGAGAGCGTCAACCTGCCGGCCGCGGTCCTGGCCCCAGGTGGCACGGCGCGGGTCAAGATCGAAGCGGTGGGCAACTACTTCTTCGACGTCAACGACGCCGGCTTCACCATCGCGCCGGTGGCGTCCAACACGGCGCCGGTCGTCAATGCGGGCCCCGACAAGAGCGTCGTCGTCGGCACGCCGTTCACGCAGGCGGGCAGCTTCGTCGACGAGGTACCGGCGACGGCCACGGCGACCGTCGACTACGGCGACGGTGCGGGTCCGCAGCCGCTCACGCTGACGGGGTCGACGTTCAACCTCAGCCACACCTACGCGACGACCGGCGCCAAGACGGTCACCGTGAAGGTGACTGACGCCCTGCTGATGAGCGGCACGGACACGGTCACGGTGACCAGTACGCCCGGCGCGACCGCATCGTCCGTCGAGGCCTCGGCCAAGCCCAAGAAGATCACCAAGGGCCACAAGTTCAAGGCCAAGGTGACGGTCACCACCGCAGGTGCTGTCCCGGCGGGCACGGTGGAGGTCTACCGCGGCAGCAAGCTGCTCGGTACCGGGACGCTGTCCGGCGGCAAGGTCACCATCAAGATCTCGGAGAAGAAGGCCAAGAAGCTGAAGGTCGGCAAGAACACGCTGACCGCCAAGTACCTCGGCTCTACCACGGTGAAGGCCAGCCAGGCCGACTTCGTGATCAAGGTCAAGAAGCCCTAGCGGGCTGACGGCTGGTCTGCGAGGGGCCGGCGGGACGGGCGACCGTCCTGCCGGCCCCTCGCGGCTGCTACGCCACCGGCCAGAGGAGGCAGAACGGCTTCCCGGCCGGATCCGCGTAGACCCGCCAGTTGTCGCCGTCGCCGGGGAGCCGCACCGCCCCGATGGCCAGGGCGGCCTGCTCGCCGGCCTCGATGTCGTCGACCATGATGTCGAGGTGCAGCTGTTGCGGCCGCGAAGGATCCGGCCACCCCGGCCCCTGGTAGTCGGCGACCTGCTGGAACAGCACCGGTTGCGCGCCGTCCTGACCGATCATCGCCGCCCCGTCGCCCTCGTAGGTCACGGGCTTGCCGAGCAGCTCGGCGTAGAACGCGGCCAGCGCCTTGGCGTCGGGACAGTCGAGCATGACGCCCGCCAGCGTCGTCTCCGCGGCGCCGTCGTTGAGGCACAGGTCGAACGGGTGTCCGGCCGGGTCGGCCAGCGTGTGCCAGCCCTCGTTGCGCTGGAGCAGGGTCGCACCGAGCTCGACGGCGTGAGTGGTGCCGGCTTCGAGGTCGGGCACGCGCAGGTCGAGGTGTGCCTGCTGAGGACTGGCCGGGTCCGGCCAGCGGGGCGGCACCAGGTCGGGGGCGTGCTGCAGCCCGATCCGCCAGCCGTCGTCGGTGGTCATGGTGACCCACTCGTCGTCCGCGTAGCGCTCGGTCCAGCCCGCCAGCCCGCTGTAGAACGCGGAGAGGGCCGCGAGGTCGGGCGCGTCGAGCACGATGGTCTTGAGTTCGCCGATCATGGCTTCATCCTTGCTGGGTCGTGGAGTGGCTGGCAGGACGGGCACCAGTACGACGCGCGCTCGCGTCCGGCAGGCCCCAGCTGGGTGACCGCCACCGGGGTGCCGCAGCGACGGCACGGCGACTTGTCGCGCCGGAAGACCCACATCCGCTCCCGCTCGCGCAGATCGCCCGTGGTCGACTGGACCGCTCGCTCCTTGTTGAGCATGAGCATCTGACGTGCCCGGCGGACGAGGCGGCGCAGGTCCGGCACCGCTCCCACGGGGGTGGCGGGGTCGACTCCGCTGACGAAGCACAGCTCGGCGGCGTACATCGTGCCGACGCCGGCCAGGTTGCGCTGGTCGAGGAGGGCGTCGCGGATCCGCTGGTCGGGCTCGCGGCCGAGATTGGTCACGGCGACCTCCTCGTCCCAGTCGGGGCCGAGCAGATCGGGCCCGAGGTGCCCGACCACGTCGCCCTCCTGGTCGCGGGGGATCAGCTCGACGATGCCGAGGGAGAAGCCGATCGCGGTCTTCCGCTCGGTCTCCAGCACGACCCGGGCGTGGGTGGCCGACCGCGGCCAGCGCTGGCCGCGGCGCACGACCTTCCAGCTGCCCTCCATCTTGAGGTGGGTGTGCAGGGTCCAGCGGTCCGTGCCGGTCGGGGAGTCGCGGTCGACGCGGGTGAGCAGGTGCTTGCCGCGCGCGACCGTCTCGACGACGATGCCGCCGGCCAGGTCGGCGGTGGCGTGCTGGGGCACCCGGAAGTCGCTGGAGGTCAGGACCTGCCCGCTCAGCTCGCGGTGGAGCAGCTGAGCGGTGCGGTAGACGGTGTCGCCCTCAGGCACCGGCGGTCACCGCCGGGACCCAGCCGGGCGGCCCGCACACCGGGCACGCACCTCGCGGCGCCGCCGTCGCTAGCTGGACGACAAGTAGAGCGTCGCTCCGGCGTTTTGCGATGCACGCACCCGGAGCACGGGCCACACACGACTGGGTCACGGCGACGACCGCAGCCGCAGCCCTCGGGGAGTGGCCACGAAGCCGGCGGCATCGAGCGCCTCGCGGAGTGGGGTCGAGCCGCCGCCGAGCAGCGCCGCGCCGTCGGCCCGCTCCACCGTGAGCCGGCCCAGCGAGCCGCGCCGGGCTGCCTCGGCCAGGGATGCCGCGGCGGGTCCGAGCCGGTCGGCGTCGTCGCTCCAGGTGAGCAGGGTGCGGCCGCCGCGCTCGACGTAGAGGACGAGCTCGCCGTCGACCATGACCACCAGGGCGCCCGCCTTGCGGCCGGGCCGGTGGCCGCCGTCGTTCTCCTCGGTCTTCTGGGGCCACGGGAGGGCGGCGCCGTAGGGGTTGGCCGGGTCGGTGGCGGCCAGGCAGAGCGACTCCGGCTTGCCGCCGGGGTCGACCTCGCTGAAGGTGCGGAGCCGGTCGATGGCGCCCGCCGTACCGAACTGGGCGGCGCCCAGCCCCTCGACGAAGTAGCCGCGCCGACAGCGCCCGGAGTCCTCGAACACCGAGAGCACCTTGTAGACCGCCGCGAAGCCGCCGGGCTGCCGCTCGCTGACCACGGCGCCGCGGATCACGACGCCGTGCCGGTCGAGCAGCCGCTCGGCCGCCGCGTGGGCGCGACGGGTCGGGTCGGTGTCGAGCTCGGGGAGCAGCGCCCAGCGGCCCGCCGTCTCAGGAGGACCCGTGCGCAGCGCGGCGCCGCCACGACCGGTGGTGCCGGCCATCCGTGGCCGCGCGGGAGGCCGCTTGGTCCGGTGGCTGGGGCTGCCGGAGCGGGTGAGCGCCCGGAGCGGCGTGAGGGTGTCGTTGCTGACCCGGCCGGCCCAGACGAGGTCCCACAGGGTGGCGCTGAGTGCCTTGTCGTCCGGCGGCTTCTCGACGATCTGGCCCACCTGCTGGGAGAGCTGGCGGAAGAACCACGCGCCGCCGGGCGCGAGCGCGTCGAGGACCGCCTGGTGGAGCTCGCTGTGCTCGAAGGGCGTGTGCTCGGGGAGGGTCAGCGGCGCCTGGTCGGCGAGGTGGAGGCTCACCCAGCCGTCGGACCCGGGCAGCGAGGCGTGCCCGGCCCAGAGCACCTCACCAGCGGCGGTGAGCTCGTCGAGGTAGGACGGCTCGTAGTCGCGGACCCGCGCGGCGAGCACCAGCGGCTCGAGGGCGCTGGCGGGGACCGGGGCTCCTGCGAGCTGGTCGATCACGGACACCACGCCGTCGACGCCGCGGAGCTTGCCCCCGATGTGTTGCCACGCGCCCAGGAACCGGCCCAGGGCGGCCGGCGGGACGGGTTCGACCTCCTTGCGCAGTCGGGCCAGGCTCCGGCGCCGGAGCGAGCGGAGCACCTCGGCGTCGCACCACTCCAGGCCGGAGGCGCCCGGCCGGAACTCGCCGTCGAGCACCCGCCCGGTGGCACCCAGCCGCTGGAGGGTCAGCCGGACCACGGCGGTGCCCAGGCCGAGCCGGACGGCGACATCGTCGGTCGTGAACGGTCCGTGGGTCCGGGCGTAGCGGGAGACCAGGTCGGCCAGCGGGTCGTCGACCGGGTCGGTGAACGCGTCGGGGGTGCCGGGTGGGACGGCGACCCCGAGTCCGTCGCGCAGCCTGCCGACGTCTTCGACCGCGGCCCAGCGCTCGACGCCGGCGACCCGGACCTCCACCGCGCGACGCGCCGCCGCGAGCGAGGCGAGCGCGTCGCCTGAGTCGACGCCGTCCGCTGTCCGCTCACCGACCTCTTGGGCGGAGAGCGGTCCGAGCAGCCGGAGCAGGTCGGCGACGCCCTCCGCGCCCCGCGCCCGGCGCTCGGGGGTGAGCCGCTGGAGCTCGGCCTCGAGCTCGGCGAGCACCTCGGGGTCGAGGAGCTCACGCAGCTCGGCCCGGCCGAGCAGCTCGGCGAGCAGACCCTGGTCGAGGGAGAGCGCGGCGGCGCGGCGCTCGGCGATGGGGGAGTCGCCCTCGTAGACGAACTGCGCGACGTAGCCGAAGAGCAGGCTCCGCGCGAACGGGCTCGGGCTCTGCGTCGAGACGTCGGTGACCTGGACCTTGCGCTGCTCGACCGAACGCATCAGCCCGACCAGCGCGGGCAGGTCGTAGACGTCCTGGAGGCACTCGCGGACCGCTTCGAGGACGATCGGGAACGACGGGTAGCGGCTGGCGACCTCGAGCAGCGCCGCGCTGCGCTGGCGCTGCTGCCACAGCGGGCTGCGCCGGCCGGGGTCGCGGCGCGGCAGCAGCAGCGCGCGGGCCGCGCACTCGCGGAACCGCGAGGCGAACAGGGCCGAGCCGCCGACCTCCTGGGTGACCAGGTCGTCGATCTCCTCAGGAGAGAACACGACGACCTCGCCGCCGGGTGCTTCGGCGTCGGTGTCGGGGATCCGGATCACGATGCCGTCGTCGGAGGCGACCGCCTGGCCGTCGATGCCGAAGCGCTCGCGCAGCCGGGCGTTGATGGCCAGCGCCCAGGGCGCGTGGACGGGGGTGCCGTAGGGGGAGTGCACGACCAGCCGCCAGTCGCCGAGCTCGTCGCGGAAGCGCTCGACCAGCAGGGTCTGGTCGCTCGGCAGCACCTGGGTCGCCTCGAGCTGCTCGTGGAGGTAGCTGACCAGGTTGCCGGCGGCGTACGCGTCGAGGCCCTCGGCCATCGCCCGCTGCTCCGCCTTGTGCTTGGGCATCGCCGACAGCTCGCGGGTGAAGGCGCCGACCGCCTCGCCGAGCTCGGCCGGGCGGCCGAGCGCGTCGCCCTTCCAGAACGGCAGTCGGCCCGGAACGCCGGGTGCGGGCGTGACCAGGACCCGGTCGTGGGTGATGTCCTCGATCCGCCAACTGGTGGCCCCCAGGGCGAACACGTCGCCGACCCGGGACTCGTAGACCATCTCCTCGTCGAGCTCGCCGACCCGCTTGCCTCCCCCTTGATTTGCAGGGCCCTCGCCGCCGACCAGGAAGACGCCGAACAGCCCCCTGTCGGGGATGGTGCCGCCGCTGGTGACCGCGAGCCGCTGCGCGCCGGGCCGCCCGGTCAGCAGGCCGGTGACGCGGTCCCACACGATGCGGGGTCGCAGCTCGGCGAACTCATCGCTGGGGTAGCGGCCGGAGAGCAGATCGAGCACCGCGTCGTAGGCCGACCGCGGGAGCTGGGCGAAGCTGGCCGTTCGCTTCACGAGGTCGTAGAAGTCGTCGACGTGCCAGCCGTCCATCGCGGTGGCGGCCACGACCTGCTGGGCCAGCACGTCGAGCGGGTTGGTCGGCACGCTGAGCGACTCGATGGCGCCGCTGCGCATGCGCTGGACCGCCACCGCGGTCTGGGCCAGGTCGCCGCGGTGCTTGGGGAACAGCACCCCGCGGCTCACCTCGCCGACCTGGTGGCCCGCGCGCCCGACCCGCTGCAGGGCGCTGGCGACGCTCGGCGGGCTCTCGATCTGGATGACCAGGTCGACCGCGCCCATGTCGATGCCGAGCTCGAGGCTGCTGGTCGCGACCACTGCGGGGAGCCGGCCGCGCTTGAGGTCGTCCTCGATGAGGGCGCGCTGCTCCTTGGAGACCGAGCCGTGGTGGGCCTTGGCGATGACCGCCTCGACGCCCCTGCTCGATCCGGACTGGGCGATGATCTCGGCGGGGACCTTGTGCGGCTCGGGGGTCTCGCCCGTGGCCCGCTCGGTGGCGATCTCGTTGAGCCTCGCCGTGAGCCGCTCGGCCAGCCGGCGGCTGTTGGCGAACACGATCGTGCTCTTGTGCTGCTCGATCAGGTCGACGACGTGCTCCTCGACGTGCGGCCAGATCGACTGCGCCCGCGTCGGCTCCTCGGAATCTGAGCCCTCGACAGGCCGAGTGTCCCCGGGCTGGGTCATGTCCTCGACGGGTACGACGACCTTGAGGTCCCACTCCTTGGAGCTGGGCGGTGCGACGATCTCGACCGGGGCGCTGCCGCCGAGGAACCGCGCCACCTCCTCCAGCGGGCGCACCGTCGCGCTCAGCCCGATGCGCTGGGCGGGCTTGTCGAGCAGCGCGTCGAGCCGCTCCAGGGTGACCGCGAGGTGGGCGCCGCGCTTGGTGCCGGCGACGGCGTGCACCTCGTCGACGATCACCGTCTCGACGCCGCGCAGGCTCTCTCGCGCCTGGCTGGTGAGCATCAGGAACAGCGACTCCGGCGTCGTGATCATGATGTCGGGCGGCTGGGTGACGAGCTTGCGCCGGTCGGCGGCCGGTGTGTCTCCAGATCGGACGCCGACGGTGACCTCCGGGACCTGCTGGCCGAGCCGGTCACCGGTGTGGCGGATGCCGGTCAGCGGGCTGCGCAGGTTGCGCTCGACGTCGACCGCGAGGGCCTTGAGCGGGCTCACGTAGAGCACTCGCGTGCGCTTGGAACGGTCGGCCGGTCGCTCGCTGGTCAGCAGCCGGTCGAGGCTCCACAGGAACGCGCTGAGCGTCTTGCCCGAGCCCGTCGGTGCCACCACGAGCGCGTGGTGTCCGGCCCCGATCGCCTCCCACGCACCCACCTGGGCCGGCGTCGGCTCCGCGAACGCGGCCGCGAACCACACGCGCGTGGGCTCGCTGAAGCGCTCGAGTGCGGGGTGGACGGCCGACATGTCGACAAGTCTTGCTCACGCCACCGACAGTGGCCTGCTCAGCGGCTCCCGGGGCCGTCCACGGGCCTGACGGCGTACCTGGTCGCACCGGCCGAGGCGAGCACCACCAGGCCCACCGCGATCCACTGCGGTGCGTGCAGCGCCTCGCCGAGCACGAGGAGTCCGGCCAGCGCGGCGACCGCGGGCTCCATGCTCATCAGCACACCGAACACCTTCGGCGGGATGCTGCGCAGCGCCTCCAGCTCGAGCGAGTAGGGGACCACGGACGACAGCAGCGCCACCGCGAGCGCGATCGTCAGGATGGTCGGGTCGAGCAGGGCCGTCCCGGACTCGAGGATGCCGACCGGCATCACCACCAGGGCAGCGACGGCCATGGCCACCGCGAGACCCTGACCGTCGGTGGTGCGGTTGCCGAGCGCGGCCGTGAGCAGGATGTAGCCGCCCCAGCAGATCCCGGCGCCGAGGGCGAACAACAGGCCGGCCGTGGACAGCTCGCCGCGGCTCTCGGTGAGCAGCACGACCCCGCCCCCTGCCATCAGCGCCCACACGCCGTCGAGCAGGCGGCGGGATCCGGCCAGTGCGACCGCCAGCGGACCGAGGAACTCGATGGTCACCGCGATGCCCAGAGGGATCCGCAGGATCGCCTGGTAGAAGCACAGGTTCATGACGCCGAGCACTACGCCGTAGGCCAGCACCACGGACAGCGTGCGGCGGTCCAGCCGCAGCGTCGGGCGCCAGATCAGCAGCAGCACGACCGCCGCGAAGAACAGCCGCAGCGTGACGGTGCCCGCGGCTCCGGCGCTCGCGAACAACTGCTTCGCCACCGCGGCGCCGATCTGCACGCTGACGATGCCGAGCAGCACCTGCACGGTGGGAGGTACGGCGCCGAGGGTCTGGATGGCCGCCGCCGGGAGGCTCGGCCGAGGCCGAGGGTCGCCAGCCGCCGCGACGTACACGGGCGACGACATGCGGTTCCCCTTCCCATTGACCGGACCCACTCGAACGTACGCGCAGTGTCTCCGGGTGGCACGGCGGTTTCTCACCGGGCGGGTGACGTGCCCGACCGCCGTAAGGTGGCCGCGTGAGCCAGCCCCCGGAGGACGACGAGCGCATCCACGGCCGAGCCGACCTGCTGCCCGAGGAGAAGGCGGCGGGCAGCGACGACCCGGAAGCGCAGGCCGAGGCGATCCTCGAAGAGTCAGACGAGCGCACCGACGACCCGTCGGGTACTCGGGCCGAGTCCACCCAGACGCCCGGACGCGACCACATCTGAGGAAGCTCGCCCGCGGCTTTCCACAGTCTCGGATTTGGGGCTTGCCGGTGTCGGTGGCCGGTCGTAGAATCGAACAAATGTTCGAATCAACTCGGGATCCCGCGGCCGGCGTCGAGGACGTCCGCGCGCTGACGCGTGCGCTCGGCCGCATCGAGACCGGCGTCGCCGGCGACGCCGGCGACGCTGCGCGCATCGACCTGCTGCGGTCGCTCGAGGAGCTGAAGTGCGCCGCGTCCGGAGCGCAGGCGGCGCTGGCCGTCGGTCTCGACTCGTCTCAGCGTGCCATCCAGGCTGCCGCGGGCGAGCCTGCGAAACGTCAGGGTCGCGGCGTGGCAGCCCAGGTCGGACTGGCGCGTCGCGAGTCCCACCACCGCGGCCGACAGTTCCTCGGGCTCGCCAAGATTGTTCACGGCGAGATGCCGCACACCTATGCCGCCTGGCGTGCCGGGCGCCTGAGCGAGTGGCGCGTCACCATCCTCGCCCGCGAGACCGCCTGTCTCAGCCTCGAGGACCGACGGGAGGTCGACCTGCTCATCGCCGGTGATGCAGACCGACTCGAGCGGCTCGGTGACCGCGAGCTCGACGCCGAGTGCAAGAAGGCCGCCTACCGGCTGGACCCGTCGTCGTTCGTCGAGCGATCCCGGCGTGCCGAGGCGGACCGGCGGGTCGGCATCCGCCCGGCTCCGGACACGATGGTCCAGCTGACAGCCCTGTTGCCGGTCGCGCAGGGGGTGGCCGCCTACGCCGCGCTGAAGCAGAACGCTGACAGCCGCAAGGCCGACGGCGATCCGCGGTCCCGGGGCCAGCTGATGGCCGACTGCCTCGTCGAGCGACTCACCGGTCAGCAGTCCGCCGCTGATGTCCACGTCGAGGTCGGCGTCGTGATGTCCGATCGGGTCCTGCTCGGGCTCGACGAGGGCCCCGCCCGGGTCCGGGGCTACGGACCTGTGCCGGCTGACGTCGCCAGAGGGCTCGTCCGCGAAGCAGACGAGAGCGGCCGCGCGGCCTTGCGACGCCTCTACGCCACTCCTCTGAGCGGCGAGCTCGTGGCGGCCGACTCCGGGTCGGCGAAGTACCGAGGAGGCCTCGCAGACCTCATCCGGCTACGCGACGAGGACATCTGCCGCAACCTCTGGTGCGACGCACCCGCACGACCTGTCGACCACGTGAAGTCGTTGGCCGAGGGCGGCGAGACCAACCAGGACAACGGACAGGGTCTCTGCGAAGCCTGCAACATCGCCAAGGAGGCTCTCGGGTGGTCCGCCCGACCGCGCCCCGGACCAGGCGGCCACGAGGTCGAGACGGTGACCCCCACCGGTCATCGCTACACCAGCCGAGCCCCGGACGCTCGGGGAGAGGCGTTCGTGATCAGGCTCCCGGACTTCGTGTTCGCAGCCTGAACGCCGCCCGACCATGGCAGCCGATGGTCGGGCGGAGCCCGACCATGCCGCGTGGCGTGCGCGCCGGGGCGTGCGGATCTTCCGTCGACGGACCCGTGCGTCCTGGTCGCTGACAAGCGCGATCCTGTCTCAGCGGGGGGCTGGGCCGCTCATGCCTTAGCCGCGACCGCGGGAGGAAACACGTTCAGTGCGGTGCTGGCCGTGTTGCCTCGCCTACGCGCTCGCGGCGAGAGTCTCGGCAACGGTTAGCTGGCGTCCTGAAGAGTCTTGAGCTCGTCGCGCGCGGCCACGACCGCGGCATGCTGGCGGGCCACTACCTCACGAAACCCGGCGCTCAAATCGCCCTGAAGGGCCTTTTCGTACTCCGAGACCGTGTGGTCCTCACCAGTCACGGCGGCGGCGAGAACGCCTTCGGGGTCGTCGCCGGAGACGGCGTCCTTCAGTGCGATCCAACCGCGGTGCAGGGCAGCGCTGACAGTTCCGCTCTCGTCCACGTCGTCGTTGTACTCCTCACCGAGATCGACGATCTCCTGGTGGAAGTGCTTGCGCTGCTCAGAGAACCGTTGCAGCGCTGCTGCCCACTCGGAGCGGTCGCCATCCCGGACCTTGTCGGCGGCGCTCGCATAGCCACGCTCGCCGTCCTTCAGCGTCTCAACCAACTCCTTGGCCACGGCCTTGTCGTCTGACATGTCGATCCTCTTCGTTGGCGATTGCGTCGGCCCGTGTGGTACCCGCCTCCACGGTCAGCAACCGCACCGACACCAGCACATTGCTCGTGGCACTTGCCATACCCGCAACGGTGCGGCCGAGAGAATCGACAGCGTGTTCGACGGTCGCAAGGACGTCCTGGCTGGCTTGCGAACCGCCCGACCGTGCCGCTGCCCCGCGGACATGCCGATGTTGTGTCGCTCGCATCAAGGCGGCGATTCGCGGTCCTTGCTTGCAGCTGGGTGGGGTGCGAGGAAGCGTCTGGGCGCATCGACTCATGACGCGGGCGTAGCCTTTCGTCCTTCAAAGTCTCGACGCGGGGAGACGGATCGTGGCTGGAAAAATCATCCAGGCGGCCGGCCGGGTGACTGCCTACGGCGTTTTCACGTTCGCGATGGTTGCAGTCGCCGCGTGGCTTGGCACGTGGGAGACGTACGTCTGTCTCCTTAGCGGCGAGGGAGGCGGCTGTACTTTCAACCCGGTCCATCCCGAGGCCGTCCTGTGGGTGCCCATCGGCATCGCAGTTGTCTTGGTGGAAGTCGTTCTCAGCGTCGAGTTGGGGCTACGTCGGCGGAAGTAGGTGTGCGCTGTCGCGCCGATCATGCCGCTGATCGCGCGACCTGTCATGGGACCCCGACCGACCCACCATGGCGACGTGCGGGCGTGAACTTCCGGGTCTTGGGAGCCGTCCACCGGCGACCGTGACTCCGCCCGCTACTAGGCGAAACGAAGGTTCGTCCCAATTCAACGCTTCAAGGCTCCCTCTGCGGTTACCGAGAGCCATGGCAGTGCTGGAGAAGGTCAAGGGGTGGTTCGTCCGGGACAGAAGCGCGCGGCGTCGCGGCGAGCGCGACGCCCCGGCGGACCCGGCGAACGCGGGTGCCAGAGATACCGGCGGTGGATCCGACGTCGACTCGATGGACCGCAACAGCACGACCGGGACGACCGAGAGCGGGGAGTTCGTCGGGCGAGCCGGCAGCGACGAGACCGGGGACGTGGGGCTGAGCGGCGGCGAGGCGCGGACCGGTCATCGCGCCGACGGCCGGACCGGCGCTGCCCGCGACGAGTAGGTCGTCGGGGCTACGCGTCACTCCGCTGCAGCGCGCCCGCGTTGCGGCACGCTTCTGCGAAAGGCAGTTCCTGATGAAAGCCCTCACGTGGCAAGGCACCCGCTCGGTCTCGGTGGAGGAGGTCGCGGACCCGCGGATCGAGCAGCCGACCGACGCCATCATCGAGGTCACCTCGACGGCGATCTGCGGCTCCGACCTGCACCTCTACGAGGTGCTCGGTCCCCATCTGACCGCAGGCGACGTGCTCGGCCACGAGACGATGGGCGTGGTCCGGGAGGTGGGTGGCGACACCGGAGAGCTGCGCGTCGGCGACCGGGTCGTCGTGCCGTTCAACATCTCCTGCGGCCACTGCTGGATGTGCTCGCGCGGTCTCTTCGCGCAGTGCGAGACCACCCAGGTCCGCGACTTCGGCAAGGGCGCATCGCTGTTCGGCTACACCGAGCTGTACGGCTCGGTGCCCGGCGGACAGGCCGAGCTGTTGCGGGTGCCGCAGGCGCAGTTCGGCCCGATCAAGGTGCCCGAGGGGGTCCCGGACGAGCGCTACCTCTACCTCAGCGACGTGCTCCCGACCGCGTGGCAGGCGGTCGAGTACGCCGACGTCGGGACGGGCGACACCCTGGCCGTGTTCGGCCTGGGCCCGATCGGGCAGATGACGGCGCGCATCGCGCTGCGCAAGGGCGTCCGCGTGATCGGCGTCGACCTGGTGCCCGAGCGGCTCGCGCTCGCGGCGAGTGGGGCGTCGAGGTCCTCGACCAGTCGGAGCTCGGGACGGTCGACCACGTGGCCGAGGCGGTCCTCGGCCTGACCGAGGGCCGTGGCGCAGACGCCACCGTCGACGCGGTCGGGATGGAGGCCCACGGGTCGCCTCTCGCCAAGGCGGCCGTGGCCGCCGTCGGGCTGCTTCCGGACGCGGTGGCCAAGCCCGCCATCGACAAGTTCGCGGTGGATCGCGCGGCCGCGCTGATAGCGGCGATCAAGTCCGTCCGCAGGGGTGGGACGGTGTCCGTCAGCGGTGTGTACGGCGGCGAGGTCGAGCCGTTGCCGATGATGGAGATGTTCGACCGCGGCATCCAGATGCGGATGGGCCAGTGCCACGTCAAGCGCTGGACCGACGACATCGTCAAGGTGCTCGAGGAGGACGACGACGTCCTCGGTGTGGAGTCACTCGCCACCCACCACCTGCCGCTCGCAGAGGCGCCGATGGCCTACGACATGTTCCAGTCCAAGGCCGACGGCTGCGTCAAGGTCGTGCTCACGCCATGAGTGACGGCGGGCCGCGCGTCGTGGTGGTCACCGGGGCGTCGAGCGGGATCGGCCGTGCCACAGCCGTGCGTACCGCCGGGCGGCGGCGACCACCTCGTGCTGGTCGCTCGCGGGCCGGCTGCCCTGGAGGATGCGGCTGCGGAGTGCCGCAGGACGGGCGCCGCTTCGGTGCGTGGTCGTTCCCACGGACGTGGGCGACGACGCGGCGGTGGGCCGCCTCGTCGCGCGGGTCCTGCGCGAGCACGGGCGGATCGACCTGGTCGTGCACTCGGCTGGTGTCGTCGGCTACGGCCGCACCGAGGACGTCCCGGCCGAGGTTTTCGACGGGGTGCTGAGGACCAACCTCACCGGCTCGGTCAACGTCGCCCGCCACGTCGTGCCCGTGCTCCGCGACCAGGAGCGCGGCGGGCTGGTACTCATCGGCTCGCTGATCGGCCACATCGCGGTGCCGCTGATGAGCCCGTACGTGTTGAGCAAGTGGGGCGTTCGCGCGCTGGCCCGGCAGCTCAGGGTCGAGAACCGCGACCTCCCCGACGTCCATATCGGCTATGTCGCACCTGGCGGCGTCGACACCCCCATCTATGCCCAGGCTGCGACTACGCTCGGCATCCACGGCCGCCCGCCGCCGCCGGTCGACTCCCCGGAGCGCATCGCCCGCGTCGCGATCCGGCGAGGTGAGCGAGGTCAGCTCCGCGGGCAGGTCGGGCTCGCCAACGACGTCGTGCGGTTGGGCTTCAGCGCTCTACCGAGGGTCTTCGACGCTCTGGTCGGTCCGCTGTTCGCGTGCGGCGCGCTCGACCGCACCCGTCCGGTCCGCAACGGCCCGGGCAACGTGCTGGCGTCGTACGAACCCGGCAACGCACCACGTGGCGATCAAGGAAACGCGGTTCTCGGGATCCTGCGCAACCTCCGCGCAGGTCGCCTCGAAGAACGGTGGCAATGAGCATCTGCAGTGGTCGCGATACCGTTCGAGGCCGGTCACCCATCGGCTGTCGCTGAGGGCACCCGAGACTTCAACGGCGGCTCGATCGAGCCGGGTTTTCGTCTGTGCTACCGGGGGCTCTGGCTCGGCCACTGACCCGTGCCGCGCATGGTCGTACACCCGGCGGCTCCCCGATACTGAGCGCCTAGTTTGCGACCCGAGACAGAAGCGGAACCAGCGCGTCGTTGTCATGGTCGATAGCGGCCACACCGTCACCCGCCGACTTCCTTGTCCACCGGCCATAGACGTTGCTGCCGTACAAGAGATCGCCGCTGACGGCGAACTGGTACAGGACACCGAATGGTGCCGACCCTGTCGAGGTGTAGGCGAAGGTCAGGGTGCGGATCCCGGTCAGGGCGTTCGCCTCGTCGATCGCGTCGTGAACCTCAGCGGAGTAGGCCGCTCTGCCCGAGTAGGCGTCGTAGGAGATCGGGCAGCTGGCCACCGCGTCGGTCAGGGACCGGAAGGCGTGCCGCGCGGCACCGCCGTTCGCATAACGCAAGATCTCGCGGGTGCGACTGGCCGTTTCGTCGGTGACGTACGTGGACAGCTTGTCCTGGTAGCCGGACTCGAAGAGCACCCCTTCAGTGCAATGGCCTTCCGGCATCGAGATGCCACCAGCGCCGCTGTCAGGGCCATTGATGGCGTTCGCGCCGTAGATCGCTTCCCAGCCGCGATCCAGCGGGAAGTCTTCGAGCGCGATGGGGCCGGCGCCAGGCTCCGGGCTCTGGAGCTGGGATTGGCGTGGATCAGCTGTGGCGGCGGATCTGTCCGAGTCCATGGATGAGCGACCGCATCCAGCAAGCCCCACACCAGGAAGGACGATCGCCAGGATCATCACGACGGCCGAGCCGGGGCGTTGCATACGCGTTGGATGCCGCCAGTCGTTGGTCGGTTGCCCGCACGACACGAGCAACCGCGCGATGACTTGGCCAGACGTCCTCTCATGCCCCTGTCCGGCCCCGCCTGACCATGCCGTTGCCACGTCCGCTCGCCGGCCCGAGACTGGGGGCATCTCGGCCAGCTGTCGCAGTTCCCCACTCCCGGAGGTGCTCATGTCGCAGGTAGCGAGCGGCCCCGCGGTCACCTCGCCCGGTCGGCCCACGGTCGAGGTCTTTGAGGACCACCTCGTGCTCCGACACGTCGCCGGGAGCTCCGCGTTCCACCACGTCTGGCTGCGCGACAACTGCGGCTGCGGTGAGTGCCGGGTCGGCCAGTCCGGAGAGCGACGGCTGTACACCGCCACGATCCCGGACGACATCGCGCCGCTGGAGGTCGCCCTGGACGGCGAGGGCTCGTTCCTGGACATCAGCTGGAACGACGGCCACCGCACCCGCTTCTCGGTGTCGTGGCTGCTCGAGCACGACTACTCCTCGGGTCCGCGTCGACAGCCCGAACCGGTCCTCTGGGACGCCGCTGGGCTGACCGAGGTGCCGACGTTCGACCACGCCGACGTGGTGGGCACCGCCGCGGGTCAGCTGGCCTACCTGGAGGCGGTCCGCGACCACGGCGTGGCCGTGGTCCGCGGCACTCCGTCCCTCGAGGGCGAGGTGGAGCGGTTCGCCGAGACGATCGGGCACGTCCGCGAGACGGCGTTCGAGCGGATCCACAACGTCCGGCACGACCCGCTCGGCTACAACGTCGCGCACACCTCGTTCGAGCTGAAGGCGCACACCGACCTGCCCAGCTATCACTGGCCGCCGAGCATCCAGCTGCTCCACTTCGTCGTCAACAACGCCACGGGCGGCGAGAGCACGGTCACGGACGGGTGGGCCGTCGTCGCCGACCTGCGCCGCGAGGACCCGGAGGCCTTCGACGTGCTGGCGCGCGTCCCGGTCGCCTTCCAGCTGTTCTCGGCCGACGAGGACACGTACGCCGCCGCGCCGATCATCCAGCTGGACACCCACGGGCGGGTGACCACCTTCCGCTTCTCCAATCAGCTCGCCCAGCCCCTCCACGCGTCGTTCGACGACGTCGGGGCGTTCTACCGCGCGTACCGGGCCCTGGGCCGCCGGATCGACAGCGACCGCTACAAGGTCGCGTTCAGGACCCGGTCCGGAGACCTGCTCACCGTCCACGGACACCGCGTCATGCACGGCCGGCTCGCCTTCGACCCCGCCAGCGGCGACCGGCACCTGCAGGATGTCTACATGGAGTACGACGACCTGATGGCCCGGCACCGCGTGCTGCTGGGCAGCCACGTGCCGGCACCCGCGACGGGAGGTGAGGCATGAGCGAGCTGGTCTCCTTCACGCAGATGAAGGACGGCACCGCAGCGGACTACGCCCTGCTCGACCGTCTCGAGGCCGAGGAGATGAAGTCCTTCCCGGACCGCGTGCTCGGCTGGCTCGACACCATGAAGGACTCCGCCGGCTACCAGGTCAGCCGTCTCGAGCACTGTCTCCAGGCCGCCACCCGCGCCCACCGCGCCGGCGAGGACGAGGAGACGGTCGTGTGCGTGCTGCTGCACGACATCGGCGACTACCTCGCGCCCGCGAACCACTCCGAGGTCGCCGCCGCCGTGCTCCGCCCCTACGTCGGCGACAAGAACTACTGGATCGTCAAGCACCACGGCGTCTTCCAGGGTTACTACTACTTCCAGTTCACCGGCCAGGACCCCAACGCCCGCGACCAGTGGCAGGACCATCCCTACTACCAGGCGACGGTCGACTTCTGCGAGAACTACGACCAGAACTCCTTCGACCCCGCCTACGACTCAGAGCCGTTGAGCTTCTTCGAGCCCATGGTCCGACGCATCCTCGACGAGTCCCGCCGGAGGTCGTGGGCCTGACTCACTGCCCATCGGGCGTGACCAGCCCGTGCTGGAGGGCGTAGAGGCTCGCGCCGACCCGGTTGGTGGTGCCGATCTTGGCGTAGGTGCGTTCGACGTGGTTGCGGACGGTTTTTTCGCTGAGCACGAGGCGGGCCGCGATGTCGCGGTTGGAGAGGCCACGGGCGACGAGGCCCAGGATCTCGGTCTCGCGTGGGGTGAGGGCGTCGTCGCGAGTCACCTTCTTGGACGCGTGACCGGCCACGGCCAGGACCGCCTCCGCGCTGTCCGCGTCGAGGGCGCCTCGGGTGACGCGGTCCTGCAGTCGCGCGGCGGCTGACTCGGGGGAGTGGGCCTCGCGGTACGGCCTCGGCTCGAGCGCCGACTGGTAGGCCACCGCGGCGGCGAGCAGCCGCTCGGGCCGGCCGAGGGCCGGACCGGCGAGACCGAGCGGGTACCCGGTCCCGTCGAGGTGCTCGTGGTGGGCCCGCGCGATCGCGGCCTCGTGTGCGAGGCCGGGGATACGGGTCAGCACCCGGTCGGTGAGGTAGGGGTGCATCCGCACCCGTTCCCACTCGGCGCCGGTCAGCTCGGCCGGCTTCGACCAGACCTGGTTGGACACGCCGAGCCGGCCGACGTCGTGCAGGTGGCCGGCCCGTCGTACGGCGGTCACGTCGTCGGCCGGCAGGCCGAGGTGTACGCCGGCCGCCTCGACCAGCGCCGCCACGTTGCGGGAGTGCCCGAGCGTGAACGGGCACTTGAGGTCGACGAAGTCGCCGATGGCGGTCAGCAGCTCGTCGAGGTGCGGCGCGTCGAGCCGGGTCTCGGAGTCGGGAGCGATCGACACCGCCCGGTCCCACGGGTCGTCGCCGGCAGCCGGGAACAGCGCCTCGGCATCGGCGGTGAAGGCGTCGACGACGGTCGGGTCGAGGTGGCCGCCGCGCCGGCTCCTGGCCATCGCGACCGCGCCCTGGACGCCGTACATCCGCTGGTGCACCTCGGCCACGTCGGCCAGCTGGGCCACCCGCATCTCGATCGGAATGTCCTCTCCCGACGCCCCGGCCGGGAGACCTCCGCCGTCGTAGCGCTCGAACGTGTAGGCCAGCGTCCTCTCCACCTCCGGGCCGAGGCCGATGTGCCGGGCCAGGGCGGCCGCCGAGGAGCAGTGGGAGTGGATGAGGGCGCCGAGCTGGCCGCGGGCGTCCCGCATCAGCGTGGCCATCACCCGCATGCGGTGGCCCAGCGGCTCGCCGCGCGCGACGTTGCTCATCAGGAACCGCAGGTAGGGCAGGCCGGACCAGTCGACGAGGTAGGCGTCACGGCGGACCGAGATGTCGTCGCCGAACCAGCGCGCGTACTCCTGCGAGTCCGCGTGACAGCCGATCCACATGAGCAGCGTCGTGTAGTAGACGGTGGCCTTCTGCTCCCGGGTGAGGCCGAGCCGGTCGGCGAGCCCGCACGCGACGACCGACGACCGGAGCATGTGCTCGGCCGGCTGGCCCAGGCCCAGGTCGATGGCCACCGACAGGCCCGCGACGACCTCGACCCGGCGAGGTAGTGGGGCGGGCGCGGTCACCTCGCCATTGTCGTGGGTACGGCGCTCGCCTCGCTGTCCGACCGCTCGACCGGGGGCGTGAACCGTGCGTGCCCCACGAAGAAGACACCGCGCTGCGGGAGCCAGAAGTCGCCCAGGTGGGCCTGGGTGTCGAGCGGCGCCTGCCCTCCCAGGTCCTCGCCCCGCCACGAGGCGGCGCCGCCGACGACGCGCCAGACCTTGAGCGGCGCCGCCTTGAACCGGGGGCCGTTGGGCGTCGTCCCGCGCAGCCGGATCCGGCCGGTCCGCAGCATCGGCCGCGCCATCCGTCCCATCGCAGCCAGCACGCCGTTGCTGTTCCAGCCTGCTTCGGGAAGGGCGCCGCCCATGCCCGTCATCACCCGGGTCGCGGGAGTCGCGCCCAGCTCGATCCGCCACCTCAGGTCGTCACCGAGCACGACCTCGAGGGTGTGGTCGTCACTCCACGAGACCTCGATGCGCGGCGCGTGGGCCACCGCGGTGATCGACCCGAAGTAGCGCGGACAGGTGAGCTCGGCGGGGCCGGTCGTGTGGATGGTCCAGTGGCCGTCCGGGTCGCGGTGCCAGATGGCGCGGTACGCCGGCCCGACCGAGGTCGCCACCATGTCCCGCACCGCGAGGTAGTGACCGCTGGCGAAGGGCATCCCCATCACGCCGTAGCCGGTGAACCGCTCGTCGTCGCCGTCCGGGAGCCGGGGCTGGGCCTGCAGTGCCTCGACGGCCTGTCGTGGTGTGGTTGTCATGCGTCCAGCGTCGGCCGCGCGCCTGTCGTGCGCCTGAGGCAACTGCCTCAACCGCCGGATCAGCCCACGACGTCGATCCGCACGGCGCTCACCGGTTCGCCGGGGCGGCAGTCCACGTCGGCCGCGTCCTGCCCGAGCTTGACCAGCACGGTCGTGCCGACCTCGAGCTCGCCGGTGGACGGGCTGTGCACGGCGTAGAGCTGTCCGTCGTCCGTCTCGACGCCGAAGCAGGGGCCGCTGCCGCCGCGGACGACGCGGCCGGCCACGACGCCGACCGGCTGCGGGTCGCTGGGCGGCGTGGTCGTCGACCCCGAGGGCGACTCCGTGGCCGACGGGGTAGGGCTGGCTGTCGGACTCGCTGTCGGGCTGGCCGACGTGGCGTTCCGGTCGGACGCGGTGTCGTCACCGCACGCGGACAGCGTCACCACTGCCGCGATCAGAAGCCCGAGGACACCACGCACTCCGATCTGACGCGGGCGGCGGCGCCGAGGCTCCACAGCACGACGCCCGGGGGACCTGCCCCCGGGCGTCGTGCTGGTTGCGGCGTCCAGGATCAGGACGTCACACGGATCCTCACGCTGGTGCCGTCGATCGACAGCACCCGGATCTTCACTCCCACCGCCGGCAGCTTCACGCCGTGGTTGGGCAGCTCGGCGTACCAGTACTTGGCGGTGTCGTCGAACAGCGACCGCCCGTCCTGGCCGCGGATGTGGTTGAGCTTGCCGTTGTCGTGCAGGTCGAACGTGTCAGCCTTCTTCAGGCCGAACGGCGCGTCGTAGACCTGTACGCGCGCCCGCCACGGCGCCCCGTCGAGCTTGTAGAACGGGATCGGGTGGGCGTCGACGTAGAGGTTCCGACCCGCACCCGGGTGGGCGATCGTGTCGTTGTTGTCCTGCGACGTGTCCCAGTAGGAGATCAGGAGCCCCTGCTGGTACGCGTAGTGGTCGACCTTGTCCGGCTTGGCGGCTCCGTAACCGAAGTAGTACGGACCCGTCTTGAGGTACTTGTCGTAGGACACGTAGGAGCGGTGTCCGGCGATGTAGTAGTTGTCGAACAGCTGGCTGGTCGACGCACCCACCGAGCTCCAGCCCGCCAGGGTCCACCCGTTGGCGCCGGCCTCGGCGCCGTCGGCGAAGACCGTGGTCGCGCCCGACTTGATCGCGATCTCGTCGACGAAGATGCCGTCCGGGACCGCATCGTCGTTGCCCTGTGCCGCCGGATCACTGGAGTAGCGGAACCGCAGGCCGATCGTCTGGCCGGCGTAGGCCGTCAGGTCGAACGTTGCCGGGGTGTACGCCGCCTGCGTGCCGTCGATCCCGTTGCCCTCGGCCGGCTCGGTGATCGAGCCGGGGATCGCCGTCCAGGTGGTCCCACCATCGGTGGAGGCCTCGACGTACGCGTAGTCGCACGGGTCCGGGCCACAGTCCTCGATGTCCCACCGCGCCTGGAAGCTCAGCGACGGAGTGGTGGCCGGGACGGCCACGGAGCGGGTCATCGTGTTCTCCAGCCCGTTGCCCGCGCCGCTGTACCACTGCTTGGCTCCGGCGGCCGGGGCACCCAGCTGGGTGACGACCTCCTTCTTCGGCAGCACGACGACCGCGGCCTGGGGATCCCTGTTGTTGTACTCCTCCGGGCCGAGCGTCATCGTCCGGTTGCCGCCGACACCCGGGCCGGCCACGAGGGTCTCGTAGTCGAGCCAACCCAGCTGGAGCTTGTTCCAGGCGCCCAGGTCGCCGGCACGGTCGCCGATGAACTGCTCGCCCTTGGCCCCGAGCCGGCTCTGGGCCATCAGGGTCCAGTGCTCGTTGTTGTTGTCGCCGCCGGACAGGACGTTGTAGTCGTCCGGCAGGCCGAGGTCGTGGCCGTACTCGTGGAAGAACACGCTCCGGCCGCCGTTCTCGGGCTGGATCGTGTAGTCGGCGATCCAGATGCCGCTGGTGCCGATCTGGTTGCCGCCGTCGGGGTTGCCCGCGGGACCCTGGCCGGTGCCCTGGAAGGTCTTCCAGCGGTGCGACCAGATCGCGTCCTCTGCCTGCCACGGGTCACCGTCGGCCTGGTCGCCGCCGGCGTGCACGATCTGGAAGTGGTCGATGTAGCCGTCGGCCTCGTTGAAGTTGCCGTCGTTGTCGTGGTCGTAGCGGTCCCACTGGTCGAAGGTCGCCAGCTCGGCGTTGACCTCGGCGGCCGGGCGACCGGCGGCCAGCTGGTCGGCGTACCACTTGTTGGCGGCGTCCTGGACCAGGCTCCACGTGTTGCTGCAGACGTTGCCGGCGCACGGGAAGCCGTTGGACCGGCCGTAGCGGGCCTCGTTGTACTGCACCCGCACCCAGGTCGTGACCTCGCCGTCGACGCTGTAGCGGCCCGACGACTGCTTCTCGTAGTAGGTCTTGAGCGACTCGGCCTTGGAGCCGGTCCCGAAGTAGGTCTTCTCATAGTGGGCCCGGTTGTAGTCGGGCTTCCACACGGTCGAGTTGTCGACCGAGCGGTCGGGCTCGGGGATCTCGTTGACCAAGGGGCCGTCGAACCGCAGCGGTCCCGGAATGGTGGCGTTGGTGTCCTGGTCGGGGTACGACGGATGGCGGGTGTTGCCGAACTCCGCCAGGATCACGAAGACGCGGTCGGTCGTCTGGCGAGAAAGCTCGACGTACTTCGCTTCCTTCTTGCCCGTGACGCCCTGCGCCTGCTTGCCGTCGAGCCTGACGACGGTGCTCGGACCCCGCTTCATGGCCGTCGCCTCACCGTTGAGGACGGCCTTGACGGCCTCCTCACGGAGCGCACGGCGCTTGTCCTCTTGAGGGTTGGGGAGCTCGTCGGTGGTGACCCGCTCCTTCTTGTGGGACACCGCCTGGTGGCTCACCTGTCCGGGCGCGGCGAGGGTGGCCGCTGCGGACGGGTGAGTTGCGACTGCCGGTTGGCCGATGGTGAGGCCCAGGGCGGCGACCAAGCTGCCACCTAGCCCTGCGACTAGCGCCTTCTTCACTTGATTCTCCGTTCCGAGAAGGCCGAGCCAACCCCCGATGGGTGGCTGGGCCTGTCGGCGAACCTAGGCGACCGACTGGCTCTTGTGAAGTGCAGGTTGTCGCAAGGTGCGTGAGCTACCCGAGTTGGGCCGGGCGCCGAGGCCGAGGTGCGCGGGCTCGACCCGTCTGCATTCCTCTAGGGTCGGCGCATGGGAACGGTTCTGGGAGCGAACCAGTACGGCAAGGCGGAAAGCCGCGTCGTCCGCATCGTCCGCGACACCGCGCGCCACGAGATCCACGACCTCAACGTGTCGACGTCCCTGCGCGGGACCTTCGACGAGGCGCACACCACCGGCGACCAGGCCGACGTGCTGCCGACCGACACCCAGAAGAACACCGCGTTCGCCTACGCCAAGATCCACGGGGTCGACTCGGTCGAGGGCTACGCCCTGGCCCTCGGCCACCGGCTGATGGAAGCGTGCCCGGCGGCGAGCACCGCCCAGGTCCGGGTCGAGGAGTACGCGTGGGACCGGCTGGGCAACCACTCGTTCGTACGCCGGGGCGGCGCCGTCCGCACCTGCGTGGTCACCGTCGGCCGCGACGAGACGCACGTGCTCTCCGGCATCCAGGAGCTGGTCCTGCTCAACTCGACAGACTCGGAGTTCAAGGGCTTCCTCAAGGACGAGTTCACGACGCTGGCCGAGACCGACGACCGCATCCTCGCGACGTCGCTGATCGCGAAGTGGCGGCATGTCGGGACCGACGTCGACTGGAACGAGTCCTACGAAGCGGTCCGCGAGTGCCTGCTCTCGACCTTCGCCACGACGTACTCCCGCGCCCTGCAGGAGACGCTGCACGTGATGGGCTCCGCGGTGCTCGACACGGTGCCGGGGATCGCCGAGCTCCGCTTCTCGGCGCCCAACAAGCACCACTTCATCGTCGACTTCAGTCGCTTCGACGTCGAGGGCCTGACCAACGACGGCGAGGTCTTCCACGCCGCCGACCGGCCCTACGGGCTGATCGAGGCGCAGGTGAGTCGCGACGACGCGCCACCGGCCGGCGATGCGTGGCTGCACGTCCCGGGGTTCGTGTGACGGGGGGCTGCTGATGGAGATCACAAGAGAGGTCCTCCTCGGCTGCCTCTCCGTCCCGCGCTGGGCGGACGAGGTGCTGGCCGGCCAGCCGTACGACGACCCGGACGCGCTCATCGCCAAGGCCGACGCCGCGGCCCGAGGCCTCTCCGACGAGGAGCTCGAGGAGGCGCTGTCCGGCCACCCGCGCATCGGCGAACGCGGCGGCGAGCAGTCTCAGCGCGAGCAGTCGGGCGTGGATCCCACCACCGGCGACACCGCCGCGCGGCTCCAGGCCGGCAACGCGGCCTACGAGGAGCGCTTCGACCGCGTCTTCCTCATCCGGGCCGCCGGTCGCGACGCCGATGAGATCCTGAGCCACCTCGAGCGACGGCTCGGCAACGACGACGCGACCGAGCGAGAAGAGACCGTCGACAACCTGCGCCAGATCGCGCTGCTCCGCCTGAAGGCCGTCCTGTGAGCACGCTCTCCACCCACGTCCTCGACACCGCGGCCGGCCGCCCGGCGCGCGGCATCGCCGTACGCCTCGAGACCCGCGGCGGCGAGGCCCTCGGCGAGGGCGTCACCGACAGCGACGGCCGGGTCGGCGCGATCGGGCCGGAGCGGCTGGAGCGCGGCGCCTACGTGCTCCGCTTCGACACCGGCACCTACGTCGACGGCTTCTACCCCGAGGTGGTCGTGGTGTTCACGGTCGCCGACCCGGACCAGCACTACCACGTGCCGGTGCTCCTGAGCCCCTACGGCTACTCGACCTACCGTGGCAGCTGAACCCCCGTTCGACGTGGTCCTGCGCGCTCGGCGTGCGGTGATCGGGGGCACCGAGGTCGCGGCGTGCGTAGCAGTGACGGGGGAGCGGATCGCGGCCGTGACGGCGTACGACGAGCCGCCGGACGCCGCGCGCGTCATCGACCTCGCCGACGACGAGGTGCTGCTTCCCGGGCTGGTCGACACCCACGTGCACGTCAACGAGCCGGGCCGCACCGAGTGGGAGGGCTTCGCCACCGCCACCCGTGCCGCAGCGGCCGGCGGCGTCACCACCATCCTCGACATGCCGCTCAACTCGATCCCGGCGACCACCTCAGTCGCGGCGCTGGAGATCAAGCGGCTCGTGGCCACGGGGCAGGTCCACGTCGACGTGGGCTTCTGGGGCGGCGCCGTGCCGGGCAACGTCGACGACCTGGCGTCGCTCCACGACGTGGGCGTCTTCGGGTTCAAGTGCTTCCTGCTCGACTCGGGGGTCTCGGAGTTCGGGCACCTCGAGCCGGACGCGTTCGCGCTGGCGATGAAGGAGACCGCGCGGATCGGCGCACTGATGATCGTGCACGCCGAGGACGGCCACCTGCTCGACGAGAGCGCCCTCGACGGCGACCACTACGCCGGGTTCCTCGCCTCCCGGCCACGGGTCGCGGAGGAGGCCGCGATCGCGCTGGTCGTCGAGCAGGCCCGCGTGACCGGCGGCCGCGCGCACGTCGTACACCTCAGCGACGCCGACGCCGTCCCGATGCTCCGGGAGGCGCGAGCGGCCGGCGTCGACGTGAGCGTCGAGACGTGTCCGCACTACCTGACCTTCGACGCCGAGCACATCGCCGACGGCGCTACGGAGCTCAAGTGCTGCCCGCCGATCCGCGAGGCCGTCAACCGGGAGGCGCTCTGGGCCGGACTGGCCGCCGGTGACCTCGACTACGTCGTGTCCGACCACTCGCCGTGCACGGTCGACCTCAAGCAGCGCGGCGGCGGCGACTTCGGCGAGGCGTGGGGCGGGATCGCGTCGGTGCAGCTCGGTCTGCCGGCGGTGTGGACCGGCGCCCGCGACCGCGGCCACTCGCTGGTCGACGTGGTGCGCTGGACGGCTACGGCCACCGCCGACCGGGTCGGCCTGTCCCACAAGGGCCGGATCGAGGTCGGCGCTGACGCCGACCTGGTGCGGTTCGCGCCCGACGAGGAGTTCACCGTCGACGTCGAGCGGCTGCACCATCGCAACCCCGTCTCGGCGTACGCCGGTCGCCGGCTGGCCGGCGTGGTCCGCGAGACCTGGCTGCGTGGGGTGTCCATCCATCCCGACACCGACGACACTCCCCGGGGACGACTGCTGCGACGAGGAGACCGATGACCTACACGGCGCCCAATTACTACGTGCCCCGGGGCGGGCTGCCGCCGCAGACCGCGCTCACCACGGACCGGGCCAGGTTCACCGAGGCGTACGCCGTCATTCCGGCCCGCACGCTCAGCGACATCACGTCGTCCTACCTCCCTGGCTGGACGGGCATGCGCATGTGGGTGCTGGCCCGTCCGCTGACGGGGTTCGCCGAGACGTTCAGCCAGTACGTCGTCGAGGTCTCGCCCGGGGGCGGCTCTGACCACCCCGAGGGCGACCCGGCCGCCGAGGGTGTGCTCTTCGTCGTCGACGGCACCCTGGCGCTGACCGTCGACGGCGCCGACCACGCGCTCGAGCCGGGGTCGTACGCCTTCCTGCCACCCGGCACGCACTGGACGCTGCACAACACCGGGTCGGCGACCGCGGCCTTCCACTGGCTGCGCAAGGCCTACCACCGGGTCGAGGGCCTCGACGTACCTCCCTCCTTCGTCACCCGCGAGCAGGACGTCGCCCCGCTGGAGATGCCCGGCACGGACGGCGCCTGGTCGACGACGCGCTTCGTGGACATCTCCGACCTGCGCCACGACATGCACGTCAACATCGTGAACTTCCAGCCCGGCGGCACCATCCCGTTCCCGGAGACGCACGTGATGGAGCACGGCCTCTACGTGCTCGAGGGCAAGGCGGTCTACCTGCTCAACGAGGACTGGGTCGAGGTCGAGGCCGGCGACTTCATGTGGCTGCGCGCGTTCTGCCCGCAGGCCTGTTACGCCGGCGGACCGGGCCCGTTCCGCTACCTGCTCTACAAGGACGTCAACCGCCACGTGGGCCTGACGCTCTGAATGCCCCCGCGAGCTTCGGCCCCCAGTCCGTGGCGACGCTCGCTGGCGCTCGCGGGCGCGGTCGCTCGCTGCGCTCGCTCCGGCGCAGTCGCCACGGCCCGGAGGCCGATCGCGGGGCGCCTTGCTCCGCTCGGAAACGCCGGGTCGCTTCGCTCGCCCGCCCCCATTGCGTGGGGTCAGGCACCGAGCATCCGGTCACGTTAGAGTGAGGGCGCGATCCGTTGTTCGCATGGACAACCAGCGGGTCGCTCCCCACCGGGACCAGCAACCATGCCAATCGTCTTGCGACGGGAGGTGCGCGATGGCTGGCATCGTGGTCAACGGCGAGCAGCGTGGCCTTGACGGAGTGCCGCTCCACACCAATGCCCTCGACTTCCTGCGCGGCTGTGGGCTGACCGGCGCCAAGGAGGGCTGCGCCGAGGGTGAGTGCGGTGCCTGCTCGGTGATGGTCGCCCGCCCGGCGCCCGACGGGTCCGACACGACCGAGTGGACGGCGATCAACTCCTGCCTGGTACCGGCCGCGGCGCTCGACGGCCAGGAGGTCGTCACGTCCGAGGGGCTCTCCCCGATGGCAGGCAGGGCGCCCGACGACCTGCACCCGGTCCAGCACGAGATGGCGGTGCGAGGCGGCTCGCAGTGCGGCTACTGCACGCCGGGCTTCGTCTGCTCGATGGCGGCGGAGTTCTACCGCTCCGGCCGCGCCGCCACCAACGGCACCGGTCCCCACGACGAGTACCACGGCGACAACGGGTTCGACCTGCACGCGATCAGCGGCAACCTGTGCCGCTGCACCGGCTACCGGCCGATCAAGGACGCCGCGTTCGCGCTGGCGTTCCCGCCGTCCGACGACGAGCTCGCGGTGCGGCGTACGACGCCCGCGCCGGCGCCCGGCGCCACCCAGCTGCACGACGGCGAGGCGGCCTTCCTGCGGCCGGCCGCGCTGTCCGAGGCCCTGCGGCTGCTCCACGACCACGAGGACGCGACCGTCGTGGCCGGCAGCACCGACTGGGGTGTCGACGTCAACCTCAAGGGCGCACGGGCCGGGCTGGTGGTGGCCATCGACCGGTTGCCGGAGCTGCGCGGCTTCTCGGTCACCGACACCGAAGCCCGTATCGGCGCCGCCCTCACGCTCACCGAGGTCGAGCGGCGCCTGGACGGTCGGCTGCCGCTGCTGCTGGCGCTGATGCCGCAGTTCGCCTCGCCGCTGATCCGCAACGGCGCCACGCTCGGCGGCAACCTCGGCACGGGTTCGCCGATCGGCGACGCGCCACCGGTCCTGCTCGCCCTCGAGGCGTCGGTCTTGCTCGCCTCGACCGAAGGAGAGCGGACGGTCCCGCTGGCCGACTACTTCACCGGCTACCGCGAGTCCGTACGCCGGCCGGGCGAGCTGATCACCGAGGTGGTGGTGCCGCTGCCGGCGGCCGGACTCACGGCGTTCCACAAGATCGCCAAGCGGCCCTTCGACGACATCTCGTCGGTCGCCGTCGGGTTCGCGATCGACGTCGCGGACGGCGTGGTGCGCAAGGCACGGATCGGGCTCGGTGGGGTGGCCGCGACGCCGATCCGGGCGCTCGACGCCGAGGCCGCGCTCGAGGGACAGCCGTGGAACCAGGAGACCGTCGACGCCGCCGCTGACGTGCTCGGCCGGGCCGGCACGCCGATCTCCGACCAGCGGGCCAGTGCCAGGTTCCGCACCGCCATGCTCGGGCAGGCGCTCCGCAAGCTCTGGGCTGAGTCTGGCGGGGCAGAGGTCAACGCATGACGACCACCACCGAGCCTGTCACCAGCCCGCTCAGCCAGCGCCCGGACAACCCGGTCGTCGGCGAGACCATGCCCCACGAGAGCGCGGCGCTGCACGTCACGGGCCAGGCGCTCTACACCGACGACCTCGTCGGCCGGACCAGCCACGTCCTGCACGCCCACCCCGTCCAGGCGCCGCACGCCCACGCGCGGGTCACCCGGCTCGAGGTCGGGGCGGCGTACGACGTGCCGGGCGTGGTCCGAGTGCTGACGGCGGCCGACGTACCCGGCACCAACGACGCCGGCATCAAGCACGACGAGCCGCTCTTCCCGTCCGAGGTCATGTACTTCGGCCACTCGGTGTGCTGGGTCCTCGGCGAGAGCCTCGAGGCCGCGCGGCGCGGGGCGGCGGCGGTCGAGGTGGACTACGAGGAGCTGCCCGCGCTGATGACCGTCGAGGAGGCGATCGCGGCCGAGAGCTTCCAGGGTGCCCGGCCGACCATGGCGCGCGGCGACGCGGCCGCCGGCCTGGCGCGGGCCGCGCACGTCTTCGAGGGCGTCACCGCGATGGCCGGGCAGGAGCACTTCTACCTCGAGACGCACTGCTCGCTGGCGCTGGTCGACGAGGCCGGCCAGGTGTTCGTGCAGTCCAGCACCCAGCACCCGACCGAGACGCAGGAGATCGTCGCGCACGTGCTCGGCGTGCCGAGCAACGCCGTGACCGTGCAGTGCCTGCGGATGGGCGGCGGTTTCGGCGGCAAGGAGATGCAGCCGCACGGCCTCGCGGCGGTCGCGGCCCTCGGCGCCACGCTGACCGGCCGCCCGGTCCGGCTCCGGCTGACCCGTCAGCAGGACATGACGATGACCGGCAAGCGGCACGGGTTCCACGCCACGTGGAAGGTCGGGTTCGACGAGGAGGGGCTGTTCACCGGCCTCGAGGCGACCCTGACCTCCGACGGCGGCTGGAGCCTCGACCTCTCCGAGCCCGTCCTGTCGCGGGCGCTGTGCCACATCGACAACGCCTACTGGATCCCCGACGTGCTCGTGCACGGCCAGGTGTCGAAGACCAACAAGACCTCGCAGACGGCGTTCCGCGGCTTCGGCGGCCCGCAGGGGATGCTCGTGATCGAGGACATCATCGGTCGCTGCGCGCCGGCCCTCGGGCTGGACTCGGCCGAGGTACGCCGGCGCAACTTCTACGTCGACGGTCAGGCCACGCCCTACGGCCAGCCGGTGCGGCACCCCGAGCGGCTGGTCTCGGCTTGGGACCAGGTGTCCGCCTCCGCCGGCCTGGACGCCCGCCGGGCCGAGGTCGCGGCGTTCAACGAGGCGCACCCGCACACCAAGCGCGGGCTGGCGATCACGCCGGTGAAGTTCGGGATCTCGTTCAACTTCACGACGTTCAACCAGGGCGGCGCGCTGGTGCACGTCTACAAGGACGGCTCGGTCCTGATCAACCACGGCGGCACCGAGATGGGCCAGGGCCTCCACACCAAGATGCTCCAGGTCGCCGCGACCGCGCTCGGGCTGCCCCTGGAGCGGGTGCGGCTGGCGCCGACGCGGACCGACAAGGTCCCCAACACCTCGGCCACCGCGGCCAGCGCCGGGGCCGACCTCAACGGTGGCGCGATCAAGAACGCCTGCGAGCAGATCCTGGCCCGCCTGCAGCCGGTGCGTGCCGAGAACCCTGACCTCTCGTGGGACGAGCTCGTCCGGGCGGCGTACCACCAGCGCGTCCAGCTGTGGGCGGCCGGCTTCTACAAGACCGAGGGGCTCAGCTGGGACCTCAGCACCATGACCGGCTCGCCGTTCAAGTACTTCGCGTACGGCGTCGCGGTCGCCGAGGTGGAGGTCGACGGGTTCACCGGCGCCAACACCACGCGGCGCGTCGACATCGTCCACGACGTCGGCGACAGCCTCTCCCCGCTGGTCGACCTCGGGCAGATCGAGGGCGGTTTCGTGCAGGGCGCCGGCTGGCTGACCCTGGAGGATCTGCGCTGGGACGAGTCCGACGGGCCCGGTCGGGGCCGGCTCACGACGCAGGCCGCGTCGACGTACAAGCTGCCGTCGTTCTCCGAGATGCCCAGCGAGTTCAACGTCGCGCTGCTGGAGCGGGCGCACGAGGACGGCGCGGTCTACGGCTCCAAGGCCGTCGGCGAGCCGCCGCTGATGCTGGCGTTCAGCGTGCGCGAGGCGCTGCGCGACGCCTGCGCCGCCTTCGGCCCGCCCGGCCGGCCGCTCGAGCTCGCCTCGCCGGCCACGCCGGAGGCGGTCTACTGGGCGCTGTCGGCGGCCCGGGAGGCACTGTGACGACCTGGTTCGCGGCGGTGGCCGCGCTGCGGGCGGCCCGCGAGGCCGGCGTGCTGGTGACGGTGACCGACGTGCGCGGCCACGCGCCGCGTGAGGCCGGCGCCAAGATGGTCGTCTCGGCGTCGTCGACGTGGGCGTCGATCGGCGGCGGCAACCTCGAGGAGGAGGCCGTCCACCGCGCGCGCGAAATGGTCCGATCCGGCGCGATCGCGCCCATTCGGTACACGGCGAACCTGTCCGACAAGGCGCCGTTCGAGCACGGCGTGCAGTGCTGCGGGGGAGAGGTGACCGTGCTCCTGGAGCCGCTGGCCGTCGTACCGTCCGTCGCCGTCTTCGGCGTCGGCCACGTCGGCCTGGAGCTGGCGCGGATCCTGGCCCGTCACGACCTCGAGCTGCACCTCATCGACTCGCGCTCGGAGCACCTCTCGGGGGCCGAGCTCGCACCGCTGGCCGACTCGGTGGCCGCGGTGCACACCCACTTGGTGCCGGTGATCCCCGAGCTGGTGCTCGGCGAGCTGCCCCACGGCACGCGCGTGCTGGTGCTGACCCACGACCACGCGGAGGACCTCGCGATCATCGACGCCGCGCTGCGGTGCGACCACCTCGGCGCGATCGGGCTGATCGGCTCGTCGGCGAAGTGGGCGCGGTTCCGCTCGACCCTGCTGACGTCGTTCCCCGCCGAGGTCGTCGACCGCGTGCAGACGCCGATCGGCCTGCCGGGCGTGACGACCAGCAAGGACCCGGCGGCGATCGCCGTCTCGGTCGCGGCCGAGCTGCTGGCTGCCTTCGAGCGCGAGGGCGCTTCGCTGCGGTGACGTCCCAAGAAATGAAGGTCTTCCGCGGCACCTTCCTCGACACCCCGCGCAGCCCGTTCACCGGCGGCCACCTGCGGGCGGAGTCGGACCTCGCCGTCGTCGTGCGCGACGGCGTGATCGTGGCGCGCGAGCCGTACACGTCGTCGGTCCACGGCTCCGACTACGTCGACCTGCGTGAGGGGCTGGTGCTGCCGGGCCTGGTCGACACCCATGTGCACTACCCGCAGGTCCGGGCCATCGGCGGGCTCGGGATGCCGCTGCTCGACTGGCTGGAGAAGTGCGCGCTACCCGAGGAGGCCCGGCTCGCCGACGCGACGTACGCCGCCTCGGTGGCCACCGACTTCGTGACCGGCCTGGTGCGCGCCGGGACCACGACCGCGCTGGTCTTCGGCTCCCACTTCGCGTCGGCGGTGGACGCGCTCTTCACCGAGGCGACCCGCGTCGGGCTCCGCGTCACCTCGGGGCTGGTGCTCTCCGACCGGATCCTGCGCGAGGACCTGTTCACGACCCCCGAGCGCGCGTACGACGAGGGCCTCGAGCTCGCCAAGCGCTGGCACGGCCAGGGCCGGACCCGCTACGCCGTCACCCCGCGCTTCTCGCTGTCCTGCTCCGACGCGCTGATGGAGTCGGCCGGCTCACTGCTCGCCGACGGGGAGGACCTGTGGTTCACCTCCCACCTCAACGAGAACGTCGAGGAGATCGAGGGGGTCCGGCAGCTGTTCGGCTGCGACTACGTGACGTCGTACGAGCGCTCCGGACTGCTGGGGCCGCGCTCGGTGCTCGCTCACAACGTGCACCCGACGTTGCAGGAGCTGATGATGCTGGCCCGGCACGGTGCCGCGGTGGCGCACTGCCCGACCTCCAACGCGGCCCTCGGTAGCGGGCTGTTCCCGCTGGGCTCGCACCTGGCCCTCGGCGTCCGCGTCGCGCTCGGCTCCGACGTCGGCGCCGGCACCGGCTTCTCGCTCTTCAAGGAGGGGCTGCAGGCCTACTTCGCCCAGCAGCTGCTCGGCCGCGAGGGCCACCGGTTGTCGTCGCGGCACCTGCTGTACCTGGCCACCGCCGCCGGCGCGGACGTGCTCGGGCTGTCGGACACGATCGGCGACTTCTCGGTCGGCAAGGAGTTCGACGCGCTGTGGCTGCGGCCCGGGGCGGACTCCACCCTCGAGGTAGCGCTGCGCCACGCGGACGGCTACGACGACGCCCTGGCCAAGGCCTTCGCGCTGGCCACACCGGCCGACGTCGCGGCGACGTGGGTGGCGGGGGAGCGGCTGTCGACCGATAGTCCCTGACGATCTGGCCGGTTTTGGTCGGCGTGTCTGGTCAGAACGTCTGGGACTGTCCCGCCGGGGCGAAGACCGCCCGCTGGACCCGGCCGTCGTCGCCGGTCGCCAGCACGTCGAGCATCGCGCCGCGCACCAGGGCGAGCGCACGGGTGCGTCGAGCGAGACCGGCCTTGGTCCGGCGTACGGCGGGGGGCTGGGCGTGGGCGAGCACGTCGAGCCAGTCGTCGACCGTCTGGCGCGCGTAGCCGGCCCAGGGGCCGGTGGGATCGACCAGCGAGCGGGCGTAGGCCTCGACCCAGAGCACGAGCAGCGGCCGGTGCTCGGGTGCGGACACCCACTCCCAGAGCCGGGCCGTCACCGCGTCGAGATCACCCTCGAGGCCCTGGATCGCGGCGAGCTCGTCGCGGCGGGCGCGGGCCAGGAGCTCGCGGACCAGGCCGTCCTTGGACTCGAACAGGTAGAGCAGCACCCGCGGGCTGCTCCCGATCGCAAGGGCCAACGGTCGCAGTGACAGGTCCGCGAGGCCATGCTCCAGCACGAACCCGTAGGCCTTCTCGAGAAGCTCCTCGCGTCTGGCCGTCACGCGCGCTAGCCTAACTGAAACGACTGTTTCAGTGAGAGGTTCGGAGATGGGCGTCGAGATCCGGGTCGCGGACCAGCCGGGTGACCTGGGCTGGATGGTGTGGCAGCACGGCGAGGTGTACGCCGCGACGCTCGGCTGGGACTCGTCCTTCGAGGCGCTGGTCGCCCGGATCGTCGCTGACTTCGCCGACGCGAACCCAGACCCGCGCTTGGGCGGCTGGATCGCGGAGCTCGATGGCTGGCGCGTCGGGTGTGTGCTGTGCGTTCCTGGGGCCGACCCGTCCGTCGCCGTACTCCGGATCCTGCTCGTCACGCCGGACGCCCGCGGTCACGGTGCCGGCGCCGCTCTCGTCAACGCCTGCGTTGCCCACGCCAGGGCGGCTCGCTGCTCGTCCGTGACGCTGTGGACCAACGACATCCTTGTGTCGGCGCGGCGGATCTACGAGGCCGCCGGCTTCGAACTGGTCGACTCCGAGGAGCACCACTCTTTCGGGCAGGACCTGGTGGGCCAGCACTGGCGGTTGGAGCTCGGTGCCGGGTAGCGGTGGGCAGGCAACCGCTCTCCACGGGGACAACCGTTCCCAGGACACCCGCCACCGGTGGAGGCGGCAGCGCGAGGAAACCGCGTGAGCGCTGTCGGCCGGCCGTCATAGGGTCACGTCCGTGAGCGACGCCGCCCCTCCGATGATCTCCGCCCGCGGGCTGCGCAAGACGTTCGGCCAGGGAGAGACACGGTTCGAGGCCGTGAAGGGCATCGACGTCGAGGTCCGGCGCGGTGAGGCGTTCGGGTTCCTGGGGCCGAACGGCGCCGGCAAGTCGAGCACCATGCGGATGATCGCGGCGGTCTCGCCGATCAGCGGGGGCGAGCTGCGGATCCTCGGGATGGACCCGGCGGTCGACGGCCCGGCGATCCGGGGCCGGCTGGGCGTCTGCCCTCAGGAGGACACTCTCGACACCGAGCTCAACGTGCGCGACAACCTCTACATCTACGGCCGCTACTTCGGGATCCCCAGGGCCGAGGTCAGCGAGCGGGCCGACGAGCTGCTCGACTTCGTGCAGCTCACCGAGAAGGCCAAGAGCAAGGTCGACGACCTCAGCGGCGGCATGAAGCGCCGGCTGACCATCGCGCGCAGCCTGATCAACCGGCCCGACCTGCTGCTGCTCGACGAGCCCACGACCGGCCTCGACCCGCAGGCCCGGCACGTGCTGTGGGACCGGCTGTTCCGGCTCAAGCAGCAGGGCGTCACCCTCGTGATCACCACCCACTACATGGACGAGGCCGAGCAGCTGTGCGACCGGCTGGTGGTGATGGACAAGGGGCTGATCGTGGCCGAGGGCTCGCCGCTCGACCTGATCCGCGAGCACTCCACGCGTGAGGTGGCCGAGCTGCGATTCGGGGTCGCCGAGGAGGGCGACAACCACGACGCTCTCGCCGAGAAGGTCGCCGACCTCGGCCGGGTCGAGGTGCTGCCCGACCGGCTGCTGGTCTACAGCGACGACGGCGACCACGTCATCGCGCAGGTGCACGAGCGCGGGCTCACGCCCGCGGCGACGCTCGTACGTCGCAGCACCCTGGAGGACGTCTTCCTCCGCCTCACCGGCCGGACGCTGGTCGACTGATGGGACTGGACTGATGGCCGCGGTGGTCTCGGCAAGGCCGTCCGGTGGCGCGTTGAAGCTGGTCGACGGCATCGGGCGCCAGGTCGACTACTGGGCGGTCGTCTACCAACGCACCTGGAAGGCGACGGTGATCAGCTCCTTCATCGCGCCGCTGCTCTACGTGCTGGCGATGGGCGTGCTGCTCGGCGGCTTCATCGAGGGCGACCCGGAGGTGCTCGAAGGCGCGACGTCCTACTTCGACTTCGTGGTTCCTGGCCTGATCGCCGCCCACGCGATGCAGACGGCCGTCGGCGAGACGACGTACCCGGTCATGGGCATGATCAAGTGGCAGCGGATCTACGACTCGATGCTGGCCACGCCGCTCGGCTGCCGAGACCTGGTGGCCGCGCACCTGTCGTTCGTGCTGTTCCGGCTGGCGACGACCTGCGGGGTCTACACGCTGGCGCTGGCGCCGTTCGGTGTCTACGGCAGCTGGTGGGGGCCGATCGCGGCGTTCGGCAGCCAGCTGCTGGTCGGCATGGCGTTCGCGGTGTGGGTCTACGGCTTCAGCACCCGGCTCACCTCCGAGGAGGGCTACGGCGTGCTGTTCCGGCTCGGGATCTTCCCGCTCTTCCTCTTCAGCGGCGCCTTCTTCCCGGTGAGCAACCTCGGTGACGTCGGGGCCTGGGCCGCTCGTGTCACGCCGCTGTGGCACGGCGTCAACCTGTCTCGGATGTTCGCGCTCGACCACGTGATCTGGTGGCAGGCCGGCGTCAACATCGCCGTCCTGGCCGCGCTCACCGTGGTCGGCTGGTTCTGGGCGGTCCGCGGCCTCGAGAAGCGGCTCGTGTCATGACCGCCGTCGAGGTGCAGCCGCTGAGCGCGGTCCGGGCGGCCGGGCTCCTGGTGCGACGCAACTACATCGTCTACCGCCGCAACTGGAAGCTGTTCGTCACGGGCTTCTTCGAGCCGTTCTTCTACCTGCTCTCGATCGGCATCGGCGTCGGCCAGCTGATCGATACCTTCGAGTTCAACGGCCGTCAGGTGCCCTACGCCGAGTTCGTGGCGCCCGGCATGCTCGCCGCCTCCGCGCTCAACGGCGCACTGATCGACTCGACCTTCAACACCTTCTTCAAGCTGAAGTTCGTCAAGCTCTACGACCAGATGCTCGCCACGCCGCTCACCACCCGCGACGTGGCGCGCGGCGAGATCGCGTGGAGCCAGCTGCGCGGGTCGGCGTACGCCGCGGCGTTCCTCGTCATCATGACCGCGATGGGGCTGGTGCACTCGTGGTGGGCGATCCTGGCCTTCCCCGCGACGATCCTCATCGGCTTCGCGTCGAGCGCGGTCTGCATGGCCGCGACGACGTACATGAAGAGCTGGCAGGACTTCGACAAGATCACCCTCATCCAGCTGCCCCTCTTCCTCTTCTCGGGCACGTTCTTCCCGATCAGCGCCTTCCCGACACCGGTGCAGTGGCTGGTCGAGTGCACGCCGCTGTACCGCGGGGTGGTGCTCTGCCGCGAGCTGACCACGGGCTCGCTGACCTGGGCCTCGGCGGTGTCGGTGGTCTACCTGGTCCTGATGGGTCTGGCCGGGCTGGTCGTCGTGCGCCGACGCCTGGATGCGCTGCTGCTGACCTGACTCAGTCCAGGACCTTGTGCACGAGGCCGCAGAAGTCGAAGTCCTCGTCCCAGGTCGGCCAGTTGCCCTGCTTGCTGACCACGACCTCCTTCAGGACGTCGCCACCCGGCTGGCCGTCGCCGAGGGTGTCGTACGTCGTGTCGAGGGTCAGTGCGCCCCACTCGGCGAGGACGACGCGCCCCTTGTCGTTCTTCACGACGAACGGCGACCCGGTCAGCACCGAGCGGAACCGCCACACGTCGCCCTTCACGTGATGGGCCGCCAGCTCACGGAAACGAGACTTGCCGCGCACGATGGCCTGCCGGCCGTTGGCGGGGTTCGTCCACACCTCACGGGACCGGTTGCGGTTGTCGTCGAGGAACGCCTGGCCGTGCGACCCCGGCACGTTGTAGATGACCTCGTATCCCCTGGCGCGGCCCTCGACCTTGAACGGGAGGCCCGGACACTCGCCGTCCTTGTACTTGTAGGGGATGTTGTACGGCCCGGAGCTGTACACCTCGCCGCCGGGGTGGCGCGCCTGGGCCGGCGGACCGACCGAGAGCAGCGTTGCGGCGAGCACGACTCCGCAGATCAGGGCGAGCAGCTTGTGCACCATGGGGTCCTCCAGGTCTGGCCGTACGCGTACGGCCGATGATGTGCCTTTCTGTGTACCATCGCTGCCGCTGCCGCGCATGCCCCATCTGTGCCGGCCTACGCCATCGTGAGCCCCCACAGGGCGGTGTCGATCCAGCGGTCGAACTTCCAGCCCACCTCGGGCAGGACCCCGACCCGCTCGAAGCCGCAGGCGCGGTGCAGCGCCTCGCTCGCGTCGTTCGGCAGCGCGATCACCGCGAGCACCTGGTGCATGCCGTCGGCGCGCAGGCGGGCGAGCAGCTCGTCGTAGAGCGCACGACCGAGGCCCTGCCCACGCGCCGCGTCATCCAGATAGACCGAGACCTCGCGGGTGCGGGCGTACGCCGGCCGGGGGCGGTACGACGACGAGTAGGCGTAGCCCACGACGTCGTTGTCGAGGGAGTTGTCGGGGGAGTTGTCGGGGGAGTGGGCGGGGGAGTCGGCGATGAGCAGGTGGTCGCCGGGCTCCGTGCTGGCGAGCCGCGCCTCCCAGTACGCCAGCCCCGGCGACGTCAGGTCGAATGTCGAGATGGCGGTGCGCACCTGCTCGTCGTAGATGGCCGCGATTCGTGGGAGGTCGGCAGTAACTGCGTCGCGCACGGTCATGGCTTCCATGATGATGTGGCCCATGACCGAGTCCAGCATCCTGCCCGACACCAAGGACTGGACCTGGGTCCTGCGCGAGCCGTGCCCCGAGTGCGGCTACGTCGCCGCGGAGGTCGACCGCGCGGACCTCGGGCGGCTGCTGCGCGACGACGCGGTCGGCTGGGCAGCGGTCCTGGCCCAGCCCGCGGCGACCCAACGGCCCGACGAGCACACCTGGTCGCCGCTGGAGTACGCGTGCCACGTCCGCGACGTGCACCGCACCTTCGGCGCACGGCTGGACCTGATGCTCGACCAGGACGACCCGACGTTCGCCAACTGGGACCAGGACGAGGCCGCCGCCGAGGGACGCTACGACCTCCAGGACCCCGCGGTCGTCGGGCCTGAGCTGGTGGAGGCGGCCGACGTGGTCGCCGCGAGGTACGACGCGATCAAGGATGCGCCCGAGGAGACCTGGGCCCGCCGGGGGCTGCGCGACAACGGCAGCGAGTTCACGGTCGACTCGATCGCGCGCTACCACCTGCACGACGTGCTGCACCACAGCCACGACGTCCGCGACACGGCCGTCCAGGCGACGGCGGCGGCCTACGACGTCGACGCGGAGGCGTTCAGCGATGCCACCTCGGAGCTCAACGACGGCGTCCGGGCCGAGCTCGACTGGCTCGCCGGCGCCGTCGGAGCCGGCGCGTCGGTGCTCGAGATCGGCAGCGGCGGCGGGCGCGACGCGATCGCGCTCGAGGAGCGCGGGCTGGCCGTGCGGCGTACGGACATCTCGCCGGGGTTCGTCGAGCTGCTGCGCGGCCGTGGCTACGACGCCGACGTGCTCGACCCGCTGACCGACCAGCTGGGCGGACCCTACGACGGCGTGTGGGCCAGCGCCTGCCTGCTGCACGTCGCGCGCGAGGACCTGCCGGCCGTGCTGCGCAACCTGGCCGGGGCCACGAGGGCGGGCGGTGCGCTGGCCATGTCGCTCAAGGAGGGCGACGGCGAGGAGTGGTCGGTGCACGGCCACGTGCGGTCGCCGCGGCGGTTCGTCTACTGGCGCGAGGCGCCGCTGCGGGAGGTGCTCACGGAGGCCGGCTGGCGGGTGCAGGAGCTCACGCACAACGTCGGCCACAACGGGCAGGACTGGCTCACGATCAGGGCCGTGCAATTCTGAGCGGGTGAGGCACACCGAGTTCTGGAGCCGGATGGAGGAGGCTCTCGGGCCGGCCTACTACCGCGCGTGGTCGAAGCAGTTCGTGATGGCGGATCTGGACGGCCGCACCGCGCAGGAGGCGCTGGACGCCGGCGTACCGCCCAAGCAGGTGTGGGCCGCGGTCTGGCGGGCTCTCGGACTCCCGGCGACGCTCCAGTGAGCTCCCAGATCGGCACGCCCGACATCGCTGTCATCGGCGGCACCGGCTTCTACTCGTTCCTGCAGGACGCCGAGGAACACGCCGTCACCACGCCGTACGGCGACCCCTCGGCTCCGGTCGCGGTCGGCACGGTGGCCGGCCGGCGGGTGGCGTTCCTGCCCCGGCACGGCCGGCACCACGACTTCCCGCCGCACGGGATCAACTACCGCGCCAACCTCTGGGCGCTGCGCTCGCTCGGCGTCCGCCAGGTGCTGGCGCCGTGTGCCGTCGGCGGGCTGTCGCCCGAGGTCGCGCCGGGAGACCTCGTCGTCCCCGACCAGCTCGTCGACCGCACGAGCGGCCGGGTGTCGTCGTACGTCGAGCAGGGCGCTGTGCACCTGCCGTTCGCCGACCCCTACTGCCCGCGGGTCTCCGATGCCCTGGTGGCCGCCGCGCCCGACGTCCGTCGCGGCGGGACGATGGTGGTCATCGAGGGGCCGCGGTTCTCCACACGGGCCGAGTCGCGGTGGTACGCCGCGCAGGGCGGCACGCTGATCAACATGACCGGCGCCCCCGAGGCGGCCCTCGCCCGCGAGCTGCGGATGTGCTACTCCGCGCTGGCCCTGGTCACCGACATGGACGCCGGCGCCGAGGGCGAGACCGGGGTGGGCCAGGAGGCGGTGTTCGCGCTGTTCCGCAGCAACCTCGAACGGTTGACCGGGCTCCTGACCGCCGCCGTCGCGGCGCTGCCCGACCCCCACGGCTGCACCTGCTCGACCTGGGCCGACGGCCTCGACCTCACGTACGAGATCCCGTGAAGGTCCTGCTCACCGGCTCGGCCGGCTTCATCGGGACTGCGATCGGCGAGGTCCTCGAGGCGGACGGCCACGAGGTGGTCCGCGTCGACCTGATGCTGCCGATGGCGCACGGCGCGGCCGAACCACCACCCGGCACCCACCACCTCGACGTGCGCGGCGCCGCGGACTGGCCCGACCTGCTGCGCGGGGTCGACGCGGTCTGCCACCAGGCGGCCGTGGTCGGCGCCGGGGTGCGCGTCGGTGACCTGCCGGAGTACGCGGGCCACAACGACCTCGGCACGGCCGCCCTGCTGGCCGCCATGCACGAGGAGGACGTCGACCGGCTGGTGCTGGCGTCGTCGATGGTGGTCTACGGCGAGGGCCGCTACCGCTGCCCCGAGCACGGCGACCAGACCCCGCCGCCGCGCGAGGTCGCGGCGCTGGAGGGCGGTGACTTCGACAACCACTGCCCGCGCTGCGACCGCCCACTGGACTGGGCGCCGGTCGACGAGGACGCGCGGCTCGACCCGCGGTCGTCGTACGCCGCCAGCAAGGTCGCCCAGGAGCACTACACCTCGGCGTGGGTGCGCCAAGCGGGCGCGCGAGCGGTCGCGCTGCGCTACCACAACGTCTACGGGCCGGGGATGCCGCGGGACACGCCGTACTCAGGTGTCGCGGCGCTGTTCCGCTCCTCGCTCGAGCGTGGCGAGCCGCCGCAGGTCTTCGAGGACGGCGGCCAGGTCCGCGACTTCGTGCACGTCACCGACGTGGCGCGTGCGAACCTCGCCGCGCTTCGGGCTGTCACGAACGATGCGGGGCCGTCCTACGCCGCCTACAACGTCGCGTCCGGGCACCCGGTCCGGATCCTCGACGTCGCCACGTTGGTGGCCGAGGGCACCGGCCGCGACATCGCGCCCGAGGTCACTGGCGGCTTCCGGTTGGGCGACGTGCGGCACGTCGTGGCCTCGCCGGCCCGGGCGACCGCCGAGCTCGGCTTCACCGCCGAGGTCCACCCCGACCAGGGTCTGCCCTCGTTCGCGACCGCTCCGCTTCGGGCCTGATCACCAAGCGGTGTAGACGAGGTGCTGGACCAGCAGCGCGGCGACCACCTGGGCGCCGAGTCCCCATGACCGCCAGCGCTCGGGGAGGAGCGCGAACGACACGGTGAGCCACGGGACGAACGGCAGCCAGATCCGCTCGACCTCGGCCTTGCTCATGCCGGACGCGTCCGCGATCGCGACCACGGCGACGGAGGCTCCGACGAGCAGCAGCGGTACCCGGGCCGAGCGCCACGAGCGGGCGGCCGCCGCCGCGAGGCCCGACAGCAGCAGCGGCCCGGCGCTGACGACGAGGCAGGCCAGGTCGCCGTACCACCAGTAGGACTGTGGCCGGTCCTGCGCGATGCCGTCGTAGTAGCGCTCCCGCAGCACCGGGTAGGCGTCCCACCACGAGAAGCCGGCCGCCGCGAAGCCGACCACGACGGCCAGCGCCGCGGCAGCTGCCACCGGGAGCGGCCGCCAGGAGCGGGCGGCGACCAGCACCGCGAGCGCGACCAGCCCCATCAGCGGCATGCCGTAGGACATGAGTACGCCGTAGCCCAGCAGCAGCCCCGCGGGCACCGCCCACCGCAGCCGCCGGGTGGCGAGGGCCAGGCAGGCCAGCCCCCAGGCCATCACCGCCGCGATCAGGGCGTCCGCCGAGACCGCCATGAACACCGCCGCCGGCGTCAGGACCAGGAACGGCGCCGCGCGGCGCGCCACGTCCTCGGCGTTCAGCGCCCGCAGGGCGACCAGGACCGCCACCGCCGTGGTCGCCGCCAGCACGGTCACCACGACACCGGCGGCCAGGTCGCCGCCCAGCCCCACCTTCACCAGCCCGACGAAGAACAGCAGCGTGCCCGGCGGGTGCCCCGCGACGTGGGTCGGCCAGTTGTCGTCGGCGGCGTAGGGGATCCGGTCGACGTACGTCTGGAGCAGCGTGTGCACGCTGCCGACCTCGCGGGCGGTGCGCAGGTACTCGTAGGGGTTGCCGAGCGATCGCGACAGCCCGCTCGAGCCGTCGACCAGGGCCAGCGACAGCAGCCACGCCAGCGACCCGGCGTACGACGCCACGAGCAGCCGGCGCCAGGAGAGCCGGGCGGTCAGGTCGGCGGCGTACCGCCAGCCCAGCACGGCCAGCAGCGCCGCGGGGACCGTGCCGGGTCCGAACAGCTTGGGCCGCCACAGCCCGTGCAGCGGAGGGAGCTCGTCGGGCGAGGCGTTCCGCGGCGCGCGGGCGGCGACGTACCAATCCAGCCAGTGCGGCGCTCCGAATCCCATGAGAAGCAGCACCACGGTGACGGCCACGCCCGCCCACGCGGCGCGGGCCGCGGACGTGGTCGACATGCCCCAGACCCTAGGTGTGCCACCTGATCACCACCTGCCGAGCCGGCAGCGTCACGAGTTCGTAAGGAGGCAGACCCGTTTCAACCGACCGCTTCCTGCCTACCTTCGCTGACGTGGAGATCGTGTGCGACCTGGTGCTGCCGTGCCGTGACGAGGCCGCGGCCCTGATCGACCTGCTGCCCCAGGTGCCCGCCGGCTTCGCCGTCGTCGTCGCCGACAACGGCTCGAGCGACGACACCGCCGCGGTGGCCCGGCGACTGGGCGCCACCGTCGTGACCGAGCCCAGCCCCGGCTACGGCGCCGCCGTGCACGCCGGCCTGCTGGCCTCGACCAGCGACCATGTCGCGTTCATGGACGGCGACGGCTCGTTCGACCCCGATGACCTGCTGGCCCTGCTGGACGACGTCCGGTCCGGCCGGGCCGACCTCGCCGTCGGACGTCGGCGTCCCGTGTCGCGGGGCGTCTGGCCGTGGCACGCCCGCCTCGGCAACAACCTGGTCGTCTGGTGGCTGCGCCGCCGGATCGGGATGGCCGCCCACGACATCGCGCCGATGCGCGTCTGCCGCCGCGAGGCGCTGCTCGAGCTGGGGGTGGAGGACCGCCGGTTCGGCTACCCCGTCGAGCTGCTCCAGAAGGCCACCGCGGCCGGCTGGCGCGTCTCCGAGCGCGACGTCGGCTACCACCCGCGCGCCCTGGGCACCCGGTCGAAGGTGTCCGGCTCGGTCCGGGGTACGACGCGGGCCGCTCGCGACTTCTGGCGGGTGCTGGCATGAAGGCCTCGATGCTGGTGGTCGCCAAGGCGCCCGAGCCCGGCTACGTGAAGACCCGGCTCGGCGCCGAGATCGGCATGGACCGCGCGGCCGAGCTCGCCGCGGCCGCGCTGCTCGACACCCTGGCCGCGGCGACCGCCGCCGTCGGCGCCGACCGCTGCCACGTCTCGCTGGCCGGCGACCTCGACCGCGCCGTCAGCGGGGCCGAGCTCCGTGAGGCCCTCGCCGGCTGGACCGTCCACTCCCAGCGTGGCGACGGCTTCGGCGCCCGGTTGGCCGACGCCCACGCGCGGGTGCCGGGCCCCGTCGTACAGGTCGGCATGGACACGCCACACGTGACCCCCGAGCTGCTGACCGCGTCGGCCGCCGGCCTCGACGACCACGACGCGGTGCTCGGACCGGCCGAGGACGGTGGCTGGTGGGTCCTCGCGCTCCGCCACCCGAACGATGCGTGGGTGCTCCGCGACGTGCCGATGTCCACCCCGACGACCGGCGCCGACACTCGCGCCGCCCTCGTCGCTGCGGGACTCGACGTCGGTACGACGGCGACGCTGCGCGACGTCGACGAGGTCGCGGACGCCGACGCGGTGGCCGGGCTGGCTCCGGGGTCGCGCTTCGCCGCGGCGTGGGGGCTGGTGTCCGCATGAGCCTCGCGGAACACCTGCCCACGGTCCGGGCATCGTTCACGGAGGTCTTCGCGGAGGCGCTCCGGGGCCGGCCGTGCGAGGTGGTGAGGCTGGGCGACGCGCCCGTGGTGCTGCCCGTCCACCAGTGGCGCCGGGACGCCGACGACGCCGATCTCGAGCTGCTCGGGCACTGCGCCGGCCACACCCTCGACCTGGGCTGCGGCCCGGGCCGGCTGACCGCGGCCCTGGACCGGCTCGGGCACATGGTGCTCGGCGTCGACGTGGTCCGGGAGGCCGTCGAGCAGACGATGGCGCGCGGCGTGGCCGCGCTGAAGCGTGACGTCTTCGACCGGCTGCCCGGCGAGGGCCGGTGGGACACCGCACTGCTCGCGGATGGCAACGTCGGCATCGGGGGCGACCCGGTCGCGCTGCTGGCCCGCGCCCGCGAGCTGGTCTCCGCCAGGGGGCGCGTGGTGGTGGAGCTCGAGCCGCCCGGCGTACGCCCCCGCTCGGAGTGGGCCGCCCTCGAGTGCGCCGGACTCAGGAGCGCGCCGTTCCGCTGGGCCACCGTCGGCACCGACGACATCGGGGAGCTCGCCGCACTCGCGGGGTTCGGCAGCGCGGAGGTGCACCGGGTGGGGGAGCGGCGCTGGTGCGCCGTGCTCGGCCGTGGCTCCGGCGCATGATGGACGGATGATCGACCTGCGCCGGGCGTGGTTCCCTGCCGTGGTCCTGGCGGCCACCGTGGTCGAGCTGGTGGCCGCGGTCGTCGTGCCGGGCGTCGACCAGTTCGACGGCAAGGGCTGGCCGGTCCGCCTGGTCGCCTACCCGGCGCTGATGCTCGTGGCGCCGGCGGCGTGGTGGCTCACCCGCGGCCGCGGGGCCGGCGATCCGCCGTACGCCGCCTTCGGGCTGGTGATGGTGCCGTTCCTCTCCGACACCACGGCCAACTGGCTCGACCTGTTCCGCCGGATCGGCTGGTGGGACGACCTGAGCCACGCGGCGCACTGGTTCCTCCTCGGCGCCGGCCTCGCGCTGCTGCTCGCGCCGTCGGTGCGCCCGCGCTGGGTGCTGGTGCCGCTGGTCGGCGGGATCGGGGCGGTGCTCGCCCTGGGCTGGGAGCTGGGGGAGTACGCGCTGTTCATCGGCGACGGCAAGGAGGCCGGCGGCGCCTACCGGGACACCCTCGGCGACGAGACGCTGGGCACGTCGGGTGCCCTGCTGGCCGGCCTGGTGGTCGCCTGGTGGACCTCCCGCACACCGGGGCGGCACCTAAGAGAACCCTCACCGGTTGAAGGCTCAACCAGCCCCGCCGCCGACGTACCGTCGACCTCGTGACGCCCTTCCGGCGCTGGTGCGTGGTCGCGGCCGGGACCCTGCTGCTGGTCGGCGCGCCGGTCGCGCTGCACCTGCTGCCCGCGGCCGACAGCGACGTCAGCGCCGGACGGCTGCTGGCGCAGGCGCGCGCCGCGGAGGGGCACCCGTGGTCGGGGTACGTCGAGACGGAAGGCACCCTGCAGCTGCCGGACGCCGACCGGTTCAGCGACGTGGGCGCCCTCTTCGGCGAGCACACCCGGATGCGCGCGTGGTGGCAGGACGACCGGCACTGGCGGGTCGACCAGCTCCTGCTCACCGGCGAGACCGACCTGATCCACGAGAGTGACACCACCCTGCGCTGGGACTACGAGCACCTCGAGGCGACGCTGAGCCGGGATCCCGACATCCGCCTGCCCCGGACCGCCGACCTGGTGCCACCGGTGCTCGCCGAGCGGCTGCTGCGCGGGGTCGGCGCCGACGACGTACGGCGCATCGCGGCCCGGCGGGTGGCCGGCGTGAGCGCGCCGGGACTGCGCGTGGTGCCGGCCTCCGAGCTCTCGAGCATCGACCACGCCGACCTCTGGGTCGACCCCGACTCCGGCGTACCCCTGCGGGTCGAGGTGTACGCCGCCGGGACGGACACCGCCGCCTTCACCAGCGAGTTCCGGGACTTCTCGAGCGACCGTCCGACCAGCGGCCAGGTGGGCTTCGAGCCGCCCGCCGGCGTCGACGTCGACTTCGACGACGTCCTCGACATCGCCGACGCGGCCAACCAGTACGCGCCGGTGCGCCCGCCCGAGACGGTGGCCGGCCTCGCCAAGGCGGCGGTCTCGGACCGCGCGGTCGGCGTCTACGGCACCGGGATGACCCAGGTGATCGCCATCCCGCTACGGGACCGCGAGGCCGACGCCCTGCGCGACCAGCTCGCCACCACCAGCGGCGTCGACCAGGACAGCCGGCGGACGGTCGTCTCCGTGGGGCCGCTGGGCGTGGTGCTCACCGGCGAGGAGGGCGACGGCGGCTGGCTGCTGGCCGGCACGCTCACTCGCGCGGCGCTGGTGCGGGCCGCCGACGACGTGCTCGACGGGTTCGTCTACGTGGACGACCGATGAGCGACGTACGGCCGGCGGTGATCCGCACCGAGGGGCTGACCAAGCGGTTCGGGCCGATCACGGCCGTCGACGGGGTCGGGCTCGACGTGCGCGAGGGCGACGTCTACGGGTTCCTCGGCGCCAACGGCTCCGGCAAGACCACGACGGTCCGGATGCTGCTCGGCCTGGTGCTGGCGACGTCGGGGCGGATGGAGCTGCTCGGCGAGGAGATGCCGAAGAGCTCCCGGAGGGTGCTGCCGCAGATCGGCGCACTGGTCGAGGGCCCGGCGGCGTACTCCCATCTCTCCGGACGACGCAACCTCGGCCTCTTCGACGCGATGGCGCCGGACGGCGACCGCCGCACCCGCCGCGCCCGGGTCGCCGAGGCGCTCGAACGCGTCGGGCTCGCCGCCGTCGACGACCGGCCGGTCCGCGCGTACTCCCTCGGCATGCGGCAGCGGCTCGCCCTCGCCGGCGCCCTGCTGCGGGCGCCGCGGCTGCTGGTGCTCGACGAGCCGACCAACGGCCTGGACCCGCAGGGCATCCAGGAGATCCGCGAGCTGCTGCTCGACCTCAACCGGGCCGGGACGACCGTGTTCCTCTCCAGCCACCTGCTCGGCGAGATCGAGCAGCTCTGCACCCGCGTCGGCGTACTCGACCGCGGCCGTCTGGTCCTCCAGGCCCAGCTCGAGGACCTGCGCCGGCCCACCGGCCGGGTCGAGGTGCACACGCCCGACGTCGACCAGGTTCGGAGCCTGCTCGACGGCGTCGTGGAGCAGTACGACGGGCAGCGGCTCCTGGTCCGGGACGGCGACCCGGCGGCGCTCAACGCGCGGCTGGTGCAGGCCGGGATCCGGGTCACCCGGCTCGGCGCCGAGCGGCACACGCTCGAGGAGGTGGTGCTCGCGGCGACGACCGAGAGCGCCGACCGGTTCGGGGTGCGCGCATGATCCGGGTCGAGCTGACCAAGCTGCTCCTGCAACCGCCGGACCTGGGCCACCATCCTGCTCATCGACGCGCTGCCGGCGCTGGTCGCCGTGCTCCTGGCGCTCACCGACCTCGGCCCGCGACCCGGCACCGGTCCGGCGTTCCTGTCCGCCGTGCTGACCGACGGCACGCTGTTCCCGCTCGCGGCCCTCGGCATCGTGCTGCCGCTGTTCCTGCCGATCGCGGTGGCGGTCACCGCGGGCGAGGCGATCGCCGGCGAGGCCCAGCAGGGCACGCTGCGCTACATGCTGGTGCGGCCGGTCGGCCGGACCCGGCTGCTGGGCGCCAAGCTCGTCGCGGTGATGGCGTTCGTCGTGCTGACCGTGCTGGTCGTGGCCGCGACGGCGTACGTCCTCGGCATCCTGCTGCTCGGCGACGAGAACGTCACCGCCACCGGTCCCGCCAGCGTCTCCGGCAGCTCGATGTCGACCCCGGAGCTCGTGGGTCGCACGCTCCTGGCGCTCGGCTACGCGATGCTCTGCATGCTCGGCGTGGCGGCGGTCGCGCTGTTCCTGTCGACGGTCACCGAGTCGCCGCTCGGCGCGGCGCTCGGCACCATGGCGCTGCTGGTCGCGTCCACGCTGCTGCTCACCCTCGACGCCGCCGACCCGCTGCAGCCCTACCTGCCGACCCGCTACTGGCTGGCCTTCGTCGACCTGTTCCGAGATCCGATCCTGTGGCGCGACGTCGTACGCGGGGTCGTGCTCCAGGGCGTCTACGTCGTGGTGTTCCTCGGCGCCGGCTGGGCCAACTTCATGACCAAGGACGTCACCGACTAGGTGCTCGGCGCGCAGGCCGGAGGCGCAGCCGGGCTGGGCTGCATGAGCGCCGCCTCGACGAACGAGATCACCTCGGGCGTGCGCGGCACGTCGGCGTGGCCGGGGTGGGCGTCCGGGCAGAACGACTGGAGCGAGACGCTCAGCGCGCCGTCGAGGGATCCGGAGTCGGGCGGTACGACGGTCTTGTCGTCCTCGGTCCACAGCGTCACCCACACCGGCCCGGCGGGCGTCTCGTCGCCCGCGTTGAGCTTGCGGAGCAGCTCCGAGTCCGGGTCGAGCTGTTCGCAGGCGGTCGGGCAGGCGGTGGAGCCGAGCGAGCCGGCGAGCGAGGCGAGGTCTGTGCCGTGGTGGGGCGAGGCCAGGGTGACCGCACGGCGTACGTGCGACCCGCCACCGAGCTCGGCGACGTAGATACGGACCACGACGCCGCCCGCGGAGTAGCCGACGAGGTCCACCGACGGCGCGCCGGTCTCGTCGAGCGTCGCGTCGACGACATCGCGGAGGTGCTCGGCCTGCTGGCGCAGGTCCTGGGTGCCGGAGCCGGTCGGCCGCACGATGCGGGCGTCGCGCCCCTCGTCGGTCAGCGCTTCCGTGAGCACCTGGAGCGAGCCGGTCGAGCCGCCGTACCCCGGGACGAGCAGGACCGGACCCGGCCGGTCCTGGGCCACCGGTTCCACCGCTGGGTCGCGGCGCAGGACGACCATCACCGCGATCGCCACGCCCGCGACGAGGGCCAGTACCGCGACGCCGACCACCAGCCGGCGCCGGGCGGGGGAGAGCGAGTCGAGCACGGGACCAGTGTGCGTCGGGACCCGTCACGAGTTCGTAAGGGCGTTCGGCGTCACGTTCGACCGCTTTCTGCCTACTGTCCAAGCATGCCCACCAAGCTGCAGGTCCGCCCGCCTGCCGAGGAGGACTTCACCTCGCGGCTGCGCAGCGCCGCGGTCACGGCCCGGGTGGGGCTGTGGCTCGGCATCTGCTTCGGCATCTGCTTCGCGACCGGGCTGATCAGCCACTACGCGCAGAACCCCGACCACCCGATCCCGTTCCCGACCTCGCCGGGCTGGGGCTACCGCGTCACCCAGGGGCTGCACATCATCACCGGCACCGCCTCGGTGCCGCTGCTCCTGGTGAAGCTGTGGACCGTCTACCCGAAGCTGTTTCGCCGCCCCGACAAGAACCTGCGGGCGCTCGCCCTCGACGGCCTCGAGAAGGTCTCGATCCTGGTGCTGGTCGCGTCGGCGGTCTTCCAGCTCGCGACCGGGATCCTCAACAGCGCCCAGTGGTACCCGTGGAACTTCTCCTTCCGGGCCTCCCACTACGCGCTCGCCTGGGTGGCGATCGGCTCCCTGGTCGTGCACATCGCGGTCAAGCTGCCGATCATCCGCCGGGCCCTGACCTCCGACGTCGAGTCGACCGTCGACGACCGGCCGACCGCGACCGAGCCCGGCGTGCTGACCCGGCGCGGCCTGCTCCGGACCACCTGGCTGGCCGCGGGCGTCGCGGCCCTCGCGGTCGCGGGCGGCACGGTGCCGCTGCTCCGCAAGGTCTCGGTCTTCGCGGTCCGCACCGGCGAGGGTCCGCAGGGGGTGCCGATCAACAAGTCAGCGGTCGCGGCGCACATCACGGACGACCTGGTCGGGCCGGCGTACCGACTCGAGGTCGTGTACGGCGACCGCAGCGTCCTGCTGACCCGCGAGGACCTCCAGGCGATGACCCAGCGGACCGAGAGCCTGCCCATCGCCTGCGTCGAGGGCTGGAGCGCCGGCGCGGAGTGGACCGGTGTCCGCGTCCGTGACCTGCTCGACCTGGTCGACGCGCCGACTGGACGGGACGTCGACGTCCACTCGCTGCAGCCGTCGGGTCCCTACCGGCACACGGTGCTCCAGGGGAACTTCGCCGACGACGACCGCACCCTCGTGGCACTGGCGCTTCATGGCGAGCCGCTCGCCCGCGACCACGGCGAACCGGCCCGGCTGATCGCGCCGGACCGGCCCGGCGTGCTCCAGACCAAGTGGCTCTCCCGCCTGGAGGTGTCGGCGTGACGCGGACCCGGATGGCGCTGGGAGCGCTGGGCGTCATCGTCGGGCTGTACGGCGGATGGCTGGTGCTCAGCCGCGGTCACGATCTCCTCAACCTGGTGCTGTGGCTGGCCGGCGGCGTGGTGCTGCACGACGGCGTGCTCGCGCTCACGGTGCTCGTCGTCGGGACGGTGGCCGTCCGGCTGCTCCCCAAGGCGGCCAAGGCGCCGGCGGTCGTGGGCGCCATCGTGCTCGGCTCGGTGACCCTGGCGGCGGTGCCGGTGCTGGGCAAGTTCGGTGAGCGGTCCGACAACGTGACGCTTCTCGACCGTAACTACACCGTGGGGTGGCTGGTCTTCGCGGGGCTGGTCCTGGCCGCCGTGGTCGCGGCCTCGCTCGTAGGCTCGCGACGGAGGTGACCGTGGCGCGAGTGCTCGTGGTGGACGACGACCCGACCGTCCGCGAGGTGGTCGTGACCTATCTGCGCGCCGCGGACCACGAGGTCGTCGAGGTGGGCGACGGGGAGACCGCGCTGGAGCGCTACCGCGAGGCCCCGCACGACCTGGTCGTCCTGGACCTGATGCTGCCCGGGATCGACGGGATCGAGGTCTGCCGGCGGTTGCGCGAGGAAGGCGACGTCCCGGTGATCATGCTGACCGCGCTCGGCGAGGAGACCGACCGGGTCATGGGGCTCGAGGTGGGTGCCGACGACTACGTCACCAAGCCGTTCAGCCCGCGCGAGCTCGCGCTCCGTGTCGACTCGGTGCTGCGCCGGGTCGACGCGCCGACCACGCCCCGGCGGCTGGTCGACGGTGACCTGGTCGTCGACGAGGCCGGCCACGCGGCGTACCGCGGCGGCGAGCCGCTGGCGCTCACCGGCCGCGAGTTCGACCTGCTGCGGTTCCTGCTCGCGCACCCGGGCACGGCGTACTCCCGCGACGAGCTGCTCCTGCAGGTGTGGGGGTGGTCGTTCGGCGACCAGTCGACGGTCACCGTGCACGTGCGCCGGCTGCGCGAGAAGATCGAGGCCGACCCCACCCGGCCGGTCCGGCTGCAGACGGTGTGGGGCGTCGGCTACCGGTGGAAGGCGGCGACGACATGAGCGGCGACCAGCTCCAGATCCTGCTCGTGGCCAGCTCGTGCGCGGTCGGGGTCGGTGCCGTCGGCCTCGTGCGTCGCGTGCGCGATCCGGCAGCGCTCGATCTTCTGGCAGCTCGCGCTCGTCGTCGGGGTGGCCATCGGCTCGGTGCTGGCCGGGGTGGTGGCGATCGCGAGGCTGATGTTCATCTCGCCGCACGACCGCGGCGTCGTGACCCTGGTGAGCGTCGTGTCGGGCGTCGTCGCGCTGCTGGTGGCCGTCGCGGTCGGCGCCGCCCTCGCGCGCTGGTCCGAAGCGCTGCGCCAGGACGCGCGGAAGCTGGACACCCACGGGTCGTTCGTCAGCGCACCCCGCGGCCCGAGCGAGCTGCAGGCCCTGTCGGGCGAGCTGGAGCGGACCAGCCGGCGGCTCGAGGAGTCCCGGCTGCGCGAGGCCCAGCTCGAGAACTCGCGGCGGGAGCTGGTCTCCTGGGTCTCCCACGACCTGCGTACGCCGCTGGCCGGCATGCGCGCGATGGCCGAGGCCCTCGAGGACGGCATGGTCGAGGACCCGGCGCGCTACCACCGGCAGATCCGCGCCGAGGTCGACCGGATGGTGCGGATGGTCGACGACCTGTTCGAGCTGTCGCGGATCCACGCCGGCGTACTGACCCTGAGCCCGGAGACCGTCGCCCTGAACGACGTCGTCAGCGAGGCGATCGCCGGCGCCGACGTCATGGCCCGGGCGCGGTCGGTGCGGCTCGGCGGCAGCGTCGAGCACGGCCTCGCGGTGACCGCCGACCCGGTCGGGCTCTCGCGGGTGATGACCAACCTGGTGATGAACGCCGTCCGCCACACGGCCGCGGACGGGACCGTGGAGATCACCGGCCGGTCGGTGCCCGACGGCGTGGAGCTCAGCGTCAGTGACCAGTGCGGCGGGATCTCCGAGACCGACCTGGCGCGGGTCTTCGACATGGCGTGGCGCGGCGGCTCGGCGCGTACGCCGGAACGCGAGGACGAGCTCGCCGGCGTCGGGGGAGCGGGCCTGGGACTCGCGATCGTCAAGGGGATCGTCGAGGCGCACCGGGGCGTGGTGAAGGTCGAGAACGTCGCCACCGTGGGCTGTCGTTTCCTGGTCCGGCTTCCCGCCTGACCGATCTTGTCGGTGGATCGGCGTGTGGATCGGCGTGTGGATCGGCGTGTCGCGCCGAGTCGAACACCTGTTCGGGCTAGTTTCTGTCCACAGGTGCGACGCCGGGGCAGCTTCTCCACAACCCGACGACCGGTAGGACCGGATGTCGGCGGCCATCCCTAGCGTCGGATGAGCACCTCGACCTCTCGACCAACAGGAAGGCACGGCCCATGGCTGCAGACCGCGAAAAGGCACTCGACGCTGCCCTCGCCAACATCGAGCGTCAGTTCGGCAAGGGATCGGTGATGCGGCTCGGTGAGGAGTCCCGTGCCGCGCTCGAGGTGATCCCCACCGGCGCGATCTCACTCGACATCGCCCTCGGCATCGGCGGCTTCCCGCGTGGGCGGGTCGTCGAGATCTACGGGCCGGAGTCCTCCGGCAAGACCACGGTCGCCCTCCACGCGGTGGCCAACGCCCAGCGGTCCGGCGGCATCGTGGCCTTCATCGACGCCGAGCACGCGCTCGACCCCGACTACGCCAAGGCGCTGGGTGTCGACACCGACGCGCTGCTGGTCTCCCAGCCCGACTCGGGTGAGCAGGCGCTCGAGATCGCCGACATGCTGATCCGCTCCGGCGCCCTCGACCTGATCGTCATCGACTCGGTGGCCGCGCTGGTGCCCCGCGCCGAGATCGAGGGCGAGATGGGTGACAGCCACGTCGGCCTCCAGGCCCGGCTGATGAGCCAGGCCCTGCGCAAGATGACCGGTGCCCTCAACAACTCCGGCACCACGATGATCTTCATCAACCAGCTGCGGGAGAAGATCGGGGTCATGTTCGGGTCGCCCGAGACCACCTCCGGTGGCCGGGCGCTGAAGTTCTACTCCTCGGTCCGCCTCGACGTGCGCCGCATCGAGACCCTCAAGGACGGCACCGACATGGTCGGCAACCGCACCCGGGTCAAGGTGGTGAAGAACAAGGTGGCCCCGCCGTTCAAGCAGGCCGAGTTCGACATCATGTACGGCAAGGGGATCAGCCGCGAGGGCGGCCTGATCGACGTCGGCGTCGAGGCGGGGATCATCCGCAAGGCCGGCGCCTGGTACACCTACGAGGGCGACCAGCTCGGCCAGGGCAAGGAGAACTCCCGCGGGTTCCTCAACGACAACCCCGACCTCGCCAACGAGATCGAGAAGAAGATCCTCGAGAAGCTCGGTGTCGGCCCGGCGGTGACCGACGAGGCGCCCGCCCCGCCGGCCGAGCCGGTCGGCGTCGACGACTTCTGAGCAGGTGACCACCGGACAGGCGCCCGGGTCGACCTCGGGGTCGACCGACGCCTGGACGGGTGGCGTCGAGACGGGGGTGCGGGCCTGGGTGGGTGACTGCCCGGCGCCACCCTCCGTCCGAACTGCCGCCCGATCCCGTGGCGGACGGCCCGGAGGCCGACCCCGAGTCGGTGGCCCGCAAGATCCTGCTCGACCAGCTCACCGGCCGGGCGCGGACCCGCAAGGAGCTCCACGACAAGCTCGCGTCCAAGGGCGTGCCGGCCGAGATCGCCGTGCGCCTCCTCGACCGGTTCGAGGAGGTCGGCCTGGTCGACGACGGCGCGTTCGCCCGATCGTGGGTGAGCCAGCGCCAGTCGGCGGCCGGCGGCAAGGGGCTGGCCCCGCGAGCGCTGGCCCAGGAGCTGCGCCGCAAGGGCATCGACGACGAGATCGCCCGCGAGGTGCTAGACGAGATCGAGCCGGCCGACGAGGAGGCCGCCGCCCGCGAGCTGGTGCGGCGCAAGCTCCGCAGCCTCGCCAGGTTCGACGACCAGACGGCCACCCGCCGCCTGGTCGGGATGCTGGCCCGCAAGGGCTACTCGTCGGGACTGGCGTTCTCGGTGGTCCGCGACGAGCTCGCCTCGGCCGGGCGTGACGAGCCGCAGGAGCCGCACTCGATCTGACCGGCTCGTGGCCGTGCCAGCCGGGCCACGGGCGTCCACAATGGGCGGGTGCCGCCCGAGGATCCCGTCCACGTCGTCGTGCTCGACCGCGGCCGCGAGCTGTCGGGAGTCGTCCACGACGGTGAGTCGTGGGCGGCCGCGGCCCGGCGTACCTGCGCGAGCATGAACGCCGTACCCGAGCCGGTCGACCTGTCCGGCGACGTCAAGCGGTTCGTCCTCGACCACGACACCCGGATCGCGATCCGCGCGATGACCCGGGGCGACCTCGACGACGTGGTGGCGTGGCGGTCGGACCAGGAGGTGATCCGCTGGTGGACGCCCGGGGAGATGACCGACCGAGCCACGATCGAGCAGAAGTACGCCGAGCGGATCGACGGCATGAGCCCGACCCGGATGTGGGTGGTGGAGGTCAACGGCCGGTCGGTCGGGTTCCTGCAGGACTACCGGATCGGCGACTACCCCGACTACGCCGTCCTGGGTCCGGACCCGGACGCGATCGGGGTCGACTACGCGATCGGGTCCGACCTGTGGCGCGGCCGGGGCCTGGGGCAGCGGATGCTCTGGGCGTGGATGCTGCGGGCGCGGACCCGGTTCCCGGACGCCACGTCGTACTTCGCCGCGCCCGACCACCGCAACGTGGCGTCGCTGCGGATCCTGGCCAAGGCGGGGTTCACCGAGGGGCTGTGGTTCGACGAGCCGCAGGTGGACGGCTCGATCACCACGCAGGTCGGGTGCACGCTGGATGTCACCACGGTCATAGGTTGAGGGCATGACGACGTTCACCTCCGCTGCGCTGCGCCTCCCGGCCGGCCCGGTCGACCTGACCGCCATCGACAGCGGGGCGACCCCGGGCTTCGACGGCAAGAAGAAGGCCGGCCAGGCTGCACTGATGGCCCTCGGCGACGGCCTGTCCGACCTCCAGGAGCGGCTCTACGCCGAGGGCGCCGCCGACGTCGGCCACGGCCGCGCCGTGCTCCTCGTGCTCCAGGGCATGGACACGTCCGGGAAGGGCGGCACGCTCCGGCACACCGTCGGGCTGGTCGACCCCCAGGGCATCCGGATCACGTCGTTCAAGAAGCCGACCGACGAGGAGCTGAAGCACGACTTCCTCTGGCGGGTGCGCAAGGGTCTGCCGACCAAGGGGATCATCGGCGTCTTCGACCGCAGCCACTACGAGGACGTGCTGATCGTCCGGGTGCACCAGCTCGTCCCACAGGACGAGGTCGACGAGCGCTACGACGCAGATCAACGCCTTCGAGGCCGAGCTGGCCGGTGCCGGGGTGACGATCATCAAGTGCATGCTGCACATCTCGGCGGACACGCAGAAGGAGCGGCTGCTGGCGCGGCTGGACGACCCGACCAAGCACTGGAAGTTCAACCCGTCCGACACCGACGAGCGCGGCCACTGGCCGGCGTACCGCGAGGCCTACGAGATCGCCCTGGAGCGCACCAACACCGAGGTCGCGCCCTGGTACGTCGTGCCCAGCGACCACAAGTGGTACCGCAACCTGGCGATCGCCAAGCTGCTCCACGAGGCGCTGACGGGCATGAACCCGCAGTGGCCCGCGGCCGACTTCGACGTGGAGACGGAGAAGAAGCGGCTGGCGGAGGAGAAGCCGGTCTCGTGATCCAGACCGTCTCCGTCACCCGCTACGTCACGCCGCTGCGCGAGGGCGGCAGCCTGCCCGGGATCGTCGAGGCCGACGACCTCGGCACCTACGTCTGCAAGTTCCGCGGGGCCGGCCAAGGTGTTCGCGTCCTGGTGGCCGAGGTGATCGTGGCCGGGCTCGCCGAGCGGATCGGGCTGCGGACCCCGCGGCTGGTCGCCCTCGACCTCGACCCGGAGATCGCCCGCTACGAGGCCGACGAGGAGGTCCAGGACCTGCTCAACGCCAGCCCCGGCCTCAACCTGGGCGCGGACTTCCTGCCCGGGTCGTTCGGCTTCGACGGCCACGTGCCGGCCGGTGCGGACGGCGACCGCACCACCGACCCCGCCCGGGTGCTGTGGCTGGACGCGTTCGTGGCCAACGTCGACCGCTCGTGGCGCAACCCCAACCTGTTGCTCTGGCACGGCAACCTCTGGGTCATCGACCACGGCGCCTCGCTGTACTTCCACCACGGCTGGTCCGGCGGCGTCGGCGACCCGGCCCGCTTCGCCGGCCAGGCCTGGAGCGCCGACGACCACATCTTCCGTGAGCACGCCGCGGAGCTGCACGGGATCGACGCGGTGCTCCGCGGGTTCCTGAGCGAGTCTGTGCTCACCGACGTGGTGGGCAGGGTGCCGGAGGAGTGGCTCGAGCCGGTCCCGGGCGCCGAGGACCCCGACGCCGTCCGGGCGGCGTACGTCGAGTTCCTCACCGCCCGCCTCGGCGCCACCCAGTGGCTTCCGGGGGCGGTGGCATGAGCGAGCGGATGCTGTCCTACGAGTACGTCGTGCTGCGCTGCGTCCCGCGCGTGGACCGCGAGGAGTTCCTCAACGTCGGCGTGGTGCTGCACTGCCAGCAGGCCGACTTCCTCGACGTCGTCTGGGCGGTCGACCGCGACCGGCTGCGTGCCCTCGACCCCCGCGTCGACGTCGACCAGGTCTGCGAGTCCCTGGCCTTCGTCGACGCGGTCTGCGCCGGCCACCCGACCGGCGGCGCCCCGGCCGCCGAACCCCTCAGCCAGCGGTTCGGCTTCCTCAAGGCCCCGCGTTCGACGGTCCTCCAGACCAGCCCCGTCCACGGCGGCGTCACCACCGACCCCGGCCGCCAGCTCGAGCGCCTCCTGGAGCAGCTCGTCGGCTAGGCCGACGCTCTAGACGGGAACCAGCTCGACGGCGCCGACGGCGTAGCGGGCGAGTACGGCGCGGGCCAGGTTGGGGTGGACGCCCAGAGGTTCGGAGACGGCGACGGCGCCGGCCTCGAGGGCGAGCTCCGCGGCGCGGTCGACCAGGGTGCCGGGGGCCAGGAACAGGGAGGCGACCGCGATGTGGCGGCGGCCCTCGGCTCGGAAGGCTCGCACGGCCTCGCCGGTGGCCGGCGGTGCGCTCGAGGCGTACGCCGCGGTGACTGGCAGCTTGTGGTGCGTGCCCCAGACCCGGCCCAGCCGGGCGACGGCCTGGTTGGCCAGCGGGTCGCTGGAGCCGGCGGCGGCCAGCACGAGAGCGTCGAGCTCGCGGCACCTGGCCGTCGCGAGTGCCTCGCGCAACCGCTCGTCGAGCACCTCGAGGAACGACGTCTCGAGACCGAGGATCGAGGTGGCCTGGATCCGCACCCGCGGGTGCCGCGCCGAGGCCTCGGCGACGGCGGACGGCACGTCGACCTTGGCGTGGTAGGCCTCCGTCAGCAGGAGGGGTACGACGACGATCTCGTCGTGACCCGCCTTCACCAGCGGTCGACCACCGTGTGGAAGTCGGGCTTGGAGAGCTCGAGGAACGCGGCCTCGGCCTTGAGGTCCGGCCGCATCGCGCGGACCTCCTTGACCAGAGCCTTGACCGTGGCGGCGGAGCGGCGGTCCCGGCTTCCGTGCGCCAGGGCCACCAGGGCAGGTGCGGCCATCTCAGGGCCTCCCTTCGTTGTGCATCCGAGTCGGGTTCATGAGTGAATTCCGCACTCGGTCTTGTTGGTGCCGGCCCACCGGCCGCTGCGGGCGTCCTCGCCCGGAGCGACTCGTCGGGTGCAAGGAGCGCAGCCGATCGACGGGTATCCGTCGTAGACCAACGGGTTGACCAGCACCCCGTTGTCGGCGATGTAGCGCTCCACCTGCTCGTCGCTCCATCGCGCGAGCGGGGAGACCTTGACCTTGCCCTTCTTGGCGTCCCAGCCGATCACCGGGGCGATGACGCGGTTGTGCGTCTCGGCCCGGCGCAGCCCGGTGGCCCACGCGTCGTACTCCGCGAGCGACTCGGACAGCGGCTTGACCTTGCGCAGCGCGCAGCAGAGGTCGGGGTCGGTCTTGTAGAGGTCCTTGCCGTACGCCGCGTCCTGCTCGGCCACGCTCTGCACGGGCGTGATGGTGATCAGGTTGACGTCGAGCGTCGAGGCGACGGCGTCACGCGTGCCGATGGTCTCGATGAAGTGGTAGCCGGTGTCGAGGAAGACCACGTCGATGCCCGGCACCACCTTGGAGGCCAGGTCGGCGAGCACCGCGTCGCCCATCGACGACGTGATGCAGAACCGGTCGCCGAACGTCGCCGCGGCCCACTCGATGATCGTCTCGGCGGGCGCCAGCTCCAGCTCGGCGCCCCAGTGCGAGACCAGCTCGCGCAGCTCCTCGGGGGAGCGGCCCTCGGTCTCGATCCCGCGCGAGGCGCGGGCGGTGTTGGTGGTCGCAGCGGTCATGACGGGGAGCTCCCTGACGTGGACTCGCTCGGCCTCACGAGGCCGAGCATCTTCAGGGAGAAGGCCCGCAGGCAGCCGCGGCATTCCCACGACCCGTGCGTCTCGTCGTGCGGCCACAGGTCCTGCTCGCCGCAGTAGGGGCAGTGCACCGGGAAGCCGCGCTCGCTCATGCCGGTGCCTCCTCGAGGGTCTTCTCGCCGCGCAGCAGCTCCTCGTCGGCGCGCACCACCCAGGTCGCGAACGACTCGTCGGGCTCCCGGTCGGCCAGGAAGTTGGCGACCACGACGGTCACGTAGTCGTCGAGCCCCTCGCTGGTGACCTTGTGCGCGCGGAGCTTGCGGCCGAAGTTGGCCTGCAGCCCGGTGGCACCGCCGAGGTGCACCTGGAAGCCGCCGACCTGCTCGCCCTCGTGCATCACGAGCTGGCCCTTGAGACCGATGTCGGCCACCTGGGTGCGCGCGCAGGCGTTGGGGCAGCCGTTGACGTTGACGGTGATCGGCACGTCGAGGTCGGGGAACCGCTTCTCGAGCTCGGCGACCAGGTCCTTGGCCCGCGCCTTGGTCTCGACGATCGCGAGCTTGCAGAACTCGATGCCGGTGCAGGCCATCGTGTTCTGCCGCCAGCCGGAGGGCCGGGCGGGAAGGCCGATCGCGTCCACCGCCGCTACCAGCGGCTCCACCTGCTCGGGATCGACGCCGATCAGCACGATCTTCTGGTACGGCGTGAGCCGGGCGCCGGCGACGCCGTACTGCTCCATCAGCGTCGGCCAGCTGCACCAGCGTGGTGCCGGAGATCCGGCCCTGGTTGGGAGCGAGGCCGACGTAGAAGTTGCCGTCCTTCTGCTCGTGCACGCCGACGTGGTCGCGGTGGCCGGTGGGGGAGGGCGGCGAGTCGCAGGAGACGAGCTCGCGGCCGAGGTACTCCTTCTCGAGCACCTCGCGGAACTTCTCGACGCCCCAGTCGGCGACCAGGAACTTCAGGCGGGCGCGCGAGCGCAGCCGTCGGTAGCCGTAGTCGCGGAAGATCGCGGTGACGCCCTCCCAGATGTCGGCCACCTCGTCGAGCGGGATCCAGACGCCCAGCTTCTGGGCCAGCATCGGGTTGGTCGAGAGGCCGCCGCCGACCCACACGTCGAAGCCGGGTCCGTGCTCCGGGTGCACGGTGCCGACGAAGGCGATGTCGTTGATCTCCGGCGCCACGTCGTGGCTCGGGTGGCCGGTCAGGGCGGTCTTGTACTTGCGCGGGAGGTTGGAGTACTCCGGGTTGTTGATCGCGCGCCGCCTGATCTCGGCCAGCGCCTCGGAGCCGTCGATGATCTCGTCCTTGGCGACGCCGGCCACGGGTGAGCCGAGGAACGGCCGCGGCCCGTCGCCGCACGCCTCGGTGCTGTCCAGCCCGGCGTCGTCCAGCTTCTGCCAGATCGCCGGGACGTCCTCGATCCGGATCCAGTGGAACTGGATGTTCTCGCGGTCGGTCACGTCCGCGGTGTCCCGGGCGTACTCCTGCGCGATCTCGCCCAGCGCCCGCACCGTCTGCGGCGGGCAGCAGCCGGCCGTCCGAGCGGACCCGCATCATGAAGAACTCGTCGTCGAGCTCCTCCTCCTCGAGCATCGCGGTCTTGCCGCCGTCGAAGCCCGGTGCGCGCTGGGTGTAGAGCCCCATCCACCGGAACCGCCCACGGAGGTCGGCCGGGTCGATCGAGGCGAAGCCGCGCTTGCTGTAGATGTGCAGGATCCGGTCGCGGACGTTGAGCGGGTCGTCGTCCTTCTTGGACTGCTCGTTCTTGTTCAGCGGCTCGGTGTAGCCGAGCGCCCACTGACCCTCACCGCGCTTGGGGCGCGGGATCTCGGTGTGCTCTGCCTTCTTGGCACTGAAGCGAAGATCGGACATACGGTGGGTGGTCCTTCGCTGGGAGAGGGGCCGCACTCGACGATGAGTGCTGGCGGCCTGCTCGTTCGGATGTGGACGAGTCAGCGGGACCGACAGATCATGCTGCGCGTGCGCATGAGGTCCACGTGGCGACGAGCCACGAGGTGCGCATGCGTTGCAGCGGAGACCATGTCAACCAGTCTCAGGTGGTGGACCGTCTGTCCACAAACGTCAATCTCGTGATGCGAGACGGCTGCCCACATTGCAAGACGCAATGGAGTGTCGCGAGCGGGGGAGTGCGAGCCACGTGTTCTGGCTCACTAGGCTGCGGCCATGGCTGACCTCGACGCGCTGACCAGCTCCGCCTACACGCAGGCCCTCGAGGTGATCGCCTCGGTCGAGCCGCGGATCGCCGACGCGACCCGCCAGGAGCTGGTCGACCAGCGAGGTTCGCTCAAGCTCATCGCGAGCGAGAACTACGCGTCGCCCGCGGTGCTGCTGACCATGGGCACCTGGTTCAGCGACAAGTACGCCGAGGGCACGATCGGCCACCGCTTCTACGCCGGCTGCCAGAACGTCGACACGGTCGAGTCGGTGGCCGCCGAGCACGCGCGCGAGCTGTTCGGCGCGCCGTACGCCTACGCCCAGCCGCACTCCGGCATCGACGCCAACCTGGTCGCCTTCTGGTCGATCCTGGCCCACCGGGTCGAGGGCCCGTGGCTGGAGAAGTACGGCGCCAAGAACGTCAACGACCTCACCGACGAGGACTGGGAGAAGCTGCGCCACGAGCTCGGCAACCAGCGGCTGCTCGGCATGAGCCTCGACTCCGGCGGCCACCTGACCCACGGCTTCCGGCCCAACATCAGCGGCAAGATGTTCCACCAGCAGCAGTACGGCACCGACCCCGAGACCGGGCTGCTCGACTACGACAAGGTCGCCGCGAAGGCGCGTGAGTTCAAGCCGCTGGTGCTGGTGGCCGGCTACTCGGCGTACCCGCGCCGGGTGAACTTCGCCAAGATGCGCGAGATCGCCGACGAGGTCGGCGCGACCCTGATGGTCGACATGGCGCACTTCGCCGGGCTGGTCGCCGGCAAGGTCTTCACCGGCGACGAGGACCCGGTGCCGCACGCGCACATCACCACGACCACGACCCACAAGTCGCTGCGCGGCCCGCGCGGCGGCCTGGTGCTGGCCCAGGAGGAGTACGCCTCGTCGGTCGACCGCGGCTGCCCGATGGTCCTCGGCGGCCCGCTCTCGCACATGATGGCCGCCAAGGCGGTCGCGCTGGCCGAGGCCCGGCAGGACTCCTTCCGCACCTACGCCCAGAACATCGCCGACAACGCCAAGTCGCTGGCCGAGGGCTTCCTGACCCGCGACGCCAAGCTCGTCACCGGCGGCACCGACAACCACATCGTGCTGCTCGACGTGTCGTCGTTCGGCCTCACCGGCCGCCAGGCCGAGTCCGCGCTGCTCGACGCCGGCGTGGTCACCAACCGCAACTCGGTCCCGTCCGACCCCAACGGCGCCTGGTACACCTCCGGCATCCGGCTCGGCACCCCGGCGCTCACCACCCGCGGCTTCGGCCACGACGAGTTCGACACCGTCGCCGAGCTGATCGTGCACGTCCTGCAGAACACCCAGCCCGGCACCACCAAGGACGGCAGGCCCTCCAAGGCGTCGTACGTCCTGGCCGAGGGCATCGCCGACAAGGTCAAGGACGCCTCCGCCGACATGCTCGACAAGCACCCGCTCTACCCCGGCCTCAACCTCGGCTGAGGCTCCCCGCCCACGCCCGATGTGGTGCGGGTCACGCTTCGGGGTACCGCTCGAAGAACGGCGTGGCCTGGGCGGCCGCGCGCCGTCTCGGGAGGCACGCATGTCCAGCACGACCGACAGCACAGACCAGCATGATCAGCCACCGGCCAGGAATGACCGCACGCACTACCTCTACATGGCGGTCATCGTCGCGGTGCTGCTCGGCATCGCGGTGGGCTTCCTGTTCCCCGACTTCGCGGTCGAGCTCAAGCCGCTGGGCGAGGGCTTCGTCTCGCTGATCACGATGATGATCCAGCCGATCATCTTCTGCACGATCGTGCTCGGCGTCGGGTCGGTGGCCAGCGCGGCGAAGGTCGGCAAGGTCGGCGGGCTCGCGCTCGGCTACTTCCTGGCGATGTCGACGGTCGCGCTGACCATCGGCCTGGTCGTCGGCAACATCATCAAGCCCGGTGAGGGGCTGGACATCGACGAGGCGGCCGCGAGCGCCGGCCAGAAGGCGGCGGAGGAGGGCCACGGGAGCACCACGGAGTTCCTGCTCGGCATCATCCCGGACTCGCTGTTCTCCTCGCTCACCAGCGGCGAGGTGCTGCAGACGCTGCTCGTCGCCCTGCTCGTCGGCTTCGCGCTCCAGCGGATGGGGGAGTCCGGCAAGCCGGTGCTGCACGTGATCGAGGTGCTCCAGCGGCTGGTCTTCCGGGTGCTCGCGATGATCATGTGGGCGGCGCCGATCGGAGCTTTCGGCGCCATCGCGGCCGTGGTCGGCGAGACCGGGGTCGACGCGCTGAAGAGCCTGGCGGTCCTGATGCTGGCGTTCTACCTGACCTGCGCGCATCTTCGTGTTCGTCGTCCTCGCGGACTGTCCTCAAGTTCGCCACCGGCGTGAACCTGCTCTCGCTGCTCCGCTACCTCGGCCGCGAGTTCCTGCTGATCCTGTCGACCTCGTCGTCCGAGTCTGCGCTGCCCCGGCTGATCGCGAAGATGGAGCACGCCGGCGTCGACAAGACGACGGTCGGCGTCGTGGTCCCGACCGGCTACTCGTTCAACCTCGACGGCACCGCGATCTACCTGACCATGGCCTCGCTGTTCGTCGCCGAGGCGCTCGGCGACCCGCTCTCGATCGGCGAGCAGATCTCGCTGCTCGTCTTCATGGTCATCGCGTCGAAGGGCGCCGCCGGCGTCACCGGCGCCGGCCTCGCCACCCTCGCCGGTGGGCTGAGCTCGCACCGGCCGGAGCTGGTCGACGGCGTCGGCGATCATCGTCGGGATCGACCGCTTCATGTCCGAGGCCCGGGCGCTGACCAACTTCGCCGGCAACTCGGTGGCCACCGTCCTGGTCGGCCACTGGACCGGCGGCCTCGACCGCGAGCGGCTCGACGAGGTGCTCGCCGGCGAACCGGCCCTTCGACGAGTCCGACATGGTCGACGAGTCCTACGAGGAGGCGGTGGCGTCCAGCCGGTCCAACAAGTAGCGAGCGATCAGCGCGCGGTCGGCGGCGATGCGTTGGACCTCGTCCGACATCGGACGTTCGAACAGATCGACCGGGACCGTGGAGATCCCGGTCATCAGCAGTGACCGGATCGCGTGGCCGCGGCGGACGACCGCCTCCGGGATGTCGGAACCCTCGGCGCGCAGGCCCTCGACGTACGCCGGGATGATCGCCTCGTCGACCTCGGCCAGGCTCTCCGCGGAGCGCTTGCCGATCTGGACGTCTCCGACGAGCAGCGTCTGGAGGTCGAAGCCCACCGGCGCCGCGCCCCAGAAGCCGAAGTCGATCATCATGATGTTGTCGTCCGCGCCCGCGAGCAGGTTGTTGGGGCAGGCATCGCCGTGGCTGGTGAGCCAGGGGAGCCCGTCGCCCTCGGCCGCCAGGTCGACGGCGCGCCCGGCGGCTTCGCGGAGCCGGTCGCGCAGCGCCTCGTCGAACGCCGCACACAGCGGGTGCTGCCACACGTCGTCGCCCAAGAGCATCGGCACGACGTCGACCGACACGCGACCGAAGACGTAGGAGCCGAGACTCCACTCGATGTCGCGCAGGGCCGCGAGCGGGGCCACCGCGGCGCTGGCCGCCAGCCGTCCCAGCAGGTAGGCGGCGCGTCGGTAGCGGTCGAGGTCCCACGCGACCTCGGGCGCGGTCACGTCCTCGATCCAGATGGCGGCGGACAGCTCGTCCAGGTCCACGACGTCCAGAGCTCGCGGCATCGCCAAGCCGTCGGGGAGCCGGTCGGCGAGGTCGGATCGATAGACCTGAGCCTCGGTGCGCCACGGGACGGAGGCCGCCGCCATCTCTTGGAACTCCGCAGGCACGTACTGGAAGAACGGGTGCCGGCCCCAGGACTGGATGTGCTTCACGAAGATGCGCCACGGCTCGCTTCCGCGCTCCGACGCCGCTGTCCCGCTCACCCAGTGCCGCGAGGCGGTGGTGATCGCCGGGATGTCGTAGGCCACCTCGTCCACCCGCACGTCGGAGAGCGCCACGTCATCGACCCCGAGCAGGCTGGCCACGAGCCGCGCGAGGTGTTCGTCGCTGACGTCGGCGGCGCCGAGCCGGTCACGGTTACCCATGGACGAGAATGTAAGGTTACCTGACTATCGAGTCAAGACTCGGTGGGGGGACTTTGGGCCGGGAACCGGATCCTTCCAGTAGTGGCCTCGTACTTCTGGAACAGCCGGAAGCCGGCGTAGAAGAACGACAGGACGTAGGCGACGCCGGCCAGGACGCCCACGACGACCGCTATCGCGGTTCCGGCCGGGTTGACCAGGATGCCGACCCAGCCACCGGCGACGAGCGCGTTCACGACGACGATGAACACCGAGGCGCTGGCGATCGCCTGGGTCGCGTCGCGTTCCGGGCCCATCGTGTAGGTCTGCGTGAGCCCGGGTCCGTCGTCGGTGTGGCCGGACACCAGGTAGCGCGCGATCGTCGGGTCCATCTCGACGTAGGCGTGCCGCAGCCGGTTCATGCCGCGGACCAGCTGGAAGTCCTCGTGCGAGGCGTAGTGGACCCGCATCGCGGTCATCGTGCCGGTCAGCAGGACGGCGGCGCCCAGCCCGAGGGCGAGCGGCCGGAAGTCGCCGTCGGTGCCCTGGTACTGCACCACGAGGGCGAGCACGACGAGCACCGCCGAGGTGAAGGTGAACTGGGCCGTGATCCGGCTCATCACCTCGCTCCACGTCTGGCTGCGGGTGGCGAGCAGGCTCCAGTGCTCGGTGGCCAGCAACTGGGCACGGACCGATGGTGGGACGGGGTCGGTCATGTCCACCTCCGGTGGGCTGTCAGGTTGTCGGGGTCGTTCTGGCGACGATCGTCCTCAGATCAGACGGCGACGTCGAGAGGGCGCCGAACGTGCCGTCGTACGACGAGCCGAGCCGCGAGGCGCAGAAGACGTCGGCCACCTCGGGTGGCGAGAAGCGCACCAGCAGCGAGCCCTGGAGCACGGCGGCCATCCGACCTGCGAGCCGGCGGGCGCTGACCTCCAGGCTCGCCGGATCGGCCATCACCTCGCCCAGCAGGGCCAGCGTCGAGTCGATCGCGGCGTCGAGACGCGCGTCCTCGCCGCGGGCCAGGCCGACCTCGGTGATCCACGCCTCCAGAGCCTCGGGCTCGCGGCCCAGCGCGCGCAGGACGTCGAGCGCGTTGACGTTGCCCGAGCCCTCCCATACCGAGTTGAGCGGCGCCTCGCGGTAGAGGAGCGGCATGAGCGACTCCTCGACGTACCCGTTGCCGCCCAGGCACTCCAGCGCCTCCGCGGTCATCGCCGGGGTGCGCTTGCAGACCCAGAACTTCGCCAGCGGCAGGGCGATCCGGCGCAGCGCGGCCTCGTGCTCAGCCTGGGGCGTGTCAAGAGCGAGGTCGTCGACGGCCGAGGCGAGCCGCAGCGCGACCACCGTGGCGGCCTCGGACTCGACGGCCAGGTCGGCGATGACGTTCTGCATCAGGGGCTTGTCGGCCAGCAGCGAGCCGAACGCCGAGCGGTGGGCGACGTGCCACGACGCCTCGGACACCGCGCGCCGCATCAGCCCGGCCGAGCCCAGCACGCAGTCGAGCCGGGTGGCGGCGACCATCTCGATGATGGTCCGGACCCCGCGGCCCTCGTCGCCGAGCCGCTGCGCGACGGTGCCGTCGAACTCGAGCTCCGACGAGGCGTTGGACCGGTTGCCGAGCTTGTCCTTGAGGCGTACGACGTCGAGCTGGTTGCGGGTGCCGTCGGGCAGCACCCGCGGGACCACGAAGCACGTGACGCCTCCCTCGGCCTGGGCGAGGACGAGGAAGACGTCGTTCATCGGCGCGGAGGTGAACCACTTGTGCCCGTGCAGCGTGTAGCTGCCGTCGGGCTGTGGCCGGGCCTCGGTGACGTTGGCGCGGACGTCGGAGCCGCCCTGCTTCTCGGTCATGCCCATGCCGCACAGCGCGCCGCGCTTCTCGCTCACCGGCCGGAGCCCGGGGTCGTACGTCGTGGAGGCCAGCAGCGGCGTCCACTCCTTGGCCAGGGCCTCGTCGACGCGGAGCGCCGGGATCGCGGCGTACGTCATCGAGATCGGGCAGCCGTGGCCGGGCTCGGTGTGCGACCAGGCGAGGAAACCGGCAGCCCGGCGCAGGTGCGCGTCGGGGTCACCGTCGGCCTGCCGCTCCCACGGCGTCGCGGCCAGCCCGTGGCCGACCGCGCGCTCCATCAGCCAGTGCCAGGCCGGGTGGAACTCGACCTCGTCGATCCGGTTGCCGTAGCGGTCGTACGACGTCAGCTCGGGATGGTGCTCGTTGGCGAGCCGGCCCTGCTCGCGGGCCTCGGCGGTGCCGGCCTCGGCGCCCAGCGGCAGCAGCCCCTCGAGCACCTCGGCCGAGCCGTGGCGGAGGACGGCCTCGGTCAGCGCGAGGTCGGCGGCGACGACGTTGTGCCCGACCAGCGGCGGCACCTGGTTGGCGGCCGCCCGCACGGCTGCGCGATCAGTGGTCCCCATGGCTCTACGGTAGAGCCCATGGTGGCGGAGCCCGTGCCCCAACGGGATGAGGCCGGTGCCGCCGCGTCGGGATCAGAGCCACGGGCGTGGTGGCGCAGCGCCCTCGACACCTTCTGGCGGCTGGTCGTCACCACGGTCAGCTCCTGCCTGCGCTACCGGGTCACCGGCCTCGCGGCCGAGGCGGCGTTCTTCGCCGTGCTCTCGGTGCCGCCGCTGGTCTTCGGCCTCGCGGGCGGCATCGGCTACGTCACCAACCAGTTCGACCCGGGTCAGATCGACGACATGAGGGACGCCGTCCTCGACTTCTCGGGACGCCTGCTCACGGACCGGGCCGTCGACAAGGTCATCGCGCCGACGCTCAACAGCGTGCTGCGCGGCGGCCGGTTCGACGTGATCTCGCTCGGCTTCGTGCTGGCCCTCTGGTCGGGCAGTCGGGCGCTGAACGTCTTCATCGACACCATCACCGTCATGCACGGTCTCGGCGGCCACCGCGGGATCGTCAAGACGCGGGCGCTGTCGTTCGGGCTCTACATACTGGCGCTGGTCACGGGCATCGCCGCCATCCCGCTGATGCTGCTGGGCCCGCGGCTCGTGAAGGACGCGCTGCCGGGCCGGTTCGACTTCCTGCTGAGCTTCTACTGGCCGGTGATCGGCGTGATCTGCATCTGCTTCCTGGCCACGCTCTACCACGTGTCCGTGCCGGTGCGGACCCGCTGGCGGTTCAACCTCCCGGGCGCGGTCTTCTCCCTGGTGATGTGGATCGTCGGCAGCTACCTGCTGCGCTGGGTCCTCACCGCCACCGCCACCGACTCCCGCTCGGTCTACGGGCCGCTGGCCGCGCCGATCGCCGTACTCCTCTGGCTCTACCTCGTGGCCATCGCCGTCCTGATCGGCGCGGCCGTCAACGCGGCCTTCGACAAGATCTTCGTCGGCGAGCGGTAGGTTCCAGCCGTGTCGGAGGCGAGCAGGGAGGCGTGGCCCCAGGCCACGGCCGGCCAGATCTCGCTGCCCGAGCGCGTCCACTCGCCGTGGTGGGCACTGTCCCGCCGGCTGCTCACCGCTCTCGGGATCCTGGTCGGCACCGTCTGCCTGGTCTACTTCGACGGCGACGGCTACCGCGACGCCAACGGGCCGGACAACGGGATCACCCTGACCGACGCGATCTACTACACGACCGTCACGCTGAGCACGACCGGGTACGGCGACATCGCGCCGGTCGAGCCGCACGCCCGGCTCATCAACGCCTTCGTCATCACGCCGGCCCGCATCGCGTTCCTGGTGCTGTTGATCGGTACCACCCTCGAGGTGCTCGCCTCGCAGGGCCGCGAGCTGTTCCGCATCTCCCGCTGGAGGAAGTCCATGGGCCATCACGTCGTCGTCGTCGGCTACGGCACCAAGGGCCGCAGCGCCGTCGAGACCCTGATCAGCAACGGCCAGGCGCGCGAGTCCGTGGTCATCGTCGACCCGGGCCAGGCCGCCATGGCCGACGCGCACGAGGACGGCCTCGCGGTCGTCGCCGGTGACGCCACCCGGCGCGAGGTGCTGCGTCGCGCCGGCGTCGCCGAGGCCGACCAGGTGATCATCACGACCAACCGCGACGACTCCAACGTGCTGGCGATCCTCACCGTCCGGCAGCTCAACCCCGACGTCTACATCGTCTCCTCGGCCCGTGAGCACGAGAACGCGCCGCTGATGAAGCAGTCCGGCGCCAACTCGGTCATCACCTCGTCCGACGCTGTCGGCCGGCTGCTCGGCGTCTCGTCGCTGTCGCCGACCCTCGGCCAGGTGATGGAGGACCTGCTGACGTACGGCGAGGGGCTGGAGGTCGCCGAGCGCGACCTGCTCGTCACCGAGGTCGGCAAGCAGCCGCAGTCGCTGCCCGACCAGGTGATCGCGGTGGTCCGCGACGAGAAGGTCTACCGCTACTTCGACCCGGTGGTCACCCAGCTGGCCCGAGGCGACCGGCTGATCGTCGTACGTCCGGCCAAGGAGCTGCCCTGGGCGCCCCGCCCGGGCACCCACAACGAGCAGCTGTCGACCGACGAGGAGTAGCGGCAACGTATCGAACATACGTTCGAACTTGTGCCACCATGCGGTATGGCGGGCGGCATGGGCGGGGGCTGGGGCAAGCGCGGCAGCGGCGTGCCCCTGGCCCAGCGCGTGCGAGGTGACCTGCCTCCGCTCAGGACCCGGTCGGGACGGACTGCCCGGCCCGGCACTGCTGGGTGTCGGGCGCGGTCGACGCGGAGGGCGTGAAGCGTCCCGGACTGCTCACGGAGTGGCGCCAGGTGGCCGGGCGCTGGGAGGGCCGGGTGACCTACGCCGCGCGGCTGCGCCCGCTCGAGGCGAACGGCGGCTGGCTGGTCGTCGAGGAGTGGCTGCCGGCTGAGCTGTTGACGCCGCTATGAGCCCAGGTCACGCGATGGGAGCGATGGGAGCGAAGCGACCCGGTCTTTGCGGGCGAAGCCCGCGCGCCCGCGGCCAAACTCGCCGGGGCACCCGGAAATGAGTTGAACCGCTGGAGTCTCGGGTCACCAGCGGTTCAACAAGTGGAACGTTAGGGCAGGAAATGCCGCTCAGGGAAGTACCGAGGGCCTTCTGGGACGAGAATGCCCCGAACGGACTACCCGAACCATCCGACTGACCTATCCGCAGGCGGGATCCGGGGGCCAGGACAGTGGTGCCAAGGCGCTATGCCACGGGCTCTGGCGGTGGCCTCAGCGGGCGCCGGGGCCGCCGTACCGGCCCGAACGGCTGGCCTGGCGCTGCCGCTGGCGGGTCAGGCGCTGACGGCGCAGCCGGCGGACCAGCAGCGGGTCGTGGGCCAGCGCTCCGGGCAGGTCGATGATCGTGGTGAGTGCTCGGTAGTACTCCTCGGGCGACAGCCCCAGCCGCGCCTTGGCGGCGGCGTCCTTCGCGTCGGAGTACTTCCACCAGTCCCGCTCGAAGGTGAGGATCTCGCGCTCGCGCGGGCTCAGCTCGACCATGGCGCGATCCTCTCAAACGCCCGGGCGCTACCCGAATCCGGGGCCGAGAGTGTGACGGCGCTCTCGCTGGGGCGGTAAAGCGTTGGTGACACGTGTCAACCCGTTCCACGAATGGGCAACAGTTCGGACTAGTACGAAAGGCCCATAAGGGGCCTCTGACCTGCGGAAACGTCGTCGTGTTACTGCCCTGTGGAGTTGGTCAGGACACCCCCGAGGGCATACCTTGATGTTGCAGCCGGACCGTGGGGGGCCGGCTACGACATGGGGGTCACATCAGCATGACGGATCACTTCGGAACTCCGACAAGGAACACCGAGGACCCGCTGATCAGCATCGTGGTGCCAGCGCTCAACGAAGCGCTGAACCTTTCGGTGGTGCTGCCGCAGCTTCCGCAGGTCCACGAGGTCATCCTCGTCGACGGCGGTTCGGTCGACGGCACGGTCATGGCGGCTCGGCGGGCTCTGCCCGACATCGTCACCGTGCTCCAGGCCCGCAAGGGCAAGGGCAACGCCCTGGCCGCGGGCTTCGCACGCGTCACCGGCGACATCGTGGTGATGTTCGACGCCGACGGCTCGGCCGACCCGGCGGAGATCGTCCGGTTCGTCGACGCGCTCAAGGCCGGTGCCGACTTCGCGAAGGGGACGCGGTTCGCGGCCGGTGGCGGCTCGGCCGACATCACCCCGGTCCGCCGCCTCGGCAACGCGTTCCTCAACGGGGTCTTCAACGCGGGCTTCCGCACCCACTACTCGGACCTCTGCTACGGCTACAACGCCTTCTGGGCCGACCTGATCCCGCTGCTCGACCTGCCCGACCACAGCAGCCCGGCACCGGCCAACGGCCGCATGGTGTGGGGCGACGGGTTCGAGATCGAGACCGTCATCAACTGCCGCTTCGCCGCCGCCAAGGTCTCGATCACCGAGGTGCCGTCGGTGGAGAAGCTGCGGATGTTCGGCGAGTCCAACCTCCGCGCCGTACAGGACGGCCTCCGGGTGCTCAAGACGCTGCTCACCGAGTGGCGTCGTGACCGGTCCATGCGCCGGATGGAACGCAAGCTGTCGCAGCCCGCGGTCGCGAAGCCGGCGGCTCCGGTGGACGCGCCGCGCATCGCCGCCTGAACCACGGTTGCCGAGAAGACCTGACGCGAGTCGCTTCGAGCCCTGGCCCCCTTCGGGGTCGGGGCTCGAGCGCGTTCTGACCAGCGGGCGGTCACGGCTCGAGCGTGTAGCCGAGCCCGCTCGTCGTGAGCAGGTGCCGGGGCTGCGACGGGTCGTCCTCGAGCTTGCGGCGCAGCTGGGCGGCGTAGACCCGCAGGTAGTGGTGCTCATGCAGGTAGCCGGTGCCCCAGACCTCGCGCAGGATCTGCTCGCGCGGCACCAGCCGGCCGACGTTGCGGGCGAGCAGCTCGAGGAAGGCCCACTCGGTCGGCGTCAGCCGCACCTCGTCGCCGCTCCGGCGGACCCGCTTGCGGGCCAGGTCGATCACCAGGTCGCCGACCACGACCTCGGTCTCGGTCGGCTCGGGGGCCGCGGCCCGGCGTACGGCGGAGCGCAGGCGGGCCATCAGCTCGTTCATCGCGAACGGCTTGGTGACGTAGTCGTCGGCTCCGAGGTCGAGCGCCTCGACCTTGTCCTCGCCGTGCTGGCGAGCGGACAGGACGACGATCGGCACCGACGTCCAGCCGCGTAACCCGGAGATCACCTCGGTGCCGTCCATGTCCGGCAGGCCGAGGTCGAGCACGATGACGTCGGGCTGGGTCGTGGCCGCGGCGTCGAGCGCCGACCGGCCGTCGGCGGCGGTGACCACCTCCCACCCGTGCGCGCGGAGGTTGATCGCCAGGGCGCGGGCCAGCGCGGGCTCGTCGTCCACGACGAGGACCTTGCTCACGAGGCGGCCGCCCGCGCGTCGGTCACGGTCGGGGCGCGGGGCAGCGAGAGCACCATGGTCAGCCCCCCGCCGGGGGTGTCCTCGGCCGACAGGGTGCCGCCGAGCGCCTCGGTGAGGCCGCGCGCGACGGCCAGCCCGAGCCCCAGACCGCCGGCGCCGGTGTCGTCGAGACGCTGGAACGGCTCGAACACCCGCTCCCGCTCCTCGGGCGGGATGCCGGGGCCGCGGTCGACGACGATCACCTCGACCGTCTCGGGGAGCACGTGCGCGAGCACTCGGACCGGCGACCCCGGGGCGTGCCGGACGGCGTTGCCGACCAGATTGGCGACCACCCGCTCGAGCAGGCCGGCGTCGGTCGACACCAGGGGAGCGGGCTCCTCGACCTCGAGGCGTACGGCGTCCGGCCCGTGCCCGGCGATCGCCAGCGGCAGCACCTCGTCGAGGCTGCGGGTGCGCAGCACCGGGTGGATCAGCCCGCTCTGCAGCCGGGACAGGTCGAGCAGGTCGTCGATGAGCCGCTCCAGCTGCTCGGCCGAGTAGGCCACCGAGCGGACGAGCTCCTGCCGGTCGTCGTCGGAGACACCGGCCGCGAGCAGCCCGTCGACGGAGGCGCGCATCGTGGCCAGCGGAGTCCGGAGGTCGTGCGACACCGCCCGGAGCAGCGCGGTCGAGGTGGCCTCGGCGCGCTCGAGGTTCGCGGCCCGCTCGTCGCGCTCGCGGAGGCGCCGGTACTCGAGCACCAGCCCGGTCTGCACCGCGAACGCCTCCAGCACCCGCTGGTCACTCGCGCGCAGCGGCTCGCCGCACAGCGCCAGGACGTGGCGGTCGTCGACCCGGACCCGGGTGTCGCCCTCGTCGGGCGTGGCCGCGCACGGTGCGCCTGACGAAGCCAGCACCACCCAGCCGGCCGGGCCCTGCTCCAGCAGAGACACGGCCTCCTGCCCGAAGGTCTCGCGGAGCCGCTCGACGATCGCCTCGGCGGTGTCCTGGCCGGTCAGCACCGATCTCGACAGTCCGCTCATCGTGGTCGCCTCGGCGCGGGCGCGCAGCGCGTCGGCCGCCCGACGGGACGCCAGGTCGACGACGGTCGCCACTGCGGCGGCCACGGCCACGAACACGACGAGGGCCAGCAGGTTCTTCGGCTCGGAGACGGTGAGGGTGCCGGTCGGCGGCGTGAAGAAGTAGTTGAGCGAAAGGAACCCGACGAGCGCGCCCAGCAGCGCGGGCAGCAGCCCGCCGACCAGGGCGACAGCGACGGTGGACGCGAGCAGCGTGAGCATCGCCAGCGGGAGCTGGTCGGTGTCGGCGAAGCCGTGCAGCACCCAGGTGAGCAGCATCGGCAGTGCCACGGCTCCGATCCAGCCGGTGACCTGGCGGCCGGCGGAGAGCGGCGCGAGGAGCGGGCGCCGCAGGGCTCTGCGCGCCACCTCGTCGTGGGTGACGAGGTGGACGTCGATCGAGCCGGCGAGGGAGGCGATCCGGTCGCCCGTCGTACCGGTGAAGAGCCGGCGCAGCCGCCCGTGCCGGGAGACGCCGACGACGATCATCGTGGCGTTGGTGCCGGACGCGAAGTCGACCACCGCGGCGGAGACGTCCTCGCCGACGACGGAGTGGAACGTCCCGCCGACCGAGGCGACGAGCTCCTGCGCCCGCTCGAGCCGGCGCTCGTCGTTGCTCCGGAGCCCGTCGGTCGCGACGACGTGCACGGCGAGCAGCTCGGCGCCGGCCGCCCGCTGGGCCAGCCGGGCCCCGCGCCGGATCAGGGTCTCGCTCTCGGGCCCACCGGTGACCGCGACGACGATGCGTTCCTTGGCGGGCCAGGTCTCCCGGATCCGATGTGCCCGCCGGTAGTCGTCGAGCTGGTCGTCGACCCGGTCGGCCAGCCACAGCAGCGCCAGCTCGCGGAGCGCGGTGAGGTTGCCGACCCGGAAGTACGACGTGAGCGAGGCGTCGACCTTCTCGGGCTTGTAGATGTTGCCGTGCGCCATCCGGCGGCGCAGTGCCTCGGGGGACATGTCGACCAGCTGGATCTGGTCGGCGGTGCGGACCAGCTCGTCCGGGACGGTCTCCCGCTGGACCACGCCCGTGATGCGCTCGACCTCGTCGTTGAGCGACTCGAGGTGCTGGATGTTGATGGTGGTGATGACGTCGATACCGGCCGCGAGCAGCTCCTCGACGTCCTGGGCCCGCTTCTCGTGCCGGCTGCCGGGGACGTTCGTGTGCGCCAGCTCGTCGACGAACGCCACCGCCGGCCTGCGGGCCAGCACGGCGTCGACGTCCATCTCCGGGAACGTCGCGCCGCGGTGGTCGACGACCTTGCGCGGCACGATCTCGAGCCCCTCGAGCTGGGCCGCCGTCTGCTCGCGGTCGTGGGTCTCGACGAAGCCGACGACCACGTCGGTGCCGCGCGCCAGCCGCCGGTTCGCCTCGCCGAGCGCGGCGTACGTCTTGCCGACCCCCGGCGCGGAGCCGAGGTAGACGATCAGACGACCGCGCTTCACATCGCCCATTGTGTTCCTCACCCGGTCCGGGCGGCCTGCCGGACGCCGATGTTGAGCATCAGCACGTTGACGTGCGGCTCGCCGAGGACGCCCCAGGTCCGACCTGACGTGTGGTCGTCGACGAGCTCGCGGACCTCGTCCTCGCTCAGCCCGTTGGCCTCGGCGACCCGCGGCACCTGCAGCTCGGCGTACGCCACCGAGATGTCCGGGTCGAGGCCGGAGCCGGAGGCCGTGACCGCGTCGGGCGGTACGTCGCTCTCGGGCACGCCCTCGCGCTCGGCGATCGCGGCCTTGCGCTCCTTGATCGCCTGGACCAGCGCCGACTCCTCGGGCCCGAGGTTGGAGCCGTACGACGAGAGCATGTCGTAACCGTCACCAGCCGCCGACGGCCGCGGCTGGAACAGCCCGGGGTCGTCGACCAGCTGGCCGATGAGCTGCGACCCGACGGCCCGCTCCGGGTCGGTTGTGTGGCTCCCGTCCGCGGTGACCAGCGATCCGCGGGCCTGCCACGGCGCGGCCACCCGCCCGAACCCGTAGACGACCAGGGGATAGGCGACGCCCAGCAGGAGGGTGGCCGCGACCAGCAGCCGGAGCCCGGCCAGGCTCTGACGGAACAGTGCGTAGAGGTCCTTCATCACTTCTTCTCTCCTTCGCAACCCGGGGCTGGGACTCGCGCACCGCTCATCGAGCCTGTCGAGATGTCCGCAGGGTCGGCTCCCAGCGCGGGCTTCAGCGGTTCCGAGACGCTCGCCAGCGCGAGCTCCTCAACCAGCGACGGGGCGGGCATCTGCCTTCGCTGGTTGAGGAGGGCGCTCTGCGCCCGTCTCGAAACCTCGCAACCCGGGGCTGGGACTCGCGCACCGCTGCTTCAGCGGGGCTCGGCGAGACGCTCGCCAGCGCGAGCTCCTCAACCAGCGACGGGGCCATCACAGCCCCGGGATCAGCGAGACGACGAGGTCGAGCAGCTTGATGCCGACGAACGGCGCGACCAGGCCGCCGACGCCGTAGATCAGCAGGTTGCGGCGGAGCAGGTCGGCCGCCGAGGACGGCCGGTAGCGGACACCGCGCAGGGCGAGGGGGATCAGCGCCACGATGATCAGCGCGTTGAAGACGATCGCGCTGACGATCGCGGACTCGGGCGAGCTGAGCCGCATGACGTTGAGGTAGTGGAGGTCGGGGAAGGCGACGACGAACATCGCGGGCAGGATCGCGAAGTACTTCGCGACGTCATTGGCGACCGAGAACGTCGTGAGCGCGCCGCGGGTGATGAGCAGCTGCTTGCCGATCTCGACGATGTCGATCAGCTTCGTGGGGTCGGAGTCGAGGTCGACCATGTTGCCGGCCTCCTTGGCGGCGACCGTCCCGGTGTTCATCGCGACGCCCACGTCGGCCTGGGCGAGTGCCGGCGCGTCGTTGGTGCCGTCGCCGCACATCGCGACCAGCCGGCCGCCCTCCTGCTCCTTGCGGATCAGGCCCATCTTGTCCTCGGGCGTCGCCTCGGCCAGGAAGTCGTCGACGCCCGCCTCGCCGGCGATCGCCTGCGCAGTGATCGCGTTGTCGCCGGTGATCATCACGGTACGGATGCCCATCGCGCGCAGCTCGTCGAACCGCTCGCGCATGCCCGGCTTCACGATGTCCTTGAGGTGGATGACCCCGAGCAGCCGGTCCTGCTCGGCCACGACGAGCGGCGTACCGCCCGCGCTGCTCACCCGCTCCACGATCGCGTCCAGCTCGGGGTCGGACCGGCCGACCCAGGCGGTGATCGCGGACGCGGCGCCCTTGCGGATCGACCGGTCTGGCAGGTCGAGCCCGCTCATCCGGGTGACGGCGGAGAACTCCACGAGCGTGGCGCCGGCCGGTACGTCGCGCCGGGCGCCAACCAGCTCCACGATCGAGCGCCCCTCCGGCGTCTCGTCGGCCAAGGAGGACAGGAGCGCCGCCTCGGCAAGCTCGTCGGACGTCACGCCCTCGAGAGGGAGCAGCTCGGTGGCGTGCCGGTTGCCGAGGGTGATGGTGCCGGTCTTGTCGAGCAGCAGTACGTCGACGTCGCCCGCGGCCTCGACGGCACGGCCCGACATGGCCAGCACGTTGCGGCGTACGAGTCGGTCCATGCCGGCGATGCCGATGGCCGACAGCAGCGCGCCGATCGTGGTCGGGATCAGGCAGACCAGGAGGGCGACCAGCACGAGCACCGGCTGCTGGGCGCCGCTGTAGTCGGCGACCGGCCACAGGGTCGCGCAGACGACCACGAAGACGACGGTGAGGGCGGTGAGCAGCACGTTGAGGGCGATCTCATTGGGGGTGCGCTGCCGCGCCGAGCCCTCGACGAGCGCGATCATCCGGTCCACGAAGGACTGGCCGGGGTCGCTGGTGATCCGGACGACGATCCGGTCGGAGAGCACCGTCGTCCCGCCGGTGACCGCGCTGCGGTCGCCGCCGGACTCTCGGATCACCGGTGCGGACTCGCCGGTGACGGCCGACTCGTCGACCGAGGCGACGCCCTCGACGACCTCGCCATCCCCGGGGATCCGCTCGCCGGCGGCCACGACCACCACGTCGTCGCGGCGGAGCGCACTGCTGGGCACCTCCTCGACCTCGCCGGACGACGTACGCCGCCGCGCCGTCGTCTCCTGCTGCAGCGCGCGGAGGCTGGCGGCCTGCGCCTTGCCGCGACCCTCGGCCACCGACTCAGCCAGGGTCCCGAACAGCACGGTCAGCCACAGCCACACCGTGACCAGCCAGCCCATGGTGCTCGGGTCGGCGACGGACAGGACCGTGGTGGCCACCGCGCCGATCTCCACGACCAGCATCACGGGAGTGCCGGCCAGCTCGCGCGGGTCGAGCTTGCGCACGGCGCCGACGAGGACATCGCGGTCCAGGTTGAGGTTCACGAGAGGGACTCCACGACCGGCCCGAGCAGCAGTACGGGCACGTAGGTGAGGCCGACGACGACGAGCGCGACGCCGGTGAGGAGGACGACGAACAGCGGCCGGTACGTCGGCAGCGTGCCGGCACTCGCGGGCAGTCGCTTGGCCGAGGCGAACCGGCCGGCCAGGGCCAGCACGAAGACCATCGGCAGGAACCGGCCGAGCAGCATCTCGAGCCCGAGCAGGGTGTTCCAGAACGGCGTGCCCGTGGTGATGCCTGCGAACGCCGAGCCGTTGTTGTTGGCGGCCGACGTGACGGCGTAGAGCATCTCGGAGAAGCCGTGCGGCCCGCCGTTCAGGATGCCGACCGGGCCGTCGTCGAAGGTCACCGCGGCGGCAACACCGACCAGGAGCAGGACCGGCGTGGCGAGCACGTAGAGCGCCACCAGGACGATCTCGCGCTGGCCTATCTTCTTGCCGAGGTACTCCGGCGTCCGGCCCACCATCAGCCCGCTGAGAAAGACGGTGACGACCGCCAGCATCAACATGCCGTAGAGGCCGGAGCCGGTCCCGCCCGGCGCGATCTCGCCGAGCATCATGTTGAACATGGCGACGCCGCCGCCGGGTGCGGTGAAGGAGTCGTGCATCGAGTTGACCGCGCCGGTCGACGTACCAGTCGTCGCGGCGCCGAAGAGCGCGGACGCCGCCTCACCGAAGCGGGTCTCCTTGCCCTCCATCGCTCCGCCCGCGGCGGCCGGCGCGGTGCCCGGCCCCGCCAGCTCGGCCCAGGTGAGCAGCCCGATCGAGATCGACAGCAGCAGCGCCATCACCCCGCCGACGGCGAAGCCCTGGCGACGGTCCTTGACGATCAGGCCGAAGGCCCACGCCATCGCGAAGGGGATGACGAGCAGCAGGTAGATCTCGAGCAGGTTGGTGAACGGCGTGGGGTTCTCGAAGGGGTGCGCGGAGTTGGCGTTGTAGAAGCCGCCGCCGTTGGTGCCGAGCTCCTTGATGGCCTCCTGGCTGGCGACCGGGCCGCCGGTCAGGGTCTGGCTGCCTCCGGTCAGCGTGTGCATGACCGGGTCGCCGGCGAAGTTCTGGACGACGCCGAGGACGATCAGGACGCACGCCGCCACCAGCGAGATCGGCAGCAGCACGCGTACGACGGTCCGCACCAGGTCTCTGAAGAAGTTGCCCACCCGCCCGTCGTTCTCCGTGCTGGCCAGGCCGCGCGCGAACGCCGCGGCGACGGCCATGCCGACCGCGGCGCTCACGAAGTTCTGGACGGTCAGCCCGGACATCTGCATGAGGTGGCCGACCGCGGCCTCGCCGGAGTACCACTGCCAGTTGGTGTTGGTCACGAAGCTGACGGCGGTGTTCCACGCGCCCTCGGTCGGGAGGGCAGGGAAGCCGAGCGAGAGCGGCAGGTGCTGCTGGAGCCGGCCCAGCCCGAACAGCACCAGGACGCCGACCAGGCTGAAGCCGAGCACCGACAGGGCGTAGCTGCGCCAGTGCTGGTCCGCGTCCGGATCGACACGGAGCACGCGGTACGCCGCCCGCTCGACCCCCAGATGCCGGTCACTGGTGTAGACCGCGGCCAGGTGGCGGGCGAGGAACGGGACGGTCAGGGCGAGCAGCGCGACCAGTGCGCCGATCTGTCCCAACGCATATGGGAGCGCGACCACCAGATCACCGGTCCAGGGCGCCGACGAGCAGGGCCAGCCCCGCGAACACCGCCAGCGTGATCAGGAGGTAGAGGACATCCGTCATGGGTCCTTCGTACGCCCTGTTTGCGCAGGTCAGAGAAGGTCTTGATGGTTCGTTGACGGCGCACCCGCCCGTCTTGACGCGACCTTCACGGTGGACGTGGCCGGCCGGTCTAGCACGCGGCGGCGCCGGGGACCGCCCAAACGACAAATCGTGCGGTCTCAGTAGGTCCGGAGCCCCAGAACCGCGGAGATCATCCGGTCTGAACCCCAGTTCTCACCGATTCCACGGCTGTCACGCTTGCCATCCTCCGATCGGCCATGCATGCTTCCTTTCAAGAACTTGGGTCGTGGGGGCTCGAGTTCAACCGAAGGACCGGTGGGGACCTTGTTGCTTGGGGGGAAATCGCGTACGGGTGTCTCCGTACCGGCCAAGGTGGATCGCACGGTGGCGTCCCAAGGGGCGTCGCCGCGCATCCACATCGTGCGGTTGCCGCAGCGGATCGAGGCGCCCGTCACCAAGGTGACGGCGCTGCGGACCAAGGCGAGCTAACCGAACGCGCGAGCGCCGTCCGGATCCGTTCCGGGCGGCGCTTCTGTGCGTCCGAGCACGCCGGCCAGCACCGCTCCCACCAGCGCGACGGCGGCCAGCACGGCAGCGCAGACCGTGACCGCGCGCCACAGGCTCCTCACGACGACGTCCCAGACCGCCATCGCCACGTCGCGCTGCGGCAGGTCCTCGGTGAGCACGTCTCGCGCGAAGACCAGGACCAGCGCGAGCAGCCCCAGCGTCACCAGTGTCGCGACCGCCAGCTTGGCGGTGGTGGCGAGGCGGCGGTGCGCAGCCAGCAGGGTGAGCAGCACCAGCACCGCCCAGACCAGCGGCAGCCAGAACCCGAGCGTGTCGAGGGTGTCGTACGCGCGGCGTGCCTTGGACAGCTGGTCGGCGTCCATGACCGGGAACGACGCGTTGATGTCGGCCGCGCGGTCGGCGTCGACCAACCCCTGGGCGGCGAGCTGCTGCGCGATCGCGGAGAAGACGGTGCCGAGCTCGATGCTGACCCGGCCCTCGTCGTCGAGCCGCGCATCGGTGCGGTCCTCGAGGACGGCGACCAGCTGCTCGTGAGCCGCGCGGTTGGCCTGCTCCCACGCCGTGCGGAACGTCGGACCGGCCACCACCTGCTGCACGACCAGGTGGACGAGCGCCTCGGTGCCGACCGGGAGCGGCGTACCGGAGATGGCGGCCAGCTGCAGCGCCTCGCGCTCGAGCTCCTTGACGGCGGCTTCCTGGACGACCTCGTCGTCGGCGAGCGGGGTCACCGTCTCGACGTACTTGTCGGTGTCGCTCACGACTCCGTGCACCCACACCGAGAGGAGGCTGACGGGGAGGAGGGCGGCGGCGAGGAGACCGCACAGCAAGGCTGCTAACGAGCGAAGCACCGGAAGGACACTACTGACCGTCGACTGGACCAGTACGGCGGCTGGGGATTGTGACGTTTCCAGGACAGGTGAGTTACTGCAGCAGGATCCCCCGATCCTGAACTCCCCAATCCCCCATCCCCCAAAGGGAGACCACGGTATGAATCTCCGAAAACTGCTTGGTGTGCTCGTCGCATCAGGTCTTCTTTTCGCCCTACCGGTGCCGGCGGCGCACGCCGACACCTATGCACCGGAGGGGGTCAACCAGACCTTCGCCGGCAGCCAGGGTGGCTGGTCTCAGTCCTCCGAGTACTCAGGCCTCTGCATCCAGACGCTCGTCTGCCCAGCGGTCAACAACACCTGGGCGCCCGGCGGCGCCGACGGCAACGGCTACATCCGCACCCAGTTCGGCAGCATCGCCGCGACGCTGGCCGGCTCATCCACGGGCGTGTGGGACAGCCCTGAGTTCACCTACAACGGCCTCGACGGCAAGACGCCCGGCAGCGTGACGTTCGACATGAGCATCCTGCGCGGCCTCGGCGCGCTGCTCGACCTGTCGGTGCTGAACGACTCGTCGTACCAGGTCGACCTGGTCGACCAGGGCAACGGCACCAAGGTCAGCGTCGTCCCCTCGACGAAGATCCAGAACGCCGGATGGACCGCCACGTCGGCGTCGGTGAACCCCAACCTGGTCAAGCTCGGCCACTCCTACAAGATCCGGATCACCACGACCTACCACGCAGTCGCCACGGTGGTCGCGATCGGTGAGGTCGGCTACGACAACGTCAGCCTCACCACGGCCGCGGCCAACGGTGGCGGCGGTGGCATCACGCAGATCAAGCAGCTGCGGAAGCTCGTCAAGACCTACATCCTCCCCGCGTCCATGTCGGTCGACAGCCGGTTCCTGAAGGTCGCTCTCCGCTGCCCGCCCCAGGCGACGCCGAAGCCCTGCCAGATCCAGCTCCAGGGTCTGCAGACCGGCCAGTTCTCCCAGCCCGCCACGGCCCGCAAGATCGCCAAGATCAGGGCCAACAAGGAGCGGACCGTCAAGCTCCGCATCAAGCCCGGGTACGTCGTGTCGTACACCAAGGCCAAGAAGGTCTGGGTCAAGTGCATCGTCAGGGTCGGCAAGGTGCGCGTGAGCGTCCGCAAGCCGATCAAGATGAAGCTGCAGTAGTTCGCCCCCCAGGAGGACCCCCGACCGGCAACCCCGGTCGGGGGTCTTCCCCTTTCGCTGGTTGAGGATCGCGCTCTGTGTGCGCCCCTCGTTCGTTGGTTGAGGAGCTCGCGCTAGCGAGCGTCTCGAAACCTCCGCAGCGAAGGCTGGGATCCGCCCACCGCCATGCACGAGACTTGATCCCGTGAGCCGCAAGTGGCGCAAGGCCAAGAAGGACGTTCGCGACGCAACGCCCCAGGTCCCCTACGGACCGCCGGTCGCCAAGTCCGTGCCGGCCGCCCGCCGCTCGGGCAAGAGCGGGCTCAAGGCCGCCGCCGTCGTCGGTGCGACCATCGCGGCGCCGTACCTCCTGCGCGGGATCTTCAGGCTGCTCTCCAAGCGCTGACACCGGTCGGTGCTGCACACTCCTCCCATGAGCAGCGCCACCCCGCCTCCCGCCGAACCGCTCCAGCCGGTGCCCGCTGTTCCGTACGGCGGCGACGTGACGCCCGTCGACCCGGCCACGGTCTCGGCCCCGCTGACGGCTCAGAGCGTCGCGAAAGGTGTCGGCCAGGTGGCGGTCACCTGGGGCGTCCGCGCCATCATCTTCTTCGTCATCAAGCTGATCTTCCGGGCTATCTTCCGTCGCTGACGACGTACTTCGCACCCAGGGCTCGAGCCGCGACGACGGCTCCCGCAGCCGCGAGCACGATGTCCTTGAGCACGTACTGACCCTCGATCGTCGGCAGCCCACCGGGGAACAGGTCGCCGGGGAACAGCACGAGCGGCGACATGATCCCGACCATCGCGCCGGCCAGCACGACCAGCCCGGCGCGCAGGCCGCGGCCGGTGACGAGCGTCAGGCCGATGAAGGTCTCCATGGCCGCCGTCATGACGACCGCCGGCGTACCTGAGACCACGCCGAGGGTCAGGGCGTCGACGGTCCGCATCACGAGCGCCTCGGCGGGGGAGGCCCCGGGGAAGAACTTGAGGATGCCGAACCCGAGGAACACCAGGCCGAGGCTGACCCGCAACACCGGGACGCTGTGCGCGGCCAGCCAGCGCGCGACGTTCGCCTCCACTCGGGCGATGGGCGCGGACGGCGGGAGCTGCGTCGGGCTTCCGGTCGGCTTGACCGGGGTCGAGACGGACATGCGATCACTCCTTCGGTTCCGGGGACACCTGCTGTGTCCTCGTGCCGAAAGACGCTCCCGTGGATCGCCCGCCGCCGAATCCGCTCGCGAGCGGCATGTGGTGTGCGCGGTTCCGCGTGGGCGCGGGCCTCGTCGTACGCCGAACGGCGTACGCGACCCCTGGGTCGCCCCCGAGACGAGTCAGGGGTTGCCTGATTCGAACACATGTTCGATCATGGACCGATGAGCGCAGCGGTGGCCCTGGACCCGGCCCGGCCGGTCCTCGACCAGCTGCGCGCCCGGGTCGCCTCGATGGAGGGCGGGCCGGCCCGCCTCCCCGTGCCCGTGCTGCCCGCGCTCTCCGGACTCATCTCGCTGCGCGCCGGCGGCAGCTACGCCGTCGACTCCGCCTCCTTGGCCCTCGCCCTGGTCGCCGGCGCCTCGCAGTCGGGGCAGTGGGTGGCGTTCGCGGGGTGGCCCGACTTCGGGGCCGAGGCCGCGGCCGAGCTCGGCATCGACCTGTCCCGCACCGTGCTGGTGCCCGAGCCCGGCGAGCACTGGCTGGAGGTCGCCGCCGCCCTGGTCGACGTGATGGGGGTGCTGGTGCTGCGGCCGCCGGCCAGGGTCGACCCCAAGTCGGCGAGCGTCCTCGACGCGCGGCTGCGCAAGCGCTCCTCGGTGCTGGTGGCGTGGGGTGACTGGCCGCGCTGCGAGGCGCGGCTCAGCCTCGAGGACGCGCGCTGGACCGGCCCCGACCACGGACACGGTCGGCTCCGGTCGCGACAGGTCCGGGTCGCCGTACGCCGGGGGAGTGCGCCGCCGGTCCGGGCCGACCTCGCCTTCCCCGGCGAGGCGGCGCCGGTGGAGCTGGTGGCTCCGGCGGCCTCGCCGGCCGAGCGAGCCTGGCGGGCGTCGGGGTGAGGGTCTCCCCATGAGAGTGCTGGTCGTCTGGTGCCCGGACTGGTCGGTCGTGGCGGCGCTGCGCGAGGCGGAGCGGCCCGCCACCGAGCCCGCCGCCGTCCTGGCCGCCAACGTGGTCGAGGTCTGCAACGGGCCGGCGCGCGAGGACGGCGTCCGGCGCGGCATGCGGCGCAGGGACGCCCAGGCGCGCTGCCCCGAGCTGGTGCTCCTCGAGGCCAACCCCGACCGCGACGCCCGCTGCTTCGAGCCGGTGCTGGAGACTGTCGAGGCGCTGCGGCCGGGGGTGGCCGCCCTGCGACCGGGTCTGCTGGCGGTGCGCGCGCCCGGGCGCTACTTCGGGGGCGAGGCCAACGCCGCCGCGGTCATGGCCGAGACCCTGGTCGACGCCGGCGTGTGGGACTGCCGGCTCGGCGTCGCCGACGATCTGTTCACCGCCGAGCAGGCCGCGCGGCGCGCGAGGGTGCAGGAGTGCGAGCTGGTCCCCGAGGGCGGCTCCGCGGCCTACCTCCGCGAGCTGCTGGTCGAGGTGCTCGAGGCCGACGGCGCCGAGGGACGCGAGATGGTCAGCCTGCTGCGCCGGCTCGGGCTGCGCACCCTCGGCGACCTCGCGGCCCTCCCGGCCGACGCGGTGCAGCACCGCTTCGGCCGCTACGGCGCGCAGGTGTGGCGCCGGGCCCGCGGGGAGGCGCCGACGCTCGTCAACCCGCGCACCCCGCCGCCGGACCTGACCGCCGAGGTGTGCTTCGAGCCGCCGCTCGACTCGGTCGAGGCGATCTGCTTCAGCGTCCGCACGACGACCGAGCGGCTGGTCGCCGACCTGGCGGCGCGGCAGCTGGTGGCCACCGGCGTACGCGTCGAGGCCGAGCACGACGGGGCGGTCGCCTCCGCGCGCACCTGGCTGCACCCGCAGTTCTTCTCCGCGCGCGACCTCGTCGACCGCGTGCACTGGCAGCTGCAGGCCGGTGGCTCGCTGCGCTCGCGGCAGGACGCCGGAGCGGTGCGGGCGCCGGTCGAGCGGGTGCGGTTCCTGCCCGAGGTCGTGGAGCCGGCGGCCGCGCACACCGAGGGGCTGTGGGGCGGCTCCGGCGAAGAGCTGGTGCAGCGCGGCGTGGCCAGGGTGCAGGCGATGGTGGGGTTCGACGCCGTGACCCGGCCGGTGCTCCAGGGCGGGCGCACCCCGGCCGACCGGCAGGCCGCGGTGCCGTGGGGCGAGCGCCCGGCCGGGCTGCGGCCGCTCGACCGGCCCTGGCCGGGACGGCTGCCGGGGCCGGCGCCGTCGCGGGTGTTCGCCGAGCCGCTGCGCCGCGGAGGTCTGCGACCCGTCCGGCCGGACCGTGGTGGTGACCGAGCGCGGGGTGGTGAGTGGCGAGCCGACCCGTGTCCTGCTCGACGGTGGGTGGCAGCCGGTGTCCGCCTGGGCCGGCCCCTGGCCGGTGGACGAGTCCTGGTGGTCCGGGGGAGCGGGCCGGGCGTCGCGGTTCCAGGTGGTGGGTGCCGACGGGCGGGCCTGGCTGCTGGTCTGCGGCGCGACGGGCTGGCTGGTCGAGGCGGGCTATGACTAGGGGCTGGGACTGATGGGCTGGAACAACCCCGCGATGTCGTGGAAGCAGCTCGAGCGCCGGCTCTCCGGGCTGCCCGGCGCCGACGACGCGCCGGTCTCGCGGCGCAAGCACGGCCGGCTCGTGCCCCGCGACGTGGCGGTCGATCCCGAGGCAGGCCACACGCCGTACGCCGAGCTGCACTGCCACAGCCACTTCAGCTTCCTCGACGGCGCGTCGTCGCCGGCCCAGCTGGTGGAGGAGGCGATCCGGCTCGGGCTGCACGGCCTGGCCCTCACCGACCACGACGGCTTCTACGGCGCACCGATGCTGGCCGAGGCCGCGGCGGCGTACCCGACCGCCGGGCTGCGCACGGTCTACGGCGCCGAGCTGTCGCTGGGGCTCAGCGGGCCGCAGAACGGCGTACCCGACCCGGAGGGTGGCCACCTCCTGGTCCTGGCCCGCGGGGTCGAGGGCTACCACCGGCTCGCCGCCGCCATGACCGACGCGCACCTGCGGGGCGACGAGAAGGGCCGCCCGGTCTACGACCTGGGCGAGCTGGCCGAGCGGGGTCGGGGCCACTGGGTGGTGCTGACCGGCTGCCGCAAAGGCACGGTGCGCTCGGCCCTGGCCGCCGACGGGCCGGCCGGGGCGAGCGAGGAGCTGGACCGGCTGACCCGGCTGTTCGGCCTCGACTCCGTGGCCGTCGAGCTCTCGCCCAGCCCGCACCCGGCCACCGACGAGACCAACACCCTGCTGGCCGGGCTGGCCGCCGACCACGGCCTGCCCGTCGTGGCCGCCGGCAACGTCCACCACGCCACGCCGGAGTCCGCGCGGCTGGCCTCGGCGATGGCCGCCGTACGCGCGCGGCGCAGCCTCGCCGACATGGACGGCTGGCTCGACCTGTCCGGCGTCGCCCACCTGCGCAGCGGCGCCGAGGTCGCTGCCGCCCTGCGCCGCTGGCCCGACGCCGTCCCCCGCAGCGTCGAGCTCGCCGACGAGCTCGCCTTCGACCTGCGCAAGGCCTCACCGCGGCTGCCCAAGCACCGCATCCCCGAGGGACACACCGCCGACTCCTGGCTGCGCGAGCTCGGTGTGGCGCGGGTTCGAGCAGCGGTACGCCGGGCAGCCGCACGCCGAGGTGGCCCGCGAGCGGATCGAGCACGAGCTGCGGGTGGTGGCCGAGAAGGACTTCTCCGGCTACTTCGTCATCGTCCACGACATCGTCGACTTCGCGCGCAGCCAGGGGATCCTCTGCCAGGGCCGCGGCTCGGCGGCCAGCTCGGCGATCTGCTACGCGCTCGGCATCACCGCGGTCGACGCGGTCTTCTACCGGCTGCCCTTCGAGCGGTTCATCTCCGCGCACCGCGACGAGGAGCCCGACATCGACGTCGACTTCGACTCCGACCGCCGCGAGGAGGTCATCCAGTGGGTCTACGACACCTACGGGCGGCACAACGCGGCGCAGGTGGCCAACGTGATCAGCTACCGGCCGCGGATGGCGGTCCGCGACGCGGCCAAGGCGCTGGGCCACTCGCAGGGGCAGCAGGACGCGTGGTCCAAGCAGATCGACGGGTGGCAGTCGGTGGTCGCGGGCGACCAGGGCGACCCGGGCGCGCACGACGTACCGGCCAACGTGGTCGCCCTGGCCGAGCAGCTGATGGGCGCGCCGCGCCACCTCGGCATCCACTCCGGCGGGATGGTGCTCACCGAGCGGCCGATTGGGGAGGTGTGCCCGATCGAGCGGGGCCGGATGGAGAAGCGCACCGTGCTGCAGTGGGACAAGGACGCCTGCGAGTCGATGGGGCTGGTGAAGTTCGACCTGCTCGGACTGGGCATGCTCGGCGCGCTCGACCACATGATGAAGCTGGCCGCCGAGCACACGGGGGAGTCGTGGGACCTCGCGACCATGCCCAAGGAGGAGCCCGGCGTCTACGACATGCTCTGCCGCGCCGACTCCGTCGGTGTCTTCCAGGTCGAGAGCCGGGCCCAGATCGGCACCCTGCCGCGGCTGCGCCCGCGCGAGTTCTACGACCTGGCGATCGAGATCGCGCTGATCCGGCCCGGCCCGATCCAGGGCGGTGCGGTGCACCCCTACGTGCGCCGCGCTACCGGCGTCGAGCCGGTCACCTACGAGCACCCCGACCTGGTCCCCGTGCTCGAGCGGACCCGCGGCGTACCCCTCTTCCAGGAGCAGCTGATGGCCATGGCCGTCGCCCTGGGCGACTGCTCCCGCGACGACGCTGACCTCTTGCGCCGCGCGATGGGCTCCAAGCGCGGCGTGGAGCGGATCGAGAGCATCAAGCAGAAGCTCTACGCCGGCATGGCCAGCCGCGGGCTGGTCGGCGACGTCGCCGACGGGATCTACGTCAAGATCCTGTCCTTCGCCAACTTCGGCTTCGCCGAGTCCCACGCTCTCTCCTTCGCGCTGCTCGTCTACGCGTCGTCCTGGTTCAAGCTGCACTACCCCGCGGCCTTCCTGGCCGGACTGCTCCGCAACCAGCCGATGGGCTTCTACTCACCTCAGTCGCTGGTGCAGGACGCACGCCGCCACGGGGTCGACGTACGCCGCCCCGACCTGCTCCTCTCACAGGCGAAGTCCGACCTCGAGCCTGCTTCGATGACGGCCCGGTCTGGCGGCGACGGGCCTCGACTCCTGCCTGCAGCCGCACTTCGACCGCACCGAGTGGTCCGCCGACTCTCCCGACCCGACGCTCACCCACCGCCGCGACGGCCACCACGCGGTTCGGTTGGGTCTCGACTCGGTCCGCGGCATCGGCCCCGACGTGGCCGACCGCATCGTGGCCGCCCGCGCCGACGCCCCGTTCACCGACGTCACGGATCTTTCGCGCCGCGCGGGCTTGTCCTCGGCCCAGCTCGAGGCCCTGGCCACCGCCGGCGCCTTCGACTCGTTCGGACTCGACCGCCGCCAGGCCCTCTGGGTCGCCGGCTCCGCCGAGCGCCAGGATCAACTGGCCGGCTCGACCCCCAACCCCACGCCGCCGCCCCTGCCCGGCATGACCGACGTCGAGCTCACCCTCGCCGACCTCTGGGCCACCCACATCTCGCCCGAGAAGCACCCCGTCGAGCACCTCCGCGCCGAGCTCACCCGCGCCGGCATCAAGTCCGTCGGCGACCTCCAGACCGCTGAGCCCAACCGCCGCGTCCACGTCGCCGGCCTCATCACCCACCGCCAGCGCCCCGGCACCGCCGGGGGAGTCACCTTCCTCAACCTCGAGGACGAGACCGGCATGCTCAACATCGTCTGCTCCATCGGCGTCATGCGAGCCCACCGTCAGGCCGCCCGCAACCGCGTCGCCGTCGTGGTTCGCGGCATCCTCGAGCGCGAGGAGGGCGCCACCAACCTCATCGCAGATCGGGTCGAAGGCATCGACGTCGTTGTGCCTGGTGCCGGCGAAGTCCTCCAGGCGCGGGCCTCGTCTCGTGACTTCCGCTAGTGGCCAATTCGTGAGGCGATACTGGGTTTGAACCTTTGAGAGAGGGGGCTACCACGACACTGGTCCCGCCGTCCACTTCAGCGCTAAACTTGCAGGTCAGAGGCCATATTGGTCAGTGACAGGCGTGGACAGGTTCGGACACGGTTGGACCCCTATATTCCTCGCTTGTTCCTCGAAAAGGCGATACTGGGAGGTACAAAGATCGTGCGCGAACAGCGACGAACGAGGCGGACCTTCGGTCGTGTCGAGCCGCTGAAGTCGGGCCGCTACCGGGCCGCCTACACCGGTCCCGACGGACTGCTCTACCGGGCGCCGCTGACCTTCGACGCTCGTGACGATGCGACCGCATGGCTGTCCGCCCGCCGGGCCGAGATCATGTTGGACATCTGGGCTCCCGAGGTCGCCGCCCGTCGCTCGGGGCACGGCGAGATTCCGACACTGCGCGTCTACGCGGACCTCTGGCTGGAGAACCGCAAGACGAAGGGGCGAGAGCTTCGGCCCACGACCCGCAGCCAGTACCGGATGTTGCTGGAGAAGTTCATCTATCCGACTCTCGGTGACGAGCGCATCGACCGGATCTCGCACGAGGACGTCAACGACTGGTACGACGCGGTCGCGCCGGGCCGGGAGACCATTCGGGCGCACGCGTACAGCCTGCTCCGCACCATCCTCACCAGCGCCGCATCGGTGCGGCCGGTCCCGCTGATCCCTTACAACCCCGCGCACATCCGTGGCGGCGGCAACACCAAGCGTGTCCACCACGTCGAGCCGGCAACGCTCGACGAGCTCGAGACGATCGTCGAGACGCTTCCCGATCGGTACAAGGTGATGGCCCTGCTGGCCGCCTGGTGTGCCCTGCGCTTCGGCGAGCTCACCGAGTTGCGACGTGGCGACATCGACCTCCGCAACAACAGGGTGAAGATCCGCAGGGGAGTGGTGCGGGTCGAGGGTGGCTTCGTCATCGGCTCACCGAAGACCGAGGCTGGCATCCGCGACGTCGCCATCCCGCCTCACCTCGTGCCGGCGGTGAAAGCCCACCTGTCGGAGCACACCGGCCCCGGACGGGACGCACTCCTGTTTCCCGCCAGTGGCGACGAGAACCAGCACATGGCCCCGGCCACTCTCTACAAGGTCTACTACCCGGCCCGGAAAGCAGCCGGACGCGAGGACCTGCGGTGGCACGACCTGCGACACACCGGCGCCGTGCTTGCTGCGCAGACCGGGGCGACTCTGGCGGAGCTCATGGGCAGGTTGGGACACACCACGCCGGGTGCCGCGATGCGCTACCAGCACGCCGCGAAGGATCGTGACACCGAGATCGCCCGCCGGCTGTCCGAGCTCGCGAGCCGTGCTCGCGAACGTCGTGATGCGGAGACACCCGAAGACGCGTAGGTCGCGCGCCCCGACTCGTTCCTGCGCTCGCGTCCGCAGTTCATGCCCCGTCGCCCGGGCGCGGGCAATCGCGGGCGAAGTCGATCAGTGCGACGGCATCGACGTCCTCGTTGAGGAACCAGGCATCGAGGTACTCCGCGTGAGCGCTCGGGCGAATGGTCACGAAGTGGGGCGGCGTCGGGACATCCAGGTGTCCAGCAGGGCGGTCGCCTGAACCGATGCGGATGCTCGTCCATCCGTCTGCCCTGATGGTGAGCCAGGTCGTGTCCCGGATCTCGGCGGAGTGGGGCCGCTCCACCTCCACCCTCACGACCTCGGCCCCGCCGCGTAGCCGACCGGGTTGCAGACGCCAGCCCACCGGGAGGCGCACCGGTGCCGAGTCCCGGCCCACCAGCGCGACGGCATCGTCATCAAATGCCATCTCAGCGAACACCGCCCAACGCAAGAACTCCTCGAACCCTTCGGACGTCGGGACGTCGTGATCGGACATCCATATGAGCGTGGAAGCGCACATCTCTGAACGCACGACGGCGAGCTCGTCTTCGCTCTGCACCGCGGCGGTCAGTTCAGCGAGGCGTGCCGGGTAGTCAAAGTAGTGACTGCACTCGAATCCTGCGTGGTTCCGGGTCTGGACTACTGGGCCGCCGGCCGAGAGCGAGATCCCCACGACGACCACCTGCCCTGACTCAGTGGCAAGTTTGCGCAGGGCAGCGACTGCCGCATCGCGGCCCCTGTCGTCAGCGGCAGAGCGGATGCGAACGTCCGTCGGCACGATGTCACCATCTCATTCGATGAAGAGCGTCGCCGGCCCGGGCAAGCCCCTGAATGCTTGCGTGCCGACTCGCACGCGAGCTGTTTGTGGTGAAGAGAGGATGCATTACTTTGTATCTAAGAGTAGATTGAGTACAAAGTAAGGAGCATTCTGATGGCTCGCGATCCGCGTTTCTCCCTCGTCGCGGGGCCGCCGACGCCGCGGCCGTGCTCGGTCAGCAGATCAAGACTGCGCGTGTTGCGCGCAAGTGGACAGCGATCGAGCTGGGCGAGCGCATCAGTGTGGACCGCCGTACCGTCGCCGCGATCGAGGCAGGAGATCCGGGGGTGTCCATCGGCAACGTCTTCAACGCTGCCGACATCCTGGGAGTCCCCTTGTTCGGTGCCGAGGACCGCGCCGACCTGGCGCGGCTGCGTCGCGAAGGGCGAGACCGCTTGGCCTTGCTGCCCACTCGGGTGGACAAGCCGAGGAAGAAGGCAGAGCCCGACGATGACTTCTGACCCTTACCGGGCACGACGTGTCTTTGTCTGGACTTGGCTGCCCGGCGAGCCGGCGCCTGTGGTGGCGGGGGCCGTCGACCGCGTCGGTGCAGACCGTCTGGACTTCACCTACGCCCGGTCCTACCTCGACAACGACGGCGCGATCAGCCTCTACGTGCCTGAGCTGCCGTTGCTGCGCGGAGCCCAGGAACCGCTCGGTGGACTGACGGTGGCTGCCTGCCTCAAGGATGCAACCCCCGACTCGTGGGGCGAGCGGGTGATCGGCAACCGCCTGGGCTCCGGGGACCAGGAGCTCAGCATCGAGACCTACATGCTGGAGTCCGGCTCGAACCGACTCGGCGCCATTGACTTCCAGGAGAGCCCAGAGGAGTACCGCCCGCGGGTGGACACGGCCAGCCTGGACGAGCTGTACGACGCAGCCGAGAAGGTGATTGCCGGCGAGCCGCTGAACCCGGCCATCGGGGATGCCCTCATGAATGGCACCGCCATCGGCGGAGCGCACCCGAAGGTGCTGATCAGCGATGAGTCAGGCGTCGAGTACATCGCCAAGCTGTCGATATCCACCGACGTGCACCCCTGGATCCCGGCCGAAGCTGTGGCGATCGAGCTCGCTCGACGCTGCGGCATCGACGTGCCGAGCGCGCGTGTCATCGAGTCGATGGGACGGAAGGTGCTGCTCATCGAGCGATTCGACCGTCTGTCCGGCGGTCGGCGGCGGCACGTCGTGTCAGGCCTGACGATGCTGGGCTTCGACGCGCTCCTCGGCGCGCGCTACGGGTCGTACCCCGAGATGCTCGATGTGTTGCGTGAGCTGGGGCGGGCTCCGCAGGACATTGGCCGCAGCCTCTTCGAACGAGTCGTCTTCAACGTCGCGATCGGCAACAACGACGACCATGCGCGCAATCATGCGGCGTTCTGGGACGGGCAGTCCCTCGAGCTGACCCCTGCGTTCGACCTGACTCCGCAGGTCCGCTCGACCGACACCTCGGCGCAAGCCATGGCCATCGGTCGCGACGGGAGCCGTGCAAGCCAGTTCTCGGTCTGCGTCGCGGCAGCCGCCGACTACGGGCTCTCGCGGCCGGAGGCTCGAGAGATCGTCGACCGCATCGTGTCGACGATCGAGGACCAATGGCGCGACGCTGCCGACTCGACGGGGATGAGTGAGGCCGATCGCAACCTGCTCTGGAAGCGGTCCATTCTCAATCGTTCGGTGTTCTACGACTGAGGGCGCTCGAGGCACTGCTCTTTCCGTCGTCGGCGAACTCGGAGCGACACATGCAGCCATCGACGCTGTACAAGGTCTTCTACCCGGCGCGCGAGGTCGCAGGCCGCATGGACCTGCGTTTGGAACGACCGCGGAGGCGGCCAAGGGCCGGCCGCATCCGTTGAATGGAGCCCGGCTGGGTCCGACGCCTTGACCCAAGCTCCGACCGCGTCGCCGCATTCGACGATGAGGAGTGGTGGATACACGAGAGATATCCACAGGCGTCGATTCCGGTGTCGGTTCTCGGGTTCATCATGGGCAGAGACAGAGGCGGCCCCGGGCGGTGCGGTAACACCGACCCGAGGCCTCGGCACAAGTGCAACTGGAGGCACGAGCACCGTGAATACAGCATTCCAGAACAGACGTCTCATCACGCCCTCAGCCCTCACCTGCGGTCGGCTCCACGAGACCACCATCGCCGCCCCGGTATCGGGGTCGGACTCATGAGCCCGCGAACGTACACGGTCCGGACCGTGCAACGCCCCGTGATCGTCTGCCCGTCCTGGTGCGCTGTCGCCGAGGCGCAGCACGTGGATGAGCTCGCCAACTTCGAGGGCTGCGTACTGCACATCGGCGAGAGCGTGCCGATAGTCGCCGACGATTCCTTCGAGGTACAACTGATCGCCACCAGCCTGGTCGACGGGACGCCCGACCCCGAGGATCCCGAGGTCCGAGTCCGGCTCACCGTGCAGGGGGATGAGGCCTACACACTCGCCGAAGCAGAGACCATTGCCGGCCAGCTCGCGGGATACGTACGCCGGCTGCGCCATGGGTCATGAGTGGCCTCTCACTCACACCGAAACGTCCGCATCCGGCAGGAGAGGGAAGTTCGCCGCGGTCGATCGCGGGCATGACGCGCGTTCGTCGTCGGTGGCAGCAGCCGAAGGCTTGGATGCATTCGACCGGCTGGATTCAAGGGAGGGCGGGATCTGGGTGGTCGGTCGCGAACTGTTGCGCGGCCGCGGCGTTGATGAGTCCTTGGTCAAGCAGCCACTCGACGGCCCTGCGTTGAGCTCGAGCATCACGCAGGGCGTGCCACGCCGGAATCAGGTCGGGGTGGTGTTCATAGATCTGGTTCTTGAATCGTCTGAACGCTCCTCGCCCGCGCAATGACTGTGCCAGGCGTCGGCCGGTTGCGTGGTCGCTGATGCCGTCCGCGAAGTCGGCCATGTCCTGGAACCACACATAAGGCGGAAGCGGGTCGATGGCAATGAGATCCAGCTCGTCGATCTCGACGGGGTTCTCCCCGTCGATGCCCGTGTCGCTGGTCCAGTACGCCAGTTCGCCCGTGCGCGGGTCGATCAGCCATCGGTGCTCGTAGTCAGTCTGATCCGCTAGCGCGGTAGCGATCTCCTCAATGTCGAACCCGCTCAGGTCGAGCACCCACTCAGGTTAGGACCCGCGCCAGAGCCTTGGAAGGGCGTTGCGGATGGGGCGTTGGGTCTGCTGGTCGGCGCGCGGCGGTGTGACGCACGGATCGCGGCAGATCCGGACGCGGGGGACATGGCTAACGACGCATCGTGCGCCCGACTTGGCACTGGGAGGCGGCGATTCCTGAACGAATGCGGCAATCTGCGTAGATGCCCGAACTGCGGCCGATCGTCCATCCAGGACAATCCGAGACTCTTGTGCATTTTTGTGGGCGCGCAAGGCCAAGCCGAACGGCTGAGGTGGCGCACTTATCTCCGCAAGACCGGTTGCGGCGCATTGTCACCGATCTCAAGCTGAAGGGCTTCCCGCCATATGGCAGCCCCCTACCTGTTGTGTGTCTTAGCGAGAGCGACCAAGCCGGCGTCGAAGCACTTCTCAAGGGCTTTCAGTTCGACGGCTGGGGTCTTGTTGTGCGGCGTCAATGGGCATGGCGTAACGGCGGAGGACCCGTCTGGTACGCCAGGTCGGAGTTGTGGGACCGAATTAGTGGCCGCCTTGATGACGACTCCCGCGCGTTCATGGTTGGAACAGTGCTCCGACGAAGCCGACTGGCTACACGAACGGGAGTGGCGAGTCCCGTGCCCGGGTGGCTCCCTTGACCTTCGAAGCGTGGACGTTGTTGCGGTGGTCGTGTCCAATGCCGAATGGTCGCCCTTGGTCGGGGGGGTCTGGGCGGATGACGAGGGCACGCTCGTTGCGTGCATGGAAACACCCGAACTCATGACGGCCGTTCCGCGCTGGTTGTGGGATGGCGAGAAGCTCCGCCGTCTCGGCCCCCTCCCGCCGAGAGTCGAACTACAAGACGGCAAGGCCCCAGGCTGGGAGCTAGACGGTCCGAGTGAATGAACGCGATTTGCGCGGCGAGCGCCCCTGCTGAAGCGGCGTCGACACCGTGAGCCATGACGCTCATTCAGGACTGCAGGCCGCGACACTGCCGCACTCGTCGCGGCGGGTGCCAGCCATCGTGTTCGTCTCTTTCGAACTAGGGTGGTGCGGTGCAGATACTTCGCGGGCTAGGAGCGGCTGTAGTCGGGATGCTGCTCCATTGGTTGCTGCGGCGCCATCATCGACGGCAGCTCGTCGACCAAGAACGACCTGGCTGGCGACGCGCCTGCTCGGTTCGACATCACCAGCGCCGTATACAACAACGGCAAGGCGACTGTCTCTGTAGAACTGAGCATCCCTGCTCTGACCCAGAGGGGGTCCGCCCGCCTTGTCATCGGCCCGCCCTCTAACGGAGACTGATCTCTGATTGCCCGAGTCACGTCGCGTCCCAACGGCACCTTCAGCAAGCGGTTCTTCATCGGCACTGTCGTACGGGACGTCCCTGCGAAGTGCTCGTTCTCGGCAAACTGGAAGACCACCAGCGGCAAGGTGTTGATCTCCGTTCCGTGGAGTTGCATCGAGCGCGAGGGTGGTTCCTACTTCGGCATTGACCGTCTCTATCTGGGAGCGGTCACCGGTAAGGCAAAGGACTTCGCGACGCCAGCCAGACGAGTCGATCGCGGCTGAACCTGACCTCATCCATGGGGTTGACCCGCCCTTCTCTTGGATGCACGCCCGAGTCACGCCGTGCGGCAGATCCGCATGGCCAGCGAGGGTTCCAAGCGCAGCGAGAGTGGCGGCGGCGGCTCCAAGCCACACCCGCGCCTCGAACGGGTCCTTAATGACGTCAAGGCGCGTCGCTTGTGGGCGGCCCCTTTCGACTACGGACTTATACGTCCGCGGCCAGGGCGGTCAGGTAATCGCGAATCGCTCCTGTTGGCGTCGTCAAGCGGTTCATCAAGGGCGACGAGAGCGGAGTACAGCTCTTAGCGGTCGGAAGCACGTTGTTCCACGGAGTAGACCCTCGGGCAGCATCCAAACGCCTCGCAACACCGACATTGACCTTTCCGTAGTTGGACAGCACGCGGCCTCCGACCGCGGCCGCTAGCGGAAGGGCGTAACTGATCGCGGGCCCTGCTTCTGTGCCACTTGCGCCGTACCAGTCGCCAGGCGGGAGTTGCGTTCGATCGGGTTCCAGGAGCATGCAAGAAAGGCTGCGTCGGATGCGGGCGATCTCGTCAATGACACCTAGCAGAGCCACACACGCCGCGTTTCGGCGTTCCTCGCGGGCAAGCGCACGCTCGTGCTTCATCTGTCGCTAGAATCACAGTAAAGCGCGATCACGACTGATGCAACAACGCCCGCGAAAACACCGAGTGCGCCGTCGAGGAGGACCGCCCACCACTCTGTTTTGTTCTGCCATGACCGCAGCCTAAGGATGGCTGCTTGGGGGCAGATCCGGATACGCCGCCAAGTCATACGCGGAAAGGACGCACGGTCTTCCTTGTTAGCCTTGAGGTTGCCGCTCCCACCCAGTCCGAGATATCAGTCCTGTGCGTCGATCGGCCAGTCTTCTGGAGGGCGGAGGCTCGATCTCGAGCTTGTAGTAGGTCATCGGTTCCGCGTGATCGCCCAGGTCGGTGAGTCTGCGCTCGGGCTACCAGTACCAACTCACCCATTGTCCAGCTTTGATGCGGTCGCGCTCCTCGGCCGAAGGATCGAGAAGTACTCCGAGTTGTGCTTCGTACTCGGCTCGCAACTCCAGGGTGTGGGCACGTTGCGGCGGCCCGTATGGCATCCGTGCGTACAGCACTGCCGCGAGACGCTCTTCCGGAGTGGAACCGAGCTGGACTGACGTCGAGCTCGGCAGGCGCGAGGCACAACTCGATGGTCCCGCACACGCCAGCTGGTGCGCAGCCCGCCGACGCGACTCTCGGTGTTCCTGCAGGCCGAGATCGAGAGTCGTGACGCACCACCAGAGCTCTGGGCGTCCGTACTCGTCGTAGTCCTTCTGCAACGCGTTGAGCAGGGCGACCTGAACACGTCCAGGCCCTCGGGACACACCTGCATTCTAAGTGTTGGGATGGAAGTCAAGCTTCGACACGCACTTCGCCGTACTCTAATCACACCGTTGTCATTCCTGGGGAAGGGGTGGGGTTCGGGCCGCCGCTCGCTGTTCCTGCCGCGTCGGACGCAAGGCCGGCCGCGAGGCCGCAGACCAGGGGGAAGTCGTGTCCAACACCCAAAACGTCCTCGACGACGTCCGCGCCCAGCTCGCCCCCGATGACATGGTGATCAAGGAGGCGCCTGATCGGCGCGACGCCGTCACGGCCGCCGGCGAGTCATTCATAGGTGCGCTGCGTACGTTCAACTCCGGCTCTCTGGCCCACGGCACCGCGAACTGTCCCGTGCACCAGCGCGACAAGGGCCTCGACGCCGACTGCTGAGTCGTCCTCGACCGTCGCGTCCACACCACCCTCGGCCCCGACGTCCCCGACGGCGAAGGACCCGTCAACGTCGTCGCCCAGATGCAGGCTCACGTCCTGGCCATGGTGCGCCCGATTTACCCGAACGTCAGTGCGAAGGTGACCAAGCGCGCCATCCTTGCTCAGCTTCGACGAGCCGCTCGCCGACGGCGAAGACCCGACTGTCGACTTCGTCGTCGCGCTCACCCGCGCGACGCCGAGGGCCTGTGGATACCGAACACGGAAATCGACTTCTGGGACGCCTCGCACCCCGAGAAGCACACTGAGCTGTTCACCAGCGGCTCCCGCAAGCTGCGCCGAACCGCGCCCACGCCACCCGGCTCGCTAAGGCCGAGAACAAGCGCACCGCCACCCCGCCGCTGTGTAGCTTCAACGTCGAGGCCTTCGCGTGGATGTTCACCAGACGGCCTGAACGACGCCGCCGCGCTGCTCGCGCTGTGGCTCAAGGGCGCCCTCGATCTCTCCCGACGACCCCGGACCCCGCCGGCGTGTCTGCCCCCATCAAGGTCGAGGACAGGCAGCTGGCCATCGACCGGCTCGAGGACGCCGCGGCCCGGCTCGGACGTGCAATCGCCAACGACCGTGACGCGCTACGTCCGCGAGCAGCTCGGGCCGCTCTGGCCCGACTTCATCTGCGTCTGGCGACCCGTCCGCCACCAAGGCCCGCGTCGCCGCCGCCCTGAAGTCCAAGTCGAACATCGCGGTCACCAGCACCGGCGCGCTCACCACGGCATGCAGGAATCGGGCTGAAGCACACGCGGTCCTTTGGCGACAGCTAAGCGCGATGCAGCCCCCCGTCGTCGAAGGTTCCTGGGTCGAGGACATCCCACGTCGGATCAAATTGGACCGGGCGGCCCGGCAGGCCTTCCCGACTCTGAGGTTCTCCCGCAGGCAACGCCGTGGCGGTCTGGTGTTCGTCTACGAGGTCAGCCTCGACGTCCCCGGCTATGAGGCGCGGAGGGTCCGGGTCGAGTTCCAGCGAGTCACGCCCCGGCGCCCGTGGATCTACGTTGACGGCCCCAGGAGTCCAAGCATCGGTACGGCGAGCACCGGTTGTGCATCTGGTACCCCGGCGACGGGGAAGACCAGCGATGGGTGCCCGAGGATGGCCTCCTGGCGCTGCTCGGCATGACGGCCGTGCACCTGTTCAAGGAGGCGTACTGGCGGGAGACCGGTGAGTGGCTCGGTGAGGAAGCGCCCCATGGTGTGAACCTCAAGGAGGTCGAGGAGGTGAGCCCGACGGCTCGCGGACGCGTGAGAAGCCGCGAGACGACTCGCCGGACGCAGGGAAGGGAACGCCAGGTGTCCACGATGCCGGTGCAATCGATCCTCTTCTCAGTGTTGACCGCGGCGATGCGAGCGTGATCGGGCTCGTCCTCGTCGGGGGGCTCTGATGGTTTGTCGTTCGGGGATGTGCTTGGGGTGCTGATCTCGACCGCCGTCTTCACAGCCGCCATCAGCGCCATCGTGAGTCTCTACCTGGCCTGGCGGAAAGGCCGGGAGGAGGATCGGGCCAGGGTGCGCGCCGTGCTAGCGGAGGCGTTCGAGGCGGTAGCGGCGTACAAGAATTTCATACGCGATCCGCCGACGTGGCACGAAGGACGCCGAGGCGGAGCGCATCCGGCTTTCCGAGGAGATTCGGCATGCTCAGACCCGGCTGACCTACTACTCGGCGTGGATTCGCGCCGAGTCGACGTCGGTCGGAGACACTTACGACGAGCTCGTCACCCAGTTGCGGAAAGTCGCCGGTCAAGCTTGTCACGACGCATGGAGCGCCGCTCCATCGCCGACGACAAGGGCATGAACATCGGAATCGACCTCGTCAATCTCACCTCGCTCACACCGCTCGAGACAGCGTTCACGACGGCTTCGAAGAGGTATCTCAAGGACTTCTTCAAGCTCCGGCGGTCCTAGGTGCCGGACGGTCGTGGCTGAGGGAATCCTCTACTCGTCCGGACGCTGATAT
>CAVWYA010000009.1:0-252726 GCA_963759065.1 uncultured Actinomycetota bacterium | reverse complement strand
CCCGTTCCGTCCGTCGCCCCGGTTGTGCAGGATGAACACATGTCCGACCCCCAGCTCCTGGAGCTACTCGACTCCTGTACCCGGCGACTCGTCCGGTCAGTCGACGCGATGACCGACGACCAGTGGCGGCAGCCGAGCCTGCTCCCGGGCTGGACCCGCGGGCACGTGGTGTCGCACCTGACGCTGAACGCCGAGGCATTGTCCGGCGCGCTCGAGGGCGTGCACGAGGGGCGGCCGGTGCCGATGTACCGATCCGACGAGGCACGCGAGTCCGACATCGCCGACCTGGCGTCCGCGTCGCCGTCCGCGCTGCGCGACAGGTTCCTCGGGTCCACGACGGCGATCGGCGAGTGGGTCGAGGAGCTCGCCCACAATCTCGCCGACCACGAGGTGGAACGTACGCCGGGCGGGCGCTCGTTCCCCGCCGGCGTGGTCGGCAACATGCGGGTCCGCGAGGTGGAGATCCACCACGCCGACCTGGCCCTCGACTACACCGCGGCCGACTGGCCACCCGAGTTCGTCGTACTGCTCCTGGACCTCCGTGCCGGCGTTCACGACGGGGAGCCGTTCGTCGCACAGGCCACGGACCTGGACCGGTCGTGGGCGTTCGGGACCGGCGGTCCCACGATCTCGGGCGTCGGGAGTGCTCTGGCATGGTGGACGACGGGCCGGGGTTCCGGCGACGGACTGACCAGCGACGACGGCCGCGTGCCGAGGATGGAGCCGTGGTGAGCTACACAGGAGCGGTCACGCCGGGAGGCCCGGCCGACACCCGCGAGCTCGACTCGCTGACGATCACCAAGGTCGCCGTGGACGAGAAGATGTCCAACAACTGCTACCTCCTCACCTGCAAGAAGACCGGCGAGCAGGTCCTCATCGACGCGGCCGACGCGGCCGCCACCCTGCTCCCCCTCATCGGCGACGCCGGGCTGACCCACGTGGTCACCACCCACCAGCACTGGGACCACCACCGCGCCCTCGCCGACGTCGTCGGCGCCACCGATGCCGCCACGGTCGCCGGCGACCCGGACGCGGAGGCGATCACCGAACAGACCGGCGTCCCCATCGCCCTCCAGGTCAAGCAGGGCGACACCGTGCCCGTCGGCGACTGCACCCTCCAGGTGATCGCACTCGCCGGCCACACGCCCGGGTCGATCGCGCTGCTGTACGACGACTCGGCCTCCCAGGGCGGCCACCCGCACCTCTTCACCGGTGACTCCCTCTTCCCGGGTGGGGTGGGGAACACGCTCGGAGACAAGGACGCCTTCGTCCAGCTGCTCGACGAGGTCTCCAGCAAGATCTTCGACCGGCTCCCCGATGACACGTGGTTCTACCCGGGCCACGGCAACGACTCGACGCTCGGCGCCGAGCGGCCGCATCTGAGCGAGTGGCGCGAGCGGGGCTGGTAGCAAACGACGGCGCTACCCCCGAAGTTCATTGATTGGGGGGTTTCGCCGCGGGCAGGTGAGGAGGCAGAGTCTCGGGCATCCCCACACTCTCGGAGTCAGACATGTCCTCGTCGCACCTTGTCCGCCGTACCCGCCTGCTGTCCGTGGCTGCCGCACTCGCGGCGATCGCAGCCCTGGCCCTGTCGCCCGTGGCGACGAGCTCTGCCGCGGCCCCACAGGCGCAGCCAAGTCCGCCCGCGCCGAAGACGGTCGACGTCCGGCTGATCTCCATCAACGACTTCCACGGCAACCTGGAGCCACCGACCGGGTCCTCGGGCCGAGTGACGCTCAGCGACGGCACGACCGTGGACGCGGGTGGCGCCGCCTACCTGGCGACGCATGTCTTCCAGTCCCGTGCCGCCGCCACGAACTCCGTCGTGGTCGCCGCCGGCGACCTGATCGGGGCCTCGCCCCTGGCCTCGGCGCTCTTCCACGACGAGCCGTCGATCAAGTTCTTGAACTACCTCGGGCTCACGGCCTCCTCGGCGGGCAACCACGAGTTCGACGAGGGCTACAAGGAACTGCTGCGCATCCAGCTCGGCGGCTGCCACCCCGTCGACGGCTGCCAGTTCGAGCCGAAGTACCGCGGGACGAAGTTCCCGTTCCTCGGCGCCAACGTGACCTTCAGGAACGGCCTGCCCGCCCTCCTCCCCTTCACGATCAAGGTGTCGGGAGGCATTCCCATCGGCATCATCGGGGCACCACTCGAGGGAACGCCGGACATCGTGAGCCCTGAGGGGATCGCGCAGCTGAGGTTCGGTGACGAGGTGACGGCGATCAACAAGACCGCCAAGCTCCTCGACAGGCTCGGCGTGAAGAGCCAGATCGTGCTGCTCCACCAGGGCGACAACGTGCTCACCGGGGCCGGTCCCAACGACTGCAAGGTCGCCCCCGGCGGGCTCGGGACCCAGATCGCCACCCAGGTCTCCCCGATGGTGGACGCGATCTTCAGCGGTCACAGCCACCAGGGCTACAACTGCGTGGTCACCGACCCGGCCGGCAACCCGCGTCCGGTCACCCAGGGCTCGTCGTTCGGCCGACTGATGACCGTCGTGGACCTGAAGATCGACACCAAGACCCGCGACGTCGTGCGCAGCGCGACGACGGCCAACAACGAGATCGTGACCAGGACCGTCACACCGGACCCGGGCGCGCAGGCCATCGTCGAGGACGCCAAGGCCAAGGCCGCGCCCGTCGGCAACCGGCAGGTCGGCACCATCTCCGCCGACATCGTCAGGAGCGCAGCTCCTTCCGGGGAGTCCCCGCTGGGCAACCTCATCGCGGACGCCCAGCTGGCTGCCAGCGCAGATGCCGTGGTGGCCCTGATGAACCCCGGCGGCGTCCGAGCCGACCTCAACTACGCGAGCTCGCCGGCGGGCGAGGGCGACGGGGTGGTGACGTACGCCGAGGCGTTCACCGTGCAGCCGTTCGGCAACGTCATGCAGACGGTGACGTTCACCGGTGCACAGCTCGACGCGATCCTCGAGCAGCAGTGGGTCGCCCAGTCCGGCGGAGGGGAACTCGTTCGGATCCTGCAACCATCGAGCAGCCTGCACTACGACAGGAGCCTGTCGGCCCCCATCGGCAGCCGCGTCTCCAACATCAAGATCAACGGTGTCGCGGTTGACCCTGCAGCCAGCTACCGGGTCACCGCGAACAACTTCCTCATTGGAGGCGGCGACAGCTTCTCGACGTTCACCGTGGGCACTGCGCTCGTCGGCGGTCCGGTCGACCTCGACGCGTTCACGGCCTACCTCGCCGCCAACCCGAACGTCGCGCCGCCGGCTACCAACCGGATCACGCTGGTCCCCTGACCAGCGCGACCGGGTAGATGTCGACGCCGGGTGGGGCGTCGAGGATCATCCGGGCGTGTTTGCGGCTGATGGGTCGGGTGCCCCGGGCGTCGACGAGGTAGCCGAGCCCGTGCGGGGTCAGCCAGACATAGCGTCCGGCGCCGCATTGTCGGGCGCGGTAGCCGGCGTGGGTCTTGTGGCGGTGATGTCGCCGGCCCAGGGGTCCGGAGTTGTGGGTCCCGGTCTGCCCTGGCGGTCCGGTGTCGTCGTAGGCGATGGGGTGGTCGTAGTCGAGGTTCCTGGCGGTGGAGGTGGCGTAGGGCCAGTAGTCGCCACCAGTCACGAGGTGGACCCGCTCCTTGAGGGACTCGGGGTGCTCGTAGGCGGTGGTGCGGATCCGGTCGGACAGGTCCAGCACCGGCTTGACCGTCAACGCCGTGCGCGCGAGCAGCTCCTGGAGCCCGGTCAGGGTGACCGGGCCGAGGCCCTCCACCCGCGCGACGCCGCCGTGACCGTGGATGGCGGCTTCGTGGAGGTGGACGTACAGAGACGTCTTGGGGGCCAGTGGGGTCAGGTCCGCGGCGCGGAGCGCGTCGAGGAGGTCGGCGGGGAACGCGGTCGCCCGCGACTGGCGCCACCTCGGTGACCTCGAGTTCTTCTTGGGGGTCGCGGTGCTCGAGCAGGAGTTGGAGGAGTTCGGCGGGGCGGGCCAGCCACCCGAACGCGATCGCCCGGACCTCGTCCGCGCGTGGCGTCGGGGTGGCGGGGGGTGATGATCTCGGCGACCCGGGTCAGGGTGGCCTCGACCCACACCGCGTCCCCGGCCTCGACGCGGGCGATCACGGTGCGCAGCCCGTATTCGTCGGTCCGCGAGGAGGACACGTACCGCCGCCGCCGTTCGGCCTCGACGCGTTCGTCGTGCAGGGCGGGGTCGGCCTCGATGACCTTCGCCTCCGCCACCGCCAGGACCCGGCCGGCGGACTCCCGGCCGATGACCCGCGCCACCGCCCGGTCCACCACACCCACCCGGTCAGCCGGCAGGTACCGGGACAGCTTCGCGACCCGCCGGGCGATGTACACGTCCACCTCACCCGAGAGGCACCGCGCCCAGAACTCCGGGAGGCGGTGGATCAGGTCCAGGGTGTCGGCGGTCGCGTGCTCGGTCGCCATCACCCCGGCGCCACGCGCGAGGGCGATCTCGCCCAGGCACAGCTCCCGCACCCGCGGTGTGCCCTCGCCGCCGACCTGGACCAACCGGTCAAACCGGTCCGTCGGCTCACCGGAGTGCATCGCAGCCCACGCCGCCAGCACCTCCAGCTCCCGGACCTCAGCCAGCCGACGAGCCCGCACCGAGTCCGACGCGGCAGCCAACAGACCAGCGGCGTCGAGGTCGGACAGGTCGTCGTTCACGAGACCAACGCTAGGGGTGACCACCGACAGTCGAAGCCCCCAAAGGCCCTGTTCCACAGGAATCCGCGAAACTCTCTCAGAAACTCTTCCGGACCGGTGATCTCGACCGGCTCGACCGGTGCTGGGTAGATCCCAGCGTCGGCTGCGGTGGTCTCGACAAGCTCGACCAGCGGTGATCCATCGGGTGTCTACGCTGAGGGGTTTCGAGACGGTCGCAGAGCGACCTCCTCAACCACCGGGTGCCGCGGACTCCATCACCGCCGGACCGGAGCCAGACCGCCGGCGGCAACCCGAGAGCGAGCCTGCCTTTGGCCCTCGTCGGGGCTGTCAACCCGCCCCGAGACCACGCGAAGGCACCCAGGCTTGACAGCCCCGGCGAGGGTCAGACACTCGGCTGTCGGGTTGCCGACGTACCCGGCCGAAGCCAGAGGCGAGTGGCCCGCTCGGTAGCCTTCCGCCCGTGTCCGACGCGCCTGCCTCTCCTTGGCGGCGTCGGATCGGGACGGCCCCCAAGAGCTGGGTGATCGTCATGGCGGTCGGCGTGTGCCTGGGCTGGCTGCCGTTCGTGGGTCGGTCGCTGAGCCCGGACGAGGCCGGCTACCTGATCGTGGGCGGGCAGTGGTCCGAGGGCAGCAGCCTGTACGGCGACTTCTGGGTGGACCGGCCGCCGGTGCTGATCGCGATCTTCGAGGCCGCCGACGCACTGGGCGGGGCCGTCCCGCTGCGGCTGATCGGCGCGCTGGCAGCCGTCCTGACGGTCATCCTGTCCGGCGTCCTGGGCAGGATCGCGGCGCCAGAACGCCGGTCCGCTCCCCTGCTCACCGCTGGTACGGCGGCGGTCTGCGTCGCCACCCCGTTGTTCGGCGCGACCGTGGTCAACGGCGAGCTGCTGGGACTGCCGTTCCTGGTCGTCGGAATCCTCGCGTACGTCGCGGCCGCGGCCAGCCGGCACCAGGTCAGGGGGTTCCTGTTCAGCGTGGCCGCGGGAGCGGCCGGCGCGATCGGGGCGCTGGTCAAGCAGAGCCTGGTCGACGTGTTCGTGGTGGCCGCCGTCCTGCTGTTCACCAGCGGCGCGGCCCGGAGGAAGCTCCCGGGGCTCCTGGCCGGGGCCTTGGGGACCGTCGCCGTCGTGCTCGCCCTGGCCTGGGCCCGCGGCACCGTGCCCGCCGATCTCTGGGACGCGGTGGTCACCTTCCGCCTCGACGCCGCCCGCGAGCTCGCGGGTGACAGCGGCAACGCGCCGGCGCGGCTGGCCTCGATGGTCGGGGCGCTCGCCGCGAGCGGTGTCCCCCTCGTGGTCGCCGCGTTCGCATGGAAGGGCCGCGGAGCGCCGTCCCGGCAGGGACCCTGGACGGCGCCCGACCTGCGGGCGGCGGCGTACGCCCTGCTCACGTTCGAGCTGCTGGTGGCGTTCCTGGGCGGCAGCTACTGGCTGCACTACCTGATCGCGCTGACCCCCGGCGCCGTGCTGTTCGCGGCGTCGTTCGCACAGCGACCGGCGCCGGTCACGAGGATGATCGGCGGCTCCCTGGCGCTCGCCGGTATCTCGACCGTCGCGGCGTTGGGCTGGGTCGGGACGCACCCGATCGAGCGCAAGGAGGAGCAGGCGATCGCCTACCTCGACGGCCACGCGGAGCGGGGTGACAGCGCCGTGGTGGTGCTCGGCGCCGCCAACGTCATCCGCGACGCGGACCTCGACCCGTCGTACCTCTACCTCTGGAGCCTGCCCGCGCGGGTCCGCGACGCCGACCTCTCCACGCTCGACAGCCTGCTGGAGAGCGAGCGACGACCGACCTGGGTGATCGTCGCCCGCAAGTCCGTGGACGACTGGGAGCTCGACTTCACCGACGCCCAGGCGGTCCTCGACGCCGACTACGACGAGGTGGACACGGCCGGCAAGTTCACCATCTACCGGCGGCACTCTTGAGGCGCATCCTGGCCGTGACGGCGTACGCCGTCGCGCTCATCGTCTGGTGCTGGCTGGTCGGCGTCCCCAACGACCCGATCGGGGTCGCGCTGTGGCTCTGGCTGCTCGCGATCTGCTGGCGGCTCGACTGGTCGTGGCAGTTCCCCAGGGACTGGTGGCCGTGGCTGGCCGCCCTGGCGGTCTACGGACTGGCGCGCGGGGTCACCGACGACATCGGGTTCACGCCCTACGAGGCGTGGCCGATCCGCGCCGACGAGTGGCTGGCTCAGCTCTGGGGCGGCAACACGGTCCCGACGGTCAGCCTCCAGAACCGACTGTGCAGCGACCACTGCGCGGGCTTCGAGCAGCTGAAGTGGTACGACTACGTCGCCAGCGCGACGTACGCCTCCCACTTCGTCGCCGGGCTCACCCTCGCCGGGATCCTCTGGATCCGCGACCGCCACGAGTGGCTCCGCTGGATCCGGCGCTACGTGACCATCAGCTACCTCGCGCTGGCGGGCTACATCGTCTTCCCGATGGCCCCCCCGTGGATGGCCGCGCGGGACGGCCTATTGCCGCCGCTGGTCCGGATGTCCAGCCGGGCCTTCCAGAGCCTCGGCATCGAGCGCACCACGATCGTCTTCGGCGGGCTGCCCAACAAGACCGCCGCGATGCCGTCGCTCCACTGCGGGTTCGCGTTCCTGATCGCGTTCTACGCCATCAGCCGGCTGCACGGCTGGTGGCGCTGGCTCCTGCTGCTCTATCCCGTGGCCATGGCGTGGACGCTGATCTACGCCTCCGAGCACTACCTGGTCGACGCGATCATGGGCGGCGTCGCCGCTGCGCTGGCCATGCTCATCGGAGCCTGGTGGGACCGCTGGCGGCCGCCGGCAGACGTCCTCAGTGGTACGTCGCCCGCACCACGTCCGTGACCGGAAGCGACTGGCAGGCCAGCCGGATGCCCTCGGCGAGGTCCTCCTCGTCGAGGACGTCGTTGTTGAGCATCTTGACCTCGCCCTCGAGCAGGCGGACCGCGCACGCGGAGCACTCGCCCTCACGGCAGGAGTACGGCGCCTTCACGCCCTTCGACTCCAGGTGCTCGAGCAGCTTGGTGGTCGGCGCCCAGTCGTCGTAGGCGTAGGTCTGGCCGTCGAGCTCGACCTCGACGCGGACGTTGCCCTGTGCCGACTCCTCGGGCATGCCGGCACCCTCGGTGAACTCCGAGTCCGAGTCGGCCTCCTCGAGCTCGTGCTCCGCCTTGGCCTGCTCCTCCGGGTCGCCGAACGGGTTGCCGCCCAACGAGATGAACTTCTCCTGGTGCCTCCGCTCGCGCGGGAACTCCAGCTCCCTCAGCGCCGCAACCGTCAGCTTCATGAACGGCGCCGGCCCGCACACGAACGCGTCGTACGTCGTGAACGGCTCGGTGAACGCCTTCATCTGCTCCTGCGTCGGCAGTCCCTGCACCGACACCAGCCAGTGCACGACGACGAGCCGGTGGGGGTGCTCGGCCGCGAGCGCCGCCAGCTCTGAGGCGAAGATGACCGACTGCTCGTCGGCGTTCGCGTAGAAGAGCATGATCTTGCCGCTGCCGTGCGCGATCGCCGTACGCGTGATCGACATGATCGGGGTGATCCCGCTGCCGCCGGCGAACAGCAGCAGGTCGGCGTCCAGTGAGGCCGGCGTGAAGATGCCCGACGGTGGAAGGGACCGGATCGTCGAGCCCTCGCGCAGGTGGTCGCAGACCCAGTTGGAGGCGTAGCCGTCGACGGTCCGCTTCACGGTGACCGTGAGCGGCCCGCCGTCGTGGGGCGAGGACGAGAGCGAGTAGCAGCGCGCCGCGACCCCGGTCAGGTCGCTAGGCACCGCCAGGGTCAGGAACTGGCCGGGCTTGTAGTCGAACTCCGCCTCGGCGCCCTCTGGCACCGCGAACGACACCGAGTGCGCGTCCGCGGTCTCCTCCACGACCCCGACGACCTGCAGCTCGTAGGAGCTCTCTGCCATTCAGGGCCGCACCTCAGTAACCGTCCTCGGCGCCGATCGGCACCTGTCCGTCACGAGCCGCCTGCTCGATGCTGTCGACCAGCCGCCCGCACGCGGGCTGGAAGTCGCGGCCACCAGTGCGCCGGCTGAGCTCGGGGCAGTGCTCGCGCGCCTCGGCGGTCCACTGGATCGACGTGTGGTGCTCGCTGTTCTTCTTCACGCCCACCTTGGCCAGGCAGTCGAGGCAGGCGACCTCGACCAGCCGCGCGCTCGTGTAGAGACGCTGGTCCTCCAGCGTGTCCGCACTGGTCGGGACGAACGACGGCATCAGGCGTCAGCCTCGGCGCGCAGCCGCAGGTTCTCCGCGACCTCCTCCTGCCAGTACTCGTTGGCCTTCGTGGTGTCGACCTCGAACTCGAACCGGTCCACCATCTCGGGGACGATGTCGGCCTTGTCCACGTAGTACTGCTCGTACCAGCGCCGCAGCTGGTAGACCGGGCCGTCCTCCTCGCACAGGAGCGGGTTCTGGACGGGCACCTTGTTCTTCCAGATGTGCACGTCCTGGAGGAAGCCCTCGCCGAACATCTGGGCGTACTTCTTGGAGATGTACGCCGCGGTGTCGTCGTCGATGCCCTCGGGCCGCTTGACCGTGATGCCGTACTGCAGCGTGAACGAGTCGGGTCCGGTCGGGATGTGGCAGTTGATGAGGATGACCTCGGTCTGGAATCCCTTGTAGTCGACGTCGAGCCAGTTGATCATGTACGCCGGTCCGAAGTACGTCGCCTCGGACTTGAGGAACAGGTCCGGACTGCCGTAGCCGCCGGCCTTGTCCGGGCGGCCCTTCGACTCCATGAACTGGGTCGCTTGGGTGCCCTCGAAGACGTTGCGGAAGCTGGTCGGGAACGAGAAGTGCACGTAGTAGAAGTGCGCCATGTCCACGACGTTGTCGATCAGCTCGCGGCAGTGGGAGTCGGTGATCGGCACGACCTCCCACGTCCAGTCGGTGTAGAGGCCGTCCTCGAGCCCGGGCAGCACCGGCGGCAGGATGTCCATGTCGGGCTCGGAGCCCTCGACGTCGTGCCAGACCAGCAGCTGGTCGTTGCGGATCACGACGGGGTACTTCTGGGTCCTGGCCCGCAGCGGCACGCGGCGCGCGTAGGGGATCTGCTTGCACTTGCCGTCGCCGCCCCAGCGCCAGTCGTGGAACGGGCAGGCGATCTCGTCGCCCTTGACGGTGCCCTGGGTCAGGTCGCCGCCCATGTGGCGGCAGTAGCCGTCGAGGACGTTGAGGTTGCCCTGGGTGTCCTCCCACACGACCAGCTGGCCGCCGAAAGCCTCGATCCGGTGCGGCTTCCCGTCGCGGAACGAGTCGGCGAGCCCCAGGCAGTGCCAGCCCCGGGCGAAGCGCTCCGGCGGAGTGCCGTGGTCCAGCATCCTCGTGCTCTCCATCATGGACTCCAGACTAGAACACGTTATAGTTTTGCGCCATGCGCATCGCCCTGGATCCCGAGCAGGTCGCCCTCAAGGAGGAGCTCCAAGGCTACTTCTCCGCGCTGGTCACGCCTGAGGTCAAGACGGGACTGGCCTCGGCCACCGGTGAGTTCGGCGAGGCGGGCGTCTACAAGGGCGTCATCAAGCAGCTCGGCACCGACGGCTGGCTCGGGATCGGGTGGCCGGAGGAGTACGGCGGCCGGGCCCGCTCCATGGTCGACCAGCTGATCTTCACCGACGTGGCGGCGGACTTCGGCGTACCGATCCCCTACCTGACCCTCAACACCGTCGGGCCGACGATCATGCGCTACGGGACCGACGAGCAGAGGGCGCACTTCCTGCCGAAGATCCTCGCCGGCGACCTGCACTTCTCGATCGGCTACTCCGAGCCCGGCTCCGGCACCGACCTCGCGTCGCTCAAGACCCGGGCCGTCCGTGAGGGCGACGAGTGGGTCATCAACGGCCAGAAGATGTGGACCTCGCTGATCCAGTACGCCGACTGGATCTGGCTCGCGTGCCGCACCGACCCCGACCTGCCGCGGCACAAGGGGCTCTCGATGATCGTCGTACCGACCGATGCCGACGGCTTCTCCTACACGCCGGTGCACACCGTGTCGGGCGTCTCGACCAGCGCGACCTACTACGAGGACGTGCGGGTGCCGGCGTCCAACCTCGTCGGCGAGCTCAACGGCGGCTGGCCGCTGATCACCAACCAGCTCAACCACGAGCGGGTCTCGCTCACGTCGTCGGCGCCGCTCACGATGTCGCTCAAGCTGGTCCGCGAGTGGGCGCAGCAGACCAAGAACCCCGACGGCTCGCGCGTGATCGACACCGAGTGGGTCCAGATCGCGCTCGGCCGCGCGCACGCCAAGATCCAGGCACTCACGCTGATCAACTGGAAGCTCGCCTCCGACGCCGACCAGAAGACGGCGCTCTCCCCCGCCGAGGCGTCGGCCACCAAGATCTACGGCTCCGAGCTGGCGACCGAGGTCTACCGCTCGCTGATGGAGGTGATCGGTCCGAACGCCGGCCTCACGGGCGCCTCCGACGGCGCGGTGCTGGCCGGAAGGATCGAGCGGTTCTACCGCAGCGCGCTGGTCATGACCTTCGGCGGCGGCACCAACGAGATCCAGCGGGACATCATCGGCTACGTGGGCCTGGGCCTGCCGGCAGCGCAGCGTTAGATTCTGGGAGGTAGCGAGATGGACTTCACCTTCACCGCAGAGCAGGACGAGGCCGCCGCGCTGGCCGCCAAGATCCTCGCGGACCGGGCCACCAACGAGCGGATGAAGGCCGTCGAGGCCGACGGCTCGCGCCTCGACCACGCGCTGTGGCAGGACCTGGCCGATGCGGGGCTGCTGTCGCTCAACATCCCGGAGGAGTACGGCGGCGCCGGGCTCGGACTCGTCGAGCTGTGCCGAGTCCTGGTCGAGGTCGGCCGCACCGTCGCCCCCGTCCCGCTCGCCTCGCACGGGCCGGCGGTCACCTTCCTCTCCGAGCTCGGCACCGACGAGCAGAAGCGCGTCTGGCTCTCCGGTGCGTCGACCGGCGAGCGTCTGCTGACCTGCGCGGTCGCCGAGGACCAGGCCCACGCGCCCGATCGCCCGACGACGGTTGCGACTCCGGACGGCGACGGCTATCGCCTGACAGGCACCAAGACGGTCGTGCCGGCCGGCATGGCCGCCCAGGGGTTCCTGGTCCCGGCCGAGACGCCCGACGGCGTCGGCGTCTTCCTGGTCCAGTTCGGGGACGAGGGGCTCACGCTGACGCCCCAGCGGTTCTCCGACGGAGACCAGGTCGCGCGCCTCGACCTAGATGGCGTGGTCCCGACCGACGGACTCGTCGGACCCGCCGACGGAAGCGCGGCGCAGCGGCTCCACCACCTCCTCCTCCTGGCGGGCGCCGCCGAGCAGCTCGGCATCTGCGAGGGGGCGCTGGCCCTCACCGCGGCGTACGCCAAGACGCGGGAGCAGTTCGGCCGCCCGATCGGCACCTTCCAGGCCGTCTCGCAGCGGCTGGCCGACGGCTACATCGACACCCTGGGGCAGCGGCTCACCCTCTGGCAGGCCGCCTGGCGGCTCGAGGAGGGGCTGCCCGCCGACACCGAGGTCGCGATCGCCAAGCTGTGGGCGGCCGACGCGGGCCATCGCATCGCGCACACGACCGTGCACGTGCACGGCGGCGTCGGGATCGACCTCGACGGCGAGGCGCACCGCTACTTCACGTCGGCCAAGCGCTATGAGTTCCTGCACGGAGGAGCCACCGAGCAGGCGCTGCACATCGGCCGGACCCTGGCGACCGAGCCGGCCTGAGCCCCGTGGGAGCCGAGACCGTCCAGCAGCTGCTGCGTGAGCGCGCCGACGGCGACGGCGCCGACCGGGTCGGGCTGAGGTACGGCGACCGCACCTGGACCTGGCGCGAGCACCTCGCCGAGGCTGCTGCGGAGGCCTCGGTGCTGATCCGCGCGCACGACCCCTCTCGACCGCTCCACGTCGGGACCCTCCTCGGCAACACCCCCGAGATGCTGCGGGCGATGGCCGCCGCAGGGCTCGGTGGCTACGTGCTCTGCGGCATCAACACCACCCGGCGCGGCGACGGGCTGCTGGCCGACGTACGCCGAGCGGACTGCCAGTTCCTGCTCACCGACGAGGAGCAGCTGCCGCTGCTCGAGGGGCTCGACCTGTCCGGCGTCACGGTGATCGACGTGACCTCGTCCGAGTGGACGTCGCGGCTCGCGAAGGCCGCTCCCCTGTCGCCGTACCGCGAGGTCGGCGCGATGGACACGCTGATGATGATCTTCACCTCGGGCACCAGCGGTGAGCCGAAGGCCGTGCAGGTGGCGCACCTGATGGTGCTGTTCTCGGGGCTGAACCTGATCGAGCGGTTCTCCGTCACCGCGGAGGACGTCTGCTACATCTCGATGCCGCTCTTCCACTCCAACGCCGTCGTCGCCGGCTGGGCGGTCGCCCTGGGATCGGGAGCGGCGATGGTGCCGGCGCGGTTCTCGGCGACCCGCTTCCTCTCCGACGTGCGGGGCTACGGCGCGACGTACGTGAACTACGTCGGCAAGCCGCTCGCCTACATCCTGGCCACGCCCGAGCGGCCCGACGACGCCGACAACCCGCTGCGTGTCGCGTTCGGCAACGAGGCCAGCGACCGCGACATCGAGGAGTTCGCCCGGCGCTTCGACAGCGAGGTCATGGACGGCTTCGGCTCCACCGAGCTCGCGATCATCATCACCCGCGCGCCCGGCACCCCGCGTGGCTCGATCGGCCGGGGCGTCGGCGCGGTGGCGATCTACGACTCCGAGACCCTCACCGAGTGTGCGGTGGCGCAGTTCGACCAGCACGGCGCGCTGCTCAACGCCGACGAGGCGATCGGCGAGCTGGTCAACACCGAGGGCGCCGGCTACTTCCAGGGCTACTACAACGACCAGGCCGCCAACGACGAGCGGATGCGGCACGGCATGTACTGGTCCGGCGATCTCGCCTATCGCGACGCCGACGGCTGGATCTACCTGGCCGGCCGGACCGCCGACTGGATGCGCGTGGACGGCGAGAACCTCGCCGCCGCCCCTGTCGAACGGATCTTCCAGCGCCTTCCGGCGGTCGCCCTCGTCGCGGTCTACGCCGTTCCGGATCCGAACGTCGGCGACCAGGTGATGGCCGCGATCGTGCTTCAGGACGATGCCTCGCTCACGCCGACCGAGCTGACCTCGTTCCTCGCTCAGCAGGCGGATCTCCCCTCGAAGGCCTGGCCGCGCTACGTCCGGATTGCCCCCACGCTCCCGACGACCGCCACCAACAAGGTGCTCAAGCGCGACCTGATCGCCCAAGGCGCGACCGCGGGTGACGGGGTGCTCTGGGTGCGGGAGGAGCGCGGGACGGCGTACTCGATCGCGGGGTAGCCGAACCGAGGCTGCGGACCGACGCGGTACTGAGTCAGCGGCGACAGGACGAACGGGCCGGCCATGTGTCCGAGCGTGATGCTGGCCGAGGTGGCGCTCGCCGTCACGTTGACGGTCACGTTGGCAGGCTGCTGCCAGGTCGCGTCGACCTGCTGGCGCAGTCTGCCGTTGCGTGCTACGCGAAACGATGCGCCTGCGACGGTCGCGGGGCCGATACCGGGCCGATGCCGCCCGCCGTGAGCCGCCGACCACGATCTGCTCGACCAGGTCGCGCTCGACGGAGTCCATCTTCCCTGTGTGGGCGGTCAGCGCGGCACCGGACGGGTCGTACGCCGACGGCGCGGTCGGCCCAGGCTGCGGGCGAAGACGACCGTGAGCCGGCTCCCCCGGCGGCGAGCGAGTCCCGCGGCGTAGGCGCCGGCGCGGAGCGAGGCCGGCGACCCGTCGACGCCGACGACGATGGACCTGGGGCCGTCGGTACCGAAGGGCGTGGCACGCCGGCACCCCTCGCGCCGACCGAGCAGCTCGTGGTCGGCGGCCTCTATCGCTTCGTGCGCAACCCGATGTACGTCGCCGTCGCCTCGATGATCGCGGGGCAGGCGCTGCTGTTCGGCAGCCCGGGGGTGGCTGCCTGGCTCGTCGTGTTCCTGGTCGCCGTGGTGGCCTTCGTCAAGGGCTACGAGGAGCCGCAGCTCGCGGAACAGTTCGGGGAGTCGTACGAGCGGTACCGCCGGGCGGTGCCGGGCTGGTGGCCGCGGCTGACGCCGTACCGCGGCTGAGCATCCAGGGTCCTTGGCACGAGCTGTCGTAGTTGCCCGAGCGCCTTCGTAGACGTGGTGAGGCCCCCGGCACCGGCCGGGCCACGACCTGAGGAGCACCCGATGTCCACGAGCATCCTGTTCATGTCCGTCTCGGCGGACGGCTTCATCGCCGACGAGGACGACTTCCTCGGCGGCCCGGACGGCAACCGGCTGCACGAGTGGTTCGCACCCGGCGGCGAGTTCGCCGAGGTCACCGGCCCGGCGCGGGAGGTGATGGACGAGATGGGCGCCGGCGGCGCGGTCGTGACCGGCCGGCGTACGGCGGAGCTCATGGACCACTGGGGCGGCAAGCTGATGGGCGGCGTACCGATCTTCGTCCCGAGCCACCGCGCCGCCCGGCCCGGCTGCGCGCTGGAGCTATCCGAACGTCACCTACACCGACGGCATCGTCAGCGCGATGGAGCAGGCGAAGGCCGCGGCCGGCGACAAGCACGTCCACGTGCAGGGCGGCTACACCGCGCAGCAGGCGCTCGCCGAGGGCGTGCTGGACGAGCTGCAGCTGGCGCAGGTCCCGGTGCTGCTCGGCCGCGGCCGGCGGTTGTTCGACGTGCTGCCCCGGGAGGTCGAGCTCGAGGTGGTCAAGGTCATCGACACCCCGGAGGCCACGCACCTGCGCTACCGGGTGCGCCGCTAGAGGACTAGCGTGCGAAAGGAAGCGGCTCGGGCACTTCCCGACCCTAGGAGCCCAGATGCTGAGTGACAGCAAGGTGACCGCGAACGTCCCCGCCGCAGACCTGGACCGAGCTCGAAGCTTCTACGCCGACAAGCTCGGCCTCACCCCGGTGCAGGAGGGCGACGGCGGTCTCGTCTACGCCACCACGGGCGGGACGTCGTTCTTCCTCTACCAGACCGAGTTCGCCGGCCAGGCCGGCCACACGATCGCCCAGTGGCACGTCGCCGACATCGACGGCGAGGTGCGCGAGCTGAAGGACAAGGGCATCACGTTCGAGCACTACGACATGCCCGGCGTCAGCTGGGACGGCGACATCGCGACGGTCCCCGAGATGGGTCGCGCCGCGTGGTTCACCGACAGCGAGGGCAACATCATGTGCATCGACGACGTGGCGGTCGGCTGAGTCAGTCGTCGAGCGTCGAGGAGTGCAACGGCCGGAGCTCGAGCCGGCCGTAGTAGGCCGCAGGGTTCCGCGCGGCGATCTCCAGCGCCTCCTCCATCGAGGCGCACTCGAGGATCGCGAAGCCGGCGATCCACTCCCGCGTCTCGGCGAACGGGCCGTCGGTCACCAGCAGCTCGCCCCCGCGCTGCGCGACCATCCTGGCCTCGGGCGGGTCGAGCAGCCGCACCGCCTGCACGAAGGCGCCCTTGCCTCGGGCGTAGTCGAACCACTCGTCCACGTCGGGTGCCGCCGCCTCGTCCTCGGGCGTGACGGATTCGTCGCCGTGGACGATGAACATGGCGAACTTCATCGGGTGCTCCTCGCTGTCGTTGGTCAGTCTGGAGGACGACGAACGGCGCGGAGCGGATCCGACAGCTACTTCCGGTAGGTCTCCAGCCGGTCCACGGCCTCGTCGTACTCCGCCACCAGCGACGGCGATGACCTCGGCGACCGGGCGGACCGAGTTCATCCGGCCGACGATCTGGCCGATCGGCATCGAGATCACGTCGGGGTCGTGGGAGGCGTTGATGCGGTTGTGCGCCTCGGCGACGAGGAGGTTCTGCAGCGGCATCGGCAGCGGCTCGGGAGCGTCCGCCTCGGCCCAGGCCTCGGTCCACTTGGTCTTGAGCAGCCGGGCCGGCTTGCCGGTGTAGATCCGGGTGCGGACGGTGTCGGACGACGTGGCGCGGGTGAACGCGGTCTCCCAGCCCTGGTTGGACGTCAGGTTGCGGTACTCCTCGGTGCCCAGCCAGATCGAGCCGGTCCACACGCCCTGGGCGCCCAGGGCGAGCGACGCGGCGACCTGGCGGCCGGAGCCGATGCCGCCGGCGCCGAGGACGGGTACGTCGGGGCCGACCGCGTCCACGATGTCGGGGGTCAGCACCATCGAGGCGACCTCGCCGGTGTGGCCGCCGGCCTCGTAGCCCTGGGCGACGATGATGTCGACGCCGTTCTGGACGTGCGAGAGCGCGTGCTTGGCGGCGCCGGCCAGGGCGGCCACCTTGATGCCGTGCTCGTGGCACTTCTCGATCACGTCGACCGGCGGCGAGCCGAGCGCGTTGGCGATCAGCACCGGCCGGTGCTTCAGCGCGACGTCGAGGTGCGACCGCGCCACCGAGTGCAGCCAGCCGAGGACTCCCTCCCGGCCCTCGCCCTCCGGCAGCGGCGGTACGCCGAGCTTGAGCAGCGTCTCGTCGACGAACTTCCGGTGCTCCTCGGGGATCATCGCGCCGAGGTCGAGCGAGGTGCCCTCGGTCGGGATCTTCATCGGCATGACGATGTCGACGCCGTACGGCTTGCCGTCGGTGTTGTCGTCCAGCCAGGTCAGGACCCGCTCGAGCTCCTCGGTGTCGTTGAACCGCACGCAGCCGAGCACGCCCAGGCCGCCGGCCCGCGAGACCGCCGCGGCGACGTGCTCGGACGGGGTGAACGCGAAGATCGGGTAGTCGATCCCGAACTCGTCACACAGCGACGTGCGCAAGGGCCATCTCCTTCGCGGCGACGTACTGCGCCTTGCCCGTGGCGTTGCGCGGGATCTGGGGTACGACGGTCAGCGAGCGCGGCAGCTTGTAGCCGGACAGGTGCTCGCGCAGGAAGTCGCGCAGCTCGTCGAGCTCGAGCGTCGTCCCCTCGCGGAGCTCGACGACCGCCGCGACGGACTGGCCGTACTTCTCGTCCGGGATGCCGACCACGAGGCAGTCGTAGACGGCCGGGTGCGCCTTGACCGCCATCTCCACCTCCTCGGGGTAGACCTTCTCCCCGCCGGTGTTGACGCAGTTGGAGCCGCGGCCGAGCAGCGTGATCCGGTTGCCCTCCTCGATCCGGGCCATGTCGCCGGGCACCGAGAACCGCTCGCCGCCGATCTCCAGGAACGTCTTGGCCGACTTCTCGGGGTCCTTGTAGTAGCCGACCGGCACGTGGCCGCCTCGGGCCAGCCGGCCGGTCACGCCGACGTCGGTGGCCGGGTCGAGCACCTGGCCGTCGTCGCCGAGGACCACGGTGCCGGGACCGATGCCGACGACCGGGCCGTCGGTGGAGATCTGCTCCTTGTCCTGCATGCCCATGCCGTGGAAGCCGGTCTCGGTCGCGCCGACCGAGTCGGTGAAGATCGCGTCCGGGAAGACCGCGATCCAGCGCCTCTTCACGTCCGGGCTGAAGATCGCCGCGCTGCTGGAGATGAGGAACAGGCTGGAGGCGTCGTACGGCGTGCCGGTGGCCGCCTTGCGCTCGAACTCCTCGATGAGCGGGCGGGCCATGGCGTCGCCGGTCATGAAGATCAGCTGGACCTTGTCGCGCTCGATGATCTCCCAGGTCCGCTGCGCGTCGAACTTCGGCTCGAGCACCGTGAGGTGGCCGGCGAAGAGGTGCATCAGCAGCCCGGCCTGCGCACCGCCGTGCATGAGCGGGCTCAGCGGGAACGTCGTCATCCGCGGCTCGGTCGCCTGCTTGGACTGGGCGAACTCCTCCATCGGCTCACCGGTGTAGAAGTCGATGCCGCCGCCGAGCACCCGCCAGAAGTCCTCGTGGCGCCACATCACGCCCTTGGGGAAGCCGGTGGTGCCGCCGGTGTAGATGATGTGGATGTCGTCGGGGCTGCGCTCGTCGAAGTCGCGCTCGGCGCTCTGGCCCTCGCAGGCGTCCTCCAGCGTCACCCCGTCGAACGACGAGATGTCGTCGGCGTTGTCCGGGTCGGTCACGTCAGGCAGCGCCACGAAGGTCTGCAGCTTGGCGTGCTTCGGCGCGCACCTGGCGACCAGGTCGGCGTAGGTGCGCTCGAAGAGCAGCGCCACGACGTCGGCGTTGTCGAAGAGGTAGTCGAGCTCGCCCTCGACGTAGCGGTAGTTGACGTTGATCGTCGTCGCGCGCAGCTTGACGGTCGCCAGCACGGCGACGACGTGCTCGATCGAGTTCTTCGAGTAGATCGCGACGTGGTCGCCCGCCTTGACCCCGCGGGAGGCCAGGAAGTGGGCCAGCCTGTTGCTGTCCCGCTCCAGGTCGGCGTACGTCGCGACCCGGTCTCCGACCTTCAGGGCCGGGTTGTCCGGGACGACGTCGACGGCGTGCTCGAAGAGATCTGCGATGTTCAGCGCCACGACCGCAAGACTAGAACACGTTCTCGTTTCGGTCTACGATCCCCCTGTGACCAGCACTGACGTGGACGCACCGCACTGCCTCGTCGAGCAGGACGGCCACAAGCTCGTCGTCACGATGAACCGGCCCGAGGCGCGCAACGCGCTCTCCGGCGAGATGCTCGCGATCATGTCCGACGCCTGGGACCGGGTGAACGACGACCCCGAGATCCGGGTCTGCATCCTTACCGGCGCCGGCGGCTACTTCTGCGCCGGCATGGACCTCAAGGCGGCCGACAAGAAGCCGCCGAGCGAGAGCTTCGAGTCCGGCGAGTACGACCCGACGATCATCAAGCCGCTGCTCAAGGGCTTCCGGCTGACCAAGCCCCTGATCGCGGCCGTCGAAGGACCCGCGATCGCGGGCGGCACCGAGATCCTCCAGGGCACCGACATCCGGGTGGCCGGCGAGTCGGCCAAGTTCGGCGTGGCCGAGGCCCGCTGGTCGCTCTACCCGATGGGAGGCTCCGCGGTGCGCCTGCCGAGGCAGATCCCCTACACGGTCGCGGCCGAGCTGTTGCTCACCGGACGGACGATCCTGGCGCCGGAGGCGAAGGAGCTCGGCCTGATCGGCCACGTGGTCCCGGACGGCCAGGCGCTGGCCAAGGCGCACGAGCTCGCGGACCTGGTCGCGGCCAACGGCCCGCTCGCCGTCCAGGCGATCCTCAGGACGATGCGCGACTCGGAGGGCAAGCACGAGGACGACTGCTGGGCCGACGACGCCCGCGTCGGCGCCGCGGTGTTCTCGTCGGAGGACGCCAAGGAGGGACCTCGCGCGTTCAGCGAGAAACGGCCCGCCGAGTTCCGGGGAAAGTGACGCGACCGGGCCCTGGGACGTGTTGGGGTCCCGGGGTGGATGCCAGCGTCGTTCAGGTCGTGCGATGGCACGGCGTCGGCGCGCAGGCAGACTGGGCGTCTTCCAAGGGTCGGCGCCGCCGCCAGCGTGCGCGCCTGGGCGGCGCCTGGCGCCGCCCAGGGATCCCAACACGTCCTAGGGTGTCCGCGTGGCTTCCGGCGTCGTACTGATCTTCGCCGCGTTCCTGGCCCTCGCGGTCATCGTCGTCTACTTCAGCTACCTCGCCGCGAAGAAGCGGCGCGAGGCGATGGCGACATACGCCGTGGGGCGGGGCTGGCGGTTCGAGGCGGAGCAGCCGTTGCTGGTCGACCGGTTCACCGGCCCGCCGTTCGGGCTCGGCTTCGGTCGGCGTGCCTACAACGTGCTCTACGGCAGCCACGAGGGTCGCGACCTGGTCTCGTTCGACTACGAGTACAAGACCCAGAGCACCAACGGGAAGACGACGACCACCCACCTACACCGGTTCTCGGTGCTGGGGCTCTCCATGGGCATCTTCATGCCGCCGCTGAGCGTGGACCCGGAGAACTTCCTCGACCGGTTCGTCGGCCGGCTCACCGGCAACGACATCGACCTCGAGTCGGAGGAGTTCAACCGGGCCTTCACCGTGAGCTCCTCGGACCGGAAGTTCGCCTCCGACGTGCTGCACCCGCAGATGATGGAGTTCCTGCTCGCGCACCGGCAGGTCGGGTGGCGGTTCGAGCAGGACTCGATGCTGATGGTCGCGGGCGGTCAGCGGACGCCGGCCCAGATCGACGCGACGATCGCGGTCATGGACGGCATCACCGACCGCGTGCCGGAGTTCGTCTGGCTGCGCCTGAAAGGACTGGGATGACCCCCGCGGCGTGGTGGGCCATCGGCCTCGGCGTACTGCTGGTGATCAACGCGATCCTGAGCCACAACCGGTTCGTCCGACAGCGCACGATGGCGGACGAGTCGTGGGGCGACATCGACGTGGAGCTGTCCCGTCGGCACGACCTGATCCCCAACCTGGTCGAGACCGTGCAGGGGTACGCCGACCACGAGCGCGAGGTGCTCGAGCAGCTGGTCCGGGCGCGGGAGGCCGCGGCCGCGCACCGCGGTGACCGGCCGCACGCGCGCGAGGGGTTCGAGGACTCCGTCACGGTCGCGCTGCAGTCGGTCCTGGCGCGGGTCGAGGCCTACCCGGACCTCAAGGCGAGCGCCAACTTCCTGCAGCTCCAGCGCCAGCTGACCCTCACCGAGGACCGGATCGCGGCGGCCCGGCGGTTCTACAACGGCAACGTGCGCTCGTACAACACGCGCGTGCAGACGTTCCCCTCGAACCTGGTCGCCAAGGCCTTCCGGTTCCGGCTGAAGGACTTCTTCGAGCTCCAGAACCCCTCTACAGCATCCGCGCCAGGTGTCGGTCCCGCTGGATGACCGTGTGCGGCACCCGTTCAGACCGGCGTGATCGGCAGCGACCTTCTCGGCTCGAACTCGAACGCTGCGCCGGTGCTGATCCTGGTCACGGCAACCTCGTCGAAGTCGGGGGCGGGCTCGTCCCGGCGTACGACGGTGGCGGTCCAGTCGGTGTCGCTGCCCGTGACCTCGACGTCGAGGTGCGGGTCGACGGCCCGGACGGCGGCCTGGAGAGGGCGCACCGAGGCCGGCCCGCACAGGGTGACCCAGCCGCCGTCCTCGTGCGCGGGTCCGCCGTCGACCGTGACCGCGGCGTCGGAGAACGACGCGTCGACGTACGCCGCGGGGTTGAGCAGCGGGTGCAGGGCCAGCGTCGCGAGGGCGTCGGTGCCGAGGGCGCGGTGAATCCGCTCGGCGGCAACCCCTGCGATGCCGACCAGCTGCCTGGTGGCGATGTCCGTCGCCTGCTCCTCCGACCCCGCGCGGGCGCGGACCGCGATGAGGAAGCCCAGGTCGAGCAGGTGCATCTGGAGACAGACCTCGTCGGCGATGCGGACCAGCGCCGAGTGCGAGAACGCCGCGAAGTCGAGGTCGGAGACGAGCGGCCCGGCGTAGTCACCGGCGCCCTCGTCCGCGGGGTCGATCGGGTCCAGTGCCAGCGCTGCGGCCCGGGAGGCGGCCACGGTCGCCAGGGCCGGGATCGAACCGACCTCGGGGTGGGACTCGTCGATGATGACGGTCCACGCGCAGTGCGGGCGCGGGTCGGCGGCCCGGTCGTCGGGCGTGCGCGGCGGGCGGTGGATCGGCCGGACCTGGGCCCGCGGGTTCGAGGCGACCGCGGTGGCGTCGAACGTCGGGTCCTCGATGTCGTGGCACATCGAGCGGACGTAGTCGGGACCCATCGGCTCGACGTCCATGAGTGCGCCGCAGTGGTCGAGGCGGAACTCGCCGTGCCACGGGTCTTGCACGGTGTATCGGAAGTCCATGAACTGCGGCGGCGCCCCGATGTCGAGCTGCAGCCCCTTGAAGATCGTGACCACGTCGCCCTGGCCCGGCGATGCCGGGGCGTAGCCGAGGGCGTCCTGCATGCGCCGGGTGTAGACCGGCGATGACGACGCCCACTCCTCGACCGCGACCTGCGCCATCTCCTCGCGGCCGAACGCCGAGATGCACCACGCCATCCCGGACCGGTCGATCAGCTGCCCGATGAGCAGCAGTTCCGGGACCAGCGTCGCGAGCTGCTCCCGGGTGAGGTCGGCGTATCGGCTAGTGGTCATCACCAGCCCGCCGGCGGGTGCGGCCCGTGCGCCGGGTGCGTGCATCGCAAGGCGCCGGAGCGATGCCGTACTTGGTCGTCCAGCGAGCGACGGCAACGCCGCGAGGTGCGTGCCCGGGGCGCGGGACGCACGGCGGAGGGCTGGTGATGACCACCGTTAACCAACCGACCTGTCGCCCGTCCAGTACTGCGCCCGCAGCGCCTTCTTGTCCGGCTTGCCGAGCCCGGTCAGCGGGAGCGCCTCCGTGGCGATGACCTGCTTGGGCGCCTGCACCGAGCCCTTGCGCTCCTTGACCATGTCCTGGATCTCGTGGACCACGTCGTCGGTGAGCTCGTGGCCCTCGCGGAGCACGACGATGGCGGTGACCGCCTCGCCCCACTTCTCGTCCGGGGTGCCGATGACACCGACCTGAGCGATGGCCGGGTGCTGGGCGACGACGTCCTCGACCTCGCGGGGGAACACGTTGAAGCCGCCGGTGACGATCATGTCCTTGGTGCGGTCGACGATGTACCAGAATCCGTCCTCGTCCTCGCGGGCCACGTCACCGGTGTGCATCCAGCCGTCGCGGAAGGTCTCGGCGGTGGCCTCGGGCAGCTTCCAGTAGCCACCGCACAGCAGCGGCCCGGCCACGCAGATCTCCCCCGGCTCGCCCTGCGGCACCGGGTTGCCGTCCTCGCCGAGCAGCGCGGTGCGAAGGAACGCCGACGGCTTGCCGCAGCTCGAGAGCCGCTCGTCGCCGCCGGTGACGTGGTCCTCCTTCGCGAAGTAGGTGATGACCATGGGGGCCTCGGACTGGCCGTAGTACTGCGCGAAGATCGGCCCGAACCGGTCGATCGCCTCCTTGAGCCGGACCGGGTTGATCGCGCTGGCGCCGTAGTAGACGGTCTCGAGGCTGCTCAGGTCGCGAGTGCGTGAGTCGGGGTGGTCCATCAGCGCGTAGAGCATCGACGGCACCAGCATCGTCGCCGTGATCCTCTCCTGCTCGATGAACTCCAGCACCTCGGCCGGGTTGAAGCTGCTCAGGACATAAAGAGAGCCGCCCTTGATCACCGTCGGCGCGAAGAACGCGGCGCCCGCGTGCGACAGCGGGGTACACATGAGGAACCGTGGGCTCTCCGGCCACTCCCACTCGGCCAGCTGGATCTGGGTCATCGTGCTGAACGCCTGGGTCAGGCCGATGACGCCCTTCGGGTTGCCCGTCGTGCCCCCGGTGTAGGTGATCGAGGTCATGTGGTCGGGCGCCAGGACCACGGCCTCCAGCGGCTGCGCGTCGTACTTCGCGGCCTCGGCGACCAGGTCCTTGCCGACGTGGGCGAGCGCCTCGGGCACCGGCCCGATCGTGAGCACCTGCTTGAGGCCGGGGCACTTCTCGAGCAGTCCGGTCGCACGCTCGACGAAGACCGGGTCCACGATCAGGGTCGTGATCTCGGCGTCGTTGACGACGTAGGCGTGGTCGTCGAGCGAGCCCAGCGGGTGCAGCGACGTACGCCGGTAGCCCTGCGTCTGGCTGGCACCGAGGATGAACAGCACCTCGGGCCGGTTGAGCGCGAGCAGCGCGCCCGCCGTACCCGTCCCGGCGTCGAGCGCCTCGAAGGCCTGGACGTACTGGCTGATCCGCTGCGAGACCTCCCCACCGGTGAGCGTCGTCTCGCCGAGGTGGATGACCGGCTTGTCCCGGTGCCGCTTGAGGGCGGCCACCATCAGGTGTCCGTTGTGGGTGCCGACCCGCATCGGGTCGTCGAGGTCCGAGGGGCTGCCGCTCATGCGCCGAGACTAGAACGTGTTCCAGTTCTGGGCAACGATCCCCCTCCCCGCTAGCGTCGGGTCATGGCCTTCGACCCGGTGATCGTCAGCGCGACCGATGGTCCCCTGCCCCAGACGGTGGACCAGCTCAAAGCGCTCAAGGCGCAAGGCGCCACCTCGGTCGACGTCCTCATCACCAACGCCAACATGGTCGACGACGCCGAGCTGCTGGAGCTCGTCGAGCTGGAGGTCCGCGACCTGGCCGCGCAGAACGGACTCGCCATCGGGTCGCTCACCCGTGAGGGCTGGGGCGGCCCCGGCCCGACAGGGATCTACGGCCCGCCGTCCTAGGTGGCCAGCCTCCCGAGGGCACCGTCGAGCGCCGTGGCGAGCGTGTCGAAGGCCCCGGCCTCTCGCAGCTCGCGGGCCACCTGCTCGTTGACGCCACCCGGTGTGGCGTACTCCGAGGAGAGCTCGGCGAAGTCGGGCGCGTCCACCCCGTTGAGAGACGTCAGCGCACCGGCGTACGTCGCCGCGACGTAGCGGCGGGCGTCCGCCGAAGGGATGCCCCGGGCCTCGAGCCAGTCGGTCTGGGTGCTCAGGTACTCGAAGAACCCGGCCAGGGTCGCCGACGTGGCGGACAGGGCCTCGTAGGAGGCGACGTCCGCGACCTCGACGGTGCTGCCGAGCCGATCGAAGAGGGCCCGCGCCTCGTCGAGCGGCGGGTGGACGGCGGTGAGCCCGGCCCGGTCGGCCACGGGTGGCATCGGCACCGATCGGCACACCCGCGTCGCGGGAGAGACCCACTCGGTCAGCTGCGCCAGGCCGACGCCGGCGACGGCGCTCACCACGACCTGCTCGGAGCGCCACGTCAGGTCGTCGAGCAGGGCGGCGTCCGCCTTGCGCAGGCAGACCAGGACCAGGTCGGCACCGTCCACGACGGCCTGGTTGTCCGCGGCCACGGACACGGTCGGGAAGCGGCCCGCCAGCTCGGTGGAGACGGCAGCGCCGCGCGGCGACAGGACGACCGAGGGTGGGTCCGGTACGCCGTCGCACAGGCCGACGACCATCGCGCGTGCGATGGAGCCGACGCCCAGGACGCCGTACGTCGTCGGTGCGGTCACGAGCCCGCACCGGTGAGCCGGCGGTGCACTGCTTCGACGGCGTCCGTCATCCCGTCGAACACGCCGGCCTCCCGCATCAGGGTGGTGAGCTGCTCGTTGCCGCCGCCCGCGGGTGCATGCTCCTTGACCAGCTCCGCGAAGTCTGGGCTCTCGTGGGCGTTCAGCTGCTCGAGCAGGCCGGTGTAGGTGGCGGAGACCACCTGCCGCGCGTCCTGGGGCGCCAGACCGTGGCCGACCAGGAAGTCGGAGAGGATCCGCAGGTACTCGAAGAACGGCGCCACGGTCCCCATCGCCGTGAAGATCGCCTCGAACTCGTCTCCGTCGTCGATAGGCATGGTGCCGCCGAGCCGCTCGAAGACCTCTAGCACCGGTGCGAGCGGCGGGTGCACAGGCGTCCGGCTGCTTCGGGTGGCGACGGCCGGCATCGGGACCGCCCGAGCCACCTCGTCGGCCGGTGCGACCAGGCTCGCGAGCGTGCCCAAGGGAAGGCCTGCAGTGGCGCTCACCACGACCTGTCCGGGCCGCCAGCGTAGCTCGCCGAGCACGTCGGCGTGCGCGCGCCGGAGGGTGACGAAGACCAGCCCGGCCGCGTCGACCACCGCCTGGTTGTCAGCCGCGACCGAGACCGATTCGAAACGCGCGGCCAGGTCGGCAGCGGTGTCCGCGTTGCGCGGAGAGAGCACGATCGCGGGCGGGCTCGCCACCCCGTCGCACAGCCCGGTGACGATCGCCGAGGCGAGCGCGCCGACACCGAGCACGCCGTAGGTCGTGGTCATCCCCTGAGCCTAGGGACCTTCCCTGCGCCGTCATGACCGGCGGTACTCGACCAGCGGAATGCCCAGGTCCGTCACCTCGAGGGACTCGTGCCACCGCCAGCCACGTCGTTCGTAGAACCGTCTCGCGCGCGGGTGGTCGCGGGGGGTGAACAGCCGCGCTGTCCGGCTGCCCAGCGCCGCCGTCGCCGCGCTGTGCAGGTCGTGAGCGAGGCCGGTGCCCCACCATCGCTCGGCGACGAAGAGGAAACGGAGGCGTGCCCCGACCGGTGGGTCCGGCGCGCACCAGTGCACGAAGCCGGCGATCTCCCCACCGACCTCGGTCATCCGACTGAAGGTCAGGGGGTCGGCGAGCTCGGCCACTGTGCGCCCGACCTTCTCCGGAGAGCCCTCGAAGGGCGGCTGCCAGCCGTCGGGTGCGAACTGGCGGTAGCCCTCGATGCCCTCCCCCACAAAGTCCAGGAGGGCCGGCACGTCCTCGGGTGCGGGACGACGTATCGCGATCATGACGTGCCGACCAGGGCGAGGGGAGCCGCGCGGGAGGCTCGGACCAGGCAGGCCACCTCGAGGACGAAGAAGACGCCGTGCAGCGTCGTGGCGAGGACGCCGATCGAGACCTTGTCGAACTCGGTGAAGGTCCGCCAGAAGACGAGGTTGGCCGAGCCGAGCATGAGGTGGACGAGCGCGGCGTAGCCGTGCCAGCCGGCCGCCGGTCCGCGGCGCGCCATCGCGACGAGGAGGAAGCCGGTCATGGCGGCGAAGGCGTGCGCCTCGATGACACCGATCGTGTACGGCGAGTCCCGGAAGATGTCGCCCCACACGCCGGCTGACGCGTAGTGGCTGAGCACCTCCTGGACGACCTGGACGACACCGGTGACGCCGAGCGCCGCACCGTTGATCGTGAGGATGCGGGTCCTCGCGGCGGAGTTCAGGGTGATGGACATCGTGGATTCCTCTCGAGGTGTGGTGTCCGGCCGTCCGGACTACCGGTCGATGTGGGCGAGCAGGCTGGCCCGCAGGGCGACGTCGCCGCCCCGGCCGCTGACGGTGGTCTCCGCGAGCACGCGACGCCGACCGACGGCCCGCGCGTACGCCGTGGCCCGGAGCCGGCCTCGGGCCGGAACCTCGGCCTGGATGGTCAGGGAGAGCTCGACGACGGTGAAACCACTGCCCGGCGGTAGCTTCGACTGGACCGCCGCGTTGAGGGCGAACTCGGCGAGCGTGGCTCCCGCATGGTCGACCAGGCCGCCGTGCGCGCGTCGGACGTGGGTGGTGAAGACCGCCCGGCCGGGGCCGATCTCCTCGAGGAGGAGGTCGAGGTCGTCGGTCCGGCACACGGACGTGGGTCGGGCAGAGGTCTTCTCGAGCGTGACAGTGGTCATTTCTTCGTCCTTTCGGGGCGGGTGGGTAGGTGGGGACGTCGGCCCCCGGGTGGCGGGCTGCTTGGGGCCGAGGTCGGTGTCACAGGCCCAGCAGGGTCGAGTCGAAGAAGGCGACGACCCTGCGCTCGTACTCGTCGGGCTGGGCGTCGATGCCGCCGGTGTGTCCGGCGCCCGGGACCTCCCACGACGTCGCGGCGTCGCCTGCCGCCTCCGCATAGGTCGGGCCGAGCACCTTCTCGGCCGGCTGTCCGTCCTCGCCCCAGACGATGAACGCGTGGGCGGGCGCGAGGTCTTCGGTCGCGTCCACGAGGTTCGGAGGAGGCGCCTGCCCGGTGAACACGACCAGGCTGCTGGTCATGAGCGGCGCGGTGACGAGCTCGGCGATCCTGATGCCGCCCGACAGCTCGAGCGTCTCCTTGATCGAGCGGGAGCCCATGCCCTCCACCACGACACCGGCCAGGTCGCCGGAGCGGGCTGCGTGCTCCATCAGGACCTCGCCGCCCACCGACAGGCCGAGCCCGCCGATCGCGTCTGCCGCGATCCCCTCCTCGTCGCGGAGGTACGCCGCCGCCGCAGTGACGTCGAGCGGGTCGGACCAGCCGAACAGGTTGGTGTCTCCTTCGCTGTCTCCCTCGCCGCGCCGGTTCATCAGCAGGACCCCGTAGCCGTTGTCGGCGAGCATGCGGGCCTGGTCGATACCTGAGCGTCCGGGGAGGACCAGCACGACGGCGCCGTTCTGCGTCGGGGCGTACCAGCCGGTGAGCTGGAGGCCGTCGCTGGACTCGAACTCGACCCGGTCGCTCGGTACGCCGAGGTCGGGCTCCGCCGTGATCCCCTCGCCCGCGGAGTGCGTCGCGAAGTAGCTGACGCCCAGGGGCAGGGCGATCCAGTGGGCGGCGAAGACGAGCCCGACGGCCGTCGCGCCCCGCCGGAGTACGCGAGTGGCCTTCCTCCGACCTCGGCTCACCGAGACGGTGGCGAAGTAGACGAAGGTGCCGACCAGGACGACACCGGCGAACAGCGAGAGGATTCCGCTGATGTCGTCTGCCTGGATCCCTCCGCGCGGACCCCTCTCGAGGAACAGCTCCAGGCTTCCGACCAGACCCCAGACCCCGGCCAGCAGGGCCGTCAACGTGCGGAGACCCCTCCGGGTGCGCCAGATGACCGCGCCCATCAGTGCTCCGATCAGCACCGAGGCCACGCCGTGGAGCAGGTGGTCGGTGTGCCCGACCCCTGCCGACGCCTGGAGGACCGCGTCGTCGATCGCACGGATCACCACCAGGCCGATCGCGGTGACCGCGACCAGCGCGACCGTCTGCTCCCGCGAACGCGTCGGCTCGTGATGCGTCGGCTGGACGGGCGGCGAGACGGCCCGGGTCTCGCTGAGGCTCGTCATCGCGCACCGGCCTGCGCGACCGGGTCGGACGTGGCGGCGGCGGGGTGCTGCCCCGCGTCGCGGTGACCGTCCAGGTCGATGTCGGGCAGGATCCGGTCGAGCCAGGTGGGGAGGTGCCAGGCGCGGTGGCCGAGCAGGCTCATCGCCGAGGGCACCAGCACCATCCGGACCAGGGTCACGTCGAGCAGGACGGCGGTGCCGAGACCGATCCCGAAGAGCTTGCTGGTGATGTCGGGGCTCAGCACGAACGCGTAGAAGACGCTGATCATTATCAGAGCCGCGCTCGTGATGACAGGTGCCGTGCTGGTCACCCCCGCGATGAGGCTGGCCCGGGGATCGCGGCTCAGCCGGTACTCCTCCCGGACCCGTCCGAGCAGGAAGACCTCGTAGTCCATCGACAGCCCGAACAGGATCGCGAACATCAGCATCGGCGCCAGCGGGTTGATCGGCATCGTCTCGTGGATGCCGAACCACTCGGCCCCCCAGCCCCACTGGAAGATCGCCACCAGGACGCCGTACGACGCCCCGATGCTGACCAGGTTGAGGGCCGCGGCCTTGACCGGAACCCACACCGAGCGGAACACGGGGATGAGGACCAGCAGCGACAGCAGCAGCACGGCCGCGATGAACAGCGGCATCCGCGACTGCAGCTTGCTGGACAGGTCGACCTGGAGGGCCGAGTTGCCGGTGACCATCGTGGCGCCGCCGTAGGTGTCCTCGATGGGTGAGAGCACGTCCGCGCGGAGCGTTCCGACGAGGTCGGCGGTCTCCTTGGACTGCGGCGAGGTGTCGGGCAGGGCGCTCAGCACCACGACGTCGCCGTCCGGGCTGAAGGCCGGCGGGGTCACCGAGCTGATGCCGGGGGTGCGCTCGACCTCGCTGGCGACCGTCGCGACGTACGCCTCGGGGTCGGAAGCCCCCTCGAGGTCGACGACGATCTGCAGGGGACCGTTGAAGCCGGGACCGAAGCCCTCGGCGAGCATGTCGTAGGACCGGCGCACGGTGCTCTCGGTGCCGACGTTCCCGTCGTCGGGGAACCCGACGCGAAGAGCGGCCGCGGGAGTCGCGACGACGCCGAGCAGGGCGACCGCAGCGACGAGGTAGCGCACGGGGTGGTCGGCGACGTGGTTGGCCCACCGGCCCGACCACGTGGGCCCGCTCCGCTCGCGGCGCCGGGCGCGGACCACCCGGAGGCTGTCGATCCGCGTGCCGGCGAGACCGAGCAGGGCGGGCAGCAGCGTCAGGGCTGCGATCATCGTCACGGCGACCATCAGCGCGGACGTCCAGCCCATCGCCGCGATCATCGGCACGCCTGCCAGCTGCAGCCCGGCGATCGCGAGGACCACCGTGCTCCCGGCGAAGAGGACCGAGAGTCCGGCCGTGGCGTTGGCCCGGCCCACGGAGTCGTGCACGCCGACGTCGGTCCCGATGTTCTCCCGATGCCGGGCGAGCACGAACAGGGCGTAGTCGATGCCGACGCCCAGGCCGAGCATCGACCCGACCAGGGTCGCAGAGGACGGGATGGCGATCTGGCCCGAGATCATGCCGATGGCGCTGGTGCCGACCAGGAGGCTGATGAGCGCCACGCCGAGGGGCAGGCTCATCGCCACCAGGGACCCGAACGCGAGGACGAGCACGATGACGGCGACGCCCATGCCGATGAGCTCGCTCTTCGGCTCGGCCGGCGCGTCCGCGTAGCCCAGGAGACCGCCGTACTCGACGGTGAGGCCGGCGTCACGCAGGTGCTTGACGGCCCCTTCGGTCTCGTCGAACGGCGCGAGTGCGGGGTCACCGGTGTCGAACGTGACCGTCGAGAAGCCCATCAGCCCGTCGGGGCTGATCATCGGGGACGCGGGGTCGTAGGGATCGCTGACCGCCACGACGTGCGGGAGACCGGACACGGCCTCCAGAGCCGACGTGACCGCCGCTCGGGTCTCCGGCCGGCTGACCGCCTCGTCGTCGCTGAAGACGATCTGGCTGGTGTAGGGGTTCTGCGCGGGGAACTTGTCCTCGAGCAGGTCGACCGCGCGCTGGGACTCGGAGCCCGGTAGGCGGAAGTCGTCGTTCGGCTCACCACCGACCTGCGCGTTGAGGAAGAAGGTGGCGCACGCGAGCACGAGCCAGGCGGCGATGACCCGCCATGGATGGCGGCTGGCGAAGTGGCCGAGCTTGAACAGGAACGTTGACATGGCTGGGGACCTCTCTCGTGGCGGACCCCGACCATCGCGCCGGCCGTAGGACGGCGGCATCCGTAGCTGCACCGGACCTGACAGCCGCCGGCCGCGGCGTCATCGGTCGAACCCACCGGTGCCGGAGAGGCGCGGACTGGTAGCCACACGGATGCGGACACCTCCGGGCCGGAAGGACGCTGGTCTCCCAGCCGGGTGTCCTCTCGGCGCATCCTTGGAGGTTCCAATGTCGACCACGACGTCATCCACGTCGCCATCCACGACCCGGCACCGTGCCTACGCGTGGGAGGACCAGACGCCGACACACGTCGCCGCCGGCACCCAGGACGGCCTCGCCATCCTGCAGGCCATCGGGCGGGAGGAGCTGCCGTTGCCACCCGCGCTGCAGACCCTCGACATCCGGCCCGTCGAGGCGGTGCCCGGCCGGGTCTCCTTCGCCCTGGTCCCCGCGGAGTTCCACCTGAACCCCTTCGGGCTGGTCCACGGCGGCGTGCTGGCCGCCCTCATCGACACGGCGATGGGATGTGCCGTGCACTCCCTGCTCCCCGTGGGCGGCGGGTACATCACCTCCGAGCTGAACGTCCGCTACCTGCGGGCCGCCTCGGTGGCGACCGGCGCGCTGCTCTGCACCGGTGAGGTCGTCAAGCCCGGCCGGCGCAGCATGGTGGTCCAGGCCCGGATCACCGACGACGCCGGGCGCGAGATCGCCATCGGCGGCTGCACGTGCCTGGTGAGCGGCCCCTGAGCGCAGCCCAGATGCGTCATGGTGGGTGGACGCGCTGGTCCACTAGCGTGCCGGGCATGCTCTACGGGCGCGGCGACGACTGCGCCGTGCTGACGGGCCTGCTTGCCGCGGCCGACAGCGGGGACAGTGCGGCGCTCGTGGTGCGCGGTGAGGCCGGTGTCGGCAAGACGGCGCTGATGGACTGGTTCCACCACGAAGCGGCCCAGCAGGGGACCGAGGTGCTCCGCTGCGCGGGCGTGGCTTCGGAGTCCCACCTGCCGTTCGCCGGCCTGCACCAGGTACTGCGGCCCGCGATCCACGTCATGCCGGCGCTGGCCCGCCTGCACCAGGAGGCGCTGAACGGAGCCCTGGGTCTCTCCGGCCGCCGGGACGTCGACCCGTTCCTGGTAGGGGTGGCCACGCTCTCCTTCCTCGGCGAGCTCGCCGGTGACTCGGCGCTCACCTGCCTGGTGGACGACGCCCAGTGGCTCGACCCGTCGACGGCGGAGGTGCTGAGGTTCGTCGCCCGGCGGCTCGAGGCGGAGGGCGTCCTGATGGTCTTCACGGTTCGCGACCCCGACGAGGCGGTCTTCGAGGCGCCGGGACTGCGCGAGCACCGGCTGCGGGGGCTTGACGAACTGGCCTCGTCCTCGCTGCTCCTCGAGCGGGCGCCGATGATCTCCGACGAGGTGAAGACCCGACTGGTCGAGCACCACGCGGGCAACCCGCTCGCGATCATCGAGCTCGCGCCCCTGCTGAGCGACGGCCAGCTGTCCGGGCTCGAGCCGCTGCCCGACCCGCTGCCCATGGGTGGTGAAGTCGAGCGCCTGTACGCCGCGCGCGCGGCGGACCTGACCCCCGGCGCCCAGCAGCTCCTGCTCCTCGCGGCCATGGCCGACACGGCGGACCTGGCCCTGGTCCTCGGGGCGAGCCGGTCGTTGGGGATCGCCGATGCAGCCCTCCAGGAGGCCGAGGCGAGCGGCTTGATCACGGCTCGACGCGGGCTGGTCGTCTTCAAGCACCCGCTCGTGCGCTCGGCGATCCACCAGCACTCGACGTTCCTCGAGCGCCAGCAGGGCCACCTCGCCATGGCCGCCCTCCTCGACGACGAGGAGGACGCCGACCGGCACGCGTGGCACCTCGCCAGGGCGGCGACCGGGCCCGACGAAGCGCTGGCGGACCTCCTCGAGGCGTCCGCGGAGCGCGCTGAAGCCCGCGGCGGGTCGGCCGCGGCCGTCGACTGGTGGCAGTGGGCGGCCGAGCTGAGCCGCTCCGGTCCCGCGCGCGCCCAGCGGGTCTTCCGCGCTGCTCAGCTCGCCGACCGCGCCGGTCAGCCCGAGCGGGCGCGGCAGCTGCTGGCCACCCAGGGTTCGCTGCCGGTGGACGACCCGGCCCGGGGCCGGTTGCAGGCGATGCGTGGGGCGATCGAGCTGCGGCACGGCTCCCCCGACACGGCGTACCTCCTCCTCTTCGGGGCGGCCACGGACCTGGCGGCCCACGATCCTGTGACCGCACTGAGTACGTTGGTCCTGGCCGGAGAGGCGGCGACCTTCCTCGGCGACCCCCGCCTCACCACGCAGGTCAGCGATCTGGCTCGGTCACTCAAGGACGGCAGTGACGCCGTGGACTCCTCGGCGGTCAACCTGCTGGTCGGGCTCGGCCGGCTCTTCGAGGGGAACTGGTCGGAGGGCTCACGGATCCTGGCCGGGGTCATCGAGGACTCCGTGCCGGGTGCGGACTACGGCACCATCCTCCAGTCCGGGCGCGCCGCCATGTACCTGGGTCGCCTGGACGACGCTCGGGCCCTCTACGCCCGGGGAGTGACCCAGGCGCGCGACAGCGCGAGCATCGGCCGGCTCCCGCCGATGCTCGACCGGCTGGCCTACATCGAGCTGCTGATGGGGCGACTGCAGGACGCCGAGATGCACGGGCTGGAGGGTCTGCGCTTGTCCGACGAGCTCGGCATAGACGCCGGGGTGGCTCTCGCGACCCTGGGGACCGTCTACGCCTACCGGGGCCAGGAGGCGGAGTGTCGGAAGCACGCCGGCCGGGCCCTCGAGATCGGAACGACCCGGCAGCTGAAGATGATCGGAGCCGCGGGGCACTGGGCCCTCGGGCTCCTCGAGCTCGGCGCCGGCCGCCCGGCGGAGGCCCTGGCCGCCCTCGAGTCGGTCGCATCGAGCACCGGCGGGCATCCCGGCATCCTGCGCTGGGCCACTCCCGACCTCGTCGAGGCCGCGGCCCGGTCGGGCCGCGCCGAGGCCTGCGCGCCGGCGGTCGAGCGGCTGCAGGCATGGGCGGACGCCAGCGGACTCCCGATCCCGGCCGCCGCGCTGTCCCGGTGCCGGGGTCTGCTCGCCTCGGGCGAGGAGGCGATGCACCACTTCGAGGAGGCGCTTCGCGCCGACGACCAGGACACCCGTCCGCTGGAGCGGGCGAGGATCCAGCTCCTGCTCGGCGAGACGCTGCGGCGTTCACGCCAACGCTCGGAGTCCCGCACACACCTGCGCAGCGCGCTGGAGACCTTCGAGCGGCTCGGCGCGGAGCCGTGGGCGGACCGTGCGCGCAGCGAGCTGCGGGCGTCCGGCGAGACCAGCACGAGGCGAGACCCCACCGAGCGGGACCACCTCACTCCGCAGGAGCTCCAGATCGCGCAGTACGCCGCCGAGGGCGACAGCAACGCCGAGATCGCGGCCAAGCTGTTCCTGAGCCGACGCACCGTCGAGTACCACCTCGCCAAGGTCTACACGAAGACCGGTGTGTCCTCCCGACGCCAGCTCGCCGACGCGGGCCTCGGCGCCTCCGGCTGACCTAGTGTCGGCGCATGACGCGCCCGTGCAAGATCGGTGTCCAGCTGCCCGAGGTGGAGCGGTTCGTGCCGTGGCCGGAGTACCTCGACCTCGCGCGGCAGGCGGAGGCGGCCGGCTTCGACTCGATCTGGGTGGGTGACCACCTGGTCTACGACCTGCCGGACGGGGTGACCCGCGGGCCCTACGAGGCGTGGACGACCCTGGCCGCCGTCGCGGCGGTCACCGAGCGGGTCGAGCTCGGTCCGCTCGTCGCGTCCACCGCCTTCCACGCGCCCGCGATGCTGGCGAAGCACGCCGCCACCGTCGACGCGATCTCGCAGGGACGGCTGATCGTGGCGCTCGGGGCCGGCTGGAACCGGCGCGAGTTCGACGCGTTCGGCTTCCCCTACGACCGCCGGGTCTCGCGCTTCGAGGAGGCGCTGGCGATCATCGTCCCGCTGCTGCGGGAAGGGCGGACGGCGTATCCACGGCGAGTTCTACGACGTCGACGACTGCGTGCTCGACCCACGGCCGGTCCGGGAGGGCGGCCCGCCGATCATGCTGGGCTCCAACAGCCCGCGGATGCTGAGCATCGGCCTGCCGGTCGTGGACTCGTGGAACGTCTGGTGGAGCATCTACGACAACTCGGTCGAGCGGTTCGTGGAGGTGAAGGCCGAGGTCGACGCTGTGACGCCGGAGGGCCGCGACGTCGAGGCCACCGCCGCCGTCCTCGTCACGCTGCCGGGCGGTCGGGGCCGAGTGATGGGTGAGAGCTACGACGCCCGCGTCACCACGGTCACGCCCGACGACCTCGCCGACCACGTCCGCGGGCTGGCCGCTGCCGGCGCCACCCACCTGCAGCTCGTGCTGGATCCCATCACCGCCGAGTCGATCGACCTGGTGAGCGAGGCCCTGGCCGACCTCGGCTGAACCCTGGGCCAGACTCTGGGCATGGACAGCACGCGGATCCCGGGGTTCGTGCTCACCGATCACCTGGTCGAGGTGCCCCTCGACCACTCGGCTCGGGACGACGGGCGCTCGATCGAAGTGTTCGCGCGGGAGGTGGTCGCCGCCGGACGGGAGCACGACGACCTCCCCTGGCTGCTCTTCCTCCAGGGCGGTCCGGGTGGGAAGTCCCCGCGTCCGGGAGGCGGCGTGGGTGACGCCTGGTTGCGGCACGCGACCCGCACCCACCGGGTGCTCCTGCTCGACCAGCGCGGCACGGGTCGCAGCACCCCGCTCACCAGGAAGAGCGTGGTGGGCTGGTCGGACGCCGACATCGCGGCATACCTGCGGCTGATGCGGGCCGACAGCATCGTGGCCGACGCCGAGGTGCTGCGCGACCGGGTCGCGGGTGGACGGACCTGGGAGACGCTCGGCCAGAGCTACGGCGGGTTCGTCACGATGACCTACCTCTCGGTGGCGCCCGAGGGCCTCGACGCCTGCTACGTCACCGGCGGGCTGCCGGGCCTGACGGCGACCGCCGAGGACGTCTACGCGCGCACCTACCCGCGAGTGGCTCGCAAGAACGCCGAGTTCTACGCGCGGCACGCCGGCGATGCGTCGGTGGTACGCCGGATCGCGGACCACCTCGACGCGCAGGCGGTCGAGCTGCCCGACGGCGACCGGCTGACGACCCGTCGGCTGCGGCTGCTCGGGAGCCTGTTCGGGATGAGCTACGGCTACGACCAGCTGCACTGGCTGCTCGACGAGGCGTGGCACGGACCCGAGCTGTCGGACGTGTTCCTCCAGGGCGTGCAGGCGCTCACCGGGCACGTCGACGGACCGCTCTTCGCGCTGCAGGAGTACACCTACGGCCAGCCCGGCTCCGGGGCCAGCGCCTGGGCGGCCGAGCGGGCGATGGCGAAGCGCCCGGACTTCGACGAGCACCACGACCCGCTGCTCTTCACGGGCGAGATGTTCTACGGCTGGATGTTCGACGACATCCGGGCGCTGCGGCCCTTCAAGGGCGCGGCCGAGCTCCTGGCGGCGTACGACGACTGGAGCCCGTTGTACGACCTGGACCGGCTCGCCGCCAACGAGGTCCCGGTCTGCGCGGCCGTCTACTTCGACGACATGTACGTCGACGCCGAGCTGCAGCTCGACACCGCACGCCGCGTCGGCAACGTGCGCGCCTGGGTCACCAACGAGCACGAGCACGACGGCCTGCGCAGCGACGCGCCGGGCGTGCTCGGCCGGTTGATGGACATGCGCGGCGGCCGGGTCTGAAGAGAGGTTCACAGCGGCGTGACCCGGAGCTCGGGCGCAGTCGGGTCGTGCGACGACTTGTGCAGCCAACTGTCCTTGCACGGTGTGCATGCCAGGGCGACGTGGACGGCACTGCCGCAGCCCTCGATGGCGCAGAGGAAGCTGACGCGGTAGGTCGCCCGTCTGCGGCAACCGCCCTGGCACTCGCACTCACATCGCGGTCCACCTCGCACGGCGCGCTCGAGCGGGTCCTTCGACGAGGCTTTCGTGGAGCTGGCGGCCTTGCGGCGCTGGGCAGTCCTGCTGGTCATCGGTCCTCCGCGGTCGGCTGGGTGATGACCCCAACCTGCGGACGACCACCGACTGCGAGCGTCCGGGTGGCCGGGACCTGTGGAGAAAGGGCTCGGAGCAGGGAGCTGTGGACGGCAGGGGGACCGGAGGGCTACGCCAGCACGTCGGCGATCCGGCGTACCTCGTCGGCGGAGCTCGCGCTGAGCATCAGCGTCGTGACGCCGGTGCCCTCCCAGGCCTCGACGGTGTCCTTGACCTCGGCGGCGGTGCCGATGATGTGCATGTCGTCGACCAGCTCGTCCGGGATCAGCGCGGTGGCCGCGTCGCGGTCGCCGGCGAGGAACAGCTCCTGGACGCGACCCGAGATCGACTCGTAGCCCATCCGGTCGAAGACCGCCTTGTGGAAGTTCTGGTCCTTGGCGCCCATGCCGCCCATGTACAGGGCGACGACCGGCTTCATGCCGTCGATGACCGCCTGCTTCTCGTCCGCGTCGGCGACGATCTGCACGTGGCAGGTGGCCGCGATCTCGAAGTCGGCCCGGGTACGACGGGCGCCCTCGCGGGCGAAGCCCTCGTCGAGCCACGGGCCGTACATCGCCGCGGACTTCGGCGTGTAGAAGATCGGGATCCAGCCGTCGGCGACCTCGGCGGTCTGGGCGACGTTCTTGGGTCCCTCCGCGCCGAGCCAGATCGGGATGTCGGGGCGCAGCGGGTGCACGATCGGCTTGAGCGGCTTGCCGAGGCCGACCGAGCCCTCGCCGGTGAACGGCAGCGGGTAGTGCGGGCCGGCGTTGGTGACCGGGCCCTCGCGTCGCAGCACCTGGCGGATGATGTCGACGACCTCGCGGGTGCGGGCCAGCGGCTTGCCGAACGGCGCGCCGTACCAGCCCTCGACCACCTGCGGCCCGCTCACTCCCATGCCCAGGATGACCCGGCCGTGCGAGAGGTGGTCCAGCGTGAGCGCGTGCATCGCGATCGAGGTCGGCGAGCGGCCTGACATCTGCACGATCGAGGTGCCGAGCCTGACCCGCTCGGTCTCGCGGCCCCACCAGGCCAGCGGGGTGAACGCGTCCGAGCCCCAGGCCTCGGCGGTGAAGATCGCGTCGAACCCGGACTCCTCGGCCGCGTGCACCAGCTCCGCATGGTTGGCCGGCGGCTGAGCGCCCCAGTAGCCGAGCTGGAGACCGAGCTTCATCCGTTTCACCTTTCGAGAGGCCTTGATTCACAGTAGAACGTGTTCTAGTTTGCGTCCATGTCTCGCACCCTGTCCGCGCCAGTGACCGTAGCGTTCGACTACACGCGCTCGACCGGTCCGGTGCTCGGCAGGTTCCTCTCGGGGCTGCGGGACGGCGTGGTCCTGGGCGGCCGTACGTCGGACGCCAAGGTCGTCGTACCGCCGCCCGAGTTCGATCCGGTTACCCATGCGCAGGTCGAGGAGTTCGTCGAGGTCGCCGACACCGGCACCGTGACGTCCTGGACCTGGGTGCCCGAACCGGTCAAGGGACAGCCCTTGGACCGGCCCTTCGCGTTCGTGCTTGTCACTTTGGACGGTGCGGACGCCCCCCTGCTCCACGCGCTCGACGTCGGTTCCCCCACTGACGTCACAACCGGCATGAGAGTTCGCATCCGGTGGCGCGTGGAGCGGGTCGGGGCAATCACCGATATCGAGTGCTTCGAGGCACTCGTCGACGGTGATGCCGGTTCGACCGTGTCGGCGAGGGAGACGGTCGAACCGGTCACCGGGATCGTGGTGCCGATCGAGCTCGACTACCTGTACGCCGCCTCGCCGGAGGAGTCCCTCTTCTACACGTCGCTGTCCGAGGGCAAGCTGGTCGGCCAGCGCTGCCCCACCTGCGGGAAGGTCTACATCCCGCCGCGCAGCGCCTGCCCGGCCGACGGCACGCCGACCGCGGAGGAGATCGAGCTCCCCGACACCGGCACGGTCACGACGTTCTGCATCGTCAACGTGCCGTTCCTCGGCCAGCGGATCACGCCGCCTTACGTCTCGGCGTACATCCTGCTCGACGGCGCGGACATCGCCTTCCTGCACCTGATCCTCGACATCCCGGCCGACGAGGTCCGGATGGGCATGCGGGTCAAGGCGGTCTGGAAGCCCCGGGACGAGTGGGGCACCACGATCGAGAACATCAGCCACTTCGCGCCGACCGGCGAGCCGGACGCCGACTACGACACCTACCGGGTGCACCTGTGAGGGACCGATGAGGGACGTCGCGGTCGTCGGGTTCGCCCAGCGGCAGATGAAGGAGTTCGACGGGTCGCCGACCTGCGTCGAGCTGCTGGTGCCGCTGTTCGCGGAGTGCTACGAGCAGACCGGCTGGACGCGCCAGGACGTGGGCTTCTGGTGCTCGGGCTCCTCCGACTACCTGGCCGGGCGGTCGTTCTCCTTCGTCCAGGCCGTCGACGCGATCGGCGTGATCCCGCCGGTCAACGAGTCGCACGTCGAGATGGACCTCGCGTGGGCGATGTACGAGGCGTGGATCAAGATCCAGACCGGCGAGGTCGACACCGCGCTCGTCTACGCCTTCGGCAAGAGCTCGGCCGGCGTCCTGCGCCGCACGCTCTCGCTCCAGCTCGATCCCTACACGATGACGCCGCTCTGGCCCGACACCGTGTCACTGGCCGGGCTCCAGGCCCGCGAGGGCATAGACGCCGGGCTCTGGGACGAGCGGGCAATGGCCGAGGTCGCCAACCGCTCGCTCACCGATGCCGAGAAGAACGAGTACGCCGTCCGCAAGGGCGGCTCGTCGGTCGAGGAGCTGCTCGCCCGCCCGGTGTACGCCGACCCGTTGCGCAAGCACGACTGCGCGCCCGTCACCGACGGCGCCGCCGCCCTGGTGCTGGCCGCGGGCGACCGGGCCAGGGACGTGGCCGACCGGCCGGCCTGGATCACCAGCCTCACGCACTACGTCGACCCGATGAGCATGGGGACCCGCGACCTGAAGCGCTCCCCGTCCGTGCAACGCGCGGGAGCGGCCGCGGACCTGGACGGCGTCGAGGTGGCCGAGCTGCACGCGCCGTTCAGCCACCAGGAGCTGATCCTCCGCACCGAGCTGGGCCTGGGCGACGATGTCCGGATCAACCCGTCGGGTGGGGCGCTGACCAGCAACCCGATGTTCTCCGCCGGCGGCATCCGCATCGGCGAGGCCGCGAAGCAGATCTGGTCTGGCACCGCCTCGAAGACGCTGGGCCACGCCACTTCCGGGCCGGCGCTGCAGCAGAACCTCGTGTGCGTGCTGTCCAGCGAAGGGACCGACGTCTGATGGGCAAGCAGCCGGCCGCCGTGATCGGCGTGGGCCAGACCCACCACCGCGCCAAGCGCGAGGACGTCTCGATGCCGGGGTTGCTCCGCGAGGCGATCGACCGCGCGCTCGACGACGCGCAGCTGACGCTCGACGAGATCGACGCGATCGTCGTCGGCAAGGCTCCGGACCTGTTCGAGGGCGTGATGATGCCCGAGCTGTTCCTCGCCGACTCGATAGGTGCTGCCGGCAAGCCGCTGCTGCGGGTGCACACCGCCGGCTCGGTCGGCGGCTCGACGGCGATCGTCGCGTCGTCGCTCGTCCAGGCGGGTGTGCACAAGAAGGTGCTCACGGTCGCCTACGAGAAGCAGTCGGAGTCCAACGCGATGTGGGCGCTGTCGGTGCCGATCCCGTTCAACATGCCGGTGCACGCCGGCGCGGGCGGCTACTTCGCCCCGCACGTGCGCTCCTACATCCGCCGTTCCGAGGCGCCGAACCACATCGGCGCGATCGTCGCCGCGAAGGACCGACAGAACGCGCTCAAGAACCCCTACGCCCACCTCAAGAACCCCGACACCACCGTCGAGTCGGTGCTCGCCTCGCAGATGCTGTGGGACCCGATCCGCTACGACGAGACGTGCCCGTCCTCGGACGGCGCGTGCGCACTGGTGATCGTCGCCGAGGACGAGGCGGCGCGGTCGTCCAACCCCGCCTGGATCCACGGCACCGTGATGCGGTCCGAGGCCACCTCGGCGGCCGAGCGTGACCAGGTCAATCCGCAGGCGTCGCGGGACGCGGCCGCCGCGCTCTGGAAGCAGGCCGGCATCACCAGCCCTATCGACGAGATCGACATGGCCGAGATCTACGTGCCGTTCTCGTGGTTCGAGCCGATGTGGCTGGAGTCGCTCGGCTTTGCGGACGCCAACGGCGGCGGCTGGAGGCTCACCGAGTCCGGCGCCACCGCCATGGACGGCCGGCTCCCGGTCAACTGCTCGGGCGGCGTCCTCTCCTCGAACCCGATCGGCGCCTCCGGCATGCTCCGCTTCGGCGAAGCGGCCCTCCAGGTCCGCGGCGCCGCAGGTGAGCACCAGGTCGACGGCGCCCGCAAGGCGTTGGGGCACGCGTACGGCGGCGGCTCGCAGTTCTTCGCGATGTGGGTCGTGGGCTCGGAGAAGCCGACCAACTAGCGAGGGCGCTCCCACGCCAGATCCAGCGCGTCCGCGGTCTGGGCTGCCCACTGGGCCAGTTGGTCCATCGCCTGGGCCGGGTCCTGCAGCAGCAGATCGAGGACGAGGCCGCAGCGGTCCCGTGAGGCCGTCACCCACTCCCGGTCCTCATCGGCCTCGTGGACGCGCTGGCGATCCAGCTGCTTCGCAGCCTCGACGTACCGCCCGAGCAGGAGCAGCGTGTAACCGACCTCCTCGGCATGCCAGAACGCCCGGGTTTCGTCGAGCACCTCCCGCTGGTGCCTCGCTGTGCGCTCGACGAACCCTTCGAGCGTTCCGACCCGCTCCAGGTGCGCCCGACCGACTCGGTTGAACGCATCGGCGAGTTCGCTGGCAGCCACTACGTCGCCCACGCCCCCCGGGGTGGTGAAGTTCCGACCGCCCACGGGCTGTGAGAGCTGGAGCGACCACGACAGGACCAGGGAGTCGAAGGGGATGTACAGCGGCATCACCCACGCATATCCGCTGTACGACTCCTTCGACCGGTGCCGCGAGTAGGCGACCCCCTGGGCGAGCCAGCCCGCAGGTTCTGCCGCCAGTGCCTGCCCCGTCGCCCGCCACTCCAGCTCGGCCGGCCAGGTGGCCGGCCGCTCGAGCCTGGGCGCCAGCTTCCTCGAGGACCATCCCAGCCATGTTCGGGTCTGCACCCTCAGCTCCCGTGGGCGTAGAGGCAGAACGGATGGCCGTCCGGGTCGTAGAAGACGCGGACGTCGTCCTGCGGCTGGAACTCCGCCAGTACGGCGCCGTGCTCGACCGCGTACGCCGTCGCCTCCGCCAGGTCGTCGACCTCGAAGTCGAGGTGCATCATCATCTGCTGCTCCCCCGGCGTGTTCGGCCAGACCGGCCGGACGTAGTCCTCCTTCAGGTGGAAGGTGATGCCGACGACGCCCTCGCCGGGGTCGATCGCGGCCTCGGTCTCGTCCATCTCGTCGGGCTTGTAGAGCTCCCAGCCGAGCAGCTCGGAGTAGAACCGCGCCAGCGCCTTCGGATCGGGACTGTCGACCACCACGCCCCACCAGTCGCTGCGCTCCCAGCGGTCCTGGTCCGGCGAACCTCTGCGACGTCCTCGCATACTGGGCACCCTAGGCAACCGTCGTCCGTTGGGGGAGTCATGGCAGAGCTGATCCGCACCAACGACCCCGTCCTCATCTCGGCGGTCGAGGGGCTGCTCCAGGAGGCAGAGATCCCCTGCCACGTCGCCGACCGGCACACCAGCGGCCTCGAGGGGTCGATGAACTGGCTGCAGATGCGGGTGTTGGTCCCCGACGAGCGCGAGGCCGATGCGCGGCAGCTGCTCACCGACGCCGAGCTGGGTGAGTGGCTGCGGACCTGACGTTCGCCCTCCGCGAACGCCCCGTCCGACGCGCCGATCGGTACGCCGTGCGGGCGTAGCCTCCTGACATGGGCGAGCTGATCCCGTTCCCGACGCCGGAGACCGACACGCCTGCCGAGCGTGAGCCGCTCTGGCGCGAGGCGGTCGGCCAGGAGCTCCGGGACGAGCGCCAGGACGTCGGCCGGACGCTCGCCGACGTCGCGGAGCAGGCCGGCGTGTCCACGCAGTACCTCTCCGAGATCGAGCGGGGCCGCAAGGAGCCGAGCTCGGAGGTGCTGCAGGCGGTCGCCGGCGCGCTCGGGCTGCGGCTGGTCGACCTGACCATCCGGGTCGCCCGCCGGCTCAGCCAGGTTCGCGGCCCGGTCTGCCTGGCGGCCTAGTAGCCCGGGAACACCTCTCGCAGGTCGTCCAGCGTCACGTCGCCCACGACCGAGACGCCGTCGGGAGTGTGCTCCGGCTTCAGCCGTCCGGCCAGGAGCCGGATGCCGGCTTCCAGCGGACCCTCGAACGTCGCCGTGGCACCGTCCGTGCCCACCTCCAGCCGCACGCCCTTGCCGTCGACCACGATCGAGTAGCCGCCCAGCGCGACCCGGGCACCCGATGCCTTCTCGGGCCGGCCCGCGAAGCCGAGCAAGAACGTCATCGTCTCGGTGAAGTGCCGGGCGAGCAGCTCGGCCGACTCGTCACTCAGGGTGGCGTCCGGGTCGAGACCCACCCCGACGTCCCAGCCGTGCAGCGCGACCTCGTTGAGCCGCATCCCGAGCACGGTGGCGAGCGGGAGCGGCTGCGGCATGAAGCCGAGGTCGATCTCGATGGACGACCGCTGCTCCGCACTCAGCGCCTCGAACGCCTCGACCAGGCGCTGCTCGCTCTCGACGAAACCGGCGGCCTGGTCGGCGGCGCCAGGGCGTTCCAGCGGTCCCAGACCTCCTGGTTCTCGGGCGGCTCCTCGTCGGCTCCGGCCGCCGCCGCGAGCGGGTACCGGCCGATCTCCGAGCCGCTGCCGAGGTACGACAGCACGTCCGCCACGGCCCAGTCCTCGGCACCGCTCTGGGCGGTCAGCTGGTCAGCTGACAGCTCGGCCACCAGGCTGGCGAGCCGGTCGTGGATGGCGCGGAGCTCCGCGATCGACGCGTCGACGAGATCGGTCACCCCGACCATCTAACCGGACCGTCGTCCGCTTTCGTCGCGCATCTCACGGCAGCAGCAGCATCGAGTCACCGAACTCGTGCCACAGGTAACGGGGAGCGTCCGGCACGGTGATGTCGGAGTACGCCCGGTCGACCAGCGCGCCGCCCGCCACCGCCTCGAGGAGGTCGAGGTGGCTGGCCTCGGGCTCGTGCAGACCGGTGATCAACCCGCTGACCACGCGGGCCGGCCGCGCCGACGAGAGCACCAGCGAGGTCCAGCCGTCGTACGCCGACACCGCGCCGTCGGCGGACGAGGCGGTCTCGAGGGCCCGGACCACGGTGGTGCCCACCGCCACGACCCGTCCGCCGGCCGCGCGAGTCAGGTTCACGAGACGGGCCGTCGACTCCGGGACGGAGAGCCACTCCGGCTGCGGCGGCTCGTGCGACTCCTGGCTCGCGACGCCGGTGTGCAGCACCAGGGGCGCCACGACGACGCCGGCGGACATCAGGTCCACGAGCACCGCGCGCGACAGCGGCCGACCGGCGCTCGGCATCTCCGCGCTGCCGGGGACGGCGGCGTAGACGTTCTGGAGGTCGTCGATCGGCCACGCGCCGTGCAGGTAGGGGTAGCGGATCGGCGTCCCGTGGCGGCGCAGGTAGGCCACCCGGTCGGCGACCGGGAGGGTGGTCGCCCGCCACAGCCTCGTCTGGCCCTCGGGATGCGGCGCCGCGATGCGCAGGCGTACGCCGCCCGGCAGCCGCAGCACCTCCCCCGGCTCGGGCACGCCCGGTCCGGCATTGCCGGGCCGGCGGAGCTCGACCACCCAGGCGCCGTCGTCCAGCTCGGCGGAGACGTGCAGCCCCCACGTGCAGCCGTGCCGCCGCACCTCGAGCGCGGACGGCAGGGTCGCGCTGGTGTTCACCACGAGCAGGTCGCCGGGCTCCAACCAGAGCGGGAGCTCGCGCGCCTGCCGGTGGTGGGTCCGCTCCTGGGTGACCACGGCCAACCGCACCTCGTCCCGGGCGAGACCACGTGCCTCCGGAGGTGAGGTCGCCTCGCTGCCGGGTGGCAGCACGAACCGCGCCTCCGTCGCGGCGGCGCTCATGCCGACGCCAGCTCGGTGCTGGCGGCGAGCAGCTCCGACGCGCGGTAGCGGCCGCTGGGCAGCGAGCCCTCGAGGAGCCGGAGCAGGGCCGGTACCGCGGTCGCCGGCTCCGGGCGGTCGGAGATGTCCTCGCCCGGGAACGCGTCCTGGTGCATCCGGGTGCGCATGTCGCCCGGGTCGACGGCGTACACGCGCAGCGCGGGCTCTTCGGCCGCGAGCACCCGGGTCGCGTGGTCGAGCCCGGCCTTGGACGACCCGTAGCCGCCCCACGTCTCGTAGGCCTCGACCGACGCGTCCGACGACAGGTTGACGACCGCGCCGCCGTGGTGGCGGAGCTGGGGCAGCAGGGCCGCGGTCAGCGCCATCGGTGCGACCAGGTTGACCTGGAGGATGTCGACGTACGTCGCGGCGTCGAGCTCGGCGAAGCTCGGCAACGGGCTTTTGCCCAGCGTGCTGGCGTTGTTGACCAGGGCGCTGGCGCCGCCGAGCTCGGCGGCCACGTCCACGAGGTCGCGGCGGTGCGCCGGATCGGCGACGTCGCCCGCGATGGCGGGGTGCGGCCCGCCGGGCAGCTCGCGGACGGCCGCGCTCAGGGCGGCTTCGTGCCGGGCGTCCAGGACGAGGGACCAGCCACGACTCGCCAGCTCGTGGGCGAGAGCGCGGCCGAGCCCCTGGGAGGCACCGGTGATGACGGCAACGGGAGAACTCATGCCCCCATCATGAAACTTGAAGTTAACTTGAGATCAAGGGCTTGCCAGCGCGAGTTTCCGGCTGTCGAGGATCGCGTCCGCCAGTCCGTAGTCCACGGCCTCCTGCGCGGACAGCACCAGGTCGCGGTCCGTGTCCTCCCGGATCTGCTCCACGGAGCGCCCGGTGTGCCGAGCCAGGATCTCCTCCATCTGCGCGCGCAGCCGGACGATCTCCTTGGCCTGCAGCTCCAGGTCGGGCAGGGTGCCCTGCCCACCGCCCGAAGGCTGGTGCAGCACCATGCGCGAGTGCGGCAGCACGGTCCGGCGGCCCGGATCGCCGGCGGCCAGCAGTACGGCGGCCGACGAGCCCGCCTGGCCGATCGCCGTGGTACCGACCGGCGAGCTGATGAACTGCATCGTGTCGTAGATCGCCAGCATCGCGGTGACCGAACCGCCCGGAGAGTTGAGGTAGAGGTCGATGGGCACCTCCGGCCGGTCGGACTCGAGGTGGATGAGCTGGGCGATGACGACGTTGGCGACACCGTCGTCGATCTCGGTGCCGATGTAGACGATGCGGTCGGTGAGCAGCCGGCTGTAGATGTCGACGGCACGTTCGCCGCCGCGCACGGTCTTCTCGATCACGCTGGGGATCGTGTAGCTGCTCATGACGCGCTCCTGTCCTTCATCGGGGCCACGCCGAACGATGCGCTCGACGAGCGGTGCGGTGTCACCGAGTCGACGTCGGTGAGCACCCGGTCGACGAACCCGTACTCGCGGGCCTCCTCGGCGGTGAACCACCGGTCCCGGCGCGAGTCCTGCTCGATCTTCTCCAGCGGCTGGCCGGTGTGCTCGGCGATGAGGCCGAGCATCACGCCCTTGGTGTGCTCGAGGTTCTCGGCCTGGATCTCGATGTCGATCGCGGTGCCGCCGATGCCGGCCGACCCCTGGTGCATCAGGATCCGGCTGTGCGGCAGCGCGAACCGCTTGCCCGGCGTGCCGGCCGACAGCAGGAACTGGCCCATGCTCGCGGCCAGCCCCATCGAGAGGGTCGCGACGTCGTTCGGGATCAGCCGCATGGTGTCGTAGATGGCCAGGCCGGCCGAGACCGAGCCGCCGGGCGAGTTGATGTAGAGCGCGATGTCGCGCCGAGGGTCTTCCGCGGAGAGCAGGAGCAGCTCCGCGCAGAGCTTGTTCGCGATCGGGTCGTCGACCTCCTGGCCGAGGACGATGATGCGCTGGTGCAGCAACCGGTCGGCCGCGGAGAGGCCGGCGAGGTTCGGTCCTGCGTTCATGGTCTGGCTCATGTCCTCGAGCCTGCGCCTCGAGGGCGCGCGCCGTTCCAGCGAATCCGCTCAGGGCGGTTCTGCCGTCAGCAGAGGACGTGGCCCTTACCGTGGCCCGTCCAGCGACTCCAGCTCCTCCGGGGACAGCTCGAGGCCGTCCGCGGCCAGGGCCGAGCCGAGCTGCTCCAGGGTGCTGACCCCGACGATCGGCTTCCAGCCGCGGGCGAGCAGCCACGCCAGCACGACCTGCGACGGCGCGATCCCACGCGAGGACGCGACCGAGGCCAGTGCGGCGAGCCGCGCGATCGTGCCGGGGTGGTCGTACGCCGTGGGGAACGGCCGGTCGGCCCTGTCGTAGCTGCCCTGCACCAGCGGGCTGTAGACCCAGAGCTCGAGGGCCGGGTGCTCGGCGAGGTAGTCCACGGTCTCGTCGGTGACGAACCCGAAGCGATGGTCCTTGCCCTCGACGGGCGCCCCCGGCCGCGGCTCGACGTACGACGTCGTCAGCTGGAGCGCGGAGTAGGGCTCGACGCCTTGTGCCTCGGCGAGGAGGCGTGCCTGCTCGACCCGCCAGACGGGGTGGTTGGAGACACCGAGCCGGCGTACGGCGCCCGATCCGACCAACGCGCCGAACGCGGCCACGGTCTCCTCGAGCGGGACGGAGCGGTCCTCGCCGTGCGCCCAGTAGAGGTCGATCACCTCGACGCCCAGGCGCTCCGCCGAGCGCGCCGCCTCCCGCGCGATGACGGGCGCGGAGAGCCCCTCCACTCCCCCGCCGTCCACCGGCTCCTGACCGACCTTGCTGGCGAGCACGAGCTCGTCGCGCAGCCCGGAGTTGGCCGCCAGCCACCGCCCGATCACCGACTCGCTCTGGCCGCCGTGGCCGGTCGGTGAGGTCCAGAACGAGTAGCAGTTAGCCGTGTCCAGCGTCCGGCCGCCGGCGGCGACGTAGCGGTCCAGCATCGCGAACGACGCCGCCTCGTCGGCACGCGTGCCGAAGTACATCGTCCCGAGCACCAGGTTCACGCTGAGCAGCCTAGGAGGACGAGTGGGTGAGCACCGAGCCGATCTCCTTCGCGGCCTCGGACAGCACCTTCGCCCCCGTCTCGACGACGTCGTCCGTCATCCGTGAGGTGGGTCCCGACATCGAGATGGCCATCGGCTGCGGAGCGTCGGGCACCGCCACGGCGACGCAGCGCACGCCGACCTCCTGCTCCCCCTCGTCGAGGGCGTAGCCGGCGGTGCGGACCTGAGCGATCGCGGCCAGGAACTCGTCGGGGGTGCCGAGCGTGGTCGGCGTGTAGCGCGGCATCCCGGTGCGGGCGAGGAGCGAGACGACCTCGTCGTCGGGGAAGGCCGCGAGGATCGCCTTGCCCACCGCGGTCGCGTGCGGCCGGGTGCGCCGCCCGACCTCGGTGAACATGCGCATGAAGTTCTCCGACGGCTGGACCTGCGCGACGTAGACGATCTCGTCGCCGTCGAGGGTCGCCAGGTTGACCGACTCCCCCAGCTTGGCCACCGCGGCGGTCATCGCCGGACGCGTCCACGCCCCCACCCGCTTGGACGCGTTGTCCGACAAGCGCATCAGCCGCGGCCCCAGGGAGTACTGGCGGGACGCCTCCTGCCGCACGTAGCCGAGGTCGACGAGGGTGCGCACCAGCCGATGGATGGTCGCGAGCGGGAGATCGGCCTTCTCGGCCAGCTGCGAGAGACCGATGATGCCTCCCGCGTCGGCCATCGTCTCGAGGATCGCGAAGGCGCGGTCGAGGGACTGCACTCCGCCGGAGCTCCGGTTGACGCCCGGCTCCGTGACTTCCGCGGTCATCGCTCTCCTGGTGGGCTCGTGAGACGTTGCTTCCGTATGTCGGAAGTCTACGGGGCGACCGCGGCGGTTCCGGGCATTTCGGCCTTGAGCGCCTCGCCGGCCACGAACACCCGCGCAATGTCGCCGGGTCCGGCCAGGGCGAACGCCTTGCCCAACGCCTCGGACGCGTCCTCGGCGTGCCGGAGCCCGATGTCGAGTGCGCCGCCGGTCTCCGGGCGCAGCCACACGGCGTCGAACTGCTTGCCCACGGAGAGGTCCCCCACCTCGTCCGCGAGTCCCAGCGCCGCCGCGCCGGCTGACGTCGCGAGGTGTAGGAGGTGGGCGGGCGTCAGGGCCACGCCGCGCTCGCCGAGCAGCTGCTGCATGAAGTAGGCCTGGAGCCCCTCCTTGAACAGCGAGAAGCCGGTCCCTGCGCCCACATCGGAGCCGAGGGAGACCGGGACGCCTGCCCGGACGTGTTCACGCAGCGGGAACAGACCGCTGCCGAGAGCCGCGTTGCTGGTCGGGCAGTGCGCCACGGTCGCCTGCTGCTCGGCCAGGACGCCGAGCTCGGCAGCAGTGGGGTGCACGTTGTGGGCGAACACGCTGCGCCCGTCGACCAGGCCGTGCTGGTGGTAGGTCGACAGGTAGTCGTCACAGTCGTCGAAGAGGTCCCGCACCGCCGCGATCTGGCGTCGACAGGAGGTCCGGCCTCAGGACCCGGTCGCTGACGACCAGGCCGCTGGTGATCCGCAGCCCGATCTCTGCCGCCTGGCGGAACAACGCGTGCACGGCGTCGGCGAAGTGCGCGCCGAAGACCAGCGCCGTGGTCGTGCCCGCGGCGGTGAGACGAGCCGCCGGCGAACGGGTCCTGCGGGGTGTCCAGGAACGTGCCTGTGAAGATCGTCATCGACGCACCTCCGAGAAAGTGGCCGGGTCTCCGGCGAAGGCCCCCAGCAGGGCGGCGGCGACACTGACCGCGATCACGGCGGGCTCCTTGCCCGCGAGCCCCGGCAGTCCGATGGGCGTGGTGACCCGGGCGATCGCCTCCTCGTCGTGTCCGTCGGCCGCCAGGCTCTTGCGGAACCGGCTCCACTTCGCGCTCGAGCCGATCAGCCCGATCGAGGCGAGGTGCGGGATGCGCAGGGCAGCGTCGATCAGGGCGGCGTCCTCGGCGTGGTCGTGCGTCATCACCAGCACGTGCGCTCCCGGGGGAGCTCGCCGAGGACCAGCTCGGGGAGCATCGGGACGTGGTGGCGGTGGACCCGGGCCACGGCGTCGTCCAGCACCCGGAGCGCCTGGTCGGTGAGCTGCTCGGGACGCGAGTCGACCACGTGCAGGTCGAGGTCGTGCCGAGCCAGGATCCGGGCCAGCTCGATCCCGACGTGGCCCATCCCGAAGACGGCCACCGCGGGCCGCACCGCCAGTGGCTCGAGCAGCACGGTCACCTCACCGCCGCAGCACTGCACGCCGTGCTCCAGGGGCGCTTTGTCGGTGAGATCGGAGGTGAACAGCTCGGGACCGGTCGACGGGTCGGCCAGCAGCTCGCGGGCTCGTTGGACGGCCACCGCCTCGAGGTTGCCGCCGCCGACCGATCCCCAGGTCTCGCCCGCGGCGACGACCATCTTGGCGCCGGCGTCCCGGGGCGCGTGACCCCGGACCGCGGCGACCGTGACCAGCACGCCTGCCTCGCGCCGGGCGCGCAGCCTTTCGACGGCCTTCAGCCACTCCATCCGTGTCCCCTATGCCTCGGTCAGGTGGGGGACGGCGGTGCGCTCGGCCTCCGACTCGGGCCGCCGGACCGGTGCGTCCGGGTCGGAGCCGGCCGGGGCATGCCCGGGCTTGCCCTCGACCAGGTGGCCCTCGTCGTGACCGCGGCGCGCCTCGGTGAGCGCCCACCACACGGCCTCCGGCGTGGCCGGGGAGGCGAGGTCCACGCTGGTGCCGACCGGGCCGAAGGCGGCCGCGGCCTCGCGGAGCGCCTCGCGCACCGAGAAGGCCAGCATCAGCGGCGGCTCACCCACGGCCTTGGAGCCGTAGACGGCGCCGTCCTCGTGCGCCCGCTCGAGGAGCGTGACCCGGAAGTCCGGGGGCATCTCGGAGAAGCTGGGCAGCTTGTAGGTGCTGGCCGACTGGGTGGCCAGCCGCCCCCGGTGCGGGCCGTCGCTCTCGTCCCAGCGCAGGTCCTCCAGGGTCAGCCACCCGGCGCCCTGGACGTAGCCGCCCTCGATCTGCCCGACGTCGATCAGCGGCGAGAGGCTGTCGCCCACGTCGTGGACGATGTCGACCCGCCGGGTCGTGTAGGCGCCCGTGAAGCCGTCGACCTCGACCTCGGTGGCCGCCGCGCCGTACGCGAAGTACTTGAACGGTGAGCCCTGCATGACGGTGGAGTCCCAGTGGAGACCCTCGGTCCGGTAGTAGCCCGCGGCGGACAGCTGCACGCGCTGGAAGTACGCCGTGCGCACGACCTCTTCCCACGTGAGCGACACGTCGGTCCTGCCCAGCCCGGTCACCCGCCCATCGCTGATGCGGACGTCCTCGGGTGGGATTCCGAGCCCACCGGCCGCGACCTGCTCGAGGCGGCCCCGGATCTGCTCGCACGCGTTCTTGACGGCACCTCCGTTGAGGTCGGCGCCGGAGGACGCCGCGGTCGCGGAGGTGTTGGGCACCTTGTCGGTGCGGGTCGGGGCCAGCCGCACCGTGGAGAGGGGTAAGCCGAGGGTGGTGGCGGCGACCTGGAGCATCTTGGTGTGCAGGCCCTGGCCCATCTCGGTGCCGCCGTGGTTGATCAGCACCGAGCCGTCCTTGTAGACGTGCACCAGCGCACCCGCCTGGTTGAACGCGGTCAGGTTGAACGAGATCCCGAACTTCACCGGCGTGATCGCCAGGGCCCGCCGCGCGTGCTCGTGCTCGGCGTTGAACCGCGCGATCGCCTCGCGGCGCGCGACGAGCTCGGCAGACTCCACGAGCTGGTCCCAGACTGCGGTGAGCCGTTCGGTGTGGCGCACCGGCTGGCCGTAGGGCGTGGTCTGCGGGACGCCGCCGGGCGAGCGGTAGAAGTTGCGCCGGCGCAGCTCGACCGGGTCGATCCCGAGCAGGGGCGCGCAGCGTCCGAGGATGTCCTCGATCACCAGCATGCCCTGCGGCCCGCCGAAGCCGCGGAACGCCGTCTGAGAGGTCTTGTTGGTCTTCGCGATCCGACCGCTGACCTTGATGTGGGGCACCCAGTAGGCGTTGTCGATGTGGCACAGGGCCCGGGCCAGCACCGGCTCGGACAGGTCCAGGCTCCACCCGCCGTCCGCGGTCAGGGTCGCCTCGAGCGCCTGGATCCGGCCGTCGTCGTCGAAGCCGACCCGCCACTCCGCGTGGAAGCCGTGGCGCTTGCCGCTCATGGTGAGGTCCTGGGTGCGGTTCAGCCGGAGCCGGACCGGGCGGCCGGTCAGGATGCTGCCGAGCGCGGCGATCGCGGCGAAGCCGTGCGGCTGCATCTCCTTGCCGCCGAACCCGCCGCCCATGCGCAGGCACTGCACCGTGACCTCGTGGCTGTGCAGGCCCAGCACGTGGGCCACGATCTCCTGCGTCTCCGAGGGATGCTGCGTGCTGCTCTGCACGAAGACCTGGCCGCCCTCGTCGACCAGCGCGAGGGCGCAGTGCGTCTCGAGGTAGAAGTGCTCCTGCCCGGCGAACTCGAACTCCCCGCTGAACACGTGCGTGGCCGCCTCGATCCCCACGGCCACGTCGCCACGCTGGACCGTCGGCTGCGCACCCTGGAAGGCGTGCGCCGCGATCGCCTCCTTGACGTTCACCAGTGAAGGCTCCGGCTCCAGGTCGAGCACCACCGCGGCAGCGCCGAGCCGGGCCGCCTCCAGCGTCTCGCCCAGCACCCAGCAGACGGCATGACCGTGGAATCGGACCTCGTCCGGGAACAGCGGCTCGTCGTGCTTGACCCCGGCGTCGTTCACGCCGGGCACGTCGGCGGCGGTGAGCACCCGCACGACTCCCGGCACGTCGTACGCCGGAGCCACGTCGAGGCTCTCGATCCGAGCCTTGGCCACCGTGGCCTGGACGGGCCAGGCGTGCAGGCAGTCCTTGGTCCGGGCGACCAGGTCGTCGGTGTAGAGCGCGTGGCCGGTGACGTGCAGGGCCGCAGCCTCGTGCGGGATCGCGCTGCCGACCACCATCGTGGCCGGGTCGGACTCTGGGAGCTGGGAGAGGTGGCTCATGCCACGGCTCCTTCCGGGTTCTGCGCGTGCAGCTTGAGCAGCGACTGCCCGAGCATCGCCGCGCGGTAGCTCGAGCTGGCGCGGTGGTCGTCGATCGGGGTGCCCTCGGCGGTCAGCACCTCGGCCGCGCTCCGGACGGTCGCCTCGGTCCAGGGCCGGCCGACCAGAGCCGTCTCCGTGTCCCGGGCGCGGATCGGCGTGGCCGCGACTCCGCCGAGCCCGATCGCGGCGCGTGACACGACCCCGTCCTCGACGTCCAGCGCGAACGCGACCGCCACGCTGGAGATGTCGTCGAAGCGACGCTTGGCGATCTTGTGGAAGCCGGTCAGCCCCGCGAGCGGTCGGGACAGCACGATCTCCTTGATCAGCTCGTCGGCTGCGCGGACGCTCCGCCGGTAGCCGGTGAAGTACTCCGCGAGCGGCACGATGCGCTCCCCGCGCACCGAGGCCAGCACCAGACGCGCCTCCAGTGCCAGCAGGGCGGGCGGGGCGTCACCGATCGGCGAGGCGGTCCCGAGGTTGCCGCCCAGGGTCGCCCCGTTGCGGATCAGTCGCGAGGCGAACTGCGGGAACAGCTCCGCCAGCAGCGGCACCTCGCCGTCCAGCCGACGCTCGATCTCGGTCAGGGTGAGCGCCGCACCCAGCCTGATCTCCTCAGCGTCCACCGTCATGCGGCGCAGCTCGGGGAGCCGGTCGATCGCGACCACCAGGCCGGCGCGCACGCCGCGCAGGTTGACTTCGACGCCCCAGTCCGTCGAGCCGGCGACCAGCACGGCGTCGGGCCGCTTGGCGAGCACCTCGAGCGCCTCCGGCAGGTCGCCCGGCCGGATCAGCTCGGCGCCTTCCGCTGCCAGGCGGACCGGACCTGCCGCGGGCGGGGCCTGGCTGCACCGAGCCGCCAGCTCGTCGTCCGCCGGCGGCGCACCGAGGGCGTAGGCGGCGTCCTTGATCGGCCGGTAGCCCGTGCACCGGCACAGGTTGCCGCTCAGCGCGTGCAGGTCGAAGCCGTTGGGGCCGTGCTCGTCGTCGGGACCGTGGCCGTGAGCGGCGGTCCGATCGCTCCGGTAGTACTCCGCGGCCATGCTGCACACGAAGCCCGGCGTGCAGTAGCCGCACTGGGATCCGCCGCGGACGGCCATCTCCTGCTGCACGGGGTGCAGCTTCGTCGGCGCTGTGCCTGACGTCGGGGCCAGGCCCTCGGCCGTGAGCACCTCCTGGCCCTCGAGAAGCCCGGCCGGGATCAGGCAGGCGTTGACCGACACCCACTCGGTGCCTTCGTCACCTGACGAGGACTCCCGTGCCACCAGGATGGCGCAGGCGCCGCACTCGCCCTCCGCGCAGCCCTCCTTGGCCCCGGTCAGGCCCTGCCCCCGCAGCCAGTCGAGCGCGGAGGTGTGCGGAGGGATTCCGCCGAGCGTCGCCGGCTGCCGGTTGACCGTCGCCTGGGGTGTGCTCACGGGTGCCACCACCTTCCCTCCCGTGACCGCCGTCACAGGGTCGTCGTGCGCTCGATCGTAGGGATCGCGGAGGCCTATGTGAAGAGATTTCGGAAAACTTTTTCCACATTACGGGAGAGAGTGGACTCAGCCGAGCACGCCGCGCAGCCGCATGTGCCGGTTCACGTCCTTGTAGAGCAGGTAGCGGAACGGACCCGGGCCGCCGGCGTAGCAGGCCTGCGGGCAGAACGCCCGCAGCCACAGGAAGTCGCCCTCCTGGACCTCGACCCAGTCCTCGTTGAGCAGGTACATCGCCTTGCCCTCGAGGATGTAGATGCCGTGCTCCATCACGTGCGTCTCCGGGAACGGGATCGTCCCGCCCGGGAGGAAGTTGACGATGTTGACGTGCATGTCGTGCCGCAGGTCGGCCTGGTCGACGAAGCGGGTCGTGGTCCAGGCGCCGTCCGTGCCGGGCATCTCCAGCGGCTCCACGTCGCGCTCGTTGGTCACGAACGCGTCCGGCAGGTCGACGCCCTCCACCCGCTCGTAGGCCTTGCGCAGCCAGTGGAAACGAACGGGTCCGGTCAAGGTCTGGGCCGCTCTCCAGACCTCCCCGGGAGGCAGGTAGGCGTAGCCACCCGGCTCCAGGACGTGCTCGTCCGAGCCGACGGTCAGCCGCAGCGAGCCCTCCAGCACGAAGAGCACCGACTCCGCGTCGGGGTCGGTCTCGGGTTGGTCGCTGCCTCCGCCCTCGGAGACCTCGACGAGGTACTGGCTGAAGGTCTCCGCGAACCCGCTCAGCGGCCGGGCGAGCACCCACAGCCGGGTCTCGTCCCAGAACGGCAGCCGGCTGGCCACGATGTCGGTCAGCGAGCCGCGTGGGATCACGACGTACGCCTCGGTGAACCTGGACCGGTCCGTGGTGAGCCGGGTCTGGGGTGGCAGGCCGCCCGTGGGCGCGTAGTAGCTGGTCATCGTCGTCCTCTCAGCAGGAATCGGCCGCGCGGTGCGCGGTCCGGGGTGACGGCCTGTCCGCGCAGCCAGGTGCGGCGTACGACGCCCGAGAGCCGGCGGCCGGCGTAGGCGGAGACCGGGTGCCGGTGGGCGAGGGTCGCGGGGTCGACGACGAACTCCACCTCCGGCGCGAAGACCGCCAGGTCGGCGTCGGCGCCCATCTCGATCCGTCCCTTGTGCGCGAGGCCCACGCGGTCCGCGGGACCGGTGGCCATCCAGCGGACGACGTCGGTGAGGTCGCACCCGCGGGTCCGGGCGGCGGTCCAGACGGCCGGGAGCGAGACCTGGATGGAGGCGATGCCGCCCCAGGCGGCCCCGAAGTCGCCGTCGCCGGCGCGCTTGAGCTCCGGTGTGCTCGGCGAGTGGTCGGAGACGACGAGGTCGATGTCGCCGGCCGCCAGCGCCGTCCAGAGCTCGTCCTGGTTGCCGGCGTCCCGGATGGGCGGGCAGCACTTGAACTCGGTCGCCCCGTCCGCGATCTCCTCGGCGTCGAAGACCAGGTAGTGCGGACACGTCTCGACCGACAGGTCCGCGCCCGCGGCCCGCGCGTGCCGGACCACCGGCAGCGAGTCGGCGCTGCTGAGGTGCAGCACGTGCGTCCGCGCACCGGTGCGCAGGGCCTGGTCGGCCACGCACCCCACGGCGGACTCCTCCGACCGCGACGGCCGCGAGGCGAGGAACCCGGCGTACCCGCGGCCGGCCGCGCGATCCTCGTCGACCAGCCCGGGGTCCTCGGCATGGACGAGCATCAGTGCGCCCAGCCTGGCCACCTCGTCCATCGCGGCCGCGAACTGCCGGTCGTCGAGGTGGCCGAACTCCGGCACGCCGGCGTCGATGAGGAAGCACTTGAAGCCGAAGACGCCCGCTTCGTGCAGCGCGGCGAGGTCCGCCAGGTTGCCGGGCACGGCACCGCCCCAGAAGCCCACATCGACGGCGATCTGGTCGCGGGCGACCTCCTGCTTGGCGTGCAGGTTAGCGACGGTGGTGGTGGGCGGCACGCTGTTGAGCGGCATGTCGACGATCGTGGTCACACCACCCGCCGCCGCGGCCCGCGTCGCCGTGGCGAATCCTTCCCACTCCGTCCGGCCCGGCTCGTTGACGTGCACGTGCGTGTCCACGAGCCCGGGCAGGAGCACCTCGTCGTCGAGGAGGTCGACGGTCTCCGCTGCGACGAGGCGCGAGTCGTAGCCGGCCACGGCCGCGATCCGCCCGGACCGGACGCCGACCGAGCAGGGCACCTCAGCCCCGCCGACCACCGCGCGGCGGGACCGGACGACCAGGTCGAAGTCGGTCACGACAGCTCGTCGCGGGCGATCCGCGCGCCGATGAGCTCGAGGAGGGGACCGGGCCGCTCGAAGGCCTCGCCGGAGTACGACGCTTCATCCACCAGGGCGTGCGCGGAGCGGATCCCCGCCTCGGCCAGCGTCCGGTCGTCCAGCAGGCACTGCCCCGCGACCGCGACCACCGGCACACCCGCGCGCCGGGCGGCCGCCGCCACTCCAGAGGGCGCCTTGCCCCTCAGGGTCTGCTCGTCCAGCGACCCTTCGCCGGTGACCACCAGGTCGGCACCGGCGAGCGACTCCTCGAGCCCGGTCAGCTCCTGGACGACCTCGGCGCCGCTCCGCAGCGTGGCCCCGAGCAGGGCGACCGCGCCGTACGCCAGGCCGCCGGCCGCTCCGGCCCCGGGCAGGTCGCGCTCGTCGCTGCCGGTCGTGGCAGCGACGACGTCGGCCCAGTGGGACAGGGCCGCGTCGAGCTCCTCGACCAGCTCGGGCCCGGCGCCCTTCTGCGGCCCGTAGACGGCGGCCGCGCCGGCCGCGCCGGTCAGCGGGTTGTCGACGTCGCAGGCCACCGTGATCTCGGCGTCAGGGAGGTCCGGGTGCAGTCCCGCGAGGTCGAGCGCCGCTGCTTCGGTGAGCGCCAGTCCACCGTCGCCGACGGCCTCTCCCCCGGCACCGAGCACCCGCGCGCCGAGGGCCATGACCAGCCCGGACCCGCCGTCGGTCGAGGCACTGCCGCCGACGCCCAGCAGGATCTCCCGGCAGCCCGCGTCGAGCGCGGCCGCGATCACCTCGCCCACGCCGCGGGAGGTCGCTGACCCCGGTGCCTGCACGCCGTCCGGCAGCCGGGCCAGCCCGCAGATCTCGGCCATCTCGACGGCGGCGGAGTCGCCCCTGCGGGCGTACCAGGTGTCGCCGACCACCCCGGTCGGACCCGAGGCCCGAGCCTCGACGCGCGTGTAACCCGCGTCGACCGCGGCGTCGAGCAGGCCGTCGCCGCCGTCGGACACCGGGACCACCACGATCTCCGCGTCCGGCAGCACCGACCGGATCCCGGCGCTCAGGTGCGCCGCGACCTCGGCGGCCGTGAGCGTGCCCTTGAACTTGTCAGGGGCGAGGACCACGCGGGACATCGGTGCGGGCGATCAGTCGAGGTTGGCGTAGAGCGCGGTGGGCGCGTCCTCGCCCGACTCCGCCAGCTCCTCGAACTCGGTGATGTTGTCGATCTCCAGGCCCATGGACACGTTGGTGACCCGCTCGAGGATGACCTCGACGATGATCGGCACCCGGTGCTCGACCAGCATCTTCTTCGCCTGCTCCAGTGCGGGGAGGATCTCCTCCGGGTCGAAGACCCGGATCGCCTTGCAGCCCAGCCCCTCGGCCACCTTGACGTGGTCCACGCCGTACCCGTTGAGCTCGGGTGCGTTGATGTTGTCGAAGGAGAGCTGGACGCAGTAGTCCATCTCGAACCCTCGCTGCGCCTGCCGGATCAGCCCGAGGTAGGCGTTGTTCACGAGCACGTGGATGTAGGGGATGTTGAACTGCGCACCGACGGCGAGCTCCTCGATCATGAACTGGAAGTCGTAGTCGCCGGACAGGGCGACCACGGTCCCCTCGGGGTCGGCGGTCGCGACGCCGAGCGCCGCGGGCACCGTCCAGCCCAGCGGCCCGGCCTGACCGGCGTTGATCCACTGGCGTGGCCCGAAGACGTGCAGCAGCTGGGCCGCCTGGATCTGCGAGAGCCCGATCGTGGAGACATAGCGGACGTCCTTGCCGAACGCCCGGTTCATCTCCTGGTAGACCCGCTGCGGCTTGATCGGCACGGAGTCGAAGTTGGTACGGCGCCACATGGACTGCTTGCGCGCCAGGCACTCGTCGGCCCACGCGGACCGGTCGGGCAGGGTCCCGGCCGCCTTCCGCTCGCGGGCGACCTCGACGAAGAGCTCCAGCGCCGCCTTCGCGTCGGAGACGATCCCGAAGTCGGGCGCGAACACCCGGCCGATCTGGGTCGGCTCGATGTCGACGTGCACGAAGGTGCGGCCACGCGTGTAGGTCTCCACGCCGCCGGTGTGCCGGTTGGCCCACCGGTTGCCGATGCCGAGCACGAAGTCGGCGGCCAGCATCGTCGCGTTGCCGTAGCGGTGCGAGGTCTGGAGCCCGACCATGCCGGCGTTCAGCTCGTGGTCGTCGGGGATGGTGCCCCAGCCCATCAGCGTGGGAACGACCGGGACGCCGGTCAGCTCGGCGAGCTCGACGAGGAGGTCCGCAGCGTCGGCGTTCACGACGCCACCGCCCGACACGAGCAGGGGGCGCTCCGAGGCCACCAGCATGTCGACGGCCTTCTCGACCTGCGCCCGGGTGGCGGCAGGCTTGTAGGGCGGCAACGACGCGTAGGTCTCGATGTCGAACTCGATCTCGGTCAGCTGGACGTCGATCGGCAGGTCGATCAGGACCGGTCCGGGTCGGCCCGACCGCATCAGGTGGAACGCCTGCTGAAAGGTCCCGGGCACCTGCGCGGCCTCCAGCACCGTGACCGACATCTTGGTCAGCGGCTTGGCGATGCTGGCGATGTCGACGGCCTGGAAGTCCTCCTTGTGCAGCTTCGCGACCGGCGCCTGCCCGGTGATGCACAGGATCGGGATCGAGTCGGCGCTCGCGGAGTAGAGCCCGGTGATCATGTCGGTGCCGGCCGGGCCGCTGGTGCCCACGCAGACGCCGATGTTGCCGGCCTTGGCGCGGGTGTAGCCCTCGGCCATGTGCGAGGCGCCCTCCACGTGGCGGGCCAGCGTGTGGTGGAGGCCGCCGCTGGTCTGCATCGCCTTGTAGAACGGGTTGATCGCGGCCCCGGGCAACCCGAAGACGTTGGTGACGCCTTCGAGCTTCAGGATCTCCACGGCGGCTCTCACCGCTGTCATGCGTGTCATGTCCGTGCTCCTTCTGTACGTCCTGAGAGGCGCTCGACTCCGCGGAGCAGCGCCGAGTGGTCCAGGCCTCCGTCGCCGTTCGCCCGCGCGGAGGCCATCAGCTGGGCCGCGACCGCGCCCAGGGGGATGACGACTCCGGCCTCGCGGGCGGCGGCCGTGACGATGCCCATGTCCTTGTGGTGCAGGTCGATCCGGAAGCCGGGCTCGAAGGTGCGGCCGAGCATGTTGGCCTTCTTCTGCTCCAGCACCTTGGAGCCGGCCAGGCCGCCCCCCAGCACCTCGAGGGCCGCCTCGGTGTCGACGCCGTAGGCCTCGAGGAACACCAGTGCTTCGGCCACGACCTCGATGTTGACCGCGACGATCAGCTGGTTGGCCGCCTTCACGGTCTGGCCGGCGCCACTGGGGCCGACGTGCACGATCGTCCTGCCGACCGCGTCCAGGACCGGACGCGCCTCGGCGAAGTCCTCCGCCGCGCCCCCGACCATGATCGAGAGGACCGCGTCGACCGCGCCCTTCTCGCCACCGGAGACGGGCGCGTCGAGCAGCCGGAACCCCTTGGCCCGTGCCTGCTCGGCGAGGGCCGCGGTGACGTCGGGGCGGATGCTGGAGAAGTCGATGACCAGCGTGCCGGGTTCGGCGTTGTCGAAGACGCCGCCCTCACCCGCCAGCACCTGCTCCACGTCCGGCGAGTCGGGCACCATCACCGCGACCACGTCGGCTCCCTTGACGGCCTCGGCGATCGAGGAGGCGGCGCGGCCGCCCGCGTCGACGAGCGGCTGGAGCCGCTCCGGCGAGAGGTTGACCCCGCACACGTCGAAGCCGGCCTTCTGCAGGTGGACGGACATCGGCTGGCCCATGATGCCGAGCCCGATGAAGGCGATGCTGGTCATGAGATCTGCTCCCTTGCTGGTACGGCGCGGCGCGCCCTGGGCAGCCAGTCGAGGCTGGCCTCGGTGTCGGTCGTCGGCTTGTACTCGAGGCCGACCCAGCCGTCGTAGCCGCGGGCCGCGAGATCGCCGAGCAGCTCGTCGAGGTCGAGCTCTCCCGTACCGGGCTCACCTCGGCCCGGACAGTCGGCGATCTGGACGTGGGCGACCAGGTCGGCGTACGCCTCGATGGCGGCCCGGACGTTGTCGCCGTTGTTGGCGAGGTGGAACAGGTCGCAGAGGAAGCCGATGGACGGCGCCCCACCGGCCCGGACCGCAGCCACCACCGAGACCGCGTCGTCCGCGGTCCGCAGCGGATAGGGCTTGGGTCCGCTCACGGGCTCGACCAGGACGGTCGCCCCGATGGTCGCGGCGGCCTCGGCCGCTCGATGCAGCTGCTCGCGGGCGAGCTCGTCCTGCTGCTCGGCGGACGCGCCCTCGACGCGGTTGCCGTACAGCGCGTTGAACGCCCGAACCCCGAGCTGGTCACCGATCCCGACGGCGGCATCGATGTTGTCGCGGAACTGCTGGGCTCGGTCGGGGATCGACAGCACGCCACAGTCCGGGCCGGCCAGGTCACCGGCGAAGAAGTTCAGGCCGACCAGTGAGACACCCGCGTCCTGCACCGCGCCGACGAAGCCGCTGACCTCCGCGTCAGCCGGGACCGGCTGGTCCGGCCACGGCCACCAGAACTCGATCGCGTCGAAGCCGGCGTCCCTCGCGGCCTGCGGTCGGCGGAGCAGCGGCAGCTCGGTGAACAGCATCGAGCAGTTGGCCAGGTAAGGCAGGCCGTGGTCGGTCATCGCCATCACTTCCGTATTGTGGAAATTGTTTTCCGATATGCGAGAGGCTACGGGACCCGTGGCTGCCCGTCAACCGCGGGCGAGCAAGGTGCGCCGGTGCCGCAGTGCGTCGTCGGCCAGGGCCTGCTCGTCGACCGTGACCAGCCGGTCGCGTTCGACGACGGATCGCCCGGAGACGAGCAAGAGCTCCAGCGGGGGCCGGGTGCCGAGGACCAGTGCGGCGACCGGGTCGACCACGTCGGCGTGCGGCAGCGTGTCCAGCCGCCACACCGCGACGTCGGCCTCCTTGCCGACCTCGAGGGACCCGATGCGGTCGTCCCAGCCGAGGAGCCGAGCGCCGCCGATGGTCGCGGTCTCGAGCGCGTCACGCACGGTGAGAGCCTCGGGGCCGCCGCGTGCCCGGGCGAGCAGCAGGGCGAGCCGCAGCTCCTCCACCAGGGAGCCAGACTCGTTGCTGGCGGCGCCGTCGACGCCGAGTCCCACCGGTACACCCGCGTCGCGGAGGTCGCGGGTCCGGCAGATGCCGGCCCCCAGCCGGGCGTTGGACGACGGGCAGTGCGCGACGCCCGTCCCCGTGGCGGCGAGACCGGCGATCTCCTGGTCGTCGAAGTGGATGCCGTGGGCGAACCAGACGTCGTCGCCCAGCCAGCCCAGCTTCTGGAGGTACTCGACCGGCGAGCACCCGAAGTGCTCCCGGCAGTAGCGGTCCTCGTCACTGGTCTCGGCGAGGTGCGTGTGCAGGCGTACCCCCGCCTCACGCGCCAGCTTCGCGGACTCCACGAGCAGGTCGGCGGTGACCGAGAACGGCGAGCAGGGTGCCAGCCCGATCCGCAGCCGGGACCGCGGCCCGGGGTCGTGGTGCTCCGACACGGCCGCAGCGCTGGCGGCGAGGATCGTGTCCAGGTCCTCGACGAGGTCGTCGGGCGGCAGGCCGCCACGCGACGTGCCGAGGTCCATCGAGCCACGGGTCGCCAGGAACCGCAGGCCCACCCTCTGCGCAGCCTCGATCGTCGCGCCGAGCAGGTCGCCACCGCGAGTGGGGAAGACGTAGTGGTGGTCCATCGTCGTCGTGCACCCGGTGCGGGCCAGCCACCCGAGCCCGGCCGCGGCCGCCGCACCGGTGATGTCCTCGTCGATGCCGCCCCAGACCGGGTAGAGGGTGGTCAGCCATCCGAACAGCCCGTCGTCGACGGCCAGGCCGCGGGTCACCCACTGGTAGAGGTGGTGGTGGGTGTTGACCAGTCCGGGCGTCACCAGGCAGCCCCGGGCGTCCACCCGCTCGACCGGTTCGTCCGACTCGATCGGCGGAGCCGGCCCGGGTCCCACCGCGTCGACGAGCCCGTCGCGCACCACGAGGTGCCCGGGCGTGTGCTCGGAGCGCGCGCCGTCCATCGTGGCGACGACGCCCCCCTCGATCACGATCACGGAGGTCGTCATCGGTCGGTCAGCTCCCTCGGTAGGTGGAGAACGCGAACGGGCTCAGGAGGAGCGGCACGTGGTGGTGTGCCGAGACGTCCACGACGTCGAAGACGAGCTCCACCACCGGGTAGAAGGCCGTCGTGCCGGTCCTGGCGAACCACTCCCCCGTCTCGAAGCGCAGCCGGTAGGTCCCCGCGGCCAGCTCGAGCGGCTCGGTGAGGTCCGGGCACCGGCCGTCGGAGTTCGTCGTCCCCTCGCCCATCGGCAGGGTCCCGGCGTCGTCGAGACGCTCCAGCCGCACCCGCATGCCCTCGGCGGGGGTGCCGTGGACGGCGTCCAGCACGTGAGTCGAGACGGTCACAGCTCCTCCAGGAGTGCGGTCAGTCTGAGTCGGGTGATCCGAGCCAGCTCGCCGCGCACCACGCCGAGCTCGGTCACGGGGTCGTTGTCCAGGCGCTGCCGGAGCAGCCCGAGCAGCTCCCCCGCGCTGCGCCCGGCGGCCGCGACCAGGTAGATCCGGCCGAACCGCTCCTCGTAGGCAGCATTGCCTTCCGCCATGGCCGACCGGATCGACTCGTCGGCCGCCGACATCCCCGCCTGCTCGCGGGTCGACTGCGCGGACCCTCGCTCGCCGATCCGCGGGTGACCCGACAAGGCGGCGTCGACCTGCGACTCGTCGAGACCGAGCACGAGCGCGTCGGACGTCGCCAGCAGCTGCGCGGTGTTCCCGAAGGGCCGACCCGCGAGCAGCGGGTCGGCCCAACCGGGGGCCGCGGTGAGCGCCAGCAGGCGCGGTCGCAGGGTGTCGGTGTCGGCCTCGTTGAACCCGTCGAGAGCCGACATCGGTCAGTAGACCCGTTGCAGGCTGGCCGCGCGGACGGAACCCATCGGGGTGGTGTCCGCGACCACGTCGGCCAGTCGGTGGTTGGCGATCTTCGCGATCTCCAGCAGCGCGGCGGCGTGCTCCTGGGTCGGTGAGTTGTCCAACCGGTTCCACGCCTGCTCGAGCACCTGCTCGGAAGAGAGCTCGCGCACCGCGATGATCAGAGGGAAGCCGAACTTGTCCCGGTAGGCCTGGGTGACCTCCGTGAACGCCTCCTGCTCCTCCTCGCCGAGGAAGGTCAGCCCGGCGCTGGCCTGGTCGACGACCGAGTTGTCACCCAGGTCACCGGCCCGAAGCTCCTCGCCGGCCAGTGCGGGATAGCTGTGCATCAGCGCGTCCTGCTCCGCCTGGGACAGTGAGAACAGCTCGTCCTGCAGCGTCGCCCGCAGGGCGTTCGCGTCGGCGAACGGTCGCCGCTCCGCCGCCGCCTCCGCGACGGCCGGCGTGCCCTGGTAGGCGGGGGCGACCGTGGCCACGAACTGCTCACGGCTCATGCCGTTGAGCTCGGTGATGGCGATCTGCGGCTTGGTCACCCGCTCGGCGTCGGACTTGCCGCCCCAGTAGTTGAGCAGCAGGTTCAGCAGGATCGCTGCGACGCTGCCGACCGTGATCCCGGAGTTCAGGAACGCCTGGACGTTGTCCGGGAAGGCGGTGAGGAAGACCGACTGGCCGTTGGCGTTCTGCGGGAGAGCGACCGGGATCATCGCGAGGCCCAGGCTCACGGCCACCACGACGACGTTGCGGTGCTGGTGGAAGTCGACCCGGCCCAGTGTCTGGACCCCCACTGCCGCGACGGTGCCGAACATGACCAGCGCCGCACCGCCGAGCACCGACGGCGGGATGCTCGCAACCAGGGCACCGGCCTTGGGGAGCAGGCCGAGCAGGATCATGATGCCGCCGGCGGTCGCCACCACCCACCGGCTCTTGACCCGGGTGAGCCGGACCAGGCCGACGTTCTCGGCGAAGCAGGTGTAGGGGAAGGAGTTCATCACTCCGCCCAGGAAGGTCGCGACCCCGTCGGCGCGCAGCGCGGCCGCGATGTCACTCTTGCTGATCGGCTTCTCGACGATCTGCCCGGTGGCGTAGACGTCACCGGTGGTCTCGACGGCCGTGATCAGCATGACGACGATCATCAACAGGATCGGCACCACTGCGAAGTGCGGTGCACCGAAGTGGAAGGGCCCGGTGAAGCCCACCCAGTCGGCGTTCCCGACCGAGTCGAACTCCGCGACCTTGCCTCCGGAGCCGTTCCCGATGAACGCCGCGAGGGTGGTGCCGATGACCAGACCGGCGAGGACCGCGACCGTGCCGAAGAAGCCGCGCGCGAACCGGGTGATCAGCAGGATCATCAGGATCGTGAAGAACGCGAGACTCAGGTTCGTGGTGCTGCCGAACTGGAGGTTCGCGGGGACCAGGTCGGGGTTGTAGAGCGCGAACTGCCCGCCGCCCGCGTCGTAGGCCGCCACCGGGATGAGGGTGATGCCGATGATCGTGATCACCGACCCGGTGACCACCGGCGGGAAGAAGCGCACCAGCCGGCTGAAGTACGGCGCGACGAGCAGCTGGAAGATGCCGGCCACGATGACGGCGCCGTAGATGTAGGTCAGGCTCTTCGCCCCGCCGCCGTTGTCGAGCCCGATGATGATCATCGGCGACACCGCGGTGAACGTGACGCCCTGCAGGAGCGGCAGCCGGACGCCGATCTTCCAGACCCCCACGGACTGGAGGATGGACGCGATGCCGCAGGTGAACAGGTCGGCGTTGATCAGGTGGATCAGCTGCTCCTCGTTCAGCCCGATCGCTCCCGCCAGGAGGATCGGCACGACCACGGCGCCCGCGTAGAACGCCATGACGTGCTGGAGGCCGTACACCGCGAGCTTCTGGGCGGGCAGGACCTCGTCGACCGGGTGCCGCGGACGTGTCTTCGCCGGGCTGCTGGTTGTGCTCATCTCACACCTTCTTCGTGGTTTGTGCTGTGCGCCGATTGCAGGCGGGGAGGTCTCAGGCGAACGCCGGTACGGCCTGCCATGCGAGGCCGGGCTCGGAGGAGTCGTCGCGGGACACGGAGGCCTGGATCAGGCCGTAGGGACGGTCGGCGGCGATGAAGACCTCGCCACCGTTCTTCAGGCCGAAGGGCTCGAGGTCGACCAGGAAGTGGTGCTTGTTGGGCGCGGAGAACCGGATCTCGGCGATCCCGGGCTCGCTCTCCAGGACGGCCTGGCCCATCGCGTAGAGCGTCTCCTGCAGGGCCCGGCTGTAGGTGGTCGCGAACGTGGCCAGCAGCGTCCGCTTGACCCGCTCGTAGCTGGCCTCCCAGTCGGTGTGGGGCTGCGGGGAGGTCCCCTCATGCCGCCACGACGCAGTCAGAGAGGTCGCCAGGATGCGGTCGTCGGTCTCCTGGAGCGTGGTGTACCTGTCCTTGAGGTAGCCCTTGAACTCGGACCCCGTCGACTTGAGGACCACGAGGTCGCTGAACCCGGTGACGACCCAGACCTGCTGGTCGTCGTCGCGTCCCTCGACCGTCACCCACGTGGTCCGGGTCTCGCTGCCGCGGCGCGAGAAGGAGTGGTCGTGACCGCTCCCGTCGACCTCGATGCGGTCCCAGGCGTACTCGTCGGCCCGGACCAGGGCTCCGGTCGCCGGCGGGGCGGCCTCGAGGAAGTGCCGACCCAACGCGATCGCGTAGTCCTCCGGCGAGGAGACACCGTGCTCCTTCGCGTACGCGAAGGCGGTGTTCTTCTGGGTGTCGGTCGGGAGGATCTTGGCCTGGTCGCCGGTGATGTGGGCGTCGGAGAAGTCGCCGCGCAGCCACGTGGAGACGTTGAGGTCACGGATCTCGTGCCGGTCGGTGTCGCGGTAGATGCGCACCACCCGGTTCTCGGACTTCCCGTACTGGTTGTCTCCGAGCACGATGCCCATCTGCTTGCTCCTCCAGTCCAGTGTTTCCGTATTGCGGAAACTAATTACCGTTATTCGGAAACTGTAGGACTGCAGGTCGGCATCGTCAAGGGTTTGTGGTGACCGGGCTCACACCCGCCGGGGTCGGGCCAGCGCGGTCAGTCCGGGCCCGTCCAGCCCGGTGCCGGCCTGGACCTCGGCCTCCGAGATCGCGCCGCAGTCCAGGCCCCGGACGATGAAGTCGGAGAGCGCCCGGGCGGTGGCCGGCTCGTCCATCACGCTCGAGCCGGTCTGCTCGAGGTAGTTGCGCAGCCGCAGTGCAGCCGCATCGAACCCGCCGCGGTAGAAGGCGTAGGTGGCCGCGAACCTGCTGGGCAGCTGCGCCGCGTGGAGGTCCCACCCCTGGTAGTAGCCCCGCTCCAGCGAGCGGGCCACCAGCCGGGCGTGCAGCTCCCAGCCGCGGCGTACGGCGTCCGCGTCGCCGACCGGCAGCACGTTGGTGGAGCCGTCGGACAGGCGCACGCCGGTGCCCGCGGCCGCCGCCTGCATCACCAGCTTGGCGTGGTCGGCCACCGGGTGCTCCATGCTCTGGAAGGCCGCGGGGATCCCGCAGAAGGCCGAGTAGTCGTAGGTGCCGTAGTGCAGCGCCGTGACCCGTCCCGCGCCGGCGCGGATCATGCGCGCGACGAGGGCGGTGCCGTCCGGACCCAGGATCGACTGCGGCGTCTCGATCTGCAGCTCGAAGCGGAGGCACTCCGCCGGGAGGCCGAGGCCTTCCTCGAGCCCCTCCGTCAGCTCGACCATGGCCTCGACCTGGTCGACGCTGGTGATCTTGGGCAGCGTCACGACGAAGCCCGAGAGGTCGCCGCCCTGGTCGAGCAGCTCGGACAGGAAGAGCGAGAGCGTGCGGATGCCCCGACGCCGGGTCGGCGCCTCGAGGCTCTTGAACCGGATGCCACGGAACGGCGGCGCACCGCCCGAGCGGACGTCGGCCGCCAGCGCCGCGGCCGCTCGTCGTACGTCGTCGTCCTCGGCCTCGTCGCCGGGCGCGCCGTAGCCGTCCTCGAAGTCGATCCGGAGGTCCTCGATCGGCTCGCGGCGCAGCTTGTCGCGGACGAGGTCGACCAGCTGTGGGTCGTCGACCAGGCCCGCGAAGGTCGAGGCGTGCCGGTCCATCGCGGACCTCGCCGCCTCGCCCCAGCTGGCGGCGAGGCGCTCGGTGAACGCGTTCGCCGGGACGTAGACCGTGTGGACCGGCTGCCGATCGGGGGTGTCCCCCGGGAACTGCCGGACCAGGGCCGCATCCGCCTCTGCCAGCCGGGCGTCGAGCGCCCGGGTCAGCGACCCGGCCAGCTCCTCGCCTCTCGAACCTGCGGAACTCGTGGGTAGGGTCATGCTGCGCTCCTGACCGGGAAGACTATTCGCATGCCGGACACTATCTTCCGTATAGTGGAAGTCAAGTGCCACTGGTCGGGTGTGTGGAGCCGAGCCATAGGGTTCTGGTCATGATCGAGCTCCGCACTCCAGCGCAGATCGAGGCGATGAGACCGGCCGGCCGGTTCGTCGCCGAGGTGCTCGTCGCGCTGCGCGACGCCGCCGACGTGGGCGTCAACCTGCTCGACCTCGACCGGCTCGCGCACGAGATGATCAAGGACCGCGGCGCGGAGTCCTGCTACATCGACTACCACCCGTCGTTCGGCGCCTCGCCGTTCGGGAAGGTGCTCTGCACCAGCGTCAACGACGCCGTGCTGCACGGACTCCCCCACGACTACGCGCTGCAGGACGGCGACCTGCTCTCCCTCGACTTCGCGTGCAGCGTCGACGGCTGGGTGTCCGACTCGGCCATCAGCGTCGTCGTCGGTACGCCGCGCGAGCAGGACCTCGCCCTCATCGACGTGGCCACGCGAGCACTCGAGGCGGCGATCGCGCAGGCGCAGGTCGGCAACCGGCTCTTCGACATCTCGGCCGCGATCGGCGACGTCGCGCGGGCGGCCGGGCTCCGGGTCAACCTGCAGTTCGGCGGCCACGGCGTCGGCCGGACGATGCACGGCGACCCGCACGTGCCCAACGACGGCCGACCGGGCCGCGGCCTCAAGCTCAAGCCCGGGCTGGTGATCGCGATCGAGCCGTGGTTCCTCCAGAGCACCGACCAGATCTTCACCGATGCCGACGGCTGGACGCTGCGCAGCTCGGACGGCTCGCGCGGCGCGCACATGGAGCACACCGTGGCGCTCACCGACGACGGCCCGCTGGTGCTGACGGATCGATCGGGGCTCCAGATCTAGGTCGCGCTAAGTCGCGCTCCGGGCCGATCGCTGCCGGGCCCGGTAGGCGCGGGTCTTCAGCTTGTTGCCGCAGCCGTACTCGCAGTAGCTGCGGGACCGGTTCTTCGACTGGTCGTAGTAGGCCCACTCGCACTCGTCGAACGCACAGATCTTGAGCCGCCACCACTCCTGCGACGACAGCGACTCGTGCGCGGCCAGGCCGATCCGCGCGAGCGCCCCGTCGACGCCGTCCTGCGCCGGCTGCGCGACCACGCCCTCGCCGTCCCAGGCCAGGCGGACCGGGAGCCGGCCCAGGAGGTCGTCGAGCCCCGGCAGCGCGGCGCGCGCCGCGGCGTGGTTGAGCTCGAGCGCGGCGTGCAGCTCGCTACGAAAACTGAGGGCCGTCGCTCGCTGCTGCTCGTCGGCGCGGCCCGATCCCGCCAGCAGACCGTGGTCGGTCAGGAAGGCCGTGAGACCGGCACCGGTCTCCAGCGCGTCCGTCCCCAACTCGTGGTCGGCGGTGTTGACGAAGTCACGGACGAGCGCCGCCGACTTCGGCACGCCGTCCTGATGTATCTCCCGGTCCCCCACGGCACTCCTCCTAGCGACACCAGCGTAACGCGATGAGCGGTTGCGGTTCGATGCGACACCAGCATAGGTTGATCACTGGTGTCGGAGGGAGGCAGGGCCATGAGCCACTACGGCTACGTGAGCGAGCAGCTGCTCAAGGGAGGGCTCTTCCCCCGGCGGCGCTCGCGTCGGGGAGCAGCTCCCCGTGGTCCCGGCGAGCACCTGGACGTGGAGCGGTTCCGCAGCCACTTCGACTTCCCCGGCACCGGTCGCGTGGTGACCAACAACGCCGCGACGTCCCAGACCCCGCGGGAGCTCATCGACCTCTACCGCAGGCTCTCTCCCTGGTACGAGAGCGTCCACCGCGGCCAGTCGGCCGCGTCGCAGCGGATGACCACCGAGTTCGAGGAGTCGTTCGACACGATCGCGACCTGGATCAACGCGCCGAGCCGGCGCTGCGTCGCCACCTACCGCAACACGACCGAGGCGATCAACGCGGTGATGTACTCGCTGCTCACCGAGTTCCGCGACGGCGACAACGTCGTGACCACGTTGATGGAGCACAACTCCAACTACGTGCCGTGGCACGCCCTGACCACCGAGGTCCTGCCCCGCCTGGGTCGACGCGTGGAGTGCCGGGTCGCGAGATTCGACCACGACAGCGGCGAGCTGGACCTCGAGCACCTGGCCGGGCTGGTCGACGACCGCACCAAGCTGGTGTGCGTGACCGGGGCATCCAACTTCCTGGGCACCAAGCCCCCACTCGACCGGGTCCGGCAGATCGCCGCGTCCAGCGGCTACCAGCGACCCGAGGGGACGAGCGGCTCGCTGGTCCTCGTCGACGCGGCGCAGCTGGTGCCGACCAGCGTCATCGACGTCGCCGAGCTGGACGTCGACTACCTCGCCTTCTCCTTCCACAAGGTGCTGGCGCCGTTCGGCGTCGGGGTCCTCTACGCGCGGGAGTCGCTCCTCGAGCGGTCCCTGCCGTTCCTCTACGGCGGCGACATGATCGCCGAGGGCAAGCTCTCCCTCGGTCACGTGGAGTACAACCAGCTCCCGTGGAAGTTCGTCGCCGGCACCCCCAACGTGCTCGGGGTCATCGCTTCTGCCCAGGCACTCCGACTCCTGGTCGACCTGGTGCTGGAGCCGGCCGAGCCGTGGTTCGGCAACCCTCGCCCGCTCCGCCGGGCGGAGGTGGAGTCGGCCATGCATCTGGTCCATCGGCACGTGCGTGACCTCACCGACCGGGCCCTCGAGCGGGCGCGCGACATCCCGGGGGTGACGGTCTACGGCCCGGGCCCGGGCACCGAGCGATCGCCGCTGGTGGCGTTCTCGGTCAGCGGCCAGGACCCGCGGGCGACGGCGACCTCGCTGGACCAGCGCGGTGTCGAGGCCCGCGGCGGCTGCCACTGCGCGACCCTGGCCCATCTCGACCTGGGGCTCTCGGCCAGCTGCCGGCTGAGCTTCGCGGCCTACACCAGTGGCAGTGACGTCGAGCGCGCGCTCGACGCCCTGGAGCGGGTGGCGCGCTAGCGCTGGGCGCCGTACGAGACCTGCAGCTCCTTGATGCCGTTGATCCACCCGTGCCGCAGCCGGCGGGCCTCGCCGAGCCGGCTGATGTCCGGCGCGTGGTCGGCCAGCGCGGTGAAGATCAGCCGGACCTCCTGGCGGGCCAGGTTGGCGCCGATGCAGTAGTGCGCGCCGTGGCCGCCGAAGGCCAGGTGCGGGTTGGGAGCCCGGGTGATGTCGAAGGTGTGGGGAGTGGTGAACACGTCCTCGTCGTAGTTCGCGCTGCCGTAGAACAGCCCCACCCGCTGGCCCTTCCTGACCTCGACGTCGCCGACCATGACGTCGTCCAGCGCGGTCCGCTGGAAGACATTGACCGGCGTCGCCCACCTGATCACCTCGTCGACCATGGTCTCGGGGCGCTCGCCGACCCAGAGCCGCCACTGGTCCGGGTTGTCGAGGAAGGCGTTCATCCCGTGCGTGATCGCGTTGCGGGTGGTCTCGTTACCGGCGACGGTCAGGATGATGAAGAAGTAGCCGAACTCGTCGTCGGTGAGCCCGCGACCGTCCTTGTCCGGCCCGTCGATCTGCGCCGAAATCAGCTTGGTGATGATGTCGTCCTGGGGGTGCTCCCGGCGCTCGGCGGCCATCGTCATCGCGTAGCCAAGGATCTCCGCGGCGGCCAGGTCGGGCTCGCCCTGGTAGTCGGGGTCCTCGTTGGCCAGCATCTGGTTGGACCAGTCGAACAGCTTCTTGCGGTCCTCCTGCGGTACGCCGAGCAGGTCGGCGATCGCCTGGAGCGGCAGCTCGGCCGCCACCTCGGTGACGAAGTCGCCCGCTCCGCGGCGTACGGCATCAGTGACGATCTGATGCGCACGCTCGGTCATGATCTGCTCGAGGGCGCCGATCGACCGCGGCGTGAAGCCGCGGGAGATGATCTGCCGGGTCGTGGTGTGCTCGGGCGGGTCCTGGTTGAGCAGCATCACCCGCTGCATCTCGACCATCTCGCGGATCATCCCCTCCTGGAAGCGGATGATCGCGCCGTTCTCCGAGCTGGAGAAGTTCTTCGAGTCCTTCGAGACCGCCGACACGTCGGCGTGCTTGGACAACGCCCAGTAGCCCGTGCCGCCCAGCATCCCGTCGCGCGAGGACTGGGGCTGCTCGATCCAGTGCACCGGGGCGTTGAGCCGCAGTGCCTGGAACTCCTCGTGCGGCACGGACTTCCAGAGGACGTCGGGGTCGGTCGGGTCGTAGCCCTCGGGCAGGACAGTGCTCGTCACGTGGTGCTCCCTCTCGAAATCAGATGCCGGTCGCAGGTCACCGGTAGGCGACCTGCAGCTCCTTGATCCCGTTGATCCAGCCGTGCCGCAGCCGCTGCGGCTCCCCGAGCTGGCGGATGTCGGGTGCTTGCTCGGCCAGGGCGTCGAAGATCAGGTTGACCTCGAGCCGGGCCAGGTTGGCGCCGATGCAGTAGTGCGCCCCGTGGCCGCCGAACGCCTGGTGCGGGTTGGGGTCGCGAGTGATGTCGAAGCGGAACGGGTCGGTGAACACGTCCTCGTCGTAGTTGGCGCTCGCGTAGAGCATCCCGACCCGCTCGCCGGCCGCGATCGGCTGGCCGCCGACCACGACGTCGTTGACGGCGGTGCGCTGGAAGACCGTGACCGGCGTGGCCCACCGGATGATCTCGTCGCCCGCGGTGGCCGGCCTCGAGTTCTTGTAGAGCTCCCACTGGTCGGGGTTCTGGAAGAAGGCGTGCATCCCGTGCGAGATGGCGTTGCGGGTGGTCTCGTTGCCGGCGACCGCCAACAGGACCATGAAGAAGCCGAACTCGTCGTCGGTGAGACCTCGACTCTGCTCACCACTGGCATCCAGCTCTGGCCCAGAGAACTCAGCAGTGACCAGCTTGGTGATGATGTCGTCCTGGGGGTTCTTGCGGCGCTCGTCGGCCAGCGCCATCGAGTAGCCGAGGATCTCCATGAACGCGACGGCCTCGTCGCCCTCCACGTCAGGGTCGTCGTAGGACATCATCTGGTTGGACCAGTCGAAGAGCTTGCTCCGGTCCTCCTGCGGTACGCCGAGCAGGTTGGCGATCGCCTGCAGCGGCAGCTCGGCCGCGACGTCCTCGACGAAATTGCCCTCACCCTTGGCGACGGCCGCCGCGACGATCTCGCGGGAGCGGCGCTGCAGGTCCTCGTGGAGCGCCGAGATGGCCCGCGGCGTGAACGCCCTCGAGATGATCTGGCGCAGCTTGGTGTGGTCGGGTGCGTCGTGGTTGATCAGCAGGAAGCGGGTCTGCTCCACACCGGAGCGGTCCATCTCGGGGCCGAACCGGATGATCACCCCGTCGAGGAACGTCGAGAAGTTGGCCTGGTCCTTCGAGATCGCCGCGACCTCGGCGTGCTTGCTCACGGCCCAGTAGCCACGGTGCCCCGGGAACCCGGCGCGGGCGGCGGCGGACTGGTTCACGAAGGAGACCGGCGCCGTCCGCCGCAGCCTCAGCAGCTCGTCGTGCGGCAGCGCCTTCTGCATCACGTCGGGGTCCGTCGGGTCGAAGTCCAACGAGACGTCCGGTGCCGATGTCACAGGTGCAACCCCTCACAATTCTGAAACGTGTTCTAGTGGTCCACGCTACATACTCTCGGTAGGTAAAGGAAGATCTTCCTTGCCCGAAACAAGAACGTGTTCTACTTTCTTGTCATGGGCAATCCCGTCATCGTCGACGCCGTTCGCACGCCGCTCGGCAAGCGGAACGGGTGGCTCGCGGGCGTCCACCCGGCGGCCCTGCTGGGCTTCGCCCAGGCCGAGGTGCTGCGCCGGGCCGGCGTCGACCCGGAGCTGGTCGACCAGGTCGTCGGCGGCTGCGTCACCCAGGCCGGTGAGCAGTCCAACGGCATGGTCCGTCGGGCGTGGCTCCACGCCGGGCTCCCCCAGCGCACCGGCGCCACCGTCGTGGACGCCCAGTGCGGCTCGGGCCAGCAGTCCGCGCACCTGGTGCACGACATGGTGGCCGCGGGCACCATCGACGTCGGGATCGCCTGCGGCGTCGAGTCGATGTCGCGCATCCCCCTCGGCGCCAACGTCCCGCCCGGCACCGGCGACCCACGGCCGGACGACTGGGACATCGACATGCCCAACCAGTTCGAGGCCGCCGACCGGATCGCCGGACGTCGCGGGCTGACCCGCGCCGACCTCGACGCCTTCGGGCTCGCCTCGCAGCAGAAGGCCCGCATCGCCGTCGACGAGGGCCGGTTCAAGCGCGAGATCGCGCCGTTCACCACGCCGGACGCCGTCGTCGACGCCGACCAGGGGCTGCGCGACACCACGCTCGAGGGCCTGGCCGGCCTCAACCCCGTGCTTGCCGACGGCCTGCACACCGCCGGCACGTCGTCCCAGATCTCCGACGGCGCGTCCGCCGTACTGATCATGGACGAGGACAAGGCCCGGTCCCTCGGCCTGACGCCCCGGGCGCGGATCAGGACCCACTGCCTCGTCGGCTCGGACCCCTACTACCACCTCGACGGCCCCATCGAGGCGACCCAGAAGCTGCTCGACCGAACCGGCATGGCGATCTCCGACTTCGACCTGTTCGAGGTCAACGAGGCCTTCGCCTCCGTCGTCCTCTCCTGGGCCGGCCAGCACCGGGTCGACCTGGACCGGATCAACGTGAACGGCGGCGCGATCGCCCTCGGCCACCCGGTCGGCTCGACCGGCACCCGCCTGATCACCACCGCTCTGCACGAGCTCGAGCGCCGCGATGAGGGCGTTGCGCTCATCTCGATGTGCGCCGGCGGCGCGATGGCCACCGGCACCGTCATCGAGCGGATCTAGACGCCGAGCCCGCCGATTCGTCTGCGGCCTGACAGGTTTTTCAAGGCTCAGGCAGACAGACGAATCGTCTTGGCTCAGGCGCCGTACACCGGTTCGGGCGTCGGCGCGCCGGCCAGCAGCTCCCGCAGCGCGGGCCCGACCTCGCCTGCGACCCAGCGGCGACCTGCATCGCGCGAGGGTCCGTGCGCCCAGCCGGTCTCGACGGTCATCGTGCTGCCGTCGATCTCGATCACCCGGCCGGTCACGTCGCCGGCCTCCTCGGAGGCGAGCCAGGCGACGATCGGGGAGTTGTCCTCGGGCAGCGCCATCTGCGAGGTGTCGAAGGCACCCTCGGTCATCCGGGTCCTGGCCACCGGTGCGATCGCGTTGACCGTCACGCCGTAACGCCCCAGCTCCTGGGCGGCGACCAGTGTGAGCCCCGCGATGCCGGCCTTGGCCGCGGAGTACGTCGCCTGGCCCACCGAGCCCTGCAGCCCTGCTCCCGAGCTCGTGTTGATCACGCGGGCCGCGCGCTGCCGGCCCTCCTTGGCCTCGCTCCTCCAATAGGCGCCGGCGTGCCGCAGCGGGGCGAAGTGCCCCTTGAGGTGCACCCGGATCACCGCGTCCCACTCGTCCTCGGAGGTGTTGACGAGCATCCGGTCGCGCACGAAGCCGGCGTTGTTGACCAGGACGTCGAGCCCGCCGAAGGTGTCGATCGCCTGCTGCACCATCGCCGCGGCCTGCTCGAAGTCGGCGACGTCGGCCCCGTTGGCCACCGCGCGCCCGCCGGCGGCCTCGATCGCCGACACGATCTCGTCCGCCGGTGACTCCCCCGTTCCCTCGCCGGAGAGCGAGACGCCGTAGTCGTTGACCACGACAGCCGCGCCGTGCGCGGCGAGCTCGAGCGCGTGGGCCCGGCCGATGCCTCGCCCCGCGCCCGTGACGATCGCGACGCGACCCTCCAACAGGCTCATGACTGTCCTTCCAGGGCAGACAGGAAGACGGGAGGCTCTCCCCCGCCGTGGCATTCGACCCGGGCACCGGAGACGTACGACGCAAGGTCGCTGGCCAGGAAGACCGCGACGTGCCCGACCTCCTCGGGTCGGGCCATCCGCCCGAGCGGGATGGTCCGCTCGATCGCGGCGACCTGGGCGTCGCCGCCGTAGTGGTCGGCGGTGTCCTCGGTGCGACACAGGCCCACGTCGATCGAGTTCACGCGCACCTTCGGCCCCCACTCGATCGCGAGCGACGACGTGAGCGAGTCCAGGCCGGCCTTCGCCGCGCCGTACGCCGCGGTGCCGGGCGAGGGTCGCGTCGCGGAGACCGAGGAGATGTTGACGATGGCGCCGCCGGAGGCCTGGCCCTGCATGACTGCGCTGGCTGCCTGCGCGCACAGCAGCGGTGCGAGCAGGTTGAGCCCGACGATCTTGTCGTGGAAGCGCGCAGACGCGTCCGCGGCGAGGGCGTACGGCGCACCGCCGGCGTTGTTGACCAGCACGTCCAGCCGGCCCACGTCGGCGACCACCCGTGTCACGAGAGCCTCGACCGCGTCCGGGTCCCGGACGTCGCAGGCGTAGTGGTCGGTCGCCTCGACCTCGGACCTGGAACAGGTCAGCACTCGCGCACCTGCAGCGCGGAAGGCGTCGCTGATGCCGAGCCCGATGCCGCGCGTGCCACCCGTCACCAGAGCGACCCGACCGGAGAGATCGATCGTCAACGCCATGGCTGCTACCCTACCAAGCACTTGCTTGGTTAGGAGAGAGCGTGCCGATCACCTCCGATCCGAGACCCGACGGGGTCCGCGTGATCACGATGGACCACCCGCCGGTCAACGCGCTGACCGTGCAGGGCTGGTTCGACGTGGCCGGGGCCTTCGACGAGGCCTCGGAGGACCCGGACACCAAGGTGGTCGTGCTCCGCGCGGAGGGACGCGGCTTCAGCGCCGGCGTGGACATCAAGGAGATGCAGCAGACCACCGGGTTCGACGCGCTGATCGGCGCCAACCGCGGCTGCTACGCGGCGTTCAAGGCCGTCTACGAGTGCGCGGTGCCGGTGATCGCCGCGGTCAACGGCCACTGCCTCGGCGGCGGGGTCGGCCTGGTCGGCAACGCCGACTGCATCGTGGGCAGCGACGACGCCTACTTCGGCGTACCGGAGGTCGACCGCGGCGCCCTCGGCGCCGCCACCCACCTGGCCCGGCTGGTGCCGCCCCACCTGATGCGCACGCTCTACTTCACCGGCCGCACGATCACCGCTCAGCAGCTGCTCGCCCACGGCTCGGTCCTCGAGGTGGTCCCCCGCGACCAGCTCGACGACGCCGCGCTGAAGGTCGCCGGAGAGATCGCCGCGAAGGACGGCCGGGTGATCCGGGCGGCCAAGGAGGCGCTGAACGGCATCGACCCGGTGGACGTCAACAAGAGCTACCGGTTCGAGCAGGGGTTCACCTTCGAGCTCAACCTCTCCGGGGTCAGCGACGAGCTCCGTGACGCCTTTGTGGATGAGCAGAGCGTGAAAGGCAGCGAGTGACCAAGGGACCCCGCGACAAGCGGATGACCATCGACGAGGTCGTGGCGACACTCGAGGACGGCATCACCCTCGGTATCGGCGGCTGGGGGCCGCGCCGCAAGCCGATGGCACTGGTCCGCGCCATCCTGCGCTCGGACCTCAAGGACCTCACCCTGGTCAGCTGGGGCGGCGCCGACGTCGGGCTGCTGGTGCGGGCCGGCAAGGTCAGGAAGCTCGTCTACGCCTTCGTCTCGCTGGACTCGGTCCCGCTGGAGCCCAACTTCCAGAAGGCCCGCCAGGACGGCACCATTGCCGAGGTCGTCGAGCTCGACGAGGGCATGTTCCAGACCGGGCTGCGCGCTGCGGCCCAGCGGCTGCCGTTCCTGCCCATGCGGGCCGGGCTCGGCTCCGACGTGCTGGTCAACAACCCGTGGATCAGGACCGTCACCAGCCCCTACGAGGACGGGCAGGAGCTCGTCGCCGTGCCCGCACTCGAGCTCGACGTCGCACTGGTGCACCTCAACCGCGCGGACCGGCACGGCAACGCGACGTACCTCGGGCCGGACCCCTACTTCGACGACCTGTTCTGCATGGCCGCGGAGCACGCCTACGTCTCCTGCGAGGAGATCGTTAACACGGCCGGCCTGACCGTCGACACCCCCGTGCAGCGGATGCTGCTCAACCGCATGATGGTCACCGGCGTCGTGGAGACACCGAACGGCGCCCACTTCACCACCTGCACCCCCGACTACGAGCGCGACGAGCGGTTCCAGCGCGCGTACGCCGCGGCGGCCGGCGGCACCGAGGAGGAGTGGTCGGCGTTCGAGCAGCGGTTCCTGTCCGGCGACGAGGCGGCCTACCAGGCCGCCGTCGCGGCCTTCGCCGAGGAGTCGAAATGACCCCCACCCGAGCCGACGTCTGCGCCGCCGCGATCGCCGACGCCTTCGCCGACGACGGCGAGATCTTCGCCAGCCCGATGGGGCTGCTGCCGATGCTGGGCGTGCGGCTGTGCCGGCTCACCCAGAACCCCGACCTGGTCATCTCGGACGGGGAGGCGCTGTTGCTCGCCAGCCCGCCGCCGCTGATGGCCCAGCATTCGGTAGAGCGTGACGTGGTTGAGGGCTGGATCCCGTTCCGGCGGGTCTTCGACGTGATCGCCTACGGCAAGCGGCACGTGATGATGGGCGCGACCCAGGTGGACCGGCACGGCAACCAGAACATCTCCGCGATCGGCGACTTCGCCCGGCCGAAGCGGCAGCTGCTCGGCTCGCGCGGCGCGCCCGGCAACACCGTCAACAACCGGACGTCGTACTGGGTCCCCAAGCACTCGACCCGCGTCTTCGTCGAGAAGGTCGACGTCGTCACTGGGGTGGGCCCCAAGCGGGCCAAGGCCGCCGGCCGGGGCGCCTCCCGCTACAACGACATCCACCGGATCGTCTCCAACCTTTGCGTCTTCGACGTACACGGTCCCGATGACACGCTGCGCCTGCTCTCGGTGCATCCGGGCGTGACCTACGACGAGGTGCGCGAGGCCTCCGGCTGCGACCTGCACGTCGACGCGGACGGCGCCATCCCGGAGAGCCGGCTCCCCACGGGCGAGGAGCTGGTCCTGATCAACGAGGTGCTCGACCCCAAGGGGCTCCGGTTCAAGGAAGTGCCGTGACCCCGCAGGTCCTGCGCACGCCGTTCACCGACCTGGTCGGCGTCCGGCACCCGATCGTGCAGACCGGCATGGGCTGGGTCTCCGGCCCGCGGCTGGTCAGCGGTACGGCGAACGCGGGCGGACTGGGCATCCTGGCCAGCGCCACGATGACCTTCGAGGAGCTCGAACGGGCGATCCTCGACGTCAAGAGCCGCACCGACCAGCCGTTCGGCGTGAACCTGCGCGCCGACGCCGGGGACGCCGGCGAGCGGTGCGACCTGCTCATCAAGCACGGCGTGAGGGTGGCGTCGTTCGCGCTCGCGCCCAAGCCGGAGCTGATCAAGAAGCTCAAGGACCACGGCCTGGTGGTGATGCCGTCCATCGGCGCCGCCAAGCACGCCGTGAAGGTGGCCGGCTGGGGTGCGGACGCCGTGATGGTCCAGGGCGGCGAGGGCGGTGGCCACACCGGCCCGGTGCCGACCACACTGCTGCTGCCGACCGTGCTGGACGCCGTGGAGATACCCGTCGTCGCGGCCGGAGGCTTCTTCGACGGCCGCGGCCTCGCGGCGGCCCTGTCGTACGGCGCGGCCGCGGTCGGCATGGGCACCCGCTTCCTGCTGACGCAGGACTCCGCTGTCCCGGACTCGGTCAAGCGGCTCTACCTCGACACCGACCTCACCGGCACCGTCGTGACAGCCAAGGTCGACGGGATGCCGCACCGGATGCTGCGCACGTCGTTCGTCGAGGAGGTCGAGGAGACGAGCGCGCTGCGTCGGCTCGGGCCCACACTGAAGCGGACCCGGCAGTTCAAGCGGGAGAGCGGCCTGGGCTGGGTGCAGCTCGCCCGTGACGGCCGGGCGATGCGCAAGGCGCAGGGTCGCACGCTGGCCCAGATGACGCTGGCCGCCAACACGCCCACGCTGCTCAAGGCGGGGCTGGTCGAGGGCGACACCGGCGCCGGCATCCTCGCCTCGGGCCAGGTGGTCGGCGTGATCGACGACCTGCCGACGTGCGAGGAGCTGATCGACCGCATCGTCGCCAGCGCCGTCGACGAGCTCCGGCGCGCCGCGTCATACACGGTCTAGCCCGCTGCCGGCAAGGCCTGGACGTGCCTGACGCAGAGGGCAGCGCGCTGGCAGGGTGTGCGCACCATCTACTCCCCTAGGGGTCTTCATGAACGCAGTCCTTCGGAGGGTGGGGTCGATGACGTCGCCCGTCGCCCTCCTCGTCGCCATCCTCGCCCTGGTCGTCTCCGCCGCCGGTGTCGGCTACGCCGCCGGACAGATCGGCACGAAGCAGATCAAGAACAAGGCCATCACGACGAAGAAGATCAAGAACAACGCCGTCACGGCCCAGAAGATCAAGGCCGATGCCGTGACCGCGGACAAGATCCCGAACGGCTCGCTCGGTGTGGCGGAACTGGCCCCCAACGAGGTCGAGCACGTCGCGACCCTGCTCAACGGTGGCGAGTTCGACTGCTTCTGGCAGAGCGGGACCGCCATCATCTCCACGCTCAACGCGGTGAGCTACCGAAAGGATCGGTTCGGCACGGTGCACCTCGCCGGCGTCCTCCAGGGCACCGACGGACTCGGTGGGGACCTGTCCTGCAACTCCGGTGACGTGGGTCAGGCCTCGGACGCCATCGTGTTCATGCTCCCCGCGGGGTACGTCCCGACCAAGACCAGGATCTTCGGCAGCCTCGGCACGGGTGGCGTCATCGTCGTCGGCGCGCAGGGCATCTCGCAGGGCGGTCTGACACTGCCGGCGGGCGCCGTCGCGGCCTCGCCGGACACGATCCTGCTCGACGGTATCGAGTTCGACGCGGCGGCCACCGGCACCAGCCTGCCCAAGGTCGCGGCGAAGGGTCAGGTCAGCGGCGGGCTGCTCAAGCAGCTGCTGGGCTGAGCAGGACTGCCTGACAGCAGAAGGGCTCATCGACCGCCTTGGTCGATGAGCCCTTCTTCGTCGCCGGCTACGCGCTGGGACCGAAGAACACCCGCACGTCCTCGGCCACCAGGTCGGGCACCTCCAGGGCGGCGAAGTGTCCGCCGCGGTCGTGCTCGGTCCAGTGCACGATGTTGCTGTTGTCGCGCTCGGCCAGCGGCCGGATGGTCTGGAAGTCGTCCTTGAACACCGCGATCCCGATCCGGCCCTGGCTGACCACCGTCTCGCGGGCGGGGTGCTGCTCGGCGTAGTGGTAGCGGACGGCGCCGGCCGAGGTGTTGGTCAGCCAGTAGAGCGAGACCTGGGTCAGTACCTGCTCGGGCGAGACCAGGCTGGTGCCGTTGCCGAAGTTCTCGAACAGCTCGTTGTAGGCCAGCTGACCGACCGGCGAGTCCGACAGCGCGGCAGCGACGGTCTGCGGGCGGGTGCCGTTCATCGAGTTGTAGCCGCCGACCGACTGGAACCAGCCCATGAACTCCAGCGCGGCGTACTCCTTCGGGCCGAACGACTCGAACTCGCTCGGGTCGCCGGACGGGAACGAGAACAGCTGCAGCACGTGCGCGCCGAGGAAACCGTCGGGATTCAGGACAGCGAGCTCGCGGCCCACCATCGCGCCGCCGTCGCTGCCGTGGGCGCCGTACGACGTGTAGCCGAGCCGGCGCATCAGCACGTCGTAGGTCCTGGCGACCCGGTCCATGGTCCAGCCGCCGTCGACGACCGGGGTGCTGAAGCCGAAGCCGGGCATCGAGGGGATCACGAGGTGGAAGTCGTCGGTGAGCAGCGGCACGACGTCGAGGAACTCGGCGAACGAGCCGGGGTAGGTGTGCAGCAGGAGCAGCGGGGTGGCGTCCTCGCGGGCCGAGCGGACGTGGACGAAGTGGATGGTCTGACCGTCGATCTCGGTGGTGAAGTTGGGAACCGCGTTCATCCGGGCCTCCTGCGCGCGCCAGTCGAAGGACTTCCAGCGCTCGACCATGTCGGCGAGGTAGGCCGTCGGGGTGCCGTAGTCCCAGGAGTCGCCGGGGGCGGGCTGCGGGAGGCGGGTGTTTGCGAGGCGGGCCTGCAGGTCCGCGAGGTCTGCCTCGGGGATCGTGATGGTGAAGGGCTGGACGGCGGTGTTCTGGTTGCTGGTCATGCGGCTACGCTAGGAGTGATTCAGGAACGTTTTCTTCCTAAATCTACCAAGACGTCCACCCTTTCCGAAGAGGTCTCTCGATGGCCGACACCGCCGCCCGGATGCTGGCCCTCCTGGGGCTGCTGCAGGCCCGGTCCGACTGGTCCGGCGCCGAGCTCGCCGAGCGCCTCGGCGTGACCGACCGGACGGTCCGCAACGACATGGAGCGGCTGCGCGGGCTGGGCTACCCGGTCGATGCGGTGCGCGGGCCCGGCGGCCGCTATCGGCTCGGCGTCGGCACCAAGCTGCCACCCCTGCTGCTGGAGGAGGACGAGGCGGTCGCGGTGGCGATCGGGCTGCGCGCCGGTGCCACGGTCCAGGGCATCGAGGAGACCAGCGCGCGGGCGCTGGCCAAGCTCGAGCACGTGCTCCCCCATCGACTCCAGCGCCGGGTCAACGCACTGAAGCACGCGGTCGCCGCCGGCCCGGAGAACACCGGCTCCAACGTCGAGGATCCGGTCGTCGATGCCGAGCAGTTGGCCGAGATCGCCGCCGCGGTCCGCGACTGCGAGGAGCTGCGCTTCGACTACGCCGAAGGTGGGCGCGACCAGGCGCGTCACCAGGTCGAGCCCTATCGACTCGTGAGCTGGCAGCGGCGCTGGTACGTCGTTGCCCGCGACGCTCGTGACGACACCTGGGCGCCGTACCGCCTCGACTGGGTGACCCTCAAGCGGCCCGGCGGGCGGCGGTTCACCCCGCACCCGCTGCCGGGTGAGGACTACACGTCGTTCGTGCTCCGCCAGGTGGCGTTCTCCGGGTGGAGCGTGCACGCCCGGATCCCCGTCGACGCGCCCGCGGAGACCGTGCTGGCCAGGATCAACCCGACCGTCGGCGTCGTCGAGAGCGTCGACGACGACCACTGCGTGCTGGTCACCGGCGCAGACAGCGTCGAGATGATCGCGGTCTACCTCGGCCTGCTCGGGCTCGACTTCCACGTCGCCGATCCACCCGAGCTGGTCGACGCCGTCACGGCGCTGGGCGAGCGCTACCGGCGCGCACTTCCCGCGGCGGGCTGATCGGCGTCTGGCGCCGTGATGGCCCGGAGTGACTATTCAGTGACTATTCCTGGAGTCAAGGGTCGTTGCTAGGTTGCGCGGACCACCAGGGGGGTGGCTTGTTCCAGAGGCACCGGGGGGCGCCGCATGGACGTGGGAGCCAGTCGAATGCGCTCGTCCAGGCGAGCAGCGGTCGCGTTGCTGATGTTGTGCCTGAGTCTGGGCCTGTTCCATGTCACGGCCCTGCCCTCTACCGCGGCAGACCGAGGTGGCACCGCCAAGAGCGGTGGGCCGGACGGTGAGAGCGGCGGCGGCGCTGAGAGGGGCGGCGGCGGGGACATCGCGGGTGGCTACTTCCCTGCGCCAACGGCATGGCCCTGGGTGACCGCGTTGATCGACCATGGCCGGACGGCGATCGCGGGTGACCTGGGCAGGCAGTTCTGCACGGGAACCCTCATCGCTCCCGACCGGGTCCTGACCGCAGCTCACTGCGTGCTCGCGGGCGAGACCGTCAGCAGCGGCCTCGGCACACCCCTCTACCGCATGGAGGCGCTGATCGGACGCCGCGACCTGACCCAGGTGGGTGAAGGGGAGCGTCGGCGCGTCACGGGCGTCGCGGTGCACCCCAACGCCTGGCTCCCGAAGAGCGGCCCCTACGCCAACCGAGCGTTCTTCGACATCGCCGTGCTCTTCCTCGACCAGCCGGCCGCGACGCAGCCCGCGACACTGGGCACGTCAGCGGACTGGAACACGTGGGCGACGACGATGGGCTTCGGCCACTACAACACCGACCACACCCAACCGCAGACCGATGGTCGGCTGCGGGCGGCCGACTTCGACCTCCTGACCGACCAGAGGTGCGCGCCTGCCTTCGACTGGACCGGCCTGGCGATCTACAACGGGGCCATCCACGCGTGCGTCGACAATGCACCGGGAGTGCCACCGGACTGCATCACCCATGGTGACAGCGGTGGCCCGCTGATGGTGCAGGCGGCCGACCTCTCGTGGCGCCTCATCGGCGTCACCAGCTTCTTCACGCAGCGGCCCAGCACCATCTGCGGTGGGGTCGGCGGCCCCTTCGGCTACGCCTGGGCCGCGGGTGACACCATCCGGTCCTGGATAGCCGGTCTCGGAAGACCCATCGACTTCCAGCCGTCCCTGGACGCGGCGAACCTCGGTTACTACACCAGCTACATGATCAAGCAGAAGACCAACGGGAAGGTCAAGCAGCTCCGGCGCGGCTGCTCTGCCGTCGCGGGGTCGCAGGCGACGTGCAAGCTGAACTGGCGGATCAACCAGTACCGCTACTCGGGACACGCGTCGTTCTCCGTCTACGTGAAGGACTTCGCGCTCTACTGGGGCTACGCCTTCAAGGGCAAACGTCAGCTCGCCGGGTGCCCACGCTGCACGAAGAAGCTGAACTGGTGACCGGGGCCGCCGATCGGCTCAGAGCGACTTCTGGAACTCCAGCTCCCGGCCCATGATCCGGTAGCCGATCGCCTCGTTGACGCCGATCATGTGGTCGTTCGACTCGGCGTTCCAGGTGCTGATCTCGGCGATCTGGGGCTGGACCTCGCGCAGCCAGAGGTTCATGTCGGCCTTGAGCAGCAGCCCGAGCCGGTGGCCGCGGTGGCTGCTCACGACCGACGTGTCGTGCTGGTGGGCCAGGTGCGGTCGATCCTCGTCGACGAGCACGACCGAGTGCCCGGCCTGCTCCCCGGAGTCGCGGTGCCGCGCGAAAGTGCGGAACATGCGGTAGCCACGGGCCAGCTGGCTGGTCTCGTAGCCGCGCATCCGGTCGGCCGAGAACACCTCGTCCTCGATGTCGAGGTCGTCGGTCGGCGCGTCGTTGATCGCGCTCGCCATCACGGCCAGCTCCTCGAGCTCGTCGTCGGGAGTGCGACCCTCGCGGCGGACGATCTCGTACGCCGTCGCGGCGGCCGAGGCCTCGGCGTGCAGCCGCTCGATCCCGGCCCAGTCCAGGTCGGCGAGCTGCTGGCGGCGCTCGATGGAGGCGCTCTTCTGCTCGAACCCGTGCCGGGCCGCGAAGCCTCGCGCGCCCTCGTCGTCCCAGCCGTCGACGCCGACCGAGGTGCGACCCCGGGCACGGACCTCGGTGACGAGCTCGTCCAGCATCGCCGTGCCGTGGCCGCGGCGCCGATGCTCGGGGTGGACCTGCACCCCCAGCCAGGCCAGGTGCAGGTTGTCGTAGTCGGTGGTGGCGACCCGCCCCACCGCGACCGGCACTCCGTCGACCGTCCCGACGTACGGCGCCTCGACCTCGCCGTCCCAGCCGTAACGGAACCGGCCCTCCTCACTGTGCAGCGTCGCGGGATGCTGCCAGGGCGAGTCGACGGCCCGGGCGGCGTTCACCACCTCGACGTACTGCCGCAGCCGGTCCGTGTCGTCGGGACCGAACGGGGAGATCTCCATGGGTCCAATGTCACGGGGCGACGACGCGCCCGCCACCCATTAACGGACGCATGAGGGCCGCCACCCCGAGCGGTGGCGGCCCTCGCGTCGAGCGTCAGGTCAGCTGAGCGTCAGTGCCGTGTCGTCGATGACGAACGACGTCTGCAGCGAGCTGTCCTCGGTGCCGGTGAAGCTGATCGTCACCGTCTGCCCCGCGAACGCGGAGACGTTGAACGACTTCAGGCTGTACCCCGAGGCCTTGTTGAGGTTGGAGTACGTCGCCAGCGTGGTCGAGCCCGCCTTCACCGTCAGCTTGTCGTACTGCGTCGAGGACGTGGTCTCGGCGGAGTCGATGTGCAGGTAGAAGGAGAGCGTCGCGCCACACCCGGCAGGGATGGCCACCGACTGGCTGAGCGTGTCGGTGTGCGTGGTGCCGTAGCCGTCCAGCCACGCCTTCCAGGCACCCGCGTGCGCGGCCTGGCTGGCGGAGTTGTCGACCACACCCGAGGACGCCGACCAGGGCGCCGCCGTACCGGTCTCGAAGCCGGGGTTGCCGAGCTTCTGGCCGGAGCAACCGCCACCGCCACCGGAGATGGTGAAGGTGAAGGTCGCCGAGCCGGACCCACCGCTCGCCGCGGTCGCGGTGACCGTGGCGTTGTAGGTGCCGGCCGTTGGTGGGCGTACCTGAGACGGTGCCGGACGACGAGACCGAGACGCCCGGCGGGAGGCCGGTGCCGGTCCAGGTGTACGGCGCGGTGCCGCCCGTCGCCGACAGGGTGAACGACGAGATCGCCGTACCGACCGTCCCCGATTTGGCGCCCGGGTTGGTGACGGTCACGCCGCCAGTGGCCGAGCAGGTCGGGTCGGCTGCCTGCGCCGGGACCGACACCGCGTCCCACGCCGCCTTGACGGTGTTGAACTCGGTGCAGCTGCCCGGGAACAGGCTCTTGGCCGCGGTGAGCGTCCAGGTCCGGTACTTCAGGTAGGACGACGAGGTCGTCTTGAGCAGCATCGCGTTGTACATGATCTGCTGGGCCTTCTGGATGCCGAGGCCGGTGATCGACGAGCCGTTGCAGGTCGGGCTGGCCGGGCCGCCGGACGGGTTCGACCCCTGCGACAGCAGGTAGAACCAGTGGTTGCCCGGGCCGGCGGCGGCGTGCACCTCGGTGCCCGGGATCGAGCTCGAGTAGCAGTTGGGGTCACCGACCGCGGAGGGGTTGTACATGTTCCGGATCGGGCCCTGGCCCACCAGGTTGATCTCCTCGCCCACGAGGAAGTCGGGCGCGTCGGCCGGGTTGTTGGCGTAGTACTCCGTGGCCGCACCGAAGGTGTCGCCCACGAACTCCTGGGTGCCGCCGCCGGAGATGCCGCCCGGCGTCCGGTCGTCGACGCCGTGTCCGAACTCGTGCGCGACCACATCCATGGAGCCGATCCACTGGTTGGCGCCCTGCCGGTGGCCGATCTGGACCTGGGTGCCGTCGTAGTACGCGTTGACGTCGTTGAGGCCGACGCGGATCGGCACCCAGCCGCCCGAGCCGTTCATGCCGTTGCGGCCCAGCCAGGACGACATCATCTGCCGCATCTTCTCGGCCGAGTAGAACGCGTCGACGCAGCCGGTCTCGCGGTCCGTCGCGCTGCCGTTGCCCCAGACGTCGTCGGTGCCGGTGAACGTCGCGTTGCCCGACGAGTTCTGGCACTTCAGGGTGGTGGCGTTGCTGTTGGTCATCGAGTACGACGAACCCGAGCCACTGGTCGGGATCGAGAGCCCGCTGCCCTCCCAGTTGCCGTTGCCGGTGCCCTCGAGCACGTGCTCCTTGGTGGTGAGGACCCGGCCGGTGCGGGCGTCGACGTACACCGTCAGGCGGGACGCCTCACCGTGCTTGCGACCCGTCACCCAGGTCTCCCACGCGAGCCTCGAGTGCTTGGTCTGCAGCACCACGATGCGGCTCTTGCCGAGGGTCGCCTTCTGCAGCCGGTGCGCGCTGGTGGCGCGGGCCGCCGCCCGGGAGACGCTGGCCTTGACCGAGCCGAGCTTGACCTGGCGGGTCTGCGCGACGCTGGTCGCGAGGATCTTGCCCTTGTCGTCCGTCGACACCACGAAGTCGCCACCGACCACGGGGATGCCGCGGTAGGTGCGCTCGTAGGGCACGTAGTTGAGCCCCATGGAGCTCAGGACCTTGCCGGCCTTGAACGCGTCGTGCTTGCCGGCCTTCAGCACCTCCGGCTTGCTGTGGACCAGCCGGTCCGCAGAGGCAGATGCCGCCGCGACACCTCCGGGGGGCGCGGGCTTGGCCGCGTTGCTCCCCTGCGATGGGGCTGTCCGGTCCGTGCTGTGCGACGGCAGTGCGCTGGCGCCGGTGGGCGCCAGTGCGGCCATCGCGGAGACGACAGCGAACGTGGCGCTGCCGATGACGAGTCTTCTCACCCGAGAATCTCCTTGTGAAGGGCTCGATAGAGCCACTGGATGAAAGCTGCCTGGATTCAGGCATGGCGCTGCTCGGGTGACGGACCGCCCGAGAAGATCCGGTGCTGAATCTCCACCCGTGGAACTTGTCCGGTCAATGGGTGCAATGTGCGAAAAGGTGCACTGCGAAGTTGTGCAAATGTGTGCCTGACGGCGGGATCGGTTGTGACGGTCCGGAGAAGCGGACCGTCTCGTCCGTCAAGGCCGGTGCGACGTCGCTGAATCCGTCGATCTCGATCGGTTCAGACTGGTTCAGACCCGCTCGATGATCGTCACATTGGCCTGGCCGCCGCCCTCGCACATGGTCTGGAGGCCGTAGCGGCCGCCGGTGCGCTCCAGCTCGTTGAGCAGGGTGGCCATGATCCGGGTGCCGGTGGCGCCGATCGGGTGGCCCAGCGCGATGCCGCCGCCGTTCACGTTGACCCGGTCGTGCTCGACGCCGGTCTCCTTCATCCACGCGAGCACCACGGAGGCGAACGCCTCGTTGCACTCGAAGAGGTCGATGTCGTCGACGGTGAGGCCGGTCCTCGCGAGCGCACGCTCGGTGGCGCGGATCGGACCGGTGAGCATCCAGACCGGGTCGTCGCCGGTCACCGAGAGGTGGTGGATCCGGGCCCGTGGGGTGAGGCCGTGGTCCGCGACGGCCTGCTCGGAGGCGATCAGCAGGGCCGAGGAGGCGTCGCAGATCTGGGAGGCCACGGCAGCCGTGATCCGGCCGCCGGGAGCCAGCGGCTCGAGGGCGGCCATCTTCTCCAGGGAGGTCTCCCGGGGGCACTGGTCGACCGCGAAACTCTGCCCATCGGGGAGGGCGACGGGGACGACCTCGCGGTCGAAGCGACCCTCGGCGATGGCGGTCCGCGCCCGCTCGTGGGACGCGAGCGCGAACTCCTCCATCTCCTCGCGCGAGATGTCCCACTTCTCGGCGATCATCTCGGCGGAGCGGAACTGGCTGACCTCCTGGTCGCCGTACCGCGCCTGCCAGCCGGGCGACTCGGCGAAGGGCGTGGTGAAGCCGTACTGCTGGCCGACCAGCATCGCGGCGGAGATCGGGATGGCGCTCATGTTCTGCACGCCGCCGGTGACCACGAGGTCCTGGGTGCCGGACATGACCCCCTGCGCGGCGAAGTGCACCGCCTGCTGCGACGAGCCGCACTGCCGGTCGATGGTCACGCCCGGCACGTGGTCCGGGAGCCCGGCCACCAGCCAGGCGGTGCGGGCGACGTCGCCGGCCTGCGAGCCGATCGTGTCGCAGCAGCCGAGGATCACGTCGTCGACGGCGCCGGGGTCGATGCCGGTGCGGTCGACGAGCGCCGTGATGGTGTGGGCGGCGAGGTCGGCCGAGTGGACGCCGGCGAGCGCGCCGCCGCGCTTGCCGACCGGCGTGCGGACGGCGTCGACGATGAATGCCTCAGGCACGCTGGATCCCCTCCAGGAGGATGGACAGGTACTGCTGCGCGATCTCCGTGTGCGTACGCCGGCCGCCGGGCCGGTACCAAGCGACCGCCACCCAGACGGTGTCGCGGATGAAGCGGTAGGTGAGCTCGAGGTCGAGGTCGTCGCGGAGCACGCCCTCGTCGACACCCGCCTTCAGGAGGGTGAGCCAGACCTGGCGGGACTGCTCGTTGCGGTCGGCCAGGTAGGAGAACCTCTCGAACCCGAGCAGGTACGCCGCGTCGTTCTGGAAGATCGCGACCTCGTCGGGGTGCTTGTCGATCGTCTCGAACGAGACCAGCACGGCCCGCTCGAGCTTGGCGCGGGGGTCGTCGTCGCCGGCGAGGATCTCGTCGTACTGCCCGAACAGCTCCTCCTGGAACGTCGACAGGATCTCGTCGACCATCGACTCCTTGGAGTCGAAGTGGTGGTAGAGGCTGCCGGACAGGATGCCCGCGGCGTCCGCGATGTCGCGGACCGTGGTGTTGCGGAAGCCCTTCTTCGCGAACAGCCCCGCGGTGATGGCGAGCAGCTCACTGCGCCTGTTCTCGGACCGCGTGGTGGCTGGCTCGGCGGTCATGAGTGCTGGCTCGAGACGGCGACGACCTCGCCCGTCATGTACGACGCGTAGTCGCTCGCGAGGAAGACCATCACGTTCGCGACCTCCCAGGGCTCGGCGGCGCGGCCGAACGCCTCCTGCTGCTTGAGCTCGGCGAGCAGCTCGTCGGAGGTGACCTTGGCGAGGAACGGGTGCATCGCCAGGCTGGGGCTGACCGCGTTGACGCGGATGCCGTGCGGCGCCAGATCGACCGCGGCGCAGCGCGTCAGGGCCATCACCCCGGCTTTCGCGGCGGCGTAGTGGGCCTGCCCCTCCTGGGCCCGCCACCCGATCACCGAGGCGTTGTTGACGATCACGCCCTTCTTCCCGGACGCGACGAACCGCTGGCCGGCCGCGCGCACGCACCGGAAGGTGCCGGTGAGCGTGATGTCGAGGACCTTGGACCACTGATCGTCGGTCATGTCGAGCACGCTCGCGGTCCCGCCCAGCCCGGCGTTGTTGACCATCACGTCGACACCGCCGAGCTCGTCGGCCGCGTCCAGCATCGCCTGCACCTGCGCCTCGTCGGTCACGTCGCAGACCAGCTGCCGCACCCGGTCGGCCCCGAACTCCGCGGCCAGGGACTCCTCGGCCTCGGCCAGCCGGCGCTCATGGGTGTCGCTGAAGACGACAGCCTTCGCACCCTCCTCCAGCGCTCGGCGTACGACGGCGGCGCCGATGCCTGCCCCGGCCGCGGCCGTCACGACGACGACCTTGCGGGCCAGCAGGTCGTGGCCCGGCACGTAGTCGGGGACCGGCTGCTCTGGCCTCTGGGCGGTCACGTGGCTGCTCCCTTGGGTTCGCGGGGCAGGCCGAGCACGCGCTCGGCCAGGATGTTGCGCTGCACCTCGTCGCTGCCGCCGTAGATCGTGTCGGAGCGCGAGAAGAGGAACATGCGCTGCCAGTCGTCGAGCTCGTACGCCGACTCCGCACTCGCAGGCAGCGCGAGCAGGCCGTCGAGCCCGCGAATGTCCATGGCCGCCTCGCCCACTCGCTTGTGCCAGTTGGCCCAGACGAGCTTGAAGATCGAGGCCGCTCCCCCGCCCGCCGAAGAGTCGTCGCCGGCGGTGACCGCAGAGAGCGACCGCAGCGCGGTGAACCGCATGACCTCGAGCTCGGCCTTGAGCCCGGCCAGCCGGTCGCGCAGCACGGGGTCGTCGATCGCGCCGTTGTCCTTCGCCAGCGCGATGACGCCGCCGAGCTCGCGGTCGAAGCCGACCAGCTGCGCCAGGATCGAGACGCCGCGCTCGAAGCCGAGCAGGCCCATCGCGATTCGCCAGCCGTCACCGGGCTCGCCGACGACCAGGTCGGCCGCCGTGCGGGCACCGGTGAGGAAGACCTCGTTGAACTCCGAGCCGCCCGTCAGCTGCTCGATCGGCCGGACCTCGACGCCGTCCTGGTCGATCGGGACCAGGAGGAACGAGAGCCCGTGGTGCCGCTCCGAGCCGGGCTCGCTGCGCGCGAGGACGAACAGCCACTGGCTGAAGTGGGCGTTCGACGTCCACACCTTCTGCCCGTCGAGCACCCAGTCTGCCTTCTCCTGGTCGCCGTCCAGCCTGGCCTTGGTCTGGACGTTGGCCAGGTCGGAGCCGGCGCCGGGCTCGGAGTAGCCCTGGGCCCACAGCTCCTCGACGGCCAGGATCTTCGGCAGGAACCGCTCCTGCTGCTCCTTGGTGCCGAACGCCATCAGCGTCGGCCCGAGCAGCTCCTCGCCGAGGTGGTTGACCCGGACGGGGGCGTCCGACCGCGCGTACTCCTCGTGGAAGATCACCTGCTGCCACATCGAGAGGCCGCGGCCGCCGTGCTCCTTCGGCCAGCCCACTCCGGTCCAGCCGTGCGCCGCGAGGTGGCGGTTCCAGGCCAGTCGCTCCGGGATCCCCTCGTGGTCCTTGCCGGGACCGCCGAGGCCCTTGACCCCTGCGAACTCGCCGGTCAGGTTGTCCTCGAGCCAGCCGCGGATCTCGGCGCGGAACGCCTCGTCCTCGTCGCTGTAGCTCAGGTCCACGTTTGGTACTCTACCAAGCAAATGCTTGGTTTGGAGACGCTGCCCGCTCTGCTCCGTGCTGCCGCGGAGCAGTTCGGCGACCACCCGGCGTACGTCGAGACCAGAGACGGACAGAGCCGCGTCGTGTCGTACGCCGAGCTGTTGCAGCTCGTCGAGGTCACCTCCGAGGCCTACGTCAACAATGGTTTCTGCTGCGAGGACAAGATCGTCATCTGGGGGCCGAACAGCATCGACTGGGCGGTTGCCGCGCTCGCGGTGTCGTACGCGGGCGGCGTGCTGGTCCCCGTCAACTCCCGCTACGTCGGCGCGGAGGTCGCCGACATCGTGGAGAGGACCGGCGCCAAGCTGGTCGTGGTCCACGACGGGTTCCTCGGCCGCAGCCAGTGGAACGAGCTCCTCGAGGCCAGGGTCCACGACCACGCCGACATCATCACGCTCGCCCATCTCGTGGCCCCCATGCCGGGAGCGGAAGGCATGCAGCACGAGGACGTCCAGCCCGACGACGTGGCCGACATCCTCTTCACGTCCGGCACGACCGGCCGGTCCAAGGGCGCGATGAGCGCGCACCGCCAGACCATCGGCGTCGCCCGCGCCTGGGCCGAGCTCGGCGGCGTCCGCCAGGACGACCGCTACCTGGTGGTCAACCCGTTCTTCCACTCGTTCGGCTACAAGATCGGCATCGTGGTCGGCCTGCTGACCGGCTGCACCCTCTACCCCGTCGCCACGTTCGACGCCGACGAGACGATGCGGCTCATCGAGTCGGAGCGGATCACCGTCCTCCCGGGCGCCCCGACGCTCTACCAGTCGCTGCTCAACGCACCGGGCCGGTCGGAGCGCGATCTGTCCTCGCTTCGCCTTGCGGTCACCGGCGCCGCCGTCGTACCCGTGGTGCTCATCGAAAAGATGCGCGACGAGCTGGCCATCGACCAGGTGGTGACGGCGTTCGGCATGACCGAGGCCGTCGTCGTGACGATGTGCCGGGACGGCGACTCCGCCGAGACCGTCGCCACCACCTGCGGCCGTGCGATCCCCGGCATGGAGACCCGGATCGCTGACAACGGCGAGCTCCTGGTGCGCGGCGACTACGTGATGCTCGGCTACCTCGACGACCCGGAGGCCACGCGCGAGGCGATCGACGAGGACGGCTGGCTGCACACCGGCGACATCGGCTCGCTGGACGAGCAGGGCAACCTCACGATCACCGACCGGCTCAAGGACATGTACATCTCCGGTGGCTTCAACGTCTATCCGGCCGAGGTCGAGCAGACCCTCATGCGCATGGACGGCATCGCCGACGTCGCGGTGGTGGGCATCCCCGACGAGCGGATGGGCGAGGTCGGCAAGGCGTACGTCGTGGGATCCGTCGAACCCGAGGCGGTCGTCGCCTATGCGAAGGAGAAGCTCGCGAACTTCAAGGTGCCGCGGCAGGTGCAACTCGTCGACGCGCTCCCCCGCAACCTGTCCGGCAAGGTGCTCAAGACGGAGCTGAGGGACCGCTGATGGACCTCGAGCTGTCCGAGTCCGAGCTGGCCTTCCAGGCCGAGGCGCGGGAGTGGTTGTCGGCCAACGTGCCGACCGAGCCGCTGCCGTCGATGGACACCGCCGAGGGCTGGGCGCTGCACCAGGAGTGGGAGGCGAAGCTCGCCGAGGCCCGCTGGTCGGTCGTGTCGTGGCCGCGGGTCCACCACGGCCGCGAGGCGTCCCTGGTCGAGTGGGTGATCTTCGAGGAGGAGTACTACCGCGCCGGCGCGCCGGGCCGGGTCTCGCAGAACGGCATCTTCCTGCTCGCGCCGATCATCTTCGACCACGGCACCCGGGAGCAGCAGGAGCGGTTCCTCCCGACCATGGCGACCGGCGAGCGGATCTGGGCGCAGTGCTGGTCGGAGCCCGAGGCGGGCTCCGACCTTGCCTCACTCTCCTCGACCGCGCAGCGCGACGAGGTGCGCGGCGGGTGGTTGCTCAGCGGCCAGAAGACGTGGTCGTCACGGGCGACGTACGCACACTGGGGTTTCGGGCTGTTCCGCTCCGATCCCGAGGCGGAGCGACACCGCGGGCTGACCTACTTCCTGTTCCCGCTGGACGCCGACGGCGTCACGGTACGACCGATCGCCCAGCTCGACGGCGAGGCCGGCTTCGCCGAGGTCTTCTTCGAGGACGTGTTCGTGCCCGACTCCGACGTACTCGGCGGAGTCGGGGACGGCTGGTCGGTCGCGATGAGTACGGCGGGCAACGAGCGCGGTCTGTCGCTGCGCTCCCCCGGCCGGTTCTGCGCCGCCGCTGACCGGCTGGTCGAGCTCTACCGCGCTCGCCCGGACTCGCACTCGGCCGACGCCGTCGTGGACGCCTGGATCAAGGCGCAGGCCTACCGCTTCTACACGTGGGGCACGGTCACCCGGCTCGCGAACGGTGGCGACATGGGTGCCGCCGGGTCGGTCAACAAGGTGTTCTGGTCCGAGCTGGACATCGCGCTGCACGAGACCGCGCTCGACCTGCTCGGCCCGGAGGCCGAGCTCGAGTCATCCTGGCTGGACGGCTACGTGTTCTCGCTGTCGGGTCCGATCTACGCCGGCACCAACGAGGTGCAGCGCAACATCGTCGCCGAGCGGATCCTCGGGCTGCCTCGCGAGGTGCGCAGATGAGGTTCGAGCCGACCGCGGACCAGCGCGACTTCGCCGACTCCCTCGACCGTCTCCTGGCCGGATCCGACACCGCGAAGGTCGCCCGGGCGTGGGCGGACGGCGACCACGAGCCGGGGCTGAAGCTGTGGGCGCGGCTGGCCGAGCAGGGCTTGACGATGCTGGCCACCGAGGCCACGCCGGTCGAGGTGTGCCTCGCCTTCGAGGCGCTGGGCCGACACGCCGTGCCCGGACCGTGGGTGGAGTCCGCGGCGTACCTCCCCGTGGCCTTGGGCCGCGAGGTCGAGGGCATCGCAACCGTCGCCGTGCCGCCGCACGTGCCGCTGGCGCTCGACGCGGACGTCGCCGACGAGGTGTACGTCGGCACCACTCTCGTCACCGGCGTGGGACCGATGCGGTCGTCGGTCGACCGGACCCGGCGGCTCTTCGAGGTCTCTGGAGACCCGGTCGCGTGGGACGCGGCCTTCGACGCTGCGGTGCTGGCCGTGTCTGCGCAGCTGCTCGGCGCCGGCGAGCGGATGCTGACCGACAGCGTCGCCTACGTGAAGCAGCGCAAGCAGTTCGGACGGGAGATCGGGAGCTACCAGGCGATCAAGCACGCGCTGGCCGACGTCCGGATCGCCCTCGACTTCGCGCGGCCGCTCGTCTACGCCGCGGCGCTGGGCGAGGTCTCTCCCAGTGCCGCCAAGGTCGCCGCCGGCGACGCGGCGTACCTCGCCTCCCGGACCGGGCTGCAGGTGCACGGCGCGATCGGCTACACGGCGGAGCTCGACCTCAGCCTGTGGCTGACCAAGATCCGAGCGCTGGTGAGCGCGTGGGGTACGCCCGCGGTGCACCGCGAACGGCTGCTGAAGGAGCTCGTCTGATGGAGCTCGCGTTCTCCGAGGAGCAGCAGGAGCTGGCGGCCACGGTCCGCGCCCTGCTCACCAAGCAGGCCGACTCGGCCGCGGTTCGGGCCGCCATGGTGTCCGCGACCGGGTACGACGAGTCGCTCTGGAAGACGATGTGCGAGCAGGTCGGCGTTGCGGCCCTGGCGATCCCGGAGGAGTACGACGGCGTCGGCGCGTCGCTGCTCGAGTCGATGATCGTGCTGGAGGAGGTCGGTCGGTCGGTCGCACCCTCTCCCCTGCTGGCGTCGATCGTCACCGCCGAGGCCCTGCTGGCCGGCGGGACGGACGAGGCGAAGGAGGGGCTGCTGCCGCGGATCGCGGCCGGTGAGGTGGCGGCGTTCGCCGTCCCGGGCGAGCCGTCCCTCTTCGCCGACCAGGCGACGGTGCTCGTCGCTGCGACGGACGACGGCCTCGCGGAGCTCGATCCGCCGTCGAGTGACCCCAAGTGGCTCCCGTCCATGGACCAGACGAGCCGTTTCGGGTCACTCGACGTGAACGGCGGGGCCCCGATCGGTGACGCGGCCGCCGCACGAGCCCGGGCCGAGCTCGTAGGTGCGGTGGGCGTCGCCGCGCTGTCGGCCGGCCTGGCCGCCCGGGCGCTGGACATGACGGTGGCCTACTCCAAGGAACGGGTGCAGTTCGGCCGCCCCATCGGCTCCTTCCAGGCGCTGAAGCACCGGATGGCCGACCTGCTGGTGCTGGTCGAGATGTCCCGCTCCGCCTCGTGGGCCGCGTCCTACGCGCTCTCGACGGACGCCTCGAACGCCGCGCAGCTGGCCCACGTCGCGAAGTCGTACTGCTCCGACGCACTCACGAAGATCGCCGCCGAGACCGTGCAGCTGCACGGCGGTATCGCCATCACCTGGGAGCACGACGCCCAGCTGGTGTTCAAGCGGGCGCACGCGCTGGCGCAGCTGTTCGGTGCTCCGCACACGCATCGCGCGCTGATCGAGCTGCCGTGACCCGGCGCCCGGCTCGGGGTGCTACTGGCTGAACGGGAAGTAGTAGTCCTCGTGCGCGCTGCGCGACTCGGCGCCCCAGGTGTCGCCGTCGTGGTCGGGGGCGTTCTTGATCTCATCCATGGTCATCGAGAGCCTCACCGTCCTGGCGTCGTGGTCGACCCCGGTCACGGCCCCGGCCGGGACCAGTCGCTGCCTGCCGAAGAACCAGGAGCCGACGTCGACCACGAGGTACGACGCGGAGATGTCGTCGGTCGCATCGTCCACCCTGCCGATCGAGCCGTCGGTTGCCTCGACGTCGTAGCCCAGGAGGTCGCCTGCCTGGATCCAGGTGCTGTCACGGTATGACCACGTGTCCATCGTTGAACCTTCTCGTCGGTGGGTGAGGTGGGAGTCGGACGTGGGTCGGAGCGACGTCGTTCGAGCAGCGTTCTCGCTCGACCCAGAGCGCGCCAACGGATACGTCGTCGGCGGGCACGCCCGGAGGTCACCTGGAGTCCCAGCATGGAAAGCCTCCTCGTCGGCACCGTCGCCGCGCGTCGCTGGTCGGGTCCCGGGATGGGGAGGAGCCGCGATCCGCCCCCAGTGGTAGTGCAACATCCCTCGGGCGGGCCTACTACACCCCTGGGTGGGTTACCGTGGGTGATGCCTTCGTCGCAGGCGCCCGTGTACGTCGCCCTGGTCAACGACTACGACGTGGTGGTGGTCGGCATGGCCCACATGCTGGATCCCTACCGCGACCGGGTCGTCATCGCGGAGCTGGACGCCGGACGCGACGTCGAGGACGAGGTCGACGTGGTCCTGTACGACACGTTCGCGCAGCCGGAGTCCGACGAGGCCGAGATCGAGGTGCTGGTCAAGAACCCGCGCGCCCGTCGCGTGGCGGTCTACACCTGGAACTTCCATGCCCACCTGGTTCGTGAGGCCCAGCGCCTGGGCGCCAGCGGCTACCTGTCCAAGGCGTTGCCGGCGCGAGAGCTCGTGGCCGCGATCGAGGCCGTGCACGCGGGTGAGGTCGTCATCAGCGAAGCGCCGGGGCAGGCGCGCGGGGCCTCCGGCCACGACTGGCCCGGGCGGGCCGAGGCACTGTCGGACCGGGAGGCGGAGATCCTCGCCCTGATCACCCAGGGCAAGAACAACGCCGAGATCGCCGGGCTCACCTACCTCAGCCCGAACACGGTGAAGTCCTACGTGCGCAACCTGTACCGCAAGATCGACGTCTCCAGCCGGACCCAGGCGGTGCTCTGGGGGGTACGACACGGCTTCCAGCCCGACCACGACCGCATCGAGCACTGGAAGGGCGGCCCCTGACCGACGGCCCGCCGGCCAGACCGCGACTGGACGCCGCCCGGCGCGGACGCCACGCTGGCGGGGTGACCGACGTCGTCCCCGTGCGGGTGTTCCGCTTCGACGAGCTCGAAGTCGCGGACCCCACCTCTGGCATGGTCCGCGAACGCGCGTTCGAGCGGCCGATCCTGTGGTCCGGACGCGTCACCACCCAGCCCGGTGCCGTCAGCGGCTGGCACCACCACGACCGCAATGAGTCCAGCCTGTACGTCGTCCGCGGGGTGCTGCGCCTGGAGTTCGAGGGCTTCGACGGTCACCTCGACGCGCACGCCGGCGACTTCGTGCACGTGCCGGCGTTCACCGTGCACCGCGAGTCGAACCCGTCCGAGGAGCCGAGCGTCGCCGTGATCGCCCGCGCGGGCGGCGGCATCCCGACTGTCAACGTCGAGGCGCCGCATGGCGTCATAGGAGTACCAGAACCCAGGAGGACGTCATGAAGCTCAGGTCCGCACGGCCAGCACTGGCGGTCGCCCTGCTCGGGCTAGGCCTTCCGCTGCTGTCCTCACCGCCCGCCGCCACGGCGTCGGGGCAGGCCGCACTCCCGATCCTGACCTCGCTCCAGGCCCAGCACGTGGGGAAGGTCGACCGGGTGACGTTCGGCTTCACCAACGGGCTCCCCCAGGACGTGCAGCTGCAGTGGGTCGACACGCTGCAGCACGACGGTTCGGGGCTGCCCGTGCGGGTGGCCGGCACCAAGGTGCTGGCGGTGTTCTTCAACGGAGCCACCAACCACGACGCGAACGGTGTGACGGTCAAGAACCGCAGCGCCTACGCCCTGCCCAACGTGATCACCGCGGTCGGCGCCGGTGACTTCGAGGGCACGGTGACGTTCGGGCTGGGCGTGCAGAAGCGCACGTCGTACAAGGTCACCAAGCTGCAGAACCCCGACCGCGTCGTGGTCGACGTGCGGGCCGGGTTCCCCACCACCAACCGCAAGATCTGGCTGGTCGACACGGACGCCGTCGAGTCCGGCGACGAGCCCTACTTCGTCCCGCGCCAGCGGCCCATCAGGAGCGACGCCCCCGCGGCCGCCGCCCTGCACGCGATGTTCGCCGGCCCGACCCCGCAGGAGCGCGCGGCCGGGCTGCGGCTGGTGACCTCGCGCGCCTGGGGCTTCGACGACCTGCAGATCGCGAGCGGCATCGCGCGGCTGCGGCTGACCCGCGGCTGCAACAGCAACGGTTCGACGATCACGGTCGCGGGCGAGATCGCGCCGACGCTGCGCCAGTTCCCGACCGTCGACTGGGTCAAGATCTACGCTCCCGGTGGCGGCACCGAGCAGCCCGCCGGCAACGTGGACTCCATCCCGGCCTGCCTGGAGCCCTGACGCGGCCGGCGGCATCCCGGCTGTCAACGTCGAGGGTCCGAAGCGCGTCAGAGGTTCATGACGCTCAGGTTGCTCACGTCCGGTTCCTTGGCCACCGCGCTCGGGCTCGCCGCGTCCGTGCTGTCCTCGCCCGGGGTGGCGGCCACGCCGACCCGTTTCCCGCGCCCGACCCTGGTCTCGGTCACGGCCCAGCACCTGGGGACCGTCGACAGGGTCGTCCTCGGCTTCAGGAACGGACTGCCCGCGGTCTACCCCGCGTGGATCGACACCCTGAGGGCGGACGGCTCCGGGAAGACCCTGCGGGTGGGCGGTGCGCAGATCCTGGCGCTGGGCCTCCCCGGTGCCACCGCCCACGACCACGGCGCCACGGTCAGGACGCGGAAGGCGTTCGCGCTGCCCAACGTGATCACGTCCGTCGTCCACACGGACTTCGAGCAGTACGTCACGGTGGCGCTCGGTGTGCAGGAGCGGACGTCGTACTCCGTCACGAAGCTCCACAACCCGGACCGGGTGGTCATCGACGTGCGCGCGGACTTCCCCACGACCATGCGCAACATCTGGCTGGTCGACACGCGCGCCGCCGCGACCGGTACCGGACCGACCTTCGTCGCGCGTCCTCGCCCCGTCCGCAGCGACGCCCCGGCTGCGGCGGCTCTGCACGCGCTCTTCGCGGGGCCGACACTGCGCGAGAAGGCGGCCGGACTCCGGCTGGAGCGGTCACGCGCCTGGGGCTTCTCCGACCTGGCGATCGCGGACGGGGTCGCCCGGGTGCGGCTGACCCGCCGCTGCAGCAGTGGCGGGTCGACGTCGACGGTCGCGGGCGAGGTGCTGCCCGACGCTGCGGCAGTTCCCGACAGTCAGCTGGGTCAAGATCTACGGTCCCGGAGGCGCCACCGAGCAGCCCGACGGCGACGTGGACTCCATCCCGGCCTGCCTGGAGACCTGACTCAGACGTCGAGCCGCGGCTGCGGGTCGTGCTCGTGGGCCGGGTCTGCGGTGAAGATCCGCTCGTAGAGGTCGTAGACCGAGCGCGGCCTTGTGGTTGTTGTAGTCCATGACCTCGGCGAAGCCCTGCGTCGCCAGCTCGATCTTGAGCGCGCCGTACGCCGCCCGGTCGTCGGCGTGGCTGCGCAGCCAGTCGCGGAACATGCCGGACGCGGGCCGGCTCGCCGCTGCCCGGCGAGAAGACGTGCAGGTTGGTCTCGGGGTCCTCGAGGGCCAGGACCCGGTGCTCCTCCCACTCCGGCTCGCGGATCCGGAGCACGAAGCCGGCGGCCTCGAGATCGGGGACGTACGCCGCCTCGTCGCCGCTGTCGGCGACCACCAGGGTCAGGTCGATGACGGGCTTGGCGGCCAGTCCCGGCACCGAGGTCGAGCCGACGTGGTCGAGCACCAGCACCCGGTCGCCGAGGGCGCCGCGGACCCGGTCGGCCACCAGGTCGAACTGTGCGGGCCAGCCGTCGTCGTACGGCACCACCTCGACCGGGCGGGACTTCCCGCCGACGCGCGGCCTTCGCGACCTCGTCGAGGTCGGCGAGCTCGTAGGGACGCCAGAGGGGGTGGGTGGGCACCCGCCCCACTCTAGGAGCCCTGCTCAGTCCTCGGTGGAGGCGTACTTGCCCTCGAAGAACAGCAGCGGCTCCTGGGCCTCGTGCAGCCCGAGGTCGAGCACCCGGCCGATGACGACGAAGTGGTCGCCGGCCTCGTGGACGTGGTGGATCTGGCAGTCGACGTAGCCGAGGGTGCCGTCGATCATCGGCGAGCCGGTGGCCGGGGCCGGCTGCCACGAGACGCCGGCGAACTTGTCGTGGCCGCGGCTGGCCATCTGGTTGGAGAGCTCGGCCTGGTCGGCGGCGAGGAAGTTGACGCAGAACTTGCCGGAGCGCTGGATCGCCGGCCAGGCGCGCGAGGTCGGGCCGGGATGAAGAGCACCAGCGGCGGGTTGAGCGAGACCGACGAGAACGACTGGCAGGTCAGGCCGACCGGGGCGCCGCCGCTGATCGCGGTGACGACGGTGACGCCGGAGGCGAACCGGCCCAGCACGTCGCGGAACTTGCGCGCGGCGGCGATCGCCTCCGGGTCGTCGGCGTCGACGAACGTGTCCTCGCCGGGACGGAACTGGAAGTCGTACATCGAGTCGCCCAGCCAGGACTCGATGAGGTCGTGGCTCGGCCAGGTCTCCTTGGCGTCACTGCTCATCCCGTCGGGGACGTCCCCGTGCGGGATCCGGTGCGAGTCGGCCTGGTCCACGCTGTCCACGGTAGTGTACTGTCCGCCGCCGCCGAAGTCGTGACCCCAGTAAGAGACGGCGGTCGACTCGCGCGCGACCCAGCGGCCGTCGTCGACGGTGAGCCCGTCGGTGCCGAACTCGACGTCGAAGCCGGCGGGCGACTTCACGTAGAACGAGATCATCTCGTCGTTCATGTGCCGGCCGAGCGTGGCGGACAGCGGCGCCTTGTGCTTGCGGACCCGCTCGAGCGCGCGGCCCACGTGGTCGAGCTCGTCGACCTCGAGCATGATGTGCACGCACTTCGACGGGTTCGGCATCGGCAGGAACGCCAGCGAGTGGTGCCGCGGGTTGACGCCGAGGAAGCGCAGCCAGACCTTCGAGCCGGGCTCCTTGCCGACGAACTCGCCGGGCATCCACATCGAGTCGCGCAGCCGGAAGCCGAGGGTGTCGCGGTAGAACCGCAGCGCCTCCACGTCGTCGGTCACCGGCAGCACGATGTGGCCCATGCCCTGGTCGCCGGTGACGAACGTCGCGGCGTACGGCGTCACGACGGGCCGGGACTCGTAGGTGATGCCGTGGAACAGCTCGAAGACGTTGTCGAACGGGTCGCGGAACCGGACCAGCTCCTGCACCCGGCGGTCGTCGAGCTCCTCCTTGGTGCCCTCCTCGACCTCGACGCCGGCCTTCTCGAGGTGCTCGCGCGCCTCCTGGAGGGCGGCGTGGTCGGCGAGCTCCCAGCCGACGCAGTCGAGCTGGTCGACGTCGGAGGGGACGACGACGAGCCGGGCGGAGACCTGGTCGATGCGCCAGTACTGGTGGTCGGGGTTCGGGCCGCGGCCCGCGGCGAGGCCGAGCACCTTGCCGGCGAACAGCTTCCACTGCTCGAGGTCGGTCGAGGCGACGCGGACGTAGCCCATGGACTTGATGTCGATGGTCATGTGCGCTCTCCCCCGCGTTCACGGTGCCGGGCCAGGAAGCTGGTGGCGACCTCGGCGAACTCCTCGGCGGCCTCGATCTGCGCCCAGTGCCCACAGTTCGGGAAGACATGCAGGCTGGCGCGCGGGATCGCCTTGAGCGCGACCAGGGCGCCGTCGAGCGGGTTGACGCGGTCCTCCCGGCCCCAGGTGAGCAGGGTGTGCTTGCGGATCTTGTGGGCGTCGCGCCAGAGCATGCCGTCCTCGGCGGCTCTCCGGGTCGAAGAACGACATGCCCATCGAGATCATCGCCTCGCGCGCGCCGGGCGCGGTCGCGTCGGCGTACCGCTCCTCGACGAGCTCGTCGGTGACCAGCTCCTGGTTGACGACCATGGTCGAGATGAACGCGCGGAGCGCCTCGCGGCTCGGCTCCAGGTTGAACTCGGTGAGCCGCTTCACGCCCTCGGTGGGGTCGGCGTGGAACAGGTTGAGCGAGAGCCCGCCCGGACCCATCAGGACCAGCCGGCCGACCCGGTCGGGGTGCTCGATGGCCAGCCGGGTCGCCGTACCGCCGCCGAGGCTGTTGCCGAGCAGGTGCACCCGCTCGATGCCGAGCTCGTCGAGCAGGGCGACGACGTGCTCCGCCGAGAAGCGGAAGTAGTTGCCGACCACCGGCGGCTTGTCCGAGCCGCCGAAGCCCGGGCTGGTCGACCAGCGAGCGTGCGGAACGACTGCTCGCGAACCGCGGCAGCGCGGAGCCGAAGTTGGACCACGCGGACGCGCCCGGGCCGCCGCCGTGCAGCATCACGCAGCGGCAGGTCGCCGCCGATGCCGGTCGGACTCTCGGCCCGGCCTCGTAGTAGTTGAGCGTGAGGTCCTTCGCCTTGGCGGAGCGGCGGACGTCCTCCTTGGCGAAGGACATCAGTACATCCCGGGGTCGATCTTGTGGCCGAACTCGTGGGCGCCGTACATCTGCAGCGCCCGCTCGGGGTCGTTGGCGGCGTGCACCCGGCCGGCGTGCGCGTCGCGCCACGCCCGCTGCAGCGGCGTGCCCTCGGTCAGCGCGCGGCCGCCGGAGGCCTCGAACAGCGAGTCGATCGCGTCGATGGCGCGCTGGGAGCCGAGCACCTGGTCGCGGCGGACCTTGAGCCGGACCTTGAGCGGGATCTGCTCGCCCTTGGCGACGTGGTCCTGCTCCTCGCGGATGTTGTTGACCAGCAGCGCCCAGGCCGCGTCGATCTCGCTGCTCGCCCTGGCGATGCGGACCGCGGCGAACGGGTCGAGCGACGCCTTCTCGCCGAGGTACGCCGCGCGGGTGCGCTTCTGCTGCATCTCGACGTGGTCGTCGTAGGCGCCCATCGCCATGCCGATGATCGGCGTGGTGATGGTGCCGGTGAAGATCGAGTGGAAGGGCAGCTTGTAGAGGTCGGAGGTGTTCTGCTCCTGGCCCGGCCCCTTGCACTGGCCGGTCTCGCCCATGCTGAGCGTGAACGCCTCGGGCACGAACACGTCCTCCACGACGATGTCGTTGGAGCCGGTGCCGCTCAGGCCGATCATGTGCCAGACGTCGACGATCGTGTAGTCCTTGCGCGGGACCATGAAGGTCTTGAAGTCGACGACGTTGCCGTCGGCGTTGAACACCAGCCCGCCGAGCAGCACCCACGTGCAGTGGTCGCAGCCGGAGCTGAAGCTCCACTTGCCGCTGAGCGTGTAGCCGCCCTCGGTCACCGTGGCCTTGCCCGTCGGCGCGTACGACGAGCTCAGCCGCGTGTTGGTGTCCTCGCCCCAGACCGCCTGCTGCGCCTCGTCCGCGAACAGCGCCACCTGCCACGGGTGCACGCCGACCACGCTGGAGACCCAGCCGGTCGAGCCGCACGCGCTCGCGATGTCGCGGACCGCTGTGTAGAACGTGACCGGGTCGGCCTCGAGGCCGTCGAACCGCTGGGGCTGCAGCAGCCGGAAGAACCCGACCTCCTCCAGCTCCTTGACCGACGCCTCGGGGACGACGCGCAGGCGCTCGGCCTCGTCCGCCCGCTCACGGAACGTGGGCAGCAGGTCTCGGACCCCGTCGAGAACAGCCTGGGACATTCGCTCTCTCCTCCTCCAGTGGTGCAGCTCCCAATACTAGAACACGTTCTAGTCCGGTGTCGATCATCGGGGACCGAGGCGGGGTGACCGATGTGGAGAGGCCGTGCGGCGAAGCTCAGGCGAGACGCGCAGCGACCACGTCGCGGCCTGGCCCGACGAGGCCCGACAGGCCCGCGGCGCGGCCGGCGGCCACCAACAGCAGGTCCTCGTCGGCACCGGTCAGCTCGGGCCCAGCGCCCGACCGCCAGCCGGTGTCGGTCGACACGACCGTGACCCCGGCCAGTCGCTTCGGGCCGCCCATCAGCTTGTTGCGCGCGACGTACGTGAGACAGGCGGAGACCACGTCGCCGGGGCTGACGTAGGGCTTGCCGAGGGGTCGCGCGATGTCCTGGGCGTGGATGACCACATCCATCAGAGGATCCATCGGACCACTCAGGAACAGCCGCCGGGTGGAGTCTGCGCTCAGGCGGAGCTGTGCGACGAGCTCGTCCGTGGAGTACGCCGCCACTCGGTCGGCCGCGAGGGCGAGCTCCATCCTGTCGAAGCTGCCGCGCGCCGCCACGGCTGCGCGCAGGAGCTTGCCCACACCGGTGCGGGTCGTGGTGCCCAGGTGGGCGACCACGTCGCGCACCGTCCACTCCGTCGCACAAGGACGGGGTCGCCCACTGCGCTTCGGTCAGGTCAGCGACGTGGTCCGCCAGGCGGCGCCGCTCGACAGCCAGCGCCTCGACGATGGCGGTCCGGCCCAGGGCCGGCTCGCCGGCTGGTGGGATCACACCACTTTCGACCGGGACGAGTCGTGCGAACTCATCGACGGCGGATCACTCCCCCGACGCCGCCCGCGCCGCTGCCTCCACCCGCGCGACGTGGGCCGGCCAGTCGTAGCCGTCCTCCATGTTGGGGTCGCCCGCCTTGCGCCCCGCTGCGCCGTCGATGGACTCCCGCACGATGTCGGCGTGGCCGGCGTGGCGATAGGTCTCGGTCACCATGTGCACCAGGATCTGGTGGAGGGTCACCTCTGCCCGGTCGCCCCACCACGGCACCCGGCCCACGGTGTCGAGGTCGCACTCCTCGAAGGTGACCGCGGCGTGCGCCCAGGCCGTCCGGTAGAGGTCGAGCACCCACTCCCGCGTCTCGTCCGCGGTCAGGTAGAGGTCGTCGTTGGGTCGGCCTCGTCGGCGTGCCAAGGCAGCTCGATCCCACTGGGTCGGCCGAAGGTGTCACCGAAGTAGCCCAGCTCCACGCTGGCCAGGTGCTTGATCAGACCCAGCAGGTTGGTGCCGGTCGGGGTCATCGGCCTGCGGGCGTCGTACTCGCTCAGGCCCTCGACCTTCCAGACCATCGCGTCGCGGGCGGTCTGGAGGTACTCGACCAGGGTCTCCTTGGGATCTCTCACCCGGTCGACCCTGCCAGTGCCTGCCGCAGTCGGCCACCGGATTGGCGCCGGGCCGCCCGGGGTGGCGGTGGCTCCACAACCGCTGTCCACGGGGAGAAACGTTGCTCCTCCACCGCCAGCCCCGGGTGGCGGTGGCTCCACAACCGCTGTCCACGGGGAGAACGGTTGCTCCTCCACCGCTCCCCCCGCCCGGCAGATCAGGCCCGAGCGCTCGGACCGCTCCGTCTGAGCCGTCGCGTGCTCACTGATCAGCCGGGCGACGGCGGTCGGGTGGTCGTACATCGGCACGTGGCCGACGTCCGGCAGCTCGATGACATCGAGATCGCGGAGCTGGTCGCGGAACGTCGTACTGCTCCGCGAGCGCGGGTACGACGTCCGCCCAGACCTCATGGCTGAGCATGAAGGGGTGGATCAGCAGGAGCGGCTCGCCGCTGCCTCGGCGCACCGACGCGGCCGGCTCTGGTGGACGGAGGGAGAACCGTCGAGATGTCTGCGACACGCTGTCACGTTATCGCAGCCCGGAGCTGTCTGCGTACTTCTCGTAGGGCCAGGTGCGGACCAGCTGCAGGGCCCGCTCCAGGTCGAACGGGTCGGCCTGCATGAACAGCCAGGGACGGCCGATCCACATGAAGGCGTCCGCGTACATGGCCGCCTTGCGCCGGTTCGACTTCGACATCCCCCACGCCGGATCGGCGACATGGGTCGTCGGCGGGATGCCCAGGGTGACGCAGGTGCTGTCGTCGGCCGACCGACACAGGTCGGCGTTGTCGAAGTGGCCCTTGCCGGCATAGGTGGATCCGGGGAACGGCCTGCCGTTGGACGAGGTGTTGACGACGAAGTGCTTGTCCTTGATGCCGCGCGCGGCGAGGGCTTCGACGACCTCCGCGCCGAAGGAGACCTCGAGCTCGGTCGAGTTGTAGTGGGTGTTGTTCATCGAGAACCCGCGGACGTACTCCACACCGGCCGGGATGAGGAGCCGCAACGCCTCGTCCACGTCACCCCCGAGCCAGTCCTCGGCGCCCGCGTCGATGTAGACCGCGGCGTTGGGGAGTGCTCCGAGCTTCTGAGCCGAGTAGCGGATCAGGCTGCTGTAGGCCTGCGAGCCACCCGGGGCGCACAGGGCGAACGGGCCGTCGGCCTGCAGGGTGATGGCGACCGGCGAGTCGCCGATGCCGCGGGCCAGGGCGTCGGTCCACGCCCGGTAGCCGGCAGCCTGGGCCGCGCTCGGCAACGACCGGCAGGCGTCGTGCTCCCACGGCTTCAGGCGGAACGTCGCCAGCTGGACCAGGGCGTCCGGGTCCCCCGCCTGGGCGTTGGCGATGTAGTCACGGACCTTGCCCTCGATCTCGCCGTCACCCACCCACGCGCCGAACCACTTCGAGCGCGGTTGGAGGACGATCTGGCCGAGGAGGCTGCGGGTCTCTCCCGACGAGGACTGATAGGGACCCCAGGCCTGGTCGCCGTCCCCGTAGTAGTTGCCCCACGGGCGGTTCGCGAGCGGGTTGGCCCGGCGGATGTCGCGCAGCGTCTCCAGCGCCTCGCGCATGGCCGACCTCTTGGCCCGGCGTGCCTTCTCCCGGGCTGCCTGCTTGGCAACCGAGCGAGCCGCGGCGCGGGCCGCGGCCCGGGCCTGCGAGTCGGCCATCTCGACCGACCGAGCGGAGGTCCCGCTGTCATCTCCCTCCGCCTCGGCCGATGTGCCGCCGGAGGTCACGCCGGGTGACCTCGGGGAGCCGGACCGGCTCGAGTCCGAGGCGTCGGAGGCCGAGCAGGCCACCAGGAGCGAGCCGACCAGAACGACAGGCCGCGGCAGCACCCACTCGACGGAGGCTCATCCAGACCATCATCCGCAACGGGCGGCGGCTCTGCGAATCGAGGGCGGGCTCAAGAGCTGGCGGCTGCCTTCTCGGACTCCGCTTTGAGCATCAGCGCGATGTCGATCAGCTGGTCCTCCTGGCCGCCGATCAGCTTGCGGCGGCCGGCCTCGAGCAGGATCTTCGCGCCGGAGACGCCGTAGCGGTCGGCCGCGTTGCCGGCGTGCTTGAGGAACGACGAGTAGACGCCGGCGTATCCCATCATCAGCGTCATCCGGTCGAGCTGGCACTCCTCCGGCATGGCCGGCTTGATGACGTCCTCGGAGGCGTCGACGATCTGGAGGAAGTCGACTCCGGTGGTCCAGCCGAGCTTGTCGCAGACGCCGATGAACGCCTCGAGGGGCGTGTTCCCGGCGCCGGCGCCGAAGCGGCGTACCGAGCCGTCGATCTGGGTGGCGCCGGCGCGGGCGGCGATGATCGTGTTGGCGACGCCGAGGCCGAGGTTCTCGTGCCCGTGGAAGCCGACGTCCGCCACGTCACCGATCTCTGCCACGAGCGCGGCCACCCGCTCGGCGGTCTGCTCCATGATCAGTGCGCCGGCCGAGTCGACGACGTAGACGCACTGGCAGCCGGCGTCGACCATGATCCGGGCCTGCTTGGCCAGCACCTCGGGCGGCCGGGTGTGCGACATCATCAGGAAGCCGACCGTCTCCAGCCCGAGCTCGCGGGCCAGCCCGAAGTGCTGGATCGAGACGTCGGCCTCGGTGCAGTGCGTGGCGATCCGGCAGATCTGGCCGCCGTTGTCCTGGGCGGCACGGATGTCGTCCTTGGTGCCGACGCCGGGGAGCATGAGGAAGGCGATCTTCGCCCGTTTCGCGGTCTCGGCCGCGATCCGGATGAGCTCCTGCTCGGGAGTCCTCGAGAAGCCGTAGTTGACCGACGAGCCGCCCAGCCCGTCGCCGTGGGTGACCTCGATGACCGGGACACCGGAGGCGTCGAGCGCTTCGACGATGTCGTGCACCTCGGTGGCGGTGAACTGGTGCCGCTTGTGGTGCGACCCGTCGCGCAGGCAGGTGTCGGTGAGCCGGAGGTCCAGGTCGCCCCATGGCTCGGTCCCGTGGGTCGCGGACCAGGTGCGCTCCAGAGCGTTGATGTCGGTCGACTGGTCGCTCATAGGGTCCTCGCAATGTTCTCGCCGACCTGCGCGGCGGCGGCGGTCATGATGTCGAGGTTCCCGGAGTACGGCGGCAGGTAGTCGCCGGCGCCCTCGACCTCGACGAAGATCGCGACCTTGGTCTGTCCCTGGGTGGCCTCCGACGGCCCGTCGATCTGCGGCTCCTGCAGCAGCCGGTAGCCGGGGACGTACTCCTGCACCGCCTTCTCCATCGCCACGACCGACTGGACGATCGCGTCGGTGTCCGCGTCCGCGTGCACCATGCAGAAGATCGTGTCGCGCATGATCATGGGCGGCTCGGCCGGGTTGAGGATGATGATCGCCTTGCCACGCTCCGCGCCACCGATGGTCTCGACGCCGGACGCGGTGGTGCGCGTGAACTCGTCGATGTTGGCGCGGGTACCCGGACCGGCGGAGACCGACGAGACGGACGCCACGATCTCGGCGTACGACACCGTGGCCGCGCGCGAGACGGCGGCGACCATCGGGATGGTGGCCTGACCGCCGCAGGTGATCATGTTGACGTTCATCGCCCCCACGTGTTCCTCGCCGTTGACCGGCGGGATGACCGCCGGGCCCACCGCGGCGGGCGTCAGGTCGACCGCCCGGATGCCGGCCTCCTCGTAGCGCGGGGCGTACTCGCGGTGCACGTACGCCGACGTCGCCTCGAAGATCAGGTCCGGCAGCTCGTCCTGCTTGAGCAGCCAGTCGACGCCCTCGTGGCTCGACTCCAGGCCGTTCTCGGTGGCCAGTCGGAGTCCCTCGGACGTCGGGTCGACGCCGATCATCCAGCGCGGCTCGATCACGTCTGACCGGAGCAGCTTGTACATGAGGTCGGTCCCGATGTTGCCGGGGCCGACGATGGCGGCGGTCTTCTTCGGCACTCGTCTCCTAGATGAACTTCAGGCACACGTAGGCGTCGGGGAAGCCGTCGAAGAGCACCTCGAACTCGTCCCCGGGATGGACGTCGACGGCGCGGTGGACGCTGCCGGGCAGGATCACGTGGCCGGCCTCGAGCGTGACGCCGAACGCCGCGACCGTGCGGGCCAGCCACGCCACGGAGGTGGCCGGGTTGCCGAGCACGGCTTCGGAGCGGCCGGAGGCCACCTCGGTGCCGTTGTTGATGAGCCGACCCACCATGCCGAGCAGGTCGACCTCCTCGGGCCGGGCCCACAGCTCACCGAGGGCGTAGCCCGCCGAGGACGCGTTGTCGGCGATGGTGTCGCCGATCTGGATGTCCCAGTCCTTGATGCGACTGTCGATCAGCTCGATGGCGGGCGCGACGAACTCGGTGGCGCGCAGCACGTCGTCCTCCGTGCAGCCCGCGCCGGGCAGGCTCTCCCCGAGGATGAAGGCGAGCTCGGTCTCGACGCGCGGGTAGCAGTAGCGGGCGGCCTCGATGGGCGGCGCCATCTCCTCGAGCTTCATGTCGGACAGCAGGTGGCCGTAGTCGGGCTCGTCGACGCCCATCATGTCCTGCATCGCCTGCGACGACAGACCGACCTTGTGGCCGTGCACCGTCGCACCCGCCTCGAGCCGGCGCCGGACGTTGAGGAGCTGGATCTCGTAGGCGTCGACCACGTCGAGATCGGGATAGCTGTGCCGTAGCGGAATGATCGGCGAGCGGTGGCGCTCGGCATCGCGGAGAGCGTCCGCGGCAACCCGGCGAGCGTCGTCGGACAGCATGGCGGCCATACTAGAACCTGTTACAGTTTTGTGCCATGAGCGCCCTCCCGGACGAGGTGGACGTGGTCGTCGTGGGCGCCGGCGGAGCCGGGATGTGCGCCGCGCTCGCCGCCGCCAAGCAGGGACTGGACGTCGTGCTGGTCGAGAAGAGCGGCTACTTCGGGGGCTCCACCGCGCGCAGCGGCGGCGGGGTCTGGATGCCCGGCAACGCGGCGCTCGAGAAGGCTGGCCAGGTCTCCGGCGACGACCTGGCGCAGGCCAAGCTCTACCTCGACTCGATCGTCGGCGACGAGGTCCCGAAGGTGCGTCGCGACACCTACCTCGATCGTGGCCCCGAGGTCCTCGACTTCATCCACGCCGAGACCCCGGTGCGGTTCCAGTGGGTCCCTCAGTACGCCGACTACCACCCGGAGGCGCCCGGCGGCCGCGCCGCGGGGCGCTCGTGCGAGCCGTTCCCCCTCGACGCGCGGTTCCTCGGCGCCGAGCTCGACCGGCTGCACCCGCAGTACACCAAGGCGCCGGCCAACCTGATCGTGACGCAGGCCGACTTCCGGAAGATCAGCCTCGGCCTGCGCAGCTGGCGCGGCCCGGTCACGATGCTGAAGGTCCTCGTCAACCGCGTGGTCAGCGGCCTGCTGCGTCGCCGCATGTATGCGATGGGCAACGCGATCGTGATCGGCCTCCGCAAGGGGCTGATCGACGCGAAGGTGCCCGTCCACTACGACACCGAGCTGGCCGACCTCGTGCTGGAGGACGGCCGGGTCACCGGCGTCCAGGTGACGCGAGACGGCCACGAGACGGTGATCGGCGCTCGCCGCGGCGTGATCCTCGGCAGCGGCGGCTTCGAGAAGAACCTCGAGATGCGGGAGAAGTACCAACCTCACCCCACCTCGGTCGACTGGACGACCGGGTCGCAGTTCAACGCGGGCGGCGGAATCCTCGCCGGCATCGCGGCCGGCGCCGAGACCGCACTAATGGACGACGCCTGGTGGGGCCCGACGATCCCGCTGCCCAACGGCCCGTGGTTCTGCCTGGCCGAGCGCAACCTGCCCGGCTCGATCATCGTCAACCAGGCCGGCAGGCGCTTCATGAACGAGGCACTCCCCTACGTCGAGGCCGTGCACGCGATGTACGACGGCGAGGCCACCGGCGTGGGGCACGTCCCGAGCTGGATGGTCATCGACCAGCGCTACCGCAACCGCTACCTCTTCGCCGGGCTCTCGCCGCGCCAGCCGTTCCCCAGCCGCTGGTACAAGCACGGCACCGTCAGGAGGGCCGCCACCATCGAGGCGCTGGCCGCCGAGATCGACGTACCGGCCGACGCTCTCGAGGCCACGATCGAACGCTTCAACGGCTTTGCCAGGAGTGGCGTCGACGAGGACTTCCACCGTGGCGAGTCGGCCTACGACAAGTACTACTCCGACCCGAGGGTGAAGCCGAACCCGTCGCTCAACACCATCGACCACGGCCCGTTCTACGCCGTGAAGATCGTGCCCGGCGACCTCGGCACCAAGGGCGGGCTGGTCACCGACGAGCGCGCTCGGGTGCTGCGGCCGGACGAATCGGTCATCGACGGGCTGTACGCCGCGGGCAACGCCTCGTCCGCGGTCATGGGCCACACCTACGCCGGCCCGGGCGCCACCATCGGTCCCGCCCTGGCGTTCGGCTACCTCGCCGCCCTCGACATCGCGCACTCGTCGGTGGCCGAGGCCGAGAAGGAGACCGCCTGATGCCGATCGACCCCGACGTCGCGATCGGGGCCTCCGTGGGCGAGCTGTCGTTCTCGTGGACCTCGAGCGACGTGCTGCTCTACCACCTGGCCATCGGTGCGGGCTCGCACCCGGGCGACCACCTGGCCCCCGACGCACTTCGTTGGACCACCGACGGCGCGAGCCTGCAGGTGCTGCCGTCGTTCGGCGTGGTGGTGCCGACGTTCCACAAGACCGACCCGCCGCCGCTCGACCTGCCCGGCTGCGACATCAACCTGTCCCAGGTCGTGCACGGCTCGCAGTCCGTCACCGTCAACGCCCCGCTGCCGACGTCCGGCTCGGCGACCGTCCGCACGACGCTCACCGACGTCTGGGACAAGGGCAAGGCCGCGGTGATCTGGCAGCAGGGCGTGGCCACGTCCGACTCCGGTGAGGAGCTGTGGTCGACGCGGTCCTCGATCTTCGTCCGTGGCGAGGGCGGATGGGGCGGCGACCGTGGCGCGTCGGAGCCCGTCGAGCTCCCCGACCGGGCGGCCGACGCCGACACGAGGTACGCCATCGCACCCAACCAGGCGCTGCTCTACCGGCTCTGCGGCGACCGCAACCCGCTGCACTCCGACCCCGACTTCGCGAAGGCGGCCGGCTTCCCGGCGCCGATCCTCCACGGTCTCTGCTCCTACGGCATCGTGCTCCGCGAGCTCACCACCGCACTGCTGGGTGGTGACGCGACGCGGGTGGCCGGGTTCGGGGTGAGGTTCTCGGGCGTGGTCTACCCCGGCGAGACGCTCCGCGTGCGCGGCTGGCTGGACGACGGCCGGATCGTCGGCGCGGCCACCGTCGCCGGTGGCGAGCGCGACGGCGCGCCCGTGCTCGGCGACGTCGTCGTCACCCTGGGCTGACGAACGCCTCCACGAGCCCGACGAACCGCTCCGGGTCGTCCACCCACGGGAAATGGCCCGCGCCCGGCTGCACGGCGAGGTCGGCGCGCGGGAAGACCCCGGCCACCTCGGCCATCACCGGCACCGGGTTGCCGGAGTCCAGCGCCCCGGCGAGCACCAGCACCGGGACGTCGAGCCCGGCGAGCGCGGCCCGGGTGCGTTCCGGTTCGTATGCGCCGTCCGCACCGAACGCCATCGCCTTCTCGTCGTCGCGGCGCTCGTCCATCCAGCTGTCGTAGGCACGGACGTCGTCGTCCCAGCGGCCGTAGGTCAACGGCGTGATGGCGGACCAGTCGCGCTCGTCGCCGGTCCCGGCCTGGATCCGCGCGAGGGCGGCCGCGGCGTCGGCGTACCACGGCTCTCCCTCGCGCAACCGGGCGATAGCCGACCTGGCCTCGTCGGTGATCTCGAGGTCCAGGCCCCGGACGCTCGGCGCGACGAGCACGAGGCTCGCGACACGGTCGGGATGCGTGACGGCGTACGCGTAGGCGAGGTTGGCGCCGGCGGAGTGGGCGAGCAGGTCGAGCCGGTCGCGGCCGAGGTGGCGGCGTACGGCCTCGACGTCGGCGACCTGGCGGTCACAGCGGTACGACGCCGGGTCGGCCGGCACGTCGGAGGCGCCCGTCCCGCGCAGGTCGAGGCGCGCGAGGGCCCGGTGCTCCGTGAGCCCGCCGAGGTCGCGCAGGTAGCCGGAATCGAGCATCGGCCCACCGGGGAGGCAGAGCAGCGGTGCGCCGGAGCCGGTCAGGTGGACCGCGAGACGGGTGCCGTCGTCAGCGGTGAGGTGAGTGGTCGAGGTGGGTTCCATGCACGTGCCTTTCGTCGCGCCGCGCGGCGGCGTCGTTGACAGCGGAAATGGGACTCACCCCCTCGGGTCGTGGTGGACGTCGCCGACTCTACGCGAGCAGCTGTACGACCTCGTCCGGCCCGGGCATCGCCGCGATCTCGGCGGCGACCCCCTCGGCGGCTGTCCTCAGTCCGGAGTCTGCGAGCAGCGTCTCGACCGCCGTACGCACCGAGGCCGAGTTGGTCTCGGGTGGCGGGAGGACGAGGGCGGCGCCCGCCCGGACCCCGCCCTCGGCGTTGCGGAACTGGTCGGCCGCCTGCGGCAGGCAGAGCTGGGGCAGGCCCCGAGCCAGGGCGCCCAGGAAGGTGCCGGAGCCGCCGTGGGACACCACCGCCGTGCACCGGTCGAGCACGGCGTCCTGGTCGACCCACGACTCCACCTGCACGTGGGCCGGCTGCTCCCCCAACGACCCGGCTTCGATCCGGGGCCCGAGCGCCACGAGCACGGGGACGTCGAGCCCGGCCACCCCCGCCACCACCTCCCGCAGGAGGTCGGGGCGGTTCTGCACCGTGCCCAGCGTGACGTAGACGAGTGGTTCGGCGGGCGCTCGCGTCGAGCCGGACACCGTGACCGGCCGGAGCGGCCGGACCCTCTCGATGTGGTCGACGGACGTGGTCTGCACCGAGGGCGGGCAGATGTCGAGGTAGCCGGCCCGGAAGCACCCGGCGTACGGCGGCACCTCGAGGCCGTGCGCGCTCCACAGTCCGGCCAGCCGTTCCCGGGTGTCGTCGAGGATCGGCACCGGCACGGCGGTGCCGAACGAGTGGGTGACGCTCGGGACCGCGCAGAGAGCGGCGGCCAGTGGAGCGGCCAGCTCGGCGTTCTCGTGGACGAGGAGGTCCGGCCCCCAGTCGCGGGCGAGCGGGACCAGGTCCGCTGCCATCGGTGGCGTCAGCGCCTGCCCGAACATCCGGGGGAACACGAACCGCGCACGCTGGTCACCGGGCAGCTCCTGGGCCGGGCCCAAGACGGTTCCCCGGAGCGCGGCCTCCTCCGCACCGTGCGCTCCCGCAGCGACCGCTTCGATCCCTGCCGCGGTCACCAGCGGCGTGGCCTGTGCGGCGGTGGCCCAGAGGACGTCGTGTCCGGCGTCCCGGAACGCGCGCGCGAGCTGGAGCATGGGAATGACGTGGCCGTGGCCGGACGTCGAGGAGAACAAGACCCGCATGGGTCACAATGGCACGTGCGAGGCGCCTCGCGTCAGGTCTGCTTCCTGCCGACGACGTAGAGCCGCTCCGTCGTCTCGCCGCGAGAGGTGATCGGACCGCGGTGGTACCACTCGATGTCCGTCAGCCCGGCAGCCTCGACCAGGGCCACGACCTCGGCGGTGTCGTGCAGGACGAAGTCGAGGTCGACCGGCACGTCGAACCAGCTGTCGGGGTGCAGGACCTCGGTCCCGGCGTGCAGCGCGACCACCAGCCAGCCACCCGGGACCAGCGGCCGGGCCAGCGCCGACAGCGCGTGGGGGAGCTCGGACGCGGCCAGGTGGATGAGGGAGTACCACGCGAGGACGGCGCTCCAGCCCGCGCCGGACGTGGGCCGCATCAGCCGCCGCAGGTCGCCGACCTGGTAGTCGCCGTCCGGAAACCGCCGCCTCGCCTCGGCGACCATGCCCGGCGACAGGTCGATGCCCGTCGCGTCCGCGCCTGCGTCGGCGAGGTAGGCCGTCACGTGTCCCGGTCCGCAGCCGACCTCGACCACGGGCGCGCCGTCGGCGTGCGCCGCGATCCGGTCGAGCAGCCAGCGCTCGAACGGCTGCTGTCCGACGAGCTCGCCGACGAGGTGGTCCGCGTAGACCGTCGCCACGGCGTCGTACGACGACCGGACCCGCTCGTCACGCGCCGTACCGCCGTCGGCCAGCACCGACTCGCGGTCGACGTGCGATCCGGCCTCGGCGACCGCGCTGTCGGCCACCGGGACGTCGCCCAGCAAATGCGCCCAGCGGTTGTCGTGCTGGCCCCTCTGTCGCGGCAGCTCGCGAACCAGCGGCTCGGGCCGGGCGGCCAGGTCGGCGAGGACGAGCTCGACCTCGCCGCGGTCGGCGAACGTGTGCAGCCGGTCGGTGCGGGTCCTCAGCTCGCCGGGCGCCTGGGCTCCGCGCAGCAGCAGCACGGTCACCAGCGCCCGCTCGGCGTCGTTCAGCTCCAGGACCTCGGAGAGCAGCTGGTGGTACTTGAGGGTCCGGGGGCCCTTGTCAGCCCACACGATCCGGACCAGCTGCCGGTCCTTGAGGCCGCGCAGGGTCGCCTCGACGGTCGCCTCGTCGTAATCGACGACCGGGTCGCGGCTGCTCGACTGGTTGCTGCCGGTGCGGACGGCGGACAACGTCATCGGGTAGGACGCGGGGACGGTCACCTGCTTCTCGAGGAGCACCCCCAGGATGCGCTGCTCCTCGGGAGCGAGTTCGGGGAGGACCACGCCGCTGACCCTACAAAGACAACGCAGGCCGAGTCGCGTCGATCTCGGGTCTTGTGCGGCTCGGCCGACGTTGCGGTGGGGGGTGGTCGGAGGGGTACGCCGGTCAGGCGGCGTGGCCGGTGCGGATCTCGGTGGGCGTGCCCTTGACCAGGGGGCTCGACCGTGACGGCCGGACTGCGCTCGAGTCACTGGGTGCTGTGAGCCGGTCGCCGCTCGGTGAGCAGGGTGCGGAGCACCCGCAGGCCATCGGAGAACGGGTGGAGGCTCGGCTCCCCGAACATCCGCGGCTTCTCCACCGACGGCACCTCGGTGATCGAGACTCCGGCAGCGGCGAAGCGGCAGGTGGTCACGGCATCGATCTCGAACCCGTCACCCCACGCCATCCGGCCGGGCGCCGACGCGGGGCTGCGCGTGGTCGGGCAGGTCCAGGTCAGGGGACGCGAGTGCCCGGAATCCGGGCCCGGCCAGCTGCCATTTCGTGGGCGGATCATGGACGACCGGACCGGGCTGTGACCGACCGTTACCAGGCCTGTGGGTCGAGGACCGCGTCGAGATGCCTCCGGGAACGCCCGGAGAACGCCGGCACCGTCTTCTCGTAGTAGCGGATGCCGGCCAGCGCGGGCAGCATCACCCAGGCCCGCGCCCGGGCCCACGTGGCGTCGTCCACTGCCAGCCGCTCGAGGTAGATCCGCTGGGACTCACCCGCGAAGAGCGTCCACGCCGGAGCGACGTCCGGGGCCGGGTCCGCCACCTTCATGGGCCCCCAGTCGATGACGGCGCTGAGCCGTCCGTCCCGGACCAGGAGGTTGCCACCGAGGAGGTCGCCGTGGATCCACACCTCCGGGCCGGGCCACGGGCCTGCGTCCAGGGCCGCTCGCCACACCGCGCGAGCACGGTCGACGTCTACGAGGTCGGCGTGATCGAGGATCTGCTGCTCGACCGGCCAGTCGGGATCCAGTGCCATCCCCCGGGCCGTGCCGGTCGGCCGAGGGCCGCCGGAGGTGTCGACGCCGCGGAGCGCGAGCACGAAGTCGGCCAGGTCGGTCGCCAGCTCCGGCCGGTCGACAGCGATGTCCTCGAGCGGCTCGCCCGGCAGCCACGGCACCACCGACCAGGCGAAGGGGAAGCTCGCGTCCGGCTCCCCGACCGCGACAGGGACCGGTACGTCGGCCGGCAGGTGCGGCGCCAACCTGGGCAGCCAGGCCGCGTCGCTGACCGCCTGCTCGGCGGACCCGGCGTACACCGGCATCCGGACCAGCAGCTCCTCCCCGAGCCGGAACAGCCGGTGATCGGTCCCGAACGCGGTCACCGGTTGCAGCGGCAGACCCGCCCACTCCGGGAACTGGCGGTCGACCAGCGCCCGGACGAGGGAGGCGCGGACCTCGATCTCGTCGGCGTGCATCTTCACGGTGGGCATCTCGAGCGACGCTAGCGCCGGGCACACCTCGCTCCGAATTGTTTCGGCGGCGGTCCTCGCCCGCTGAGCCGGGCGATCAGACCCCGGCCAGCAGCTCGACCTGGCGCTGGTCGGGGTCCCATCGTCGGAGCATCGTCAGCCGGAGCACGACATCATCCGCACCGAGGACGTCCACGGCGCGATGCGCGTCGTCCCGGTCGAGCCGGCGCGCCAAGCTGATGTGGGGCAGCCATCCCGGGTGCGGCAGGTCCGGCGTGACCGCCCGAAGTGCGAGCACGGCGGCGACGAGCGCATCCGGCACGTCGAGCGCCCGGGCGACCGTGAACCGGTGTCTCCCGAAGAGTAGGAGTCCGGACGCACGCACCTCGACCGGCAGCAGGGGCCCCACCGCCTCCACCGCGCGCTCGCCTGCCGGACCGACGTCGGGAGCGGCGAGCAGGGTCAGATGAGGGGCGTTGCTCGTGCCGCTGTGGTCGAGCTGGGAGGGGAGGCCGGCATCCCTGAGGGCCTGCCAGTCCCGGCGCACCGCCGCGTCGCCCTCGTCGTCGGGCAGCAGCTCGAGCGCGTGCAGCATCACGCCAGCCAGGCGGAGGCCCGGCGGGTGTGGGCGGCCTTCGTGGCCGGCGCGAGCCCGTCGTACAGGCTCGCGACCATCCGTGAGCGCGGGTTGCGGGCGAACGCGTCGTGGTGGTCGCGCACGAAGGTCCAGTAGAGCGCGTCCCAGTCGTCGGTCCACTCGCCGGTCGGCAGGTCGGACATCTTGCGGAGGTAGTTCGAGCCGGACACGTAGGGCTTGGTGGTGATCGCGTCGCCGGCCGCGAACTGGCTCATCGCGTAGACGTTCGGCACCATCACCCAGTCGTAGGCGTCGACGAACATCTCCATGAACCACTCGTAGGCCGCGTCGGGGTCGGTGCGCAGCAGGCACATCGCGTTGCCCAGCACCATCAACCGCTCGATGTGGTGCGCCCAGCCGTGGTCGAGCACCCGCTCGACCACCAGGTCGACGGGTGCCAGTCCTGTGTCCGCGTCCCACCAGCCCGGCGCCAGCGGCCGGGTGTGACCCAGGCGGTTGGTCGAGCGCATCCGCCTGCCCCAGAGGACGTAGGTCGCGCGCATGTACTCCCGCCACCCGATCACCTGGCGCACGAACCCCTCCAGCGACGCGAGCGGCACGTCGTCGCCCACAGCCAGCGCTCCGGCCAGGACGTCGCGGGGGTCCAGCAGCCCGACGTTGAGCGCAGGGGTGATGAGGGAGTGGAACACCCACGGGTGCTCACGGCTGATCGCGTCCTCGTAGGGGCCGAACTGCCCGAACCGGTCGACCAGGAACGCGTCGTACGCCGCGGCGGCCTCCTCGTGGCTGGTCGGCCAGGCGCACGCGTCCGGGTCACCGGGGGCGTCCGGGAAGCGCTGCCGCACCCAGGCCACCGCGTCGGTCACTGCCGGGTGCCGCTCCGGCCAGGTCACCTGCGGGACCGGGTGGTCTCGGGGCAGCTTCTTGCGGTTCTCCTGGTCGAACGACCAGCGGCCGCCCACCGGCTGGTCGCCGTCGACGAGCACGTCGAGCCGCTGCCTCTGCCAGGCGTAGAAGTGCTGCATCCGGGCCCCGCGGCCACGACCGTCGCCGAAGTACGCCCGCAGCGTGGTTCGGTCGGTGAGGAAGTTCGGCGTCTCCAGCCACTCGGTCACCACCCCGGCCAGCTCGCGACCGAGCCAGTCGTCCACCACGTCGTACGCCGAGACCGCCGTCGCGTCGAGCTCGGACAGCACCCGGTCCAGGGCCCGCCGGCTGGTGGTGCGGCCGTCCGTCTCGACGTGGCGCACGTCGAAGCCGGCGTCCCGGAGTCGGTCGGCGAAACGGGTCATCGAGGCTCGGTGGAGGACCAGCTTCTGCGCGTGGAAGCGGTACTGCCGGAACATCAGGTCGTGCTCGACCAGCACGAACGTGGTCCCGCGAGGGGCGTCGAGGTGGTCGAGGAAGAGCTGGTGCGGCATCACCAGCCGGACCGGACGTTCCCTCACCGCGCGCCGGTACCCATACTCGCGGTATGAGCGTTCTGGACGGCTGGGTCGCCGGCGAGCACGCCGCGAGCGGGGTCAGCCACCCGACGTACCGCAAGGGCACCGGACCCGGTGTCGTGGTGATCTCCGAGATCCCGGGGATCACCGAGGACGTCATCGCCTTCTCGGAGGAGGTGGTCGGTCTGGGCTGCACGGTGGTGATGCCGCACCTGTTCGGGAAGGTCGTGAGCTCCGACTCGCCGCTGGCCGCGATGAGCTCGCTGCGCCAGGCGTGCATCAACCGCGAGTTCAACAAGCTGCGGCTGCGCCAGACCTCACCGATCGCGGACTGGCTGCGGTCACTGGCCCGGGAGCTGCACGCCGAGCTGGGCGGCCCCGGGGTGGGTGCGGTCGGCATGTGCTTCACCGGCGGCTTCGCGCTCGCCATGATGGTGGACGACGCCGTCGTGGCTCCGGTGCTCGCCCAGCCCTCGCTGCCGTTCCCGATCGGCAAGGCCCGCGGGGCCGACCTCAACCTCTCCCCCGCCGACCTGACCAGGGTCAAGGAGCGCGCGTCCGCCGGCTGCGAGGTCCTCGGCCTCCGCTACACCGACGACCTGGCCACCGGCACCCGCTTCGAGACCCTGACCCAGGAGCTCGGCGACGCGTTCCTCCGCGTCGAGTTCCCTGGCCGCAAGCACTCCACGCTCACCGCGCACCGTCAGCAGGAGGGCGTCGACCGGGTGCTCGCGTTCTTCCGGGAGAAGCTGTTGGTCGGCTGAGCCCGCGGGCTCAGCTCTCGACGGCGAGGATCAGCGTCTCGGGTCGGACACCGTCGTGCTGCATCGCCTCGGCGCCCACGTCGCTCGTGAGCATGGCCTGAAGGCCGTCCATGTCGGAGACGTCCATGCTGACGCCCACCGTGTTGGACCGAGTCGGATCGATGTAGGTGCGGATGTCGGTCGCGAACGGCCCGAACACCTCGGCGCGCTTGGGTGACGCCAGCCAGTGGGCCACGTCGTCGACTTCGTGGGTAGCGATGAGCTTGGGCATCTCGATTCTCCCGCCGTCGAGCCCACACGGTGCGGGCCGTGATCGGACGCTACTTGTCCCGAGCCCCCGAGGACATCGTCAAATGAGGGGCCGGTCCCTGCCATCGCTGCGGCGGTCTCGACAAGCTCGACCAGCGGGCGGCTGCGTCCCAGCGCAGGCTTCAGGGGTGCCGGGGCTGGGACTCGACCACCGCTCATGGAGCGTCAGGAGAGCATGAGGATCAGGACCAGGCTGACGACCACCCACACGATCGCTGCGACCAGCCACCCCGCGCCGGCGACGAGGGTGAACACACCCGCTGCCAGTCCGAGGCCCACGGAGATCCAGAACCCGAGGCCAGGGCCGAACTCGTTGATCTCCATGCTCAGGCCCCCGCGGAGAGGATGAGACCGCTGGTCGGCACGCCGGTGCCGGCGGTGACCAGCACGTGGGGGACGTCGGGGAGCTGGTTGACCGACGTACCACGCAGCTGGCGGACCGCCTCGGCGATGCCGTTCATGCCGTGGATGTAGGCCTCCCCGAGCTGGCCGCCGTGGGTGTTGAGCGGCAGTCGGCCGCCGACCTCGATCGCGCCGCCCGCGATGAAGTCCTTCGCCTCGCCCCGGCCGCAGAAGCCGAGCTCCTCGAGCTGCATCAGGACGTACGGCGTGAAGTGGTCGTAGAGGATCGCCATCGGCATGTCGTCCGGCGCGAGCATCGACTGGCGCCAGAGCTCGCGGCCCACCACGCCCATCTCGGGGATGCCGATGTCGTCGCGGTAGTACGACGTCATCACGAACTGGTCCGCGCCGCTCCCCTGCGCGGCGGCGGCGACGACCGCGGGTGTCTGGCGGAGGTCGCGGGCCCGCTCGACCGATGTGACGACCAGCGCGACGGCGCCGTCACTCTCCTGGCAGCAGTCGAGCAGGTGCAGCGGGTCGACGATCATCCGCGAGGCTTGGTGGTCCTCGAGCGTGATCGGCTTCTCGTGGAAGAACGCAGCCGGGTTGGTCGCCGCATGCTTCCGGTCCGCGACCGCCACGACCCCGAAGTCCTCCGAGGTGGCGCCGTAGTCGTGCATGTAGCGGCGCGCCTGCATCGCGACCGTCGCGGCCGGCGTCCCGAGCCCCATCGGGTAGGACCAGGCGTTGTCGAGGCCGTTGGTGTTGACCTGGGTCGCGGCGGCGAGCGAGAACTGGCCGAACCGGGACTCCGACCGCTCGTTGAAGCCGCGGTAGCAGACCACGACGTCGGCGACCCCGGTCGCGACCGCCATCGCCGCCTGCTGGACGGTCGCGCAGGCCGCGCCGCCGCCGTAGTTGATCCGGCTGAAGAACCGCATCTCCTGCATTCCGAGCTCGCGGGCCACCGCGATCTCCGACGAGGTGTCCATGGTGAAGGTCGTGAGCCCGTCGACGTCGTCGACACCGAGCCCGCAGTCGGCCAGCGCGGCCCGGACCGCTTCGACGGAAAGCTGGAGCTCCGACCGACCGGACGCCTTGGAGAACTCGGTCGCGCCGATGCCGGCGATCGCAGCCTTCCCGGAGAGCGTCATGACTGGCCCTCCATCGCTGGTTGAGGAAGTTGCGCAGCAACTGTCTCGAAACCTCTGGACACCGTGCTGGGACCGTCCCAGCCCCACGTCACCTGGTTTCGAGACGGGCGCAGAGCGCCCTCCTCAACCACCGAGTGCCACCTTGACCTTGCCGGTGACGTGGTCGCCCAGCGACACCCGGCCGACGACGTCGATCGTGGCGATCCCGTCCTCCACCGAGGCGACGGTCCCACTGAAGGTGAGCGTGTCGTAGGGGTGGGCAGGCGCACCGAGCCTGATGGCGATGCCCTTGAGCTCGGTGTCCGGCCCGGCCCAGTCGACGACGAACTTCTCGACCAGACCGTTGGTGGTCAGGATGTTCATGAAGATGTCCTTCGACCCGGCCGCCTGGGCGATGTCGCGGTCGTGATGGACGTCCTGCCAGTCACGGGTCGCGATCGCGGTGCTCACGATCGTCGTCGGCGTCATCGGCAGGCTCCACTCGGGGAGGACCTGACCCGCCTCGAGCGCTCTCATGCCCGCCTCCAGATGGGAAGGGTCAGGTCGTCGGCCACCTCGCGGAAGTCGACCCGCAGCCGCATCCCGATCTCGATCTGTTCGACAGGTACGTCGACCACCTCGCCGACCATCCGCACCCCCTCGTCGAGGTCGATCAGCGCGATCACGAGCGGCAGCTCCTTGCCCGGCACCGGCGGGTGCCGGTGCACGACGTACGAGAAGACCGTGCCGGTGCCGGCGGCCACGTCGTAGCCGCGGTCGTATGCCGCGCAGGACTGGCAGGCGGGACCGGGCGGGAACCGCTTCGCGCCGCACGCGTTGCACTTCTGGATCCGGAGCTCGCCTGCCCTGGTGCCGTCCCAGAAGAACTGGGAGTCGCGGTTGACCATCGGGCGGACCGTCATGGCCGGTCCTTGGGGATGAACTTGAGCACGCGGAAGAGCATCTCGGCGACCTGCTCCGAGCGCCCGTCGTCGTGGTCGACGTACCAGACGTTCTTCGAGGTCACGAACCAACCTTCGCCCATCGCGGTGCTCTTCGGGCCGGCCACCGAGTCGAGCGCGCTGGTCACCCGCGGCCGCTCACCGACCCGGAGGTAGCGCTCGTAGCTCTGCTCACAGTTGGTGCCGAGCACCGCCGTGTAGCCCTCCGCGGTGAGGAAGTCGGTCATCCGGCTGAGCGGGTCCTCGGGTGCTCGCTTGCGGCCGAGTCCGGGCATCGTCCACACCTGGGCCATCGACGGCGGCGCCTCGTCGCCGTCGCGGAACCGCGGGTTCTCGTAACCCATCGCGTCGAGCCAGGTGTTGATCGTCGACCCGTGCACCTCGTAGGGCGCCAGCATCTCCGAGCACTCGCCCAGCGCGATGATCCGGTCGGCCTCGGCGCGGATCCGCTCGTCCTGCTCCGTCACTCGGCCATCACCGGGGGACTCGCGGCAGCCCGAGGCCGAACATCGCGATCAGCTCGCGCTGGACCTCCTGCACCCCGCCGCCGAAGGTGAGGACCAGGTTCCGCTTCTTCTGGCCGTCGAGGTAGTCCACGAGGACCCTGGTCTCCTCGTCGGACGGGTCTCCGTAGCGGTGCACGACGCGGGTCAGCTCGTCGAGCAGGTGCTGGACCTGGTCGGCGGCGAAGACCTTCGACGACGATGCGTCACCCACCGAGATCTCGCCGACCGCGGCCGCGCGGGCGACCTCCCAGTTGAGCAGCTCGTTGACCCGGAACACGGCGGTCACCTGTCCCATGAGCGCCACCACGTCGGGGCGGTCGGCCACGCCGGCCTTGGTCGCCCACTCGAGGACCCGGTCGCGCAGCCCCTCGATCCGGCCGGCCGGCCCGAGCATGACCCGCTCGTGGTTGAGCTGGGTGGTGATCAGCTTCCAGCCGTGGTTCTCCTCGCCGACCAGCATGTCGACGGGGACGCGGACGTCGTTGTAGTAGGTCGCGTTGACGTGGTGCGAGCCGTCCGCAGTGATGATCGGCGTGTGTGAGTAGCCCGGGTCTGTCGTGTCGACGATCAGGATCGAGATGCCCTTGTGCTTGGGCGCGTCGGGGTCGGTGCGGACCGCGAGCCAGACGTAGTCGGCCTGGTGGCCGCCGGTGGTCCACAGCTTCTGGCCGTTGACGACGTAGTGGTCGCCGTCCCTCCTGGCCGAGGTGCGCAGCGACGCGAGGTCGGTGCCGGCGTCCGGTTCGGAGTAGCCGATCGCGAAGTGCACGTCGCCGGCCAGGATCCGCTTGAGGAACAGGTCCTTCTGCTTCTCGCTGCCGTACCTGATCAGCGTCGGGCCGACGGTCTGCAGCGTGACGGCGGGCAGGTGCACGTCGGCGTACTGCGCCTCGTTGGCGAAGATGGTCTGCTCGATCTCGCCGAGCCCGTGGCCGCCGTACTCCGCGGGCCAGCCGACGCCCATCTTGCCGTCCTGGCCCATCTGCCGGACGACCCGCTGGTAGACGTCGCCATGCCGATCGAGCGCCATCTCTCGGTGTTCGTTGTGACCGGCGAGGCCGGTGAAATACGCGCGCGTCTCGGCCTTGAACGCGCGTTGCGCCTGGCTGAGCTCGAGGTTCTTGGTGGTCGGGTCCTCGACCGCGACGGCCTCGGCGCGGACGTCGAGCGCGTGGGTGATGTCGGTGACCCAGCTGAAGTAGTGGTGCAGCGGGTAGGTCTCGTCGACGCCCATCCCGCCGTGCAGGTGGTGGCAGGTGCGCAACGCCGGCGGTGCCTCGGTGCAGGTCCAGTACGCCGCGACCGCGAGGTCGTCGCTCGCGTCGAGCCCCTGCTCGAGTCGCCAGGCGGCGCTCCCGGCCGCGAGGTCCAGGGTGCGCGACGAGATGTAGACGTCGGCGATCTGCATCGCCACGGCCTGGAACTCGGCCAGGCTGCGCCCGAACTGGGTGCGGCCCTTGATGTACGCCGCGGTCAGGTCGCGGGCGCCGGTCACCACGCCGGCGGCGATGAGGCACAGGCCGGCGACGTAGCGCTCGGCGAGCAGTCGGACGGCGCCCTCACCGAGGAGCTCGGCCCGAGCACCGTCGAGGACGACGGTGTGGGTCGCGATCCGGGCGCTGGAGCCTGACTCGAGCAGGGAGACTTCGGGGTCGCTGACGTCGACGAGCGCGACGACCGGGGTGTCGCCGTCCAGCGCAGGGACCAGCAGGCGGCCGGCCTGGTCGGCGAAGGTGACGCCGATCTTGCGTCCGGTCACCGTGCCGTCGGCGTAGGTCGTCCCGGGAGGGCCGCTGAGCGGCTTGCCGGCCTCGCGGAACGCGGGTGTCAGCAGCAGCTCGCCGCTCGCGATGCCGGGCAGCAGCGCCTGCTTCTGCTCGTCCGTGCCGGCGCCGGCCACCACCAGCGCGCCGCAGCAGAGCGTCTCCCAGACCGGCAGGTGCTTCGCGCGGGAGCCGGTCTCGCGGAGCAGCACGCTCACCTCGGGGAGCCCGAGGCCCTCGCCGCCGTACTCCTCCGGGATGGCGAGCCCGAGCAGTCCGGCCTCCGCCAGCTCCGCCCAGCCGCCGTCGCGGTCGAGCACATCGGCCAGCACCGACCGGACCGCCGCGAGCGACTCGGTGCGCTCGAGGTCCACCTGCGTGAAGCCGTCGGTCGCCACGTGCAAAACTGTAACGTGTTCTAGATCGGAGGACCATGCTCAACCCACTGACTGGCTTGAGGCGGAAGGTCTACCTGCCCCACGCGCGGATCCCGGCCGGACGGATGGTCGACCTCCCGGGCCGCGGGTCGACCTACGTCACCGACACGCCGGGTCCCTCTCCCGACTCCCCCACGATCGTGCTCCTCCACGCGCTGGGCTGCACCGGACTGCTGACGTGGTACCCGGCGATTCGGCCGCTCTCGCAGCGGTTCCGCGTGGTCACGCTGGACCTGCGGTGGCACGGTCAGGGGATCCAGTCCGACGAGTTCTCGCTGGTCGACTGCGCCGACGACGTCGGCGCGCTCATCGAGGCCCTCGACCTCCAGGACGCAATCGTCGCGGGCTACTCGATGGGGTCGGTCGTGGCCCAACGCGTCTGGCGCCAGCACCGGGACCAGGTGAGCGGGCTGGTCCTGTGCGCGACCACCGACCGTTTCCAGATGACGCTCGCGGAGCGTGCGTTCTTCACCGGGATGGGTGCGTCGATGCTCGGGCTGCGCACCGTCGCCCGGTCGCGTACGGCGGTCCACGCGTCCCGAGCGGCCGCGCGAGCGCTCGACCTCGAACCCCGCGACATCGACGAATGGGCGCTCGCCGAGCTGCGCGCCACCTCACCCTGGGCGGTCGCCCAGGCCCTCGCCGCCCTGGGCAGGCACCACTCGCGACCGTGGCTCCCCGAGATAGACGTACCGACGGCCGTCGTGGTGAACCGCCGCGACCACGTGATCCACCCCGATCGCCAGCTCGCGGTGGCTCGTGCCATCCCAGGAGCCACCATCCACGACCTCGACACGGGCCACGCGGCCTGCACGCTGGAGGCCGAGACCTTCGTACCGGCGTTCGTCGAGGCGGTCGCGACCGTCAACGCCCGGCGTCGTACCACCGCCTGACCAGGTGCGATAGGCCATCTCATCGATTGACTTAGGTACATTGACACCTGAGCACGACCTGCCAGAGGGTGACTGGCCACGGACATTTCTCGGGAGGGGCGCCGATGAAGCGTCATCTGAAGGACGTGGACCCGGCTGTCTTCTGGGGTTCGGCCGTCCTCATCGCCGCGTTCGTCGGCTGGGGGCTTGTCGCGCCGGACAGCCTGGGCTCGGTGATGGGAACCGCCCTGACCTGGGTGATCGGCAACTTCGGCTGGGCGTTCATCCTGATCGCCTTCGGCGTGCTGGTCCTCTGCATCTACCTGGCGGTCTCGCCGTGGGGCAAGATCCGGCTCGGCCCGGACGACTCGCGGCCCGAGTTCGGGACCTTCTCCTGGGTCTCGATGATGTTCGCCGCGGGCCTCGGCGCCGGCCTGCTCTTCTACGGGATCGCCGAGCCGGTCACGCACTGGACGGCGCCGCCCCACGGCCTCGCCGAGCCGCGCAGCGAGGACGCCGCGCTCACCGCGCTGCGCTACACCTACTTCCACTGGGGCTTCAACGGCTGGGCGATGTACGCCGTCATGGGCGGCGCCATGGCCTACTTCGGCTTCCGCAAGAACCAGCCGATCCTGGTCAGCGCGACGTTCTCCCCGATCCTCGGACCCGATGCGCACAAGAAGCCGATCGGCCGGCTCATCGACGCCCTGGCCATCGTGGCCACGCTGTTCGGCACGGCCACCGCGCTGGGCCTCAACGGGCTGCAGCTCAACAGCGGCCTCGACTACCTCTTCGACGTGCCGAAGTCCAACACCGTTGCGGTGCTCATCATCGTCGTGGTGACCGGACTGTTCCTGGTCTCGGCCACGTCGGGCGTCGAGAAGGGCATCAACTTCCTGGCCAACCTCGGCTCCTTTGCGACGATCGGGCTGTTCCTGTTCTTCCTGGTCGCCGGCGGCTCCACGGTCCTGATCATCTCCAACGGCATCGAGTCGATCGGCAACTACGTCATCCAGGTGCTGCCGATGTCGCTGCAGACCGGAGTTGGTGACGAGCAGTGGATGGCCGGCTGGACGATCTTCTACTGGGCCTGGTGGGTCTCGTGGGCGCCCTTCGTCGGCATGTTCGTCGCCCGCATCTCGCGCGGCCGGACCATCAGAGAGTTCATCGTGGGCGTGGTCGCGGCGCCGACCGGCTTCGGGTTCTTCTGGTTCGCGGTCGTCGGCGGCGTCGGCATCGAGCTCGAGCGTGACGGCAAGGCGGACATCGTGGGCGCCCTCGCGACCCCGGAGCTGTCGCTGTTCACGGCTCTCGACGCGCTGCCTCTGCCCGTCATCAGCTCCGCGCTCTGCGTCTTCCTCATCGCCCTGTTCTTCATCAGCGGCGCCGACGCGGCCTCCGTGGTGATGGCGACGATGGCCTCGCGTGGCTCGCTGTCGCCCTCGAGGTTCGTGGTCGTCGTCCTCGGCGTGCTCATGGGCGGGATCGCCTGCGCCATGCTGCTCGTCGGCGGGCTGACCGCACTCCAACAGGCGGCCGTGCTCGGCTCCGTGCCGTTCACCTTCGTGCTCGTCGGAGTGGCGTGGTGCTGGGTCAAGGCCTTGCGCGAGGAGACACGCGAGCGCCGGAAGGATCCGAGTCCCGAGCTCGAACCCACAACATCCAGCGCGGGAGCGGGCACGTGAGGTCGCGGGGTCTGCGACTCGCCCTGGTCGGAACGGCGCTCGCCGCCCTGACCGTGGCCTGCGGCGACCCGAACGACGAGCGCGACGCCTCTTCGCAACCACAGGGCGCCACGCTGCGGGTCACCCTCGGGACCCAGGAGTTCCCCGAGGCCCGCATCCTGGGCGAGCTGTGGCGCCAAGCGCTGGCGGTCAACGGCTACGCCGTCAACCTGCGCAAGGGCATCGGCCCGGCCGAGGACCTCGACGACGCCCTCAAGGACGGCGACATCGACGGCTACGTCGCCTACACCGGCACCGTGCTCTCGATCGTGGCCGGTGAGGAGGTCACGGGCCTCGACCCCGACGAGACCTACGAGGCGGCCAAGAAGTTCTACGCCGGCCAGGACATGGTCATGAGCGAGATGACGCCGTTCGAGAACAAGGACGCCATCGCCACCACCTCGGCGTACGCCGAGGAGAACGACCTCACCGAGATCGGCGACCTGGCCGCGCTGGACTCCTTCGTGCTGGGCGCGCGGCCAGAGTTCGAGGACCTGCAGCTGGGGCTGGCCGGGCTCCAGGAGGTCTACGGGCTCGACAACGCGACGTTCGCACCGATCGAGCTCGGACAGCAGTACGCCGCCCTCGACACCGGCGCGGCCGCTGCGGTCGACGCGTTCACCACCGACCCGCAGCTCGAGACCGGCGACTACAGGCTGCTCGACGACCCTGAGCTGCTCTTCGGCTCGCAGAACGTCGTGATGGTGTGCAGCGAGGACAAGCTCGACTCCATCGACGCCGACGCGTTTTTGGAGGTCGTCGACGCGGTCAACCGCGAGCTGACCGAGGAGGCGATGGTGCAGATGAACGCCGAGGTCACCGATGGTCGCAGCGACGAGGCGGTGGCCAGGGAGTTCCTGCGCAGCGTCGACCTGGACCAGCCGCTGCGCAACGAGGACTGAGGAGAGAGCCATGACCGAGCACCGCAACCCCTTCGAGGGCGTCACCGACTTCTTCAGCGAGCGGGCGCGGATGCGTGAGATCGGCATCCACGGCGGCTCAGACCGCGGTGTCGAGGCGGCCGAGCGCACGCACGCGTCGGCGTGGGTGCCGGCCACCGACATCCTGGCCCTGGAGGACGACCTGGTGATCCGGGTCGAGCTCGCCGGCGTCGACCCCGACGACGTCGACCTCAGCTTCAGCCACGGCGTGCTCACCGTCTCCGGCACGCGGCGCGCGGGGCCGGGTGACGACGAGGCGGAGTTCCTGATCAGGGAGCGGTTCTACGGCGCGTTCCGCCGCGCGATCACCCTCCCCGAGGGCACCGAGGCCGACCAGATCACCGCCGAGTTCGACGACGGTCTCGTCGAGATCCGGGTCCGCAACGGCGTCGGCCCGGCCGACAGCACGAAGATCGCGCTGTCCGACCGGAGTGAGGGACGCACCACCCGCGCGGTGACTCAGGAGGACTGAGCGGGTCGGCTCCCAGCCTTCCCTGCTGCGGTCTCGACAGGCTCGACGAGCGGGTCAGGCCTTGGCCTTCTTCGTCTTCGTGATCGACGTGACCTGGTCGCGGCCCTGCACCGCTTCGCGCAGGCGCTCCAGCTCGGCCGGGAAGCGCCGCGCCAGGTCGTCGACGTCCGGCATCGACTCGCGGCAGGCGATCACGCCGACGCCGACCCGGCCGTTGTTGGACATGACGGTGATGTTGAGGCCGGCGCCGTGGAAGACCGGGCCGAGTGGGTGCAGGGCCTCGATCCGGGCGCCCATGAAGTAGAGCGGCAGCGGCGGACCCGGCACGTTGGAGATCACCAGGTTGTGCACCACCGGGTGCCGCTCCGCCAGGCGGAGCGAGGCGTACGCGCGGACCGCGAGCCCGAACGTGCGCGGCGCCGCGAACTCGGCCCAGTCCTGCAGTGCGTCGGCGCTGATCGCCTTGTGGTGCTCCTTGGCGTTGCGGTTGGAGGTCGCCAGGTCCTGGAGCCGCTCCAGCGGGTCCTCGACGTCGGTGCCGAGTCGCGTGAAGAGCGCCGAGACCTTGTTGGCGCCCGAGCGCTTCGACTCCGAGCGGACCGAGACCGGGACGGTCGCGAGCAGCGAGCTGTCGGGCAGCTCGTCGCGGTCCTCGAGGTAGGAGCGCAGCGCGCCGCCGGCCACGGCAAGAACCACGTCGTTGACGGTGGTGCCGGTGGCCGCCTTGACCTCCTTGATGGTGTCCAGGTCCATCTGGGCGAGCGCGATCGCGCGGTGACCGGTGATGGTGCCGTTGAACGACGTCCGCGGAGCGGTCAGCGGGGCCGCCATCGCCGTACCTTCGCGGGCGCGGCCGATGGTGCCGACCACGCCCCTCACGGTCGGTGCCAGCAGGCTGACCGTCGTGAACGGCCGGGTGGAGCTGGTGAGCAGCGCCCGTCCGAGCAGCTCGCCGCGGCCCGGCTCGTGCGGCCAGGCCTTCTTCTCCTCCTGGGCGCCGAGCGGCTCGGCGTCCGGCTCGAGGCTGCACAGGTGCGAGATCAGGTTCGCCCCGGAGACGCCGTCCACGGTGGCGTGGTGCATCTTCTGGAAGACCGCGATCAGGTCGCCACCATCGTCGCCTTTGTAGCCCTCGATCACCCACATCTCCCAGAGCGGGCGGGAGCGGTCGAGAGGGAGGCCGGCGAGGTGGCCGGCCAGCTCGGTGAGCTCGGCGTACCCGCCCGGCGTCGGCAGTGCCAGCCGGTGCACGTGCCGCTCGATGTCGAACTGGGTGTCCCGCACCCACACCGGGTGGTCGAGCCCCAGCGGCACCCGGCGCAGCTTGCGCGTGAAGTCCGGGACGTCGCGGACCCGGGCCGCGATGCCCTCGCGCATGGCAGCGAACGAGTACGGCTCCGGCATCGTCGACGGGTCGAGCACGATCAGCCCGCACACGTGCATCAGCTGCGCCGGCGTCTCGAGGTAGAGGAAGCTCGCGTCGAGCCCCGACAACCGGTCCATTCACTGCCTTCCGTAGACACCTTCCAGGGAGCCACAACGAGCGGGAGGCCCGCGCGGTCACGCTGCGACCGTCCCACGGGAACCCAGCAGGCTCCCCCGGCGTTGGTATGACGTGCTGCTTGCCACCGAACTGGACACCGAGCTGACCCGCCAGGCCGACGTCCTCGTCGACCTGGGCTACCCGGAGGAGGTCCGCACCGCCGCGACCGCGCTCCTGGCGCCGCTGAGAGACCGGCTGGAGGTCGTCGAGCTCGAGCCCGCCCGCGCGTCGTTCGTGCTGGTCCCCGGCACCAGCCTGAGCCCCGTGTCGGAGCGGGTCCCGCTCCTGTCACTGCGAGGTCGATCGGGCACGCTGAGCCGGCACTTCGCGGACGTCGACAGCTTCCGACCCGTGGTCGAGATCCCCGAAGGCCCCGTGTACGCCGTGGTGGGGGTCGAGCGCGGCGAGGAGTTCTGCGGCGTCCGCCCGGCCGCTGCCGCCGCCACGATCGCGGAGCGCGGCCGCACCATGCTCACCATCGAAGAGGGCCTCGCCTTCCTGCACGCCGTGCCCGCGGCCCTGGAGAAGAACAAGTGCTTCCACACCGGCGCCTCGCGGGGCACGGACAAGCGGGTGCCCGCCCTGTGGATCTCCGATCGAGCGCCGCACCTCGGCTGGTGCTGGGAGCACAACCACCACACCTGGCTGGGCGTGGCATCGGCCGAGGCAAGGGTCACACTCCCTCCGGTCTGATGTGACTCGCCGGTAGGTTTGGCCGCGTGTCACTCGTCCCCTCGTTCCGGACCAGGGCCCTGGCCTATGCCGCGCTGACCGCCAACGCGATCCGGCCGCTACCCGGCTTCCGGGTCGGCGTCCCGTCGTTCTTCGCCGGCTGGATCACCGGTGAGCTCGCGCCGCAATGGCTCGCGGTCACGACGGCCGATGCGGCCGCCCACCTGAGCGGGAGGCGCCGCGACCCGGTCGCCCTGGCCATCGCCGGCGCCACTGCGGCCGGGCTCGGCTACCTGATCCATCTGGCCCGGCGCGACCAGCAGACGGCCGAGGCCGCTCTCACCGAGGCGCTGGGCGGCGACTACGCCGAGCAGCTCGACGCACTGCCCACTCCCGCCGAGCTGGCCACGCCGTGGCGGTCCCTGGTGAACCCGTTCCGCGCCTTCCGCAAGCCGCCCGTCCCCATCCGGGTCGAGCGCAACATCGCGTTCGGCGAGGCCGGCCGGCGCAACTTCCTCGACATCTACCTCCCCGAGGGATCCGTCAAGGACGCCCCGGTGCTGCTCCAGGTGCACGGCGGCGCCTGGATCCTCGGCCAGAAGGAGGAGCAGGGCGTCCCGCTGATGCAGCACCTGGCCGCCAAGGGCTGGGTCTGCGTGGCGATCAACTACAGGCTCGCCCCGCGCGACCCGTGGCCGGCCCAGGCCGTAGACGTCAAGAAGGCGATCCACTGGATCCGGGAGAACATCGCGTCGTACGGCGGCGACCCCGACTACATCGCCATCACCGGTGGCTCGGCCGGCGGCCACCTCACCGCCCTGACCGCCCTGACCCCGAACACGCCCGAGTGGCAGCCCGGCTTCGAGGACGCGGACACCTCCGTGCAGCTGGCCATCCCCCACTACGGCGTCTACGACATGGCCGGCTCCACCGGCACCAAGGCGGCCACCAAGGTCCGCGACCTGTTCCTCGCCGACTGGGTGATGAAGACGAAGTGGAGCGAGCAGCCGGAGGTCTTCGAGGACGCCAGCCCGATCCTGCGGGTCTCGCCCGACGCACCCGACTTCTTCGTGATCCACGGCGCCCACGACAGCCTCGTCCCGGTCGACCAGGCCCGGCAGTTCGTCGCCCGGCTGCGCGACATCTCGAAGCGCACGGTCGTGTACGCCGAGCTGCCCGGCGCGCAGCACGCCTTCGACGTCTTCCCGTCGATCCGCTCGGCTCACATCGTCCGTGCCCTCGACCGCTACCTCCACTGGCACTGGAACCAGTACCGCCGCGAGAGGGAGAGCGCGATCTGAGGTAGTCCCGCCGCTGTCAATAGGTCATCTGATCGATCCCCGAGCAGGTGCCTTAGCCGCACAGTGGCAGGCATGACACCTTTCGCAGGAGCCCCCTCACTCGCCGTCCGCCTCCTCGGCCAGACCGACGACCCGCAGCTCACCCGCGCCCGGCGGCACGCCCGTCAACGCGCCCTTGCCAAGAGACTCACCCGGAGATGACCCTGAGTCCGATCTGGGGTGAAATCCCGATGCGCGACAGGGTCGACACGCGGCATGGTCGTCCCATGACCTCTTCACCACGCTCTCCGCGGACCCCGGTCAGCGTGGTCCGACCCACCTTCGACGACGACGTGGCTCGCGCCGTGATCCGCGCCCGCGTCCGTCGGCAGCACCGGCGCGCTCACCGCGTGCTGACCCGCGTCTGACCCGCGTCTGACTGCAGTCGTCAGCGGGGCAGTCCCAGGAGCCGCTCGCCGGCGACGTTGCGCAGGATCTGCGTCGTACCGCCCGCGATCGACAGGCACCGGGTGTTGAGCAGCTCCTTGATGTCCTTGCGGAGCTGGTCGGACGGCGCGAGCAGTCCGTCGCCCTGGAGCTCCACGACGAGCTCGGCACCGTCCTGGCGGTTGCGTACGCCGAGCAGCTTGGCCACCGACGACTCGGCGCCGGGGCCACGGCCGGCGAGCGAGCGCAGCGTCGTGCGCACGCCGAGCAGGGTGCACACCGTCGACAGCGCGATCGCGTGGCCGACCCGGGCCCGCTGGGTCTCGGACAGGTCGAGCTCCGACACGAGGGTCACCGCGCGTTCGGTGCTCTTGGAGAGCCGCGTCGTGGCCATCGCGACCCGTTCGTTGGCCAGCGTGGTGCGGGCCAGCTTCCAGCCGTCGCCCAGCTCGCCGACCAGGCAGTCGTCGGGCACGAACACGTCGTCGAGGAAGACCTCGTTGAAGAGCGCCTCGCCGGTGATCTCGCGCAGGGGCCGTACGTCGATCCCGTCCGACCTCATGTCGACGAGGACGTAGGAGATGCCCTGGTGCTGGGGCACGTCCGGGTCGGTGCGCGCCAGGCAGATGCCCCAGTCGGCGCGCTCGGCGACCGACGTCCACACCTTCTGGCCGGTGAGCCTCCAGCCGCCGTCGACCCGCTCGGCCTTGGTGCGCAGCGAGGCCAGGTCGGAGCCGGATCCCGGCTCGGAGAAGAGCTGGCACCAGACCAGCTCGCCGCGCAGGGACGGCAGCACGAACCGCTCCCGCTGCGCGTCGTTGCCGTGCTCGACGATGGTCGGCAGGGCCCAGCCGGCGATCACGATGTCCGGGCGGGCGACCTCGGCACGGGCCAGCTCCTCGTCGATGACGATCTGGGTGACCGCGTCGGCTCCGAGGCCGTACGGCGCCGGCCAGTGCGGGGTCAGGTAGCCGGCCTCGACCAGCGCGGCCCGGCGTTCGCCCTCGGGGAGCGCCCCGATCCGGTCAGTCACCTGCCGGACCTCGGGGCGGATCGTCTCGTCGCGGCCCTGGAGGTCGACGTCCACGAGGCGGCGTACGCCGTTGACCGAGCGTTCGGCCAAGCGCAGCGCGGCCGCGTCGGCGTCGCCCACCTGCGCGCGTAGCGCGAGCGCCCGGCGCAGGTAGAGGTGGGCGTCGTGCTCGTAGGTGAACCCGATGCCGCCGAGCACCTGGATGCACGCCTTGGCGACGGCGACGGCCCCGTCGAAGCAGGTCACCTCGGCCACGTCGGCCGCGTAGGCCCACTGCTCGTCGCTCTGTCCGTCTCCGGCTGCGTCGGCGGCCGACGCCACGTCCCAGGCCGCCGCGGTGACGGCCTCGCGAGGTCTCGAGCATCTCCGCACAGAGGTGCTTGATCGCCTGGAACGCCCCGATCTTCTGGCCGAACTGCTCGCGGACCTTGGCGTAGTCGACGGCCGTCTCCAGGCACCAGCGGGCGACTCCGGAGGCCTCGGCGGCGGCGAGGGTGACAAAGGTACGACGGACCAGGTCGCGCGGCTCGGCCGGCCCGACCGCCACGGCGCCGTGGCGGCGGGTCAGGTCGACGCCCAGCTCGGCCTTCGCGCCGCTCAGCGGGACGAGGCCGTCGGCGCCCAGCACGAGCCTGGCGCCGGACAGGTCGCCCGCCAGGCCGGAGCCGTCCACCACGGCGACGGCGGCGCCCTCGCCGATCTCGGTGGAGGGCGCGACGCAGCGCGGCGACTGCGGTCGACAGCAGCGGACCGGGCACCAGCTCGTAGGCGCACGCCTCGAGCGCCACCGCCTGGTCGAGGACGGACCCGCCGCCACCGCCGTACGACTCGGGCAGCCCGATCGTGGCCACGCCCATCTCGACGCATGCCTTCCAGGTGTCCGCGAACATCGCGCCGGCGTCGCTGTCCGCGTCGCGAGCAGCTCCGCGTCCGCCCAGCGACGCCGCCCACTCGCGCAGGCTGCGCGCGAGCTCGACGTGCTCCTCGGAGATCCCGATCGACATGCCACTCCTCGCAAACTAGAACGTGTTCTAACTCTACTAGAGTCGAGCCGTGTCGGACATGCCCGCGGACCTGATCCAGCACGCCCGGGACGCGAAGGGGTTCATGCCCGAGGACGAGGGGTTGCTGCTGCACCGCTGGGGCGCGAGCGACTCCCCCGCGGCCCCGCGCTCGAGGTCGGCACCTACTGCGGCAAGTCGGCGATCTATCTCGGCGCCGCGGCGCGCGAGGTGGGCGGCACGGTCTTCACCGTCGACCACCACCGCGGCTCGGAGGAGAACCAGGCCGGCTGGGAGCACCACGACGCGTCACTGGTGGACCCGGAGTTCGGCTTGATGGACACGCTGCCGGTCTTCCGCGGGACCCTCGCCCGCGCCGGCCTCGAGGACCAGGTCGTCGCCGTGGTCGGGCAGGAGTACGACGGTCAGCGCCTTCTGGCGCACTCCCCTGTCGCTGCTGTTCATCGACGGCGGCCACGCCGAGGAGCACGCCCAGAACGACTACACCGGCTGGGCGCCGTGGCTGATGAGCGGCGGGGCGCTGGTCATCCACGACGTGTTCCCCGACCCCGCGGACGGCGGGCAGCCGCCGTACCACGTCTTCCTGCGCGCCCTCGAGGGCGGCAGCTTCGAGGAGGTCGAGGCGGTCGGCTCGATGCGGGTGCTACGACGTACGGCCGGAGAGGCCGGCGACCCGCTCCGCTGAGCCACACCCGCATTCGAGGGCCAGCTCGCCGAAGTGCGCGCCCAGCGACGTGCCGCGCATGATCCCGGAGCCGGCGGTGCTGTGCCCGGCCACCTCGCCCAGCGCGTCGACGGCGAGAATCACCGCGGCGGCCGTGTAGGTCGTGTGCTCGACCGGCCAGTGCACGTCACGGGGCTCGTCCACCGGCTTGTTGCCGTCGTCGAAGACCCACCCGGTCCAGTAGCGGCCGTCGGACTCGCGCAGGTGCTGCATGTCCTTCAGGAGCGTCAGCGCGCGCCGGTGGTCGCCGATCGTGTCGAGCGCCATCGCGAGCTCGCACGTCTCGGCGCCGGTCACCCACGGGTTGGTGTCGACGCAGCGGATGCCGAGGCCGGGCACCACGAAGTCGTCCCAGCGCGACTCGAGCAGCTCGTAGGCCGCGCGCCCGCGGACCGGGCCGCCGAGGACGGGGTAGTACCAGTCCATCGAGTACGTCGACTTGTCCTCGAACAGGTCGCGGTGCTCGCGCACCGCGTGGCCGAGCCGGCCGCCGGCCAGCTCCCACTCGGGCTGGGGGTCGTCGAGGAGCTCGGCGAGGGCGACGCCGGCGCGCAGCGACTGGTAGATGCTCGAGGAGCCGGCCAGCAGCGCGAAGTCCTCGGTCGGGGTCCACTGGATGCCGCCGAACGGCAGCTGCTGGGCGACCACCCAGTCGAGCCCGGCCCGCACCGACCGCCAGAGCCTCTGCACGAACCGCAGGTCGCGCCGGACCAGCCAGTGGTGCCAGACGCCGACGGCGAGGTAGGCCGACATGTTGACCTCGCCGCGCTCGTCGTCGGCCACGCCGTTGACGATCTTCATCGGCCACGAGCCGTCCGGGCGCTGCATCGTCGGCACCCAGTCGTAGGCGTGCTCCGCGGCCTCGACCTGGCCGCCGACGAGCATCGCCATGGCGGCCTCGACGTGGTTCCAGATGTCGACGTGCTCGCCGACCGTCCACGGGACCGCGCCGCAGGGCTCCTGCATGGCCGCGATGGCCGCGGCGCTGTCGGCCACCTGCGCGGCGGAGAGCACGCCGTCGACGTAGGGCAGCTGGGAGAGTGGCGTCACGCGGCGCTGCTCTCCGGCTTGCGGAAGTAGAGGACCAGGCTCTTGCCGATCAGCGGGTCGAGGACCTTGCCGGCGAGCTGGAGCGTCTTGGGCTGCTTCATGATCTCCCAGACCAGGAGCTTGTGGTACGCCTTGGCGAGCGGGTGGTCGTCGTTGTTGACGCCGACCGCGCACTTGATCCACCAGTACGGCGAGTGCAGGCCGTGGGCGTAGCCCTTCCCCTCGAAGACCATCGCGTCGCCCGGCGTACCGTCGTTGAACCGGCCGGCCTTGGTGACCTTGTCGACCAGCTCGTGGTCGGTGTAGATCCGGATGTGGCCGCCCTCGGCGTTGTGGTAGTCGTCGGAGAGCTTCCAGTTGATGACCTCGGGCAGCCAGCGCGGCACCGAGATGGCCAGCGTGCCGCCGGCCCGCAGGACGCGGACGAGCTCCTTGATCGCGTCGACGTCGGCGTGGATGTGCTCGAGCACCTCGGCCGCGACGATCCGGTCGAACTCCCCGTCGGCGAACGGCAGCTGGAGCGCGTCGCCTTGCTTGACGTCGGCCTCGGCGCCCTCGGGCACCTCACCGGCCTGCCTCATGGCGTGGAACAGGTCGCTCACACCGGCGAGCTCGTCGGCATCCATGTCGAAGGCGACGACGTCCGCTCCGCGGCGGTACATCTCGAAGGCGTGGCGGCCACCGCCGCAGCCCATGTCGAGGACGCGGTCGCCCGGGAGCAGCCCCAGCCGCTCGAAATCAACGGTGAGCACTCGGGTTCTCCTTGTAGTCCGCGATGACCTTCTCGTAGACCTGCGCCACGGTCGCGGCGACCGCACGCCAGCTGAACAGCTCGTCGACACGCTTGCGGCCGTTGGCGCCCAGCCGCGCCCGGCGCTCGGGGTCGTCGAGCAGGCTCGCGATCGCCTCGGCGAGCTCGCCGACGTCACCCGGGGTGACCAGCTCGGCGGCGTAGCCGTCGGGACCCACCACCTCGGGGATCGCGCCGGCCCGGCTCACGACGAGCGGCGTGGCGCAGGCCATCAGCTCGGCGGTCGGCAGCGAGAAGCCCTCGTAGAGCGAGGGCACGCAGGCGATCTCGGCCGAGCCCATCAGCTCGACCAGCTCCGCGTCGCTGATGCCGGTCACGAAGCGCACGTGCTCCTTGATGGACAGCTTGTCGATGAGCTTCTCGGTCTTGCCACCGGCCTTGGGGGCGGTGACCAGGATCAGCTCCAGGTCACGCTCGGTGCGCAGCTTGGCGAAGGCCTCGAGGAGGGTCGCGATCCCCTTCATCGGCGCGTCGGCGCTGGCCATGGCCAGGATCCGCCCCGCGACGCGCGGCGCTGTCGGTGGCTGGAAGGCATCGTCGACGCCGAGCAGGAGGACCTGCATCCGCTCGGGATCCACACCGAAGTCCTTGGCGATGTCGCGCTTGGACGCCTCGGACGGCGTGAGGATGAAGCGGGCCTTCCGGGCCACCTTCTTCTGCATCCGGAGGAAGCCGTACCAGCGGCTGAGCGTGAACTTGCGCCACGGGTTCTTGGTCTGGGCGATGTCGATGCGGCGGTCGAAGGTGATCGGGTGGTGGATCGTCGTGAGCAGCGGGAGACCCATCTTCTCGATCTCGAGCATGCCGTAACCGAGGACCTGGTTGTCATGGGCGATGTCGAAGTCGTCGACCCGCTCCTTGAGCAACCGCGCCACCCGGGTGCTGAACGTCTTGGGCTCGGGGAAGCCGGCGGCGCACATGGTCGCGAACTCCTCGACGTCCACCCAGTCGCGGAACTCCTTGCGCTTCGGCACGCGGAACGGGTCAGGCTCGCGGTAGAGGTCCAGGCTCGGCACCTTCGTGAGGGCGACGCCCTCGTCGAGGTCCGGGTAGGGCTGGCCGGAGAACACCTCGACGCTGTGGCCCAGCGCGGTCAGCTCGCGGCTGAGGTGACGCAGGTAGATGCCCTGCCCGCCGCAATGTGGCTTGCTGCGGTAGGACAGCAATGCAATCCGCACGACGCGGACCTCCCTTGTCTCCGAACATGGCAGGCGGGTCCTGCGACGTACCGATAGTCCCTGAAACACGCGTGAAACTGGAACGTGTTCCTATTATGGACCACTCGTTATAGCCTAATGACCAGACCCAACGGGGGGCCCTCCCAAGGGCACAGTGGTCACCGTTCTGGAAGGTTCCGATGTGAGCAGCACGAACTCTCTGACGGTCGAGGATCTCGGGTCCGCTGCTCAGCGTGACCGCCGCAAACGGATCCTCGACGCCACGATCGCCTTGGCCACCAAGGGTGGGTTCGACGCCGTCCAGATGCGCGCGGTGGCCGAGGAGGCCAACGTCGCGCTCGGCACGCTCTACCGCTACTTCCCGTCCAAGATCCACCTGCTGGTCTCCGCGCTCGGCCGCGAGTTCGAGCGCGCCAACGCCTCGATCGGCGACAAGCCGATCCCCGGCGACACGTCGTCCGACCGGGTCATCTACGTGCTCCGCAAGACCACTCGCGGCCTCCAGGGCGACCCCCATCTCACCGAGGCACTCACCCGCGCGTTCATGTTCGCCGACGCCTCCGTCCAGGCCGAGATCCACAACGTCGGCATGCTGCTCACCCGGATGCTCACCCAGGCCATGCACCCCGGCCAGACCGAGCTGACCGACGACGACATCGCCATCGCACGCGTCATCGGCGACGTCTGGCTCTCGACCCTCGTCGGCTGGGTCACCGGCCGCACCTCGGCGGCCGACACCGCCGCCCAGATGGAGAAGGCTGTCCATCTGCTCCTGCGCGACTGAGCTACCGCGCCACGTCGAACAGGAACCCCGCGATCCCTGCGGCACCCTGCATCCAGCCGACGCCGGGCGGAAGCAGCGGGTCGTCGTTGCGGTGCTCGATGAACCGCCAGTAGGCACGGTCGCCCTCGACGTACGCGCGGTCGACCAGGTCGTCGGCCAGCGCTGCGGCGTAGGCGGGATCGTGGGGCAGTACGGCGGACGCCACGCCGGCGGTGCCGCAGCAGCGGCCGTCGTTGTCCCAGAAGCCCGGGTAACGGCGCTCGGGGATGCCCGACGTGTGCAACGAGTGCAGGCAGCGGCCGATCCAGGCGGTCGGTGACTCGCCCGCGACCTCGGAGACCCCGGCGGCGTCGAGCGCTTCGAACAGCCCGAGGTCGCCGGCCGGGCCGTGGCACCAGTTCCACGTGTACTCGTCCATGTCGGGCTTGTGCGGGATCCGGCGGGGCACCGCGAAGCCGCCGTCGTCGAGTGACGCGGGATCGGCCAGCGTGACCAGGTGCTCTGCACCTCGTCGGGAGGCCTCGACCAGGTCCGGTCGCTCAAGCGCGACCCCGGCGCGGGCCATGGCGCCCGCGATCCCGGCCAGCCCGTGCGACCAGTTCGGCATCTCGACCGGCCGGCCGTCGTCGAGCTTGTCCGGTGGGACGAGCCGGCGCGGGACGAACAGCCAGTTCAGGCCGGCCGGGGTCTCCTCCGCCTCGGCCAGCAGGTGGTCGGCGGCGTACGTCGCGAGCTCGGCCCCGCGGGCGGACCCTGCCTCCATCGCGGTGAGCGCCCCGAAGAGGATCGCCGCGGTGCCGAGCGTCGCGTCGCTGTAGTGGGGCCAGCCGTCCGGTGCGAGCTCGAGCAGCCGGTCCACGCAGGCGTCGACGCCCGGCTCCCCCAACAGCACCAGGCACTGGAGATGGCTGACCAGCCCGTCGAAGGACGTGACGTCGGTGGCCGTCGGGGTCACGGCCCTGAGTCGTGCCGCGATCGCGACCGCCAGGGCGTACTCCTCGTCGGTCCACGCCCGGGTCGCCGCGACCGCCGCCAGCGCGTGGACCAACCCACCGATCCCGCTGTGCACGCCGTCCCGGTCCCACGGCGGCTCGGTGGCAGGCGGGGCGTACGGGATCCACGGCCCGACCTCGTCGTACCGGACCTGGTCGAGCACCCAGCGCCACGCCGCTTCCGCGAGCTCGAGATTGGCGCCGTCAGTCACGGTCCACATGGTGGCAGCCGCCCGCCGATTCGTCTGTCCGGCCGAGCGTGCACCTACAGGTCAACCCGCAGACGAATCGCTCACTCGACGTACGCCGCGGTCGAACCGCCGAGCTCCATGGCCGGCAGACCGAGCTTGCGGTGGTCCCACGAGCGGGTGCGGTCGACGTCGAGGCGGACGACGACGCGGTTCTTGGCCATGAACTCCACGAACGGCTTCATCTCCTCGGAGTACTCGCCGTTGTAGCGGTTGAAGATGTCCACACAGACGTCCCAGACCACGTCCTCGTCCTCGATCACGGCGCCGCGGCCCTCCAGCGCGACGCCGCGCAGCTGGTCGTAGGTCTGGCCGGTCTCGACGAGGAACGACATCCGCGGGTCGCGACGCAGGTTGACGACCTTCTGCGACTTCCGCTTGGTCTCGATCCAGACCGTGTTCTCGCGGACGGCGTACCACATGCCGACGAGGTGGATCTGGCCGTCGGGGCCGTACGTCGCCACGGTCGACGAGCGCCGCTGGTGGAGGAACTCCACGATCTCGTCGTGGCTCATCACGATCTGAGCCCGCTGGTTGGCCATCAGTCGGACACCGGGTCAGCCGCCGAAGGCGTGGGTGGCGGTGACGCCGCCGTCGATGGCGATCTCGGCGCCGTTGATGTACGACGACTCGTCGCTGCCGAGGAAGACGTAGAGCGGTGCGACGTCCTCCGGGTGGCCTACCCGGCGCAGCGGCACCTTCGAGGCGCCGTACTCCATCGCCAGGTCGCCGCCGTGCACGCGCGTCATCGGGGTGTCGATCATCCCGGGGTGCACCGAGTTGACCCGGATGTTGAACGGGCCGAGCTCGTGCGACGCGCCCTTGGTCATGCCGCGGATCGCGAACTTCGTCGCGCCGTAGGCGACCGTGTTGGCCATGCCGCCGAGCCCCTCGGTGGACGACGCGTTGATGATCGATCCGCCGCCGTTGGCCTTCATGGTCGGCACGACGGCCTGCATCCCGAGCCAGCAGCCGAGCTGGTTGACCCGCCAGAGCAGCTCCACCTCGTCGATGGGCATCGACTCGACGGTCCCGAACCGCAGGATCCCGGCGTTGTTGGCCAGCACGTTGACCGGACCGAACCGCTCGTGGGCGCCCGCCACGAGGCTGGCCCACGCAGCCTGGTCGCTGACGTCGTGGTCGGCGAAGTGCGCGGACGGTCCGAGCTCGTCGGCCAGCGCCTGGCCCGGCTCCTTGGCCACGTCGGCGATCACCACGCTCGCGCCCTCGGCGACGTACGCGCGGACGATGCCGGCGCCCTGGCCCATCGCGCCACCCGTGACGATGGCCACCTTCCCGTCGAGACGGCCCATGGTCACACCTCCCCCATCGAAATCTGCAGAGCCATGATCGAGTCGGCGGCGAAGCCGAACGACGGGTCGCGCTCGGAGAAGAACTCGCCGAGCTGCTTGTCCAGGTCCGGCAGGTCCCAGACCGCGCCGGAGGCATCGAAGCGCTGCTCGAGGACCGGCGCGGCCACCAGCGCCACCATCCCGCCGTACACGACGAAGACCTGCCCGGTGATCCGGTCGGCGGCCGGCGAGGCGAGGTAGGCGACCAGCGGCGCCACGTGCTCCGGCGAGTAGGGGTCGACCTCGGCGCCCGAGGTGTCCTCGCCGAAGACCTGCGCCGTCATCGCCGTGCGGGCCCGCGGGCAGATCGCGTTGGCGCGCACGCCGAGCTTGCCGAGGCCACGCGCTGACGACAGCGTCAGCGCGGCGATGCCGGCCTTGGCGGCGGCGTAGTTGGCCTGGCCCGGCGAGCCGCCGAGGAACGCCTCGGACGCGGTGTTGACGATCCGGCCGTAGACCGGGGCGTCGGCGGCCTTCGACTTCTCCCGCCAGTGGGACGCGGCGTTGCGCGAGAGCAGGAAGTGACCGCGCAAATGCACCCGGATCACGTCGTCCCACTCCTCGTCGGAGAGGTTGAACAGCATCCGGTCGCGGGTCATGCCGGCGTTGTTGACCACGATGTCGAGCTGGCCGAAGCCCTCGACCGCCGCGGCGAGCATCGCGTCGGCGGTGGACCGCTCCCCCACGTCGCCCTCGACGATGGCGACCTCGGCGCCGAGCCCCTTGAGCTCGTCGGCGGCGTCGTCCGCGGCACCCGGCAGGTCGTTGAGTACGACGCGCGCCCCGGCCCTGGCCAGAGCGATCGCCTCGGCCCGCCCCAGGCCGGCCCCGGCCCCGGTGACGACCGCGACCCGGCCGTCGAGAGAGAGGTCAGCCACTAGTCGGCCAGCGAGATCGCCGCACGCGGGCAGGCGGCGACCGCGCGCTTGACGTTCTCGAGGTTCTCGTCCGTCGTCTGCTCGGTGTGGAGCTGAAGGAAGTCGTCGTCGTCGAGGTAGAACACCTCGGGCGCCATCGCCTCGCAGAGGGCGTTGGACTCACACAGGTCGAAGTCGACCTTGATCTTCATGGCGTGTCTCCTTTCTCCAGGGCCGGATCACGCGTCGCATCCACGGGATGCTCCGCAAGGGCGCCGGCCCGCTGGCGTACCGGGTAGTCCGTCGAGGGTCGGCAACGCCGCTGAGCGCCCGTGGGGCGGCGCGTGGTCGGGTCTGGAGAAAGGAGCCACGCCGGCGTCAGCTTCCTTCGCTCGAGTGACCGGGGAACACGTGCGCGGTCGGGTCGATCGCGACGGTGGCGTTGTTGACGGCGGTGGCGGCCTCGCCGAAGCCGACGGCGATCAGGCGCACCTTGCCTGTGTACTCCGTGATGTCGCCGGCCGCGAAGACCCGCGGGAAGTTCGTGCGCATCGAGGAGTCGACGATGATGTGCCGCTTCGAGACCTCGATGCCCCATTGCTGCAGCGGGCCGAGGTCGGCGATGAAGCCGAGCGCGGCGACCAGGGCCTGGCACGGCCGCGTGACGGTCTCGCCGTCGACGTCGATCACGACCGACTCGAGGGTCCCCTCGCCGACCAGCTCGGTGACCTGCGCCTTGGTGATGATCTCGACGTCGGAGTCCGTCACCTGCTGCACTGTGCGCTCGTGGGCGCGGAACGCGTCGCGGCGGTGCACGAGCGCGATCGTGCGCGCGATTCCGGTCAGGTTGAGCGCCCAGTCGAAGGCGCTGTCGCCGCCGCCGACGATCACGACGTCCTTGCCGGCGTACGGCTCGAAGCTGGGGACGAAGAACTCCATGCCGCGCCCCACCCAGCCGTCGCCGGCCGGCAACGGCCGCGGGCTGAACTTGCCGATGCCCGCGGTGATGAGCACCGCACCGGCCCGCACCTCGGTGCCGTCGTCGAGCGAGACGGTCACGCCGTCGTCGTCCTGCTCGAGGCCGACGGCGGTGCGGTCGAGGAGGTACTCCGGCTTCGCGGTCGCCGCCTGCTCGACCAGCCCGTCGACGAGCACCCGACCCTTGACCGACGGGAAGCCCGCCACGTCGAAGATCTGCTTCTCGGGATACATCGCGGTGATCTGCCCGCCGAGCTCCGGCAGCGAGTCGACGACCGCGACCCGATGGCCGCGGAACCCGGCGTAGTAGGCGGCGAACAGCCCCGTGGGACCGGCGCCGATGATCAGGAGGTCGGCCTCGACGACCGTGCCAGGAGTGCTCACGGCGTCGATCCTTCCACGCGAGGGCCTTCGTCCCGGACTGGAACGTGTTCTAGTTTTGCAGAAGGGCTACTTCGTGTCGAGGTCCGAGACCAGCCAGCCGCTATCGGTGTGCAGGACGGTGACCAGGAGGCGGTACGGCGTGTAGGTGGTGTCGCCGGCGTCCTTGCTGACGTACTGGTTGAGGAAGATGAGCGCCTGCACCTCGGTGCGGGTCGCGTGTACGACGCCCTGGGCGACCACTCGCGCCTGCTGATCGGTCTTGGCCGCGACGAACTCCTCCTCGACCTCGCCCGCCGTCTGCCGGAACTCCTGGGCGAACCCGTCGGTCATCAGCGCCGTCGCGGCGTCGAGCTGCTCGTCGTAGTCCTGGTAGGACCGCGTCAGGATCGTCTCCGCCGCCTTGGCCGCGGCGTCCACGCCCGCCGTGGCGTCGTCGCTGCCGATCACGACCGGCTGCGTGGACGGCTTCGCCGGCTCGTCGTCGCGGGACGCGTCCCAGGCGAACAGGCCGCCGGCGACCAGCGCCAGGACCGCGACCAGGCCGACCAGGATGGTGGTGGCGCGCCGGCTGTCGAAGAGCACCGCGAGGCCCGGCTTCTCGGTCTCCCCCGCTGGTTGAGGAGGGCGCTCTGCGCCCGTCTCGAAACCAGGTGACTCGGGGCTGGGACTGGACTCATCGTCTCCGGGGTTTCGAGACAGTTGCTGCGCAACTTCCTCAACCACCCGAGTCGGCGCAACGTCCTCAACCTCCGGAGTCGGCTCAACGTCCTCGACCTCCGGAGTCGTCTCCGTCGGCGGTGTCCCCTGGCCAGCCACGCGGCGCGGGCGGGAGACGGGGGCTCGGGACGACGCCGGGCGGCGCGGGTTCTGGCGGGTCATTCGACGAACTGCAGATCACTCGTGAGCCAGCGGTCCTTCTCGGCGACGAGCTGGATCTGGATGCGGTAGTTCTCGGCCTTGGGGCTGTCGCCGGTCTGGTTGTTCTTGACGGTGCCGGTCGTCGCGAGGATCACGGTGGCCGAGTCGGGGTCCTGGGCGACCACACCGGCCCACACCACCTCGCCGGTCCGGATCGACTTGTTGTCCGTGAGCAGCGTGATCAGGGCCTCGGTCGCCTGGGAGTACTGGTCGCGGAACTCCCCGGTCGCGCCCGCCATCACGGCGTCGATCGACTCCTGGGCGGTCTCGTAGCTGATGTTGAGGAAGGCCGTGGCCTCCTTCGAGGCAGCCTCGAGGATGTCGGCGTAGCGCTCCTGCTCCGCCCCCGGCGCCTCGTCGAGCTCGGACACGCCCTTGACCGGCAGCGCCGTCGGCCCGGAGTCGTCGCTCACCCGCACCGCGGCGACGACGAGCAGCGCCGCGGCCACCATCACCACGACGTAGAGCGCGACATTGACTGCGACCCGATTCACGGCCCGGTTGCCACTGGCCCGACCAGCAGCCACTTCCACGAGTCGTCGCCGAGCACCGACAGGTTGCCCTGGTCACCGAGGTGCACGGGGTTGCCGTTCGCGTCGACCACGCCGTCGATGATGCCGGACGCGGGGTCATAGCCGCCGCGGTACGCCGCGCCCGGCGAGCCCTGCCGGCCGTCCGGTGAGTACGGCGTACCTCGCTGGACGAACGGCGGCCCGGCGGTGCACTGGGCCGGGAAGATCGGGCCGTCGGAGAGGTCCGAGGGCGGCCGCCACTCGCCCCGCGGCTTGTACCCCTGGGTGCAGGGCTGCACCTCCTGGTCGAGCTGGAGGTTGACGTGGCCGTACCCGTCGCCGGGGGTGCCGGTGAAGCCGCTCGAGATCACGTGCGGGAAGACGACCAGCAGCTGCTCGAGGCCGGCCAGGTGCATGGTCCCGACCTGCCCGACGCTGACCGCGTTGGCCAGCAGGACGGGCAGGGTCGGCTCCAGCTCGGTCAGCAGCCGGTCGACCTCACGAGCCGTCGCAGGGGTCTCGGCCAGCGCCGTGCGCAGGTCGGCGTCGCTGTCCTTGAGCGACCTCGTGATCCGGGCCAGGTCGTGGGAGAAGGCGCGGATGTTCTCGCTCTCCCCCTCCTGGGTCTGCAGCACGGTCAGGCCGTCGTCGAGCAGGGCGCGCGTCTCGGCCGTGTGCGACGAGGCCTCGTCGATGAACGTCGACCCGTTGTCCAGCAGCCCCTGCAGCGGCTCCCCCGTGTCGTGGAACATCGTCCCGAGCTCGCGCACCAGGGTCTGCAGGTTCTTCTTGTCGACCGAGCCGACGAACGAGTTCAGCTCGACCAGCAGCGCGCCCTCGTCGACGGGCAGCGATGCCGAGCTGCCGTGCAGCGTGTCGCCGTCCTCGGCGTACGGCGGCTTCTCGTCGGCCGGCTCGAAGTCGAGGTACTGCTCACCCACCGCCGACAGGTTGTGGACGTACATCGGTGCGTCCTTCGGCAGCTCGGTGCCCTCCTCGAGCGCGAGGTCGAGGGTGACGCCGTCGGGCGTCGCGCTCATGCGGCTGACCTTGCCGATCTTGACGCCGCGATAGGTGACCTCGCTGCCCTCGTAGAGCCCGCCCGAGGTGGGCAGCGTCGCGTGCACCGTGAGGCCGCGACCGAGCACCTTGTCGATGAACCCGAGGTACGACGCGGTGATGTAGACGATCCCGACCGCGCTCAGCACGAGGAAGGCCGCGATGCGGATCCGGGTGCCGTGGATCATGACGTCCCCCCGTAGAGGGCGCGGGTGGAGGGGTTGGCGGGCGTCGTACGACCGAGTACGCCGCCGAGGAGGCCGCCCAGGATGTCGTCGAGGTCCTCCAGGGGGAGGTCCGGGAGCGTGTTGAGCACCGTGCAGACGGGGTTGGCCGTGAACTTCGGCTTCTGGCACTTCTTCTTGAGCGAGTTGAGCAGGTCGAGGTCGGCGAGCACCTTCTGGCAGGCCGCGCTGGCGATGTCGAGCGACTTCAGGCACTTCTGCACGTCGTTGAGGACCTCGCCGGCGGGCGGGAGCTCGGGCGTCGGGATCTCGGGGAGGGGGAGGTCCGGGATCGTCGTGCCGGCCGGCAGGAAGTTCTCGAGGTTGATGTCGGCGCGGATCGAGGTGTTGGCGTAGTCACCGCGGACGATCTCGGAGGCTTCCTTGGGGAACGGGAAGCTGATGATCAGGTTGAGACCCGGTGCGAGCTTGTCGCCCGCGGCGCGGAGCTTGGACAGCACCGGCTTGAGGTGGGCCAGCGACTTGAGCAGGTCGTCCTTGCTGGCGCGGATCACCCGGGTGCCGACGACGCCGAGGCGGTCGAGCGACGAGAGCATCGCGATCAGCTCGTCGTGCTGGTCGGCGAGCACCTTGATCGCCGGGCCGGCCGCGTCGAGGGCGCCGGTCACGGTCTGCTTCTCGCGGTTGAGGGTGGCGGTCAGGTTGTTGACCGACTCCAGGGCCCGGATGATGTCGGTCTTCTGGTCGTCGAGGGTCCCGACCACGTCGGTGAGCGAGGCGAGCAGGTGGCGGAGGTTCTCCTGGCGCCCGTCCATCGCCTTGTTGAGCTCCTTGGTGATGGTGCCCAGCTGCGCCACGCCACCGCCGCTGAGCAGGAACGACAGCGCGCCGAGCACCTCCTCGACCTCGGGGTTGCGGCCGGTGTCGGAGAGCGGGATGCGGTCGCCGTCGCCGAGCCGTTCGTCGGACGCGCCCTCCGCCGGCGGCTCCAGGGCGACGTACTTCTCACCCAGGAGGCTGACCTGGCGGATCTCGGCGATCGCGTTGTCGGGCAGGTCGACGTCCTTGCGGACGAGCAGCGTGACCTTGGCGTGCCAGCCGACCCGCTCGACCTCGGTCACCTCACCGACCGTGACGTCGTCGACCATCACCGGTGACTTCGGGACGATGTTGAGGATGTCCTCGAACTCTGCGTAGACCGTGATGCCGTCGTCGGCGTCGACCGGTCCGCCGGGCAGGGGCAGGTCGTAGGCGCCGTCGAACTTGCACGACGTCAGCAGCAGCGCCCCCGTGACGAGGACGACGAGCCAGCGGGCGAGACGGCTCATGAGCCACCTCCCAACAGCTCGGACATCGTGGGCGTGTCGTCGGAGATGTAGCGCGCCTGCGTCTGCGCCGCTTCGGTCTGGGCGGCCTGGTCCGCGTTGCCGGCGGCGTCGTCGACCTTGCCGGCCTGCTTCGCGGGCTGCTGTCCGCCCTGCTTGCCGTTGGGAATCGGCGGGATCTGGTTCTCGACCGGCTCCAGCAGCTGCTCGAAGATCGTGCAGGCGAGGTCCTTGCTCACCTGTGGCATCTGGGACTGCTGGACGATCGCGCAGAGGAAGCCGTCGGCGTCCCACAGCTGGCCCTGGATGCCGATCCGCGAGCCGATGGTTCCGGACTCCTGGTTGTAGGCGAGGGTCAGGTTGTTGATCGCCACCGGCGCGACGGCGAGGGCCGTGTCGATGCTGTCGCGCTCGGAGTTGATGGTCTTCATCAGCCGGGTGAGCTTCTCGACGTCAGTGACCAGCGCCTTCCGGTTGTCCTGGACGAACGTCTTCACGGTGCCGACCGAGTCGGCCACGGCGGCGAGCGCTTTCTGGATCTCGGCCCGCTCGGAGACCAGGGACGCCGAGACGCCCGCGAGGTCCTTCACGAACGCCCGGACCAGCCTGTCGTTGGTCGCCAACGTGTCGGTGAACTGGGCGAGCTCCGTGACCGTGTCGAAGAGCGGCCCGGCGCCCTCGCCGAACGTCGCCGCAGCGGCGGACAGCTGGCGGATCATCTCGTTGCCGCGCTGGCCTTGGCCGTCGAGCGCGTTGGCGCCGGCCTCGAGCAGGTGGTTGAGGGTGCCGTCCTTGTTGACGCCGTTGGGGCCGAGCGCCTCCGCGAGGTCCCTGATGCTGGCGTAGATGCGGTCCAGCTCGACGGGTACTCCGCTGTCGGGCAGCGGGATGTCCGCGCCGTCCTTCATCGCGGGTCCGCTCGAGTAGACGGGCGTGAGCTGGACGAACCGGTCCGCGACCAGGGTCGGCGTCACGACCACGGCCTGGGCGCCCTTCGGGAGGTCGACGTCGGCGTCGTACTCCATCTCGACAAGGACCGAGTTGCCCTCGGGGATCACCGCGGTCACCCGGCCGACGTTGACGCCGAGGACGCGGACGTCGGTGCCCTCGTAGACGCTGACAGCCCGCGGGAAGTGCGCCGTCACGGTCTTGGTCTCCTCGGGCTTGTTCACGAGGAGGAGCGTGCCGACGAGCAGGATCGCCGCGACGGCGACGATCGCGAGACGTGGACTCAGGCGGGCGAAGGCGTTCATGGCATCAGTCCGGGGGCCCGGGCAGGAACTCGCCCGTGGGAATCGCGGCCAGGTTGACGGCGTACGCGTCGAACCACGGGCCGGTGCCGATGATGTTGCCCAGGATCGAGGCGTACGGACCGAGGGCGTTGAGGGTCGCCTTGAGCTCCTTCTCCTTGGAGTTGAGCAGGCTGAGCAGGTCGTCGACCTCCTGCAGCGCGGGCCCGAGCTGGGCCTGGTTGTCGGTGGCGACGCCGCGCAGCTGTACGGCGAGCTCGCGGGCGTTGACCAGCAGCCGGTGGATGGCCTGCTTGCGTCGCTCGACCTCCTCGAAGACCAGGCTGCTGTTCTTCATCAGGTCGACGAGGTCGGTGCTGCGGTCGGCCAGCAGGGTGCTCACGTCGCGCGAGCTCCGGAGCAGGTGTTGGATCTCCGCGTCGCGCGAGGCCACCGACTGCGAGAGCCGGGCGATCCCCTCGAAGCTGGCCTGGATCTCGGGAGCAGACTGGTTGACCGTGGTGGAGACGACGTCCAGCGCCTGGACGAGCTGGTCGGTGTCGATCTGCTCGGTCGTCTCGGCGAGGTCACCGAAGACGCCGACGATGTCGTACGACGCCGAGGTGCGGTCGACCGGGATCGGGGTGTCCTCGTCGAGCTGGCCGGAACCCGCGGGCACCAGGTTGAGGTACTTCTCCCCCAGCAGGTTGAGGACCTCGACGTTCGCCTCGCTGTCCTTGCCGAACTCGACGCCGTGGTCGACCTCGAAGGTGACCAGCACCTTGCCGTCGTCGAGCTCGACGTCCTGGACCCGGCCGGCCCGGATGCCGCCGACCTGGACCATGTTGCCGCGGTGCAGGCCGCTCGCGTCGGCGAAGTAGGCCTGGTAGCTGTCGCCGCCGAACCCGGGGAACTTGCTGAGGTTGAACGCCGCGGCCATCACCACGAGCATCACGACGATCGTGATGGCGCCCAGGCGGAGCAGCTGTGCCTCGGTGTAGCGCCTCATTCCTCACCGCCCCCAGAAGACGACTCCGTGGAGGGGGTCTCAGGGGCGCCGTTGCATCGGGGCGCGGTCGAGTGGAAGTTCAGGTCGGCGATGCCGTCGAGCACCTGCTGCAGGCCCGGGATCGTGCCGAGGTTGCCCGGCAGCGTGATCCGCCCGGAGAAGCCGCAGACGTAGTAGCTGTACCAGGAGCCGTAGGTGCCGGTCCGGGTCTGGTCGGTCATCGACTCCGGCAGCCGGTCGAGGAGCTCGGTGATCTGCTGCTGGTTCTTCGGCTTGTTGAGGAGCTTGGCGAGCTGCTTGAGCTTCACCACGTCGCCCTTCACGATCGGCCGGCCCTCGCGGAGCAGGTCTGCGACGACCACCGTGAGGTCGGAGATGTTGTCGAGCGAGCTGCCGATGGTGTTGCGGTCGCGGGCCAGGTCGCCCATCCAGCGCTGGAGCTCGGACACCAGCGTGTTGAGCTCCTGGTGCCGCTGGTCGACGGTGTCCAGGGTCTGGGTCAGGTTGTTGACCACCTGGCCGATGAGCTCGTCGCGGTCGGCGAGGCTGTTGGTGAGCGAGGCGGTGTTGGCCAGCAGCTCCTGGATGGTGCCGCCCTCCCCCTGCAGGACCTGCACGAGGTTGAGGCTGAGCGCGTTGACCTGCTTGGGGTCGAGCGCCTGGAAGAGCGGCTGGAAGCCGTTGAAGAGCGTCGTGAGGTCGAGCGCCGGCGTGGTCTGGCCGACGGGGATGGTCGCGCCGGACTCGAGGCGGGTCCCGGTGCTGGGTGCGTCGGCCGCGCTCTCGCCGCCGATGCCGTCGTCGCTCGGCCCATCCATGGCTTCGGGCAGAGCGGCACCGGCCTCGTCGCCGGCCTCGAGCGCGAGGTAGCGGTCACCGACGAGGTTGAGGAACCGGACCTCGGCCCGCGAGGTGGTCGTGAGCGGCACCTCGGACTTCACCCGGAACGTCACCAGCGCCTGGTTGCGGTGGTAGTGCTCGACCTTCTTGACCTCGCCGACGCTGACGCCGGCCACCCGGACGTCGTCGCCCTTCTCGAGCATGGACGCACTGGAGAACACCGCGCGGTACTCGGTGCTGTCGCCGAAGCCGAAGTTGCCCATGATCGCGGCGAGCAGCCCGGTCACCAGGATCGACACGATCGTGAAGATCAGCAGCTTGATGCCCGCGGCCCAGGTCGCCGCGTTGCGCCGGCTGCGGACCTTCGCGGCGCTGGCCTCCGGAGCCTTAGCCCCGGCGGGCCGCTCCTGCGTCGCCGTCACGACCCGTCACCGCCCCTCACGACCGGGCCGTAGAGCAACGACCCGAGGGCGCCGTAAGTGTCGGCGGCGCGGCCGGTCTGACCGGCGAGGAGCGCGTTGACGATCGCCTTCTCGGCGTCGGTGCCGGCGTACCCGCTCGTCGTCCCGCCGCCGCCGGTGAGCGAGCTCCGCTGCGCACCGCCGGTGATCAGGGTGGGCAGGTCGCCGGTGGGCGGGTTCTCGTCGATGTCGGAGCCCTCGGCGAACGCCGCGGGGTCGTTGGGCACCTTGGGGTTCGGCAGCCCGTCGCACCACGGACCGTGCCCGATCTCGCCGTACAGCGGGCGGTCGTCGGCGTGGTAGCTCTCGTACTGCGCCGTACCGAACTCGATGTACTGCTTGACCTGGTTGCCCTCGAAGGTCGTGGCCAGACGCGGGGCGTACTTGGCGGCGCCCTCGATCAGGCACGGGAACTCGGGCGAGTAGAACGACAGCAGCTTGAGCACCGGCTCGGTGACCCGGCCGACCCGGATCAGGTTCTTCTCGTTGTCCGAGAGCACGCGGGTCGAGGTGACCGCCAGCCCCTCGAGGTCGGAGAAGAAGCTGTCGAGGTCGTCGGCCTTCTCGATGATCGTCTTGCTGGTCACCGTGAGGTTGCCGAGTACCTCGATCAGGTCCGGCGCGGCCAGGTCGTAGGTGTCGGCGACGTTCGCGAGGGAGATCAGGTCCTGCTTGAGGGTCGGCAGCTTGTCGCTGATCGCGCCGAGGTAGGCGTCGAGCTGGTCGAGGGTCTCGCCGAGCTGCTCGCCGCGGCCCTCGAGCGCGGTGGCGAGCGCGTTGAGCGTGTAGTTGAGCTCGGCCGGCTGCACCGCACGCAGCAGTGGGAACAGGTCCGCCAGGATCTTGCTGAGCTCGACGTTGGTCTCGACGCGGTCCGCCGGGATCACGTCGCCGTCCTCGAGCGAGCCGCGGGGGTCGGCCGGTCGGACGAACGAGACGAACTTCTGACCGAACAGGGTGGTCGGGATGATCTGCACGCCGACGTTGCCCGGGATGTCGTCGGCCGCGTCCGGCTCCAGCGCGACCTTGATGACCGCCTGCTCGCCGTCCTGGCTCACCGACCGGACCTGGCCGACCAGCACGCCGTTGATGCGTACGTCGCCGAAGCGCGCTAGCTGGAGCCCGGCGCGGTCGGCCTGGATCGTCACCATGGTGACCCGGTCGAACTTCTTCTGGTAGACCGCGATCGAGAGCCCGATCAGCGACGCGATGAGGGTGACGAAGACGACGCCGGCGACCAGCAGGCGGGTGTGCTCCCGTCTGTTGTCGTGGTGGATGTTGACCAGCACTCGTCGACCCCGTTAACCCGTGATCCGCACCGTGGTGGTCGAGCCCCAGATGGCGAAGCTCAGGAAGAAGTCGGCCACGACGACGGTGACGATGCTGGTCCGGATCGCCCGGCCCACCGCCATCCCGACGCCGGCCGGGCCACCGGATGCCGTGTAGCCGTAGTAGCAGTGGATCAGGATGATGCAGACCGAGAGGAACAGCAGCTTGCCGAACGACCACAGCATGTCCACCGGTGGCAGGAACTGGAGGAAGTAGTGGTCGTAGGTGCCCGGTGACTGCCCGTAGACGAGGGTGACGATGAGCCGCGGCGAGAGGTACGACGCGCAGAGCGCGACGACGTACAGCGGGATCACTGCGATGAAGGCCGCGATCATCCGGGTGGTCACCAAGAACGGCAGCGACGGGACCCCCATCACCTCGAGCGCGTCGATCTCCTCCGAGATCCGCATCGCACCCAGCCGGGCGGTGTAGCCGCAGCCGACGGTCGCGGCGAGCGCGATGGACGAGACGAGCGGCGCCACCTCGCGGGTGTTGAAGTACGCCGAGATGAAGGCACTGAACTTCGCGACGCCGATCTGGCTCAGCGAGGCGTAGCCCTGGATGCCGACCTCGGTGCCGGCGAAGAACGCCAGGAACGCGATCACGCCGACCGTGCCGCCGATGAGGGTCAGCCCGCCGGCGCCGAAGGTGATCTCGGCGAGCGTGTTCTTGATCTCGCGCGGGTAGCGCTTGATGGCCCGCGGCGCCCAGGCCAGCGCCTTGACGTAGAAGAGCAGCTGGTCGCCCCGCTGCTCCAGGGACCGCTTCGGGCCCTGGATCGCTGCGTGGCCGATCTCGCCGAGACTGACCACGGCTCTACAACCCCGGGGGTGGAACGACTTGGAAGTAGATGGCCGTGATGATCGCGTTGAGGAAGAACAGCAGCATGAACGAGATGATCACGGCCTCGTTGACCGCCCGGCCCACGCCGCTCGGGCCGCCGCCGGCGTTCAGCCCCTTGTAGGCACCGACGATCGCGGCCAGCCAGCCGAAGACGATCGCCTTGATCATGGAGATGTAGAGGTCGGGGAGGCTCGCGAGGACGGTGAAGTTCGCGAGGAACGCACCCGCCGACCCGCCCTGGACGATGACGGTGAAGAAGTAGCCGCCGCCGATGCCGGCGGCGATGACGATGCCGTTGATCATCATGGCGACGAACATCGTGGCCACGACGCGCGGCGCCACCAGCCGCTCCAGCGGGTCGACGCCGAGGACCTCCATGGCGTCGATCTCCTCGCGGATCTTGCGTGCGCCCAGGTCGGAGCAGATCGCCGAGCCCGCGGCGCCGGAGATGATCAGCGCGGCGGCGATGGGCGCGGCCTCCCGGACGGTCGCCAGGACGGCCGTGGCACCCGCGAACGACTGAGCGCCGAGCTGCCCTGTCAGGTTGCCCACCTGGAGGGAGATGACGGCCCCGAAGGGGATCGAGATCAGGATCGTGGGCATCAGCGTGACGCTGGTGATGAACCACGCCTGCTCGATGAACTCGCGGAACTGGAAGGGCCGCGTGAAGATGCGCTTGGTGACCTCGACCACCATCGCGGCGATCTCGCCGGGGCCGCGAAGGACCGATACGGCAGTGAACGCCATCGGTCACCTCCCCATCGTGCGACGGCCGCCCAGCAGAATAGAACGTGTTCTCGTTTTGGTCCAACGAGCCACGCACAGCCTGCGGATCCCACCCCGAGCCGGGGAGACTGTCCCTGTTCCAACGGCGTAACGCCTCCTGCGTTACCCCTGCTGTCTCAGGTTAGGGGCGACCGCGCTTTAAGGTTGCCGATGTGGCAGAGCGCTCGCGGGACGTGTGGGCGTCGTTCCAGCACGATCCGCGCGATCCTGCCGTAGCACCGCTCCGAGCCTCGGACGCCGACCGCAACGTCGTGCACGGACTGCTGACCGAGGCGTTCGCCGACGGCCGGCTGGACCGCGAGGAGTACGACGAGCGCACCGCGGCGACCCTCGAGGCCCGGACGCTGGGCCAGCTGCCGCCCCTGGTCACCGACCTGGTGCCGAACCGTCCGCTGCTGCCCGCCAAGCTCCCGCTGGGGTCAGCGACATCCAGCGACATCCAGCGACGGGCCGACGAGAAGTGGCGCAACGATCGTCGAGATGCACTCGTCGGGTTCCTCGGCACCAGCATCATCGGATGGACGGTCTTCGGTGTTTTCGAGTTCCCCTGGCTACTGGTCCTGAGCGCCTTTGCGCTTATGAACCTGCTCCGGACTGTGGCGGGCAAGAGCGAGATCCTTAGGTCCGAGGTCAAGCGGCTGGAGCGCAAGCAGGCCAAGGAGATCGAGGCTCGGAACAAGAAGAAGCAGTCCGACCTGTGACCCGGGTCCTGCTGGCCCTGCGCCACCACCCGTCCGGGCTGCTGCTGGCCGGGCAGCTGCTCGTGATCCTCGCCTATCCGTTCCTCGACTCCTCGACCGGCGGCCGGGCGGTCATCGGCGTGGTCCAGATGCTCGTCGTCTTCATGGCCGTGGCCGCGGTGCGGCTCACGCCGGCGCTGTCGTGGGTGGCGCTGCTGCTCGGCCTGCCCGCCATGGGCTTCGCCGTGCTCGAGGCGATCGAGCCCGACACCGACTGGATCGTGCTCACCTCGGCGCTCGTGCACGCGCCGTTCTACTTCTATGTCTCCTACGCGATGATCCGCTACCTCTTCCACGACGACCGGGTCACCCGCGACGAGCTGTTCGCGACCGCGGCCGCGTTCACCGTCGTCGCCTGGGCGTTCGCCTACGTGTACGCCGCCGCGCAGGTGATCTGGCCGGGCTCGTTCGTCGGCGCCGACGGCAACGACCAGGAGTGGTTCAACCTGCTGTTCCTGTCGTTCACCAACCTGACCAGCGTCGGGCTGTCCGACGTCCTCCCCGTCGACGCGCACGCCCGCTCGCTGGTGATGATCGAGCAGATAGCCGGCGTGCTGTACGTCGCCCTCGTGATCGCTCGGCTGGTGGGCCTCACCGTGGTCAAGGCCTCGGCACGGGCCGAGCGCACGCCCGAGGACTAGACGGACCACGCTGACCCGTCACTTCTGGCCCTCCAGAAGCCGCTGACCCGTCACTTCTGGCCCTCCAGAAGCCGCTGACCCGTCACTTCTGGCCGCTCGTCTGGGCGACAAGAAGTGACGGGTCACCTTGATTTGAGCGACAAGAAGTGACGGGTCAGCGTTCAGCCGAACAGCTTGGTGATCAGCCCGCTCCGGCCGACCTCGGGGCGCTGGGCCGCTTCGGCGTTCGGGTCGAGGTCGATCACCGCGGCCAGGAAGTCGTCGACCTGGGCGGTCTCGTAGCCGTCCTCGAGCCGCACCGTCGGGAGCTGCGTACGCCGTACCAGGTCCGCGACCGGCTCGCCCTCGCGGAGCGTCTCGGTGACCTTGACCAGCAGGGCATCCACCTCGGGCTGCTGGTAGCCACGGCGGCCCAGGGTGGTCGCGAAGCTCGCCCGCGCCACGTAGTCGCAGAGCTGCTCGGCGGTCAGCCGCTCGGCCTGCGGCTCCGGGTGCTCAGCGTGGGTCGCCTCGGGCGCCTCGGGCGTCACCGCCGGCTCAGTGGCCTCGCTGGTGTCGCTCGGTCCCGTTGCTTCAGTCGTGTCGCCGTTCACGCTCACATCGTGGTCGCGCCGACGACGTTCCGGGCCGGAATGCCGCGATCGGGCACCGCCGTTCCAGACCGGCTCCGTGGACGATCAGGCTCCCGCCTCGTCCCAGCCGTCCGGCCGGTCCCGCTTGGGCATCTTGCCGACGACGAGTTGGTACGACTCGTCGACCGCCTCCAGCAGGTCGTCGTCAGGGATGCCGGCGTAGGTGAGCGAGTTCCAGCCGGAGCGGCCGATGTAGCGCATCACTGTGACGGCGTCCGGGTAGCGGTCGAGCCACTCGTCGGCCACCTCACGGGTCGCGCCGCCCTTGACGCCCACCGAGTCGGCGCCCAGGAAGGCGAAGATCTTGCCGCGCTCGCCCTCCCCCACCTTGACGACCGGGAAGTCGTGGTCCCAGGGGAAGTCCGTCCAGGCGCCGGGCTTGGCCACGCAGTAGGCCTGCAGCTCCGCGACGTCCACGGCAGCCAACCTAAGCCTGTCTGCCGGCGGGTCACGCCACGCTCCCGACCTTGCCCAAAGTCCCACGAGTGGACGGGCTTCCGGGTTAGCGTCGATGCTGGGGCAGGTTGGGGAGGTGGGGACATGGACCTCTCGGGGCTCTACCGGGACATCGTCACGAGTTCTCCGGACGGCTTGTGGGTCATCGACCTCGACGGTCGCACCCTCTACGCCAACCCGGCGATCGCGCGGCTGCACCGGATCGCTGACGAGGAGCTGGCCGCACTGACGGTGTTCGACACCCTGGACGAGGACGGCCGCGCGCAGTTCCGCGCGCACCTCGACGACGTGCGCGAGGGTCGGGTCCACGAGCAGCCCGTCGAGATGAGGTGGGTGCGCAGCGACGGCACGACCCAGTGGGTGCTCTGCAGCGAGACCGCGCTGCCGCACGAGGCGGGCCGGCCGCAGGCCCTGCTGCGCCGCTACCTCGCCGAGTCCCAGCTCGACACGATGGTTCCCCCGGATCTCCAGCGGAGGCTGGGGCAGCCACGGGCGTACGCCGACCGGCTGGACCTCGACCGTCTCGAGGAGCTGAGGGGGCTCGACGACCCCGACGACGGCTCGTCGTACGTCGACCGCGCGCTCGGCAACTTTCTCGGCAGCGCCGAGGGACAGCTCGCGGTGATGGAGACCGCCGCGGCCACCGGGGACGAGCACCAGCTGCGGACCGTCGCCCACCGACTGGCGGGCTCGGCGCTCAACCTGGGTGCGGTCGCGATGGGCGAGTGTGCCCGGAAGGTCGAGGAGCACATCCTGAACGGCTCGATGGCCGACGCCGTGGCGGCGCTGCCCGAGCTCGCCGAACAGATGACCGCCGACCTGGAGGCGCTGCGGGCCTACCAGCAGGAGCAGTTCCCGGCCCGCGTCAGCTAGCTCTCCTCTTCCTTCTCGTCGTCCTCTTCATCCAGCATTCCCTCACGGCGGGCCGCCGCCACCAGGCCGCGGATCTGCGTGATCGTGCCGCAGCCGTCGTCGATCTGCCGGTTGCGCTCGTCGGCGAACTTCTCGCCGAGCTCGGTCCGCAACCGGTCCCCGACCTCCTCCCGCGCCGGGTTGAGGATGGTCAGCTCCTCCTCGGTGAGGTGGTGGTTGACCACGCGGGCCAGCTCCTCGACGGCGTCGTCGAAGGCCTGGGTGTCGGTGCCCTTCAGCTCGAGCACGGCCAGCAGCGCCTCGTGCCCCTCGGCGTGCTCCTCCTCGCCGTGCTCGGCCTCGTGCTCCGTGATCGCGTGGCGACGGCGCAGCCTGGGGTAGACGTGCTTCTCCTCCGCGAGGGCGTGGGCGGTGTGCAGCGTGGCCAGGGCGCGGCGTACGGCGTCGCGGTCCGACGTGCTGTCGCGCAGGTCGCGCAGCAGGGTCTCGAAGCGCCGGTGGTCGTCGAGGATCAGGTCGACGACGTCGCCCTGGAGCGGCCGGCCGAGGTCGATGTTGGTGTCGTTCACCGCTGGGCAGTACCCGAACCGTCAGGGCTCCGGCACCTCGGCCTCCCAGCGGGCCTGCCGCTCGTCGAGCTCCTGCTCCCACCATGGGGTGCCCCGCTCGCCGAGCGCCACCTTGGCCCCCTGGACACCGGCCCGCGCCGAGCGCTCGTCCGACGTCCCCTTCGTCCTCCCGACCTCGCGCCGCCACGCCATCAGCACCCGCTGCAGCTCCTGCCTGCGCTGATCAGGAATAGCCGGGTCGGTAGCGCGCCAGCGGCGCCCGTCAATGACGACGTAGCGTCCGTCGTCCGACGTCTCCACCTTCTCCGCCATCGGCCCAATCTAGGCTGGCGCGACGATGACAGGGACCGAGCGCTCGCCCCGCTCGGCGCTCGCTCTGGTGGTCGCGATGACCGGCGTGCTCAGCGTGGTGCTGTCGCTGCTGCACCTGCCGTCCGCGGTGCTGTTCGCGGCGCTGATCGGCGGGATCGCGCACGCGCTCACCTCACCGACGCCGCTCGAGCTGCCCTCGGGACTCCCCTTGGTGACCGCGATCGTGTTCCGGCCCTCGCACGGGCACGGAGGGCTGGCCTCTTCGGACGCCGGGCTGCCGCGTGACCTCGCGTTCGTCGCCATCTCGCTGGCCGTGGGGCTGGCCCTGGCCCGGCTGGTGCGGTTCCCGACGGCTTCGCTCCTGGGGCCGCTCCTGGTGGCGGTGGTGCTGGCGCTGGGCGGCTGGCTGGGCGAGGTCCGGGTGCCGATGCCGGTGCAATGGGTGGCGTTCGCCCTGATCGGGGCACAGGTGGGACTCCGCTTCACCCGGGCCAGCCTCGCGTCGATCACCCGGATGCTCCCCACCGTGGTCGCGCTGACCTTCGGGATGGTCGCGGCCACGGCGGGCGTCGGAGCAGTCCTGGCGTGGGCGACCCCCGTGGACGGGCTCACGGCGTACCTCGCCACCACGCCGGGCGGCCTGTTCGCCGTGCTCTCCACTGCTGCGGACGCCGGTTCGGACGTGACCTACGTCCTGGCCCTCCAGCTGTGCCGGCTGCTCGTGATCCTCGCCCTTACCCCTCTGCTCGGGCGGTGGCTGTCAGCTCGGCGCGGTTGACGACGGCCCGCACCCGGCGCCGGTAGCGCCAGACCTGGAGCAGCCCCAGCGCCCAGAGCGGGTATTGAGCACACATCGCCCAGCGGAACGCGCTCGCGTCGTACGCCGTGCTGCTGCCCGGCGTCCGCCAGTCGAGGACGAGGCCGATCGCGACGACGAGGACCAGGCTGGCCGAGAAACCGGCCTGGTTGATGATCCCGTTGGCGCTGGCGAGCCGCTCCGCCGGGTTCGACGTCCGGGCCAGGTCGAAGCCGATCATCGACGCCGGCCCGCCGATCCCGATGACCTGGGTGAGCAGGACCAGGAGCCAGAGCGGCGCGTCGCCCGGCCAGGCGAGCACCACGGTCCAGACGGCCACGATCGACCAGACGATGGCCAGCACCGTGGTCGAGCGGTGCCACGGGTGTCGGCCGATGAACCAGCCGATCGTGGGTCCGCTGTACATCACCGCCACGACCACGAGACTGAGCAGCAGGCTGGCACGGCCGGGCGTGAGGTGCTCGCCCTTGACGAGGAACGGGAAGCCCCAGAGCAGGGTCATCGCGGTGGCGCTGAACTGGGTGACGAAGTGCATCCAGAACCCCAGCCGGGTGCCCGGGTGCGCCCAGGAGGCCCGGAGGCTGTCCTTGATCGCGGAGAGGGTCAGCACCGGACCCCTCAGGCTCCGCCCCTCGGGGGCGTCGTGGACGATCACGGCGACGGCGGTGGCGGCGCCGACACTGACGGCGGCGGCGATCAGGTACGCCTGCGTCCAGCCGAGATGGCCCAGGGCCCACGTCATCGGCGCGGCCGCCCCGATCGCGCCGAGCTGGCCCAGCGTGCCGCTGAGCGCCGTCACGAACGGGATCCTCCTGCCGGAGAACCAGGTGGCCACCAGCCGCAGCAGGCAGATCCACGTGAGCGCATCGCCCACACCGACGAAGGTCCGCGCGACCAGCGCCGCGCCGTACGACTCCGCCAGGGCGAAGCCGGCCTGCGCCAGCGTCAGCACGATCGCGCCGGTGAGCATCACGCTCCGAGGCCCGTAACGGTCCACCAGCAACCCGACCGGGATCTGCATCCCGGCGTAGACGAGCAGCTGCAGCATCGTGAACGTCGCCAGCTGGGCGGCACTGATGTCGAACCGGTCAGCGGCCGCCAGCCCGGCCACGGCCAGCGAGGAACGGTGGAAGATCGCGAGGAGGTACGCCGACAGCGCGGCGGCCCAGATCACCCACGCGCGCCTCACTCGGGTGACGGTATGCCTGCCGCGCGGGTCACAGCTCGTCGGTGGGTGCCTCACCCTGGACGTCGCCCGTCGGCGAGGTGGCCGAGGTCTCGCCCTTCAGCGAGCGCTCGAACGCCTCGCGCATCGAGGTGAACCGGTGCCCGGGGACCAGGTCGCGGCGTACGGCGCTCTCGGTGCAGACCATGTCGTGGGAGAGACTCTCGACCAGCGCGTTCACGGTCGCGCGCGGGATCCCGGCCACCAGGGCCACGATCTCGCTCACCACTCGCTGCGGCACCCACGGGACGACGAACTGCGGGCGACGCAGTCCCGCCACGTCGGCGAACAGCGCGAGCAGCTGGCGATAGGTCAGCACCTCGTCGCCGCCGACGTCGTAGTGGCGGTTCCGCGGCTCGCCGTCCAGGGCCCGGGACAGCACCAGCACCACATCCTCGACCGCGAGCGGCTGCAGCTGCCGACACATCCACGACGGCACCGGGACCACCGGCACTCGCTCGGTCATCCGCCTCATCAGCTCGAACGACGTCGAGCCGGCACCCACGATCATGGCCGCCCTCAGCACGGTTGCCGGCACTGGGCTGTCCAAGAAGATGGTCTCGACCTCCAGCCGCGACCGCAGATGGTCGGACAGATCGCCGGGCGGCACCAGGCCGGACAGGTAGACCAGGCGCTGCACCTGGTGCTTCTCGCAGACCCGGGCCATGAGATCGGCAGCCACGCGGTCCTTCTCGACGAAGTCGTCGCCGTCCATGGAGTGCACGAGGTAGACCACGGCCTCCATGCCCTCGACCGCATCGAGGACCGTCTGCTCGTCGGTGACGTCGAGCTCGACGCACTCGACGCTGCCCGCCCATGCGAACTCCGCCAGCCCCTGGGGGTCACGCGCGGCCGCCACGACCTCGTGGCCGGCCTCGAGCAGGCTGGGAATGAGCCGCGAGCCGATGTAGCCGCTCGCTCCGGTGACAAGGACGCGCATGGTGCTCCTGACCTGGACCTGTTTCGCCCAGTGGTCACCAAGCGTCACGTGACCGGTGCCCGAACCCGCTCCGCTCCAGTCCCGATGGGTGTGTGATCCGGCTCTCCCACATCGACCAGACATGGCCGGACCCGCTCAGGGATACCTCACCCGCACCCCACCCGAGAGGAGCACGATGTACGCCGACACCAAGCCCTGCCAGCTGTGTGGCTCGGAGATAGAGCTGCGCGAGCGCCGCGCGAGCGACGATCTCGGTGGCGTTGCCGAGCCGGACGCCACCGTGGACCTGCGGGTGTGCACCAACCCCGACTGCGAGTCGAACCAAGCCGGACGACCGGCGGACGCGCCGACGCCCTAACTCCGGCCCGAGCTCGTTCTTCGCTCGGCGTTCTTCCTCACTTCGTCGCTTCCATCATCTGGCGGAGCTCCTTCTTGAGCTCGCTGATCTCGTCGCGGAGCCTGGCGGCGACCTCGAACTGGAGCTCGGCGGCGGCACCCTTCATCTGGTCGGTGAGGTCCTGGATCAGCTGGGCCAGGTCGGCCGAGGGCATGCCGGCCAGGTCGGCGGCGTGGGTGCCGGCGTCGGAGTCGCGCAAGCGTGGGACCGGCTGGCCCTGTTTGGGCTTCACGCCTCCAGCACGGCCCTTGGCCTCGGTGCCGGCCCAGGTCTGGAGCAGCGCCTGGGTCGACTCGTCCTCGCGGGCCAGCATCTCGGTGATGTCGGCGATCTTCTTGCGCAGCGGGGTCGGGTCGATGCCGTACCGGGTGTTGTAGGACTCCTGCTTGGCCCGGCGCCGATTGGTCTCGTCGATCGCGGACGCCATCGATGGCGTGACCTTGTCGGCGTACATGTGCACCTCGCCGGACACGTTGCGGGCCGCACGGCCGATCGTCTGGATCAGCGACTTGTCGGAGCGGAGGAACCCCTCCTTGTCGGCGTCGAGGATCGACACCAGCGAGACCTCGGGCAGGTCGAGGCCCTCGCGGAGCAGGTTGATGCCGACCAGGACGTCGTATTCACCCAGCCGCAGGTCGCGGAGCAGCTCGATCCGCTTGAGGGTGTCGACCTCGGAGTGGAGGTAGCGGGTGCGGATGCCGGCGTCGAGGAGGTAGTCGGTGAGGTCCTCGGACATCTTCTTGGTCAGCGTGGTGACCAGGACCCGCTCGTTCTTCGCCGTGCGCTCCTTGATCTGGTGGATCAGGTCGTCGATCTGGCCCTTGGTCGACTTCACCACGACCTGAGGGTCGACCAGTCCGGTGGGCCGGATGATCTGCTCGACCACGGCCGGCGGGGTGTTGCCGCCGACCTTGTCGAGCTCGTAGTTGCCGGGCGTGGCCGACAGGTAGATCGTCTGGCCGATCCGGTCGAGGAACTCCTCCCAGCGCAGCGGCCGGTTGTCCATCGCGCTGGGCAGCCGGAAGCCGTGGTCGACCAGGTTGCGCTTGCGGGACATGTCGCCTTCGTACATGCCGCCGATCTGGGGCACCGCGACGTGGGACTCGTCGATGACGAGGACGAAGTCCTCCGGGAAGTAGTCGAGCAGGCAGTTGGGCGCCGAGCCGCGGCTGCGACCATCGATGTGCATCGAGTAGTTCTCGATGCCGGCGCAGGACCCGACCTGGCGCATCATCTCGACGTCGTAGGTGGTGCGCATCCGCAGCCGCTGGGCCTCGAGCAGCTTGCCCTCGCGCTCGAACCTGGCCAGCTGGTCCTCCAGCTCGAGCTCGATGCCGCGGATCGCCCGCTCCATCCGCTCCGGGCCGGCGACGTAGTGGGTGGCCGGGAAGACGTGGAGCTCCTGGTCCTCCGTGATCACCTCCCCGGTGACGGCGTGGAGCGTCATCAGCCGCTCGACCTCGTCACCGAAGAACTCGATGCGGACCTGGTGCTCCTCGTAGACCGGGAAGATCTCGAGGGTGTCGCCACGGACCCGGAAGTTGCCCCGCGAGAAGGTCATGTCGTTGCGGGTGTATTGCATCTGGACCAGCTGACGCAGGATGCCGTCGCGGTCGTGCTCCTCGCCGACCTTGAGCCGGAGCATCCGGTCGATGTATTCCTGCGGCGTGCCGAGGCCGTAGATGCACGACACCGACGCCACCACGATCACGTCGCGCCGGGTGAGCAGCGAGTTGGTCGCCGAGTGGCGCAGCCGCTCGACCTCCTCGTTGATCGAGGAGTCCTTCTCGATGTAGGTGTCCGTCTGCGGGATGTAGGCCTCGGGCTGGTAGTAGTCGTAGTAGGAGACGAAGTATTCGACGGCGTTGTCGGGGAACAGCTGGCGCAGCTCGTTGGCGAACTGGGCCGCCAGCGTCTTGTTGGGCTGCATGACCAGGAGCGGTCGCTGGACCTGCTCGGCCACCCACGCGACGGTCGCGGTCTTGCCGGTGCCGGTGGCGCCGAGGAGGACGACGTCCTGCTCGCCGCCCTGGAGGCGCTTGGTGATCTCGGCGATGGCCGCGGGCTGGTCGCCGCTCGGGTCGTAGTCGGCGACGACCTTGAACGGCGCCACGCGGCGCTCGAGATCGGTGACGGGACGCATACGTCGAGAGTACGGGCGCCCACCGACAGTGGGTTCCGCAGAACCGCTCTCGCCGGCGTCAGGGGCCACTCAACATCGCCGCGGCACATCGCGGCGGCACCGATCCCGCGCCGGTTCTGAGCGAGATCCGTGACGTGACACTGTGTCGCGGATACCGTGCCCCCATGGCTCTAGGTCTCAACCCTGTGGGTGACGTGCTCAAGAAGGCCGACCGGGTGCTCGCGAACGCCGGCGACACCCTCGGCAACGTCGGCGACACCCTCGGCAAGGTCGACACGCGGATGGAGAAGGTCGACGCCACCCTCGACGAGACCAGGACGCTGCTGGTCCAGGTGCAGGGGCTGCTCGAGGAGCTCTCCGAGGAGATCGCGCTGGTCAAGGAGATCCCCGACCTGAAGGCGAAGCTCGACCAGGTGCACAAGGCGGTCACCAAGAAGTGAGCCGACCGTGACCGAGCGGATCCAGCTGCGCGTGCGGTTCGCGTCCGCGGGCGACTCCCCCGACGAGGACGACGGGCTCTCCAGCGAGCAGCTGTGGGCCACCGCGGTCGACGCCGACGGTGGCATCTACCGGCTGGAGAGCAACTCCTTCGCCGTACCGCTCGCCGCAGGCGACCTGGTCCGCGCGGGCTCCGACGCCGCCGGCCGGCTCCAGGTGGTCGACGTGATCGAGCCCTGCGACGGCGTACTCACGATCTTCGCGCCCGACGCCACCGCCGCACCCGAGGCCCTGGCGGCGCTCATGGACGTCTGGCGGCTGCAGGGCGCCGGCTGGACCGAGCACGGCGGGCCGTTCCTCGCGACTGTGTGGCCGGGCGCCCCGATGGACGCCGTCGCCGCCCAGCTCAATGCCGACCAGGCCGCCGGCCGCGGCGAGTGGATCCTGGCCGCCGAGCCGCACGAACGGCGCCGCGAGGCCCAGGACGAGATCGACTTCGAGCTCCACCCCGCTCATTGAGCGCTGGGACTGGCCCCGCGCTGGTCGAGCTTGCCGACCCTGCGGACATCTCGACAAGCTCGATGAGCGGTGGTCGAGTCCCAGCCCCGGCTCGCCAGGCTTCGATCTGAGGGCACCCCACTAGATTCACGGCGTGAGGAGCAGCGCGCACACCATCGAGCGCGTGCTCCGATGGGCACGGCGGACGCTCGCGGTGGTGTTCGGGGTCCCGATCGCGATCGGGGTCGGGATGAGCCTGGTCGACTCCTACCGGCGTCGCGGCAAGAAGCCCAAGCCGTTCCCGACCACGCCGCCCACGACGGCCGAGGTCGGCGAGGGGACCATCACGACGTACACCTTCGGCAAGGACCTGTACGCCGACATGCTGGCCGCGATCGAGGGCGCCCAGCGGCAGGTCCTCTTCGAGACCTACATCTGGAAGGGCGACGCGGTCGGCGAGCAGTTCAAGGCCGCGTTGGCGGCGGCGGCCGACCGGGGCGTGGAGGTCTACTGCATCTACGACGGCTTCGCGAACCTCGTGGTGTCACCGCGGTTCAAGCGGTTCCCGTCGAACATGAAGGTGCTGAAGTACCCCGTCTACGGCGCGGGGTGGCGCTTCTTCGACCTGCGCCGCTACGGCCGCGACCACCGCAAGATCCTCGTCGTCGACGACAAGGAGGCGTACGTCGGCGGCTACAACATCGGGTCGGCGTACGAGACCGAGTGGCGCGACACCCACGTCCGGATCACCGGGCCCGGCGTCCAGGACCTCCGCCGCGCCTTCGCCGACTTCTGGAACCTGCACCGCCGTCGCCGGCTCCGCACCAGCGAACGGCCGCTGCTCGTCGAGACGGCCAGCGTCTGGGAGCCGCAGATCCGGCTGCAGCGCAATGTGCCGAGGCTGTGGATGTTCCCGATCCGGGGCATGTACCTCGAGGCCATCAACCGCGCGAGCACCAACATCTGGATGACGCACGCCTACTTCATCCCCGACCAGGGTTTCGTCGACGCGCTCAGGGCGGCGGCGCACCGCGGGGTCGACGTACGGCTGCTGGTGCCGCTCAAGTCCAACCACGTCGTCGCGGACTGGTTGTCCCGCGGGTACTTCTCCCAACTGCTCGGGGCCGGCGTACGCATCTTCCGCTTCAAGGACGCGATGGTGCATGCCAAGACGTCGACCGTGGACGGCTCGTGGTCGACGGTCGGTACGGCAAACATCGACCGGCTGAGCCTCCAGGGCAACTACGAGATCAACGTCGAGGTCATCGACCACGGGCTGGCCAAGGACCTCGAGGCGATCTGGGAGGTCGACGAGTCCAACTGCATCGAGCTGACCCGCGGCGAGTGGGAAGCGCGCGACCTGCACCGCCGGTTCACCGAGCTGGTGCTCAGGCCGCTCCGGCCGTTCCTCTGATCCGATGAGTCCCGGTGCCCGCCACGGCGCCGCGGCCGTCAGCGACGTCGGCGCGGTCAGGCCTGGTCGCCGGGCGTCTCGCGCGTTGCCTCGGTCAACCGCTGCTCCGTCCAGGGGTTCGCGCTGCGGGACCCGCCCAACAATGGAGGGTCGTGCGGGTTGGACTCCACCCGGCGGTTCTCGCGAGCCGCCGCGATGCGGACCCCGACCAGGATCCCGATCGTGGCGCCGACGGCCAGGACCATCACCATGATCAGGATCCCGAGCGGCTCCATCATGTTCATGTCCATATCCATCGCGGTCACGCCTCCGTGCTTCGCCGGTGTGGTGCCTCACCTGTTCAGTGTCAGAAGCCGGACTCGCGTTACGGCTTCGCGATGCGCGCGAGGTTCGAGTGACGCGTAGCCAGACGTGCCGATCGGACCACTGATCGTGAGCGTCACGCTCAGGCATTGACGTCCGAGCCCTATCAGCACGTTTGGCTACGCGTCGCATGCGATCACCAGGCTTGCTGTGCGATCGGAGGTCGGCCGGCCCTAGCCCTTGATGCGCCTGGTCTCGTACGCCCACATCGCGACCTCGACGCGGTTGCGGGCGCCGAGCTTGTTCATCAGCGCGGCGACATGGGTCTTCACCGTGCTCAGGGTGATGTGCAGCTCGTCGGCGATCTCGGCGTTGGTGCGGCCGCGGGCGACGGTGAGCAGCACTTCCTCCTCGCGTTCGGTGAGCGGCTCGATGGGCTGGGCCGGCGCGGTGGCGCGCTCCAGGCCGGCCAGCGTGGTGAGCAGCCGGCGGGTGATGTCGGGTGAGATGAGCGCGTCGCCGTTCGCGGCTGCGTGGATCGCCTGGACCAGCAGCTCGGGCCCGGCGTCCTTGAGGAGGAAGCCTCGGGCACCGGCCTTGAGGGCGCCATGGACGTACTCGTCGAGATCGAAGGTCGTGATGACCACGATGGCCAGGGGGTTCTCGACGCCGGGGCCAGCGAGCTGGCGGGTGGCCTCGACGCCGTCGATGCCGGGCATCCGGATGTCGAAGAGGCAGACGTCGGGACGCAGCTCGCGTGCCACGGCCACCGCCTGGTGACCGTCCGTCGCCTCGCCGACGACCTCGATCCCGGGCTGCGCGTTGAGGATCATGGTCAGGCCGGTACGGACCAGGAGCTGGTCGTCTGCGACCACCACCCGGATGGTCATCGCGGCACTTCGCGCGGCAGGGTCGCTTCGACGGTCCAGCCGCCGGCTGGGTCCGGCCCGGCCTGGCAAGTGCCGCCGAGGAGCTTGGCCCGCTCCGCCATCCCGAGCAGGCCGTAGCCCAGGGTGGTCGAGAGGCGGGCTGCTTCCCCATCGTCGTGCACACGCAACCGTACGACGCCGACGTCACCCCGCACCTCCACGCTGACTGCCGTGGCGTCGGCCGCGTGCCGGATCGCGTTGGTGACCGACTCCTGACAGATCCGGTACACCGCGCCCCCCACCGGCTGGGGCAGGTCAGCCAGATCGCCGGCGCACTGCACCTGGACCAGGGTGCTCATCCGGGTCAGCTCTTCCAGATCGCTGATGCCCCGCTGCGGCGCGTAGTCGACCGCGTGGCCATCGCGGAGCACCCGGACCATCGTGCGCATCTCGAGCAACGTCTGGGACGCCTCTGCCTCGATCACTGCCAGAGCCTCGACCGCCGCGGCCGGGTCTGCGGCCGCCACGGTCCGCCCCGCCTGCGCCTGGATCGCGATGGCGGACACGTGGTGCGCGACGGTGTCGTGCAGCTCACGGGCGAGCTCGCCGCGCTCGAGCGTCCTGACCTGCTGTACCTCGCGCTGGCGTGCAGCCGCGCGGTAGCGCATCGCGGCCCCGAGCGCGAACACCGCGACCAGCAAGGTGGTGCCGCCGATCACGTCCCCGAGGGTCGCGCTGACTGCGAGACCCAGGCCTGCCGGCACAGCGACGATCGCGGTCCCGACCAGCGCCTCGCGTCCAGAAGCCCAGCGGTACAACGCGTAGGGGAGCAAAACGATGCAGAACATGGAGTACAGCCCGACCTCGACCACGTCGTCGACGAAGGTCGGGAGGTGCAGCACCATCGCGCCGCCCCAGCCGACCGCGGTCGCCAACAACGGATGAGTACGCCGCCAGAGCAGGACCGGTATCACCAGGAGCGCGACCACGGTGGCCAAAGGACGCCACGGCACGTCGGTGCGGAAGATCGCCTCGGCCACGGCCGTGACCAGCAGCGCGCCGACCAGGGCCCAGTCCCGCCACACCCGCACCGGCGGGCCAGGGGCACGGGGCTCGGCGAGCACCGAGCGGACGAAGGCGGCTAGCACCACGCCAGCCTAGGGAGCGGCCGGCCTCGTCGTACGGGGCACAAGCACGAGCCGCTCGTCGTACTTCCGGCCGAGGCGCCGACCCGTCCTTGGCCCGATGTGGAGCGTTCGTCGTCGCGACAGCGTGGCGCCATGTCCAATCTCCTGTACCGGCTCGGCCGGTCTGCTGCCACCCGGCCCTGGGTCGCCATCGGTGCGTGGTTCGTCCTCGCGATCGTCGTCATCGCATCTTCGGTCGCCTTCGGGCGCGAGCTCGACGAGAGCTTCGAGGCGCCGGGCCTCGATTCCCACCGGGCCGGGGAGCTGCTCGCCGAGGCACAGGCCGACGAGGGCGGGATCACCGCCCACGTCGTACTCAGCACTCAGGACGCCGCGACCCAGCTGGGACCGGTGGAGTCCGCTCTTGGGGAGCTCCCCCACGTGGTGAGTACGACGAGCAGCGTCTCAGCTGACGGGGACGTCGCGCTCGTGCGCGTGCAGTACCCCGCGATCGAGCACCTGGAGACGTCCGACCTGGCCAACCTCAAGGAGGCCGTCGCCGACCTGCGCGAGGAGTCGTCGCTGACGCTGGAGGCCGGAGGCGACCTGTTCTTCGCGTTCGAGGAGGCACCCACCGGCGTGGGCGAGGTCGCTGGGCTCGTCGTTGCGATGGTCGTCCTGCTGATCGCGTTCGGCTCCTTGATCGCGATGGGGCTCCCGATCGGGATGGCGCTGTTCGGCCTGGTCGTCGGCGCCACCTCGATGAAGCTGGTGACGTACCTGGTCGACATCCCGGCGTGGGCGCCGCAGCTCGCGGCCATGGTCGGGCTCGGCGTCGGTATCGACTACGCGCTCTTCCTGGTCACCCGGCACCGCGAGCACCTGGCCCAGGGGATGCCGGTCGCGGAAGCGGTCGGCCGAGCCCTGGCGACGGCAGGGCAGGCGGTGATCTTCGCCGGCGGCACGGTCGTCGTGGCGATCCTCGGCTTGCTCGTCGCGGGGATCCCGTTCGTGACCGGTGGGGGCGTCGCCATCTCCGCGATGGTGCTCGTCATGGTGCTCGCATCGGTCACGCTGCTGCCGGCACTGCTCGGGCTGGCGGGGCACCGGATCAACGGACGCCGGCGACGGGCCATCGATCGGGCGCACCGACCGAGTACCGGCTGGTACCGGTGGGGTGCTCACGTGACCCGCAACGCGACGGCGTACCTCGTCGGTGGAGGGGTCCTCATGATCGCCCTGGCGGCGCCCGTCCTCGCGCTCAACCTGGGCTTCCCCGACGACGGGACCAAGCCCGAGTCGAGGACCGAACGCCGGGCCTACGACCTCATCGCCGAAGGCTTCGGCCCGGGCGCGAACGGGCCACTGGTGATCGCGGTCGACATCTCCCAGGACGCGTCCGTCGTGGCGCCGCTGGCCGAGGCCATCGCAGGCGACCCGGGCATCGCGTCGGTCGGCGACCCGGCCCTCGATCTCGACGCAGGTGTGGCGACCCTGGTGGCGCAGCCCACCACGTCGCCCCAGGACGAAGCCACCCAGGAGACCGTCACGAGGCTGAGGAGCGAGGTCTTCCCCGCGGCGCTCGACGGCACCTCGGCGACCGCCCATGTCGGCGGTCAGACCGCCACCTTCGCGGACCTCGGTGACCGGGTGCAGGAGCGGATGCCACGCTTCGTGGCGGCCGTGCTGCTGCTGTCGTTCCTCCTGCTCACGGTGCTGTTCCGGTCGGTCCTGGTCCCGCTGAAGGCGGTCGTGCTGAACCTGCTGAGCGTCGGCGCGGCGTACGGCGTGCTCGTCATGGTCTTCCAGTGGGGCTGGGGGGCCGGCCTCATCGGCGTGGAGTCGACGGTGCCGATCGTGTCGTTCATCCCCCTCTTCATGTTCGCGATCCTGTTCGGGCTCTCCATGGACTACGAGGTCTTCCTGCTGTCGCGGGTCCGCGAGGAGTACCGCCGCCACGGCGACAACACCCGCGCGGTCATCGAAGGGATCGCCGGCACCGGCCGCACCATCACCGCGGCCGCGCTGATCATGGTGGCGGTCTTCTCGGGCTTCGTCCTCGGCAGTGACCCGGCCGTGAAGATGATGGGAGTGGGACTGGCCACGGCGATCTTCCTCGACGCGACCGTCGTACGCCTGGTCCTCGTCCCGGCCACCATGAAGCTCCTCGGCGACGCGAACTGGTGGCTGCCGGGGTGGCTGCATCGGCTGCTGCCGGAGCTGGACCATGCGTTGGTGGAGAAGCCGGTGGTATCGGTCGGCGCGCTGGAGCTGCGAGAAGGACGCTGAGAGCGGCCGCCGGCGACCCCGGGGGTAGTCCGTGACGTTTGGGCCCCTGGATCAGCACTTCCGGGGCCGTTGAATCACGGACTACCTCGACGCTCAGCCCTCCAGCTGGGCCAGGAGCCGGTCGTGCCAGTCCTCGCCACGCAGGTCGACGGTCCAGTCGCCGTCGCCGGTGGCCTTGCCGCACGGGCGTGGGGACTCGTCGAAGTCGTCGGTCGGACGGATGCACGCCACGTTGATGACGGTGGCGGACGTCGCCGTGACCACCCGGCGTACGACGCCGCCGGACCCGTCGTAGTCGACGTCCATGGCCAGCACCCGGGCCAGGGTCCGGGTCTGGACCGTCTGCGAGGCGTCGTCCATCGCGCCGTCGATGGTGTAACTGAAGTAGAGCTCGGTCGCGGCGGCGCGGAGTCGGATCTTCTGCGGGTTGGTGCCGACGCTGTCGCGCTGGGCGAGCAGCGTGCCGTCGGCGTCGTGGACCCGCAGGTCGAGGGACTCCACCGAGCCGGGCAGCAGGTCGGGGTCGGTGGTGGTCAGCCGCAGCTCGGAGATCGGCGTGGCGGACCGCAGCCAGGTCTGCACCTCGATCATGCCGTCCTTGGTGACAGAGCTGAGCACGTACATGCCCTCGGGCGGGACGTCCGCCGGCGGTGGGGGAAGCTCGCGGGTCTCCTGCTGCGACGACGGCGCGCTCGCGGGCTCCTTGTCGTCGTCCCTGCTGACCAGCTGGAACCCGAGCACGACCAGCGCCACGACCGCCGCTACCGCGCCGAGTGCCTTGAGACCGCGGGTCACGACCGGATCCGAGCCTTGCCGAGCGGGGTCGCGGTGACGACGGCGAGGCTCTGGTAGCCGCCGCGCGCCGCGTCGTACGGCCCGGCGCAGGTCACCAGGGTGAGGCGGCGCGGACCTCTGGGCGAGTGGAGGTACGACGCCGGCCCGATCGTGCCCTGCGGCCGGAGTCGCAGTGAGGTGATCTCGAAGACCTGCCGCAGGCCCTTGGACCAGATGTGGACCCGGTCACCCGCGCGCACGCTGAGGAGGCTGGCGAACGGCCCGAGCCCCTGGGTCCGTGAGTCGACGTGGGCCGCGATCAGGGTGCTCCCGAACGGGTCGCCGAGCCGCGAGCCGCCGCTCCACCAGCCGGCCACCTCGATGTCGGACGGTACGTCGAGGAGCCCGTTGGCCGTGGTGCCGACCGCGCTGATGGCCACCCGGCGACCGTTGGGCAGCTCGATGCTCCGAGGTGTCTCGGGGACCACCGAGCCGACCCGCTCCGCGACCGCCGCCGGCGAGGCAGTGGAAGCGGGTGCTGTCGGTGAAGACGTCGACGTAGGCGCCGCCGCGGGTGGGGCGGCCTCCCCCACGGCGCACCCCGACGCGCTCGCGACCGCCAGAACGGTCGCGAGCGCGGCCAGAGGTTTCAGCGGCCCGAGAAGGTCCACACGTGCACCCCGGCCACCAGCCCCGCGGAGCCGGTGTCGATCTCGCTGGGCGGCTCGGAGTTGGACGGAGTACCGCCCGTGGTGCGGACGATGACGTTCATCGACCCGTCCTTCGGGTTGCCGACGGCGTAGACCGCGGTGATCGTGCCCTCCTCGAGGGTGACGTCGAGCGGACCGAGGATCGGCTCGCCCGTGACGCCCGCCGGAAGCAGCGATACGACGTGAGCGCCCGCGGCCACGTCGGCCTGGGCGAACTCGCCGTTGGCGATGTTGGTGAACACCGTCTGCCCGTCGACGACCACGTCAGCCGGCGCGGTGGTCGCGGTGTGCGCGAGCAGCACGCGGGACTTGCCGGCCTCGATCGGGTCGCTCGGCGTCGGGTAGACGCTGACCACAGGTGTGCCGCCGACCTCGGCGGGCCGGTGGACGACCACGTCGCTGGACTCGCCGGCGCTGACCTCCACCGTCGACGAGATGTCCTGCGACCCGTCGTTGAACGTGATGTCGTGGCTGCCCGGCGCGAGCTCGAGCGGACCGACGATCGTGCCCTCGGCGACGCCCTGCTCGACCTGTTCACCGTCGACGGAGACGCTCAGGGCGACCTTGGGCACTGCTTGGACGATCGCGATCTTGCCCACTCCGGCCTTGGCCTTGGCCGTGGCCGGCGCTGGTGGTTGCGCTTCGCTGGCGAAGCTGGTGGTGGCAACGGTCCCCCCGATGACTAGGGCGATCGAGACCGCTGCGACCCGAATGGTGCGGTTCATGGTGACTCCCCCCTGGGCGCGAGACGACTGTCCCGCTTCCCTTGACGCACGGTAACCCCAGGGGAGGTCGTTCAATCGAGCCCGTCGCGCCACATACCCAATTGCTGGCGTTCCTGCTCGGTCGGCGCCAGCGCGATGGCACGCTGCGCCTCGGCCTGCGCCTCCTTGGTCCGGCCCGCCCGGGCCAGCAGGTCCGCGCGGGCGGCCGGGAGCAGGTGCAGGCCCTGCAGGGCGGGGTGATCGGCCAGCGCGTCGAGGAGCAACAGCCCGGCGGCGGGTCCCTCGGCCATGCCGACCGCGATCGCCCGGTTGAGCGAGATCACCGGCGAGGGCTGCAGGTGGAGCAATCGCGCGTAGAGCCGGACGATCCGGCGCCAGTCGGTGTCGTCGGCGTGCCCCGCCCGGAGATGGGTGAGCGCGAGCTCGGCCTGGAGCCGGTAGGGCCCCGGCACCCTGCCGGGCGGCATGGTCATGCTCAGTGCGTCCGCGACCGCCTCCCGGTCCCAGCGGGACCGGTCCTGGTGCTCGAGGGTGACGAGCTCGCCGTCGACGAGCCGGGCGTCGCGGCGGGCGTGCTGGGCCAGCATCAGCGCCAGGAGCCCGGTGACCTCGTCCTCGTCGGGCATCAGGTCGGCGAGCAGGCGGCCGAGCCGGATGGCCTCGTCGGCGAGCTCGGGGGCGGCTCCCCCGGCGTACCCCTGCGTGAAGACGAGGTAGACCACCGCGAGTACGCCGTCGAGCCGCTCGGCGAGGTCGGCCGCCTCCGGCACCAGGTAGGGGATGCCTGCGTGGGCGATCCGCTTCTTGGCGCGCAGCAGGCGCTGGCTCATCGTCGCCTCGCCCACCAGGAACATCCGGGCCACCTCGTCGGTCGCCAGCCCGCCGACCACCTTGAGCGTGAGCGCGACCCGCGCCTCCATCGACAGCGCCGGGTGGCAGCAGGTGAAGACGAGCCGGAGCCGGTCGTCGACGACCGCTCCCGTGTCCACGGCAGCCTCCTCGCCCTGGTCGTCCAGCTGCTGTTGCGCACCGAGCTCGGCGAGCTTGGTGCGTTCGTTGCCCGCGCGGCGGAACACGTCGAGCGCGCGGCGCTGCGCGGCGGTCGTCAGCCAGGCGGCGGGGTTGGCGGGTACGCCGTCGCGCGGCCAGGTCAGCAGCGCACGTTCGGCGGCGTCGGCGACGGCGTCCTCGGCGAGGTCCCAGTCGCGGGTCGTGCGGATGAGCGACGCGACGATCCGGAGGCGCTCGCCGGCCATCGCGGCCGCGAGCGCCTCCTTGACCTCGTCATTGCTCGACACTCTGCTCATTCCACGAAGGGACGCAGCTCCAGCCGGCCGCTGACCGCCATCGGGTGCTCGGCGGCCACCTTGATGGCCTCGTCCAGGTTCGCGCACTCGAGGACGTCGAAGCCGACGATCCACTCGCGGGACTCGGCGTAGGGACCGTCGGTGATCAGCAGCTTGCCGCCACGGCGGGTGACGCTCGTGGCGTCCTCGGCCATCCGGACCTGGTTGCCCAGCAGCCGGACGCCCGCGTCGTCGTACTTGGTCACCCAGTCCTCGACCTCGAGGGTGCCGGTCAGGTCGTTGTCGCTCTCGTCGCGGCTCGGGTCGAGGCTGACGAGCATGAGGTACTTCACGGTTGCTCCTCCAGGGAGTTTCTGCGGTCGGTTGTCGTAGTACGACGGACGGCCTGCCGCGGATCCGACACTTCTGTTCGCACCCTATTTGTGCACCGGCAGATGGGTGCGGGGCGCCATCCGCGGTCCGTGCCGGGGCCGGCGCAGCCCGGCCATCCCGACCAGGGCCGGCACCCGGCCGCGCTGGGGGCGCCAGGGCTCCAGGAACTCCTCGAGCTGGTCGTCGTCGAACGGCGTACCGGTCAGCGCCCAGCCCACGTCCTTGGCCACGTGGTAGTCGCCGAACGAGACCGCGTCGGGGTCGCCGTGCGCGCGCTGGCGCACCTCGGCGCTCGTCCAGATCCCGACGCCGGGGACGGTGCGGAGCCGGCGGTCGGCCTCCTCGTGGCTCAGCGCGATCGTCCGCTCGACGCTGTCGGCGACCCGGGCCACCGTGACGATCGTCCGGGAGCGGGCGGGGTCGATGTGCAGCCGCAGCCACTCCCAGGACGGGATCTGGCGGAGCGTGTCGGCGCTCGGCTGGATCCAGACCTTACGCTCGACGCCGGGCCCGGGCGCCCTTTCGCCGAAGCGGTGCACCAGCCGCCGGAACCCCGCGAACGCCTCCTGGCCGGTGACCTTCTGCTCGATGATCGCCGGGACCAGCGCCTCCATGACCAGGCCGCTGCGGCCGAGCCGGGCGTTCTTGTGATGACGCCAGGACTCCTCGAGGACCGGGTGGCGTGGCTCGAACCCCGTCCAGTCGTCGTCCGCGCCCAGCAGCCCGGGCACCGACTCGAGCGCCCACTCCGCGCCGTCGCCCCACGCCTCGGCGCGCACGTCGCCGTACGCGTCCAGCGGTTCGATGGTCAGGGTGGCCGTGCCCTCCGGCGTACGGAGCCCGCGCCAGACCCGGCCGCTCTCGTCGACCCGGAAGGTCGGGTCGGCGCCGCCGTGGCGCTGCTGGCGGAGGGTGCTGACGACCGCGCAGGGCCAGTCGGGGCGCCACACCCGCACCTGTCCACCCGCCACGTGCCGACCCTACGGGCCGCCACCGACGGCTAGTTTGCGGCCATGACGCTGCAGGTCGGTGACTCCGCCCGGGTCCGCACGCTCACCCTGGACCGGCCGGAGGCGCTGAACGCCTTCAACGAGGAGTTGTACGACGCCCTGGCGGGCGCCCTGCTCGCGGCGGCCGACGACCCGACGGTGGCCGTGGTGCTGCTGACCGGCAACGGCCGCGGCTTCTCCGCCGGCACCGACCTGCTCGAGATGCAGCGGATCGCGACCGACCCGACACCTCACCCCACGAAACCGCGCGATGGGGACGCTGCGCGTGGCGACACGCGCTTCCGCGGGGACCCCGAGAAAGGCTTCCAGCGCGGGCGGCACGGCTTCCCAGGACTGCTCGACGCGCTGGAGGCGTTCCCCAAGCCGTTGGTCGTCGCGGTCAACGGGATCGGCATCGGCATCGGGTGCACGATCCTCGGGTTCGCCGACCTGGCCTTCATGTCGTCCGATGCCCGGCTCAAGTGCCCCTTCACCTCACTCGGCGTCGCGCCCGAGGCCGCGTCGTCGTACCTGCTGCCGCTCCTGGTGGGCCGCCAGAACGCCGCCTGGCTGCTCCAGTCGTCGGAGTGGGTGTCCGCCGAGGAGGCTCTGGCGATGGGGCTGGTCTGGCGGGTCTGCGAGCCCGAGGCCCTGCTCGACGAGACCCGCCGTCACGCCGCGGTCCTGGCCGCCAAGCCGATCTCCTCGCTGGTCGCCGTGAAGCGCACCATGACCGAGCCGCGGCGGGCAGGCATCGCGGCCGCCCGCGAGCGGGAGAACGCCGCGTTCGCCGAGCTGATGGGCGGGCCGGCCAACCTCGAGGCACTGGCGGCGTTCGCCGAGGGCCGCGAGGCCGACTTCACCTCGCTGCCGCCCGGCGCGTGACCGTTTCTCGGCGGCCAACGGCAGGACTTCCGTCGTCCGCGACGGCAACGCGGCCCTAGGCTCGCGCGCATGGCGATCGTCTATCCGCAGGCCGACCTGACCCCGTCCAAGCGCGAGCTGATGGACGCCTGGCTGCCCTCGCGCTCCTGGTACGACGGAAACGCGGACCGCAAGCCGGTCGGGTCGTTCCGGTTCGACGACCCCGCGGGTGAGGTCGGGTGCGAGGGGTTCCTGCTCGGCGGCGAGGGCGTGCCGACGCTGTTCCTCCCGCTGACCTACCGCAGCGCCGAGCTCGAGGGCGCCGAGGAGCACCTGGTCGGCACCACCCAGCACTCCGAGCTCGGGCCGCGCTGGGTCTACGACGGCTGCGCCGACCCGGTCTTCGTCGGCGAGCTGGTCCGGGCCGTGCTCACCGGCGGGACCGGGGTCGACCACGAGTACGACATCGGTGACGGCCCGGAGTCGCGGCCCACCAGCGCCCAGGTGCGGGGCAGCGGTGGCGCGACCGACGTACCGCTCGTCGACAGCGTCGGGTGCCACGACGAGGGACCGCTCACGATCGTGAACGCCGGCCCGCTCGAGCTCGCGGTCGCCCGGATCGTCGGGACCTACGTCGACGCCGCCGAGACGCTCGCGGTGACGTGGAAGGGCGGCAACGACATCGTGATCGCCGGGGTGCGGCCCGGCTGAGGGTCGGGAGTTTCGTCGGTCAGCCGACGAAACTCTTGGTTGGACGACGAAGCTTCGTCGTCCCAGCGAGAGTTCTGTCGGCCAGCCGACGAAACTCTCGCCTCAGGCGGCCACCGCTACTGCAGGTCGTGGTCCATCTGGAGCGGCTCGAGGTCGCCGAGTGACTCCGCGACGACGATGAGGTCGTCGCCGTTGGCGAGGCGGAAGTCCTCGGGCGGGTTGACGTAGGCCTGGCCGCCGCGGCTGACCGACAGCAGCGTGGCCCGGTGCTCGGCGCGGAGCTTGGCCGACAGCTGGTCGACCGACAGGCCGACGTACGAGTCCGGCAGCTGCACGCGGTAGAGCTCCGAGCCCTCGCCGCCGGACACGATGTCGGTCACGAGCCCGGCCAGTCCCGGGTAGAGGGACGAGCGGGCCATCAGCCGCGACACCAGCTGCGAGGAGACCAGGATCTCGTCGGCGTCCGCGCGCTGGAAGTGCTCGACGTGCGAGGGGTTGTTGACCTCGACGACGGTGCGCACCTGGGGCGCGAGCGACTCGATCGCCATCACGCAGAGGATCGACTTCATGTCCGCCTCGTTGGAGCCGTCCGCCGGGCAGACCACCGCCGCCTGCGCGTCCTCGACGCCTGCGCGCTTGAGGTCGCTGGCGGTCGTGATGTCGCCGCTGACGAAGTAGACGCCGTCCCCCGCTGGGTTCTTGTCGCTGTCGTGGATCACGACGATCTTGGTCGTGTACTCGTCCGTCGACAGCTCCTGGATCAGCTCCCGCGCGGTCGAGTTCCAGCCGCAGACGATGATGTGGTCCCGGTATCCCGAAGCACCCATGCCCTGGCCCTCCTTGAGCAGGTAGTCGATGAGGAACCCGACCAGGGCTCCGGTGAGCGAGGCGACGATGGCGACGCCGAAGAGGATCAGCAGCCAGCTGACCGCGTAGCCGACGAGCGAGTCGACCTGCGAGGCGTCGCCCGAGCCCATGACGGTCGTGATCGACCAGTAGAGCCAGCCGCTGAACTCGCGGAAGAAGCCGGGGACGCTGTGCCAGCCGTAGCCGTCGCGGCTGCGCTCGGTCACCGTCACCAGCGCGGACGCGACGATCAGGAAGCCACCCAGGATGACCCCGACCCGCACGAAGAACGACCGGTCCATCCCGCTGGTCAGCCGCTTCACGTGGAAGGCGGCGCGACGCAGGAGCGGGATCGAGAAGAACGCCGTGAAGCGCGACGGAATCAGAGCCATGACGCCGGGGATCATCGCAGGTCAGGCCGCGTGCTCGACATGACCTGTCCGGACCATTCCCCAACGTCAGTGAGGCACCAGGTCCGGTCTCGCCTCGCCCAGGACCTCGTCGCGGTCCTCGGGCAGCACGAACCCGGCGGCGATCGCGGCGTCCGTCGCGTCGGCGTACGCCGCGAGGTACGCCGCGCGGTCGGCGTACCGCCGGCGGATCAGCTCGGGGTCCATCGGCAGGGTCGAGCCGAACAGCTGGCACAGGTACGACGCGTCCGGCTCGGTGTCGCCGCGGAGCACCTCGACGGGCGCGTCGACGGCCGGCGTGCGGACCCCGCCACGCGTGTTCCCGGCCTCGTCGCGCGCGAAGGCGTGGCCGTCGACCTCCAGGCGGGCCGCGGTCGGGGCGGGGTCACCGCCGCGGGCCCAGCCGTCCAGCCAGCGAAGCGCCGCCCGGACGACGTACGCCTGCTGGCCGCGGTTGACCGGCCGCGGGCAGCCGAGCAGCCCCTCGAACTCGCCGATCGCGAACCTGTCGGCATGGGCGGTGCCGGCGAGCTCCCAGAGCCGGACGTACGCCGAGTCGGGCTGCCGGGCGGGCAGGTAGTTGATCGGGCCCAGGAGGTCGGTCTCGGTCTCGACCATGATCACCGGCACGTCCAGGTCGTCGCGGATCGGCGTTGGCGTGGAGCCGCGGTACTGGCGCGGATCCACTCCCACGCCCGGTTCGCCCAGCGGCATGGTGGCGCCGCCGCGGGAGTGGATGAGGAAGCCGTCGAAGACCCGCAGCTGGGGATGGACCACGTTGACGAACGTCGTGAGGGCGAAGGCCGACTGTGATTCCCCCACCGCCAGCCTGGTGTCGACGACGAGATCCGCCAGCGGCCCCTCGTCCAGGGCTGCGGCCACGGAGACGTAGATCGAGTAGCAGAAGGCGTCGCCGGGGTGGCTCAGCTCGGCGTACCGCTGCCGGCTCTTGATCCCGGTCGGTGCCACCCCGACCACGCCGACGACCGGATCGCCGCCTTCGACACCCACGTGTTGCGCCGAAACGCCGACCCAGGCGTGGCCACGGCGGACGATCTCGTCGGCCAGGTAGGTCCAGTCCGGCGCGGCGTCCGACCCTGACGAGACGTTCAGCCACTCCGCGACCACGGTGCCGCTGAACGACCCGGGCGAGGCCGGACGGCGTACGGCGACCCGTGTCGCGAACTCGGCGGCCGCGTGGCCGCCGTACGACTCGGCGGAGCCACGCGCGACGTACTCGCGCTCGACGTAGCCCGCGGCGGCCAGGTCGGGACCGGGACGTCCGGACAGGAGGCCGGTCTCCCCCGCCGGGAGCTCGTCGAACGTCGTCACTGTTCCCGAGCGGCCTTGGCGATCGTCTCCTCGACCAGCGAGTTGAGCCGGGCGCCGTCGGGCCAGCCGGCGTAGTGGCACAGAAAGACCACGATCTCGCGGAGCGCGGCCTCGTCGAGATCACCGGACGCGAGGGCGGCCGGCACCTGGATGGTGAGCACGTCGTGGGCGCCGGTGCCGGCCAGCAGCCCGATCAGGAGCAACCGGCGGTCGCGGTCGGAGAGGCCGGGCCGGTTCCAGATGTCGGCGAAGAGGTGGTCGGCGGTGTAGCGGAAGAAGTCGCCGTCGCCGTCGGACATCTCGAAGCCGTAGACCTGCTCCATCTTCTCCAGGCCGCGGCGGCGCTCCTCGGGGAGATCGTCGAACTTGCCCATCTACAGCCCCAGCCCTTCTGCGAGGTTCTCGCGCGCGAGCTGCGCGAGGGGTACGTCGACGCCCAGTGTCCCGGCCAGCTCGATCGCGAACGACAGGTCCTTCTCCCCCAGCGCCCTGACGTGCTCGAAGACGCCGTGCCAGAAGTCGTCGGGGTCGAGCTTCGCCGTGGTGTCGCGGTGCATGATCGCGCCCGGCCCGCCGGTGACCGCGTCGGTGTGGCGGACCACCTCGCCCAGCACCTTGAGGTCCAGGCCGCTGGCCTCGGCCAGCCGCTGCGCCTCGGTGGCCGCGGTGAAGGCGACGAAGTGGATCAGGTTGCGCGCGAGCTTCAGCTTCGTGCCGGAGCCCAGCGGCCCGGCGTGCACCACCATCGAGCCCATCCGCTGCAGGACAGGCTCGGCCACGGCGTACGCCGCCTCGTCGCCGCCGACCATGATCGCCAGCGTGCCGGCGGCCGCGCCCATCGGCCCGCCGCTGACGGGAGCGTCGAGGACCCGGAGGCCGAGCGCCTCGAGCTCGACAGGAGTGCTCGGCGCGGCCGTCGAGTGGACGGCCAGGACCGGCGTGGCACCGGACGCGAGGACGTCGGCAGCCACCTCGCGGACCTGGTCGTCGTCGCGAACCATCACGCAGAGCACGTCGGCATCCGCCGCCTCGGCCACCGATGCAGCGGCGGTCGCACCGGCGGTGACGAGCTCGGCGACCGGCTCGGGCACCACGTCGTACACCCGCAGGTCGAACTCGGACGCGAGCCGCAGCGCCATCGGCTTACCGATGTGGCCCAGCCCGATGAACCCGACACGCACGGTCATGCCCGGAACGTCTGTCCGCCGTCGACCGCGATGATCTGCCCGGTGAGCCAGGCCGCCTCGTCCGACAGCAGGAACAGGCAGGCGCCGACCATGTCGTCGGGCTGGCCCATCCGCTTGAGGGCCATCCCCTTGACCAGCTCCTTGGCCGCGTCGCCGGCCTGGGTGCGGGTCGCGGCGGTGTCGGTGGGGCCGGGTGCGATCGCGTTGACCCGGATCCCCATCCCGCCCAGCTCGTGCGCCAGCTGCTGGGTCAGGCCGTTGATGCCCACCTTGGCCAGCCCGTAGAAGCCGGAGTAGAGGTACGCCGCCGTGGAGCTCTGGTTGACGATGGCGCCGCCGCCGCGCTTCTGCATCTCCCGGTAGCAGGCGCGGGTCATCACGAGGGCGCCGTCCATGTTCACCGACATGAACTTCCGGTAGTAGTCCCAGTCGACGCTGATCAGCAGGTCGAACTGCATCTCGCCGTAGATAGCCGCGTTGTTCACGAGCAGGTCGATCCCGCCGCACGCCAACACGGTCGCCTCGACCATCGCGGCCGCCGACTCGGCCGAGGAGACGTCGGTCCGGACGAACAGGCCCCCGATGTCGGCGGCCACCTTCTCCCCGGCCTCGACGTTGAGGTCGGCCACCACGACCGAGGCGCCCTCGGCCGCGAGCGCCTTCGCGTAGGCCTCGCCGATCCCCTGCGCCGCGCCGGTGACGACCGCGACCTTGTCCTGAAATCTCATGCCGGACTCCTCATGCGGGCTCCGCGATCGTTTTCGTCTCGAGATACTCCTCGAAGCCGGCCACACCCATCTCGCGACCGACCCCGGACTGCTTGTAGCCGCCGAAGGGCGCGTCCGGGCTGAACCACACCCCGCCGTTCACGGCGAGCGTCCCGGTCCGGATCCTGCGGGCGACCGCCCTGGCGCGCTCCAGGTCGGCAGAGTCGACCGAGCCCGAGAGTCCGTACGCCGACTCGTTGGCGATCCGCACCGCGTCGTCGTCGCCGTCGTGCGGGATCACGACCAGCACCGGCCCGAAGATCTCCTCCTGCGCCAGCCGGCTCGTGTTGTCGAGGCCGGCGACGACGGTCGGCTCGACCCAGAAGCCGTCCTGGTCGATGACGTGGCCGCCGGTGGCGAAGGTGCCGCCCTCCTCGACCGCGAGCCGGAGGTAGGACTCGACCCGGTCCCGCTGCGCGGCCGAGATGACGGGACCGCAGATCGCGCCGGGGTCGGCCGGGTCCTTGGCGCCGATCGACTCCATGGCCGCGGCGGCGACCCGGACGGCCTCGTCGTAGTTGCCGCGGGGGACCACCAGCCGGGTGGTGATCGCGCAGCCCTGGCCGGCGTGGATGCAGGCGGTGAACGCTGTGGCGCCGGCCACCGCCGCGATGTCCGCGTCGTCGAGCGCGATGGCGGCGGACTTGCCGCCCAGCTCGAGGAAGACCCGCTTGAGGGTCGGCGCCGCGGCGGCCATGATCGCGCGCCCCGTCGCCGTGGAGCCGGTGAACGACACCATGTCCACCCGCGGGTCCGTGGCCAGCACCGACGCGACCTCGATGGAGCGGGGCGAGACGACGTTGAGGACACCCGGAGGCAGGTCCGTGTGCTCGGCGGCCAGCCGGCCGAGCTCGCAGGCCAGCCAGGGCGTGTCCGGGGCAGGCTTGAGGACCACCGTGCAGCCGGCGGCCAGCGCCGGGCCGACCTTGGCCAGGTTGATCTGGGTCGGGACGTTCCACGGCGTGATCGCGGCGACCACGCCGACGGGCTCGCGGCGTACGGTCCGCCGGCTCCTGATCCCCATCGGCTCGGCGACACCGAGGTCGGTCTCGTAGGCGTAGGACTCGGCCAGGTCGGCGACCCACTGGAGCCCCTCGACCGGTACGTCGAAGCCGGCCGCGGTCTGCATGAACGCGGGCATCCCGACCTCGGCGGTGGTGAGCGCCCGGAAGTCGTCCGCGTGGTCGAGCAGGGCCTGGTGCAGCTGCCGCAGGCAGCGGACCCGGAGCGCTACGTTAGTCGACCAGTCGGTCTCGTCGAACGCGCGTCTGGCCGCCGCGATCGCCGCATCGACGTCCGCCGCCGTGGCGTCGGGGGCGTGGCCGATCTCAGCCCCGGTGGCCGGGTTGAGGACCGGGTACGTCGCCCCGTCGCTCGCCGGGACGAGCTTGCCGTCGATCAGCAGCAGCGGCAGCGGAGGCAGGCTCATGCGTCCCCCACCACCGGTGGCCAGACCGTCGACGGCAGGTCAGCGTGCGAGAAGTGGCCGGGCTGCGAAGGACCGTCGAGGGACATCCGGTCCAGCAGTCCCTGCGGCGCCTTGCCGCTGCCGGCGATCTCCAGGAACGTCGTGGCGACGCTGCCGAGGTCGAACCAGTCCCGCTGCCAGGCGAACCCGTCGGGCGTCCAGCCGAACCACGATCCGCCGATGCCGCGGATCTCGTACTCCCGTCCGGTGCGGTCGTCGATGATCCCGGCCCGCTGCTTCCAGAAGCCGACGATCATGCCGTTGGTCTCGTCCATGACCGTGGCGGCATAGTCGTAGTGCCAGCCGTCCAGCCCGGCCATCTCCAGCCCCAGCGCCCACTCGCGGATCTGCTCGCGGCCGACCGCCATGAAGTGCTCGTCGGGGGTGTACATCCACCCGTACGTCGCGTCCTCGGTGTAGAAGTCCGCCATCGGGCCCCAGTCGCGGTCGGCCTCGGCCGTCCGGTTGGCGGCCAGCCAGCGCTCCCAGAAGGCGTCCATCTCGGCGCGGTCGTACATCAGTCCTCCTCGGCTGCGTCTTCTTCTAGGGCAAGGGCCATGGCCGGGCAGTAGCGGACGGCGGCCTGCACCTGCGGCCGCTGGGACTCGTCGGGGTGCTCCTGGAGGACGGTCACCTTGTCGGCGTCCTCGTCGAAGCCGAACACGTCGGGCGCCTCGCCCTGGCACATCCGGTGCGCCTGGCACAGGTCCAGGTCGGCGGTGACCCTCACGATTCGTCTGCGTTCTCGCGTGCCGCCGCAGACTCAGCTGCCACAGACGAATCGGGATGGCGCCGGCGGTACCTCACCCGGGCCGGCTGAGCGAGCTGGATCACCATCTTGGAGGTGTCGTCGCGGTAGTCCTCGGACGGCTGGGCCAGCTCGAACTCGTAGTCACGCAGGATCACCGAGAAGATCGCCTTGAGCTGCATCATCGCGAACGCGTTGCCGACGCAGCGGTGCTTGCCGGCGCCGAACGGGATCCAGGTCCAGCGGTTCTGCAGGTCCTCCTGGCGCGGGTCGAGGTAGCGGCCCGGGTCGAAGAGGTCCGGCTCGGGGAAGTCCTCGGCGATCCGGTTCGAGACCCGCGGTGACGCCGCGACCATCGTCCCGGGAGGGATCGTGTGGCCGGCCAGCTCGATCTCCTCCTGTACGACGCGCAGCAGGATGATCAGCGGCGGGTGCAGCCGCAGCGTCTCCTTGAGGGCCGACTCCAGCCGCGGGATCGACCGGAGCGCCTGGAACGAGATGTCGGATCCGTCCGCGTAGAGGTCGTCGAGCTCGGCGACGACGTCCTTCATGACCTCGGGGTGGCGCATCAGCTCGATCAGCGCCCACGCCGCGGTCCCGGACGACGTGTGGTGGCCGGCGAACATCATCGAGATGAAGATGCCGGTGATGTAGTCGGCGGTCATGTCGATCGAGATGAGGACGTCGAGCAGGTCGCGCTCCTCGCGCGGCACCCTGCCTCGCGCGACCCGCTTGTCGATGATCGCCTGCACGAGCCCGACCAGCTGCTCCCGAGCGGCGTCACGGATGCGGAACGACTCGATGTCGGCGTACGGGTCGACGTACGCGATCGCGTCCGTGCCGCGCTCGAGCTCGTGGTAGTGCCGGGCGAACGACGCGTCGAGCTCCTCACGGAACGGCTTCCCGATCAGGCAGCTGCTCGTGGTGTAGATCGTCAGCTCGGCGAACCAGTCCAGAAGGTCGATCTCCCCTTCGTCGCCCCACGGCTCGACCATCCGCCTGATCTCGGCCTCGATGGTCTGCGCGTGGCCGCGCATCATGTCGCCGCGCAGCGCCTGGTTCTTCAGCATCTGCTGGCGCTCCTCGGGGCTGGCGTCGAAGACCACGCCCTTGCCGAAGATCGGCGTCATGAACGGGTACGCCGCCGCCTGGTCGAGCGTGGAGTCGGGCGCCCGGAAGAACTGCTCGTTGGCCTCGGCGCCGCTGACCAGCACCACGTCGCGGTCGGCCAGCCGGAAGCGGCCGATGTCGCCACACTCCTCGCGGACGCGGTGGAACAGCCCGATGGGATCCAGACGCATCTCGGCCAGGTGTCCGTAGCCGTCGTCCGCTACGGCGTACGAGACCTCGGAGATCACGCGTCCTCCACGGGAGCCTCGGGGCTGACCTCGACGAGGTTGAGGTGCACGCCGCGGGGCGCGCTCACGACCGTGGTGATGGCGTCAGCGATCGCGGCCGGCTTCATGAAGTGCGGGTGCCGGGCGAGTCCGAAGCGCACCCACTGGTTGAGCACGAACGCGGCGTCGTCCGGGTCCCAGTTGCTGCCCATCTCGCTCCACGTCGGGCCGGGCCGTACGACGGACGCGCGGACCCCCGAGCCCTCGAGCTCCAGCTGCAGGCTCGCGACCAGGCCCTCGAGGCCCCACTTGCCCGCGGAGTAGGCCGCCATGAACGGCCGCGGGCGCACCGCGGTGTCCGACGAGACGAAGACGATGTCGCCACGGCGGCGCTCCTGCATCGCGGGCACGAACGCCCGGACCAGGCGGTGGGCGCCCGACCACGGTGAGGTCGAGCTCGCGGGTGAACCGCTCCGGGTCGACCTCGGTGATGGTGCCGGGCGCGACCGCGCCGGCGTTGCTGACCACCACCTCGATGTCACCGAGCGCCTGCTGGGCAGCCTTGGCGAAGGCCGCGACCGAGTCGTCGTCGGTGAGGTCCAGCGCGTGCACGAACGCCTCGCCGCCATCCGCACGGATCTGGCTGGCGACGTCCTCGAGCTTCTCCGTACGTCGCGCGCCGAGCGCCACGGGATATCCCGACCGACCCAGCTCGAGCGCCGTGGCCGCGCCGATCCCCGAGCTGGCGCCCGTGACCACCGCGGGCCGGCGCTCGGGCTGGGCGTACTTCTCGCTCGGCATCAGCGCACCTCCACCCGGGTCGGCATCGACGCGAAGCCGCGCACGTTGAGGGAGTGCACCCGGACGCAGCGCTCGTGGTCGACCTCGACCGACCGGACCCGCTCGACGAAGGTCGTCAGCGCGACTCGGGCCTCCAGCCGGGCCAGGTTGGCGCCGAGGCAGAAGTGGCGCCCCCCGCCGAAGGACAGGATCTTCGCGAGCTCGTCGTCCTCGCGGGAGATGTCGTAGTCGCCGGGGCGGGTGAAGACCCGCTCGTCGCGGTTGGCCGAGCCGAGGCAGAGCAGCAGCTTCGAGCCGCGCGGCGCGACCGAACCGTGCAGCTCGACGTCCTTCAGCAGGTAGCGGGCGAGCAGCTGGCTCGAGGTGTCGAAGCGGAGCGTCTCCTCGATCCACGGGTTGACGAGCTCGAGGTCGGGACCGTCGAAGACCCTCGCCAGCTGGTCCGGGTGTCTCGTGAGGTGGAAGAGCGCGTGGCCGAGCAGCTTGGTGGTCGTCTCGTTGCCGGCGACGACCATGAGGAAGAGGAAGGCGATGACGTCCTCGTCGGTGAGCCGCTCGCCGTCGACCTCCGCCTCGATGAGCGCGCTGGTCAGGTCGTCGCTCGGCCGGCGGCGCCGCTGGTCGACCATGGCCTGGTAGTAGCCGACCAGCCACAGCGACGAGTCCATCGCCGGCAGCGGGACGTCGTAGACGCCGTCCTCGCGGTGGACCACGATGTCGGCCTGGCGGCGTACCTCGGCGCGGTCCTCTTCGGCGACGCCCATCATCTCGGAGATGACGTCCATCGGGAGCTTGCCGGCGAAGTCGGTGATCCAGTCGAAGCTGCCCATCTCGAGGCACTGGTCGATGCACTGGGCGAGATAGCGGTCCGTCAGCTGCTGGATCCGTGGCAGCAGGTCGTGGACCCGGCGCGGGGTGAAGCCCCGGGAGACGAGGGAGCGCAGCCGCTTCTGACGCGGTGGGTCCATGCCGAGGATCGACATCACCTTGTGCGCGTCGGGTCCCCAGGCCGACTCCTCGATGGCGACGCCCCAGGAGTTGGAGTAGGTGCCCTCGGTGCGGACCGCGTCGGCGATGTCGGCGTGCCTCGTCAGGGCCCAGAGGTCGAGCGTCGGGTTGTGGTGGAGCGGCTCGTGCTCGCGCAGCCACTCGTAGACCGGGTAGGGGTCCTCCTGGAACGCGTAGTCGTAGGGATCCAGTGCGACCGGTGTTCGGGTGGTCGTCACGTGTTCCCCCGCAGGATCGTCGTCATCACCGCGTCGAGCCGGTCCGCCAGGTCGTCGTAGGTGATCAGCCCCATCCCGGTCTGGAGCAGCGCGCCGGTGAGGGCGAGGGTCAGCGCGTCGAGGAGCTCGGGGTCCGCTGGATCGTCTGCAGAGTCGCCGAGCGCCTGCTGGAACCGGCCGACGATCTCGGCGCCGATCACGACGCGCAGCCGCTCGACGTCGGGGTCGGTGCCCAGCAGTGCGTGGTTGGCGGCGGAGGCGAGATGCGGGCTGGCGCCGAGCACGGTCGCGAGGTGCCTGGTCACCGCGGTGACCCGCTGGAGCGGCGTACGGCCGGTGATCTCGGCCGGGTGCTCGAGCAGCACCTTGCGGTGGAACAGCTCGGCGAACAGGTGGTTCTTGGAGCCGAAGTAGGTGTACGCCGTGGCCGGCGAGACGCCCGCACGGCTGGCGACCATGCGGATCGTGAGCCCCTCCGGTCCGACCGACGCCAGCTCCTGCTCAGCGGCGTCGAGCAGCTTCTCGACGGTCTCGGCCTGGCGGGCGTTGAGCCCGCGCCGCGGAAGGGTGGACACCCGACTGGACACCTGTCCAATCTAGAACGTGTTCTCGTTCTGGGTCAAGCAGTTTCACCGGGTACCCGGTGAAACTGGCCCTGGCCGGATGGAACTCCAGCCGGTCAGCGGCAGATTCGTACGGTCAGATGCTCAGTGCGAGCACCACTGCACCGGCGGTCAGCACCAGCGCCGGTAGCAGCCGCTTGCGGGCCGCCTGCTCGTGCAGGACGAACGCGCCGAGCAGGACGCCGAAGGCGATGCTCAGCTCCCGGAGCGCGGCCACCGCCGCCAGGGCACCGCTGGTCTGGGCGACCAGCACCAGGCCGTACGCCGCCATGGAGACCGCTCCTCCGCCGAGACCGGCGAACGCCTGCTTCCGGGCCAGTCCGGGCAGCCTCCTCCCCCGCCGGACGATCGCCACCACCGGCACCACCCAGGACTGGAGGAGGAACAGCCAGCCGGCGTACGCCACGACCGGGGCACCGCCGGAGACGGCGTAGCCGTCGACCACGGTGTAGCCCGCAATGGTCACGCCCGTGGCCAGTGCGGTGGCGATGCCGGCCCGGTCGCCGAGGGTGAGCCGCGGCCCCGCGATCGTGACACCGATCAGGCCGAGGACGACGAGGCCGACGCCGAGCACCACGTCGGGGCCGAGCGGCGCGCGCGGCAGGAAGATCGACACGAAGGCGGTCAGCGCCACACCGGTGCCGCGCGAGAGCGGGTAGGCCCGGCTGAGGTCGGCCTGCTGGTACGACGCGAGCAGCAGCACGAAGTAGGCGACGTGGATCGCCGCCGACACGGCGACCAGCCCGAAGTCGCGGGCGTCGAGCAGTGGCTGGGTGAGCGCGACCGCGCCACCGATGACGAACGTCGCGGTCGAGATCAGCGCGAAGCCGACCAGCCGGTCCGCGGCGGTGTGGGCGATGGCGTTCCAGCCCGCGTGCAGGACCGCGGCCGCGAGCACCAGGACGACGACGAGCGGTCCGGGGTCGAGATGCAACGGGCTGTCCTGGTGTCGGTGCGGGCGGGTTGACTGACCCCATGCTGCTCGCCGACGTCGTGTCCACCTCCACCGAGGTCGCCGCGACGCGCTCGCGCAAGGCCAAGACTGCGGCGTTCGCCGAACTGTTGGCGCGCGTGGCCTCCACGGACGTCGAGGAGATCGAGACCGTCACCGCCTACCTCGCCGGCTCGCTGCGGCAGCGGCGGACGGGGCTGGGCTGGCGGTCGATGCAGTCGTTGCCCGAGCCCGCGCCGGAGCCGTCCCTGACGGTGCACGAGGTGCACCAGGCCTTCGACCGGATCAGCGCGCTGGCCGGTTCGGGCTCGCAGGCGGCGCGGGCCGCCGCGACCGCCGAGCTGTTCGGCCGGGCGACGGCCGAGGAGCAGCCCTGGCTTCGCGGGATCGTCACCGGCGAGATCCGGCAGGGTGCGCTCGACTCGCTCGTCCAGGAGGGGCTGGCCGCCGCGGGCGGCGTACCGCTGGCCGCCGTACGCCGGGCCGCGATGATGGCCGGCTCGACGGTGGCCGTGTCCGTCGCCGCACTGACCGGTGGCGAGGCTGCGCTGGCCGAGTTCGTGCTCGAGGTCGGGCGTCCGGTGCTGCCGATGCTCGCCTCGAGCGCGACGACGGTCGAGGCCGCGATGGAGAAGGCCGGCGGCGGTCCTGACAGCCCTGTGTCGATCGACACCAAGCTCGACGGCATCCGGATCCAGGTCCACCGGTGGGACGACCAGGTGATCGTCGCGACCCGGTCGCTGGAGATCATCACCGACCGGCTGCCCGAGGTGGTCGAGGTCGCGCGGGCCCTGCCGGCCTCGCGGTTCGTTCTCGACGGCGAGGTGCTGGCGCTCGACGACGCCGGGCGGCCGCGGCCGTTCCAGGAGACGGCGTCGCGGACGGCGATGACCGACGGCGTCCACCTCACGCCCTACTTCTTCGATCTCCTCCACCTCGACGGCAGGGACCTCGTCGACTCCCCCGGCAGCGAGCGGCTCGCCGCGCTCGACGGGCTGGTGCCCGAGGCGCACCGGATCGCGCGGCTGGAGACCGACGACCCCACGGCCGCCGAGGCCTTCGTCGCCGACGTGCTCGCTCGCGGGCACGAGGGTGTCGTGGTGAAGGACCTCGCCGCGACCTACGACGCCGGCCGGCGCGGCTCGGCCTGGGTGAAGGTCAAGCCGGTGCACACCCTCGACCTCGTCGTCCTCGCGGTGGAGTGGGGCTCGGGCCGCCGCCGGGGCTGGCTCTCCAACATCCACCTCGGCGCCCGGGACGGCGACGAGTTCGTCATGCTCGGCAAGACCTTCAAGGGCATGACCGACGAGATGCTCAAGTGGCAGACGGAGCGGTTCACCGAGCTGGCCGTCGACCCGCCCGCCGTCCACGACCACCACGTCGTCGAGGTCCGCCCCGAGCAGGTCGTCGAGATCGCCTTCGACGGCCTCCAGCGCTCGACCCGCTACCCCGGTGGCATGGCCCTGCGCTTCGCGCGGGTCGTGCGCTACCGCGACGACAAGACGCCGGACCAGGCCGACACGATCGAGACGGTGCGCGAGCTCTACGGGCGCTCGGACCCGCTCTAGGACTCCCGTCACAGTTGTGCAACTCGGAGTTGCACTCCGATTAACATCTTGGCCATGGCCTCTCGTGCTCCCGAGATCGACGGTCGCCGCTCGGCGGCGGCTGCCCGGCGCCGGGCACGCGAGCGGGAGATCATCGCGGCCACTCGGGCGCTCTTCGACGAGCGCGGCGTACGTGACGCGCAGATCGAGGACATCGCCCGCGCCGTCGGCATCAACCGGGCCATCGTCTACCGGCACTTCTCCGGCAAGGAGGAGCTGTTCGCGCTCACCCTCGTCAGCTATCTCGACGAGCTCCACGAGGCGCTCGAGGCGGCCGACGACCCCGACGCCGAGGCACCCCAGCGGCTCGAGGCGCTCGTGGGCGCGTTCGTCGACTACGGCCTGGCCCACCCGGCGTTCACCGACTGCGCCCAGGCACTGATGCGGCGCAGCGGCCCCGAGCTGCTCGACGAGATCTCCGAGAGCGCGCTGTTCCGGCTCGGGCGCGGCATCTCCGGCTGTCTGGCCATCCTCCAGAACGCACTCCAGGCCGGTGTCGACGCCGGCACCTTCCGGGTCGACGACCCGACCCTGCTCGCCAACACCCTCTACGCGAGCGGGCTCGGCGCCCTCCAGCTCGCGCGGGTCGGCATCCTGGTCACCGAGACGACCCCCGGCGTACCGACCGTCGGCGAGATCTCGCCGGCCCAGGTCCGCGCCTACCTCGTCGACTCCGCGCTCGCGCTCGTCACCCGCTGAGTCGGCCGACCACTGTCGGTGGTCGCCCCTAGCGTGTCGATGTGGCGAACGACGTGGCGGCGGTGGAGCGGATGCGCACGCTCCTCGAGACGGCGGCGGCCGAGCTCGAGGCCCGGCGCGAGGACGTGCTCAGCAGCACCCTCATCTGGCCCACCGGGCTGGACGCCGAGCACTGCGAGGCGTTCCTCCGGGCCGTCGACCGCGAGCTCGCCGTGCTCGACGGTGCGGGCTACGTGACCGTGCCGCGGGCCGGCCGCTTTGCGCTGCTGGCCAAGTCGGGCACGGGGGTCGAGGTCGACCTCCGGCGGGTCGCGCAGGTGGGTTCGCTCGCGGCCGGCTGAGCATTGGCAGCCGAGGTGGCTGCCCCACCCCCGGAGCGTGGGGTTGGCACCTCCGGCCGTGCGCCCAGCCCGATGTTCCCGCGCACTGATCAGCGGTGTGCTTGGGGCACAGAGCAACACCGCCCCAGAGGAGACAGCCATGCGCACCACACCCGTCCTGAACGCCCCCCGACCCGGCGCCTCACCCCGGCCGGAGCCTCGTCCCGCGTGGACCCCGGCCCGCGTCGGCCTGCTGTCGCTGTCGTTGGCGGCCGTCGTGGGCGCCGCGCTCATGGCCGTCACCGCCGGCGGCGTGCACATCATCGACGGCCAGCATCGGGAGGGCGACTACCTCACCAGTAACTCCGTCGATGTCCACTCCGCGGGCCATGCGGTGAGCGTCGAGGAGATCCACCTGAACGCCCTCAAGGGCGACTGGCTCCTGGGCACGGCCCGGGTGCGGGCGACCAGCGCCGAGGGCTCACCGGTCTTCATCGGCGTCGCGGCCACCGACGACGTGGCGGACTACCTCGCCGGCGTCGGCCACTCCACCATGACCGAGATCGACGACACGGCGTACGACGAGCGCCCGGGTGGCGCGCCCGACGAGGCGCCCGCCGACCTCGACATCTGGATCGCGCAGGCGTCCGGCCCTGGCACCCAGGACCTGACCTGGGATCCCGAGAACGGCGACTGGACCGTCGTCGTCATGAACCAGGACGGTTCGGCCGGCGTCAACGCGGCTGCGGACGTCGGCGTCACGGCGCCGATCGTCGCCCGCGTCGTCCAGTGGCTGTTGCTGACCAGCCTGGTCCTGGGCGCTCTCGGCGCCGTGGGGCTCCGCTTCCTGCAGGTCTCGGCCCGCCGTCGCGCCAGCGGTGCCCGGTGACCACGGTCGCCCTGGCCCGGGCAGGAGGGGCCGCCGGCGTCAGCCGTCGACCCCGTCCGGTCGCGGCCCGGGACCTCGACCTCGTCCTCGAGCACGTCAGTCCCGGCGAGGCGGTGTTCCGCACCCAGTCACATGAGGGGGTGGCGGACGATCCCTGCTCAACGATGCTCGACTTCGCCCTCTCGACCGCGGTCCAGTCGCTGCTGGCCCCGGGACAGTCGTACCGCCCGGTCGAGCTGGTCGTGACGGCGGCACACGCGCCGCAGCCGTTCGCAGGACGTCTCGAGGCGTCAGCGCGGGTGGTGCGCAGCGGCTGCGGGCTCCTGGTCGCCAGCGGGAGCGTGCGGGACCTACGAGGGATCAGGGCGACCGGGCGTCTCGTGGCCATGGCCACCGTGACCTGACCCCGTACGGCGGCCGGGTGGCCGGGTGGGTGGGCTCAGGCCCGCTCGAGGATCGCGGTGACGCCCTGGCCGCCGGCCGCGCAGATCGAGATCACACCGCGGCCGGTGCCACCCTCGGACGTCGCGAGCAGCTTCGCGAGCACGGGGACGATGCGCCCACCGGTGGCGGCGAACGGGTGTCCGGCGGCCAGCGAGGAACCGGTGACGTTCAGCTTGGAGCGGTCGATCGAGCCCAGAGGGGCATCGAGGCCGAGCCGCTCCTTGCTGAAGACCGGGTCCTCCCAGGCCTTCAGCGTCGAGAGCACCTGCGAGGCGAACGCCTCGTGGATCTCGTAGTAGTCGAAGTCCTGCAGCGTGAGCCCCTCGCGGGCCAGCATCCGGGCCATGGCGTAGGCCGGGGCCATCAGCAGCCCCTCGCCGCCGTGCACGTAGTCGACGGCCGCGGTCTCGTAGGCCGTCAGGTAGGCCAGCGGCTTCAGGTCGTGGGCGGCGGCCCACTCCTCCGACGCCAGCAGCACCGTCGAAGCACCGTCGGTGAGCGGCGTGGAGTTGCCCGCGGTCATGGTGGCCGACTCGCCCTTGCCGAACACCGGCTTGAGCTTGGCGAGCTTCTCTACCGAGGAGTCGGGCCGCAGGTTGTTGTCGCGCTCGAGGCCGCGGAACGACGTGATCAGGTCGTCCTCGAACCCGGCGTCGTACGCCGCGGCGAGGTGCTGGTGCGACAGCGCGGCGAGCTCGTCCTGCTCCTCGCGCCCGATCTGCCACTCCAGCGCGGTCAGCGCGGCGTGGTCGCCCATGGAGAGACCGCTGCGGGGCTCGCCGTTCTGCGGGATGGAGAGGCCGATGTCGCCGGGGCGGATCGCCGCCAGCGCGGCCAGGCGGCCGCGGGTGTCCTTGGCGGCGTTGACCTTGAGCAGCTTCTTGCGGAGCTTCTCGCTGATCGCCACCGGCGCGTCCGAGGTGGTGTCCGAGCCACCGGCGACGCCGACCTCGATCTGGCCGAGGGCGATCTTGTTCGCGACCTGGATCGCCGCCTGCAGCCCGGTGCCGCAGGCCTGCTGGATGTCCGTCGCGGGCGTCTCGGGGGACAGCTTCGAGCCGAGCACGGACTCACGAGCCAGGTTGAAGTCGCGGGAGTGCTTGAGCACCGCGCCGGCGACGAACTCGCCGAGTCGCTCGTCCTCCAGCCCGAACCGCGCGACCAGTCCGTCGAGCGCGGCGGTCAGCATGTCCTGGTTGGACGCGCTCGAGTACGCCGTGTTAGACCGGGCGAACGGGAGCCGGTTGCCGCCGAGGACGGCGACGCGACGGATGGGCCCACCGTTGAGGGAAGTCATACGCCAAGTGTCTGGCTCCCTCACATCGAAAGCCAAGCCACTGAGGCGGGGGTCACGAAATGTGGACACGCAGTTACACAGAGAGTTGCATTGAGTCATGAGCGACCGCTACCAAGGCTTCACCTCCTCCCCCATCGGCAAGGTGCTGGTCAAGAACCTCGGCCTGCCGAGCCCGACCAGGCTCGAGCGCTACACCGCGGGGGCACCGCTGGTGGACGGCACCGTCGTGGTGGGCGGCAACGGCCGGCTGGCCGAGTCGCTGCCGGGCCTCCTCGACACACTCGGCATCGCCTCGACCGCGGCGTTCACCGCGGACCAGAAGTACAAGGGACTGGTCTTCGACGCGACCGCCATCAAGGACTCCTCGGACCTGCACGCACTCCGGGACTTCTTCTCCCGCAAGCTCCGCAGTCTCGCCAGCTGCCCGCGCGTGGTCGTCCTCGGCACGCCGCCCGAACAGGTCAAGGGCGCCGAACGCGTCGCCCAGCGCGCGCTCGAGGGGTTCACCCGCAGCCTCGGCAAGGAGATCGGCAGGGGTGGCACGGTCCAGCTCGTCTACGTCGCCGAGGGCGCCGAGGGTGCCGCCACGTCGACCCTGGCCTTCCTGCTCTCCCCCAAGTCGGCCTACGTCTCTGGCCAGGTGGTCCGGATCGGTGCGCACGGCACCAAGGACGCCGGCGAGGTGGCCGACTGGACGCTACCGCTGGCCGGCCGGGTCGCCCTGGTCACCGGGGCGAGCCGCGGTATCGGCGAGCAGATCGCCCGGGTGCTGCACCGCGACGGCGCGACGATCGTCGGCGTCGACGTACCCCAGCTCGCCGACGACCTGCAGACCCTGATGAAGGAGCTCGGCGGCGACTGGCTGGCCCTCGACATCACCGGCAAGGACGCGCCCCAGCGGATCGCGCACCATCTCAAGGAGAAGCACGGCGGTGTGGACGTCGTCGTGCACAACGCCGGCATCACCCGCGACAAGAAGCTCGCCAACATGGCCGAGGACAAGTGGGACCCGGTCATCGCGGTCAACCTCACGGCACCGGAGCGGATCACCCGCGAGCTGCTCGACCAGAAGGTCATCCACTCGAACGGCTCGGTCGTGGGCGTCGCCTCGATCGCCGGCATCGCCGGCAACGTCGGCCAGACCAACTACGCCGCCTCCAAGGCCGGCGTCATCGGCCTGGTCGACTCGCTCGCCGACGAGCTGAAGGACGGCATCACCATCAACGCGGTGGCACCGGGCTTCATCATCACGCAGATGACGGCCGCCGTACCGTTCGCGACCCGCGAGGTCGGCCAGCGGCTCAACGCCATGTCGCAGGGCGGGCTGCCGGTCGACGTCGCCGAGACCATCGCGTGGTACGCCTCCCCCGGCTCGTCCGCCGTCAACGGCAACGTCGTCCGCGTCTGCGGCCAGATGATGCTGGGCGCCTGATGGGTCTCGAGCTGATGCTCCGGGCGGCCCTGCCGTCGATCCCGGTCGTCAACCAGCTGCCGGGCATCCGCAAGACCGGCGGCGAGTTCACGGGTCTGTCGCGCAGCGGCCCGGAGACCGCGATCGAGCGCGAGCACGTCGACGCCTTCGCGAAGGTCTGCGGGTTCCCGACCAAGGATGTCGTCCCGCTGCCCTACCCGCACCTGCTCGCGTTCCCGCTGCAGATGGCGATCATGAGCGACCCGGCGTTCCCAGCCCCCGCGATCGGCACCGTGCACCTGGAGAACTCGATCACCGCCCACCGCCCCATCACGATCGGCGAGACGCTCGGCGTCACCGCCAGCGTCGGGCCGGCGCTGCCGCATCCGAAGGGCACCGCGTACGAGTTCCTCACGGTGGTCTCCGCCGACGGCGAGAACGTCTGGGAGGAGACCTCGACGTACCTCCGCCGCGGCAAGGGCGACGCCTCCGCCTCCTCGGGCAGCGTGTTCCCTGACGCCGAGCCGAGCGGCATCGTCTGGAAGCTGCCGGGTGACCTGGGCCGCCAGTACGCCGCGGTGTCGGGCGACCACAACCCGATCCACCTCTACCCGATCACCGCCAAGGCGCTCGGCTTCCCGCGCCAGATCGCGCACGGCATGTGGACCATGGCCCGTTGCGTGGCCGCGCTCGAGAACCGGCTCCCCGACGCGGTCCGCGTCGATGTCGCGTTCAAGAGGCCGGTCCTGCTGCCGGGCTCCGTGGCGTTCGGCTCGACACCGGTCGACGGCGGCTTCGCGTTCTCGCTGACCAGCCCCAAGGACGGCGCACCGCACCTGGCGGGGCGCACCACCGCGATCTAGCGGTCGTGTGCCTGAGGACGGGCCATAGGGCGACCTCAGGCACACGACCCGCACCCGTCCGGGCAGACTCGGCCCGTGCCTCTCGATCTGACCAGCGCTGACGACCTGTTCGCCGCCGAGTTCGCGCAGGGGCGGTCGCCCGGGCTCGTCTACGCGGTCGTCCGTGACGGGGAGGTGCTGCACGCCCGGGGGCTTGGTACGACCACGCCCGGCGAGCAGGCGCCCCCGACGACGGGGAGCGTGCTGAGGATCGCGTCGATGACGAAGTCGTTCACCGCCGCCGCCGTCCTGCTTCTCCGCGACCGGGGACTGCTCCGACTCGACGAGCCGGTGGCGACGTACGTCCCTTATGCACCGGACGGGCTGACCGTGCGTCACCTGCTGACCATGAGCGGCGGGCTGCTCACCGACGACCCGTGGGGCGATCGCAACGAGTCGCAGACGCCCGAGGAGTTCGCCGAGCTCCTCGCCGGCGGGATCACGGTCGGCGGGCCGCCCGGCGTCGGGTTCGAGTACAGCAACCTGGGCTACGCGTTCCTCGGTCGGGTCATCGACGCCGTCCTGCCGCCCGACATCGATGGCTTCCGAGGCTTCGTGCTCGAGGAGATCACCGGCCCGCTCGGCATGGCGGCCACGACGTACGACGTCCGTGGCGTCGGGGACGAGCTCGTCGCGGGCTATCACGACCCCGGCGACGGGTGGAGCCTGCAGCCGGACGTGCTGCCCGGGACCTTCTCGGCGATGGGCGGCCTCCACAGCCGGGTGAGCGACCTGGCCCGGTGGGTCGGGGGCTTCACCGACGCGTTCCGGCGTCCCGACGCGCCCCACCCCTTGAGCGTGGCCAGCCGTCGCGAGATGCAGCAGCAGCACCGGTTCGCCGGCGTCTCGGGCCGGCTGAACCTCGACGTCCCGGCCGGAGGCAACGCACTCTCGGCCAGTGCGGTCGGCTACGGGTTCGGTCTGTTGATCGAGCACCACAGCGACCACGGCCACGTCGTGCAGCACTCGGGCGGCTACCCCGGCTACGGCTCGCACATGCGCTGGCATCCCGACACCGGCCTCGGAGTGATCGCCCTCGCGAACGGCACCTACGCCGGCCCCGCCGAGACGGCGCACAAGGCGCTTCGTGCGCTGGTGTCGGGCGAACGGATCACCGCCCTCGCTCCGGTCGTGACGCCCGCCCTGGTCGACGCCGTGACCGCCCGCGTCACCGCTGGACAGCAGCCGTACGCCGGAGACCTGTTCTCGTTCAACGTCGCCCTCGACGTCCCCCAAGCCGAACGACTCGCGCAGCTCGCAGCGGCGCGCGAGCTGGTGGGTGCTCCGACGGGTCCGGCCGGCACAGCTCGCTCGCAGGGTCTCGGGACGGCCCTCTGGTTGGTCCCGGCCGAGCGTGGCCGGCTGGAGGTCGAGGCGAAGGTCGCGCCGACGACCCCGCAGCCCGCCGTGCAGTGGCTCAAGGTCACCGCCGTACCTGATGCGCCCGAGTCGCTCCTGCTCGCCGCCACGCAGGCCCTGGCCGGAGCGGTCGAGAGCCCCGGCGATCCAGGCAGCAGCCTGTTCGTCCGTGCTCTCGAAGCGGCGCGCGCACTGGGTGGCGAGCCCATGGTCGCCGGCGTACTGGCTGGCGACGGGCAGAGCACCGCCACCTTCGCCGTTCGTGCCGGGACGTCCTGGTGGCGGCTCGAGGTCTGCCGTGACGCGACGCCCAAGCTCACCGCCTGTCCGACGACCGAGTACGCGCTGCTCGACCATCGGTTCGGCGAGCAGGCGCCAGCGAGCAGCTAGGCCGGCACGGCCACCGGCGTGGCACCACGCAGACGGGCCAGCGCCCAGGCCACCAGCGCGACGAAGCCGAGACCGGTGACCAGACACGTCACCGGCAGTCCGGCGCCCCCGACGAGCGCACCGAAGCCGACCATCGCCACCGGCATCAGCACGTCGTCGCCGAGCGAGGTCACGGCGCCCATCCGGCCGAGGTAGGCCGGGTCCACGAGCTGCTGGAAGGCACCCGAGAGCTGCGTCGAGGCCAGCCCGGCCGTCACGCCGATGACGGTGGTGGCGACGAAGAGCAGCGGCCGGTTGGACACGCCGATCAGTGCGATGGCCGCCGCCTGGCCGACCAGCATCAGCAGGCCGGTGCGGGCCGGCCGGCTCGAGCGGAACCGGATCGCGAAGACGGCGCCGATCGCCGCGCCGACGCCGACCAGTGCGTCTGCGACGCCGACGGTCGCGGCGCCCCACCCCGAGCGGTGCACGTGCAGCGTGACGCCCACCGCCAGGGCCGGGCCGACGAAGAGGTTCAGCCCGGAGAGGGACACCACGAGCGCGCGGACGTACGGCGTCTCCTTCAGGTACGACGCCGCCGCGGCCAGGTCCTGGCGCACCGAGCCGGTGGAGCTGAGGACGCGCCGGTAGCGCGGCTTGAGCGCGAGGGCGACGAACGCCCCCACCACCGCGAACGTCACGGCGTCGACCACCATCACCAGCCGGAGCCCGCCGACCGCGACCAGGACTCCGCCGAGCGGCGCACCGCCGAAGCGGGCCAGCCGGCCGGCCACCTGCATGAGCCCGGCCGCAGCCGGGAGGTCGTCGGTGCGGACCAGCGTGCGCGGCAGCGTCATCGCGGCGGGATTGTGGATCGCGTCGAGGACGCCGAACACGATGGCGACGGCCAACAGCAGCGTCACGCTCACGCCGCCCACGGTGGCGAAGACGGAACCCGTGATGAGCAGTGTGATCCGGCCGGCGTTGGCGAGGACCACGACGCGGCGAGCGTCGTAGCGGTCGGCCAGCGCGCCGCCGTACAGCGCGGTGAGCGCGCGCGGGATGGTGCCCGCGCCGAGGATCAGCCCCGCCGTGGCCGGGTCGGTGATCGTGGCCGCTGTCCAGGCGAAGGCCACGAACCACGCGGAGTCGCCGGCCAGCGAGATCCCGGAGACGACCGCCCAGGCCTGCACAAGGCGGTCACGACCGAAGGGAGGGGCCTCCGTCATGGCCGCGGTCATGGCTTGCTCGGGACGCCGTGGGCGAAGACGTAGCAGCTCTCCCGCCCGGGTGCCGGCTCGTGGTGCGACGCGCGGAACTCGGTGACGACCGCGTTGATCGCCTCGCTGAGCTCGTCGAGCTCGTCGGGCGTGGCCCAGACCCACGAGTCGGTCGAGAAGGCTGCCCGGGTCCAGGCCTCGTCATAGATGTCCGAGCCGTCGCGCGCAGCCAGCCAGTCGCGAACCCGGCCGAAGTGGTGCTCGACGTGGTCGTGCTCGGCGGCGACCGCGACCGCCTCGCCGACGGGGTCACCGCGCACGTCGGCCAGCGACCAGCTCAGGGACAGGGGGATGTGCCGCCACCAGCGCTCGCGCCGGTCCTTCGCCAGCTCGGGCGCCTCCTCGACCAGTCCGGCCCGGCCCAGCATCTTGAGGTGGTGGCTGACGTTGCCGACCAATTGCCCGGTGTGCTCGGCCAGCTGGCTCGCAGTGGCCGGCCCGTCGACGGCCAGCACCATGAGCAGCCGGCGGCGTACCGGGTGGCCGCTGGCGGCCACCTGCTCGACCGTCGCGCGGACCCGGTGTTCTTGCTCCATGCCTGCCACCGTAGTTCCACAAGAACTCTTGTGCAATACCTCTTGTGGAACTAACGGCTCATACGGGTGGGTGCCTCCGACGCCACACCGTGAGCGGGAAGGCGAGCGTGGCGGCCGCCGCGGTGACCGTCGTGAACGTCGACCCGGTAGCGATGCCGTAGACCAGGCACAGGATCGAGATGATCCAGAACGGCAGGCTCATCAGGGCGAGCTTCTTGCCGTAGGGCCGGGTGTCGGGCGTGGTCACGCCCCGAGGGTAGGGCGTGTCGCCTCGTGGCGCCCGGTCAGCGCGATCGCGCCGGCACCGAGCAGGGTGAGCGCGGCCGCCACCAGCGCGGCGGCGTTCCAGCCGTCGTACAGATCCCCGCCGCTGTGCGTCGCCACGGTGACGAAGAGCGTGATGCCGCAGGCGGCTCCGAGGTAGCGGGCGGTGTTGTTGGCACCCGAGCCCATCGCGGCGCGGTCCGGTGGCACAGACGCGATCGCCTCCCGGCCCAGCAGCGCGTTGAGTACGCCGGTCGCCGCGCCGGCCACGACGAACGGCAGGGTCAGCCGCCACATCGACGATCCGGCATCCAGTCCGTAGGTGAGCAGCTGCCCGAGGGCCACCACCACCAGGAAGAGCGCGACCGGTCGCGGTCCCTCGAGGGGGTGCGGGATCCTTCGCACCAGCATGGAGGTGACGACCCCGGTGCCACCCCAGCCGAGGACCGGCAGGGTGGCCGACCACAGGCCGCCGCCGTAGCCGACCTGGACCAGCGTCGGGGTGAACGACGCCATGCCGATCATCCCCGCGCCCAGCACCAGCGACCCACCCGTCGCGGCGCGGAACCGCGGGTGCGCGAGCAGCGCCGGGTCGAGCAGCGGCGCGGCGACCCGGCGCTCGACGAGCACGAAGACCGCGAACGACACGAGGGCGAGGACGGCCAGCAGCACGGTGGGCAGGTCGATCCCGTTGCGCCCCTGGGTCAGGGCGGAGACGGCCAGCGTCATCGCGGCCACGAGCAGCGTCAGACCGGCGATGTCCACCCGGCTGCGGACCGCGGCCGAGGACTCCCCCATCCACCGCAGGCTCGGCGGGATCATCAGGAACGCGAGGGCGGCGGTGACCCACAGGCTCGGCCGCCAGCCGGAGCCGAAGTCCAGGAGCGCGCAGAGCACCGAACCGCCGACGATGCCCAGGCCGACCGACGCTCCCCAGACTGACATCGCCCGGAGCCGTTCCGGTCCCAGCGGGTAGCGGTGCGCGAGCACCGCCAGCCCGCAGGCCAGTACGGCGGCGCCACCACCGCCCTGGACGATCCGGCCGACCACGAACAGCAGCGGCTCGGCCGAGACCGCGCAGAGGACGGCCCCGACGCCGGTGGCGACCAGCCCGGCGACGTACACCCGCCGGCGACCGAAGGCATCACCGATCACGCCCGACGCGAGCAGCAGCCCGGCCAGCCCGACGCTCATCGAGCTGAGGATCCAGGCGCGTGCCACCGGGCCGGCGCCGAGGTCGGCCGCCGTCGCCGGGATCGTGGCGATCGGGGTCACGTAGGTGACCAGGACCAGCGTCGTCCCCAGAGCCACGGGCACCAGCGGCGAGCCGACCGCCACCCCGGATCCCGTAGGTTTGAATTCCAAACTCACTCGTGGCACGCTAGCACGATGTTCAAGCCTCTGGCCGAGCTGCCCGGGCGCCCCTGCCCCATCGCGGCCTCGCTCGAAGTGGTCGGTGAGCGGTGGGCCCTCCTGGTGATCCGCGAGATCGTGATGGGCAGCGCGCGCTTCACCGACATCGTGCGCGGCACCGGTGCCCCCCGGGACCGGATCGCGGCGCGCCTCAAGGCCCTCGAGCAGGAGGGCGTCATCGAGCGCCGTGCCTACCAGGACCACCCGACGCGCTACGAGTACGCCCTCACCGAAGCGGGCGTCGCGCTGGTCCCGGTGCTGGACGCGCTCCTGGCCTGGGGCGTCGAGCACGCCGTCGCCCAGGACGATCCCGACCGGATGCGCCACTACCCCACGCAGAGCGAGAGGCTGGCCAGGACGCCATGACCACGACGGAGCGGACCGAGGCGCGCACTGGCTGGGGTGAACCGCGGACCAAGACGGTGAGCTGGTACGACCCGATGATCGGCGCGGCAGCGGGCGTGCGGATGGCCGGCATCGACTATCTGAGCGGGATCCGCGACGGCGTGCTCCCGCCGGCGCCGATCTCGGGGCTGATGGAGTTCGGCGTCTCCGAGGTCGAGCCCGGCAGGGTCTCGTTCACGTGCCGGCCCGACGAGTCGGCGTACAACCCGATCGGCGCGGTGCACGGTGGCCTGGTGTGCACCCTGCTCGACTCGGTCACCGCGTGCGCGGTGCACAGCACCCTTCCGGCCGGTAAGGGCTACACCTCGATCGAGATCAAGGTGAGCTACCTCAAGCCGGTGACCGCTCGCAGCGGCCTGCTCACCGCGACCGGCACCGTGGTCAGGGTGGGCTCCCGGGTCGGGTTCAGCGAAGGCGTGGTCGTCGACGAGGCCGGTACGCCGGTCGCGACCGCGACCAGCACCTGCCTGGTCTTCGACGTCCCGAGCTGAGCGTCGGGCTCAGCGCGCGACGGGCCGGCCGAACCGGACCTTCTTGACCCGGCCGGCGACGCTCGACGGCGCCACGGCGCCTCGCTTGCTGAACGTCGCGGTGCTCGGGCTCCAGACGCCGAGGTCGGTGAGGCCGTTGCCGTCCCAGTCACCCGTGACCGGCACGTCACCGGGGGTGCCGAAGGGGATCACGAGGGTGAAGTAGGTGCCCATCGGGTCCTTCTGCAGCAGCGTGTACGTCGCGGTGGCCTGGTCGTAGACGCCGAGGTCGGTCACCCCGTTGCCGTCCCAGTCGCCGGTGACCGGCAGGTCGTTGGCGTCGCCCAGCGTCACCTTCTGGACCGACGCGTCGGGCATCCGGAGCAGGAACTTGGCGCTTCCCGGCCGGCGTACGCCGATCTCCCAGGTCCCGTTGCCGTCCCAGTTGCCGGCGATCGGCAGGTCGCCGCTCTTGCCGAACTTCACGGTGGTCTTGCTGCGCTTGACCTGCATCGTGAACACGCGGGTGGCCGGCTCGCGAACGCCCGGGTTGACCCGACCGTCGCCGTCCCAGTCGCCCAGCACCGGCTGCGCGGTCCCGCGGCCGATCTTGATGACCCGCTCCTTCGTGCCGGTGCGGGTCACGTGGAAGGCTGCCGGGGCGGACTTGCGGTAGACCATCACCTCGGCGGCCCGGCCGCCGTACATGTCGCCGGCCAGCGGGATGTCGGTGACCGCGACCGTGCCGCAGTTCTGCGAGGCCTGCGAGGAGTTCATCGGGAACCGCACCCCGTGGAACCAGGAGTCGACGATGGCGCCGCCGACCCGCTCCTCGAAGTGCAGGTGCGGGCCGCTGGCGTTGCCGGTCTCGCCGACGGTGCCGAGCTGGGTGCCCGCCTGCACGACCTGGCCGAGCGTGACCAGCACCGAGTCCAGGTGCGCGTAGAGCGAGCTCTCGCTGTTGCCGTGGTCGATCACGACGTACTGGCCGTAGCTGGGCTTGCCCTGGCCGGACACCACCGTGACGACGGTCCCGGAGGCAGCGGCGACGACCGGCTTGCCGAGATCTCCACCGGGGTAGTTGAAGTCGACGGCCCGGACGCTCGGGCTGTGCCTGGAGCGGGTCGAGCCCGACCACACCTCGTTGCAGGGGAACGGCATCTCGTAGGCCGTGACCGGGGGCGCGGTCGGCCTGAGCTCGAGCAGACTCAGCCCCTCGTCGCCCGGAAGCGGCTTGCCGCCGTTGGTGGCGTTGGGGTCGTGCTCGGTGTTCGCGTCGTTCGCGTCGTCGTCACCGGGCTTGCCCGGCTTGCCCGGCTTCTTCCGGGCTTGGTCGGCTTGGTGCCGAAGTGCTGGGGCGTCGACTGGTGGGTGAAGTGCGAGTCGGTGTCCGCGGAAGCCGACGGCACGAGGGCAGCACCGACCACCAGCACGGCCGCACCCGCTGCGGCCGGAACGGCGCGCTTGAGGTTCGGTCGGCGCCGGATGGGGGCTCGGTGCTGCGGCCGGTACATGCCAGAAGTGAACAATCGCCACACCTGCCCCGTCCGGAGAATGCTCAGAAATGGCCGAACGGACCATGGTTCCGGTCTTGACCGCCTGTGACTGGTGCGTCTTGTGTGACTGGAGTGGCGACGTCCCTCACGAGGGGCGGCGGGCCCGGATGACACCCTCCTGGGCCGCGGTGGCGACCAGGGTGCCGTCGGCCGTATAGACGTGGCCGAAGGCCAGTCCGCGTCCGCCGTACGCCGTGGGCGACCACTGGTCGTAGAGCCACCACTCGTCGGCGCGAAACGGCTTGTGGAACCACAGCGTGTGGTCGAGGGAGGCCATCATCGCCTTGGCGGGGTTGACGTCGTGCACCGCGAGGGAGGCGCCGAGCAGGCTGATGTCGCTGGCGTAGGTGAACGCCGCGAGGTGGGCCATCGGGTCCTCCGGCAGGCGCTCGCGGAACCGCACCCACATCCGGGCCTGGGATGGATGCCTCGGATCGGGCTCGAGACCGTGCCGGGAGTTGCCGAGGAAGCGGACCTCGAGCGAGGCCCACTCCTTGCCGAGCTCGTCGGCGTCGGCGTTGCCGCGCCCGCGCATCAGGTCGAACAGGTCCAGTCCCTGCTCGGGGCCGGGCACCTCGGGCATGACGTCCTGGTGCTCGAACCCCTCCTCGGACTGCTGGAAGTTGATCGTCTGGTGGTAGATCGGCCGGCCGTGCTGCCGGGCCGTGACCCGCCGGGTGAGGAACGAGCGGCCGTCCCGGATCCGCTGCACGTCGAAGATGATCGGCACCGCGTAGTCGCCGGGCAGCAGGAAGTAGGAGTGGAAGGAGTGCGGGACGAACGCCGGGTCGACGCTGCGGGTGCCGGCCACCAGCGCCTGCGCGGCCACCTGGCCGCCGTAGACGCGCTCGCGGGCCGACGGCGGGTGGGCGCCGCGGTAGAGATCGTCGTCGAGCGTCTCGAGGTCGAGCAGGTTGAGCAGGTCCGCGACCGCCGAGGCGTCGTCTGTCACGTCTCTCGTCCGGACTCGTTGGGGTCGTTGCCGTCCTGGGGGTCGAGTCCGGCCAGGAACTGCTCGAACTGCCTGCCGATCTCCTCGCCGGTCGGCAGCGGCTCGTCGTCGGCGAGCAGGCTCGCGCCGCTGTCCTCGGCCCGCTCGAACGCGTCGTACTGCTGCTCGAGGGCATCGACGACCTCGCCCACCTCGTCGTTGGAGGACAAGTAGCGCTCGATCTCCGTCTCCCGCTCGCGGGCCAGCTCGTGCAGCTCGGTGAGGTCGATGGTGAGCCGGCCGGCGAGCTCGACCTGCTCGAGCAGGACCGCGGCCGCCTTCGGGTAGTCGAGCTGGGCGAGGTAGTGCGGGATGTGCGCGACGAAGCCGAGCATGTCGTGGCCCCACTCCCCCAGCCGCAGCTCGAGCAGGGACTGGGCGCTGCTCGGGATCCGGAGCTCGCCCCGCCACGGGCTGGCGCCCGGCACCAGCTCGGGACGGTTCGCGTGCGGCGTGATCGCGATCGGGCGGGTGTGCGGAACGGCCATCGGCACCGAGCCCATCGCGACGACGCGGGTCACGCCGAGCCGCTCGAGGACCTCGCGGACCGCCCGCGCGAACGCCTCCCAGCGGTTGTCCGGCTCCGGTCCGTGCAGCAGCAGGTACGGCGTACCGCCGCTGTCGTGCAGCAGGCGTACGACGAGCCGCGGCGCGTCGTAGGCCTCGTAGTGGTCCCGCACGAACGACATCGCCGGCCGCCGGGCGCGGTAGTCGTGGAACTGGTCGACGTCGAAGGTCGCCACGATCGGCCCCGAACGACCGCCGTCGAGGTCGGCCAGATGACGGGCCGCGTGTGCGGCGGCGTTGCCGGCGTCGAGGAACCCGTCGAGGACCAGGACCATCGTCAGGTCGGAGACCCCCACCAGATCGGGGACCTCGTCGACGATGTGCACGAGGCGTTCGCTGGGCACCTCGCCAGTCTCGCAGACGACTGCGGCACGGCGCCCTGGTGTACCCGGCCCGCGAGGTGAAGACCCCCGGGGCCGGGTACGCCAGAGCAGAGCCGCTAGGCGTTGGCGGTGTTGCAGGCGATCAGCGCAGACTGCGCCGTCGACAGCTGCGCATGGGCCGTTGCTGCAGCCTGGGTCGCAGCAGTCCGCTTGGCCTTGGCCTTCTTGAGCGTCTTCTTGGCCTTCTTGAGCTTGGCCTTGGCCTTCTTGATCTTGGCCGCGTTGCCGCTCTTCACGGCAGCCTTGAGCGCCTTCTTGGCCTTCTTGACCTTGTTCTTGGCCTTCGAGACGGCCTTGTTCGCCGAGGTCACCGCCTGGTCAGCCGCTGCGGCCGCCGCCGTGGCGCTGGTCACCGCAGCCTGCTGGGTGGCGCAGCTGACCTTCAGCACCAGGCTGGCCGCAGTCACCGTGGTGGTGTCCTGCAGGCACCCGTCGATGAACCGCAGCGTCCAGGTGCCGTTGGGGTTGGTCACCCCGGCGAAGGCGGACGTCATGGTGGTCACGGCGCCGGTCGCCCCCGCACCACCGGCCTGGCTGGTCCGGTAGCTGGCGGCCGGGATGTTGGTGTTGGTGTCCGCGGCCAGTGCCGCCGTCCACCAGTTGCCGGCCGCGTCGTCAGCGAACGTGTACGGACCCGCCACGTTGGAGCTGTCGCCGAAACCGGCCGCCGTGGTGGCGCCGGTCCGGGAGAACACCACGTGCGAGGTGGCGTTGGGCGCGATGAGCGTGACCTGCAGATCCCCGACCAGTGTGTGCGCGGGGTTGAAGGTCACACCGGTCACACGCACGTCCGTGAGCGGCCCGGTCACGCCGCTGACGTTGAACGTGACGTTGAGGGGTGCACCTGGTGCGGGGCAGGTCAGCGACGTGCCATCCGGGACCGGGCCGAACCCGGTGCCGACGAAGGTGGCATCGGTGTTCCCCGGCCGCGCGGTGGCGGGGCTGACCGCGAGCAGGCCACCGAGCAGGAGGCTGAGTCCGGCGAATGAGGCGAGGATCGTTCGGGATCTGAGAAGGGTCATGACGTCTCTTCCTGAGAGAATTCTTAGAAATGAACGTAGACCTGCGCCACTGGGGCGCATATGACCCAAGTGGGCCATCCGAACGAGGCCGTCGCCGGCGCTCAGACGCCCCAGAGCGCGGCGACGTGGCGCGCGTCGGTGCCGCAGCAGCCGCCGAGGATCTGCAGGCCGGGCAGCCGGGAGGCGATGGCGACGAGCGAGGCCTGCAGCTCGGCGGGGTCGCCCTCGTCGAGCTCCTCGGCCTCGTCCAGCTCCGCGTGTGACATCTGGCTGGCGTTGGGTCGCAGCCCGGCGATCCGCTCCCAGGGTCCGTCGCCCTCGAGCCCGCGGGCGACATGGGTCGGGTGGGCGCAGTTGACGAGGAACCAGTCCGGGCCGCCCGCGGCGTCCACCTCCTCGATCGCCCCCGCCAGGGTGTCGCCCCCGGCCAGCCGGCCGTCGGTCTCCACCGTGAACGCCACGCCGATGGGCAGCCCGACGTCGCGGGCCGCGGCCACGATGCCGATCGCCTCGTCGGCTCCGACCAGCGTCAGCGCGGTGGCGTGGTCGGCGCCGGCGGCCTGGAACGACGCGAGCTGGGGGCGGTGGTAGTCGGCGTACCCCTCGGGCGTGAGCCGGTCGCCCGCGACGTAGCCATCGCCGCGCGGCCCGAGCATGCCTCCGACCAGGACGCCCTGCTCGTGGAGCTCCGGGTGCGCGTCTCGACGCCCATGCAGGAACGAGATCGAGTCCCGGTTGACGCGGTCGAGCGCGGCAGCGTCGTAGCCCAGCCGCTCGCCCCAGTCGGGGTTGGCCCGCCAGGTCGGCGCCTCGAGCAGCAGGCCCACTCCGGCCCGCTGGGCGACGTCGGCGTACCCCTCGTAGTACTGCGTCAGCAGCTCGCGACCATCGGCGTGCTCGATGAGCGGGAACGACGCGAACTCGGGGAGGTCGGCGCCGTGGTGGAAGATCAGGTCGGTCTCGAGCCCCCCGTCGGTGACGTAGCGGCGGTCCTGCAGGGGTGTGGTCACGATGATCTCCCTTCGGTTACAGACTGTGCGGTCTGTTTGTAACAGACTGAATGGTCTGGTACAAGAGGGATATGCCCAGAGACGGGACGGCGACCCGCCAGCGAATCCTGGACGCTGCCGAGCACCTCGTCATCGACCACGGCTTCGCGGCGACGTCCGTCGACCAGGTCCTGTCAGCCGCGTCGACGTCGAAGGGCGCGTTCTTCCACCACTTCGCTTCCAAGCTGGACCTCGCCCGGGCCCTGGTCGAGAGGTACGCCGCTGCCGACATCGCCACGCTGGAGGGAGCCATCGCCAGCACCGAGGCGATCGAGGACCCTGTCGAGCGGGCGATCTCTTTCGTCCGGATCTTCGAGGACAGCGGTGACGAGCTGATGTCGGCGCAGTCGGGCTGCCTGTTCATCTCGGTGCTCACGGAGAACGAGCTGGCCGTCGCGGAGACCGCCGACCCGATCCGGGCCTCGATCCGAGCCTGGCGCGAAGGGTACGCCGCGCTGCTGCGGGCGGCGCTCGGCCGGCGGTCCGGCGGGGTCGACGTGGACGCCCTGGCCGACCACCTCTTCGTCACGTTCGAGGGCGCGTTCCTGCTGTGCCGGTCGACCGGTGACCCGACGCACATGCGCAAGCAGCTGGCGACCTACCGCAGCCTGGTCACCGCGCTGCTGCGCGAGCGATGACCGACGAGTGAATCGGCCCGGGCGACCACAGAGGCGGTCTCACACCGTGCGGTCGGATTCCGTCGGTGCCCGGTCGGCGGGGTCCGCGGCCAGCGCGGTCATGTCCTCGACGATGCCGAGGGCGATGGTCTGCGGGGTGAGCCCGATCTGCTCGAGGATCCGGCCACGCTTCGCGTGGTCGAGGAACCGCTGCGGGATCGCGTGCAGCCGGAACGGCGTGGTCACCCCCGCGGCGTTCAGCGTCTGCAGCAGCACCGCCCCGCAGCCGCCGGTCTCGCCGTTGTCCTCGATGCTCACCACCAGCCGGTGCTGGCGCGCGAGCTCGATCAGCGCCGGGTTGACCGGCTTGACCCAGCGCGGGTCGACGACCGTCACGCCGATGCCCTGAGCCACCAGGCGGTCGGCGACCTCGACCGCGGTGGCGGCCATCGCCCCCACCCCGACCACGAGCACGTCCTTGACGCCGTTGCGGACCAGGACGTCGACCCCGCCGACGGTGTCGACGGCCGGGATGTCCTCGGGCGGCTGGCCCTTGGCGAACCGGAGCACCGTCGGAGCGTCGTCGACGTCGACCGCCTCGTTGAGCAGCTCCCGGAGCCGCGTGGCGTCGCGGGGCGCGGCCACTCGCAGCCCGGGCACCACCTGCAGGATCGACATGTCCCACATCCCGTTGTGACTGGGCCCGTCGTCGCCGGTGACACCGGCTCGGTCGAGCACGAAGGTGACCCTGCACCGGTGCAGGGCGCAGTCCATCAGTACCTGGTCGAAGGCCCGGTTGAGGAACGTCGCGTAGATCGCGACGACCGGGTGCAGCCCGCCCATGGAGAGGCCCGCCGCGGAGGTGGCGGCGTGCTGCTCGGCGATGCCGACGTCGAACGTCCGCTCGGGGAACCGGGCCTGGAACTGGTGCAGGCCGACCGGGTGCATCATCGCCGCGGTGATCGCCACGACGTCCTGGCGGCGCTGTCCGATCTTGACGATCTCGTCGGTGAACGCGTTGGTCCAGATGTTGCCCTTGGGGTCCTGCTCCCCCGAGTCGGGGTCGAACGGCCCGACCTGGTGGAACTGGTCGGCCTCGTGGCGCTCCGCGGCGTCGTAGCCGAATCCCTTGCGGGTGATCGCGTGCACGATGACCGGTCCGTTGAACTTCTTGGCCTGGGTCAGCGCGTGCTCGACCGCTGAGCGGTCGTGGCCGTCGACCGGGCCGACGTACTTCAGCCCGAGGTCCTCGAAGAGCCCCTGCGGAGCGACGGCGTCCTTGACGCCCTTCTTCATCGCGTGCAGGGCGTCGTACGCCGCAGGGCCGACGCCGGGGACGGCGTTGAGCCGGCGCTTGATCACGTCGAGCACCTGCTCGTAGCGCGGGCTGGTGCGCAGATTGGTGAGCGCGGTGGTCAGCCCGCCCACCGTCGGCGTGTAGGAGCGACCGTTGTCGTTGACGACGATCACCAGCCGTGACTTCTTCGCCACGGCGATGTTGTTGAGCGCCTCCCAGGCCATGCCGCCAGTGAGCGCCCCGTCGCCGATGACTGCGACGACGTGCCGGTCCTCGCCTCGGATCGCGTAGGCCTTGGCCAGCCCGTCGGCATAGCTCAGCGACGTGGAGGCGTGGCTGTTCTCGACGACGTCGTGCGGCGACTCGGCCTGGCTCGGGTAGCCGCTCAGGCCGCCCTCAACGCGGAGCCGGCCGAAGTCACCGGCCCGTCCGGTCAGCATCTTGTGGACGTAGGCCTGGTGGCCGGTGTCCCACACGACGCGGTCGCGCGGGGAGTCGAAGATGCGGTGGATCGCCATGGTGAGCTCGACCACGCCCAGGTTGGGTCCGAGGTGACCGCCGACCGGCGCGCAGGCCGTGATCAGCAGGTCGCGGATCTCGGTGGCGAGGGTCTCGAGATCGTCGTCGGAGAGACGGCGCAGGTCGCGCGGACCGGCGATCGTGTCGAGCACACCCATGGTCGCGAGTTTAGGGGTTCACAGGTCAACGAACGCGATCGCCGGCTGGTGCAGGCTGCCCAACCACACCCTGCCCTCTTGCTCTCTGACGCCGGTCACGAACGAGTAGTCATCTGCGGAAAGGGCCAGGTCGTGGACGAGCGTGCCCGCGTCGTCGTACGCCTGGACACGCACGCTGCGGGCGGGTTGGGGCTGAAGCCGCATCGGCACCTTGGTCGCGGAACGCCTCAGCCAGTGCGGCCCACGGCGGATCCGCTCCGCCAGGGCCAACCGCGGGCTGGCGATGGTGACCCAGACCAGCCCGTCGCTGCCGCGGGAGATGTTGTCCGGGTAGCCGGGCAGCTCGGGGACGATGGGCTCGCGAGTGCCCGCACGGTCGCCGGTGAGCCAGTGCCGCACGACCGTGCACGCGCCGGACTCGGCCACGGCGACGTACGACTCGTCCGCGGCCAGGGCCACTCCGTTGGCGAAGTCGAGACCGTTCAGGACGATCGTCACAGTGCCGTCAAGGTCCAGTCTCAGCAGCCGTCCGGTGCAGGTCGCCTCCGCGATGTCGCTGCGCCAGCTGGAGAGGTCGTGCACGGTCGAGCTGTCGGAGAACCACACCGTGCCGTCGCGGGCGATCGCCGCGTTGTTGCAGAAGACCATGCGTACGCCGTCGACGGTGTCGGCCACCGCCTCCACTCCGCCGGAGCGGGTGTCGACGCGGAGCAGGCCCCGCTGCGCGTCGCAGACCAGCAGCCGTCCGTCGAGGTCCAGCTCGAGGCCGAGTGGGCGGCCGCCGGTGTCGGCCACCCGGTCGATCTTGGCGCCGTCGTGGCTGACCCGCCAGATCGCGCCGTCCGCGGTGCCGGTGAAGACCGACCCCTCGTCCGGGCCGTGGGAGGCGACGACGACATCCTCGGCGCCCGGCCCCGGGATGGGCACGACGGTGAGGGGGGAGGTCACGCGGTCATGCTGGTGTAGAGCGGTGAGTCGAGGAACCCCGGGACCGAGATCGACGCGGACGCCGTCAGGTCCAGCGCCCGGGCCGCGGAAGGCTCGACGAAGACGATGCGTCGACCCTCGCCACACACGATGTCGGCGTCGGTGAGATCCACGGGCGCCGCGAACACGTGCATCAGGTCGTCCGACCCGTAGGCCTCGTGGAAGACCTCGATGGCGTCCCACAGCCGCAGGTCGGCCGCGCCGAGCCGGACGCCCGTCTCCTCGAACAGCTCCCGGGCCGCGCCCGCCACTGGGTCCTCGCCGGACTCGAGGTGGCCGCCCGGCGGTCCCCACTTCTCCGGGTCGATCACCGGGAACTCGTCCCGCTCCTGGAGCAGGATCCAGCCCCGGCGGTCGACGAGGATCACGCCGGCGAAGAGGCGGGTCAAGCGAGCTCCCTACTTGCCCGTGAGCTTCGCCTTCGCCGAGAGATGGCCATGGCGCGGCCAGCGTAGGTCGACTACCCGCGCGGGTCGATCCCCCGTCTCGCCTCGGGGTCAGCGCAGGCGGTACTTGCGGCGGCCGATGCCGTTCACGGCGTACTGCATGCTGCGCGGGACGGGTACCCGGACGACCGCTTGCTTGCGCACGTACTCCTCGACCTGCCAGGTGACCCAGTGGCCGGCCGGGAAGTACGCCGCGTCACCCACCGCGAGGTCGACCGGCGCCTCGTCGCCGACCTGGATCCGCACCGAGCCCGCGACGATCACGATCGACTCGTCGACCTCGTAGTACCAGCGGAACCTGCCGGCCGTGCAGTCCCAGGTCCAGTGCGACGTGGTGCCGTCGGGACTCTCGCCCCACTCCGAGACCCGCGCGTGAGGCGTGCCCTCGAGGATCCAGTCCGGGTTGATCGGCTGGTCGTTCAGCGGACTGTCGCTGCGTGCCACCTTCAGCACCGAGGAGGTGGCCTGGGTCATGCCCAGACGGTAGGTGCCACTCCCTGCGCTCCGCCGGAGAACGGCGCAATCCGTGGCAGTGTGTCGGCGTGCGCACGCTGGTCACGGGGTCGGCGACCCTCGCCCTGTTGCTGGGTGGCCTCCTCCCGGCGGCCGGCAGCCCTGCTGCCCAGAGCGAGCACGGGGCTGCGGCGCAGGCCGCCCCGCTGGTTGTTGATGCTGGTGAACGAGCTGCAGACGAGGATGCCTCCGGAGCGGGCGGTGTCGATCGCGGTGATGGCCTCGACCGACCCGCAGGAGTACGTCGCCCGGGGCTACCGGCTGGCCGAGCTCGGCGCCGCCGTCGACACCCTGGCCCTGATGACCTACGACCAGCACGGCCCGTGGTCGGGGCCGGGCCCGATCGGGGCGCTGCCGTGGCAGCGCGAGGCGATCGGGGTCGTCACCGCGACGGTGCCGGCGGCGAAGGTCGACCTCGGCGTGGCCGGCTACGGCTACCCCTGGCCGCGGGCGCGGGAGGGGCGCACGGTCACCGACAAGCAGGCCCGCAAGCTCGTCGCCCGCGACAGCGCGAGGGCCCGGTGGCGGAAGGGGCCCGGCGAGTGGACCGCCCGGCTCTCCGACGGCACCTGGATGTGGTGGTCGGACGGGCGGTCCTACGTGCTCCGCCTCGCGCTGGCGACCGAGCTGGGGCTGCACGGCGTCGCGCTGTGGCGGCTGGGGTCTGCCGACCCGCTGCCCTGATGCCTCAGAGCCGGGCGACGTAGCGGCGTCCGCGCAACGCCTCCTCCACGAGGCCGACGGCCCGGCGTACGCCGGAGAGCCGCGCCTCCTCCCTGAGCCAGGTCTCGACCGCGGCATCGACGACATCGAGGGTCGTCACGTCGCGCAGCTCGGCCCGGGCCTCGCTCAGACCGCGCTTCACCGCGGTCTGGCAGCCCTCGACGTGGAGCACGGCGAACCGGGCGAGCACGACCACGTGATGGCGCAGCGCCGGGTAGCCGCGGTATTCGGGCGGGCAGAGGTCGAGCAGCCAGTTGGCGGCCGTCCGCTCCCAGTCGGGCGCGTCCGGCGGCCGCACCTCACGGGGCCAGCCGGGCGGAGCGACGTGGGTGACCATGGGCCACAGCGTACGTCAGGATTCGAACATCTGTTCGATCTGGGTCAGCTCGGGATCCCGGAGCCCGACGCAGTCATGGGTCCAGAACGGCTCGCAGTAGACCAGCGCTCCCGCCATCCAGTCCTCATGGGCGTCCAGCACCACGACCTGGAACGCGGGCTCAGGTACCCGCGTCGACGGCCGGGTGAAGCCGCGCGGTGCCGCGGGCTCGAAGCCCCGGCTCGAGTAGTAGGCCGGGCTCCCCTCGAGGAACACCGCCGGTGCGCCCAGATCGCGCGCCGCCTCCAGGGCCGCCGCGACCAGGGCGGTCCCCATTCCCCCGCCCTGGTGGCTCGGCGCGACCGAGAGCGGGCTCAGCACCAGCACCTCGACCAGCGCCGGCCGCGCGTCCACCCACGATCGGCTCAGCAGCACGTGCCCGACGACCGCGCCGTCCTGCTCCGCGACCAGCTCGGCCCGAGCGTGAGCGGTGCGGAGGTCGTCCACGAGGGCGGCGACGGTCTCGCCCTCCTCGGCGAAGGCATCGGCGACCACACGCCCCACTGCGGGTTCGTCCTCAGGTCGGTAGGCCCGGATCATCGGCCCGCCAGGAAGCTGAAGCGGACGGTCCGCTCGTCGTTGTCGACGTTGAGGTCGACCAGGCAGATGCTCTGCCAGGTGCCGAGGGCGAGCTCGCCGGCGAGCACCGGCACGGTGGCGTGCGGCGGCACGAACGCCGGCATCACGTGTGACCGTCCATGGCCCCGGGAGCCGTGCGCATGCTCCCAGCGGTCGTCCGCGGGCAGCAGGTCGCCGAGCGCGCTGAGCAGGTCGTCGTCGCTCCCGGCCCCGGTCTCGATGATCGCGATCCCGGCGGTCGCGTGCGGCACGAACAGCTGGAGCAGGCCGTCACCCCTGTCCGCGACGTACGCCGCGCAGTCGCGGGTCAGGTCGAGGACGACCTCGCGGTCACCGGTGCGGTACTGGCGCGTCTGCGTGTCCATCCGCCGATCGTGGCACGCGCTCGCGGAAGGTCGCGGACCAGAGCCCGAGGGCGGTGCCGAGCACGGCGAGCCAGACGGTGCCGTAGACGAGGCTGGTGCCGACGTCGGTCACGTGGTGCGCGCCCTGGTAGAGCCGGCTGAGCGCGACGTACAGCGGCAGACAGGCCAGCAGCACGACGAGCACGCGGCCCAGCGCCGGCGTCCGTGACCGGCCGCGGAGCCACAGCGCGAGGAGGAGCGCCGCCCCGCCGTACACCGCGATGGCGGTGCCGACGTGGCCCGACGGGAAGCTGTGGTCCGGGACCAGTCCGGAGTCCATGAGCTGGACGGGCGGGCGGTCACGCGGGTCGAGGGTCGTCCCGAGCCAGTAGATGCCACCGTCGCCGACGTCGGCGAGCAGCACGAGGGCGGCGGCCGCCACGGACCGGAACGCGAACCCCGCCACGAGGGCCACGACCGCACCGACGCCCAGGCCCACCGGAGTCTCGCCCAGCAGTGTGCCGATGTCGGAGACCGGGTCGAGCCACGAGGTCCGCTCGCCGGCGATCCATCGGGACACGTCGTCGTCGGTCGGCTCGATGGAACCTTGCAGTGAGTGGGTCAGCAGCCAGCCCCAGCCGGCCACGACCAGGGCCAGGGCGACGTAGGCCGCGACCAGCAGCAGTGCCTTGCGAGCCATCGGCTCATCCCTCCTCCACCCCCGTGCCTCCTTGCCGTACCCCGCGGGGACCCCGCTCATCCGTCGCGTCCCCGGTCGCTCTGCCCCTAGGGTCTCGGCGTGGAGATCCGATCGCTCGCCTTCCGTACCGACCTGGCGCTGCTGACCCAGTCGGGGAGCCTGGTCGAGGAGCGCGACGACTGTCTCGTGGTCCGCACGCCGGAGAACCCGTCGTTCTACTGGGGGAACTTCCTGCTGCTGCGCGAGCCGCCGCGGGCGGCCGAGCCCTGGCTGGCCCGCTTCGAGGCCGAGCACCCGGCGGCGCGGCACCGCGCCTTCGGCCTCGACGTCGCGGACGCCGATGCGTCCGGCCTGGACGCCTTCGCCGCGGCCGGGCTGTCCGTGGATGCCTCGGGCGTGCTCACGACCACCGCGACGGTCGAGGGCCGGCCGGTCGAGGCCACGCTGCGACCCCTGGCCGGCGACGACGACTGGGCGCAGCGGGCGAGGCTCTCCCAGGCGGTCTACGACCAGGGCCGTCCGCCCACCGAGTTCGTGCTCCGCCGGGCGGCGGCCGAGCGGCGCCACTGCGAGGCCGGACACGGCGCGTGGTGGGGCGCTTTCGAGGACGGCGTACTGCTGTCGGCCTGCGGGATCTTCGCGGCCGGCCTGGGCCTGGCCCGCTACCAGGACGTCGAGACCCACCCCGACGGCCGCCGGCGCGGGCTGGCCGGCGCCGTCGTGGCCGCCGCGGCGCGGCACGCCCGGGAAGAGCTCGACGCCCCCACGCTGGTCATCGTGGCCGACCCCGACGACGACGCCTACCGCCTCTACGAGTCGCTGGGGTTCGTCCGCACCGAGACTCAGGTGGGCGCGCAGCTCGACCCTGCGTGACTACCCGAGCAGGGCGTTGACCCGGTCGACCTTGGCGGTGAGCTGGCCCTCGAAGCCGGGCCGGATGTCGGCCTTGAGCACCAGCCCGACCCGCGGCGAGACCTCGGCGACGACGTCGACGGCCCTCTTCACGACCGCCATCACCTCGTCCCACTCCCCCTCGACGGTGGTGAACATGCTGGTCAGCTCCCACGGGAGCCCAGACTCCTTGACCACTCGGACCGCGGCGGCTACCGCCTCGGAGACGGAACCGTTCTCACTGGTGGCGGTGGGCGAGATGCTGAAGGCGACGAGCATGCTTCCAACCTACGCAGGGCCGGTGGGACGCTGTCGGGGTGATCATCGCCTGCCACACGCTCATCTACTCCGACGATGCCGACGCCACCCGTACCTTCCTCAGCGACGTGCTCGGGTTCCCCTCCGTGGACGCCGGCACCGGAGACCAGAACTGGCTGATCTTCCAGACCGGCCCCAGCGAGCTGGGCGTGCACCCCACCTCGGGCGGGGGCTACACCTCGCCGCGCCACCAGGCGATCAGCTTCATCGTCGACGACCTGGACTCGACCATGGACGAGCTGCGCGCGAAGGGGGCGGAGTTCAGCTCGGGTCCCGACGACCACGGCTACGGGCTCGTCGCGATGGTCAAGGTGCCCGGCGCCGACGACGTGCAGCTCTACCAGCCGCGGCACCAGACGGCGTACGCCCTCTAGGAGTGGACCTCGACGAGGTCGGCCGGCTGGCGCTCGCCCATGACGGCGTGAAGCGGAAGGGCACCGAGGCGCGGCCGGCGTGGTACGTCGACGACCGGCTCGTCGTACGGCTCCTCGATCCAACGTCCGTGGTGATCCGGGCGGGGTTCGCGGAGCGCGAGCGGCTGCTCGCCGACCACCCGGAAACGTTCGGCGTACCACCCCGGTTCGAGAGCCACATGATGGTCGTCGTCGAGCTGGACCGGGCCGACCCGGCGCGGTGGCGCGCGGCGATCAGCGAAGCGGTGGAGCTGCAGCGCCGGCGGGTCAGCCGGCGTTGAAGGTGACGTACTCGCCGCGGTGGAGGAAGAACCCGTCCGCCTCGTTGAGGTTGATGCACGTCACGCCGATGGTCTCGCTGATGCAGGCGAAGCCGCCCTTCCTCGCGATGTCGCCGTACTTGAGCGTCGGCGCGCCGGGCTGGCGGATCGTGTCGGTGTTGCAGACCGGGACGGCGTGACCGCCGTGGAACTCGATCCGGCCGACGTACTTCGACACCGGGTTGCCCGAGCAGACGTCGGGGTCGCGGATGGCACCCTCGTTGATCTCGCAGCCCGTGGGGATCCCGCGCACCTTCACCGCGCAGTAGATGTTGCCGCTGGGGGTGAGGAACCGCTTGTACTGGCGGATGACACCGGGGGCGTTGCGGAAGTGCGCGAGCGCCGCGTCGTAGGTGCGCGGGATGCCAGCGCGAGCGTTGCCCCCGGCCTCCGGCGTCGACGCGCCTGCGGGCGCTCCCAGTGAGAGGACCACGACGAGCGGGACGACAGCGGCCAACAGGGCCTTGCGCAGCGACATGGCGGCACCATGGCACAGCGGTTGGGCGGTGGCTCTAGTCCGTTCGGGTCAGTCCTTGCGCAGGCTGCGCAGGACGTACTGCATGATCCCGCCGTTGCGGTAGTAGTTGGCCTCGCCGGGGGTGTCGATGCGGAGCAGCGCGTCGAACTCCGTGTCGCCTGCCTTCACCTTCACGGTCTGCGGGATGCCGTCGTTGAGCTCCGTGACACCGGTGAACGAGAAGGTCTCCTCGCCGGTGATACCGAGCGACTCGGCGGTCTCGCCCTCGGGGTACTGCAGCGGCAGCACTCCCATGCCGATCAGGTTGGAGCGGTGGATCCGCTCGTAGGACTCGGCGATCACGGCCTTCACGCCGAGCAGCGCGGTGCCCTTGGCGGCCCAGTCGCGCGAGGAGCCGGAGCCGTACTCCTTGCCGGCCAGGACCACCAGCGGCGTACCAGCTTCCAGGTAGTGCTCGGAGGCCTCGTAGACCGAGGTCACCTGGGCGTCGTCGCCCTCACCGGTGGTGAAGTCGCGGGTGAAGCCGCCCTCGGTGCCCGGCGCCAGCTGGTTGCGCAGCCGGATGTTGGCGAACGTGCCGCGGATCATCACCTCGTGGTTGCCGCGGCGCGAGCCGTAGGAGTTGAAGTCCCGCTGCTCGACACCGTGCTCGGCGAGGTAGCTGCCCGCGGGCGAGTCCTTCTTGATCGCGCCGGCCGGTGAGATGTGGTCGGTGGTGACCGAGTCGCCCAGCCGCAGCAGCACCCGCGCGCCCTCGATGTCCTCGACCGGCTCCGGCTCGTCGGGCATGCCGTCGAAGTACGGCGGCTTGCGGACGTAGGTCGACTCGGGGTCCCACGCGAACGTGTCGCCCTCGGGGGTGGGCAGCTCCTGCCACTGCTTGTCGCCCGCGAACACGTCGGCGTAGTCGGTGGTGAACATCTCCGAAGTGATCGCCGTCGCGATCACGTCCTCGATCTCCTTGGCGGTCGGCCAGACGTCCCTCATGAAGACGTCGTTGCCGTCCTGGTCCTGGCCCAGCGGGTCGTTGAACAGGTCGACGTCCATCGATCCCGCCAGCGCGTAGGCGACCACCAGCGGCGGGGAGGCCAGGTAGTTCATCTTCACGTCGGGGTTGATCCGGCCCTCGAAGTTGCGGTTGCCGGACAGCACCGAGACGACCGCGAGGTCGTTGTCGTTGACGGCCTGGCTGACCTCGGGGATGAGCGGCCCGGAGTTGCCGATGCACGTCGTACAGCCGTAGCCCACGAGGTTGAACCCGAGCTTGTCGAGGTACGGCGTGAGGCCGGCCTTCTCGTAGTAGTCCGAGACGACCTTGGAGCCGGGCGCGAGCGTGGTCTTGACCCACGGCTTGCGCTGCAGCCCCTTCTCGACGGCCTTCTTGGCCAGCAGTGCGGCGCCGATCATCACCGACGGGTTCGACGTGTTGGTGCACGACGTGATGGCCGCGATCGCGACCGCGCCGTGGTCGACCTCGAACTTCGTGCCGTCCTCGAGGGTGACCAGCGCCGGGTTGCTGGGTCGGCCGCCGTCCGAGGGGGCGCAGCTGAGGTAGTCGACGCGGGGAGACTGCCCGTGGGCGTCCGACGACGGCGGGTCGGAGGCCGGGAAGCTCTCCTCCAGCGCCTCGTCGTAGTCACCGCTCGTGTCCGTGCCGTTGCTGGCGTAGTCGGTGAGGACCCCCCGGAACGAGTCCTTGGCGTCCGTGAGGGAGACCCGGTCCTGGGGGCGCTTCGGCCCGGCCAGGGAGGGTACGACGGTCGCCAGGTCGAGCTCGAGCTTCTCCGAGAAGCGCGGCTCGGCGTCGGGGTCGTGCCAGAGCCCCTGCTCCTTGGCGTAGGCCTCGACCAGCGCGAGCTGCTCCTCGGTGCGGCCGGTGAGCTTGAGGTACTTCGTCGTCTCCTCGTCGATCGGGAAGACCGCGATCGTGGAGCCGAACTCCGGGCTCATGTTGCCGATCGTGGCGCGGTTGGCCAGCGGCAGGACCGAGACGCCGGGACCGTAGAACTCGACGAACTTCCCGACCACGCCGTGCTTGCGCAGCATCTCGGTGATGGTCAGGACCAGGTCGGTCGCGGTCGCGCCCTCGGGCAGGTCGCCGCTCAGCTTGAAGCCGACCACGCGCGGGATCAGCATGCTCACCGGCTGGCCGAGCATGGCCGCCTCGGCCTCGATGCCGCCGACGCCCCAGCCGACCACGCCGATGCCGTTGACCATCGTGGTGTGGGAGTCGGTGCCGACGCACGTGTCGGGGTAGGCGGTGAGCTCACCATCGATCTCACGGGTGAACACCACGCGGGCGAGGTGCTCGATGTTGACCTGGTGCACGATGCCGGTGCCGGGCGGGACCACCTTGAAGTCCTCGAACGCGCCCTGGCCCCAGCGCAGGAACTGGTAGCGCTCGCGGTTGCGCTCGTACTCGATCTCGACGTTGCGCTCGAACGCCTCCGGCGTACCGAACACGTCCGCGATCACGGAGTGGTCGATCACCAGCTCGGCCGGCGCGAGCGGGTTGATCCTGGTCGGGTCGCCGCCCAGGTCCGCCATCGCCTCGCGCATCGTCGCGAGGTCGACGACGCAGGGCACACCGGTGAAGTCCTGCATGATCACCCGCGCCGGGGTGAACTGGATCTCCTTGTCCGGGTCGGCGTCGGCGTCCCAGCCGGCCAGCGCGCGGATGTGGTCCTCGGTGATGTCCGCGCCGTCCTCGGTGCGGAGCAGGTTCTCCAGGAGGACCTTGAGGCTGTAGGGCAGCGACGCCACGTCGAGCCCGTCCCCCTCGACCTTGTCGAGCCGGAAGATCTCGTACGACGTTCCGCCGACGTCGAGGCTGCCCTTGGCGCCGAAGCTGTCCTTGCTGGCCATGCGAACCATCTCCTCGTCTGGACGGGCTGCTGCCCATCCTGCCGTCGTACGCCGGACGATCGGTACCCGCCCGCAAGTCTCTTGATATCAAGATACATGACGTCGAGAGGCGATGGAACCCGGGCCTGACCGGACGAAACTGGTCCTGGTCGGCTGGAACTCCATGCGGACAGGGCCAGTTTCACCGGGTACCCGGTGAAACTGCCCGACGCGACCAGCCGGGATCAGACCAGCAGACGCGGCTCGAGCCGGGTCTCGACCACGGCGCCGTCGTCCTGGCGCTCGATGACGTACGCCGCGACGCCCGGCCGGTCGGAGACCGCCTCGACGAGCTCGGTGCCGTCGTAGACGAGGCCGACGCCGTCGTCCGTCGCGTGCGAGGTCGGCAGGTCGCCCTTCTCGACGAGGCCGTGCAGCAGGGGCCGGCGCTGCTCCTCGCTGTCGTAGTGCACGCCGTTGCCGTAAGGCAGGAGGCCGAGGCCGGGCGGCGATAGCCGCAGGTCGCTGCCGTAGCTGTCGGTCGGGCCGCCGACGTACCAGCAGATCGACCCGGCCGAGACGCCGCCGAGCACGACGCCGCTCTCCCAGCACTCGCGCAGCACGTCGTCGAGGCGGTGCACCCGCCAGACCGCGAGCAGGTTGGCGACCGACCCACCGCCGACCCAGATGACGTCTTGCGACAGCAGGTGGGCGCGGACGTCGTCGACGTTCGGCATCGTGAACAGCTCGAGGTGGGTGGCCCGGACGTCGGAGCCCGCGAACGCGGTGTAGAAGGCGGTGGTGCCGTTGAGCCCGTCGCCGGCGGCGGTGCCGAGGTAGCAGAACCGCGGCCGCTCCGGGTCGCCCGCGAGCTCGATGGCATGGTCGATGAGCGGGCCGCGGCGCCAGTGCCACGGCCCGGTGTCGGACGGCAGGAAGCCGCCCGAGGTTGCGAGGATGCGCATCGGCTCAGCCCCCGAGACTGGTTGGGACCACTAGCGCAACGCACTCTACGTGGTGCGTCATCGGAAAGAGGTCCAGTCCGCGAAGTCGTTCGAGCCGGTAGCCGTGCTCCGCGAGGATCGCGAGGTCCCGGGCGAGGGCGGCCGGGTCGCAGGCGACGTAGGCGATCGCCCGCGGGCGACGGGCCACCACGGCCTCGACGACGGTACGCCGGGCGCCCTCGCGAGGCGGGTCGAGGACCACCAGGTCGACCGGCGCCGCCGGGAGTCCGGCGAGCACCTCACCGACCGCACCGTGGTGGACAGTGGCGCCGGGCACGTTCGTCTGCGCGTGTGCGCACGCCCGCCGGTCACCCTCGACCAGTGACACGTTCGACGCGTCCCCCACGGCGTCCGCCAGGAACCGCGCGAACAGCCCGACCCCGGCGTACAGATCGAGCACCGACTCCCCCGGCTGCGGGGCCAGGAAGGCCAGGACCGTGTCGACGAGCACCTCGGGGGCACCGGGGTGCACCTGCCAGAAGCCGTCGTCCTCGACCTCGAACCCGATACCGCGGACGACGTGGTCGGTCGGAGGCCCCGCGATCAGGCAGTCGTCGATCTCCACCACGTCGTGCGACCGGTGCTTGCGCATGCCGCGCCGCCCACCGGGCAGCTCGACGTACCGCTGCCGGGTCCGCCAGCGCAGCCCGTCGTCCTCGTGGGGCGGTCTGCCCGGCACCGGTTCCACGACCACCTCCAGCTCGAGCCCGGCCAGCCGGGAGAGCTGCTCGCGGACCACGTCTGCCTTCAGCGATCGCTGGCGCGCGAGCGTGACGTGCTGGAAGTCGCAGCCGCCGCAGCGGCCCGGTCCGGCGTACGGACACGGCGGGTCGACCCGGTCGGGCGACGGCTCCGGCACCTCGACCGCGTCACCGCGCCAGAACCGGTCGCCGTCGGTCCCCTCGGTGATCTCGACGACGACCCGTTCGCCGGGCAGCGCGTGCCTCACGAAGATCACCCGGCCGGGGCCGTCGGTGGCGTGCAGCCGGGCGACGCAGTGGCCGCCGTGGGCCACCCGCTCCACCACGACGTCGTACCTCTCCCCCACGTGGGACCTGCCCCGCGCCTGACGGGGGCGGGTCCGGCGCGCCGGGCTCAGCGGTCCCGGTCCTTGCCGCGCCGGTCCACCTCGCCGCGGCGCAGGTCACCGGGACGGACGCGGAACTCCTCGCGCAGCTCCCGCTCGCGGGCGATCTCGGACGAGCGCAGCTGGTAGGGCACCGAGGTCACCATCACCCCGGGTGTGAAGAGCAGCCGGCCCTTGAGCCGCAGGGCGGTCTGGTTGTGCAGGAGCTGCTCCCACCAGCGGCCGACGACGTACTCCGGGATGTAGACGGCGACGACACCGCGCGGGTTGGCCATCTTGATCTCGGTGGCGTACTCGACGATCGGCCGGATCAGCTCGCGGTACGGCGAGTGCAGCACCTTGAGCGGCACGTCGATGCGGCGCTGGTCCCACTCCGCCAGGAGCCGGCTGGTGTCCTCCTGGCTGGTCGAGACGTAGACCGCCTCGAGCACGTTGGGCCGGGTCGCCTTCGCGAAGGCGAGCGCACGCAGGGTCGGCTTGTGCAGCTTGGAGACCAGCACGATCGCGTGCACGCGCGTCGGCATGATCTTGTCGTCCTCGTCGGCGGCGAGCTCCAGCTGGACGTTGTCGTAGTGCCGCCGGATGGCGCGCATCAACACGAAGAAGAAGACCATCGCCAGGATCGTGATCCACGCGCCGGCCAGGAACTTGGTGACCAGCACGATCACCAGCACCACGGCGGTGAAGGTGAGCCCGATCGCGTTGATCGCGCGCGAGCGGAACATCCGGCGACGCACCGCTGGGTCCTTCTCGGTCTTCAGGTGTCGGGTCCAGTGCCGGATCATGCCGAGCTGGCTGAGGTTGAAAGAGACGAAGACGCCGACGATGTAGAGCTGGATCAGCCGGGTGGTCTGGGCGTCGAAGGCCAGGATCAGGACGATCGCCATCACGGCGAGGAACACGATGCCGTTGCTGTAGGCCAGGCGGTCACCGCGCGAGCCGAGGGCGCGGGGGGCGAACCCGTCCTTGGCCAGGATCGACCCGAGCACCGGGAAGCCGTTGAAGGCCGTGTTCGCGGCAAGCACCAGGATGACGCCTGTCACGGTGACCACGAAGTAGAAGCCGGGCGAGAAGTCGTTGAACACCGCCCGCGCGATCTGGGAGATGACGGGGTGCTGGTCGAAGCCCGCGCCGACCGGCTCGCCGTTGCGGCTCAGTCGGTCGTAGTCGTGGGGGTCCACGTAGCGGATCCCCATCTGCTTCGCGAGCACGATGACGCTCACCATCATCGTGATGGCGATCATCCCGAGCATGAGCAGAGTGGTGGCGGCGTTGCGGCTCTTGGGCTTCTGGAACGCCGGAACCCCGTTGGAGATCGCCTCGACCCCCGTCAGCGCCGCACAGCCGGAGGAGAACGCGCGAGCCAACAGGAACATCAGGGCGAACGTCGTGAGCGAGTCCGAGTTCCCCACACCCGGGTCCGGTGTGATGTGCAGGTCGGCGCTGGCCACGTCGGGCAGGTCGCCGGCCGCCAGGCGCAGAAGTCCGTAGCCGCACATCCCCAGGATCGCGAGCATGAACGCGTAGGTCGGCACGGCGAAGAAGGTCCCGGACTCGCGAATGCCCCTCAGGTTCATCGCCATCAGCACAAGGACCAGGGCCGAGGCGAACATGGCCTCGTGCCCGTCGAGGGCGGGGATCGCGCCGGCGGCGTACTGGGCACCGGAGGAGATGGACACGGCCACCGTGAGCACGTAGTCGACGAGGAGCGCGCTGGCGACCGTCGTGCCGGCGTTCCGGCCCAGATTGACGGTGGCGACCTCGTAGTCACCGCCGCCGCTGGGGTAGGCGTGGACCGTCTGGCGGTACGACGCGATCACGGCGGCCATCACCAGTGCGACGGCGATCGCGATCTTCCACGACCAGATGTAGGCCGAGGCTCCGGCCAGCGACAGCATGATGAAGACCTCGTCGGGTGCATACGCGACCGACGAAAGCGCGTCACTGGCGAAGACGGGGAGCGCGATCCGTTTGGGGAGCAGCGTCTCGCCCAGCTGGGAGCTCCGGAGCTTGCGTCCCAGCAGGATCCGCTTGGACACATCGCCGACACCCACGAGCGGCAAGCGTACGCACATCCGGGCCCGCAACAGCAGGCAACGGCGTCAACCGCGGTCGGCAGCGGATACCGTTGCCGCGTGCACGTCGTGATCATGGGATGCGGGCGAGTCGGCTCCACCCTCGCCCGAAGCCTCGAGGACCGGAACCACACCGTGTCGGTCATCGACAGCGAGCCGGACGCGTTCCGGCGCCTGGGCGTCGGATTCAACGGCGACAAGATCACCGGCTACGGCTTCGACCAGGCCGTCCTAGAGAAGGCCGGCATCCGCCGCGCCGACGCCTTCGCGGCGGTCTCCAGCGGTGACAACTCCAACATCATCTCCGCCCGCGTGGCACGCGAGACGTTCGGCATCCAGCAGGTCGTGGCCCGCATCTACGACCCGGGCCGCGCCGAGGTCTACCAGCGGCTCGGCATCACGACCGTGGCCACCGTGAAGTGGACCGCGGACCAGGTGCTCCGACGGCTACTGCCTGCCGGGGCCGAGGCCGACTTCCGCGACCCGTCCGGCACCATCCGGGTCGACCAGGTCCCGATCCCCGAGCAGTGGGTCGGCCAGCGGACCATCCACTTCCAGGAGCAGACCAGCAGCCGGATCGCGTGGATCGACCGGCTCGGCGAGGGCATCCTCCCCAACCGCGAGTCGGTGATCCAGGAGGGCGACCTGATCCACCTGGTGATGCGCGAGGAGAACGCCGCCCACACCTTCAAGGTCATCGACGCCGGACCGGAGCCACAGTAGTGATGTCCTCATGAGAGTCGCCATCGCCGGTGCCGGAGCCGTGGGTCGCTCGATCGCCCGGGAGCTGATCCAGAACGGTCACCAGGTCCTGCTCATCGACAAGGACTCCGACGCGATCAAGCCCGAACGCGTCCCCGATGCCGAGTGGCTGCTGGCCGACTCGTGCGAGCTGTCCTCCCTGGAGGAGGCGCAGCTCGACAAGTGCGACGTGGTGATCGCCGCGACCGGTGACGACAAGGCCAACCTCGTCACCTCACTGCTCGCGAAGACCGAGTTCGGCGTGCCCCGCACGGTGGGCCGGGTCAACCACCCCAACAACGAGTGGCTGTTCAGCGAGGCCTGGGGCGTCGACGTCAACGTGTCGACGCCGCGCATCATGTCCGCCCTGGTCGAGGAGGCGGTCACGGTCGGCGACCTGGTCCGGCTGTTCACCTTCCGTCAGGGCAACGCCAACCTCGTCGAGCTCACGCTGCCCGCCGACTCGCCGTACGTCGGCAAGCCGACCGGCCTGATCCCGTTCCCGGACAACTGCGCCCTGGTCTCGATCCTGCGCGACGGCCAGGTCTACGTGCCGGACGCCGAGCAGCCGGTCGAGTCCGGCGACGAGCTCCTGTTCGTCGTACCCGAGGAGCTCGAGGACGAGCTCGAGCGTCTCCTCGCCCCGACGGAACATCCCAAGGAGTGAGGGTGACCCGTCACTTCTGGTCCCCCAGAACCCGCTGACCCGTCACTTCTGAACGTCTTTGCTGTGCGCAACCTCATCGTTGGCTCGCTCGGGTGCCACGTGCGGTGACCTTCGATCGGCGTCAGGCGGGTTCGGGGTCCGTCCGGGCCGCGGGGTCCAGAGGAGTGGCGTTCCTGGCCAGCAGCCAGATGACGGTCAGGAACGACCCGATGCGCAGGGCCCAGCCGAGGCCGAGGCGCAGGATCGCGATGACGAGCACCGCGGTGTCGGCGTCGATCGAGCCCGACCAGCCGAGCAGCCAGATCGGGCCCTGGAGGGTCGCCCCGACCGCGCCCGGAGCCAGCAGCACCCAGGTGAGCCGGGTGCAGAGCCTCACGACCTGCTTGTCCTCGTGCCAGGCCAGCGGGTCGCCCGTGACGCTGCCGAGCATGAACCCCACCAGCGGCCAGCCGAAGAGCGAGGAGGTGCCGAACACCAGCGTGTAGCCGAGGCTGTAGAGGATCCCGGGCAGGAAGTAGGCGAGCGCCTGGTCCGATGCGTCCCCGCCCGCGTTGGCCGCGATCCGGGTGAAGACGTAGCCGATCGCGATCGAGAACGCCGCGTTGAAGACGTACTGCACGGTCGAGCGCTGCAGCAGCCGCGCGACGAGCGCGATGGCGACGCCCGCTCCGCTCACGATCACCGCGAGCTGGATGTCCTTGGTGGCCAGCCAGAGGATCGTGAAGAGCAGGCCGGGGATGGCGGCCTCGATGATCCCACGCTTGCCGCCGAGCGCCTTGGCCATCTGCGCGCGCACCATCGCCTCGACGGTCTCGACCGTCGCGGGAGGTCTCTCGTCGACGGCCTCGACGGCCTCGACCGCCTCGGCGTCGGAGCCGGGCTCGTTCATGGGATCAGCTGGTAGCGCGGGTTGTACATGACCCGGACGCCGTCGTGGGAGCCGATCCGGCCCTCGATCTCGATGGCGCGGCCGGGTTCGATCCCGGCGATCCGCCGCCGGCCGAGCCACACCACCGTGATGACGCCGGAGCCGTCGTTGAGCTCCGCCTCCAGGGCCGGTACGCCGGCGCGCGGGCGCAGCGTGACTGTGCGCAGCGAGCCGCGCAGCGTCACCCGCTCGCGGTCGGGGGCGTCGGCGATCGAGGTGGCGCCGGGCTTGCCGGCCCGCGCGTACTCCTGACGCAGGTGGTCCGTGTCCTGGCTTCCCGGGTTTGCCCAGCGGCTGATCGTGCGCCGGAGCTTCTTGTCGCTCATTCCGTACGTCGCGCCTGAGGGGGCATGACAACGGGCAGCCCTTCGCCCACGGGCATCGCCTGGGCCCCGCGGTGCACGGCGACCTTGCGGATGCTCTCCTCCCAGTCCTTCGCGTCGTCGGGACGGGTGGCCGCGGCTCCGAGCAGCGAGCAGCGCAGCATCCAGCGCGGACCGTTGATGCCGATCACCCGGGAGACCTGGGCGCCGCCCGAGCGCTGACCGACCTGGCAGATCAGCTCGGTGCCCCACGGACCCTCACGCTCGGTGGCCGTGCCGCCCGCCTGGGCGACCTCGGCGGCGATCTTGGGCCGGGCGTCGGCCCAGAGGTCGCCGTGGCGCGGCGCGGCGAAGGCCCGCAGCTCGAGCGCACCGTCCGGTCCCGCGATGACGATGGACTGCACGGTGCCGCTGGCCTCGTCGACCTGGAGGCGCAGCTCGCGGTTGGGCTCGGGGGTGATCAGGAGCGAGCCGAGGTCGACGCGCTCGGCGTCGCCCTCCGGAGGCAGCTCCTCGGAGTCGAACGGGCCGTCCGCCAAGGGATCCTCGGCGTCGACCTCCTCCTCGACGAGGTCGTCGAGGGTCCCGTCGTCCTCGACGGCGTCGGACAGCGCCTTGCGGCGGAACTTCACGTGCTCTCGCTTCCTGGGTCGCGGGCCGGGTCTGCGGTCCCGAAGCCTCCGGTAGAACCGTAGCCGCCGCCCCCTCGGACACTGTCGGGCAGGACCTCCACCTCGCTGAACGCCGCGTGCTCGACCCGCTGGAGCACCAGCTGGGCGACCCGGTCGCCACGGCGCAGCTCGATCGGCTCGGACGGGTCGAGGTTGACCAGCAGGACCTTCACCTCGCCGCGGTAGCCCGCGTCGATGGTGCCCGGCGTGTTGACGATCGACAGCCCGTGCCTGGCGGCCAGGCCGGAGCGGGGGTGGACCAGCGCGACGTACCCGTCGGGGACCGCCATCGCGATCCCGGTCGGCACCAGGGCCCGCTCCCCCGGCTTCAGGGTGACGTCGACGGCGGTCACCAGGTCGGCCCCCGCGTCACCGGGATGCGCGTACGCCGGCAGCGGGAGGTCGCGGTCGAGGCGGACGACAGGCACCGGAAGCTCCACCCGCCGGACAGTAGTGCCCCCGGGCAACGGTCCCCCTGCCGAATGGGAGGATCCGCAGCGTGGACCTGGCCCGGTACGACGAGCGGTTGAGCGTCCCGCTGCGGTGGTGGGTGCAGGGCGTCATGCTGGTCGCGAGCCTGTGGCTGGCCCTCGTCGTCGCCGTACCCGGTCCCGCGGCCTGGATCTGCAGCGGGATCGCCCTGGCGCTGCTGGCGGCGCTCCTCGTCAGCTTCGGCAGCGCCCGGGTGAGCGTCGACACCGAGTGGTTCCGCGCCGGCCGAGCCAGGATCGAGGCGGTCCACCTCGGGGCCGTCACGGCGCTGGACGCCGAGGAGACCCGCCGGGTGGCGGGGCCGGAGGCGGACGCCCGCGCGTACCTGCTGCTGCGGCCCTACCTCAAGCGCGCGATCCGGGTGGAGATCCTCGATCCGGCCGACCCGGCGCCGTACTGGCTGGTGTGCTCCCGGCACCCGGAAGAGCTTGCGGCGGCCATCCGGGGACTCACGCAGACCTCACCAGCCTGATGGGTACTGTCCGGCCATGGCATCGGACAGCTCCAGGGTGTGGACCATCTTCTCGCTGGTCGCCGGGCTCGGCGCGGCTGCGGTGACCCGCAAGCTGCTCGACCGGTCGTGGAAGGCCGCGGCCGGCAAGAACCCGCCCGAGAACCCCGCCGACCCCGACGTGAGCATCGGCGAGGCGGTGCTGTGGGCCAGCGTCACCGGCGCCGCGGTCGCGCTCGCGCGGATGGTCGCCCAGCGCCGGGCCGCGAGCTACTACACGCGGTCCACGGGGCACCTGCCTCCGGGGCTGCGAAAGGGTGACAAGGCTTAGGAAGGTAGAACCCGGCACGCTTCGCGTGCCGGGTTCTTGCTGTGATCAGGTACGCCCCACCGCGCGGCCGCGTGCCCCGTACGGTGACACGTCAGTTCTGTACGACGCGGGCCCTGCGGGCGCGGGCCTACAGAACGGACGGGTCACCGGCCCGCGCTTGACGCTCCACGAGGCCTGCTATGCGCAGTCGAAGCAGATGAGCTTCTTGGCGTCAGCCAGCTGGCTCCGGTGGTGGACCAAGAAGCAGCTCATGCAGGTGAACTCGTCCTCCTGCTTGGGCTTCACCTCGACCGCGAGCTCCTCGTGCGACAGGTCCGCACCGGGGAGCTCGAAGGACTCGGCCGCTTCGGCCTCGTCCTCGTCGACCTTGCCGGAGTTCTTGTCGTGGCGACGCGCCTTGAGCTCTTCGATGCTCTCTTCGGACTGGTCTTCTTCACTCTTGCGCGGGGCGTCGTAGTCAGTCGCCATGTCTCTCACTCCCTTCGGCCGTTCTCAACGTCTTGTCATCCCCCGAGACCGACGTGGTTCGTGGTCGGCAGGGGAGGATTGTGCACCATTGGCCCGGGAACGGACACACCGGCGGCGGATGCGGTGGTGGAACATCGGGTGACGGGTGGCTATTCCCCGCTCAGGAGCGGTCCCCCGACCCCGATGACGCGAGGTACCCAGCCTGGGCGATCGCAGCCCTGAACTCGTCGAAACCCCCGGCCGGGGCGGCGATGACGATGAGCCGGCCCCCGACCCCTCGGTCGGTCTCCACCGTGGCCCCGGCCGCGGACGCGATCAGGCCGCCGGCGGCGTGGTCCCAGAGGTTGACGCCCTCCTCCAGGTAGCCGTCCAGCGAGCCCTGGGCCACGCCACACAGGTCGAGCGCACAGGACCCGAACCGGCGGATGTCGCGGATCCGCGGAAGCAGGTGGAGCAGCGCCGCGGCCTGGATCTCACGCTGGTGCGCCTCGTAGGAGAAGCCGGTGCCGATCAGCCGCTCGGCCAGCGGGACGACGGCGCGGACCAGGATCGGTACGCCGTCTCGCATCGCCGGCCCGCCGAGGGTGGCGGTGTACTCGTCACCGGTCGCGACGTTGAGCACCACACCGGCCACCACCTCGCCATCGAGCTCGGCGGCGATCGACACGGCGTACTGCGGGATGCCGTAGAGGAAGTTCACGGTGCCGTCGATCGGGTCAATGATCCAGCGGACGCCGGAGGTGCCGGGCTCGTCGTCCCCTTCCTCCCCCATCACGGCGTCGTCGGGGCGGGCGTCGAGGAGCGCACGCCGGATCAGCCGCTCGGCGCTCCGGTCGGACTCGGTGACCACGTCGACGTCGCTGGACTTGGTCGCGGTGACCTCGACGCCGCGGGCGGCCCCGGACTCGACCAGCCGGCCGGCCTCGCGGGCCGTGCGTACGGCGAGCTCGAGCAGCTCGTCCGCCAGCGCTCCGGGCTGCGTCACGACGACTCCCCGCACAGGGCGGGGCGGTCGCCACGTGGATTGGGGCAACAGCCGACCGGGCAGCGGTCCCAGAGCGGCCCGAACGTCCCGACGCTGGCCCGCTCGACGTCCTCGCCACGCTCGACAGCGGCCCGCTCGAGCAGGAGGTCGCGGACCATGGCGATGAACCGGGGGTCGGTCGCTGCCGTCGCCGCGCGCCGGACGGGCAGACCCAGCCGCTCGGCGGTCTCCAGCGCCTCGGTGTCGAGGTCGTAGATGACCTCCATGTGGTCCGAGACGAAGCCGACCGGCACCAGGACGACGGCCGTTACGCCGTCCTTCGCCAGCGCCTCGAGGTGGTCGTTGACGTCCGGCTCGAGCCACGGGACCTGCGGTGGGCCGGAGCGCGAGCAGTAGACGAGCTCGTGCGGGTGACGGGTCCCGGTCTCCTCGGTGACCCGCACCGTCACCTCGGCCGCGACGTCGCGGTGCTGGGCGACGTACGCCCCGCCGCTCGGGCCGGCCGACTCGGCCATCGCCATCGGGATGGAGTGGGTGACGTAGACGAGGTGCGCGCCGTCCCGTACGTCGGCGGGCAGGTCCGCGAGCGCCGCGAGGACCGCGTCGACCTGGGGCTCCACGAACCCCGGGTGGTTGAAGTAGTGGCGCAGCTTGTCCAGCACCGGCGCACCGTCGACAGCGTCCACGGCGTCGTAGAGGTTCTCGCGGTACTGGCGGCAGCTCGACCACGAGGAGTAGGCGCTCGTGACGAAGCAGGCCGCCCGGGTCACCCCGTCGTCCTTCATCCGCTGCACGGCGTCGGTCAGGAACGGGTCCCAATTGCGGTTGCCCCAGTAGACGGGCAGGTCGATGCCGGCCGTCGACAAGTCGGCCTCGAGGCCCGCGATCAGGTCGCGGTTGAGGTCGTTGATCGGCGAGCGGCCGCCGAAGAGCCGGTAGTGCTCCCCCACCTCCTCGAGGCGCTCCGGAGGGATCCCCCGGCCACGGGTGACGTTCTCGAGGAACGGCACGACGTCCTCTGGCCGCTCGGGGCCACCGAACGAGACCAGCAGCAGTGCGTCGTAAGGCGCGATCTGAGGACCCTCCACATTGCGAGGATAGGGAGGATGCCTCAGGCGCTCGGGAGGCGGTCGCCCCTACGGTGCAGAGGTGCTGTCGAAGTACGGCTCGGTGCTGACCCGACCCGGCGCCCTGCGGTTCTCCGCCGCCGGCCTGTTCGGGCGGCTGCCATTGTCGATGGCCGGACTCGGGATGCTGCTGCTGGTGCAGGCCGACACCGGCTCCTACGGCATCGGCGGCTCGGTGTCGGCGGTCTACATGGTCGCCAACGCGATCGCGGCGCTCCCGCTGGGCCGCCTCGTCGACGCACGCGGACAGGGCCGGGTCCTGGCGCTCGGCAGCATCGTGTTCGGGGCGGCCATGGTCGCGCTGGTCGTGACCGTCGAAGCCGGCTGGCCGCTCTGGTCGACCTACGCTGCCGCGGCGGTGGCGGGCGCCACCCTGCCGCCGATCGACGCCTGCGTCCGCACCCGCTGGGCCCACGTCCTGGACCAGCCCGACGAGGTCGAGACGGCCTACGCCTTCGAGGCCGTCGTCGACGAGTCCGTCTTCATCATCGGCCCCATCGTCGTCACCCTCCTGGCCACCTTGGTCGACCCGGTGGTCGGGATGGCGGCCACCGTCGTGGCGGGGGTGGGCGGCAGCCTGGCGTTCGCCGCCCAGCGCGGCACCGAGCCCCCGGCCCATCCTCACGACCGCACGGCCGGAGCCCGCGTGCCGCTGCCCTGGCGCTCGCTGGGGCCCTTGACCGTCGTCTGCGTCGCCCTCGGCCTCATGTTCGGTGCGGCGGAGGTCATCACGGTCGCGTTCGCGGACGAGCACGGCAACAAGTCGGTGTCGGGTGTGCTCCTGGCCCTCTGGGCCCTGGGCAGCCTGCTCGCCGGTGTGATCACCGGTGCCCTCACCTTCCGCCGCGGGCTGACCGAGCGGATCCGGTGGGGCGCCCTGGGGTTGGTGGTGGCCATGGCACCGCTGTCGCTGATCGACTCGATCGGTCTCATGGCGGCGTTCACGCTGGTCGGGGGCTTCGCGATCGCGCCGACCCTCATCGCGACGACCGCCATGATCGAGCAGGTGACCCCGTCGGCGCGGCTCACCGAGGGCATGGCCCTGCTGCAGACCGGACTGGTCGCCGGGGTCGCTCCCGGCGCCGCCTTCGCCGGCATCGTCGTCGACCACTCCGGTGCCTCGCCGGCCTACCTCGTGCCGCTCGGGGCCGCGGTGCTGGCGGCCGTGGCCGCTCGTGCGCTCCCGGGGCGGCGTACTGCCGATATGGAGCTGGGGGCGGTCTCACCCCGGCCCTAAGACGCTCTAGTGTGCGAAGACCATGCCCGTGCTGTCCGCCTACCGTCAGGTCCTGTCCAAGCCGGGCGCGGCCGCGTTCTCCGCGAGCGGGTTCCTGGCCCGGCTGCCGATCTCGATGGTCACCCTCGGCATCGTCCTGCTGATCTCGGCGCGCACCGACTCCTACGGGCTGGCCGGCGGCATCTCGGCGGCGTTCGTCATCGCGTCCTGCCTGGTCGCGCTGCTCCAGGGGCGGCTGATCGACCGGCTCGGCCAGTCGCGGGTCCTGATCCCGGCGATCACGATCTGCACGCTCAGCCTCTCGCTGCTGGTCTGGGCGGTCGAGGCGGGCCACCGGGTACCGCTGCCCCACATCTTCGCCGCCCTGGCCGGGGCCACCATGCCCGCGGTCGGCGCGGCGGTCCGAGCCCGGTGGACGTACGTGCTCGCGAACCCCGCCGAGCGGCAGACCGCGTTCGCGCTCGAAGCCGTGGTCGACGAGTGCGTCTTCCTGTCCGGTCCGCCGCTGGCCACCGTGCTCGCGACCACCGTCGACCCGGCCGCCGGACTCGTGGCCGCGATCGTCTTCGGTCTGGTCGGCACCATCGTCTTCTGCGCGCTGCGCGGCACCCAGCCGCCGCCGCACCCGGGCCACACCGACGGCGTCAAGGTGGCGATGCCGTGGCTGGGGCTGCTCCCGGTCGCGCTGATCAGCTTCTCGCTGGGCGGGCTGTTCGGCTCGACGGAGGTGGTCACGGTCGCGTTCGCCGAGGACCTCGGTGAGAAGGCCATCGCCGGGGTGCTGCTCGCGGTGTGGGCGTTCGGTTCGCTCCTCGCCGGCTTCATCACCGGCGCACTCACGTGGCGGAGCGGGCCCGGGACCCGGATGCGGATCGGCGTCGTCGCCCTGACCGCGCTGATGGCTCCGACCCCCTTGGTCCACAACGCCGTGGCGATGGGCGTGCTGCTCTTCCTCGCCGGCTTCGCGATCGCGCCCACCCTGATCGGAGCGATCTCGTTCATCGAGCAGACCGTCCCCGCGAGCCGGCTCACCGAGGGCATCGCGATGCTGAGCACCACGATGGCCGCCGGCATCGCGCCCGGTGCCGCGATCGCCGGCGTGGTGATCGACGCGCACGGCCCGCACGCGGCGTACCTCGTCCCCCTCGGCTCGGGACTCATCGGCGTCGTGGCCGCCGTCGCCACCCGGCCGAGCCGCCTACGCTCCTCCCGTGACGACGTGGACGAACTGGTCGCGACTGGAGACGACCCGGCCGACGCGTGAGGCCACGCCGGCCGACGCCGGCGACGTGGTCGCGGAGGTACGCCGCGCGCTGGAGACCGCGAGCACGGTCAAGATGGTCGGCACCGGCCACAGCTTCACCGCGATCTCAGGCCCCGAGGGGACCATGCTCCGGCCCGAGTGCCTCACCGGGGTCGTCGCCGTCGACCACGACGCGCTGACCGTCACCGCGCGGGCCGGCACGCCGCTCAAGGTGCTCAACGCGGAGCTCGAGGGGCTGGGCCTGAGCCTGCACAACATGGGCGACATCGCCGAGCAGACGCTGGCCGGCGCGATCTCCACCGGCACCCACGGGACCGGCGGCACCGCGGCCGGGCTCGCCGCCCAGGTCGTCGGGCTCGAGCTGGTCACCGGCACCGCTGAGCTGCTCCGCGCCACTCCGGAGGAGAACGCCGACGTCCTCGACATGGCCCGGGTCGGCCTGGGCGCGCTCGGCATCCTGACCACCATCACCTTCCGCGTCGAGCCGGTCTTCGTGCTGGAGGCGCAGGAGCAGCCGATGTCGTGGGACGAGGCGCTGGACGGCTTCGACGACCTGACCACGGCCGCCGACCACGTCGACATGTACTGGTTCCCCCACACCGACCGGATGCTCACCAAGCGCAACATCCGCCGCGGCACGGACCTCTCCGCCGCCAGGCCGCTGTCCCGTCGCCGGGCGTGGTTCGACGACGAGTTCCTCCAGAACACCGCGTTCGGCGTGCTCACCGCCGGTGCCAACCGGGTCCCCGGCGTCATCCCACGGATGAACCGGATGAGCGCGTCGCTGCTCAGCGCGCGCACCTACTCCGACGTGCCCCACCGGGTCTTCACCGCGACGCGGCGGGTGGTCTTCCGCGAGATGGAGTACGCCCTCCCGCGCGCGGCCGGCCTCGAGGCGCTCCGCGAGTGCCGTCGGGCGCTCGACGGCTCCGACCTGCGGATCAGCTTCCCCGTCGAGATCCGGGTGTCCCCCGCCGACGACGTCCCCCTGTCGACAGCGAGCGGCAGGGACTCCTTCTACCTCGCCTTCCACACCCACCGCGACGCCGAGCACCGCGACTACTTCGCGCTGATGGAGCCGATCCTGCGCGCCCACGACGGACGCCCGCACTGGGGCAAGGTGCACACGCGCAGCGCGGCCGACCTCGCCCCGGCGTACCCGCGGTTCGAGGAGTTCCTCGCGATGCGCGACCGGCTCGACCCCCAGCGGGTCTTCGCCAACACCTACCTGCGGCGGGTGCTCGGCGACTGACTGACGCCGCGGCGGTCAGCAGGCAACCTCGGCATGCCCCCGCAGCCCCCTCCGACGTTGCTGGCTGACCGCCACCCGGGCCGGCGCCGGCCCGGCGGTCAGCAGGCAACCTCACCACGCCCCGAGAGCCCCCTCCGACGTTGCTGGCTGACCGCCACCCGGGCCGGCGCCGGCCCGGCGGTCAGCAGGCAACCTCACCACGCCCCGAGAGCCCCTTCCGACGTTGCTGGCTGACCGCCACCCGGGCCGGCGCCGGCCCGGCGGTCAGCAGGCAACCTCACCACGCCCCGAGAGCCCCCTCCGACGTTGCTGGCTGACCGCCACCGGAGGGAGCGCTGATGCGAGGTCCATCACGCGGGATCCACGGCGTGGCGCACGCTCACGGTCCCCCTCCGACGCAGCCGCCTGACGTAGGCTCGCGCCATCCGGACAGAGGACCACGACGAGGCCACCCACACGCATGTCGGCACCAGAGCGCAACCCCAGCACACCGCCGGTCGTCGCGCGCCCTGACAGCCCGACCGGTCGCTACCTCACGCTGCTCGGAGTGACCCCGGACGGACGCCGGCTCCGGCTGGCCGACCCGCACGACCCGACCGGACCCGAGTTCACCGTCGAGATCGACGCCCGGCTGAGGGCTGCCCTCGGCGTACTGCCCGAGACCCGATCCGAGAAACCGGTGCCCAAGGTGGAGACCAAGATGGACAGCATGCTTCGACCCCGCGACATCCAGGCCAGGATCCGGGCCGGGGAGACCCCGGAGTCTGTAGCTGCCGCCGCGAAGACCACCGTCGAGAAGGTCATGCCCTACGCCGCCCCCGTGCTCGCCGAGCGCGAGCACGTCGCCGAGCGCGCCCAGCGGTCCTCCATCCGCCGGCCCTCGAGCGAGGCGCCGCACGGCGCCCGCACCCTCGGCGAGGCGATCACCGGCCACCTGCACGAGCGCAACGTCGACCCCGAGGTCGTCGCCTGGGACGCCTGGCGCCGCGAGGACGGCCGCTGGGCGCTGACCGGCCGGTTCTCCATCCAGGGCCGCGAGGGGCTCGCGGAGCTCACGTTCGACCAGCCCGGCAACTTCGTGGTGCTCGAGAACGACGAGGCCCGCTGGCTGGTCGGAGACGTCCCCGAGCCGGTCGCCGAGGAGGAGCCCGAGCCCGGCGTACGCCGACTCGCGGCCGTCCCCGCCGACGACGACCAGCTCACGCTGGGCGACGACGTGCTCGGCATCAGCGACGAGCCGATCGAGGCCTTCCTCGACATCCAGCAGCCCGACGTCGATCTGGCCGACGAAGAGCGCGAGCTGGTCGAGGAGGCCGCCGACGCGGAAGCCCTCGACGAGGACCCCGCGCCGGAGCCCCCACGCCGCCCCGTCAAGAAGACCCGTGGCCGTGCGTCCGTCCCGAGCTGGGACGAGATCATGTTCGGCGACAAGCCGGAGTGATCCTGATTCCGTCGCCCTGTCCGCACTGGTGACCAGCCGGTAACCTCCGGCCCATGGCGTACTTCGTGACCGGCGCGACGGGGTTCATCGGCCGGCACCTCGTCCAGGAGCTGGTCGACCACCGCGACGGCACGATCTTCGTCCTCTGCCGCGCCTCGTCGATCGAGCGCATGGAGTCCCTCATCCAGTCGTGGGGCTCCGACCGGGTGGTCCCCGTGATCGGCGACCTGGCGGCGGACCGTCTCGGCGTGGACGACGACTGGATCGGTGGGCACCGCGAGGGCATCGACCACTTCTTCCACCTCGCCGCGATCTACGACATGACCGCCGACGACGAGACCAACGAGAAGCTGAACGTCGGCGGCACCCGACACGCCCTCGAGCTGGCCGACGCGCTCCAGGTGGGCAGGTTCCACCAGGTGTCGTCGGTGGCCGCGGCCGGAGACTTCCACGGGACCTTCGACGAGTCGATGTTCGACGAGGGCCAGCACCTGCCCTCGCCGTACCACCGGACGAAGTACGAGTCGGAGCGGATCGTGCGCACCGAGGCGACCGTCCCGTGGCGGGTCTACCGGCCCGCGATCGTGGTCGGCCACTCGGAGACCGGCGCGATGGACAAGGTCGACGGCCCCTACTACCTGTTCCCCCTCCTGAAGCGGATGCGGGACAACCTGCCGGGCTGGCTGCCGCTGGTCGGCGTCGACCTCGGCGACACCAACGTCGTGCCGGTCGACTACGTCGCGAAGGCGATGGACCACCTCGGCCACCTGCCCGACCGCGACGGCGAGGCCTTCCACCTGGTCAACCCCGACCCGCAGCCGGTCGTCGACATGCTCAACGCGTTCTGCAAGGCCGCCGGGGCGCCCACGTTCGCCACGCCGATCGACCGGAGCAACACGGGGGCGCTCGGTCTGCTCCCCCGCGCCCTGCGCCCCTCGACCCTCATCAACGGCGTCATCAGGACCGCGCCGGCGCAGGCGGTGCTCGACCTGACCGTCGGGCGCCTGGGGGTGCCGGCCGAGGTGCTGGCCCACACGTCGTTCACCTCGACCTTCGACTCCCGGCGCACCGAGAAGGCGCTGGCCGGCTCCGGAATCGCCGTGCCTGACCTCGAGGGGTACGCGCGGACGCTGTGGGGCTACTGGGAGGAGAACCTCGACGAGGCCACCGGCCGCGACTCCCGCAACCGCGACGCGCTCAAGGGCAAGTACGTCGTCATCACCGGCGCCTCCTCGGGCATCGGCCAGGTCACCGCGCTCAAGGTGGCCCAGTGCGGCGGCATCCCGGTGCTGGTCGCGCGCGGCAAGGACAAGCTCGAGGAGACCCGGGCTGCGATCGAGCGGCGCGGCGGGACGGCCCACGTCTTCCCGTGCGACCTCTCCGACCTCGACGCGATCGACACGCTGTGCAAGGAGATGACCGCCGAGCTGCCGGCGATCGACTTCGTCGTCAACAACGCCGGACGCTCGATCCGCCGGTCGATCAAGCTGTCGCACGACCGGTTCCACGACTTCGAGCGCACGATGCAGCTCAACTACTTCGGCGCGATCCGGCTGATCATGGGGCTGATCCCGACGATGCGCCAGCAGAAGCGCGGCCACGTGGTCAACATCAGCTCCATCGGCGTACAGACCAACCCGCCGCGGTTCTCGGCGTACGTCGCCTCGAAGGCCGCCCTCGACTCGTGGTCCAACGTCGTCTCGTCGGAGCTGGTGGGCGACGGCATCACCTTCACCGGCATCCACATGCCGCTGGTGCGGACGCCGATGATCGCGCCGACCAAGATCTACGACAAGTTCCCGACCATCTCACCCGCGCAGGCGGCAGACCTCGTGATCAAGGCGATGGTCGAGCGCCCCCACGAGATCAACACGATGCTCGGCAACGTGGGCGCGGTCGCGCACACAGTCGCCCCGAAGCTGGCGTTCCGGGTGCTCAACATGGCCTACCACGTCTTCCCCGACTCGGCCGCTGCCCAAGGAAAGACTCAGGGCGAGCAGGGCTCCACCGGCACCCGCGAGACCGAGCAGATCATGCTGGCGAAGGTGTTCAAGGGGATCCACTGGTGACCCGGCCCTCGTAGCCGCGCAGCGAGTCGACCTCGCGGAACCCGATCTCGGTGTTGATCCTGCGCATGGCCGTGTTGTCCTGCTCGCAGTAGGTCTGCACGCTGCGACGGCTCCCGAGCAGGGCTCCACCGTCGTGGTCCTGCAGCTGGCGCAGGTTGGCCAGTTTGAGCCGCATCCCGAGCCGTCGCCCGCGGTGCGACTCGTCGACCCAGGTGTCGTCCTGGACCACGACCTCCGGGTCGTGCTCGGAGACGAACAGCTCGGTGTAGCCGCGACCGGTGCCGTCGCCGTCCAGGGCCATGCTCCGGACCTTGGTCCACCCCTGCTCGGCCATCCGGCGGTCGGAGTCCCGGATCCGCTCGGCGTCGACCTGGCGCGCGGTGATCGTCAGCTCCCCCGTCGGCACGTCCTGGTTCATCTGGGTCTGCATCCGGGCCCACTGGTCGAGGTGCTCCGCGGGGCAGCAGCCGACCCAGGAGACAATGACGTCGTCCCGTGGGGCACCCGCCTCGGCCCTGGCAGTGAGGTCGGCCAGCCGTTCGTCGGCGACGGGTACGTCGAGCAGGAAGCGGTGCTCGACGGTCGCGCAGCGCAGGCCGGCGCGCTCGGCGAAGCGGGCCCCGGGCCACTCCTCGGGAGCGCGGACGGTCGGGACGAAGACCTCCGCCTGCAGGATCTGGCGCTCCTCGCGCGCGGCCACCTCGCGGACGGCGGACAGCAGCGCCTCACCGACCCCTCGGCCGCGTGCCTCGGGAAGCACTCCCAGCTCGACCGACATCGTCTCCACGTCGGCGTCGAGCGGCAGCCCCAGCTCGGCGCCACCGACCACGGCGCCGCCCTCGTCCGCCACCAGGGCGATCCGGCGCTTCTGGGCACTGGGCCGGGCGAAGGAGATCCGGGCCGCCTCGAGCGACTCCCACCAGCCCGGCTCGCGCTCGTGGGCGTAGGAGCGGGCGACCGCCGCGTGCCAGTCGGCGAACCTGGGATCGTCGGGTCCGATGCCCTCGATGCGCACGCCGCCCACCCGCTCGAGTCAAGCAGGTCGGTCGCCGACCTGGACCAGGACCTTCCCGAAGTTGCGGCCGGCCAGCATGCCGTTGAACGCCTCGACGACGTTCTCGAGGCCGACCGTGACGTCCTCGCGGTAGCGGACCTGCCCGTCCCTGACCCAGGCGGACATCTCCTCGAGGAACTGGGGGAAGTGCTCGCGCTCGAACTCGCTCTGGATGAAGCCCCGGATGGTGAGGCTCTTGGTCAGCACCCGGCGCATGAACCCGTCGAGCCGGTCGGGACCCTCGGGGGCCGAGTTGGCGTTGTAGCCCGCGACCAAGCCGCAGACCGGGATCCGTGCGTACAGGTTGAGGTGCCTCGTCACCGCGCGGGCCACTGCTCCCCCGACGTTCTCGAAGTAGACGTCGATGCCGTCGGGCACCGCCTCGGCCAGCCGGTCCCGGAAGTCGGGTGCGCGGTGGTCCACCGCCGCGTCGAACCCGAACTCGTCGATCAGCGCCCGGCACTTCTCGGGGCCGCCGGCGATCCCGACCGCCCGCGCGCCCTTGATCCTGGCGATCTGGCCCACCGCGGAGCCGACCGGACCGGTCGCGGCGGCGACCACGACCGTCTCGCCGGGCTGCGGCTTCCCGAGCAGGAGGAGTCCGGCGTACGCCGTGAACCCGGGCATGCCCAGCACGCCGAGCGACGTCGACACGGGAGCCGCCTCCGGGTCCAGGGGGCGGGTGTGGCGTGCGTCGGCCACCGCGTGCGTCTGCCAGCCGGAGTAGGACAGCACCTGGTCGCCGACCGACCGGCGGTCCGAGCGCGACTCGAGCACCTCGCAGACGGTGCCCCCGAGCATCACGTCGCCGACCGCGAGCGGGTCGGCGTACGACTCCGCCTCGCTCATCCGGCCGCGCATGTAGGGGTCCAGCGAGAGGTAGCGGACGCCCAGCAGCACCTGTCCGTCCTCGAGCGGTGGGAGGTCGACGGTGACCGTCTCGAAGTCCGAGGCCGTGGGCTCGCCGTCGGGACGGGCGGCCAGGCGGATCTGGGTGGTCTGCACGAGCCCTTCCTAGCAGGCGCTAGCCCGAGTCGACCGGCCGCTCCGGGTCGGTGATCCAGCCGGACCAGGAGCCCGGGTAGAGGGTGGCGCGCACACCGAGGACCTCGAGGGCGATCAGGTCGTGGATGGCCGTCACTCCCGAGCCGCAGTAGACGGCCACCTCCTGCGAGCCGTCGGTCGGGACCCCCGCCGCCTCGTAGAGCGCGCGGAGCTGCTCGGGGCTTCGGAACCGGCCGTCCACGGCGAGGTTGGCGCCGGTCGGCACGTTGACCGCGCCCGGGATGTGGCCGGCCACCGGGTCGATGGGCTCGGTCTCGCCGCGGTAGCGCTCGGGCGCCCTGGCGTCGACCAGCACCGGTACGTCGAGCACGCGGTCGGCCTCGACCACGGGCAGCTGCCCGGGTCGGGCGGTGAAGTCGCCGGCCTCGACGTTGATGCGCACGCCTCGCTCGACCTCGCCGCCGTCCGCGACCCACGCCGTCCACCCACCGTCGAGCACGCGGACGTCGTGCAGGCCGTGGAAGCGGAGCAGCCACCAGGCACGGCCCGCAGCCCGGCCACCCCAGTCGTCGTAGACGACCACCGGCCGGTCCTGTCGCACCCCGGCGCGGCGCATCGCCGCCTCGAAGGACTCGGTCGTCGGCAGCGGGTGCCGCCCCCGGCGCCGGGCGCGGCCGCCAGCTCGGTGTCGACGTCGACGTACACCGCGCCGGGCACGTGTCCGAGGGAGTACTCCCCCGGCCCGGACGCGCCACCGGTCTGGTAGCGCACATCGAGGACCGTCACGTACGGCAGGCTCGCGTGGAGCTCGGCCACGGAGATGAGCGGTGAAGTCACTCTTCCATCCTGCATTCCGTCCACCACCGGTGGTTGAGGAGGTCGCTCTGCGACCGTCTCGAAACCTCGCGAGCCGCGGCTGTGACTCGACCGCCGCTCATCGAGCCTGTCGAGATGTCCGCAGGGTCGGCTCCCAGCGCGGGCTTCAGAGGTTTCGAGGCGCTTGCTGCGCAAGCTCCTCAACCAGCGACGGGTTCAGGCGGCGCTCCTGAACGCGCCGGGCGTGGTGCCGAGCAGCGCCCGGAAGTGGCGGGTCAGGTGGGACTGGTCGTGGAAGCCGGTCACCGCGGCGACCTCGGCGATCGGCATCCCGTCCAGCAGCAGGCGGCGAGCCCGGTCGAGGCGGCGGGTGACGACGTACCTGTGCGGCGGCAGGCCGTACTCCCGGCCGAAGGCCCGGACCAGGTGCGACGGGTGGGTCCCGAGCTCGCGGGCCAGCGCTTCGAGGGTCGGCCCGTCCTCGTCCAGCCGGGCTCGGACCAGGCGGGCCAGCCCGGGGTCGCGCTCCGGCCGTCCCGACTCCGCTGGGCAGAGGTGCCGGGCGATCCGCTCGGTGACCAGGGCCAGTCGGCTCTCCGCCTCGAGCGGATCGTCGAGGGCTCGGTGCACGGCTGCGACCGCGCGGGCCAGCTCGGGGTCGGCGAGCGACGGGCTCCGGACCGCCGCCCCGACCAGGGACTCCGGAAGCCAGCGCTCGTCGACGTACAGCACCCGCTTGTCGAATCCGCCGGGCGACGCGGAGCGCCCGTCGTGGGGGACGTACGGCGGCAGCACCGTGACCCGGTCGGTCACCGCCTGCTGCCGCTGACGGCCCAACGTGTAGTCCACGCCGCCCGCGTCGACCAGCAGCACGGTCCACTCCGCGTGGACGTGCGCCGGGTAGGCGTGCTCGGTGAAGTGGGCGTGCAGCACCTCCGAGAGCCCCGGCACGTCCGGTCGCCAGGCGCGGACCAGCTCCATGTCAGGAACGTACAAGACGCCCCGATCCCGGGCGACCAGGCTGGAGGCATGGACGAACCCATCCGCTTCGACACGAAGATCGCAGTCCTGGTGCGCGACGACCTCGCGACCTGGCAGCGGCTCAACGTGACGGCGTTCCTGGTCAGCGGGATCGCCGCCGAGCACCCCCAGCTGATCGGCAAGCGCTACGAGGACGCCGACGGGACCGAGTACCTCCCCCTGCTCGGACAGCCCGTCGTGGTCCTGGAGGCGGACGCCGCCACCATCAAGGGCGCCCACGCCAAGGCGCTCGGCCGTGGCCTGCCGATGAGCATCTACACGCGGGAGATGTTCTCCACAGGCAACGACCTCGCCAACCGGGCAGTCGTACGCCGGGTGGCCCGCGACGACCTCGACCTGGTCGGGATCGCGGTGCACGGCCCGAAGAACGGCGTCGACAAGACCGTGAAAGGGTCGCGCCTCCATCCCTGACCGGCGTACCGCTCATTAGGGTGTGCGCGTGGCCGAGCTCCAGTTCTTCACCGGGACCATGGACTCCGGCAAGAGCACGCTGGCTCTCCAGACCAACCACAACCGGGCCCAGCGCGGCCTGGTCGGCCGCATCTTCACCAGCCGCGACCGCGCGGGGACCGCGATGCTGTCGAGCCGGCTCGGGCTCCAGCACGACGCGATCGAGGTCGACCCCGACTTCCACTTCTGGCGCTACGTGGTCGACGAGCTCACCCGCGGGGCGCGCGTCGACTACCTCGTCTGTGACGAGGCGCAGTTCTACACCCGGGACCAGGTCGACCAGCTGGCCAAGGTCGTCGACGAGCTGCAGCTCGACGTCTTCGCTTTCGGGATCCTCACCGACTTCCGCAGCGAGCTGTTCCCGGGCAGCGCCCGGCTCGTCGAGCTCGCCGACCACACCCACGTCCTCCAGGTCGAGGCCCTCTGCTGGTGTGGCCGGCGCGCCACCCACAACGCGCGCACCGAGGACGGCGTGATGATCGTCGAGGGCGAGGTGATCGTGGTCGGCGACGTGGAGCAGGCGGGCAGCCAGGAGGCCGCCCCCGAGGTCTCCTACGAGGTCCTCTGCCGCCAGCACCACCGCCGCCGGATGACCGCGGCCCGTGCCCATGCCGTCGCCCTCGGGGCCGAGCCGCTGCCGTTCGGCTGACCATTCCAGGGCCACCCCAATAGGCCATTTCACACGGCCGATCCTCGCGGTGGAAGGTGACGACGACCGACCACAGAGGGGGAAACCGTGAAGGCCTACCGATTCCTGGCGATCACCATCGCCGTGCTCGTCGTCGTCCAAGCAGGTGCGATCGCGTGGGGGTTCTTCGGCGTGAGCAACTTCATCACCGACGGCGGCGTCGTCGACGAGGAGTTCCTCGACTGCACCGAGGACTGCGAGTCCATCGGCAGCGCCGAGGCGGGCTTCGCCATCCACATGTTCTTCAACGGCCTGATCCTGATCCCGTTGTGCTCGCTGGTGCTGCTGATCGTGTCCTTCTTCGCCAAGGTCCCCCAGGGCATCACGCTGGCCGCGACCATCGTCGGCCTCGTGATCCTGCAGGTCTTCGTGCTGCCCGCGCTCTCCCGCGAGGTCGGCTCCGGCTTCGGGGCGCTGCACGGCATCAACGCACTGGTGCTGATGGGCATCGCGATCATGGCCGGGCAGCGTGCCTCGGCGGCCATGGGTGCGCCCGCCCAAGCGCCTGTGGCCGCCTGACGGGTGACCTCGAGCACTCGCTGGCCCGACCTGCGCGCGAGGACGTGGGCCTTCGTGCGCACCCGCCGGCGGGTGCTGCTGGCCGTCACGGCCACGCTCGCGATCCTGCTCCCCCTGGGCTGGATGTGGCAGTCCAGCCGGCTGCCGGACAGCTACGACGTGGCGGAGATGGGGTACGTCGACTGGGGCGGCGGCCCGACGGACGAGCACCACGGCATGGGTCACGGCACGCCGGTCAAGGATCTGGTCGAGGATGCTGACCGGCCCGCCGACGTACGCGAGACCCTGACCGTCCGCGTCGAGGACGACCACTACACCGTCAACGGCACCTCACCGGGACCGACCGTGGAAGCCTCGGTCGGCGACCTGGTCGAGGTGACCCTGGTCAACGACAACGTCGACGACGGCATCACCCTGCACTGGCACGGGGTCGACGTCCCGAACGCCGAGGACGGCGTCGCCGGCGTCACCCAGGACGCGGTGCCGGAGGGCGAGCAGCACGTCTACCGCTTCGTCGCCGAGGACGCCGGCACCTACTGGTACCACTCCCACCAGGTCTCCCACGAGCAGGTGCGCCGGGGCCTGCTGGGCGCGCTGGTGGTCCTTCCGGCTGACCCCGATCCGGAGGTCCAGGAGGAGCTCGCCGTGCTGCACCGCTACTCCCAGGGCGCGACGCTCAACGGCGAGGAGGGGACGACCACCGTGCCGGCCGAGCCCGGTCAGGCCGTGCGGCTCCGCGTCGTGAACACCGACAACGGGCTGGCGACGCTCTGGGTGACCGGGGCGCCGTACCAGGTGCTCGCCGTCGACGGCAGGGACGTGAACCAGCCCGGCGACATCGACGGCGAGAAGTACGCCGTGCCCGCCGGCGGCCGCGTCGACCTGGGCTTCGTGGTGCCCGAGGGCGGGGTCCGGGTCGACTTCGGGGGCTCCACCGCCTTCGTGCTCGGCGACGATCCTAGCGGGGGCGACGAGCCGCGGGCACCGAAGGAGTCCGTGGACCTCCTGACCTACGGCGAGCCGGCCGAGATCGGTTTCGATCCCAGCGAGCCGGACCGGCACTTCGACTACCGGATCGGCAAGCGACCGGGATTCCTGGACGGCCGTCCCGGCCTGTGGTGGTCCATCAACGGGCATCTCTTCCCCGACATCCCGATGTTCATGGTCAGCGGGGGCGACGTCGTCGTCTTCGAGATCCACAACAGCAGCGGCGACAACCATCCGATGCACCTGCATGGCCACCACGCGGTCGTGCTCTCCCGCGACGGTGAGCCGTTCAGCGGCAGTCCGTGGTGGGTGGACTCGCTGGAGGTCAAGGATGGCGAGACCTACGAGATCGCCTTCGTGGCCGACAACCCCGGCATCTGGATGGACCACTGCCACAACCTGACCCACGCCGCGGAGGGGCTGGTCGCCCACCTGATGTACACCGGGGTGGAGTCGTCGTACCGCGTCGGCGGAGACCAGGGCAACGAGCCCGAATAGCTGCCTGCCTGTACGAAACTGCCGCTGGTCGGATGGAACTCCATCCGGCCAGGGCCAGTTTCACCGGGTACCCGGTGAAACTGCCGACGGCCCTACCCGACCAGGATGGGGATCAGCATCTCGTCCGAGGTCAGCGACCCGTGCAGGCCGACCAGGCTCATCTCGTAGCTGAAGTCCTTGCTCGAGAACATCGCCAGCTCACCGCGGGCGGCGACCATCACGTCGCCGAGCCGCGGGAGGACGAGCTCGGTGACGGGGCCGAACCAGCCGCGGGCGATGGCCTCCTCCTGGAGCAGCACCTCGGCGCGGTCCCCCAGCACCTCGGCCCAGCAGCCGGCGACCGACGACGCCGCGCCGTCCGCGCAGTAGAGGTGCCGGAACCGCGCCTCGCCGCCGAGCAGCACGAGCCCGTCGCGGAGCTGCGTCGTGCTGGTCGATGTCGAGCCGGCTGGTCGGCGTCGAGTCGACCATGCCGTGGTCCGCGACCACGACCAGGCGAACCTCGTCGGGGAGCGCCTCGCGCAGCTGCACCGCCTCGGCGTCGATGGCGGCGAGCTGCTGGAGCCACTGCGGTGAGTCGACGCCGTACCTGTGGCCGGTCCAGTCGAGGTCGCCGTCGTAGAGGTAGGTCAACGAGGGGCGGTGCGTGGACCCGGTGACCGCCCCGGCGATCCGCTCGCCGATCCGGTCGGCGCCGATGTAACCCGCGCCGCGCTGGGCGGCGATGGTCAGCCCGCTGCGGTCGAACTCGCGCTTGTTGACCACGTCCACACGCACGCCGTCATCGGTGAGCCGGGAGAAGGCGGTCGGGTGCGGCTGCCACTCCAGCGGGTCCACCGACTTGTCCCAGAACAGCGCGTTCAGGAGCCGGTCCGTGCCGGGCACCCGGCTGGTGAACCCGACCAGGCCGTGCGTGCCGGGGGTCAACCCTGTGCCGAGCGAGGTCAGGCTCGTCGCGGTCGTCGACGGCACCCCGGCGGTGCCGGGCGCGGAGTCGGCGAGCAGCGAGGAGAGGTACGGCGCGGTGGCCGCGTACCGGTCCAGCAGCCGCGAGCCGAGCCCGTCGACGAGGAACAGCACGTACGCCGGCGCGTCGGGCAGCACCAGCCCGGTCGGTGCCGCGAGCACGTCGCTGCCGAGGGCGCGGCCGATCGCGGGGACGACGTCACCCAGCCCGCGGTGGCCGTACGCGGGCTCGACGAAAGCCGCTCGTCACCCTGAGTGGGTCCGCGCCGAGAGCTGCTCGGCGAACGACAGCAGGCGCGGGACCGCGTCCTGGCCGTCCGCCGCGGCCGAGACCCGCAGCGAGAAGTCGTCGGAGGCGAGCACGCCGGTGTAGCCGTGGTCGGCCTCGCACTGCGGGTCGTCGCAGCCGGCCGGCTCCAGGTCGACCCGGCTGACCCCGCCCCAGCCGAGCGTGATGACGGCCTCGGCCGGCGTGGTCGGCCCCTTGGTCGGGTTGGCGACCATGCGGGTCACCACGACGGAGGTCACCGAGCTGAGCCGGATCGCCTCGGAGGACGTCGACGTGTACGGCTCGGGCAGCAGGTCGTCGCCGGCGTGCTCGTCGGTGTGCACGATGATCAGCCGGCTCGGCGTGAGCACCATGACCGACAGGTGGCGGCGCACCTCGTCGCGGTCGAAGGTCGGCTCGTGGTGGACGTAGAACGACACCACCCGCTCGCCCGAGACGGCGGCGGACACGCTGTCGATGACCACGTCGGGGTAGTAGCCGGTGTGGTCGATCGCGTCCCGCAGCTCGAGGCTGCGGTCCTGGTCGTCGGTGGTGCGGAGAGGCATGGTGTGGAGTCTCGCACGACGCTGGCGAGATCAGCTTGGGATCGTGTCGCCGGGGACGTCCGGCATCCGGCGTACGAACCAGTCGGAGCGCGGGTCGATGACCGGCTCGACCCTGGCCGCGGCGGTCAGCACGGTGGCACCGTGCGCACCCGCGAGCACCAGGAGAGCTCGAGCGAGCGGACCTGGGGCAGGTCGTTCTGCAGCTGGGCGACGCGCTGGATCAGCCGCTCCACCTCGTCGATGTCGACGACCTCGCTGCCCCGGTAGCCGAACAGCATCGGCGAGGACCGGATCTCGCGCACCATGGACGCCGCGTCGTGCTGGAAGATCGGCGGGATCCGGTAGGACACGTCGGACGAGCAGCTCGATGATCGGTCCCGAGATGCCGAACGAGACGACCGGCCCGAAGAGCGGGTCCTCCAGGCTCCGGATCGCGACCGGTACGCCGGGCGGCGCGTTCTTCTGGACGACGTAGCCGGCCCGGTCGGGCTCGCCGACGACCTCGAGCAGGTTCTCCCAGGCGTCGCGCATCTCGGCGGATGTGTCGATGTTGCGCCACACGTGGGCGAGGTCCGGTCGTTCGCGCACCCGCTCGGCGGTCGCCTTGAGGATCACGTTCCAGCCCAGCTCGCGGCCGGCCTTCTGGGCCTCGCGCAGCGTCGTGACCGGCCGCGCCTCCAGGAGCTCGATCCCGTACGCCGCCAGGAGCTCGGTCAGCGCCTCGGACGTCGAGGTCGACGCCGTCCGGCTCCGCCGCGAGCGCCCGGCCGATCACCTGCTGGGCCGCGGCCGGGTCGACCGCGCCGGCGTCGGGCGCCGCGCCGTCCGGGGTGCGCAGCCACACGGCGTACTCGACCACGCGCGCCAGCGCGCGAACGGCGGCCTCGACCGCCGGGTAGGACGGCACCGAGCCGCGGCCGGCGGTGGAGCCGGCCACGTCGGGCACTCGGAGCAGCTCCGGGATACCGGAGGCGCCGAGGAAGGTCGAGACCAGCGGCTTGTCGGACTGCTCCCCCACGGCGGCCAGCACGTTGGCGATCTGCTCGCCGGCCACGTTGAGCGGCGGGATGTAGACCACGACCACCGCGTCGACGTCCGGGTCGTCGATCGCGTCGTCGAGCGCGTCCTCGAAGTCCTCGGGTGAGGGCTCGGCGCTCAGCGCGACCTGCCGGTTGACCACGAGACCGACCGCGGACGGCGGCGTCCGCCGCGAGCAGCCCCAGCGCGTCGGAGTTGCCGACGATCGCGACCCGGCGGCCGCGCGGCAGCGGCTGGTGCGCCGCGAGCTGGGCGACGTCGAACATGTCCTCGAGGGTGTCCACCTGGATCACCCCGGCCTGCCGGAACATCGCGTCCACGGCCTGCGGCGGCGCCGCGATCTTGCGGACCGCGTGGCCCATCGGGACGCCCTGGGTGGTGCGGCCGGAGCGCACGGCGATGATCGGCTTGCGCAGCGAGACCCGGCGGGCGATCCGGGAGAACTTGCGCGGGTTTCCGATCGACTCGAGGTACATCATCACGACCTCGGTCGACTCGTCCTCCTCCCAGTACTGCAGGAGGTCGTTGCCGGACACGTCGGCGCGGTTGCCGGCGCTGACGAACGTCGAGAGCCCGAGGCCACGGTTGCGGACCTTCTCGAGGATCGCCGACCCGAGCGCCCCCGACTGGCAGAAGAACCCGGCCCGGCCCCGCGGTGGCATCAGGGCGGCCAGCGACGCGTTGATGGACACGTCCGGGTGGGTGTTGATGATGCCCAGCGCGTTGGGGCCGATCAGCCGCACGCCGTACGACCGGGAGAGCCCGACCAGTCGGCGCTGCCGCTGCCGCCCCTCCTCGCCGGTCTCGGCGAAGCCCGACGAGATCACGACCAGCCCGTGCACGCCCTTCGCGGCGCAGTCGAGCACGACGTCCTCCACCGACTCGGCCGGCACCGCGACGATCGCGACGTCGACGTCGTCCTGGATGTCGGTGACGCTCGTGTACGTCGGCAGTCCGGAGACTGCCCGGGCGCTGGGGTTGACGGCGTAGACGCGGCCGGTGAAGTCGCCGGTCACCAGGTTGCGGACCAGCGCCTGGCCGATGGTGTCCTGGCGGCGGCTGGCGCCGATCACGGCCACCGACGTGGGGTTGAAGAAGCGGTGGATCGAGGCGGCCTCGGCGACGTGCTCGCGGCCCTGCATGATCCCGATCGCGGTGTCGGTCGGCTCGATCGGGAACTCCAGCTGGAGCACGCCCTCGTCGTACGCGCTGACGACGCGGTAGCCGGCGTCGCGGAAGGTCTGGATCATGCGCTGGTTGTCCGGGAGCACCTCGGCCACGAACCGCTCGACGCCCCGCTCTCGGGCGGCCTGCGCCAGGTGCTCCAGCAGGATCTGGGCGATCCCGCGGCCCTGGTGCTGGTCCTCCACGAGGAAGGCGACCTCGGCCTCGCCGGGCGCCACGACGTCGTACCGGCCGACGGCGATCATCTGGCCCTGCAACGTCATCACGAACGCCACCCGCTGGTCGTGGTCGACCTGGGTGAACCGGGCGACGTCGCGGTCGGACAGGTGCGGCATCGGCGAGAAGAACCGGTAGTACTTCGACCGGTCCGAGACCCGCTCGTAGAACTCGACCAGCAACGCAGCGTCCTCGGACCGGATCGGCCGGACGTGCGCGGTCTTGCCGTCCCGCAGGACGACGTCCGCCTCCCAGTGGCGC
>CAVWYA010000008.1:0-256786 GCA_963759065.1 uncultured Actinomycetota bacterium | reverse complement strand
GCACCACGACGAAGCCGAGGGTGGCGAACAGGAACATGCCCGCCGCGATGTACTGGCGGCCACCGGTGCTGGAGCCGCTCATCGTCGCGACCAGGACGATCGAGCCGAGCGAGCCCAGCATCGGGATCGCGTTCATCAGCACGCCGCTGGCGCCCTCGGCGTCCTCGATCTGCGGCGGCGGCTGCAGCTGGAGCTGCCCCTGGGGGAGCTCCGGCTCGGACGGCCGGCCGCCCCTCAGCGTGCTGGCGCCGGACCCGGAGGTCTGCGTGGACGACCCGGTGGCCGACAGCGCCGGAGTGAGACCGCCGCCCGGCGACGGCGCGACGCGCGGCGCCGACCTGTCCGTCGTCGTCACTGAACTCCTCGTCACCGACCCGATTCGACCCGTCGATGATAGGTGTGCCCCCGAACGGGGGAACTACTCTCCCAAGGGCCCACCGACTTCGGGGTGGGCTGGTCCGGCTCGGCGGATGAAGGCGTTGTGGTGGTGAGCAGGTGGTGAGCAGGTGGTGAGCATGGAGGGCGGCAGGCGGCTGGCCCACAGCACCGTGGCGCTGACCGTGCACGGCCCTGCGGGTGCCCTCGACCTCGTCGTACCGCCCGAAGCGTCGGTCGACGACGTGGCCCGCGAGTACGCCGCCAAGGCCGGCCTCCAGTTCGCCCCCACCCTGCACACCCGGCTGGGGACCGTCCTGGTCGCGGAGTCGTCGCTGGCCGACCTCGGCATCCGCAGCGGCGACGTGCTCGCGGCGGGCGGCGCCGTACGCCGGCACGCGGGCGACGTGGTCGAGATGGAGGCGGCAGCGGCCCCGCCCGGCGCCTTCTCGGTCACCTGGTTCGCCGTCGCGGTCGCCGTCGCGGCGCTGGCCGGGTGGTTCGGGTCACGGGTCGGCGGGCTGGACAGCGACGAGGGCCGGCTGACCGTCGGACTGCTCGGCTTCTCGGCGTTCCTCGGGGTGCTGCCGATCGGGCGGCTCAGCGCGCACCGGATGGTGGCCGCGCCCGCGTTCGCGGCCGCCGCGGCGTTCGCGGTGGTCTGGGCGCCGGAGCCGGAACGGCTGCCGACCGTCGTCGGTGTCGCCGCCCTGGTGGCGGCGGTCGCGGCCGGCGTCGCGCGCGCCCTTGACGTCCAGGGTGACGAGGCGCTCCGCGTCTGGATCGTCGTGGGCGTCGGGCTGTTCCTCCTGACCGGCGCCGGAGCCCTCATGCACGCCGACCCGCGGGTGGTCTGGAGCGTGCTCCTGCTCGCGGCGACCCTGGCCGCGCGGTTCGTGCCCGCGATCGCGATCGACGTACCCGACCAGTTCCTCATCGACCTCGAACGGCTGGCCGTGACCGCGTGGTCCGCCCGCGACCGGCCGCACGGCCGACGCGGACGCACGGTGGTGCCGCCGGGCGCGGTCGCCCAGGTCGCGGCGCGCGGCTCCCGGATCGTCACCGCCTCCGCCGCGGGGATCTGGGCGGTGGTCGCGGTGTCCGCTCCGATGCTGCTCGCCACCGCCGACCTGCCCGTCGACCGGGTCGGCGCCCGTGTGATGGCCGGCTTCGCGGGCGCGGCCCTGCTGCTGGCAGCGCGCAGCTATCGGCACCCGGCGGCCCGCACCATGCTCCGCGGCGCCGGCCTGACCTGCTGGGCCGCGCTGGCCGTCGTGCTGCTGCGCGTGGTCGATCCCGGGCAGGGCTTCGCGCTGGGCGTCGCCGGGATCCTGCTCGCCGTCCTGCTCGTCGTGGTGGCGGTCGCCACCGGCCGCGGCTGGCGCTCCGCGTGGTGGTCGCGTCGCGCCGAGGTGGCCGAGGGCCTGGCCGGCGCCGGTGCGATCGCGGCCCTCGTGGTGGCCTCCGGGCTGTTCCGCGCGCTGTGGGAAATCAAGTTCCGGGTTTAGCAGTTTTCGCCACGGGTAGACCCGCAGTTGTCCGGATCACACACAGGATCCGACCCCAGGAAAGACCACATCGCACACACGACTCGGGTGGCTTCGACATGCCGCTCACAGAAAGGGATGAGGCGACATGGCGACGCCAGAGATGAAGGCAGGCGATCGGACACTCTCACGGGCCGCGGGCATGGTGACCACCGCCAAGAGCGACTTCGACCGGCTCTCCCGGACGATGTCCGACACGATCGTCGGCTACCAGGGCAAGTGGCAGGGCCAGGGCGGCAAGGCCTTCTTCGGCCTCCACCAGGCCTGGACCGAGAAGCAGGACCGCATCGTCCGCGCACTCACCGACTTCGAGGCCGCGCTGACCACGACCGAGCGCGACAACGTCAACACCGACCAGGCGCAGTCGGACAACATGAACAAGAACCACAGCCGCCTCGACGGCGTGAAGCAGTACTGACCGGACGACCAGGACGAAGGAGAGAAGAACATGACTGGAAGTGGCTTCGACGGCCTCGTCGTCAACCACGGTGGCCTCCAGGAGGTCACTGACCATCTCTACAAGATGGTCAAGGACATCGACGACCGCATGAACACCCTCGAGCGCGACCTGGCTCCGCTGCAGAGCGAGTGGTCCGGTAACGCCCAGACGGCCTACGTCGACGCGAAGCGCAAGTGGGACACCGCCATCAGCGAGATGATGACGCTGCTCAACGACACTGGGACGACCGTCGGCCAGTCCAACCAGGACTACCACTCGGCCGACATGCGCGGCGCGAACTCGTTCCAGATCGGCTGAGCCCGCTACGCCTCAGGCAGACAGGGAGGACCGGCGCGAAGCGTCGGTCCTTCTGCCGTGTCGTGAGGGTCTCCGGGTACCTCCGTAAAGTCCCCTGTCGACACCACTCGGGAGGTCACACATGAGTCAGGCGCCGGCCAGCACGTCCGGCCTGGTCCGCGTCAGCGTCTCCTCAGGCACCCGCCGGGTCGACCTGGTGCTGCCCGGCTCGGTGCCGCTCGCGGAGCTGGTGCCCGAGCTCGCGCGCAGCGTCGGCCTGCTCGACGCCGCCACCGTCTACGGGGGCTACCGGGTCGTCACCCGCGAGGGTCGCGAGCTCGCGCCGGAGTCCGGACTGATCCCACAAGGCATCGAGGACGGCGGCCTGCTCACGGTCACCGCCGGCGTCGACGAGGCGCCGCCAAGGATCTACGACGACATCGTCGAGGCGATGACCGACGTGGTCGAGCGCGACCTCGAGCCCTGGGCGCCGGCCTCCGGTCGGCGTACCGCCCTCGTCGCGGCGGGGCTCCTCATGACGCTCGGCGCGGTCGCGTTGCTGATCCAGTACACGTCCCTCCTGGCGGGCTGCGCCGCCCTCGTCGTCGCCGTCGCGCTCGTCGCGGGCGCCGTCGTCCTTTCCCGCGCGCAGCACGAAGCGGAGGCCGCGGTGGTCGTGGCCTGGATGGGCTGCGTCTACGCCAGCCTGGCCGGGCTGATGCTCGTGCTGCGCCAGGACGGCGACTTCTTCGGACTCCCGGTCGCCTGTGCGGGAGGCGGCGCGCTGGTCGCCGGGCTGGTCTGCGTGGTGGGCCTGGGCGAGGGACGCACCCTGGCCCTGCCACCCGTCGTGGTCGGCGCGATCTTCCTGGCCACCGGCCTGCTCACCCGGGGTGGCTCGTTCGACCCGGCGGTGGTGCTGACCACGGCGCTGGCTGTCGTGGTGCTCGCCGGCTCGGTCTTCCCGTGGCTGGCGCTCGGCGTCACCGGGACCAAGGTCGACCAGCTGTTCGCCGCGGCCGACATCACCGCCGACCCCAGCGAGATCGACCCGGCGCGGGTCGGCGCGGACGCCCGGGTGGCTCATCAGATCCTGGTCGCCACCTCGGCGACCGTCGGGCTGCTGCTGGTCCTCGTCGCGCCGCTCTCGGTGAGCCTCGGCCTCTCCGGCACGCTGCTCGCCGTCGTGTCGTGCCTGGTCGTCATGCTCCGGACCCGCCAGTACCGCACCGGCCAGGAGGTCCTGGTCGGGCTCGGCTCGGGGATCCTCGGTCTGGTCTCGATCGCGGTGTCGCTGCTGTGGATGCACCCCGACTGGCGGCCCACGGTGGCGGTGACCCTGGCGGCAACGGGCGCCGTCCTGCTCGCGGTCTCGCTCGTCCCAGGGAACCCCTCCCTGCGGCGCGGCCGGTTGGGCGACCTCGCCGAGACCCTGTCGCTCCTCGCCCTGCTGCCGCTGGTGGTGCTCGCGACCGGCATCTACTCGGCGATCAAGAACTGATGGCGACCTGTCACTGATGGCGACCAAGAAGGACCTCGTCGAGGCCTACTCGTTCTCACGTCGCCGGCTGATCACGGCGTTCCTGTCCGGCGCCCCCGGTGGCCGCGAGGTCGAGCCGTCGCGACCGGGCCGCACCGTGGTCGGCGGCCTCGCGCTCGCGGTGCTGCTCGTCGCGGGTGCGGCGATCGCCTCGGTGCTCGCCTCGCGCACCCCGGAGGACTGGAACCAGGTCGGGCTCGTGGTGACCCGGGGGGACCAGCCGGCGACGTACGTCATCCTCGAGGAGAACGACCCGCCCGAGCTGATCCCGGTCATCAACATCACGTCGGCCCAGCTGATCCTCGGCGCCGACGTCAAGGCGACATTGGTCGACCAGGAGGTCGTCGACGAGGAGACACCCGGGCTCCCGATCGGGATCCTCGGGGCGCCGCAGACGTTGCCACGGCCGGACCGGTTCATCGAGAGCGGCTGGACGGCGTGCACCGACGACGGCGTCGGCATCGCCGTCGACGTGTCCGAGGATCAGAAGGTCGAGCGCGCGGACAGCCAGGCGGTCGTCGTGCAGAACGCCGGCGCCTACTGGCTGATCGCCACGTCCGGCAGCGCCGAGGGCAAGGAGCAGCGCGCCTACCGCTACCCGATCTCGGAGGACGAGAGCGACCAGCTGCTGGTCGACTACCGCCTCGGGCCGCGCGCCGCGGCGATCAGCGTGCCCCAGGAGTGGCTCGCGCTGTTCCCCGAGGGCGGCGTGATCGGCCCGGCCGGGCTCGGCGTGGCCCGGTTCGGGAAGCCGGCCCAGGACTCGCCCATCCCCGGCGCCAGGGTCGGCGACTACATCCCCCTCGGCGAGGGCGGCGCGATGGTGGTCGACGGCGGCTTCCAGGCGCTCGACACCTTCGCGCTCGCGGTGCTGCAGAACATCACCCTTCGGGGCGGCCCCACGCAGCTCGAGGGTGGGCCGCCGCAGGACTACGACCAGTCCGCCTACCTCGCCTCGCACTGGCCCGACACCGAGCTGGCGCCGCTCAACTCGCCGCCCTGCGCACAGCTGGACGTCACCGCCGGCGAGGTGCCGCGGGTGTGGCTGGCCGGGTCGCCCACCGGAGATGCCGAGTCGCCCGAGCAGGGCGCGGACGGCGAGATCCCCGACGACGAGCGCAACATCACCCTTGACCGCGGCCACGGCGCCTTCGTGCAGGTCGGCACCTGGGACGAGACCGAGAGCGACTCCATGGTGGTGGTCGACCCGCTGGGCAAGGCCTACCCGCTCGTCGGTGGACCGATCACCCTGGAGAAGCTCGGCTACGACCTGACGAAGGCGCCGGTCGTCCCCGACGAGTGGGCCGGACTGTTCGACGTGGGCGTCGCCCTGTCGACGAGCGCGGCGCTGTGCCCGCCCGCGAACCAGCCGGGGGAGGCGCAGTCGTCGAAGGACTGCCAGGAGCTGTCGTCGTGAGGGCCGCAGCGGTCTGTGCCGCCGTACTGGCCGTATCGGTCCTGTGCTGTCCGCCCGCGTCGGCCGACGCGGGGGTGGAGGCGGACTGCCAGGCGATCCCGGCCCAGGACCCGACCCACTACGCGACCAGCAGGCCGAGCCTCCCGCTCCAGGAGATGGGTGTCGACGACGCGCTCGCCCGGCTGAAGAAGGACCACGTGCGGCCGGGCGCCGGGGTCACCGTGGCGGTCATCGACTCGGGGGTCGCGAGCAACGTGCCGATCACCATCGCCGGCCCGCCGGTCGAGGCCGGCAACAAGTCACCCGAACCGGTCGACTACCACGGCACCGCCGTGGCCGGCCTGATCGCGGGTCACGCGCGGCCCGACGGGGGCGGTCCGGTCGGCATCGCGCCGGAGGCGCGGATCTACGACGTCCAGGTCTACGACGAGGCGGGGGCCTCGACCGCGGCGGACAGCACCCAGTCACCGATCACGGTCGAGAACGTTCGTCAGGGGCTCGACGCGGTGATCGCCGCGGTGCCCAGCCTCGGGATCCGGATCGTGAACATGTCTCTGGCGATCCCCGACGACCCCGAGATCCGAGCCAAGATCGCTCAGCTGTGGGACGTGGGCGCGGTCGTGGTCGCTCCCACCGGCAACCGCTCGACCGAGCTGCCCAGTGACATGCCCGTCGACTTCGAGCAGCACCGCTCCGGGGAGGACGCCGCGCCGTACATCCACCCCGCCGACTACGACGACGTCCTCGGCGTCAGCGCGTCGCCGGCCGGCTCGAGCAACCCCGACCCGACCAACTGGGTGATGGAGAACTCGATGACCGACGTCGCCGCGCCGACCGCGGGTGCGGTGTCCTACTCACTGCGCGGGGAGTCGTGCCTCCTCAACGACCCCGCGACGTCCTACGCCGCGGCCGAGGTGTCCGGCGTGCTGGCACTCCTCCAGTCGGCCTACGACGAGCCGATCGCGGCCTCGGTGCGCCGGCTGCTCACCACCGCCAACGGTCGCGCGGACGTGCCCAACACCCTGGTGGGCGCCGGTGAGGTGCAGGCGATGGACGCGTTGACCCGGCCCATGGACGTCGACGAGTCCGGTACCGATCTCGGCGCGGGCAGCGTCGAGCACGACCCGCAGCTGCTCTCGGTGCCCGAGGAGCCGGACGACGTGCTCGCCTCGACCCGTGAGGACGCCGTCTGGTGGGGGGTGCTCGGCGGCGGCGTCCTGCTGCTGGCGGTGCTGCTGCGTCCGGTGCTCGCGCGGCGACGGCGTACTGTCTCGCGCTGATGGCACGCTCTCGCCCCCGCCCGGCCGACATGGCCGTCCCTCCCGGCGCCCGCTCGGTGTTCACCGACGGCGCGTGCCGGGGCAACCCCGGACCCGGCGGCTGGGGCTGGGCGCTGTCCAAGACCGAGTTCGCGTCGGGCCACGAGGCCGACTCGACCAACCAGCGGATGGAGATCCGGGCCGCGCTCGAGGCGGTCCGGTCGGTCTCCGGTCCGCTCCTGGTGGTCTCGGACTCGACGTACGTCGTCAACTGCTTCCGCGACCGCTGGCACGCCGGCTGGATGGCGCGTGGCTGGACCACGTCGGCGAAGACGCCGGTCGCCAACCGCGACCTGTGGGAGCCGCTCGTGACGCTGGTGGCCGAGCGCGGCGACGTGGCGTTCCAGTGGGTGAAGGGCCACTCCGGCCACGAGATGAACGACTTCGTCGACGGGCTCGCGGTCGAGGCCAGCCGTCAGGCCGGCACCAGCGCGGCCGCCCCGAAGGAGACCGAGAACCTCTCGCACCAGATCGAGACGCTCTGGTAGTCGGCCAGGTCGAGGTCCCGCGGCAGCTCGTAGACGAGGTTTCCCTTGTTGCCGCGGAGCTCCCCGAGGTCGACGTACGCGCCGTCGTCGAAGACGCGCCAGCCGTCCTCGCTCACCTCAGCGTCGGTGATCCACACGCGCAGGTCCGGCCCGTCGGATGTGTCGAGGTCCTCGATCGCCAACAGCCGGCTCCCGTCGGGCTCGCGCACGATCCGGACCCGGCCGCTGGTCCCGTGCTCGTGCGTGACGAACGTCCCGCGCACCAGGTCGACCGGGCCGGCCGGCGCGGGTGGCTCCGTCGATGCGGTGGGACCGGACGCCACTGGGTCGGACGCCGGTGCTGAGGGGGCCGGTGCCGAAACCGGCGCCGTGGCCGGCAGTCGCTCGTCCACCTCGCGGGTGGTGAACAGCCGCCAGGGCTCGAACCAGTACGCGCCAGCCGCCACCACTGCGACCGCGAGTCCGCCGACCAGCCACCTGAGCCTCATGACGTCCAGTCTCCTGACCGCGCCCGAACGTGACGGTGGATGGGCGATCAGTTAAATCTAGTGATTCGCTAGACTTTGAGCATGTCCGTCCCTCCCGGTACGCCGACGGCGCCGTGACCCTCGCTCATCGCAACGAGGTGCTCGACCTCCAGCTGGCGCACCGGTCGGTCAGGAAGTTCGCTCCCGGCGAAGTGAGCGACGACCGACCTGAGCCGGGCGCGCCGGCTCGCCGCCCGCGCCGGGACGGCCGTCGACGCCGCGGACTACCTCGAGACCACGATCATCGGCCTCGTCGACACCGCCCTCGCCGCCCAGAACGCCGTGGTGGCCGCCGAGTCGCGCTGACCGCCGCCGATTCGTCTGCGCCGCTGAGCCTCAGACTCCACGTCAGCCCGCAGACGAATCGGCCGGCTCCGCGGTGGGCGGCTGCCAGAGCAGCGTGCCGAGGCCGAGGACCAGCAGGACGTTCACCACGACGCACACGGGTGCGATGTTGCCGACGTGACCGATCGGCCAGGCCACTGCCGCGAGGAGGACCAGCCCGCCCTGCCAGCGCACGCCGAGCCGCACCAGCGCGGCGGCCACGAGTGCGAACGCGAGCGGGAAGAACAGCCCCAGTGGCTTGATGAGGTTGGCCGCCCCGGGCTGGTCGACGAGCTGGGCGTCGCCCAACGACAGGTGGATCGTGTCGAAGCCGTAGGCCACCGAGCCGGCCATGCCGATGAGCCCGACGACGACGATGGCCGCGCGGAGCCGGCTGGCGGGGGCGAGCCAGCCCGCGACGCGCAGGAAGACGAAGCCGTAGGCGATCGACGCGAGGACATGGAGAACCCCGGCGGTGGGGTCCTCCCAGCCGCGCGCGGCGTACGTCGTGTCCGCGGCGAGGTAGGCCACGGGGGCCACGAGGAGTGAGGCCGTGAGCAGCTGCTGCTCAAGTGTCGTGCGGGTCGTGACGGGCACGGTTGCAGTGGAAGTGGTCATGCCGTCGAGCCTCGGCCGCCGGTCGCGCCCACCGCCACGGGGCTAACCCTGGAGTCGGGGAACAGGGTTTCCCCTGCTGACCGTCGGGGCCCACCGGTGCCACGATGCCTCCGTGTCCCACTCCCCGCTGCGCGGCCTGGCGCCCCTGCTGACGCTGAGCGTCGTGCTGGTGCTGGTCACCGTGGGGCTCGCCGAGGGCTGGTGGTTGCCGAACCTGCACAACGGCCTCCTCGCGCTCTCGTGCACGGCGGTGGGCGCCTACGTCCTCCATCAGCGGTCCGGTCACCTGGAGGGCCGGCTGCTGATGGTGATCGGAGTGGTCGAGGCGGTGATGTTCCTGGGACGGCAGGTCGCCCACGCGGACGCCGGCCCCTCCGTGGACTGGTGGGCGTGGGCGGGCACCTGGCTGGTGCCGGTCGTGATCTGCCTGGTCACGGTCTGGGTCATCTGCTTCCCGGACGGCCGGCCACCGTCGCCCCGGTGGCGACCCGTCGTCGGTGTCGTCGTCGTGGTCTCAACGTTCTCCACGCTGCTCTCGGCGGGCTGGCCGGTGGGCTACGAGGCGTCCGGCGTCGAGGCGACCCATCCGCTCCACGGCAGCTCACCGGCGGTCGTGTCGGCGCTCTGGCACTGGGTCGCCAACCCCTCGTTCGTGGGACTCCAGCTGCTGTGGATCGTGGTGCTGGTGGTCCGCTGGCGGACCGGCCGCTCGGACAAGCAGCTCGGCTGGCTCATCACCGCCGTGTCCGTCTCCGCTCTAGCACTGGTCGTGGGGCTTTTCGTGGCGGGCTCCCCGCGAGCGGGGCTGCTCACCACTCCACTGATCCCGATCGCCGCCGGGCTGGCCATCGTGCACGGCCAGCACGCGGCGGCGTACTCCGCGTTGAGCTGGCTCTCGCGCAGCGGCGCCGATCCCCAGCAGCTGCCGGGCGGCCTGGCGCGGGCAGCGGCCGAGGCCCTGCACGCGACCCGTGCCCAGGTGTGGCTCGGCGGTGAGCAGGGCATGCACGCCGTGGGCCTCTGGCCGGAGAGCGGCCCCGAACCCCCGCCGGCCCCGCTGAGCGTGCTGTCGTCGGGCCCCTGGGTGGCCCTGCGAGCCGTCCGACGCGGGGACGACGTCGTGGGTGCCCTCGTCGTGTCCCGCCCCGATCCGCTCTCCCGCGCCGAGGATCGACTCCTCGACGACCTCGCCCGCCAGGCCGTACTGGTCCTCGACCACCTCAGCCTGACCGAGACGATCGCCCGCGAACGGCGGGCCGGCCACCTCGACGGCCTCACCGAGCGGGAGCACGAGGTGCTCGGGCTCATCTCGCGAGGCCTCTCCAACGCCGCGATCTGCGAGGAGCTGCACCTCAGCATCAAGACCGTCGAGCCCGCGGTCGGCAGCATCTTCACCAAGCTGGGACTGCACGCCGACTCGGCCAGCAACCGGAGGGTCCTCGCCGCGCTGGAGTACGTGCGCTCCGGGTGACCTCGACGGGTTGACGGCTCCGGCCACAGCAGGAGGCTGCAGGAGGCGGAGGGCCCGCGGCTCGTGGTCGCTGGCTCGGGAAGCGTTCTGGGAGGTTCGGATGAGGGCGACACGCGTGCTCGTGGCGATGACGATGGCGATGGCCGGTCTGCTGGTCGGCACCGGTCCGGCGGACGCCGGCGGGACACCGACGACCACCAAGGGTCCGTGCGCCTACACCTCGACGCCCGACGAGCCACCGGCGCGGCCGGTCTCCTTGCCGCCGGATCCCAAGAAGACGCCGAACAAGGGGATCGTGAAGGTCGTCGTCGTCACGAGCCAGGGACCGATGGTCCTGTCGTTGGACCGCGCCAAGGCACCGTGCACGGTCCAGAGCTTCCTGCACCTGGCGAGGAGTCACTTCTACAACTTCACGACGTGCCACCGGCTCACGGCGTACACGACGCTCAAGGTGCTGCAGTGCGGCGACCCGAGCGGCACCGGCGAGGGCGGCCCCGGCTACTCCTACAAGGACGAGCTCCCGACCGACCTGCCCGACTGGCCGGAAGGTGCGCCTGGCAGGAAGGTCTACGCGCGCGGGACGGTCGCCATGGCCAATGCGGGGCCCGACACCAACGGGAGCCAGTTCTTCCTCGTGTACGGCGACTCCAGCCTCAGGCCGGACTACACCGTCTTCGGCACCGTCGACAGCCTCGGCCTCAGGACCCTGGACCGGGTGGCCGCCGGAGGAGTCGCGCCGACGGCCGAGGACCCGGCCCCGGTGGACGGCGCACCTGCCCGCAGGACCGACATCTTGCTAGCCATCGGACTCGGCTAGCGATTCGTCTGCGGGGCGACAGCGGAAACGGCAGGTCGGGTCGCAGACGAATCGCTCTGGCGGAGGATGCGGGATTCGAACCCGCGAGGGCTGTTAACCCAACCCGCTTTCCAAGCGAGCGCCATAGGCCACTAGGCGAATCCTCCGCCGAGGAGAGTACCGGCCGGTCGCGGAGGCTTCCCAATCGTCTCCGTCGCGTTGGAGCGGCACCGGCGGCTCACCTACACTCGTGGCAACCCCCCGTGTGGCGGCACCTAGCTCAACTCCCCCAGGGCCGGAAGGCAGCAAGGGTCGGCAAGCTCTGCCGGGTACGCGGGGGGCCTTTTCATGCCCTGTCATGCCCTGTCATGGCCTGGCGGGCAGGATCAAGGAGTGAACCCCGACGAGGTACCGCCGGACGTCTTCGACGACCTGGTGCGCGACGCCCTCGACCAGCTGCCCGACGAGGCGGCTGAGCTGGTCGCCCACATCGCGGTCGTCGTGCGCGAGCAGCCCGAACCGGGCCAAGCGGCGCCGGGCACGCTGCTGCTCGGCCTGTTCACCGGTATCGCGAACACCCGCGTCGGTGGCCGGGTGCCGGGATCGCTCCCGGACGTCATCACACTCTTCCGGATCCCGATCCTCACCGTCTGCCGCAGCGTCGACGAAGTGGCACCGCGGGTCCTGAAGGTGTTGGGCCACGAGGTCGGTCACGCCTTCGGACTGAGCGAGGAGCAGCTCCGCGCGTACGGCTGGGCCTGAGTGCACAGGCGCGCCTTTCGACTGTCGATGCCGCCAACTAGGGTTCAGGGGAAATGGAGTCCCCTCTCGCTCTCTACCGCCGCTACCGGCCGGAGACCTTCGCCGAGGTCATCGGACAGGAGCACGTCACGGAGCCGCTGCGCGCCGCGCTGGCCGGCAACCGCGTCAACCACGCCTACCTCTTCAGCGGCCCGCGTGGGTGCGGCAAGACCACGAGCGCTCGGATCCTGGCGCGGGCGCTCAACTGCGAGAAGGCCCCGATCGCCGACCCGTGCGGCGAGTGCGACAGCTGCCGCGACCTGGCCAGGGGTGGCCCGGGTTCCATCGACGTGATCGAGATCGACGCGGCGTCCCACGGCGGCGTCGACGACGCGCGTGACCTGCGGGAGAAGGCGTTCTTCGCTCCTGTCAGGAGCAAATACAAGGTCTACATCATCGACGAGGCCCACATGGTCTCGACGCAGGGCTTCAACGCGTTGCTCAAGCTCGTCGAGGAGCCGCCCGAGCACCTGCGCTTCATCTTCGCGACCACCGAGCCGGAGAAGGTCATCCCGACCATCCGCTCGCGCACCCACCACTACCCGTTCCGGCTGATCCCGCCCCGGCTGATGTCCTCCTACCTCTCCGAGCTCTCCGCCAAGGAGGGCGTCACCGTCGAGACCGCGGCGCTGCCCCTCGTCGTACGCGCGGGCGGCGGCTCGGCCCGTGACTCCCTCTCGGTGCTCGACCAGCTGATCGGAGGGGCCGGCCCGGCCGGGGTCACCCACGAGCTGGCCGCGGGCCTCCTGGGCTACACCCCCGACTCGCTGCTCGACGAGGTGGTCGACGCGTTCGCCGCGGGCGACGGCGCCGCCGTCTTCGGCGTCGTCGACAAGGTGATCGAGTCCGGCCAGGACCCGCGCCGCTTCACCGAGGACCTCCTGCGCCGGCTGCGTGACCTCGTCATCGTGGCCGCGGTCCCCGGCGCGACCGCGAGCGGCCTCATCGACGTCTCCGAGGACCAGGGCGAGCGGCTGGTCGCCCAGGCGGCGCGGTTCGGAGCGGGTGACCTGAGCCGGGCCGCCGACATCCTCGCCACCGGGCTGACCGAGATGCGCGGCGCCACCGCACCGCGGCTGCTGCTCGAGCTCCTGTGCGCCCGGGTTCTGCTGCCCGGCGCCGACCACACCACGCAAGGCATCGCGGCCCGGCTCGACCGGCTCGAGCGGCGGGCCTCGATCACGGGCACGCCCTCCGCGGCGGCAGAGCCGGCGCCTGCCCCCATCACTGCCCCCGTCAGAGCGGAGTCCCCGGCCCCCGCTCAGGACCGACCGGCCCCGGCCAGGCCCACCGCGGTCGGCACTCCCGTCCCCGAGCAGGAGCCCGTCGTGGAGGCGCCGGAGCCGGTCGCCGAGGCGGCCGAGCCGGTGCCGGCGGCCGAGCCCGCGCCGGTCCCCCAAGCGCCGGCCCGCGCAGCGCCGGCGGCCAGCGGCGGTGGCGGACTCTCGCTGGTCGACGTACGCCGCCTGTGGCCCGACGTCGTCGAGTCCACCAAGAGCCGCCGCCGGATGGCCTGGATCCACCTGACCCAGAACTGCCAGGTGGTGGGCCTCGACGGCAACGTGCTCACCCTCGGCTTCGCCAACGCCGGCGCTCGCGACAGCTTCGAGTCCAGTGGCTGCTCGGAGGTCGTCCACCAGGCCGCGATCGACGTGGTCGGTGCGGACTGGAAGATCGAGACCATCGTCGACCCGGGCGCCCAGCCCGAGGGCGCGCCGACCGTCACCAAGCCGGCGGCCGACCAGCCACCGACGGCGGCTGCGGAGGCCGCCGAGACCACGCCGGCTCCGGAGGCGCCTGATTCACCGCCCGCCTGGGCGGCCGACGAGCCCTCGGACCCGGCGCCCTCGGACCCGGCGCCCTCGGACCCGGCGCCCGACCCGAGCGCCGCCAAGGCGGCCGCGAGGGACGCGATCCAGCAGACTCGGGCCCAGGGCGCCGAGGTGCCGCGCGACAACCCGTTGGCAGCCGCCGATGCGGAGGCCAGTCGCGACGACCTCGACGCCGACCCCGACAACCTCGGGGGCGAGGATCTTCTCGCCCGCGAGCTGGGGGCTTCCAAGATCGAGGAGATCAAGCACTCATGACCGCATTCCCCGACCAGGATCGAGAGGCGACCAGATGACCGAGGGCCAGAACCCCTTCGACGCGCTCGGCGCCGGTGGCTTCGACATGAACGCACTGCTCCAGCAGGCCCAGCAGATGCAGGAGCAGCTGGCGCAGGCCCAGCAGCGGCTCCACGACACCGAGATCGAGGGCACCTCCCACACGGTGACCGTCAAGGTCAACGGCGTCGGCGAGCTCACGTCCGTCGAGTTCGCGCCGGGCGGCTTCGACGCCAACGACGCCGAGAGCCTCTCCGACCTCGGCGACATGGTCGTGGTCGCCTACCGCGACGCGAAGGCCAAGGCCGACGCGATGGCGTCCGACGCCCTTGGCCCCCTGGCGGGCGGCATGGGCGGCATGGGCGGCCTCGGCGGCCCGCCCCGGCCGAGCCCGGCCAGCTCGGCTTCTCCGGCGGGCAATAGATGTACGAAGGCGTGGTCCAGGACCTCATCGACGAGCTCGGCCGGCTGCCGGGCGTGGGGCCCAAGAGCGCCCAGCGGATCGCGTTCCACCTGCTCCAGGCCGAGGAGCCCGACGTACGCCGCCTCGCCGAGGTCCTGGTCGAGGTCAAGGCCAAGGTGAAGTTCTGCTCGATCTGCTTCAACGTCTCCGAGGACGACCAGTGCCGGATCTGCCGCGACCCTCGGCGCGACCAGACCATCCTCTGCGTCGTGGAGGAGTACAAGGACGTCGTCGCGATCGAGCGGACGCGGGAGTTCAAGGGCCGCTACCACGTGCTCGGCGGGGCCATCTCGCCGATCGACGGCATAGGCCCGGAGCAGCTGCGGGTGCGCGAGCTGATGATGCGACTCTCGGACGGCACGGTCACCGAGCTGATCCTCGCGACCGATCCCAACCTCGAGGGTGAGGCGACGGCCACCTACCTGACCCGTATGTTGAAGGACCTCGACCTCGCGGTGACCCGGCTCGCCAGCGGGCTACCGGTCGGCGGCGACCTGGAGTACGCCGACGAGGTCACCCTCGGACGAGCCCTGGCGGGAAGGCGGAGCGCCCAGTGAACGACGACACGGCCATCACCAGCGAGACGGAGGACTTCGCCCAGAGCATGGCCGACTCCTTCTCCAGCTTCCTGCTGGCGCTGCGCGAGATCGCGCGGGAGGGGGACGCCGGACCGGCGATCTCGCTGCTGCTGCTCGAGATCAGCCAGATCTCGCTGGCGGGAGCCCGCCTGGGCGCCCAGCGCGACTTCGAGCCCCGCCAGGAGTACCAGCCCGACGTCGGCCCCGAGTCCGACCTCGACGACATGCGGGTGCGGCTGGCGTCGATGCTCGACAATCTCGACACCTACAGCTACGTGTTCGACCCCTACGTGCCCGAGATGGTGGAGAGCCAGCTCTCCGACGACCTGACCAGCATCGCCAGCGACCTCGAGACCGGGTTGCGCCACTACCGCGACGGCGAGATCGCCGAGGCGCTGTGGTGGTGGCAGTTCTCCTACGTCTCCTCGTGGGGCAACCTCGCCGGCACGGCGCTCAACGCGCTGCTCTCGGTGGTCGCCCACGACCGGCTCGACAACGAGTTCACCGGTGAGTTCGAGACCATCGCCGCCGCTGACGAGCTGCTCGATGCGACGTCACCGCCATCCACCGAGCTGTCCACGTAGCCGCCACGGCACCGTGGATCGGCCCGTCCCCGCCTAAACTTCTGGGGTGGGAATCGTCGTCCAGAAGTACGGTGGCTCGTCCGTCGCTGATGCCGCGGGCATCAAGCGCGTGGCGCAGCGCATCGTCAACACCCGCAAGGCGGGCCACGACGTCGTCGTCGTGGTCTCGGCCATGGGCGACACCACCGACGAGCTGCGCGACCTCGCCGAGCAGGTGACGCCGCTGCCGCCGCCGCGGGAGCTCGACATGCTGCTCACCAGCGGCGAGCGGATCTCGATGGCCCTGGTGGCGATGGCGATCGCGGCGCTCGGCCACACCGCGAAGTCGTTCACCGGCTCGCAGGCCGGCGTCATCACCGACTCCGCGCACGGCCGGGCGAAGATCATCGACATCACGCCGGGCCGGATCGAGCAGGCCATCAGCGAGGGCGCGATCGCGATCGTGGCCGGCTTCCAGGGCGTCTCCCAGGACACCAAGGACATCACCACGCTCGGCCGCGGCGCCTCCGACACCACCGCGGTCGCGCTGGCCGCGGCGCTGGGGGCCGAGGTCTGCGAGATCTACTCCGACGTCGACGGCGTCTTCACCGCCGACCCGCGCATCGTCCCGACGGCCCGCAAGCTCGACCGCATCTCCGTGGAGGAGATGCTTGAGATGGCGGCGTCGGGCGCCAAGATCCTGCACCTGCGGTGCGTCGAGTACGCGCGCCGCTACCAGATGCCGGTCCACGTCCGCTCGTCCTTCTCCCAGAAGGAAGGCACCTGGATCGTCCCCGTCCCCGAGGGAGAAGAAGCCGTGGAACAGGCCATCATCGCCGGAGTCGCCCACGACCGGAGCGAGGCCAAGGTCACCGTCGTCGGCGTCCCCGACAAGGTCGGCGAGGCCGCGCGCATCTTCGAGGCGCTGGCCTCGGTCGAGGTCAACCTCGACATGGTCGTGCAGAACGTCTCGGCGGCCGCGACCGGCCGCACGGACATCTCGTTCACGCTGCCCCGCGCTGACGGCACCACCGCGATGAGCGCCCTCGCCAAGATCAGGGACGAGGTCGGCTACGAGGAGCTGCTGTACAACGACCAGATCGGCAAGGTCTCGCTCATCGGGGCGGGCATGCGCTCCCACCCCGGCATCACGGCCAAGTTCTTCTCCGCCCTGGCCGCCGCCGGGGTGAACATCGAGATGATCTCCACCTCCGAGATCCGGATCTCGGTGATCGTCGACGAGGCGCAGGTCGACGACGCGGTGCGCGCCACCCACTCGGCGTTCGACCTCGACGCGGAAGAGGTCGAGGCGGTCGTCTACGGAGGCACCGGCCGATGAGCGATCGCACTTTCAACGTCGGCATCGTCGGCGCCACCGGCCAGGTCGGCGTCGCGATGCGCCAGATCCTCGAGGAGCGCGACTTCCCGGTCGGCCAGGTCCGCTTCTTCGCGTCAGCGCGGTCGGCGGGAACGGTGCTCCCGTACGCCGGGAGCGAGGTCGTCGTCGAGGAGGCCGGCACCGCCGACCCGAGCGGCCTCGACATCGCCCTGTTCTCCGCCGGCGCCACCACGTCGCGTGCGCTGGCCCAGAAGTTCGCGGACGCCGGCGTGATCGTCGTCGACAACTCCAGTGCCTTCCGCAAGGACCCCGACATCCCGCTGGTCGTCTCGGAGGTCAACCCGCAGGACGCCGCCGGCGTGATCGCGGCGGGCCAGGGGATCATCGCCAACCCCAACTGCACGACCATGGCCGCGATGCCGGTGCTCAAGGTCCTGCACGACGAGGCCCGGCTGGTCCGGTTGATCGCCTCGACCTACCAGGCCGTCTCCGGCTCCGGTGTCGCCGGAGTCGAGGAGCTCGCCACCCAGGTCGCGGCGGCCGGCGACAAGGCCCGTGAGCTCGCCTACGACGGCGAGGCGGTGGCCTTCCCCGAGCCCGAGAAGTACGCCCGCACGATCGCCTACAACGTGCTGCCGTACGCCGGCTCGATCGTCGACGACGGCCTCGAGGAGACCGACGAGGAGCAGAAGCTCCGCAACGAGTCACGCAAGATCCTCGGCATCCCCGACCTGCTGGTGTCCGGCACCTGCGTGCGGGTGCCCGTCTTCACCGGCCACTCGCTCTCGATCAACGCCGAGTTCGAGCGGCCGCTGACGCCGGCCCGCGCGCGCGAGCTGCTGAGCGACGCCCCCGGCGTGGAGCTCGCCGACATCCCCACGCCCCTCCTGGCGGCCGGCAAGGACCCGTCGTACGTCGGCCGGATCCGCCAGGACCCCGGCGTGCCGGACAACCGGGGCCTGGCCCTGTTCGTGTCGGGCGACAACGTCCGCAAGGGCGCGGCCCTCAACACCATCCAGATCGCCGAGCTCGTCGTCGCGGCGTCACTCTGACGATTCGTCTGCGACCTTGCGGGTCATCGCCCGCCGGGAGCCCCAGACGAATCGGTGCGTCGTCACCGGACGTCGTGCGGCTCCGGCACGCGGTCGGCGTCTGACGCGTCGTTGGCGGGGTCGGCGTAGGTGCTGGTCACCCAGTGCGACACCAGGAACGTCGCCACCGAGACCAGCGGGATGGCGATGGCCATCCACCACTCGAAGATCGACCCGACCAGGAACAGCAACGCGGCCACGCTGAGCAGCCCGACGGCCAGGAAGCTGGTGCTGCCCGGCTCCGGCACGTTCGCGAGCCGCAGGATCGCCGTGCCGACCAGCACCGCGACGACGAGGATCGCCACCAGCAGGAAGAAGCCCTGCCCGCCGCACGACGAGGTGCCCTTGACCTCGGTGCAGATGCGCAGCGAGCCCGCGGTCGCGGCGACGATGAGGCCTCCGACGACCAGGCCGGTGAGCATCGCGGCCGGGCGGCCGGTCAGCCAGGGCTCGCGCGGCGGCCGGGGTTCGCTCGGCTCGGCGGGGGCAGGCGGCGGAGTCAGCGGCGAGACGGCGGTCGGTTCGCTGGTGTCGTCGAAGATCGTGTCCGGGTCGATCGGCTCGACCGGCTCGACCTCGGCCACAGGAACGATCTGCTCCGCCGGTTCGACCCGCTCAGCAGGTGGCGGGGATGCCTTCTTCCGCTTGCGCCCGAACAGCGACGGGGGCTCCAGGGATGGCGCTCCCCGATCGCGGTCCTCGGCCATGAGCGCAGTCTCTCAGACGCTCGGACCGTCCTCGGGCCGATCTGCATGGCCATCCGGGTGCCAATGCATACATGACTCCGGACTGGACCAGTCCGGTTCCGTGCATGCCCGACGGGGCATTGGGACCCGCTATGGCTAGTCTCTGGAAAGCTGAGTTCGTCCAAGGGGGGCTTGTATGGACTTCGAGCCGACCGCCTGGTCATGCTCATTTTGTGGAAAGCGCGGCACCGCTGACACGCGGTACGCCGCCGGTCTCGGTGCCCTCATGTGCACCGAGTGCCTGACGATGTTCTCCGAGGCCTTCGCGGCCCCCGAGAACGTCAATCAGCAGGTCATCGGCTGGACCGACGACTCGATGTCGGACGCCGACATGCTCGCCCGGCTCCCGCTGATCGCTGCCACCGCCGGCCAGGTCGACCGCTACCTGCGCATCTGGGTCGGCCGGATCCGTGAGCGGCACATCTCCTACGCCGAGATCGGCAAGGCCCTCGGCGTCTCGCGCCAGGCCGCGTGGGAGCGGTTCAGCAGGGTCGTGGACCAGTCCAAGGACGGCACGGAGCCCGCGGAAGCCGAGCTGCCCGTCTGACCTGAGGTCAGGCCGCCTCGATCTCGTCCAGGAGCAGGACCAGCTCGCGGAGCGCGCCATCGATCTCGGCCGGGTGCTGGCCCTCGGCCAGCCGTTCCTCGGCCGCCTGACGCACGGGCCCGCGATCCCCGGCCGAGATCTCGCCCAGGCGCGAGAGGACGTCCTGGAGCACGATCACCCCGCTGTCGGGATCGAGCACGTCGTCCGGCGCGGCCAGCAGGAACACGAGCTGGTCCACCACGATGTCCGCGAGAGTCATCTGCCACCACCTTCCGGTCAGCCAGTGTCCCGCTCGCGGGCCCGCCTGTCTCGAAGACGCACAGACGAAGGCTCCCGGCCGCAGAGCGACCGGGAGCCAACGCTTGAGAAGTCGGGCTGACAGGATTTGAACCTGCGGCCTCCTCGTCCCGAACGAGGCGCGCTACCAAGCTGCGCCACAGCCCGCACGTGAGCGGGGCTCACAAGGTCGGGAGCATACCGGAGCAGCGGGGGCGTTCCCCAATCCGTTCAGCGAGTGCGCGGTACGAGGCTGAGCAGGGTGGCCTCCGGGCGGCAGGCGACCCGGATGCGGGCGTACGGCGAGGTGCCGAGCCCGGCCGACACGTGCAGCCAGGCGGAGCCCGGGTCGCCGTCCTCCGACGCGGCCGGGTGCCGGTGCAGCCCCTTGGCCCGGGCGGGCTCCAGGTCGCAGTTGGTGGTGAGCGCGCCGACGCCGGGCAGGCAGACCTGGCCGCCGTGGGTGTGGCCGGCCAGGATCGCGTCGTACCCGTCGGCCGCGAACTGGTCGAGGACCCGGAGGTACGGCGCGTGCGCGACGCCGAGCCGGACGTCGGCGTCCGCGTCGGCCGGCCCGGCCACCTCCGCGAGGCGGTCGTAGCGCAGGTGGGGGTCGTCCACGCCGGCGAAGGCGAACGAGAGCTCGCTGAGCTTCACGACCTCGCGACGGTTGGTCAGGTCGACCCAGCCGGAGGCGGTGAAGACGTCACGGAGCTCGGGCCACGGCAGCTTCTCCGACGAGTTGTTGCGGCGGCCGTCGTCAGGGAGCAGGTAGCGCACCGGGTTGCGGAGCGTCGGGCTGAAGTAGTCGTTGGAGCCGAACACGAAGACACCCGGGACGTCGAGCAGCGGACCGAGCGAGTCACGCACCACCGGCACCGAGGCGGCGTGGGCGAGGTTGTCGCCGGTGTCGATCACGAGGTCCGGCCGCAGGGTCGCCAGACCGGCCACCCACTCCTGCTTGCGTCGCTGCGTCGGCGTCATGTGGAGGTCGCTCAGGTGCAGCACCCGCACCGGACGCGCGCCCGCGGGCAGCAGCGGCACCTCGACCCGGCGCAGCGTGTACTGGCGCGCCTCCCACGCGGCGTACGCCGTCAGCCCGGCCCCCGCGACCGTGCCGGCGCCGAGGACGCCGCCAAGAAGTCGGGTGAGGCCCATCCCTCAAGGCTGCCACAATCACAGTCATGGCCATGCTCAAGGACCGCCTCCGCTCAGATCTCACCGCGTCCATCAAGGGGCGTGACGCGGTTCGCTCGTCGACGATCCGGATGGTGCTCACCGCGATCACGAACGCCGAGGTGTCCGGCAAGGCGGCGCGAGAGCTGACCGACGACGAGGTGATCGGTGTCCTCTCCACCGAGGCCAAGAAGCGCCGCGAGGCCGCCACCGCCTTCGACGACGGCGGCCGGGCCGAGATGGCCGACAAGGAGCGCGCCGAGGCAGCGGTGATCGCCGACTACCTGCCCGCGCAGCTCTCGGAGGACGAGATCGTCGCGCTGGTCACCGCCGCCATCGAGCAGACCGGCTCGGCCGGTGAGGGCATGAAGGCCATGGGCAAGGTGATGGGCGTCGTCCAGCCCCAGGTCAAGGGCCGGGCCGACGGAGGTGCAGTCGCCGCGGAGGTACGCCGACAGCTGGGCTAGCGGCCGTCCCCGCCGCCGCCGCCATTGCCGTTACCGCCGCCGTTGCCGTTGCCGTTGCCGTTTCCACCCTTGGGGCCCTTCGGCGGCTTCGGCGGGTTGGCCGCGGTCACGCCGACGCCCTCGATGCCGACGGGATAGACGAAGTCGTCGTACGCCGTACCGGCCGTGAGCGGTTTGAGCGCGTCACCCCAGATCGGGGCCGCGAAGCCGGAGCCGGTCGCGTCGGAGATGTAGCTGCCGTCCACGGTCTTCCCCTGGAGGGACTCGGGTCGGCCCAGTGCGTCGATCCCGGCGATCGTCGCCGCGGCTGCGTAGTGGGAGGTGTAGCCGCAGAACCACACCGCCTTCTGCTCCTGGGTGGTCCCGGTCTTTCCGGCCGCCGCCACGGACAGCGCCTGCGCTTGTGCGAAGCCACCCTCGATCACGCCGCGCAGCACGTTGTTGACGGCGTCGGCGACGTTCTGCGGCATGATCTGGGTGCACTGCGGGGCGTAGTCCTTCAGGACGTTGCCACCCGAGTCGAGGATCTGCACCACCGGGCGCGACGCGCAGTGGAGGCCTCGGGCGGCGAACGTGGCGTAGGCCTCGGCCATCTCGAGGGGCGAGGCATCGGCGATGCCCAGCGTGAACGACGGGAACCGCTCGGACGCCGGGTCGGTGAGCTTCACGCCCATCTGGGTGGCCAGGTCGTAGGGAGCGCAGACGCCGGTCAGCTCCTCGAGCTGAAGGTAGAACGTGTTGACCGAGTTCCGGGTCCCCGAATACATGTTGTACCAGCCGGTGCCGGTGGAGTTGGTCGCCGGATAGTCGCCACCGAAGAAGCCCTCACCGGGGCAGTTGGAGAAGTCGGCCAGGTCGAACGTCATCGGTGAGGGCGAGTCGAACTGCGTGGTCAGCGGCAGACCCTGGATGAGCGCCGCGGCCAGCGTGAACACCTTGAACGTCGAGCCGGGCTGGAACCCGTTGGCGCCGCCGTACTCCTTGGGCACCGTGAAGTTGACGTAGGTCTCACCGAGCTTCTTGCGGTTGCCCATCGGACGCGACTGCGCCAGCGCGATGACGTTGCCGGTGCCGGCCCCCTCGATCGCGAGGGCCCCGATCGCCCCGTCGGTCGGGTTGACGTGCGCCGCCACGGCGTTCTCGGCGTTCGCCTGCGCGTACTGGTCGAGCGTCGTCTTGATCGTCAGGCCGCCGTTCTTGAGCACGTTCTTGCGCTCTTGCACGGTGGCGCCCAGCGACGGGTCCTGGAGGAGGTAGGCGAGCACGTAGTCGCAGAAGAACGGCGCGGTCGAGTTCACGCAGCCGTTGTCGACCTCCTGGACGTTGAGCCCGAGGTCGCGCAGCTTGTTCTTCTCCGACTTCTCGCGCGGGACCACGTTGAGCTCGGCCATCCGGTCCAGGACGACGTTGCGCCGCTCGGTCGCCCGGTCGGGGAACTTGGTCGGGTCGTAGCCGTAGGGGTTCTTGACGAGCCCCGCGAGCAGCGCGGACTGGCGCAGGTTGAGGTCGCGGGCGTTGACGTCGAAGTAGTGCTTCGCCGCCGCCTGCACGCCGTACGCGCCGTCGCCGAAGTACGCCGTGTTGAGGTAGCGCTCGAGGATCCAGTCCTTGGAGTGGCTCTGCTCCAGCGCGATCGCGTAGCGCAGCTCCTTGAGCTTGCGGGCGTAGGTGTCGTCGGTGGCGGCCGCCTTCTCCGCCTTGGTCTTGGCCTGGCTGATCAGGGTCAGCTTCACCAGCTGCTGGGTGATCGACGAGCCACCCTGGACCACGCCGCTGTTGGCCTGGTTGGTGATCAGCGCGCGCAGCGTGCCCTTGAGGTCGAGGGCACCGTGCTCGTAGAAGCGGTAGTCCTCGATCGCGACCACGGCCTTGACCATGGTGCGGGAGATGCCCTTGAGCGGGACCTTGATCCGGTTCTCGTCGTAGAGCGAGGCGAGCCGGTTGCCGTTGGCGTCGAGGATCGTCGTCCGCTGCGACAGCTCGTCGATCTCGAGCTCCTCGGGAAGGTCGTCCATGGTGCGCGCGACGTTGCGGGCGCCGATGCCGGCGATGCCCGCGAACGGGATCGCGAGCCCCGCGACCACCACCCCGAGCACTGCCGCGACCGCGACCATCACCACGAGGTGGGACAGCACGCGGTGGGCCGGAAGCCGCTCCTGGCGGGGCATGGACACGCTCACATGGTACGGATGCTTCACCAAGACACTAAGTTGTCGGTTATCGAGGCCCGGCCCCATGTGTCTCGTGGAGAGCACTGGGGGCTCCTTGGATACCCCGGCAAATTCGGCCTGGATGTCCCCGACGACGCGAGCTTCGCTCGCAACAGCCCCCGGTCGCTCGCTGGCGCTCGCTCCGGGGCTGTCGTCGGGGCCACCAGGCCGATCGCCGGGCGCCTCGCTGCGCGAGGAAAGACCGGGTCGCTTCGCTCCCTCCACCCCGAACGCGGCCGAGCGGGTAGGCGCTACCTGCTTGGTCCGCAGGAGTGCGGTGGGAGCGCAGCGACCCGGTTTTTCGCGGGCGAAGCCCGCGCGCCCGGCGATCGGCCCCATGGCCGTGACGACCGCGCCGTAGCGAGCGCAGCGAGCCAGGCGCCCTGCGAGCCTGCGAGCTGTCGTCGCGGACTGGGGCCGAAGCTCGCCGGGGTAGACAAATCCGGGGTATCCAAAATTGCTGGCGGCCGGCTGAAGGCCCTCAGGGAAGGGCGTCAACCGGCCGCGAGCGTGTCCTGACGCGAGTCAGGAGCTGTGGGGGACTTCAGTTGTGGGGGATGGATCCTGTGGGGTGATCCGTGTGGGGGTCCATCAGGTGGGGGTGCATCAGGTGGTGCGGTGATGCGGGGGGTGGCTCAGGCGGAGACTTCGTGCGACTCCAGCTCGGCCTTGACGCGGGCGGCTTCGAGGACCGCGCGCCAGGAGGCGTTCGGGCGGCGACGCAGCAGCGCACGGCGCTCCCGCTCGGTCATGCCGCCCCACACGCCCCACTCGATCTGGTTGTCCAGGGCCTCGGCGAGGCACTCGGTGCGCACGGGGCACCCGGTGCACAGCTGCTTGGCCTTGTTCTGCTCGGCACCACGGACGAAGAGCTCGTCGGGCTGCGCCTTCCGGCACGCCGCACTGGGGGTCCAGTCCTCGATCCACATTTCTCTGCCCTGCCATCTCCGAGAAAATCCTGTTGCCCCGCTGAGTCCTTGGGCACTTGTCGCGGGGTCCCGAGCGATCCCTCCCCGTGGGTAGAAAGTTACGAATTCGGGCGGCGGGCGTGTACGGGTGAACGTTTCAACCTCCATAGCCCGAAATGACTAGTCATTCGGGACCATTGACCCCCCTGGGGGGAGGCCGAAAAGGCGAGCGTCAGGCGGCGGTGAGCGCAAAAATGCCCTTGATCCAGCGTGTCGGCGTTGCACGCGCCACGTGGGTCGCACTCGCCCCATCCCGGCCCGGGGCGACCCTAGGGAGGGTCACTGGGGGACCGGGGGCGGACACGTCCGGGCACGGGCGGGCCCAGATCTGCGTTCTGGCGGACTCCTAGGAGGAGGCCCGGCCGGCGAGCAGCTCCCCGATCACCCGCAGCCCGTCGAGGTCGTGCACGTCGCCGGCCAGTGCCGGCACCACGGCGGTCTCGACGCTCGGGTGCGCCGCCGCGAACCGCTGCCGCAGCACCGACTCGCGCTCGACCATCCGCTCCCGGTCCGCGTGCAGCCGCAGCAACCCCGCGGTGAGCGGTGCCGTGGGGGACGGCGCCTCCCGCTGCAGCCGCGCGGAGGCCGCCATCGCCTCGTCCGCAGAGAGCGAGCCCTGCCCGGCCGGGCTGGCCCGGTTGACGACCAGCCCGGCGAGCGGCATCCGGTCCTCGTTGAGCCGCTCGACGAAGTACGCCGCCTCGCGCAGGGCATCGGCCTCGGGAGCGGCCACGACGAGGAACGCCGTTCCGGGCGCCTGCAGGAGCGCGTAGGTCTGCTGGGCCCGGGCCCGGAAGCCTCCGAAGACGGTGTCGAGCGCGGCCACGAAGGTCTGCAGGTCGGTGATGAACTGGCCGCCCAGGATCTTGGACAGCGCGCCGGTGACGAGCCCGAAGCCGGCGGTCATGATCCTGGCCGGCCCGCGGGCCGGCGCGAGCAGCATCCTGACGAACCGCCCGTCGAGGAACGACGACAACCGCTCCGGGGCGTCGAGGAAGTCCAGGGCCGAGCGCGACGGGGGCGTGTCGACGACGATCAGGTCGTACGTGCCGGCCTCGCGGGCGTCGCGCTGCAGCTGGCCGAGCTTCTCCATCGCCATGTACTCCTGGGTCCCCGCGAACGACGACGACAGCGCGATGTAGAACGGGTTCTCCAGGATCTGCTTCGCCTTCTCCGGGGTGGCCTGTGCCTCCACGACCTCGTCGAAGGTCCGCTTCATGTCGAGCATCATCGCGTCGAGCGAGCCCTTGTCTCCGGGAGTACCTCCCACCCCGGCAACCGGCCGCGGGGTGTTGTCGAGCGCCTCGATGCCCATCGCCTGCGCCAGCCGGCGGGCCGGGTCGATGGTGAGCACGACGACCTTCCGGCCGCGCTCGGCGGCCCGGAGCGCCAGCGCCGCCGACGTGGTGGTCTTGCCGACGCCGCCGGAACCGCAGCACACGATGATGCCGGTCCTGGGGTCGTCGAGGAGCGCGTCGACGTCGAGACTGCGAGCGGAGGCGGAGCGCGAGGCCAGGGGTCCGACCCGCGGGTGCGAGCGGGTCATGAGAGGCCCTGGTCGCGCAGGCCACCGGCCAGCTCGTAGAGGCCGCCCAGGTCGATGCCGGCGGCCAGCCGGGGCAGCTCGTACGACGGGACCCCCATCCCCTTGACCAGCTTGCGCTGGGCATCCTCCAGGGCCCGCCGGATCGCGTGGTCGCGGGCCTCGTCGAGCAGCCCGTCGAGCAGCTCATCGGACACCGCGACGCCGGCCGTGGCCAGGTCGGAGCCGATCGCGGCCCGGTCCAGCTCGCCCTTCCGTGCCGCGGTGACGTCCTTGACCCGAAGGTCGCGCGGGCGGACCTGGTTGACCACCACCGCGCCGACGGGGAGACCCGCCTCCCGCAGGTGCGCGATCCCGTCGGCGGTCTCCTGCACCGGCATCTCCTCGAGCACGGTGACGAAGTGCACCGCCGTCCGCGGCGAGCGGAACAGCGTCATCATCGTGTCGGCCTGCCTCTTGATGGGCCCGACCTTGGCCAGGCCGGCCAGCTCGTCGCTGACGTTGAGGAACTGGCTGATCCGGCCCGTCGGCGGCGCGTCGAGCACGACGGCGTCGTACTCGGTCGCCCCCTTGTTGCGGCTGTTGCGCTGCACCGCCTCGTAGACCTTCCCGGTGAGCAGGACGTCGCGCACCCCGGGGGCGATGGTCGTCGCGAACTCGACGACGCCGAACCGGTCCAGGGCCCGGCCGGCCCGGCCGAGCCGGTAGTACATCGAGAGGTACTCCATGAGCGCCGCCTCGGCGTCGATGTGCAACGCGTGCACGACGCCGGCCGACCCGTTGGTCCGGAGACCGGTCGCGATCCGTCGCTCGGCGTACGGCAACGGGTCGACGTCGAACATCCGGGCGATGCCCTGCCGTCCCTCGACCTCGCACAGCAGCACGTGCTTGCCTTGCGAGGCCAGCGCGAGGGCGAGCGCCGCGGCGACGGTCGACTTGCCGGTGCCTCCCTTCCCGGTCACCACGTGCAGTCGCACCCGGGACCAGTCGGAGCTCACGGCTCGAACTCTAGGTCGTGGACTGACATGGCCGAGGGGAGGTGCGGAACTACGGTTCCTCCATGGGACGGAGGGCGACCCTGGTCGGTCGCGAGCGTGAGACCGCGCTGTTGGCCGACTTCCTCGACGACCTTGCGGGAGTGGGGCTGGTCCTGACTGGGGAAGCCGGGAGGGGCAAGACCGTGCTCTGGGAGCACGCCGCGGAGCTGGCCGCCGAGCGCGGGGCGCGCGTGCTCCGGGCCACCCCTGGCGAGGGCGAGGAGCGGCACTCCTTCGCCATGCTGCAGGACCTGTTCCGTGACGTCGAGCTCGACGTCGTCGCGCTGCGGGAGCCTGTGCGCCACGCGCTCCTGGTGGCGCTGCTCCGCGAGCCCGCCGCGGCGCCCGTCGACGGCCAGGCCGTCAACCTGGGCGTCCACGACGTGCTCGGGGGGCTGGCCGGAGAGCGCGAGGTGGTGGTGTTCGTCGACGACGTCCAGTGGGCCGACGCGGCCTCGCTGGAGTCCCTGGCGTACGCCGCGCGCCGGCTCGGCGACTCGTCCGTCCGGTTCGTCCTGACCCGACGGGCCGGGTTCGAACGCACCGCTCTCGAGGCGACGCTGGTGCGTCGGGCGCTGGTCGACGTCGAGCCGGAGCCGCTGACCGTGAAGGAGACGGCCAGTCTCCTGAGGCAGGAGCTCGGCCTGACGCTGAGCCAACGCCTGCTGCGGGTCGTTCGGGAGCAGACCCGGGGCAACCCGCTGTTCGTCCTCGAGGTCGGCCGGGCGCTGCGTGAGCGCGGCCTGCCGGGACGCGGCGAGTCGCTGGACCTCCCCAGCGAGATGGCCGCGGTCCTCGGCCTCCGGGTCGGCGACCTCCCGCCGGACCAGCGCACGTTGCTCCTCGCTGTCGCCCTGGACCCGCAGCTCACCGAGGCCGACCTGGTGGAGCTGGTCGGTGTCGACGCGGTCGAGACGGCGGTGACGGACCGGGTCCTCAGCCTGGCCGAGGGCGGCCGGGCGCGGGCCTGGCACCCGATGCTCGCGGCGGCGGCGCTGGAGGCCGCGACGCCCGGGCGTCGCCGCGACCTGCACGGCCGGCTCGCCGACGTCGTCGCCTCGCCCGAGCGCCGGCTCAGGCACCGGGCGCTGATCTCGCCGGACGGGGACGACCAGCTCGCGGAGGAGCTCTCGGCCGCCGCGGCCCTCGCCGTCGACCGGGGTGCGTCGGAGACGGCGCTCGAGCTGGCCGAGCTGGCGCTGGCCAGGACGCCGAGCGGGTCGGCGGCGCGGGTCGGCCGGGTGCTCGACCTGGCGTCGCGGCTGGCCTCGGCGGGCGAGGCGCAGCGACTCACCGACTTCCTGGAGCCCGAGATCGACGGCATCCCCCACGGACCGGAGCGTGGGCAGGCCCTCCTGATGCTCCTGGACGGCATGTGGGGGACCGTCGACCACGCTGAGGGGCTCGTGGAGCGCGCCCTCGCCGAGTGCGGCGACGACCGCGGCGTACGCAGCCAGGCCATGGACGCGAAGTCCGTCATCGCGGCGGGGATCCGCGTCTCCGGCGTCGCCGCCGCGAGGGCGTGGGCTGACGAGGCCATGGTGCTCGACCGGGGCGACCGCGAGTGGCGGCTCCTGAGCGACGCCGCCAACTGGTGCCTGGTGCACAGCGGCCGGCCGCCCCAGCCGCCCGAGGGACCGCCCCAGTGGAAGCGGCTGATCTGGCGCGGTGAGATGACCGAGGTGGAGCGTCAGGTCCGGCAGGCCATCGTGGCCGCCGAGGAGGGCGGGCGCTACCAGGAGGCCCTGGACCTGACCGTCAGCCTGTCCGACGTGCTGGTGCGCAGCGGCCGGATCGAGGAGGCCCGCGAGCTCGCGACGGCGCAGGAGGATGTCGACCTGACCGCACGGGAGTCGCCGGACGTCGAGCTGCTGCGGGCCGAGATCGAGGTGCGGTACGGCGACCCGGAGGCGGCCCGCACCTGGGCCGGGCTCACCCGCGACCGCGCCGAGGCGCTCGGGCACGTGTGGATCCGCCTCGAGGCGGACCGGGCGCTCGCGATGGCCGACCTGCAGTCCGGTGAGCCCGACGCGGCCGCCGTACGGCTGCGGGCGGTCTTCGACCACGTCGTGTCCTCGGGGGTCCGCGAGCCCGGGATGTTCCCCGTCGCGCCCGAGCTGCTCGAGGCCCTGGTCCTGCTCGGTGACACCGAGGAGGCGCGGTCCGTCCTCGACTGGCTCTACGAGGTGTCCGTCGAGCAGGCCCACCCCTGGGGACTGGCGATGGGGGCGCGTGGCCGGGTGCTGATCGGTCTCGCCGATGGCTCACTGCCACCCGCCGAGGCGGCGTCGACCGTTGACGCCGTGGCGGCCGACCTGAGCGCGCTCGGACTGACCCACGATGCCGCGCGGGCGCACCTGGTGGTCGGCTCGGCCCTGCGCCGGCAGCGGCAGTGGGGCCTCGCCCGCGACCACCTGGTCCGTGCCGTCGGGCTCTTCGAGTCGCTCGGCGCCGCCGGATGGGCGCAGACCACGCGGGGTGAGCTCGACCGGGTCGGGGGCCGGCGTCCCACCATCGACGGGGAGCTGAGTGCCGCGGAGAAGGAGACGGCGCGGCTGGCCTCGGAGGGCATGCCCAACAAGGCGATCGCCCGTCAGCTCCAGGTGTCGGTCAGCACCGTGGAGGCGCACCTCACCAAGGCCTACGCGAAGCTCGGTGTCCGGTCGAGGGCCCAGCTCGCGGTCCGCCTGGAGGAGCTCGGCAGGGGTTAACGCTGGGGATTTCCTCAATTGAGGGAGTTCTCGACGGTTCCTAGCGTCTTCACAGGTCAGCGCATCGGGCGCTGGCACCGACGCAGGAGAGCTCCATGACCACTTCCATCAACCGACTCACCCACCTCGTGCGGACCCAGTTCCTCGGTCTGCTCGCCCTACTGATCGTGCTCACCGGAGGGACGGCCCTGGCCGCCACCGCCGCGAAGAACAGCGTGACCAGCAAGTCGATCAAGAACGGCCAGGTCAGGACCATCGACCTGGCTCCCGGCGCCGTCACCGGCGACAGACTGGCCCCGGACGCGGTCGGCACCGACCAGGTCAAGAACGGCGCCCTCGCCGGTGCGGACGTCTCGGACAACTCCCTCACGGGGACCGATGTGAACGAGTCGACCCTCGGCGTCGTGCCGAACGCCGCCTCGCTCGGCGGCGTACCCGCCGCGTCGTACCTGCGCGGGGGCGTGGTGCAGAAGGAGTCGGCCGTCGCCGCCGGCACCGACCTCGGGGACGGCACCGCCTCGCAGATCATCAGCTGCGACCCGGGGGACATCCTGCTCACCGGCGGACCGGCGAACCTCTCCCCGACGTCCGACATCGTCGAGTCGTTCCCGTCGGCGGGTCCCCCGAACAACCTGAAGGTGCGCGTCAACAAGCACGGCGTGGCCGACAACTGGTCCGTGGTGATCCTCTGCCTCGACCTGCCCTGAGAGCACCTGGCTTGTCACACACCCGGACCGGGACGCGGGCTCACGCGTCGGTGGTTCGCGGTCCCGAGACGGCGCGTCAGACCACCGTGAGAGCGGTGGCCCGGCGCGCCGTCGCCGTGGGACTCACGTCTTCTTCGGCGATCACTTGGCCTTCACCGGCGCGAGGAGGTTGCCGTCGCCGTGCTTGCCCTTCGGACCGCTGAGCACCAGCCACAGGCCGAGCTTGCGCGGCTTGGGCTTGCCGACCTCGGGGCCGGCCAGCGCCAGGGTGCCGACCTGGACGACCCTGCCGTGAGACTTGAACACGACCCGGCCCGGCTTGGTCACCGCGTAGCGACCGGAGAAGCTGTGCCGCTCATCTCGGGCGCCGACCTGGTAGTAGAGCTCGTAGGTGCCGTTCTTGCGGAACGTCACCGACTGGGCCCAGATTCCCGCCGGGTAGAACCTGGCGCGGAAGTGCCAGGCGCCTGCGAGGCGGGTGCCCTTCGCGGCGAAGGTGAGCGGGTCGGTCGCGGTGTCCTCCATGAACTGCTCGCCGGGCTCGTCGTACGGGACCGCCCAGCCGTCGGTGGCCAGACCTTGGCCGACGACCTTGCCCACGATGTAGCCACCCACCTGGACCACGCCCGTGGCCGCGTCGTAGGCGTAGGGGACGCAGCCCTTCCCCGCGCTCTTGCACTTCGGCCGTCCGGCCGGCGGGAGCCCGAGGTAGGCGTACGTCGCGTTGACGAAGGTCAGCATGCTGGCCGTGCGGGTGGAGCTCTCCATGACGGTCTCGTAGTCCATCAAGCCGTAGGACCGGCCGGCCAGCGACCCGGTGCCTGCCGGTACCGGAGAGCCTGCCGCGAAGACGTAGGGCAGCGTGACCTGCACCGGGGTCGCCCCCGGCGCGCTGAAGGTGACGGCCAGGGAGTGCATCCCGGGGGTCGTCGCCGTGACCTCGAGGTGGACCGAGCCGCCGGTGGTCGTGACCGGCTGCGGCACCCCGGTGCCGGTGACGGTGAGGCCGGGCGCTAGCGCGGTCGCGGTGACCGAGGTGGCCTCGCTGGTCGACACCGTGAAGCGAATGTTCTCGGGGTCACCGTTGAGGGGGACCACGCGGGGGTACGACGCATCGGGGGGTGCGTTCACGGTCAGGACGGGCGCCTGCTTGGCGTCGGCCGAGAGCGGCGCCAGGACGGTGGCCGCGACGGCGAGAGCGGCGACGAGGGTCTTCATCCGCCCGACCATAGGACGCTCGGAGCACGGGCGGGACCCCCAAGGTGGAAGTCGGAAGTGGTTGGATCGGGCCATGGACAAGGTGGTGGGCTCGGCGGCCGAGGCGGTGGCCGACATCGCGGACGGCTCGACGATCTCGGTCGGCGGCTTCGGGTTGTGCGGGATCCCCTCGGTGCTGATCGCGGCGGTGCTGGACGCCGACACGAAGGACCTCGAGGCGGTCTCCAACAACGCCGGCGTGGACGACTGGGGGCTCGGGCTGCTGCTCGCTGCAGGTCGGCTGCGGCGCATGGTGGCGTCGTACGTCGGGGAGAACCAGGAGTTCGCACGTCAGTACCTCGCCGGCGAGCTCGAGGTCGAGCTCACCCCGCAGGGGACGCTGGCCGAGCGGATGCGGGCCGGCGGGTCGGGGATCGCGGCGTTCTACACCGCCACCGGCGGCGGCACCCAGGTGGCCGAGGGCGGCCTGCCGTGGCGCTACGACTCCGAGGGCAACGTGGTGCTGGCCAGCCCGCCGAAGGACACCCGGACGTTCGAGACCAAGGACGGTCCGAAGGAGTTCGTGCTCGAGGAGGCCATCGTCGCCGACTTCGGGCTGGTGCGGGCCGCGAAGGGCGACCGGCACGGGAACCTCGTCTACCGCGACTCCGCGCGGAACTTCAACCCGCTCGCCGCGATGTGTGGCCGGATCACGATCGCGGAGGTCGAGGAGCTGGTGGAGCCCGGCGACCTGGACCCCAACGAGGTGCACACGCCCGGAGTCTTCGTCCAGCGGGTGGTGCCGCTGACCCCGGAGCAGGCCGCGGACAAGCGGATCGAGAAGCGGACCGTCCGTCCGAAGGGGGATTCCTGATGGCTTGGACTCGCGAGGAGATGGCCGCGCGGGCGGCGTCGGAGCTGACCGACGGGTCGTACGTCAACCTGGGGATCGGGCTGCCGACGCTCGTGCCCAACTACGTCGACGACGATGTCGAGCTGGTGCTGCAATCGGAGAACGGCATCCTCGGCGTCGGCGCCTACCCCTTCGAGGGTGAGGAGGACGCCGACCTGATCAACGCCGGCAAGGAGACCGTCACGCTTCGTCGTGGGGCGTCGTTCTTCGACTCCGCGACGTCGTTCGGGATGATCCGCGGCGGCAAGATCGACGCGGCGATCCTCGGCGCCATGCAGGTCTCGGCGACCGGCGACATCGCCAACTGGATGATCCCCGGCAAGATGGTCAAGGGCATGGGCGGCGCCATGGACCTCGTCCACGGCGCCAAGCGGGTGATCGTGCTGATGGAGCACAACGCCAAGGACGGCTCCTACAAGATCGTCAACGAGTGCTCCCTGCCCTACACCGGCCGGGGCGTCGTGCAGCGGATCATCACCGACCTGTGCGTCATCGACGTGACCCCCGGGGGACTGAAGCTGGTCGAGCTCGCCCCGGACGTCACCGAGGACGAGGTCCGCGAGAAGACCGAGCCCGAGCTCGTCACCCAGCCGCGCTGAGCCGCTCGACCAAGGCGGTGAGGTGGTCGATCCGGGCCCTGAGGTCGTCGTACTGCAGCGAGGACTGGTTGGTCTCCTTCGGTACGACGATGACCTTGCCGCTGGGCAGCAGCGAGGCGGTGCGTACGTCGTCGAGCGTCGCCGCACCGGCGGACTGGATCTCCACGAGGAGGTCCTCGCGAGACATCTCCTCGCTGCGCAAGGCGTCGTCCAGGACCTCTCCCTCCCGGATGAGCACCGTGGGGGAGCCCTCGACGGCGCGTCTCATGGTGGCGCTGCGGTAGAGCATCCAGCCCAACCCGCTGGCCAGCACGAAGAGCACAGTCGCTCCCAACACCGCGCCGGTGACGGAGTTGTCGGCTCCGATCAGGCCGTTCTGGACGGCGTTCGCCACCGCGAGCAGCACGACGAAGTCGAGGGTGTTGAGCTGCGTCAGCTCGCGCTTGCCCACCAGCCGCAGGGCGATCACGAGGAACAGATAGATGACCACGGCGCGGATGACCTTCTCGGCGACCGACAGGTCCAGGTCGAACATGGCGTTCCACATGCACCGCATCGTCCCGCCGGAACGGCCGTGCGCGATGTCGGCAGGCCGATCTAGTCTCGGCGAATGGCCATCGCTACCTACAAGGATCTCTGCGTCGACGTCGGCGACGCACGGGTCATGGGCCCGTTCTGGGCGGAGACCCTGGCCCTCGAGCTGGTGCCCCACGACGACGGCGACGCCCAGCTCGACGGACCGACGCCCCGGCACCGCGTGTGGATCAACACCGTCCCGGAGCCTGTGACCGTCAAGCAGCGGGTGCACATCGACGTGCACGCCGGGTCGGTCGACGAGGTGCTGGCCCGCGGGGCGACCCCGCTCGACACGGAGTCGTTCCGCTGGGACGTCCTGCGCGACCCGGAGGGCGGCGAGGTCTGCGTGTTCACCCGAGACGATGTCCCGGACTACCGGCTCTACGAGATCGTGGTCGACAGCGCCGACCCGGCGGCGATCGCCCACTGGTGGCACGGTGTGCTCGGTGGCCAGCTCGGCGGCAACGCCGAGAAGGGGTGGGCCTGGCTCGACGAGGTCCCTGGGCTGCCCTTCGAGAACGTCGTCTTCGTCCGGGTTCCCGAGCCCAAGACCGTGAAGAACCGCGTCCACTGGGACGTCGACACGGCCGACGTCCAGCTCCTGCTCGACCACGGCGCGACCGTCCTGCGCGAGAGCGACGACCAGATCGGCTGGACGGTCATGGCCGACCCGGAGGGCAACGAGTTCTGCGCGTTCGTGCTCGAGGACGGTTAGGACACGTCCTCATGGCGTCCTCGCGGGCCGAGCTGCCCGAGCTGCTGGTCGCCGGCCCTGCGGAGCTGCGGGCCTGGCTCAAGAGCCACCACGCGATCTCCGACGGCGTCCGGCTGGTGCTCGGCAAGAAGGGCGGCGCGGTCACCACGATGACCTGGGAGACGGCCGTCGAGGAGCTGCTCTGCTACGGCTGGATCGACGGGCAGGCCGGCAAGCGCGACGACGAGTCGTTCACCGTCCGCATCACCCCTCGACGCCCGCGCAGCATGTGGTCGAAGCGCAACGTCGAGCTCGTCGAGCAGCTCGAGCGACAGAGGCGGATGCGGGCAGCGGGACGCGCTGCGGCCGAGGCGGCCAAGGCGGACGGACGGTGGGCGGCGGCCTACCGCGCGTCGGAGGCGGAGGTGCCGGATGACCTCCTCGCGGCCATCGCGGCCGAGCCCGAGGCCCAGCGGATGTTCGACGTGCTGACCAAGACCAACCGGTTCGCGCTGTGCCACCGGCTCAACGCGGTGAAGAGGGCCGAGACCCGCGAGCGGAAGATCCGCGAGTTCGTGGCCATGCTGGCCAGGCACGAGGCCCCGTACCCCCAGAAGGCGCGCCCCGAGTAACGTCCCCGCCATGACCAAGTGGGAGTACCTGACCGCACCGATCCTCACGCACGCGGCGAAGCAGATCCTCGACAACTTCGGGGCCGACGGCTGGGAGCTCGTGCAGATCGCGCCGGGCATGAACCCGGAGAACCTGGTCGGCTACTTCAAGCGGCCGCTCGCCTCATGAGCACTCCCGAGGAGCGGCTGGCCGAGCTCGGCCTCGCGGTCCCCGAGGTCGCCAAGCCGGTCGCGGTCTACGTGCCCGCGGTGCGCAGCGGCAACCAGGTCTTCACCTCCGGGCAGCTCCCGATGCGCTCGGGTGAGCTGCTGGCGACCGGCAAGGTCGGCACCCAGGTGACCGAGGAGGAGGCCTACGCCTGCGCGCAGCAGTGCGCCCTCAACGCGATCGCGGCGATCAAGGCCGAGGTGGGCGACCTCTCGCTGGTCAAGCGCGTCGTCCGGGTCGGCGTCTTCGTCGCGTCGTCGCCCGACTTCACGGCCCAGGCGAAGGTCGCCAACGGTGCGTCCGAGCTGCTCGGCACCGTGTTCGCCGAGGCGGGCGTCCACGCGCGTGCCGCGGTCGGCGTAGCGGTGCTCCCGCTCGACGCCCCCGTCGAGGTCGACGTCATCGTCGAGCTGTGACGTCGACTCCTACCGCAGCATGAAGATCCCGATCCCGCCGATAGCGCTGCCGGATCAGCTGGTCGAGACGGCGCGCGAGTACGCCGAGGGGCGTCGTACGCCGGTCGAGCCCCGGGACGCTGCGACGGTGATCCTGCTCCGTCCCGCCGAGCACGGATCGGCGATCTACTACCTGCGCCGTCAGGTCTCCATGGAGTTCGCGGCGGGGATGTGCGTCTATCCCGGCGGCGGCGTCGACCCGCGGGACTTCGACGCGGACGTCGGCTGGGCCGGCCCGGAGCCGGCCGACTGGGCCACACGGCTCGGCTGCGACGAGACCGTGGCCCGCGCCCTCGTGTGCGCCGCGGTCCGCGAGACGTTCGAGGAGTCCGGCGTGCTGCTGGCGGGGCCGCACGGTGACGAGGTGGTCGCCGACACGACCGGTGAGGACTGGGAGGCCGACCGCGCCGCGCTGGAGTCGCGCGAGCTCGCGATGACCGACTTCCTCACCCGTCGCGGACTGGTGCTCCGGACGGACCTGCTCGGTGTGTGGGCCGCCTGGACGACCCCGGCCTTCGAGCCGAAGCGCTACCGGACGTGGTTCTTCGTGGCCCTCCTGCCCGAGGGGCAGCGCACCCGCGACGTGTCGTCGGAGTCCTCCGAGGTCACCTGGCTGCCGGTCGCGGACGCCCTGGCGATGGCCGAGCGCGGCGAGATGCTGATGATGCCCCCGACCTACCTGACCTCGTTGGAGGTCGCTCAGTACGCCGGGCCCGGCGAGGTGATCGACGCCGCGCACGGTCGGTCGGTGGAGATGCACACCCCCGGCGTGGAGGCGATGGGGGAGGGCTGGACGCTGTCGGTCCCCGACGACCTGCGCGCCATCCTGGCCGCGCGCATCGGCTCATGACGGAGCCCTGGACCGGGGGGACCTTCGGTGACCGAGCGCGGTGCCTCCTCGCTCCCAACCCGGGGATGATGACGCTCGACGGCACCAACAGCTGGGTGCTCACCGAGCCCGGCGCCTCCCGCTCGGTCGTCATCGACCCGGGCCCGATCGAGGACGGCCACGTCGACGAGCTCGACGAGGCGACCGGCGACATCGCGCTCGTGCTCCTGACCCACCACCACTTCGACCACTCCGAAGTGGCCGTCGACCTCGCGACCCGCAAGGGCTGCCCGGTGCGCGCCCTCGACCCGGCGTACTGCTTCAACGCGGACCCGCTCGTCGACGACGAGCTGATCGACGTCGACGGCCTGCAGCTGCGCGTGGTCACCACCCCCGGCCACACCGCCGACTCGATCTCGTTCGTGCTGCCCGCCGAGCGTGCGCTGCTCTCCGGCGACATGGTGCTCGGCCGCGGGACGACGGTGGTCGCCTACCCGGACGGCCAGCTGGCGCCCTACTTCGACTCGATCGAGCGGATGCGCTCGCTGGCCGTGTCCGGCGAGGTCACCACCATCTGGCCGGCCCACGGGCCGGTCCTCGAGGACGCCCTCGGCACGCTCGACCACTACCTGGTGCACCGCAGGCAACGGCTCGGCCAGGTCGAGCAGGCGCTCGCTCAGCTGGGTGTCGCCGTACCGGACGCCGACGACGAGGAGCTGCCTCGTCGGGTCGTCGAGCTCGTCTACCAGGACGTCGACGAGTCGCTGTGGGGCGCGGCCGAGTGGTCGGTCCGGGCCCAGCTGGCCTTCCTCGCCGCGCGGCACTGAGGTCACGAGACGTCATACGTCCCGAGCAAGCGGGTGCTCTGTCCGTATGACGTCAGGCGGACATGAGCCGGGCTCAGCGGGCGCGCCGGGCCAGCCGCTCGACGTCCATGATCACGACCGAGCGGGGCTCGAGTCGCAGCCAGCCGCGGGAGGCGAAGTCGGCGAGCGCCTTGTTGACGGTCTCGCGGGAGGCGCCGACCAGCTGGGCCAGCTCCTCCTGGGTGAGGTCGTGGTGGACGTGTACGCCGTCGTCGGCCGTCCGGCCGAAGCGGTCGGCGAGGTCGAGCAGCGCCTTGGCGACCCGGCCGGGCACGTCGGAGAACACCAGGTCGGCGACGACGTCGTTGGCCTTGCGGAGCCGGCCGGCGAGCTGGGTCAGCAGGCCGCGGGCGACCACCGGGCGACCTTCGAGCCAGCGGAGCAGGTCTTCGTGGGAGAGCGAGGCGAACGTCGTGTCGGTCACCGCGGTGACGGTCGCCGAGCGCGGGCCGGGGTCGAACAGCGAGAGCTCGCCGAACATCTGGCCGGGCCCGAGGATGGCCAGCAGGTTCTCCCGGCCGTCGGATGACGTGCGGCCGAGCTTCACCTTGCCGTCGAGGACGATGTAGAGCTTGTCGCCCGAGTCGCCCTCGTGGAAGAGCACGTCGCCGCGGCGCAACTTGGCCTCGGCCATGGAGGACCGCAGAGCGGTCGCCGCCTCGTCATCGAGTGCGCTGAAGAGCGGCGCTTGACGAAGCACGTCGTTGTCCACTGGATCCTCCGCCTCATGGCCCGCTCGGTTCGGGAGCCGTCGGAATCCTATCCAGTGGGATGGATCACAGGAACTACCGACCCGGGCAACAGGAGCGTCTTGGCTGGTCGTGATCGGGCGACAGTCACAGGTAACGCAGCCAGATGTACGGAGCAGTGAGCCCAACGGTGACGACTGTGACGACGAGTCCGTACTTCGTGAACTCCCAGAAGCCGATGGGGTGACCGGCGCGCTTGGCCAGCCCGAGCATGACCACGTTGGCCGAGGCCCCCACAGCAGTCGCGTTTCCGCCGAGGTCGGCGCCGAAGGCGAGTGACCACCACAGGGCGTGATCGTCGCCGGGGATACTGCCGGCCAGCCCGAGCACCACCGGCGACATCGTGGCAACGTAGGGAATGTTGTCGACGATCGCAGAGAGCACTGCCGAGCCTCCCAGTAGCAGCATTGACGCCAGTCCGAGCCGGCCGTCTGTGGCGTTGGCCAGATAGGTCGACAGGTCCTCGACGACTCCGGTCTCCACCAGCGCCCCCACCATGATGAACAGACCTCCGAAGAACACGAGGGTTGACCACTCCACGTCGGCAAGTGCGTCCGAGGTCTCCACGTCCGTGACGAGCATCAGGGCTCCGGCGCCGAGCAGAGCCACGACCGAGGGCTCGTAGTGGAGCACCGGGTGCAGCACGAACGCCGCGACGACGACCGACAGCACCAGGAGGGACTTGATCAGCAGCCCCTTGTCCTTGATGGCCTCGCGCTCGTCGAGCGCCATCACGGCCTCGGCGCGTTCGGCATCGAAGACGAACGCCGAACGGAAGAGGAAGCGGCACAGGCCGCAGAAGACGATCATCAGCACGACCACCCAAGGGGCCATGTTGACGAGGAAGTCGTTGAAGGAGAGGTCGGCCCGGCTGGCGATGATGATGTTCGGAGGGTCGCCCACGAGCGTGGCCGCCCCGCCGATGTTGGAAGCCAGCACCTCGGCGATCAGGAATGGCACCGGCCGCAGAGCTAGTCGGTCGCAGACCAGGAACGTCACCGGCGCGATCAGCAGGATCGTGGTGACGTTGTCCAGCACGGCCGAGGCCAGGGCCGTCAGCACGCACAGGAGCACCATGAGCTGGTAGGGCTTGCCACGGGATCGCTTGGCGCACCAGATGGCCACGAACTCGAAGACTCCGGTGCGACGCAGCACCGAGACGATCACCATCATTCCCAGCAGAAGGAAGATGACGTTCCACTCGATACCGCTGTCCTCGCTGAAGAACGCGGCACCGGCGTCGGTCACGTGGAGCAGCAGCATCAGTCCCGCGCCGACGAGCGCGACTTTGGTGCGGTCCACCCGGTCCACGACCAGGAAGACGTAAGCGCCGGAGAAAACAGCGACGGCGAGGAGGGCGTCCACACGTGCTCCGTTCGGGGTGGTCGACACGACGCCGACCAGACTTCCCGGCACTCCGCGTGCCACTGTAGTGCCCGCCGGGCCCGGCGGTTCACCGACTACGCTCAACGACGTGAAGGCTCGCGATCTCGCCGTGCCGTACCCCACGGTGCGGATGGACACGGACGCGCTCACCGCGGCACGGTTGCTGACCGAGCACAATCGGCCCGGCCTGATCGTCGTCGACGACCGTGACCACCCACTGGCCGTGCTGCCCGGGTCGCAGGTCCTGCGCGCGATGATCCCGAGCTACATCCAGGACGACCCCACACTGGCTCGGGTGCTCGACGAGGATTTCGCAGACTCGATCTGCGACAAGCTGTCCGAGCACAGCGTCAGTGAGCTCGTGCCCAACGACCGGCCCGCGCTGCCCGTGGCCAACGACGATGACACGGTGCTCGAGATCGCGGCCATGATGGCGGCGAACCGGTCGCCCCTCGTCGCCGTCCTCGACGGCAAGGGCAAGCACGCCCCGCTGCTGGGGGCCGTGAGCATCTACGACCTGCTGGGCCGACTGCTGCCGCGATCGGAGCCGTAGTTGCCTCCGCAGGAACCGCAGGAGTCGCGCACCTCCCTCGTCCGGCGCGCACGCAAGATCGACCGCATGCTCGGGCTGACCTATCCCGACGCACGCTGCGAGCTCGACTTCGACAACCCCTTCGAGCTGCTGGTCGTCACGGTCCTCAGCGCGCAGACCACGGACAAGCGGGTCAACGCCGTCCGCCCTACCCTGTTCGCGGCCTACCCCGACGCCCAGGCCATGGCCGCCGCCGACCGCGAGAGGCTCGAGGCGATCATCGGGCCGCTCGGCTTCTTCCGCGCCAAGACCGAGTCGCTGCTCAAGCTGAGTGCAGCGCTGGTCGAGCGGCACCGCGGCGAGGTGCCGCCCCGCCTCAAGGACCTCGTCGAGCTGCCTGGTGTGGGCCGCAAGACCGCGAACGTCGTCCTGGGCAACGCGTTCGGCGTCCCCGGCATCACCGTCGACACCCACTTCGGCCGGCTCTCCCGGAGGTTCGGCTGGACCGAGGAGACGGACGCGGTCAAGGCCGAGCACGCGGTCGGGGCGCTGTTCCCCAAGAAGGACTGGGTGATGCTCAGCCACCACCTGATCTGGCACGGTCGGCGCTGCTGCCACGCCCAGAAGCCGGCCTGCGGGGCCTGCCCGGTGGCGCGCTGGTGCCCGTCGTACGGCGAGGGCCCGACCGACCCCGAGACCGCGGCCAAGCTGCTCCGCACCGAGGGCCGCGCATGAGCCGACTCGCGGCCGCGCTGGCCGCGGTCGCCCTGACCGCGGCGCTGGCCGGCTGCGCCGACCAGCGCGAGGCCCCGATCATCCCCGGTCCCGGCCCGAGCAAGGTCAAGGTCGACAGCCCCGAGCTGGTCGCGCTCAAGGCCGAGACGGGGATGGAGGACTGCGTGCCCGGTCCCGGCGGCGGGGCGCTGCCGGACCTCACGCTGAAGTGCCTCGGGGGAGGCACCGACGTCAACCTCTCGTCCCTGAAGGGTCCGATGGTGCTCAGCCTCTGGTACGCCGGCTGCGCGCCCTGCCAGGAGGAGATGCCGGCCCTCCAGGCCTTCCACGAGGAGTACGGCGAGAGGGTGCCGGTCCTCGGTGTCGACTTCCAGGACCAGTATCCCGGCAGCGCCCTGGAGACCGCCCAGGATCGTGGAGTGACCTACCCGTCGGTCGCCGACCCGGGGGGTGACCTGCGCGAGTTCGAGGAGTTCGCGAAGCTGCCCGGGCTGCCCGCGATGTACTTCGTCGACGCCGACGGGAACATCGCCCACGCGGTGTTCGAGGGGCTCGACTCGGAGCAGCAGGTCGTCGACCTGGTCCGCGAGCACCTCGGGATCAAGCTGTGAACGACGACGACCAGCACCCCGGCCTCCCCGACTGGCTGCGGCCGGTCGAGGCGGCCGCCCGTTCGGTGACCGTGCACGACCTGACCCGCTTCATGCCGCCGGAGGACGAGGAGCCGCGCGCCAGTGCTGTGCTGATGCTGTTCGGCGAGGGCGCCGACGGTCCCGACCTGCTGCTGACGGAGCGCAGCCACACCATGCGCTCGCATCCGGGGCAGGTGTCGTTCCCCGGCGGGTCGGTCGACCCCGGTGAGACCGCTCAGCAGACCGCGTTGCGCGAGGCCGAGGAGGAGACCGGCCTGCGTCCCGAGGGCGTGGAGGTCTTCGCCGAGCTGCCCCCGCTGTGGCTGCCGCCCAGCAACTTCTCGGTCACCCCGGTGCTGGCCTGGTGGCGCGAGCCGAGTGCCGTGCACGCGGTGTCAGCCGACGAGGTGCACGCGGTCTACCGGGTGCCGATCAGCGAGCTCAGCGACCCCGAGCACCGCATCACGGTCACGATGCCTGGTGGCTGGCGCAACCCCGGCTTCCTCATCGGTGCCGACAAGGACGTCATCTGCTGGGGCTTCACGGCCGGTGTGATCCTGCGGCTCTTCGAGTACCTCGGCTGGATCGACGACCTCCCCGACGCGCCGGAGCAGGAGCTGCCGTCGTACATGCTGGTCGGCCGGCGGCTCAACCCGGACGTGCAGCCCAACACCGAGTTCGAGCAGCGGCGTCGCGGATGAACCTCCTCGACTGGCTGCTGGTGGTGCTCGTGCTGGCGTACGCCGTGTCCGGCTACTGGCAGGGCTTCGTCACCGGCGCCTTCGCCACCGCCGGCCTGCTCCTGGGTGGGCTGCTCGGAGTGTGGCTGGCGCCCGTCGCGCTGGGCGACGCGAACCCGTCCCTGCTCGTGTCGCTGGGCGCACTGTTCATCGTGATCCTGGCCGCCTCGCTGGGCCAGGGGCTGCTCCAGTGGGGTGGCGCCAAGATCCGCGACCGGATCACCTGGCAGCCGGTGCGGGCGATCGACGCCGTCGGGGGAGCCGCGCTGAGCGCCTGCGCGGTGCTCATCGTCGCGTGGGCCCTGGGCGTGGCGGTCTCCGGCACCAAGATCGACGGGGTCACGCCGCTGGTGCAGAACTCGGCGGTCCTGTCCAAGGTCAACAAGGTGCTGCCGCAGCGCGCCAGTGGGCTGCTCGATGCGTTCAACGACGTGGTCGGCACCAGCTTCTTCCCGCGCTACCTCGAGCCGTTCTCGCCGGAGCGCATCGTGGACGTGAAGCCCGGCGACGCGCGCATGAAGCGTGACCCCGACGTGACCCGGGCCGGCAGCAGCGTGCTCAAGGTGCGCGGTACCAACGCGTGCGGCCGCGGGATCGAGGGCTCCGGCTTCGTGTACGCCGAGGGCCGGCTGATGACCAACGCCCACGTGGTGGCCGGCGTCGACGACCCCCAGGTGGTCGTCGGTGACGACACCACCGACGCGAGGGTGGTCTTCTACGACTCCAACCTCGACATCGCCGTGCTCGACTTCGACAGCGGTGCGATCCCGGTGCTGCCGTTCACGGCGGCTGGCAGTCCGGCGCAGGCGAAGGACCCGATCGCGATCCTGGGCTACCCGCAGGACGGCCCGTTCGACATCGAGAGCGGCCGGATCCGCGCCAAGCAGACCCTCCGCTCGCCGGACATCTACGGCGACGGCGCGGTCATCCGCGACGTCTTCTCCATCCGCGGGCTGGTCCGGCCGGGCAACTCGGGCGGCCCGATCGTCGACTCGGCCGGGCAGGTGGTCGGGGTGGTCTTCGCGGCGTCGGTGACCGACGACGACACCGGCTACGCGCTCACCGCAGACCAGGTCCGCGACGCGGCCGACGAGGGCAGCGTCAGCGAGACCGAGAAGTCGACCGAGGGGTGTGCGGGCTAGCCTTCGGTGCCAGCGCCGTCAACTCTTGCCGCGCAGCGCCTTGGGGATCTCCCGGCCCTGCTCGATGGCCTTCTCGGGAGGGCCGACCTGCTTGAGCTTCTTCACGCCGATCCACCCCATCAGCGCGGTCACCAGGAACCAGAAGCCGGTCACGATGAGGTAGGACCAGTGCAGCCCGAGGCCGGCCCAGTGGATGAAGTAGACGATGGTCAACGACAGCATGACCACGCCGAGGACGGCGATGAAGGCGGCGCCGGCGAGCAGGCCGATGCCGAGGCCGCCGGCCTGGACGCTGACCTTCAGCTCGGACTTGGCGAGCGCGATCTCCTTGGAGACCAGCGACGAGATGTCACGGCTGGCGTCGGCGACCAGGCGCCCGATGGTGGGGTCGTCGGGCGACGGCCCGCGCAAAGGCGTGCGGCTGCTCCCCGTCACGTCGTCGGCCATGGTCCGACCCTACCCACCGTGAGGTCAGCTGTTGACTGCCTACCAGACTTCCTGCGCGCCAGCGGTGAGGGTATCCGTCACCACTCCCAGCTGAGCCCGATGCGTCCGGGACCGAACGAGCGGGCCGCGACGTGCGCGGTGTGCAGCCCGTTCAGGTCCAGAGGCGTCTCCGTCGCCGGCTCGTCGAGCGGCTGGAGCGTCCGCACGCACCGCTTCGGCGGTGTCTGCGGGTCGAAGCGCACCCAGATGATGCTGTCGGGTGTACGCCGGTCGAGGTGGTGGAAGTACGACGTGTCCTGGTTGCCGAGGTTGCCCAGCTGGGTGCGGGTCTCGATGAGGGCCGTCTCGCCGACGTCGAGCGGGCGCGGCAGCACCAGCTCCCACAGGAAGAGGCCCACCTCGTGACGGATGAGCGACTGCCCCACCTCGACCCCGACCACTCGGTCGAGGACGAGTGGTTCGGCCACGGGCTCCTCGGCGAAGACCACGTGGAACCAGCGCTGGGCGCCGGGCGTGGTCGCGCGCAGCAGGGTCCGGACCGACTGCTCGGTCATCTGCCCCTGGGCGTCCACGTCGAGGGTGACCTGCACGGCCGCGCCGTACATGTCCTGGCCGGCGTTCGCCAGGCCGAGCTCGCGGAGCGCCTCCGGTACGCCGAGCGCGCGCGGCGCGGAGCCGCCGTCCTCGACCATCGGGGGCTGCGGCCCCGGGCGGCGGGACGGGCCGATCCGGCCCCGCAGCTCGCCCTCGTCGAGACCGAGCAGCTCCTCGATCTCCGCGACCGTGTCGAGGGAGGCCGGCTTCTCGGGCTGGCGCTGTCCCGAGCGCCAGTAGCTCAGCGTGCCGGCGCTGACCCGGTGTCCCCGGTCGGCCAGTCGTCGCTGCAGCCCTGTCAGGGACAGTCCCCGTGCCTCGAGCGCGCGCCCCAGCGCCTCGCCGAACCCGCCGTCAGCGCGCGGCTGATCCGTTGTGCTGTTCCCCGTCACCTGTCGAGGGTGCGTGGCCGGGCGGGCGAGGTCAGCGGAATGGGAAAAGTCTGGGGTTCACAGGTCTCGCCCTCGGTACGTGAAGGTCGCCCACCTAAATTGGCAAGCCGACCGGGGCTTGGGGGAGCCCCGGTCGACTCTTTTGTGTGACGAAGATGCCGGTCAGCGCCTCCGGGGCGTCTTCACCTTGACGGTGAAGACGGGCGGACGCCGAGGCGGCCGCGTCGACCGTGCCGCTCCAGCCGACGGTGCGCCCCTTCCTGCTCAGGGTCACGACGCCGCCGCTGGGCCTGGCACCCGAGGCCGCCGCGACGCGGACGTCGACGCTGATCTTCCTGCGCGTCGCCTGGCGCGCCTTGTAGGCCCTCTTCGGCTCCGCGGTCGTGGTCGACCCCACCGCGCTCCACGCGTAGAGGCCGTCGATGCCTTCGGCGCCCTCGATCGCGAGGATCTGGGTGTTGCCCAGGTTGCCGATGCCATAGGCACTGTCTGTCGCGGGCACCGAAGGCAAGACCGGCAGGAGCCGGGTCCCCGACGGCGTGCCGTCCGAGGCGACGACGGCGACGGCGTCGGTGTCGGCGTCGGTGTCGGTGTCGGTGTCGGTGTCGGTGTCGAGCGGATGGCGACGTACACAGACACCTACGTCTACAGGGCGGGAGCCTGGACCAGCATCCAGGCGCAGATCACCCCGGTGCAGGCGCCGCACCACCCCGCCGACGACACCATCGTCAGCGTGTACGTCGACGGCGCGAAGCAACCGCCGACCCGTCGTTGCTGATGAGCAGCGACGACGGCTCGGCGTGGGTCAGTCCTCGGCCTTGCCCGAGTTGATCCCGTCGGAGATCAGGTCCATCACGGTGCTGTCGGCCAGCGTGGTGACGTCCCCGACCTCGCGGTTCTCGGCGACGTCGCGGAGCAGGCGGCGCATGATCTTGCCGGAGCGGGTCTTGGGCAGCTCGGGGACGATCATGACCTGGCGCGGGGTGGCGATCGGGCCGATCTCCTTGCGCACGTGCTTGCGTAGGTCGGCGACGATGTCCTCGCCGCCGTCGCCCGCCTCGTCACGCAGGATCACGAACGCGACCACGGCCTGACCCGTGTCCTCGTCCTTGGCGCCGACGACCGCGGCCTCGGCCACCTTCGGGTGCGAGACCAGGGCCGACTCGATCTCCGTGGTGGAGAGCCGATGGCCGGACACGTTCATGACGTCGTCGACCCGGCCGAGCACCCACAGGTCGCCGTCGGAGTCCTTCTTGGCCCCGTCGCCGGCGAAGTACCAGCCCTGCTCGGCGTACTTGGACCAGTAGGTCTCCTTGAACCGGTCGTCGTCGCCCCAGATCGTGCGGAGCATCGCCGGCCACGGGGCGGTGAGCACGAGGTAGCCACCGGAGCCGTGGGGCACCGAATCGCCCTCCTCGGTGACGACGTCGGCGGAGACGCCGGGGATCGGGATCATCGCGGAGCCCGGCTTGCCGTGCGTGACGCCCGGGAGCGGGCTGATCATGATCGAGCCGGTCTCGGTCTGCCACCAGGTGTCGACCACCGGGGTGCGGTCGCCGCCGATGACGTGGCGGTACCAGACGTAGGCCTCGGGGTTGATCGGCTCACCGACCGAGCCGAGCACCCGCAGCGAGGACATGTCGTACTTGTCCGGGATCTCCTTGCCCTGCTTCATGAACGACCGGATCGCGGTCGGCGCGGTGTAGAAGATCGAGACCTTGTGGTCCTGCACGATCTTCCACCAGCGGCCCTTCTCCGGGGTGTCCGGCGTGCCCTCGTAGATGACGCCGGTGGTCGCGTTGGCGAGTGGCCCGTAGACCAGGTAGCTGTGGCCGGTCACCCAGCCGACGTCGGCGGTGCACCAGTAGACGTCGGTCTCGGGCTTGAGGTCGAAGACCGCCCAGTGCGTGTACGCCGCACCGGTGAGGTAGCCGCCGGTCGTGTGCAGGATGCCCTTCGGCTTGCCCGTGGAGCCGGAGGTGTACATGACGTAGAGCGGGTGCTCGGAGTCGAAGAACTCGCACTCGTGCTCGCTCGACGCCTGGTCGACCGTGTCGTGCCACCAGACGTCGGTGTCGTCGTTCCAGTCCACGTCCTGGCCGGTACGCCGGACCACCAGCACCTTCTCGACGGTGTGGCCCTCGCCCTTGGTCTTCGCGCAGGCCTCGTCGACGGCGGGCTTGAGCGCCGCGGCCGAACCGCGCCGGTAGCCGCCGTCGGCGGTGATGATCACCTTCACGCCGCAGTCGACGACGCGGGTGGCCAGCGCGTCGGCGGAGAAGCCTCCGAAGACCACGGTGTGCGGCGCGCCGATCCGGGCGCACGCGAGCATCGAGATCACGGTCTCGAGGATCATCGGCATGTAGATGGCGACCCGGTCGCCCTTCTCGACGCCCAGCTCGAGGAGCGCGTTGGCGGCCTTGCAGACCTCGTCCTTGAGCTCGGCGTAGGTCACCGAGCGCGAGTCGCCGTCGGGCTCGCCGACCCAGTGCAGCGCGACCCGGTCACCGAGGCCGTTCTCGACGTGCCGGTCCAGGCAGTTGTACGCCGCGTTGATGGTGCCGCCGACGAACCACTTGGCGAACGGCGGGTGCGACCAGTCCAGCACCTGGTCCCACTTCTTGTCCCAGTGCAGCCGCTCGGCCTGCTCGGCCCAGAACGCCTCGGGGTCCGCCTCGGCCCGCGCGTACGCCTCTTCCTTGACGTTGGCGTCAGCCGCCAGCTCCTCGGGCGGCTCGAAGCGCCGGTCCTCCTTGAGCAGGTTGGACAGGGTCTCCTCGGTGCTGGTCACTGGTGCATCTCCTCGTCCGGGGTGTCTCAGGCCACGCTAGTAGTGAGCCAACAGGCTGGCGACCGGTGGTTGCCAGAGGGTTGCGCCGGGCGGTCGCTGCGGCGCGATGGACGGTCAGGCCACGCCCTGGCCGAAGTGCCGCGCGAGGTCGTGACCGCTGGGCGGCACCGGCAGGCCCAGCTCGTCCGCGGTGACGGGCTCAGCGGTCGGCGTACTCCCCGAGAGGTAGAAGACCACGCGCTCGACGTCGTCGCCGAGCAGCTCGGCCAGGGCGTCGTACGCCGTCCGCAGCGCGGCCTCGAAGCCCGCGGTGTCCGCTACGTCCACGGCGCCGCTGAGGGCGCCACTGCGGTACTGCAGGTGGTTGTAGGCCACCGGTTGGCCCAGCGCGGCCGAGACGGCCTCGCTCACGTCGGCATCGTCGGAACGCCGTCTGCGGAAGAGCCTCACTCCGCCATCATGGCTGGGGGCCTCCTACGGCGCCCGGCTCACCGGGATGTCGACCGCGGTGACCTGGCCGCTGGGGCCGACGAAGAACTGGCCCAGCGACGCCTGGTAGCCGGAGGATCTCACCCTCCGGGGTGTTGGCGCCGAGCTCGCGCCTGACGCTAGGGCGGGTTCCGGCGCCGCGGGAGGTGGAAGGATCCGGCCCGACGGACGCGCGCGTGAGTCGGGTGCCGGACGACGCCCCCCGCGCGCACGCCTTCCGGCACCCGACCCCCCGAGATGGTGGGCTGGCTCAGTCCGCCGCCGTCAGTGGCTGACCGCCCGCTCGGACCCGGCGCCGGTGAGGGCGCGGACCTCGAGCTCGGTGTACTTGTCCTCGGCCGCCGGCTCCTTGGAGGTGATGGTGCCCAGCCACCCGAACAGGAAGCCGGCCGGGATCGAGATGATCCCCGGGTTGCTCAGCGGGAACCACGACCAGTCGTGGTCCGCGAACAGCGCGGTCCCGGTCTCCGGGCCGGACACGACCGGCGAGAAGAACACCAGGCCGACGCACACGATCAGGCCGCCGTAGATCGCCCACACGGCCCCTCGGGTGTTGAACCGTCGCCAGAACAGGTTGTAGATGAGCGAGGGCAGGTTGGCCGAGGCCGCGACCGCGAAGGCGAGTGCCACCAGGAACGCGATGTTGAGCTTCTGGGCCGGTATGGCCAGCGCGATCGCGATGCCGCCGATCACGAAGGCCGCGATGCGGGCCACCTTGACCTCGTCCTGCTCGGTGGCCTTGCCCCGCTTCCAGACGGTCGCGTAGAGGTCGTGCGCCACCGACGACGCCGACGTCAGCGTCAGGCCGGCCACCACGGCGAGGATCGTCGCGAAGGCGACCGCCGAGATGAAGGCCAGCAGGATCGCGCCGCCGGCGGTCCCGTCGCCGCCGCCGACTTCTTGGGCGAGCAGCGGTGAGGCCAGGTTGCCCGTGGTCGCCGCCACCTGGCTGCCCGGACCGGTGTCCAGCAGCGCGGCCGCGCCGAAGCCCAGCACCAGCGACATCAGGTAGAAGCCGCCGATGATGCCGATCGCCCAGTTGACCGACGTTCGTGCGTCCTTGGCGGTCGGCACCGTGTAGAAGCGGATCAGGATGTGCGGCAGACCCGCCGTACCGAGGACCAGCGCCAGGCCGAGGGACAGGAAGTCGATCTGGCTGGTCGTGGTGGCGCCGTACTTCAGGCCGGGCTGGAGGAACGCCTCGCCCTTGCCGCTGTTGTCCGCGGCCGCGCCGAGCAGCGTGCTGAGGTTGAAGTCGAACTTCGGCCAGCACCAGCACCGTGATCAGGATGGTGCCGCTGATCAGCAGCACGGCCTTGACGATCTGCACCCAGGTGGTGCCCTTCATGCCGCCGACGGTGACGTAGAAGACCATCAGGGCGCCCACCAGGATGATGGTCAGCCGCTTGGCCGCGTCGCCCTCGACGCCCAGCAGCAGCGTGACGAGCGCGCCGGCGCCGACCATCTGCGCGAGCAGGTAGAAGATCGAGACCACGACCGTGGACGTGGCCGCCGCCGTGCGGACCGGACGCTGCTTCATCCGGAACGCGAGCTGGTCGGCCATCGTGAAGCGGCCGGAGTTGCGCAGCAGCTCCGCGATCAGCAGGAGCGCGAGCAGCCAGGCCACCAGGAAGCCGATGGAGTAGAGGAAGCCGTCGTAGCCGGCCAGGGCGATCAGCCCGGAGATGCCGAGGAACGACGCGGCGCTCATGTAGTCGCCGGAGATGGCGAGGCCGTTCTGGAAGCCGCTGAACGAGCGACCGCCGGCGTAGTAGTCGGCCGTCGTCTTGTTCTGCCGGCTGGCCCAGAAGGTGATCGCGACGGTGATGCCGACGACCACGATGAAGAGGATCGTGGCCAGGGTCTCGGAGCTCATCGCCCGGCACCTCCGTTGCTCTCGTTGTTGAAGCGGAGCTCGACGTCGCGGGCCAGCTGGTCCACGTTGCGGTTCATGTACCTGGAGTAGAGCCAGGCGAGGAAGAACGTCGAGGCGAACTGCAGGAGCCCGAAGACCAGTGCGACGTTGATGTGGCCGACCACCTGCTTGCTCATGAAGTCGTCGGCCCAGTTGCTCATCACGACGTAGAGCAGGTACCACGCGAGGAACGCCGCGGTGGCGGGGAAGGCGAAGTTGCGGAACCGGCGCCGCAGCTCCACGAAGTCCGCGGAGTCGTGCAGCTCGTCGTAGACCGGATCGTGCCGGGCCGCCTCTTCGTGCGCCGGATGGCTCGGGTGTGTCAGTCGTCATCACGGACCCCCTGAGAAAGATGTGTGATGAGCCGCACACTAGGAGCGGCTCCACCGGGCGGTTCCCGGCGCGGAGCGCCGGATCGGTCAGCGGAGGGCCCGAGTCGACCAACGGTCGGTGCGGTGCGACGAACGGTCCGTCAGGGCTCCCTAACCGCGGTCCAGCTCGACGACCTCGGGGGTGTGCAGGCGCACCATGAACCGGCTGGCGTGGCCGGGCACGGCCTCGCGGGTGACCAGCGAGATGCCGACCATCGACCGCGAACGCCAGCGGCACGCTCCAGGCTGCCGGCTGGCCCAGCAGCACGTCGCGCCAGGCCTCCGGCGCGCCGTCGTACAGCGTCCAGGCGACGCCGGCGCCGGAGCCGATCCCACCGACGAGCAGGCCCGCGACCGCGCCGGCCGGGGTGAGGCCGCGCCACCAGATGCCGAGCACCAGCAGCGGGCAGAACGTCGATGCGGCGACGGCGAACGCCAGCCCGACCGCACGCGCCACCGACAGGTCGGGAGCCAGCACCGCGGCCGCGAGCGGGACGCCGACCGCGAACGTGGCGGCGGCGCGGAACGCCGAGACGCCGGACAGGCGGCCACCGAGCACGTCCTGGGCGAGCACGCCGGAGACCGCGATCGCCAGCCCGGACGAGGTCGAGAGGAACGCCGCGAACGCGCCCGCGGTGACCACCCCGGTCAGCAGGTCGCCGCTCGGCCCGTCGAGCATCAGCCGGGGCAGCTCGAGCACGACGGTGTCGTCCGCGTCGGCGCCGTACGCGCGGCCGAGGACGGCGTAGATCGGCGGCAGCAGGTAGAAGACGCCGAGCAGGGCCAGCACCGTCAGCGTGGTCCGGCGGGCGGCGCCGCCGTCGGGGTTGGTGTAGAAGCGGACCACCACGTGCGGCAGGCCCATGGTGCCGAGGAACGTCGCCAGCACGATCGAGTACGTCGTGTAGAGGCCCTGGTTGCCCTCGCCGAGCGGCATCGACCAGCCGGCCCCGCCGCCGCCCGGGTGCGGGCTGCCGTCGCCGGCCCAGATGACCAGCAGCACCGCGGCCGGGACCAGCAGGGCGGTGAGCTTGAGCCAGTACTGGAAGGCCTGGACGAACGTGATGCTGCGCATGCCGCCGCTGCTCACGTTGACCACGACCACGACGCCCACGACCAGCGCGCCGACCCACTTCGGTGCGTCGACGGCAGCGGTCAGGGTCAGGCCGGCGCCCTGGAACTGCGGCAGCAGGTAGAGCCAGCCGATCGCCACGACCAGCACCGAGCACAGCGCCCGGACCCGGCGCGAGCCGAGCCGGGCCTCCGCGAAGTCGGGCAGCGTGTAGGCGCCGCTGCGGCGCAGGGGTGCGGCCACGAGCACCAGCAGCACGAGGTAGCCGGCGGTCCAGCCGATCGGGTACCAGAGCATCTGCGCGCCGGCCGTCAGGACGAGGGCGGCGACGCCGAGGAACGACGCGGCGGAGAGGTACTCGCCGCCGATCGCCGACGCGTTGAGGCCGGGCCGGACGCTGCGGGACGCGACGTAGAAGTCGCTCGTGGTGCGCGAGATCCGCAGCCCGTAGGTGCCGATCGCGAGCGTGGCGAGGCTGACCACCAGCAGCGCGACCAGTCCCGGTACGCCGTCCATCGTCATGAGTGGGCCACTAGTCCTCGTCCTCGTCGAGCACCTGGAGCAGGAGCACGAAGTCGCGCTCGTTGCGCTCGGCCCGGCGTACGAAGCGGAAGCCGAGCAGCAGCAGCCACGGGTAGACGAGCACCCCGAGCAGCAGCCAGGCCAGCGGCACCCAGAGGACGTGCACCTCGGCCAGCTCGGGGAAGACCCGGAACAGCAGCGGCAGCGAGCCGACGGTGAGGGCGAGCAGCCCGAGGATCCGCACGGCCAGGGCGAGCTGCTCGCGGAGCAGGCTGCCGAGGTAGACGTCGCCGAGGGCGGTCTGCTCGTCGATGTCGCCGGTCCGGGCCTGGGGAGTGTGCCGCCGGCGTGGCGGGCCGGTGACCCGGACCCGGGCCGGGTGGGTCTCGCTCATCCTCTTGCCCAGGAGCTCGCGGAGCTTGCGGGTGTGCCGCCGGCTCACCACGAGGTCGGTCGAGGCGTCGCGCAGACCTACCGCCACCGTGCAGCGGCCGGACTCCATCCGGATCTCGGTGACGTGGCGGAGCGCGACCAGCAGCGAGCGGTGGATCCGGACGAAGCCCGCGCTGGCCCACTCCTCCTCGAGCGTGGCGAGCGGCACCCGGATCAGGTGACTGCGTCCGGCCGTGTGCAGGCGCGCGTAGTCGCCGTGCGCCTCGACGTGGGTCACGTCGGAGCGGTCCACGAAGCGGGTCACGCCGCCGAGCTCGACCGGGATCTGCACGTCCTCGGCCGGCGCCGGGTCACGGTCGCCGCCCTCGATCACCCGGCGGACCGCCTCGGCCAACCGCTCCTCGCGGACCGGCTTGAGGACGTAGTCGACCGCGCGGAGGTCGAACGCGTCGACCGCGTGCGCCTCGTGGGCGGTCACGAAGACGACCGGCGGGGGAGCCTGGAACCGCTTGAGGACCTGGGCGAGCTCAAGCCCGGTGAGGCCCGGCATCTGGATGTCGAGGAAGACCGCGTCGACCTCGCGCTCGTGCAGGGTCCGCAGCGCCTCGGTGGCCGAGTCGCACGCGACCACCTCGCCGATGCGGGCGTCCTGCTCGAGCAGGAACTGCAGCTCGTCGAGCGCCGGCCGTTCGTCGTCGACGACCAGCACGCGGAGCGGTCCCCGGCCCGCGCTCATGCCGTCACCCCCGGTGCGAACTTCGGCACCCGGACCGTCACCCTGGTCCCGGCGCCCGGGGCGGTCTCCACGACGAGGCCGTACTCGTCGCCGTACGTCGCGCGCAGCCGCGCGTCGACGTTCCCGAGCCCGATCGAGTCGATGCTGATGTCGCCGGCCAGTGCGCGGCGTACCTTCTCCGGGTCCTCGCCCACCCCGTCGTCCTCGACCTCGATGACGCACTCCTGGCCGCGGTCGTGCGCCTGGATCGTGATCGTGCCCGACCCCTCGGCCGCCTCGAGCCCGTGCCGGACAGCGTTCTCGACCAGTGGCTGGATGCAGAGGAACGGCACCGCCACCGGCAGCACCTCGGGCGCGATGCTCAGCTTCACCGACAGCCGGTCGCCGAACCGCGCCTGCTCGAGGAGCAGGTAGCGCTCGATGGAGCGGAGCTCCTCGGCCAGGGTCGTGAAGTCGCCGTGCCTGCGGAACGAGTAGCGGGTGAAGTCGGCGAACTCCTGCAGCAGCGAGCGCGCCCGGTCCGGGTCGGTCCGCACGAAGCTGGCGATCGCGTTGAGCGAGTTGTAGATGAAGTGCGGGCTGATCTGCGCCCGGAGCGCCCGCACCTCCGCCTCCATCAGCAGGGTCCGGCTCGCGTCGAGCTCGGCCAGCTCGAGCTGGCCGGAGACCCACTGCGCGGTCTCGTCGGCGGCGAGGGCGAGGCCGGCGGTGGGGTACGGCGCGAATGCGGCCAGCGTGCCGACGATCCGCTCGTCGACCACCAGCGGGCTCACGACCGCCGTCCGCACCGGGCAGCCCGGGACGTCGCACGGCAGGTCCCCGCGGGAGAAGAACTGGGTGCGTCCCTTCTCGACGGTGGTCGCCACCAGCGTCGTCACCTGACCCTCGTGGTGGGCACCCTCGCCGTCCCACGCCAGGCACCCCGCCGTGTCGGTGACCGCCAGCGCCGGCGTACCGAGCAGGTCGCGCAGGTGCCGGACCGCCCGCTCGGCGCTGGTCCTCGTGAGTCCCGCCCTCAGCGCGGGCGAGGCGAGCGATGCCGTGTGCAGCGTCCGGAAGGTGGCGCGGTCAGCCTCGGACCCGAGGTGCGTACGCCGCCACACGCGCATGCGCACATCATTGCCGATTCGTCTGTACGGCCGAGCGGCGGAAAGTCGGTCAGACCGCAGACGAATCGCCGACCGCGGCCAGGGCCTCGACGACCTGCTCGACGTGGGCCGTGAAGGCGCGGCCCTGGGGGAGTAGCTCCGGGGTCGCGTGGGCGAGCTGGGCGTGGCCCAGGAAGGCCGTGTAGGCGAGCAGGCCGCGGTCGCGTGCCTGGACCTTCGACAGCCCCAGCTGGGTGTAGAGCCGGGTGAGGAAGGCGAGCCGGCGCTTCGTCACCCGGTCGAGCGTCGGCGCCACCATCGGGTGGGACGCGTTGGCCTGCAGGGCGAGCTCCACCGTGCCCGCACCGCCGACCGAGCCGTCACGCACCGAGGTGAACGCCAGGCGCAGCAGCCTGCGCAGCTGGGCCTCGACCGTCTGTTTCTCGTCGACGGCCGCGATCACGTTCTCGGTGTCGCGGCGCTCCCACAGGTCGAGGGTGGCCGCCAGCAACGCCTGCCGGTCGGCGAAGTGCCAGTAGAAGCTGCCCTTGGTGGCTCCGAGCTCCTTCGCCAGCGGCTCGACGGCCACCGCCGCCAGGCCTCCGCGAGCGAGGGCGTCGAGGGCGGCCTCGGTCCAGTCGGCGGCGGTGAGTGCTTCACGCTTCCCAGTTGGCATGTCCATACGCTACCGTATGGATTGTCCTCCATACGGAGGCGTATGGAGGAGGAACAAATGGCAACGCTCCAGTCGGTCCGGCCAGCTGCCGGACTCCCGCACCACCGCTTCGTGCGTCCGGCTCGCGCCGGTCGCGTCTACGCCACCGAGCTGCCGGCCACCCGGTTGCTCGCGCACCCCATGCGTTTCGTCGACTGGTCGGACGCGTACGCCGTCGGGCTCCCGAGCGGTACGCCGCGCCGTGACCCGCAGGAGTGGGCGGACGCGGTCTTCCGCTCACGGTCGCCGTTCCTGACCCGCGTCCTGTTCGCCACGCGCGAGCTGGTGGTCCGGGCAGTCGGCATCGAGCGCGGTGGGAAGCACGTCTACAAGACGGTGGCCCGGACCGACGACGAGGTGCTGCTCGGCGCCGACCAGGACCACCTGGGTTTCCGCGCATCGGTTCTGGTGGACGCCGACCGGGTCGTGCTCAGCACCGTGGTCGAGCTGCACAACCGCCGGGGCCGCGCGTACTTCGCGATCGTCCGCAGGATCCACCCGATGGTCGTGCGCCGCAGCCTCGCGCGCGCCGCCAAGCAGATGGCGGCCTCCTCATGAGCCGGCGCTGGCGGCTGGCCGAGCGCTCCGGGCTCGGTGTGATCGTGCTCGTCCTCGCCGGAGGGGCCGGGAGCGCGGTCGCGGCCGCGACGGTCGGTTCGGTCGAGATCCTCGACAACAGCCTCCGCTCCCGGGACGTGAAGGACGGCACGCTGCGTCTGAAGGACCTCGCTCCGGAGACGGCCGCCGAGCTCCGTGGGCCAGCAGGTCCCGCGGGCGCGACCGGCGCGCCGGGCGCCCGAGGCGAGCAGGGCGAGAAGGGGGAGAAGGGCGAGAAGGGCGAGCTGGGCCAGCCGGGCGGGTCCGGGCCGACGTCCATCGCCGAGACGGTGGGCTTCTACGGGCCGGTGCAGTCGATCGCCCCGAACAGCCAGTCATGGGTGTTCGCCGGCCCACCCGTCATGGTTTCGACGACCGCGGCCCACCCCCGGATCACGACCACGGCCTCGGCCGCCCTGGGCTTCGCAACGGGCAGCTCTCCGGACTTCGCCGACCTCGGGATGTGCTACCGGCTCTCCTCGGGAGGGATCGTCCTGAACTTCTACGGCGGCAGCTTCACCCAGCACGGGTTCGCGGGTGCGCGACAGCCCTACACCGCCACGGGAACCATCGCGCTGACGCCAGGCAGCTATCTGGTCGGTCTCTGCGTGCGCAACCGGAGTTCCAAGCCCATCAACAACAACAACTTCGTCAACGGCTACGCGCAGGTGACCCGATGAACCCCGTCAAGGTCGTCCGTCGGCACCCACTGATCAGCTTCTTCGTCCTGGCCTGCCTGTTCGGGTGGTACCCGTACATCGCCACCTTCGTCCGCGGCGGCTCGGGCGCGGAGAACTTCCCGCTCGGCCCGATCATCGCCACGTTCATCGTCGCGTCCTGCCAAGGACGTGAGGACCTGCGCAGGTGGGGACGCCAGCTCCGGACCTGGGCGGCGGCGCCGCGCTGGTACCTGCTGGCGCTGCTCGCTCCGGCCGTGCTCCAGGTGCTGTTCGTGCTCGCGAACCACGGCTTCGGAGCTCCGCTCCCCACGGGCGACCAGCTCGCGGACTGGCCGGAGGTGCCGGTCACGTTCGTGGTCATGCTGGTCTTCGTCGGCTACGGCGAGGAGGCCGGCTGGATCGCGTTCGTAGCCCCGGTGCTGCTCCGCCGGCACAGCCTGTTCGTCGCCTGGGTGATCGCTGCCACCATGCGGACCCTGTGGCACCTGCCGCTGATGCTCGGTGGCGACCTGGACTGGGTGCTGGGCACCGTCGGCAATGCGGCCTTCAGCATGGTCGCGCTGCTGCTCTTCGTGGCCAGTGACGGCCGGTGGACGCTCGCCGCGGTCTGGCACGCGTCGCTCAACGCGACCGGAGGCCTGTTCTTCCACCGGATGGTGACCGGAGCCGATCACGACCGGATCGCCCACCTGATGGCCGTCGGTTACGCGGCCGTGGCGCTGGCCGCCTACCTCGCCCACCTCGTCCGGGGCCGGCACCCGTCCCGGAGCGACGACACGAGTTCGGCAGGTGTCGCACCGAGCGATGCCGCCGTCACCGGCGCCGTACTCCGGCGCACGACCAGAGGAGCATGAGATGACTGACACACAGCTCGACACCAGGCAGCGCGCCTACACCTGGGAGGACCAGGAGGCGACACGCCTCGCGAGCATCACCCAGGACGGGCTTGCCGTTCTCAACGCCATCGGCGCGGGCGACCTGCCGCTGCCGCCGGCGGTGCGGACGTTGGGCATCGAGCCGGTCGAGGCGGCGCCCGGCCGGGTCACGTTCACGCTCGAGCTGGGTGAGTACCACCTCAACCCGTTCGGGATCGTCCACGGAGGCGTCCTCGCGGCCATGCTCGACACGGCCATGGGCTGCGCGGTCCACTCGCTGCTGCCACCGGCCGTCGGCTACGTCACCGGCGAGCTCAACGTGCGGTTCGTACGTCCGGCAGTGCTCGACGGCGGACCGCTCGAGTGCACGGGCGAGGTCGTCCACCAGGGTCGCACCACGATGGTGGCCTCCGCCCGGGTCGTCGACGAAGGCGGGCGGGTCATCGCCATCGGCGGCGCCACCTGTCTGGTGCGGAGGCCGTGATGCTCGCCGCGAGGGGCGGGACGCTGGTCGTCGGCGGAGGGTTCGGTGGCGCCCACGTGGCGCGGCTGCTCGGCGACGCCACGCTCGTCAGCCCCGAGAGCTCGATGCTCTTCACACCGCTGCTGCCCGAGGTCGCCGCCGGCGCTCTCGAGCCGCGGCACGCCTACGTGCCGCTGCGGATGATGTGCCCGGACGCGGATCAGCTCCGCGGCCGGGTCACCGCTCTGGACCGGGGTGCTCGGACGGTCTCCGTCGAGACCGAGCTCGGGGAGGTCGAGGTGTCGTACCGGCGCCTCGTGATCGCCCTGGGCTCCGTCGCGCGGATCCTGCCCATCCCGGGCCTCGCCGAGCACGCGATGACGTTCAAGGACCTCGGCGACGCCGTGCACCTGCGCAACCACGTGCTCCGCCAGCTCGACCTGGCCGAGGCCGACCCGCGACACGCGAGTCGCCACCTCGTCTTCGTGTTCGTCGGTGCCGGCTACGCGGGCGTCGAGGTGCTGGCCGAGCTGCGACAGCTCGTCGAGGACGCCGTCCACCACTACCCGGCGCTCCGCGACGTGCCCCAGCGATGGGTCCTGGTCGACGCCGGTCCGGGCATCCTGGGCGAGGTGCCCCGCCAGCTCGCGGACCACACGACCGCGCAGCTGCGCCGGCATGGTGTCGAGATCCGGACGTCGTCGACGGTCGCGTCGGTCGACGCGCGGGGCGTGACCCTGGGCGACGGCAGGCGGATCGACACCGCGACCCTCGTGTGGACCGCCGGCGTCGTCGCCAACCCGGTCGTCAGCAGCCTGGGTCTGCCGCTCGACCGGAGCGGCCGGATCGTCGTCGACTCGTCGCTGAGGGTCGACGGGTGCTCGGACATCTGGGCCCTGGGCGACTGCGCCGCCGTGCCCAACTCCGCCACGCCCGACCGGCTCGATCCGCCGACCTGCCAGCACGCCGTACGCCAGGCCAAGGCCGTCGTCGCCTCGCTCGGCGGTGCCACCAGCGCCTACGCCTACCGGAGCATCGGCGAGGGCGCCACGCTGGGCCGCGGCCACGGGGTGGCCCGGGTCTTCCGCTGGCACCTCCACGGACGGCTCGGCTCCCTGGTCACGCGCGCCTACCACCTCAGCGCGGTCCCCGTGCGCTCCCGCCGGCTGCGCGTCCTCGCCGACGGGCTGCTCTCGACGATGTTCCGCCGCGACATCGCCGAGCTCGGCAGCATCGAGCCGGAGCGAGCCGATCGGGAGCTCGCCCGGGTCTGACTCAGGGCACCATCCAGTCGAGAACGGCCGTGGACTGCAGCCAAGTCAGCACGCACATCACCGCGAGCAGCACCAGGCTCCAACCGATGACCTTGCGGAAGATGTCGCCCTCCTTGCCCGCCAGGCCGACGGCGGCGGCCGCGATGGCGAGGTTCTGCGGGCTGATCATCTTGCCGAGCACTCCGCCCGACGAGTTCGAGCCGGCCATGAGCACCGGGTCGAGTCCGGCAGAGCCCGCGGTCTGCACCTGGAGGGCGCCGAACAGCGCGTTGGACGACGTGTCCGAGCCGGTGACAGCGACGCCGAGCCAGCCGATGATCGGCGACAGGATCGCGAAGGCGCTGCCGGCCTGCGCGAGCCAGGCTCCGAGCGAGGCGGTCTGACCGGACAGGTTCATCACGTAGGCGAGCGCGAGCACGGCCATCACCGTGATGATCGCCGACTTCAGCTCGACGTACGTCTTGCCGTACGTGGCGATGGCCTGGCTCGGCTTCACCCGGAGGATCAGCGCGGTGATGATGCCGGCGAGGATCATCAGCGTGCCGGCCGCGGGCAGCCAGTTGAGCGTGTAGTTGGTGGATGCGACCGGCTCACCCGCGGGGTTGAAGACGTCGAGGCCCGGCCAGGCGAAGATCTTGGTCCACGGCTCCTTGGCCAGCTGCTCCTTCACCGCCGTGATGTTGGTGATCGAGAAGATGGCGATGATCACGGCGTACGGCGCATAAGCGCGAACGACGTCGGCGCGGGTGTCGACGTGGTCGGGGCTGGAGAGGTCGTTGGTTGCGTCGCCGGTGGACGACGTACCGGCGCCGACGTTGACGTGCTCCGGGACGGTGGACGGCTCGGCGGTGAGCACCTCCGCCGGCTGCCAGACCCGGACGAGCAGCACCACGGAGCCGGCGGCGACCAGCGAGGCGATGATGTCGGTGAGCGTCACCGAGATGTAGTTGGAGGCGACGAACTGGGCCACCGCGAACGCCACGCCGCACGTGATCGCGGGGACCCAGGCGTTCCTGACGCCGCGGCGCCCGTCGACGATGAAGACCAGGATGAGCGGTACGACGACGGCGAGGAGTGGTGTCTGCCGGCCCACCATCGCGCCAAGGGTGTCGGTGGTCAGCCCGGGGTCGTCGCTGACGCCTGAGGTCACCGTGCCGAGCGTGACGATCGGCGTGGCCAGCGCGCCGAACGCGACCGGCGCGGTGTTCGCGACCAGCGCGACGACGGCGGCCTTCATCGGCTCGAAGCCCAGCGCCATCAGCATCACGACCGTGATCGCGACCGGCGTCCCGAAGCCGGCGAGCGCCTCGAGCAGGGCCCCGAAGCAGAACGCGATGATGATCGCCTGGACGCGCTGGTCGGGGCTCACCTTCTCGAACGAGCGGCGCAGCACGTCGAAGTGCCCCGAGGCGACCGTGAGGTTGTAGACCCAGATCGCATTGATGACGATCCAGAGGATCGGGAAGAACCCGAACGCCGCACCTTCCGTCCCCGCGAGCAGGGCCTGACCGACCGGCATCTCGAAGAACGCGATCGCCACCAGCAGGGCGACGACGAGCGAGATGAGGCCCGCCATCCAGGCCTTCATCCTGAGCCCGCCCAGCAGCACGAAGAGGGCGAGCAGCGGCAGTGCCCCGCACAGCGCGCTCAGAGCGAGCGAGTCACCGACGGGCTGGAGGTCTTGTTGGAACATGAGTGCCCGGTTGCCCAATGTGGGCCCGGTCACACTCTGGTCGTGATTTGCTAGCTGAAGTCGATGAGGAGCATGTCGGTCGAGGAGCCGTCGCTGACGGCGTTCTGACCGCCCTCGGTCGAGCTGGTGTCGGTGAGTGTCGGAGCGACCCGGTCGAGCAGCCGGCTGCGGAAACAGCTGGCCGTGTAGGGCAGCTGCATGCCGTCCCTGCCGCGGCCGTACTCCTCGTAGAACGCGAGCACCTCGGCCATCTTGGCCTCCTGCTCGGGCGTCGACAGGAGGGCGATGTTGGAGCGGGAGCGGACCAGGTCACGGATCGAGTGCTGGTCGACCAGCTGCCAGAACCGGAACGACTCCTCCTCGACGTCGCCGAACAGCCTCGACTTCGCGAGCACCTCGGCGGGGTCGGCCAGGTGCTCCTGGGTGCCGATGAGCTTCCCGAGTCGCTTCACCCACGGGATGCGCTCGTCGCGCTGGTTCCAGACCAGCGAGAGCCGGCCACGCGGCCGCAGCACCCGGGCGATCTCGGGCAGCGCCTTCTCGTAGTCGAACCAGTGGAACGCCTGGGCACTCACCACCACGTCGTACGACGAGTCGCCCGACGGGATCTCCTCGGCCGTCGCCTGCGAGACGCGGGTGTAGGGCAGGTTCTTGGCGAGGATGGCCAGCATCTTCGGGTCGGGCTCGGTGGCGTGCACGTCGTGACCCAGGGCGACGAGCTGCTGGGTCAGCTTGCCGGTACCGGCGCCGAGCTCGAGGACCGAAAGCGGCTGGTCCGAGGTCAGCCACACGGCGGCCTCGCGCGGGTAGGTGGGCCGGCCTCGGTCGTAGGCGTCGGCGACCCCGCCGAAGGAACGGGCGGGCTCTGGCTGCTCGATGCTCATCACTTTCCAAAGTACCGGCTGGATAGCCTCGGAGACGTGAGCCATCCCGACGACCCACTCGCCTGGTTGGTGTCGTTGGAGGGGGTGCCGTCCGCGTTCGCCGCGGCCCGCGACGGCATCGACGCGTTGCTCCGCGACAGGGGCCTGCGTCGTACGTCGCCGGAGATGACCGCCGAGTCGCTGCTCCGTGGAGCGCACGCCTCCGCCGTGCTGGAGGGGTCCGGGTCTTCCCTGGCCGACGTCCGGTCCGGCACCGGCGACGCGATCGCCGCCGACGCGGTGCGCGTCTCGGCCGAGCTGCTAGGCCTGGCGCCGACGCTGACCCAGCAGCCGCTGCGCGTCCTCGCGCGGCTGCACACGCTGGCCGCCGCCGGTGCTGTCGACGACTCGGAGCTGGGTCGGCCCCGGGGCGCCGGCGCGGCCGAGCGGCTCCAGGGGATCGCACGGTTGCTCAGTGGCTCGAGGACGGTACCTGCGCTGCTGGTGGCCGCGGTGGTGCACGCCGACCTCGCGACCACGGCGTCGTTCGCCTCTCACAACGGGGTCGTGGCCCGGGCCGCGGAGCGACTCGTGCTGGTCGCGCGCGGCGTGGACGAGAAGTCGCTGACGGTGCCCGAGGCGGCGCACCTGGCGCTGCGTTCCGAGTACGAGTCGAACCTCCGCGCGTACCGCGACGGCGGACCGAACGGCGTACACGCGTGGCTGCTCTATGCGGCCGAGGCTTACGCCGCCGCGGCCGAGGCGAGCCCGCTGGTCGCCGACCCGGAGTAGCCGGAAAGGCGCCCCGGACAAGGAGAAACGGCCCCGTGAAGAGGCCGTAGACAATGCCCAATGTCCTCTCATCGGGCGCCGATTTCAAGGCCTTGTGACACCGGCCGAACCGGCGTAGACATGGTGGCAACAACAACTCCAGAGCCACACGTGAACCGGGTACCCACGCGGCGATCTCCCTTCGCAGAGGGCGCTAGCCTGCGGAACATATCCGCGGCAGTAGTTAGATGTTGCACGCCTGGTAGCCGGGTTCACGTGTCAGCGGTGGCATCCGAGGTCTCAGACTTTGGGTGCCACCTGCATGTCATGGGCAAGTTGGTCTGGGCGGGGTCTGGCGCCCTCGCTTCGTGATCACTGTGGGTGGGGGCGGTGACGTCATGCGGAAGGTGGACCCGTCTGCTCTGTCCGTATGACGTCCCCACGCTGGGACCGCAGCCATGGCGCCGCAACCTCGCAGGGCGGTCCCTGGGCTGGGGTCGGCCCACCCGCTGGTCGAGCTTGTCGAGACCACCGCGCCTGCGCTGGGACTCGCCCTCGGCGGTCAGGCGCCGAGGCGCTTCCTTCGCGCGCTGGCCCAGAGCACGCCACCCACTGCGACGACACCGCCGACGGCGAGGGCGGCCAGGGTCGGCTTGGCCGTCACCCGGCTGCGCAGGGCGACCGGCTTGGTGAAGACCAGGATCGGCCAGCCGTGCGACGCCGCCGCCCTGCGGAGCTCCTTGTCGGGGTTGACCACGTGGGCGTGGCCCACCACCTCGAGCATCGGGAGGTCGGTGACCGAGTCGCTGTACGCGAAGCTGGCCTCGAGGTCGTAGCCGCGTTGCTCGGCCAGCTCGACGATCGCGCGGGCCTTCTCGTCGGCGTACGCGTAGTAGTCGATGTTGCCGGTGTACTTGCCGTCGACCTCCTCGAGCCGGCTCGCCACCACGATGTCCGCGCCGAGCATGGCTCCGATCGGTTCAACGACCTCGGTGCCGCTCGTGGAGACGATCACGATGTCGCGGCCGGCCAGCTTGTGCTCCTCGATGAGGCTGACGGCCTCGTCGTAGACCAGTGGCTCCACGACGTTGCGCAGCGTGTCCGCGACGATCTCGCGGACCGTGGCGACGTCCCAACCGGTGACCAGCGTGGACATGAACGCCCGCATCTTCTCCATCTGGTCGTGGTCGGCGCCGCCGAGGACGTAGACGAACTGCGCGTACGTCGAGCGCAGCACCGCCCCGCGTGAGATGAGACCGCCGGCCTGGAACGGCTTGCTGAAGGCCATCGTGCTCGACTTGGCGATGATCGTCTTGTCGAGGTCGAAGAAGGCCGCGCTTCGAACGAGCTGGGCGGCCATGCCTCCATCGTAGGGATCCAGCAAGGGTCCACAGGGGCGCCTCCCCGGACGTCTGTCCACAAGCGCGAGGTCACCTGCCCTCCGGCGTCCGCCGATCCGGGGAGTCTCGACGCATGGACCACACCTCGCACCAGCCGTTGCTCGCCACCGCCGATGCGGCCCTCGCCGAGGAGCTCACCCGGCTCGCCGCCGCGGCGGGCGCCTCGGTCGACGTCGCTTCTGACGCACCGGGGATCCTGGGCGCCTGGAGCAGCGCGCCGGTGGTGCTCGTCGGCGCGGACCTGGTGTCGACCCTGGTCGAGCTGGCGCCGCCGCGCAGGCCGGGCGTCCAGCTCGTCGCGTGGTCGCCCGCGCCCCCAGGGTCGTTCCGCGACGCTCTGCTCATCGGCGCCGAGCGCGTCGTCGAGCTGCCCGTCGGCGCCGAGCTGATCGCGGAGCTGCTGACCGACCTGGAGGAGGTGGGCCGCGGCGACGGCGTCCTGGTCGGCGTCGTGGGAGGTTCCGGCGGCGCCGGGGCGACGACCTTGGCCTGCGGGCTCGGTCAGGTCGCGGCGGCGCGCGGGCCGACGCTGGTCGTCGACCTCGATCCGTTGGGGCCGGGGTGCGACCGGGTGCTCGCACTCGACGACGCACCCGGCGTCCGGTGGGACTCGCTCGGCACCGCCTCGGGCCGGCTGAGCGGGCGTGCGTTGCGGGAGGCGGTGCCACGCCGCGACGGGCTGGGGGTGCTCGCGTGGGCCTCCGCCACCTCTGCCCTCGACACCGGCGCGGTGCGTGAGGCGCTGTCGGCGGCGCGCCGCGGCCACGACACCGTCGTCGTCGACCTCCCGCGCTCGGGCGACCTGGTGACCGAGACGGTCGCGCGCTGCGCACTGGTGGTGCTGGTCGTCGTACCCACTGTCACCGGGGTTGCTGCGGCGGCCCGGTGGACGGCGGCCCTGGCCGACCCAGGCCGGGTGCGCCTGCTGGTCCGGGGTCGCGGGGCCGACCCGGCACGGGTCGCCGCTCTCGTCGGCGCCCCGGTGCTCTCCACCATGGCCGACCAGCGTGGCCTGGCCGAGGCCCTCGACCTGGGGCTGGGTCCGGTCCGCTCACGCCGAGGGCCGCTCGCCGCCGCGGCCCGCGAGGTCCTTGCCGGCCTCGCCCCCACGGCGCTCGCCGCATGAGCGTCGCCGACGTCGAGCCCGAGGTCGTCGACCGGGTCCGCCAGCGGCTCGCCGACCGTCCCGGCGACCTGTCGCCACACCGGGTGGCCGAGGCGCTGCGGGCCGCGGGTCGCCCGGTCGGCGATGCCACCGTGCTCGCGGTCTACGAAGCGCTGCGCCGCGACGTGCTGGGCGCCGGCCCGCTCGAGCCGCTGCTCCGGCAGCCCGGCGTCACCGACGTCCTGGTCAACGGACCCGACCAGGTCTACGTCGAACGGGGCAACGGTCTCGAGGCCACCGCCGTCCGGTTCGCCGACGACGATTCGGTCAGGCGGCTCGCTCAGCGACTCGCCGCGATGGCCGGTCGGCGCCTTGACGACGCCGCGCCGTTCGCCGACCTGCGACTGCCCGACGGCAGCCGATGCCACGCCGTGCTCGCGCCGGTGTCCCGGCCCGGCACCGCGATCTCGCTGCGGGTGCCGCCGGCTCGGGCCTTCACGATCGAGGAGCTGCACGACGCCGGCACCCTGACCCGGCGCGGCGCGGAGCTGCTCCAGGAGCTCGTCGCAGCCCGGGTCGCGTTCCTGGTCAGCGGCGGCACCGGCAGCGGCAAGACGACGCTGCTCGCCGCCCTGCTCTCGCTGGTCGACCCGGCCGAGCGTCTGGTCCTGGTCGAGGACGCGTCCGAGCTGCGTCCCGACCATCCACACGTCGTCGCGCTGGAGGGACGGCCACCCAACGTCGAGGGTGAGGGAGCCATCGACCTGCGCACCCTGGTCCGCCAGGCGCTGCGGATGCGCCCCGACCGGCTGGTCGTCGGCGAGGTGCGCGGCGCCGAGGTGGTCGACCTGCTGGCCGCCCTCAACACCGGCCACGACGGTGGGTGCGGCACCCTGCACGCCAACTCTGCCGTCGACGTGCCGGCCCGCCTCGAGGCGCTCGCGCTGGCCGCCGGCCTCGACCGGGCGGCGACCCACAGCCAGCTCTCGTCCGGCGTCGCCGCCGTCGTGCATTTGGCGCGGGGGCGCGACGGTGTACGCCGCGTGGTCGAGCTCGCGGTGCCCCGCCGCGGCGCCGACGGGCTGGTCACGATGGTCCCGGCCGTGTCCCTGGTCGACGGGGCGCTCCGCGACGGCGCCGGAGCGGCCGAGCTCGCCCGGATCCTCGGCCGATGACGGCGTTCGTCGTCCTGGCCGCACTGTCGGCCGCGGCCGCACTGGCTCTCCTGGCGCCGGTGCGGCCGCGGTTGGCCACGCCGCCCGGCCCGCAGGCGCGAGCTCGCGGACCGGCGCCGTTGCTGGGCCTGGCTCCGCTGCTGGTCTGGCTGCCGTCTCGGTGGCTGGTGCCGGCGGCCCTCGGTGCCGGTGCCCTCGGCGTGGCATGGCTGCTCTGGCTCCGCCGCCGCGAGCGGCGTCTCGCGCAGGCGACAGGGGACCGGGTCCTCGAGGCGTGCGAGCACCTCGCGTCCGAGCTGGCCTCCGGCCAGCCGCCCGGCGCGGCCCTGGCGCGCGCAGCGGACGACTGGCCGGTGCTCGCACCCGTGGCCGAGGCGTTCCGGGTCGGGTCCGACGTGCCGACGGCCCTGCGGACGGTCGCGACCCGGCCCGGAGCCGACGACCTCCGGGTGCTGGCCGCGGCCTGGCACGTCGCCCACCGCACCGGGCAGGGCCTGGCCGACGCCGTCGACCGGGTCGCCAGGCAGCTGGTCGAGGGCCGCGCCACCAGGCGCGTGGTGGACGGTGAGCTCGCGTCGGCGCGTGCTACCGCGCGCCTGGTCGCACTCCTGCCGGTGGCCGCGCTGCTGATGGGCTCGGGCGTCGGCGGTGACCCGCTCGGCTTCCTGCTGCGCACCCCCGCCGGCTGGCTCTGCCTCGCCACCGGACTGGCCTTCGGACTGGCCGGACTGTGGTGGATCGAGACGCTGGCGCACGACGTGGACCGCGGCACGTGAGCGGTCCGGCGTGGCTCGCGATGGTGGCGGCCTGCGCGGCAACCGCCCTGATGGTGCCCGGCCCGACCACCCTCGGGCCGCCGGCCGCGATGGCCAAGGCGCGCGTTGATCGCGACTGGCTTCGGCGGTGGCGGCCACTGTGGGTGCTCCTCGCCGGAGCCGCGGCGGCGGCGTTCCTCGGAGGGCCGGTGGGGTTGTTGGCGGCACCTGTCGCGGCGACGACGACCTGGCTGGTCATCGAGCGCTCGGAGCCCGCCCAGGTCCGCCGGTCCCGCGACCGGGCCCGGCGCGACCTGCCCCACGTCGTCGGACTGCTGGCCGACGCGCTGAGATCGGGCCAGCCACCCGACGACGCGCTCGGGGTCGTCGCCGGCGCCCTTCCGGGCCCGGCCGCTGCCAGGTTGGCCGAGGTGGTGCCGCGACTGCGGCTCGGGGTCGACCCCGTCCAGGTATGGGCCGAACTGGCGACCGACCCCGCACTCGGTCCGCTCGGCCGAGCCCTCGCGCGGGCGCACCGCACCGGCGCACCCGTGGTGCCCGCGGTCGAGCGGCTGGCAGACGAGCTGACCCGTTCGGCGCGGGCAGAGGTCGAGGACCGTGCCCGGGCGGTCGGCGTCAAGGCCGCCGTACCGCTCGGGCTCTGCCTGCTCCCGGCCTTCGTGCTCATCGGCATCGTCCCGGTCGTCGCCGGGCTGCTCACGAGCCTGGGCCTGTGACGACCTCTCCCCGTCCTGGCCGCCAACCGTCCACAACCGACCCCGCCCGGGCGGCTCTCCACAATCCGGTCTCGACGCGCTCCGCGCCGGGGGTCCGGGCCCGCAGAGTTCGGGTCCCCGGCCGCGTCGCGGCCACTTCCCGAAGGAGTTCCATGCACCGCACGATCCGTCCGATCCGCGACGAGCGCGGCATCACGACCGCCGAATACGCCGTCGGCACGGCCGCCGGCGCCGGCCTCGCCGGGCTGCTCTACAAGATGCTCACCGGCGGCTTCGGCGACAAGCTGCTCAAGCTGCTCTACGACCACGTCCTCGGACTGCTCGGCATCGGGTGACCTGACGTGGTGCGACGGGTCAGGAGCGCGCGCGGAGCGGCCACCGCCGAGCTCGCGATGGTGCTGCCGCTGCTGGTGGCCGTCTCGATCGGGCTGGTCTGGCTGCTCGCGGTGGCCGCCGCCCAGGTGCGGACGGTCGACGCGGCTCGCGAGACCGCGCGCGCCCTGGCCCGTGGCGACGACCAGGCGACGGCCGTCGGGCGAGGCCTCCGGGTCGCACCCGAGGGCAGCCGGGTCGTCGTGAGCCGCGGAGGTGGCGAGGTGCGGGTGACCGTGACCGGCCGGGTCGAGGGGCCTGGCGGGCTGTTCGCGCACCTCCCCTCACCCCGGCTGCGAGCGGAGGCCGTGGCCGCCGACGAAGAGGAGGGCGTCACGCCATGACACGGGGCGAGCGCGGCGAGCAAGGTTCGGCGACGCTGTTCGCGGTCGCGGTGATCGGCCTCCTCGTTCTCGTCGGGGCCGCGCTCGGGGTCGTCGGCGCGATGATCCACGCGCACCGCGTCGCGCAGTCCGCGGCCGACCTCGCCGCGCTCGCCGGCGCGGAGGCCCGAGGCCGGGGCAGCGACCCGTGCGCGACCGCGGCCTCGATCGCGCGGGCCAACGGCGCCAGCCTCGACAGCTGCGCCGTGGAGGGCTACGACGTGCGGCTGCAGGTCACCGTCGCCGGCCCGCACTGGCTCGGCCAGCGGCACGACCTGTCGGCGCAGGCCCGCGCGGGGCCCGCGTCACCGGCCGCGGGTCAGAGCGTGGGGCGGTCCTGCTCCTCCTGCGTGTCGACGTCCATGCGGCGACGGGCGTCGACGTCGTCGAGCTGCTCGGAGAGCTTCTCCAGCCGCTTCTGCTCCTTGCGACGGGCCCACGACCGCTTGGATCCCGACTTGAGGATCCACAGACCCCACCAGATGACGACTGCCGAGCCGACGCCGATGAGGAAGAGCGCCATCGGGCTGAGGTCCTGTCCGAGGAACTCCACCTGGCCGCCCTTGAGCTCCGCGGTGAAGACGCCACACACGATCGCCAGGGCGCCCACGGCGATGAGGACGAGACCGAGGATGACCATGCCGGGACCCTAACGCTCGGCGGCGGTCCAGTCACGGACCGAGCAGCACGTCGAGCAGCCGGATCGCACCGGCCTTGTCGAGCGGGTTGTTCTGGTTGCCGCACTTGGGTGACTGCACGCACGACGGGCAGCCCTCGAAGCACTCGCAGGCGGCGATCGTCTCGCGCGTCGCCGTCAGCCACTCGCGCGCAGCGGCGAAGCCGCGTTCGGCGAAGCCGGCGCCGCCGGGATGCCCGTCGTAGACGAAGACGGTGAGCTGTCCGGTGTCCGGGTGCACGGCCGTGGAGACCCCACCGATGTCCCACCGGTCGCAGGTGGCGAAGAGCGGGAGCAGGCCGATGGAGCAGTGCTCGGCGGCGTGCGCCGAGCCCGGCAGGTCGACCGTGGCCAGCCCCGCGGCGTCGAGGGCATGGTCGGGGACCGTCCACCAGACGCCGCTGGTGCGGAGCGTGCGCTCGGGTAGGTCGAGCGGTTCCTCGCCGATCACCTCGCCGCTGGGCTGGCGGCGCACGAGGTACGACACGACCTGGTGGGTGACCTCGACCTGGCCGACGGACAACCGGCATTCGCCCCAGCTGCGGTGGTCCTGTTCCGCGACGATCGAGATGTCGGTGGTCTCGCGAGCGGTGGTGGAGTAGGCCGGGTCGGCCCGGCCCAACACCGCGACGTGCTCGTCGAGGTCGAGCGACTCGACCAGCCAGGTCTCTCCGCGGTGCACGTAGACAGCACCGGCGTGCGCGGTCGAGTGCGCACCGCCGGAGTCGACGGTGCCGATGACCCGGCCGGTCTCGGCCTCGACCAGCGCGACGGGAGGACCGCCGGAGGAACGGATGTCGGCGAGGTCGCTGGCCCGCCTCCGGTCGGTCCAGAACCAGCCGCGCGAGCGGTGTCGCAGCAGCCCGGCCCGGGTCAGCTGGTCGAGCACGTCGCGGGCCGTGGGTCCGAACACCGGCAGGTCGGCCTCGGTGAGCGGCAGCTCGGCCGCCGCGGCGCAGAGGTGCGGACCGAGGACGTAGGGGTTCGTGGGGTCGAACACCGTGGCCTCGACGGGCTGGCCGAGCAGCGCCTCGGGGTGGGTGACGAGGTAGGTGTCCAGCGGGTCGTCGCGAGCCACCAGGATCCCCAGGGCGTCGTGGCCACCTCGGCCGGCCCGACCGACCTGCTGCCAGAACGCCGCGCGGGTGCCTGGGAACCCCGCCAGCAGCACGGCGTCGAGGCCGCTGATGTCGATGCCGAGCTCGAGGGCGTTGGTGGCCGCCAGTCCGGTCAGCTCGCCGGCGCGCAGCTGGCGCTCGAGCTCGCGGCGTTCCTCGGGGAGGTAGCCGCCCCGGTAGGCGGCGACCTTCGCGGGCAGCGACGGGTCGACCTCCGCCAGGAGCTCGGCAGCGGTGATCGCGACCTGCTCGGCGCCACGTCGCGACCGGATGAAGGCCAGGGTCCGCACGTCCTCGGCCACCAGGTCGGCGAGCAGGTCGGCCGACTCCGATGAGGCCGCACGACGCAGCGGGGCGCCGTTCTCGCCCTGGAACTGCGTGAGCGCCGGCTGCCACATCGCGAGCGACACCTCGCCTCGAGGCGAGCAGTCGCCGGTCACGGCGAGCACGTCGAGGCCGGTGAGCCGGCCGGCCGCGGCCTCGGGTTCGGCGACGGTGGCCGACGCGAGGACGAACGTCGGGCGTGCGCCGTACGCCGCGCAGATCCGGCGCAGCCGGCGCAGCACCTGCGCGACGTGCGCGCCGAAGACGCCGCGGTAGTGGTGGCACTCGTCGACCACGACGTAGCGGAGCTGGGAAAGGAAGGAGCGCCAGCGCTCGTGGCCCGGCAGCAGCGAGCGGTGCAGCATGTCGGGGTTGGTCAGGACGTATTCGGCATGGTCGCGGGCCCACTCGCGCTGGTCGCGGCTGCTGTCGCCGTCGTGGGTGGTGACCCGGACGTCGAGGGCGAGCCCGAGGAGTCCGGCGAGCTGGTCCTGGGCGAGGGCCTTGGTCGGCGCGAGGTAGAGGGTGGTGGCTCCGCGCTGGCCGCGGGGCCCACGGGTGGCCAGCGCCGTGGTCAGCGCCGGCAGCTGGTAGGCGAGGGACTTGCCCGAGGCCGTGCCCGTGGCGAGGACGACGTGCTGCCCGACGTACGCCGCGTCGGCCGCCACGGCCTGGTGCTGCCACGGCTCGGCCACCCCACGCGACCGGTAGGCGGCGAGCACCGTCGGGTCGGCCCAGTCGGGCCACGGGGCCGTGCGAGCCGGCCGCGCCGGCAGCCGCTCGAGGTGGGTCAGCCGGCCTTCGCGACCGGGCACCGCGGCCAACCGATCCATCACCTGCGCCATGCTGCGCGGCGTGGCGGAGGTGGTCACGCAGCGAGCATCGCAAACGCCGCCGACGCCGTTCACCAGGCGCTCCCACCCCTCTGGGTGAGGTGCACGCGGCGGGGCACGCCGACGGTGGTCGCGGACGGCCGGAACCACATCCGTCCGGAAGCCGTCGGTTGTTCTACGACCTTTGTACGAGTCTCGGGTCGGCGTGGTTTCATTGTGCTGGCTGAGTGACGGGGACGAAGATGTCCTGCGTGCTCGCCGCCCGAATCCCAGGGGAGTGGACGTGGACCTGACGCTTGCGACCAACGAGGTCGACGGTGCAACCATCATCGCCGTCGGCGGTGAGATCGACGTCTACACGGCTCCCAAGCTCCGCGACAAGATCACCGAGCTCGTGGCGGGCGGGATCTACGACATCATCGTCGACATGGAGGCGGTCGAGTTCCTCGACTCCACCGGGCTCGGCGTCCTGGTCGGCGGCCTCAAGAAGGTCCGCGCCCACGACGGCTCGCTCGAGCTGATCTGCACCCAGGACCGGCTGCTCAAGATCTTCCGGATCACCGGGCTCGCGAAGGTGTTCGTCATCCACGACTCCGCCGACGGAGCGCTCGCGGCACGCTGACCCCCGCGCACAAGGGTGCGACGGGTCACACCGGATGTTTCGATCCGGCGCGCCATGCGTAGACTCCGGCTCGTTCCGCGCTCGGGTCACCCCTCTCTGTCGGGTGACGGCCGGCGCGGCCAGTCGAGCTCGCACCTGATCCGCATGGAGGAATACACATGACCGGGATCCATCCCGCCGTCGTGGACCTTTCCGGTGGCAACCTCGTTCTGGTCATCGTCGTCGCACTGATCGCGCTGGGCGCGCTCGGTATGGCCGCGATGTTCCGCAACGAGGTCCTCTCCGCCGACGAGGGCACGGACAACATGAAGAACATCGCCTTGGCCGTGCAGGAGGGCGCTGACGCGTACCTCCAGCGGCAGTTCCGCACCCTGGCGATCTTCGCCGCGATCGCGTTCTTCGCACTGCTGGCGCTGCCCGCGGACGACACGACCGTCCGGATCTTCCGGTCGGTCTTCTTCCTCGTGGGCGCGGGCTTCTCCGCGACCGTGGGCTACCTCGGCATGTCGCTGGCGGTGCGGGCCAACCTGCGCGTCGCGGCGGCCGCCAACCAGCCGGGTGGCCGCGAGCCCGCCATGCGGATCGGTCTGCGTACCGGCGCCATGGTGGGCATGCTCACCGTCGGTCTGGGCCTGCTGGGCGCCAGCATCGTGGTGCTCCTCTTCCAGGACACGGCTCCCAAGGTGCTCGAGGGCTTCGGCTTCGGCGCCGCGCTGCTCGCCATGTTCATGAGGGTCGGCGGCGGCATCTTCACCAAGGCTGCCGACGTCGGCGCCGACCTGGTCGGCAAGGTGGAGCAGGGCATCCCCGAGGACGACCCCCGCAACGCCGCGACCATCGCCGACAACGTCGGCGACAACGTGGGTGACTGCGCCGGCATGGCCGCGGACCTGTTCGAGTCGTACGCCGTCACCCTGGTGGCCGCGCTGATCCTCGGGTCGCAGGCCTTCGGCGACAAGGGGCTCGTCTTCCCGCTGCTGATCCCCGCCATCGGCGCACTGACCGCCGTGGCCGGCGTCTACCTGACCCGGCCCACGGCAGGGGTCCCCGGGCTGACGACCATCAACCGGTCGTTCTACCTGTCCTCGGGCATCGCCGCCGTGGCCAGCGTGGTCCTGTCCTACGTCTACCTGCCGTCCAGCTTCTCGGAGTTCGAGAACATCTCGTCGGACCTCGCGGGTGCCGACGGCGATCCGCGCTTCATCGCGGCCGCCGCGGTCGTGATCGGCATCGTCATGTCTGCCGGGATCCTGGCCCTCACCGGCTACTTCACCGGCACCGAGTACAAGCCGGTCAAGGACGTCGGCAAGTCCTCGCTTACCGGTGCCGCGACGGTCATCCTGGCCGGCCTCTCGGTCGGCTTCGAGTCGGCGGTCTACACGACGCTGGTCATCGGCGCGGCCGTCTTCGGCGCCTACCTGCTCGGCGGCGCCGCTCTGACGGTCTCGTTGTTCGCGGTCGCACTGGCCGGCACCGGCCTGCTCACCACCGTCGGCGTGATCGTGGCCATGGACACCTTCGGTCCGGTGTCCGACAACGCCCAGGGTGTGGCGGAGATGTCCGGTGACGTGAGCCCCGAGGGCGCGCAGATCCTGACCGACCTCGACGCGGTCGGCAACACGACCAAGGCGATCACCAAGGGCATCGCGATCGCCACGGCGGTGCTCGCGGCCACGGCGCTGTTCGGCTCCTACGCCACCTCGGTCTTCGAGGCGCTCAACGACGCCAACGTGAAGCCCGACGAGGCCTACCTGCTGGACTTCAGCGTCTTCAACCCCTCGGTCATCGTGGGCGTGCTGCTCGGCGCCTCCGTGGTGTTCCTCTTCTCCGGCCTGGCCATCAACGCGGTCGCCCGCGCGGCCGCCGCCGTGGTCTACGAGGTCCGCCGCCAGTTCCGCGAGATCCCCGGGATCATGGAGGGCACCGGCCGCCCGGAGTACGGCAAGGTCGTCGACATCGTCACCAAGGACTCCCTGCGTGAGCTGATCACGCCGGGCATCCTCGCGGTGCTGGCTCCCGTCGCCGTCGGCTTCGGCCTCGGCGTCACGGCGCTGGCCGGCTTCCTCGCCGGTGCGATCGGCACCGGCACCCTGATGGCGGTCTTCCTGGCCAACGCGGGTGGGGCCTGGGACAACTCCAAGAAGCTGGTCGAGGACGGCAACCACGGGGGCAAGGGATCGCCTGCTCACGAGGCCACGATCATCGGTGACACCGTCGGCGACCCGTTCAAGGACACCGCCGGACCGGCCATCAACCCGCTGATCAAGGTGATGAACCTGGTCTCGCTGCTCATCGCGAGCGCGATCGTCTCGATGAGCGTGGGCGACGACCAGCACGACGTCCTGCGGATCCTCATCGCGCTGGCGGCCGTTGCCGTCATCGCCGGGGCGATCTACATCTCCAAGCAGCGCGAGGTCGTGCTCGGCGACGACGAGCCGGGCACGCCAGCGGCACCGGCCTCGCCGGAGCCGTCGACGGAGCCTGCCGTCTAGTCGCCTGCTCGACCCGCTGACCCGCCCGTTCTGTACGGGCGGGTCAGCGTCGTCTGGGGCGCTCTAGGGTCATCGGATGCGTGAGACCTCGCCCGACGTGCCGGCCCGGCTGCGCGAGGCCCTCGTCGCCGCCGACTTCACCGTCGACGCCGTGCGGGAGCTGCTCGGCCCGGTCGCGGACGCGGCACTGCTGCGCAACGAGACGACACCGGCGCTGCGCCGTAGGTCGACCGACCACGGTCCGCTCGCCACGCTGACCCGGCTCTTCCTCCTCCAGACGACCGTGGCGGCGTCCGCCGCGGAGGCCGCGCTCCCCGACCTGGTGGACCGGTTGGTCGCGGAAGGCGTGCTCGACCGCTCCGTCGGTGAGGTGGCGGCCCGTCTGGACGTGCGGCCGTACGCCGCCGATGACACCACCCTGTGGGTGGTCAGCGACCTGACACCGGGACTGGACGGCGTGGCGCAGCAGGTCGGCGCCGACCACGTGCTCGGCATCAGCCCCGCCTCGACCTCCCTGGCCCAGCTCACCGTGCGGGTGCCCGCCGAGACCAGCCTCGACCTCGGCACCGGCTGCGGGGTGCAGGCGCTGCACCTCGCCGCGCACAGCGGCCACGTGGTCGCATCCGACGTCAACCAGCGGGCGCTCGGCATCGCGCGGTTCAACGCCGCCCTCAACGAGGTCGGCGACCGCGTCGAGGTGCGGGAGGGCTCCTTCTTCGAGCCGGTCCGCGGCGAGCGCTTCGACCTGATCGCCACCAACCCGCCCTTCGTCATCTCGCCCGCGACCGGGGAGCGGCTCGTCTACCGCGACTCGGGACTGCCCGGCGACCAGGTGGTCGAGGAAATCGTCCGCGCCGCGCCCGACCACCTCACCGAGCGCGGCTGGTGCCAGGTGCTCGCGAACTGGGTGGTCGAACGCGGCCGCCCCTGGGACGAGCGGCTCGCGAGCTGGCTGACGCCCGACGTCGACGCGCTGGTCGTGCAGCGCGAGCTGGTCGATCCCGCGGCGTACGTCGAGCTGTGGCTCAAGGACTCGGGCCACCACCCGGCGACCGGCGGCGACCCGGCGGAGTACCGCCGCCGCTACGACACCTGGCTGTCCTGGCTCGAGGCGCAGCGGGTCGAGGCGATCGGTTTCGGCTGGGTCAGCCTGCGCCACGGCGGCCGCGGCCGGCACGACCTCTGGGACTGGCCGTACGACGTCGAGCAGCCGATCGCACCCGCGATCGCCGACTGGGCGGACGGCGTCACCACCGACGCGGGAACGGACGCGCGGCTGACACTGCGCGAGGACGTGGTTCAGGAGACCGTCGGGCCGGCCGGCGCCGAGGACCCGGCGACCATCGTGCTCCGCCAGCAGCGCGGCTTCCGCCGTGCTCGTCAGGCCGACACGGTCGTCGCCGCTCTCGTGGGTGCGTGCGACGGCGAGCTGGCCGTCGGTCCGCTGCTCGACGCCGTCGCCCAGCTGCTCGACCGTGACTCGGCCGAGACACGCACGACGTATCTGCCGGTCGTCAGGGAGCTGGTCGACGAGGGGTTCCTCGTCGGCGGCTGATTCAGAGCGCGGACTCGAGGTCGGTGTGGGGTGAAGTCGTCGCCCTTGAACAGGAGCGGTTCGCCGGTGATCCTCGCCAGCGCGTAGGTCATGCAGTCGCCGAAGTTGAGGTGGGCGCTCGAGCCGGACCTCGTGCTGTAGCGGGCGTAGGCCTCGCGCGCGACCCTCGCGTGGTCCGCGTCGAGGGGGATGATGGCGATCTCGCCGTCACGAAGAAGTTGATCGACGTCCTCGTGCCGATGTGACTTCACCACGATCGATGTCTCGAGCATGGACAGGACCGAGATCTTGGTGACGTTGCGGCCGATGGAGTCCCTGAAGACAGCCGCTTCCGGCTCCTCTCGCAGTATCGCGACCAGTGCCGACGAGTCGACGATCAATGGGGCAGCCCCCACTCGTCGTAGAGATCGTCGTCGGTGAGGTAGCCGCCGGGCTTGGCGGCCGACCGCTTGGCGATCTCCTCCATACGGCGGGTCTTCTCCTCCGGCGTCAGCCCGGTCCGCTCCAAGGCCTCGGTCAGCGCGTCGCCTACTGCGCCCGTCATCGACGTGTCGCGGCGTCGAGCGAGCTCGCTGGCGAGTCTGTAGACCTCGGGGTCCTTGATGTTACTGAGCCCAGCAGCAGGTCTGGATGGCCGAGCGCCAGCAGGTCCGGGTCGTCGGGTCGCCACCAGCCCTTGCTCGACGGGTCGCGGTAGCCGGCCAGGGCCCGCTGGACGACCTTGCCGTACGTCGAGATCGTGGAGTGCAGCGCGAGCGACTCCTTGACCTGGCCCATGGTCCGCTCTCCCTGCGGACGGTCCGCATCGAACCAGCGCTGCGACACTGCGTCGAGCAGCTCGGCCACGGCTGCGAGCCGGGACTGGGCCTGCCGGGTAGGGGCCTCGGCACGTCCCGGCCGTCGTCATCGAGCGGGTCTCCCTGCAGTGCGAGCACCGCGTCGCGCCCGCCGCAGACGTCGTCCAGCCACCGCAGCGCACGCTCGTGGGTCGGCACCGCCGGCTCCGGCTCGGGCCGGCGCAGCTCGCGGTCGAACCGGTCGGCGTGCTCCTGCCAGCGCGTGCCGATCACCGGTTCGCTCCATACCTCCACCAGCCGGCCGTCCACCAGCACCAGGTGGGTGAGCCGGTCGAGGTCGGATCGGGTCGAGTAGTCGTAGGGGTAGGTGTCGTCCATGGCTGGCCTCCGAGTGCGGCGTCGCGGACCGCGCCACGCTGGCACAGGCCGGACGTCTCCGCATCCGCTCCTCCACAGGTCAGCCGAAGGAGCCCACCAGGTTCTCGGCGCCCTGCCCGACCTCGCTCCCCAGGGTGGTGTCCAGCTCGCGCTCGAGCACGGGCTGCGGGTCGCAGGACGCGCGGACGACCTCCACCGTCCCCGTCCGGCCGGGTGAGCACGAACGACCCCTCCGCTCCCGGTCGGTCGACGGCGACGGTGGAGCGAGCGCCGTGCCGAGCCGCGCGTACGCGTCCAGGAGCTGCTGGTCCTCGGGCTGCTGGTCGTCGTTCATGTCATGCCTCTCGACTCGTGGTCCGCATCGGGCCGTGCTCACGAGCGTGCTCGCGAGCCGCTCCGTGCCGCGCGAGAGCTGGCTCTTGACGGTCCCCTCGGAGCAACCCATCCGCTCGGCGATGGCCCGGAGGTCCAGGTCCTCGACGAAGCGCAGCGCCAATGAGGTGCGCTGCCGCGGGGGCAGGGTCCGGAGCGCCTCGATGAGCCAGCCGTCGAGCTCACCCACGACCTCGACCGGCGTCGCCTGGTCGGCGCGGTGCAGCAGTGGCAGCTCGCGCCGCAGCCGCCGGATCCGGTCGACCGGCTAACCGGAGTGCGCGTCGCGATACTCCTGCGTCATCTGCAGTACCTGCGTCAGGTTGCCGTCCGGATCCTCGAACGTCGAGAAGATGCCCGGGCCGCGGTCCTCGAGGCGCACGGAGAAGGTGACGCCCATCCCTTCGATCCGCTCGACGACGCTGGCGGCGTCCTCGGTGTCGATGTTGAGGACCACGCGCGGTTCCGACGTACGCTCGGCCACGTCGTCGCGGTGGTCGAAGATCACACCGAGGCCACCGAGGACGACCGTGCCGTCCTCGTCGGGTACGACGCCGAATGCGTCACTGTAGAAGGCGCGCAGGCGGTCCGGATCGGTGCTGGCGAGCAGGATGCTCGCGCTGAGATGGCGGGACATGAACGGGCAGACCCCGGTGGCTCGGAGAAGTCATCGGGCGCGTCCCGAGTTGGCCCTGAAGGAATCAGAAGTCGTGACCACGCGCTACCGTGATCGGCCGTGACCCCGCTCAGACAGTGGGGTCGTGGCGTGAAGAGAGCGCAGAAGAGACTGAGTAGAAGGCAGGAAACGCAGAGCTGTGGCACACAAGTTGGTGATCGTCGAGTCCCCGGCGAAGGCCCGCACCATCGGCGGGTACCTCGGCCAGGGCTACGTCGTCGAGTCCTCCATCGGCCACATCCGGGACCTCCCCCAGAGCGCCGCGGAGACGCCGGCGAAGATCAAGGACAAGCCGTGGGGCCGGCTCGCCGTCGACGTCGACAACGGCTTCGAGCCCTACTACGTCGTGCCGCGTGACAAGAAGGCACACATCTCCAAGCTCAAGACGCTGCTCAAGGACGCCGACGAGCTCTACCTCGCCACCGACGAGGACCGCGAGGGCGAGGCGATCGCCTGGCACCTGCTCGACGAGCTCAAGCCCAAGGGCATCCCCGTGCACCGGATGGTCTTCCACGAGATCACCAAGGCGGCCATCCTCGAGGCGGTCGCCAACCCGCGCGTGATCAACGACGACCTCGTCGAGGCCCAGGAGGCGCGGCGCATCCTCGACCGCCTCTACGGCTACGAGGTCAGCCCGGTGCTCTGGAAGAAGGTCATGTCCGGCCTGTCCGCGGGCCGGGTGCAGTCCGTCGCGACGCGGCTGGTCGTCGACAAGGAGCGCGACCGGATGAAGTTCCGGGTCGCGTCCTACTGGGACATCGAAGGCACGTTCGACGCGGGGGCCGAGAAGGACCCGCGGATGTTCCCCGGCAGGCTGCACTCGATCGACGACAAGCGGGTCGCGAGCGGATCCGACTTCGGCGACGACGGCCAGCTCAAGGACAAGAAGGGCGGTCGGGTCCACCTCGACCGCGCCGGTGCCGAGGGACTGGTCCGGGCGCTCGACGACACGACGTTCGAGGTCCGCTCGGTCGAGGCCAAGCCCTACAAGCGCCAGCCCTACGCGCCGTTCCGCACCACGACGCTCCAGCAGGAGGCGAGCCGCAAGCTCGGCATGTCCGCGTCGGTGACGATGTCGGTCGCCCAGCGGCTCTACGAGAACGGCTTCATCACCTACATGCGCACCGACTCGACCACGCTGTCGAGCACCGCCGTCGACGCGGCCCGGTCGCAGGTCCGTGAGCTCTACGGCGCGGAATACGTCCCCGACCAGCCGCGGGTCTACGCCAGCAAGGTCAAGAACGCCCAGGAGGCCCACGAGGCGATCCGCCCGTCCGGCGAGTCGTTCCGTACGCCGGCGCAGACCGGGCTGACGGGCGAGCAGTTCCGCCTCTACGAGCTGATCTGGATGCGCACGGTCGCGTCGCAGATGAAGGACGCCGTGGGCCAGTCGGTCTCGGTCCGGATCGGCGGCGGCGCCTCCGACGGTCGCGACGTCGTGTTCTCGGCGTCCGGGCGGGTGATCACCTTCCACGGGTTCCTCAAGGCCTACGTCGAGGGGACCGACGGCGGCAAGCGCTCCGACGACGACCAGGTGCCGCTGCCCGACCTGCACGAGGGCGACCCGGTCTCCGCCGCTGCGCTCAACGCGCTCGGCCACGAGACGAAGCCGCCGGCCCGCTACACCGAGGCCACGCTGATCAAGGAGCTCGAGGACCGAGAGATCGGCCGCCCGTCGACGTACGCCTCGATCATCGGGACGATCCTCAACCGCGGCTACGTCTACAAGAAGGGCACCGCCCTGGTGCCGGCCTGGCTCGCCTTCTCGGTGACCCGCCTCCTGGAGGAGCATTTCCCGCGGCAGATCTCCTACGCCTTCACGGCCGGTATGGAGGACGTCCTCGACGACATCGCCGGCGGACGGAAGGACCTCAACACCGAGCTCGACGAGTTCTACTTCGGCTCCGACAGCGTGAAGGGGCTCAAGCCGCTCGTCGACGGCCTCGGCGACATCGACGCCCGCGAGCTGGCGACGTTCCCGATCGGCGACCCCGAGCTCGGCATCAACCTGCGGGTGGGCCGTTATGGCCCTTACCTCGAGGGGCCCGACGAGGAGGGCAACCCGACCGGCAAGCGCGCCAACGTCCCCGACGACCTGCCGCCCGACGAGCTGACCATGGAGAAGGCGAAGGAGCTCTTCGCCAACCCCGCCGGCGAGGAGATCCAGCTCGGCGTGCACCCCGACACCGGGCTCGAGGTGGTCGCGAAGAACGGTCGCTACGGCCCCTACGTCACCGAGGCCCTGCCCGAGGACGCCAAGAAGAACGACAAGCCCCGCACCGGTTCGCTGTTCAAGTCGATGTCCCTCGACACGATCACCCTCGACGACGCCGTGAAGCTGCTGTCGCTGCCACGGGTGGTCGGCACGGCCGAGGACGGCGAGGAGATCACCGCCCAGAACGGCCGCTACGGGCCCTACCTCAAGAAGGGCACCGACTCGCGCTCGCTGACCGCCGAGGACCAGCTGTTCACGGTCAACCTCGATGAGGCGCTGAAGATCTACGCGCAGCCCAAGCAGCGCGGCCGTGCTGCCGCGGCCCCGCCGCTCAAGGAGCTGGGCAACGACCCGGTGTCCGGGCAGCCGGTCGTCGTGAAGTCCGGGCGGTTCGGCGAGTACGTCACCGACGGCGAGTACAACGCCACCCTGCGCAAGGACGACACCGTCGAGGCGATCACGCTCGAGCGCGCCGCCGAGCTGCTGGCCGAGCGCCGCGAGCGAGGCCCGGCCAAGAAGGCCGCGAAGAAGACGGCCAAGAAGACCGCCAAGAAGTCGGCCAAGAAGACGACCAAGAAGACGACCAAGAAGGCCGCGAAGAAGAGCTGAGCCCGCTCACTCTGCGCGTAGCCGGCTCATTACCGGGCCGGACAGCACGCCGTGCACCAGCACGGACGTCACGATCGTGAAGGCGACCGTCGACCACAGCGTGTCCGCGGCCAGGATCGAGTCCTCCTTGCCGGCGTAGGCCAGGTAGTAGATCGACCCGACCCCGCGCACGCCGAAGAAGGCCACTGCCCACCGCTCGCCGCGCTCGAGGCAGGGCTTGTCGCCGGGTCGGCGGAGGGACAGGGACACCCAGCCGGCCAGCGGCCGGATCACCAGGATGAGGCCGAGCCCGATCGCCACGCCTGACCAGTCGAGCGCGGCGAGCAGGCCCCGCGTCAGAGCGATGCCCAGCACCAGGAGCACGAACAGGGTGAGCAGCCGCTCGAGTCGCTCGACGACCTCGTGCATGGCTGCGTGGTAGTCGTGCGAGCGCTCCGCCGAGCGGAAGGTCATCGCGCACACGAAGACCGCCAGGAACCCGTAGCCGTGGGCCACCTCGGCGACGCCGTACGCCGTGATCAGTGCGGCCAGTGCGAGCAGCGACTCCCCGCGCTCGGCTACGCGCAGCGCGTCGCTGCGTGAGCGGAAGGCCACGGCTGCGAGCAGCCGGCCGACCACGATGCCGGCGGCGACCCCGATCAGGACCTTGGCGAGGAGATACCACCCGAGCCACTCCAGCCCCCAGTGCCAGACCGACCCCTCGGTGGCGACCAGGATCGCGGCGTACACGAAGGGGAAGGCGAGGCCGTCGTTGAACCCGGCCTCGGAGGTGAGCGAGAAGCGCACCTCGTCGCTCTCGTCGACCTCGTGGTCACCCGTCTGCGGGCCGGCCACCTGGACGTCGGAGGCGAGCACCGGATCCGTGGGCGCCAGGGCCGCACCCAGGAGCAGGGCGGCCGCCGGCGCCAGCCCCGCCGCCCACCCGAGCAGCGCCACGGCCGCGATCGTCAGCGGCATGCCGATCGCCAGCAGCCGCCAGGTCACTCCCCAGCGCCCCCAGCTCGACGGGTCGCGGAGTTTCAGGGGCCGGTCGAGGGCCAGTCCGACACCCATGAGGGCCACGATGACGACGAGCTCGGTCACGTGCTCGATCGCCGCCCGGTTGGCCTGCGGGTCCAGCGGCAGGTCGTCGGGAAGCGACGTCAGGCCCAGCAGCATCCCGACGCCCACCAGCACCATCGGCGCCGAGATGGCCCACCGGTGCAGGAGGTCGGGCAGCACCACGGCCAGGAGCAGGGTGCCGCCGGCCACCAGGTAGACGAGGTCGGCGGTCACGACGGGTGAGGTACCCGCTCACCCGGTGGTTGAGGCCCGCCCCTGGTCGAGGAGGTTGCGCTCGGACCGGGTGAAGGTCTTGGTGGAGACGTCGGGGGACGTCGCCGGCCTGGCCGGAACGCTATCGAGCGGACTCCGGGTTGGACCTGTCGGCAGCGCCCCGTAGGTTCGGCCCGTGACCCAGCCCTCGACGTACTCCTCGAGCGGCGTCTTCGTCTGCTTCGAGGGCGGCGAGGGCTCCGGCAAGTCGACGCAGGCGCGGCGGCTGGCCGAGCGGCTGCGGGCCCAGGGCTATGCGGTGGTGCTCACCTTCGAGCCCGGTGACACGGCGGTGGGCAAGGAGCTGCGCCGGATCGTGCTCAGCCCCGAGACCGGCGAGCTGTCGCACCGCACCGAGGCGCTCCTCTACGCCGCCGACAAGGCCGAGCACGTCGACACCGTGGTGCAGCCGGCCCTCGACCGGGGCGAGGTGGTGATCACCGACCGCTACGTCGACACGCTGCTGGCCTACCAGGGCTCCGGCCGCGAGCTGGCGCTCGCCGAGGTCGAGCTGGTCGCTCGCTGGGCGACCCACGGGTTGCGGCCGCACCTGACGGTGGTGCTCGACGTCGACCCGCACGAAGGACTGGGCAGGTTCGAGGGCCGCGACCGGATCGAGGCCGAGTCGCTCGACTTCCACGAGCGCGCCAGGCAGTCGTTCCTGGCGCTGGCCGCAGCTGACACCGATCACTACCTCGTGCTCGATGCGCGAAGCCCGGTCAACGACATCGCCGGCGCCATCGACCAGCGGCTCGCGCCGTTGCTGGAGCAGGCGAAGCGATGACCGTATGGGACGACCTGGTCGGCCAGCACCAGGTGATCGAGGCACTCCGGTCCGCCGCCCGTGGCCGCGGGATGAGCCACGCCTGGCTGTTCACCGGGCCGCCCGGCTCGGGCCGGTCCAACGCGGCCGTGGCCTTCGCCGCGGCGCTGGTGTGCGAGCTCGGACAGGGGCCCGACGCCGGCTGCGGGCAGTGCCACGAGTGCCACACCGTGCTCGCCGGCTCGCACGCCGACGTGACCATGGTCCGCACCGAGAAGCTGTCGATCGGCGTCGACGAGGTCCGCGACCTGGTCCGCCGCTCGGCGCTGGCGCCGTCCGGCCGGCGCTCGCAGGTGATGATCATCGAGGACGCCGACCGGCTCACCGACCAGGCCTGCAACGCCCTGCTCAAGGCGATCGAGGAGCCGACCGCACGCACTGTCTGGATGCTGTGCGCACCCACCGTCGAAGACGTGCTCCCGACCATCCGGTCCCGCTGCCGCATGGTCACGCTGACCACCCCGACCACGGAGGACGTCGCTGCGTTCCTGGTCCGCAAGGACGGCGTCGCCGAGTCGCTGGCGTCGTACGCCGCGCGCGCCAGCCAGGGTCACATCGGCAGGGCCCGCGCCCTGGCCCGCGACGAGAGCACCCGCAACCGCCGCCGCGAGGTGGTCTCCTACCCCGCCAAGCTGACCTCCCTTGGCGCCTGCATGACGGCCGCCTCCAACCTGGCCGAGGTGACCAAGGAGGAGGCCGACCAGCTGACCGGCGAGCTCGACGCCCGCGAGAAGTCCGACCTCGACGTGTCCTACGGGGTGGTGGAGCGCGGCCGCCGGCCGCGTGAATACGCACCCGCGCTCAACGCCCTCGAGAAGGGCCAGCGCACCCGCGCCAAGCGGCGTCACCTCGACATGGTCGACCGCGGGCTCACCGACCTGATGTCGGTCTACCGCGACGCGATCGCGCTCGCCACCGGCGCCGCCGGCATGCTGGTCAACGAGGAGATCCGCGGGGACGTGGAGCAGGTAGCACGCACCTCGACCCCGGAGCTGAACCTTCAGCGAATTGCTGCGATCTTCGCCGCACGCGAGCAGATGCTGGAGTTCAATGTCCCCGTGGCCCTCGCTCTGGAGTCGATGATGGTCGCCCTCAAGGCTCCCGACCGGGCCCGCGGATGAGGGCGACGCGACTGATCGCCGGCCTCGTCGTGATCGCGCTGCTGGCGGTCGTGGTCTTCGCGGTCACCCAGAGCCTGGCGCAGGACGGCGACGAGCCCAGGAAGGCCGACGGCGACACGACCCCGACCCTCGCGCCCACTCCGACGCCCGATGACGGCTCCACCGAGCCGCCCGCTGCGGACCTCGCGTCGTTCTACTCCCAGGAGCTGACGTGGGAGTCGTGCCGCGGCGACTTCGAGTGCGCGACGCTGTCGGTGCCCATCGACTACCAGGAGCCGGCCGGCGAGACCATCGGGCTGGCGCTGCTCAAGGTCCCGGCCGCCGATCCGGCGAGCCAGGTCGGCTCGCTGGTCGTCAACCCCGGCGGGCCCGGCGCGCCCGGCACGTCGTACGCCGAGAACTCGTCGTTCGCGTTCCGCCAGCAGCTCCTCGACGCCTTCGACATCGTCGGCTTCGACCCGCGCGGCACCGGCGGCTCCGATCCGGTCGACTGCATCTCCGACTCCGCCCTCGACGACTTCGTCGCGGCCGACCCCGACCCGGACTCGCCAGAGGAGGGGCAGGAGCTCCAGCAGTCCCTCGAGGCCTTCCACCAGGGCTGCGTCGACAACTCCGACGACCTCATCGGCCACGTCACCACGATCGAGGCGGCCCGCGACATGGACGTGCTGCGGGCGGCGCTTGGTGAGTCGCAGCTGATCTTCTTCGGCGCGTCCTACGGCACCAAGCTCGGCGCGACCTACGCCGACCTGTTCCCCGACAAGGTCGGCCGGCTGGTGCTCGACGGGGCCGTCGACCTCTCCATCGACTCGCGGCAGCTCAGCCTCGAGCAGGCCGGAGGCTTCGAGGTGGCGCTGCGGTCCTACGTGCAGGACTGCGTCGACGGGGGCGACTGCTTCCTGGGCGACACGGTCGACGACGGGCTGACGACCATCCAGGACCTGATCGCCGGCGTCGACGAGGAGGCCCTGCCGACCCAGCTGGAGCGCCCGCTCGAGGTGGGCAACGCGTTCTACGGCCTGGTCGCGCCCCTCTACAACCGCGAGTACTGGGAGATCCTCGACCAGGCGCTGGAGATGGCGATCGACGACGGCAACGGGACCCTTCTGCTCCGGCTGTCCGACATCTACGAGTCCCGCAACGACGACGGCACCTACAGCGACAACAGCGCCGAGGCGATCTACGCGGTCAACTGCATCGACGACCCCTACTCGATCACCGCCGACGAGGTGCCGGACGAGATCGCGGCGTTCGAGGAGTCGTCCCCGACGTTCGGCGCCGTGTTCGCCTGGGGACTGATGGGCTGTCACGGGGTCCAGACGCAGGCCACCGAGACCGACGACGAGATCAACGGAGCCGGCGCCGCCCCGATCGTGGTCGTCGGCACGACGCGAGACCCCGCGACGCCGTACCAGTGGGCCGTGCACCTCGCCGACCAGCTCGAGTCCGGTGTGCTGGTCAGCCGGGACGGCGACGGCCACACCGGCTACAACGCGGGCAACGACTGCGTCGACGAGGCGGTCGAGGGCTACCTCATCGACGGCACCGTGCCCCAGGACGGCCTGGAGTGCTGACCGGCTGAACCGTTCCTAGAGCGGCTGGGCGATCGCCTGGATCCGCGCGGTGGCGAGCTCGATCATCAGCTGGGCCGCGGGGGAGAGGGTGGCACCGCGGCGGTGCACGACGGCGAACGTGTCGTAGAGCCGCGGCCGGAAGCTCACCCAGCCGGCGTTCGGGGCCAGCCGCGCCAGCAGCTGCTCGGCCGCGCCCCGCGGGATCACCGAGTCGGCCAGCCCGAGGCCGACCAGCTCCACCGCGATCTCGACGTCCTCGACCTCGATGCGGGTCGGCGGGTTGCGGCCGGTCTCGTGCATCAGCTGGCGCAGCATCATCCGGGTCGAGTCGGTGGCCCGCCAGGTGGTCTCGGGCATGACCAGGCTGGCCTCGGCGAGCCGCTTGGCCGTGACCGGGCCGGTCAGCCGCTCGGGGTCGTTGCTGATGTAGACGACCTCGTCGCGGGCCACCGGCGTGATCTCCATGCCCTCGCTCTCGATGGAGGACACCGCGATCATGGCCGCCTCGAGCCGGCCGCGGCGCAGCTCCTCGGCCACCTCGCTGGAGTTCTGGCCGATCAGCTCCACCCGGACGCCGGGGTAGCGCTCCAGGACGTCCGCGACCAGCCCCGCGCCGGCGTACAGCCGCGCGGTGCCGAACATGCCGAAGCGGATCGTGCCCGTCTCGAACGCCTTCACCGCCTGGGCGGCCCGCCGCGTCTCCTCGGCCGCAGCCAGGGTGCGCTCGGCGTGCGGCCGGAGCGTGTCGGCCACCGTGGTCGGTACGACGCCGCGCCCGACCCGCCGGAACAGCTGCACGCCGAGCGACTTCTCGAGCGCCCGGACCTGCTCGGAGACCGAAGGCTGCGCGTAGCCGAGCTCCTCCGCCGCCCGAGTGAGCGACCCGTGCTCGTAGACGCTGAGGAACACGGTCAGCTGGTGCAGGGAAAGCATAGGACTCTCCTTGGGGAGATACTGGAAAGTCAGGCTACCCCTATTGCTACCGGTCGGTCACACTGGAGATGTTCAGCAGTAATGACACAAAGCGAGAGACCTGAAGGGGGCTCCACCATGTTCGACCACAACTGCACCGCGTGCGGCAAGCACCAGCTGATCTTCCCGAGCCAGGTCACCTCGCTCGTCAACACCGAGCACGGCATCATCATGGCCTTCGAGTGCTGGTGCGGCGCCGAGCAGACCATGCTCACCGGCCGCGCCGTCGACACCCGCCAGAACGTCGCCGCCTGAGTGCACTCGGCGACCTGAGACGCTCCCCGCCCACCGGCAGGGAGCGTCTCTTTGCATTTTGGCGAGTAGCTACGCCGATCCGTAGACTTCCGCGGGTTGCCCTGGCCCATCCACGCGGGGCAGCGCGCCGCCTTAGCTCAGTCGGTAGAGCGTCTCACTCGTAATGAGAAGGTCGTCGGTTCGATTCCGACAGGCGGCTCCGACACTCGGCCTCGACCACCCCCCGAGCGAACCTGACTCGGCCTCCCGCCTCGGCGACCTTCTCGTCCGAGGCGCCCGTGGCCACCGCGACCGCGAGCCGCACCTGCGCGGCTTGCAGTCGGCGTACGGCCCGCCGAGCCTGACGCCCGCCGGCGGCCTGAGCGGCTCGTCGCGCCTCGCGTCGCGCGTGCCAGGTCTGCAACGCCTCGACCTCGGCTGCGGTCACCTCCGTCCGCGACCCGAGACTCTGCGCGAACCACGCAACCTCGCGCACCCGCGCCGCGACCGCCAGCGCGGCCACCAGGAGGAGACCTGGAAGCCCCTTCGCCGTGTAGGTGAACATGTCCGCCGCGTCGAACGTCGTCGTGTCGGGCTGCCACCACGGCGCATTCCAGAGGAAGTGCAGACCCATCGCGGCCAGATAGCAGGCCCCGAGCACGACCCAGGGCTGCCAACCGGCACCGGGCCCTGACCTGCGCCGGACCACGACGTACGCCACCCCTGCCCCGACGAGCGCGGTCCACACCGCGTGCGACCACAGGCCCAGCCCCAGGCCCCTGACCTCGAGGACGTGCACCGCGACCATCGCATGGGTGCCGGAGTGCGGGGACCGCAGCGCGACGATGGTGGAGACCACGTTCTCGGCCAGCTGGAACCCGAGCCCGATGAAGGCGCCGTAGACGAACCCGTCGAGGACGGTGGTGAACTGCCGACGAGCCAGGACCAGCAGGACCAGGAGGCCCAGCGCCTTCACCAGCTCCTCGATCACTGGTCCGCTCGACGCCGGGAACCACTCTGCGGCAACCTCGGAGTCCAGTTGGATGGCGAGGATGGAGTCCACGGACGTGTTGGCGACGACCGCCACTGGCACCGCGACCAGCGCACCCCAGGCGAACGCCGCCGCGAGCATGGCCGGAGGTTCTGGCTCGTGCAGGTCGAGCCCTGCGACCACCGCCGCGAGCGGCACCCCGTACAGCACCCAGATGATCAGGACGAGGCTCACCGTGCCGGGCTTCTGCGATCCGATGCCGCCGAGCAGGGCCTGCGCATAGCCGAGCCCGCCGAGCGCAAGCGCCAGCGCGAGCCAGAACATCGGTAGGTCCGGCCTGACCACCGAGTCGCCTCGCCCCCAGCCTGGCTCGTCCTCGACGAGTCGCACACGCATCAGCGGAACCGGACCGAACGCAGGAGCTCGTCGACGTCAACCAGGTCGTTCAGCCGGGCACCGATCGGCGCGGTGGCCACGCCGACGAGCGCGGCCCCGGGTGCGCAGACCGCGAAGACGACGCCGTCCTCCAGTCCCGAGGAGAACGCCGCCAGCACGGCGGTGCTCCCGTCCTCGGTCGCGACGGGCTGGTCGTCGGCGCCGGAGACCGTCACCTCGTGCGTGGTCGACAGCTCAGCCACCGCAGAGTCGCCCACCTGCTCGCACTCCGCGGCGGACACCGCTGCCACCATCCGCAGGTCCAGGGTCGAGCTGCCCGAACGGAGCGAGACGGACTCCGGGGTCTGGTCGACGGGACGCCATCCGGCGGGCGCCACCACGACGGCGGCCGAACTCCCCTGCGAGCCTGGGGGGCGCAGCTCGAGCTCCCGGCGGATCGGTGTGGCCGGACGGCTGAGGTGGCCCTCGAGAAGAGGGAGGGCGCCCGCAAGCGTCACGACCGTGAGGGCCACCAGCAACGTGGAACCCCACCGCCGGTCCCGATTGTCGCCCAGCATCTCGCCGCCCAGCCGTCCCCTCAGCTCGGGTAGCCGCAGACCTTGTTGCCCTGGGGGCAGGCGATCACGTCATGAGGGAGCAGCTTCCCGGACCCGTCCACCAGATACTTGACGAAGGACCCGACCACCGGCTGGCCGGCCGGGCAGCCCTTGGTGCCGTAGCTGACCACGGCCACGACGTACCAGTTGCCATCGTCACCTTGAGCGACGAAGGGGCCTCCGCTGTCTCCGTTGCATGGCGTGGTGTCCGGCTGGCTCACCATGCACAGCCCCGTCTCCGAGTCGAAGCCGGACCCACATCGAGCTCCGTCCACGACCTGGAGCTGGGTGGACTCGAGGGGACTGTTGCCGGCGTTCTCGCAGGCCTCCGTCGGCTTGGTCATGGAGATCTGGCAGCCCCAGCCGGCGACCAGCACGTCGCCGTCGAGCTCCCACAGGTCGGTGGCGCCGCTGGACGGGATGGAGATGGCCTTCTGGTTGATCGGGCCGTCGAGGTAGAGGTACGCGTAGTCGGTGCGATGGCTACGGGGGTCGTAGTCCGCGAACTGCTCGACCCTGGAGACCCCCACGACCTGGCCGCCGCTGTCGGAGAGACGCAGACGTCCGGCGACGACGTTGATCAGGTCCGGGCCGATGATGACCGGCTCGCCGACCGGTTCCCCGTCGGCGTCCTCCTTCTGGTACCGCGTGCAGTGCGCGGCGGTCAGCACCAGCGTTGGCGACAGCAGCACGCCTCCGCAGAAGTTGTCGGAGTCACCGTCGATGACCAACGCGACCGTCCAGGGGTACTGGCCGATCTTGGCCTCGACACCACCCACGACGTCGTCGTCGGAGATGGCTTCGTCGGGCTGCCCGCTCCCGGGGCCGTTGATGGTGTCGTCAGGTGTCACCGTCCCCCGCGTGGCCACCTCCGTGACCTTGTGAGATCCCAAGCCGGTGTCCGCGCTCAGGTCCGCACCGGAGTCAGTGTCGTCGCCGCACCCGGCGGTGACGACGACCATGACCGATGCGATGACGACCGCGAACCAATGACGAACACTCATGACGCCCCCCGTTTGCCCCCGTGGCGCCCGGCCGCCCTTGGCGCGCAACAGTCCACGACCGACATGGTCATGGTCAATGGCCCATTTGGGTGACCGGTCCGCGGCCCGGCCGGGACGGTCGCACCGACGAGAACGGCGCGGCTCAGGGGCCGGCGTCGCTGCCGGGGTTCGTCCCAGCTCCGGTCGGCACCGGAGGCGTCACGTTGAGCGACTCGAGCAGAGCCTGCAGGTAGTCGACGTGCGCGGCATCCGTCAGCCGGGCATGGATGTAGAGCGAGTAGTCACCCTTCGTGGCCACCTCCACGATGACCGACGACGACGCGCCACAGTCGCGGTAGACCTCGTAGTGGCCGAGTCCGGCCCGACCCTGGATGGTGTTCTCACCCACGCGCACGCACGTGGTCTCCCAGCCGTTCTCGCGTTGCTCGAGGTACGCCTCCGGATCCATCTCGGGCAGGCTCGACACGCCCACGAAGAACCCCGCGACATCGCCGTCGTAGAACTTGGTCTCGTCGGTGCTGGCCGGGATCGCTGTTCCGAGGTGGTCGTCGTTCTCATCCGCCAGCCACGCCGCGGCCTTGCCGTCGGACCAGGCCACTGGGAAGTCGGCGTTGACGGCCTGGATGCCGCGACGTTCGACCGGCCCGGCCGTCTCTTCGCTCGGCAGGACGGCCCGCGCGACCTCACGGACCGCGGGCACGATCTGCTCGACGCCGTCAACGGCCGACAGCTCGACGGCGACTGTCTCGCCCGAGGCCGAGCCACTGGGCCATTGGCTGGGCGATTGGCTGGGCGATTGGCTGGGCGATTCGCTGGGTGATTCGGTCGCCGAGGCGCTCGAGCTGCCGGCCGGATCATCAGCCGCCTGAGTCGAGTCGTCACGGAACGACAGGAACAGCGCCGCCAGCGCCACCAGCGTTCCCACACCGGCGGCCATCGCCGAGATGCCCGCCGGAGAGCGCCACCCCTCGCCCGAACGGCCCGCGCCACGGCCTGACGTCGTCATGGACTGCACCCCCCCGCTGCTGGTTCCGGCAGATTCTCCACACCGCGCGGCCCAGGCGGAATAGGCACACCGGCCCATCTGGGTTCAGGCGTCCACAGGGGTCCGCCTTGCGTCCTGCGGCGCGACGTCGTTGCCGACGTCGCCGGTCGCCAGCCGGTGGGTGTCCCGGGGCCCGGTGGCCACAGCGATCGCCGAGATCACGCACGCGGCCAGCGTGAAGAGGGCCACCCGGACCCAGTTGCTCGCGTCGGAGCCGATGAGTGCGCTGGCGATGGTGGGGGTGAACCCAGCCAGGGCGAAGCCGAACTGGGTGCCGATGGCCATGCCGGAGAGTCGCACAGAGGTCGGGAAGTACTCGGCGTAGGTGGCGGGCCACACCGCGTTCGGCATGGAGTACACCACCCCGGCCAGGGCCACACCCGAGACGAACATCAGGGTGACCTGACCGTGCGCGATGGCGCCGAAGAACACGACGGCAAGGGCGGCGCTGCCCAGGGCTCCGGTGATGAAGACGGGCTTGCGGCCGATCCGGTCCGAGAGGAGTGCCCACAGCGGGATCACTGCGATCGCGACGAGGTTGGCCACGATGGCCAGCCACAGCATCGTGGTCTCACTGATGCCGACGTCGTAGTCGTCCGAGGTCGCCAGGTTGAGCGCGAAGACCGCGAACATGGTGTTGACCGTGGCGATGAACGCCGCGAAGAAGACCCGCACGACTGCCGTCCGGTGTTCGCTGAAGAGGAGCGCGAGCGGAGCAGGGTTCGCGTCCTTGTTCTCGACGTCGGCACGGAACTCGGGGGTCTCGTCCAGCCGGCGCCGGATCACGAGCCCGGCCACGACCACGACGGCACTCACCCAGAACGGGATCCGCCATCCCCACGACTGCAGCTGGTCGTCGTCGAGCGCCGCCGCGAGCGGCAGGAAGATGGCCGGCGCCAGGATCTGGCCGCCCTGGGTGCCGCTCAGCGTGTAGCTGGTGAAGTAGCCGCGGCGGTCGTCGGGCGCGTGCTCGAACGACATCGAGTTGGCGCCCGCCTGCTCCCCGCTGGCCGAGAGGCCCTGGATGAGCCGAAGTGCCACCAGGAGCACCGGCGCCAGCACGCCCACCTGCTGGTACGTCGGCAGGCACCCGACGAGGAACGTCGAGATGCCCATCATCAGGATCGTCCCGATCATCACCCGCTTGCGGCCGACCCTGTCTCCGATGTGCCCCATCAGGAACGATCCGACCGGCCTCGCGACGTACGCGACGCCGAAGGTCGCGAACGAGGCGGCGTTGTTGGCGGCGTCGTTGCCCTCGGGGAAGAAGATGTCGGGGAACACCAGCGCGGCCGCGGTGCCGTAGATGGCGAAGTCGTAGTACTCCAGCGCGCTGCCGAACCACGCAGCAACGGCTGCCTTGGCTGGGGTCCGTTGCTGACGCTTCTCGGCCTGGTTGCCCTCGTTCATCTCCGCACGGTTACCCGGCGATCTCCGAGGGGCACACGGTTGCCAGAGTTGCCACGACGGCCGGTTACGTGACTCGGCTGGAGTCGGGGGCGGCACCTGTGGAGTCGCGCAGCACGAGCTCGGTCGGCAGGATCACACGAGGCTGGTCGTCGGAGGCCCGGGTCTCCGCGGTGAGCAGGAGCTCGACGGCCGCGCGGCCCACGTCGACGTGGGCGCCGCCGAGGGTGGTGAGCCGCGGGGTGCACAGGTCCGCCGCGAAGATGTCGTCGAACCCGACCACGCTCACGTCGTCGGGGACTCGCAGCCCGCGCTGGGCAAGCCGGTTCATGACACCGATCGCCAAGAGGTCGTTGTGGGCCACGACCGCCGTCGCGCCGACGTTGACCGCCGCGTCGGCCGCGGCTCCACCTTGGCTCACCTTCGGCGTGAAGGGTCCGATCCGTCGCGCGCGGATCCCGGCCTGTTCCGCGGCTCCGTTGAGGGCGGCCCAGCGGGTCGCCGCCATCCAGGAGTGAGCGGGGCCGGCCAGGTAGACGACCTCTCGGTGGCCGAGCGAGGCCAGGTGACCGACGATCTGCCGGCACCCCTCGACGTGGTCGAGCACGACACTCGCGAGCCCGGGCAGCTCGCGGCTCATGAGGACGAGGGGCCGCTGCGCGGAGATCTGCTCCAGGTTCTCGTCAGGCAGCCGGCTCGCTGCCAGCACGAAACCGTCGACGGCGCCGACGAGCCGCTGGATCTGGTCCCACTCCACGCGCGGTGACTCCTCGGCGTTGACCAGCACGAGCGTGTACTCCGAGACCCGGGCGCGCAGCTCGGCGCCCCGGATCAGCTCGAAGTAGTGCGGGTTGGTGATGTCGGAGACGACCATCGCGACGGTGTGGTGCCTGCCGGAGAGCAGCGCCCGAGCATGGGGGTTGGGGCGGTAGCCGAGCTCGGCGGCAACGGCCAGGATCCGCTCGCGCGTGCCGGCCGCGACCCGGCCGGGCCGGGAGAAGGCCCGCGACACCGTCGAGGTGGCCACGCCCGCAGCGGTGGCGACGTCGTAGATGGTCGGTCCTGCCACGGGTCCACCCAACGCGATCTGGCAACACGATGGCAACCCCTTGCCGTCTGTTGTCGATCTCGGCGAATCTGCGCGGATGACCGAGGAGACCACGACAGCACCGCCGCAGGGCGCGCTGGCCAGGTTCCTCTCGAAGCCTCCGCGGCCTGTCGCCGCTCTCGTCCGGGTCGTCACCGCGGCGGAGCTGGCGCTGGGCGTGCTGATGCTCCTGTTGATCTTCGGCCTGGTGCTGCTGCAGGCGGCCCAGCGCTACCTGCCCATCGACGGTTGGCCCTGGACCGGGGAGCTGGCCAGGTTCGCCCTGGTCTGGCTGACCTTCGTGGTCGCCGGCGTCCTGGTGACCACGGACTCCCACATCTCCATCGAGATGATCGACTCGGTCCCGAGCGAGCTCGTGCGGCGAGTGGTCCGGGTGATCTCGTGCCTGGTCGTCGCGGCGATCGGGGTGAGCCTGTGCTCCGAGGCGTGGGAGCTGACCCACACCCAGGGCATCCTGAAGTCGCCGGCCCTGCGGATGCCGATGTCGTGGCTGTACGCCGTGTCACTCATCGGTTTCGTCAGCGTCGTCGTCCGTGCACTGGTGGCGGCCGTCAGGTACGCCGTGCTGGGTGTCCCCGAGCCGTCGTGGACCGACCACGTGGAGCTGGCGGCCGAATGAGCATCCTCGTGCTGTGCCTCCTGATCGCGGGGCTGCTGGTCATCCGGGTGCCGGTGTCGTTCGCGTTCTTCGGCCCGTGCCTGCTGTACATGATCACGACCGACCAGTCCGTCGGGCTGGCCCTGCGACTGGTCGCCAACTCCACCGCGAGCTTCCCGCTCCTGGCGGTGCCGTTGTTCATCCTGCTGGGTTGCATCGCCAACCACGCCGGCATCGCCGACCGCCTCTTCGACTTCGCCCTGGCCCTTCTCGGCCGGGTGCGCGGCAGCCTCGGGTACGTCAGTGTCGGGGTCAGCCTGGGCTTCTCCTGGATGAGCGGGTCGGCCGTCGCCGACGCGGCCGCGCTCGGCAAGGTCGAGGTGCCGGCGATGCTCCGCGCGGGCTACCCCAAGCCGTTCGCGCTCGGCGTCGTGGGGTCGTCGGCGTTGATCGCGCCGGTGATGCCGCCGAGCATCCCCGCGGTCATCTACGCCGGGCTCGCCGGCGTCTCCACGGGCGCCTTGTTCGCCGCCTCGGTCGTGCCCGCCCTGCTGATGGCCCTCGGGCTGTGCGTCGTGGTGTTCCTGTGGGTACGCCGGATGCCGGACCTCGAACGCACGGAGTTCGAGTGGGGCCGGGTCTGGGTCACCGGCCGCCGGGTGATCGCGCCGCTGGGTGCGCCCGTGATCATCCTGGGTGGGATCCTCGGCGGCTACGTCACGCCGACGGAGGCGGCGGCCGTGGGTGCGGCGTACATGGCCCTGCTCGGCATCGCCTACCGCACCCTGCGGCTGCGCGACGTCCCGAAGATCCTGGTCGAGGCCACGGTCACGACCGGCAGCATCATGCTCATCGTCGCCTCGGCGAACCTGCTGGGCTACGTCTTCGCCCGGGAGCGGGTGCCGCAGGACCTGTCGGAGGCGATGCTCGGGCTGACGAGCGATGCGACCTTGTTCCTGTTCGTCGTCTTCGCGCTGTCCATGGTGCTCGGGACGGCCCTGGACGCGGTCGCGGTCCTCACCCTGACCGTGCCGATCCTGCAGCCGCTCGCCCTGCAGTACGACGTCGACCCGATCGCCCTCGGTGTCCTGATGATCGTCTCGCAGATGATCGGCCTGCTCACGCCACCGGTCGGCACGGTCATCTTCGTCCTCCAGGCGATCACGAAGGCCTCGATGTCCGAGGTCTTCTGGGGCTCGGTCCCGTTCCTGGTGCCGCCCTGCCTGATCTGCGTGGCGATCATCCTCTGGCCGGACGCCATCCTGTACCTGCCCGAGAGGTTGGGGCTGTGACCGGCGAGGCGACGCCTCGCTCGTGGCTGGCGGGCCTCATCGGGCACGGGGTCGGCCCGTCGCTCACCCCGGAGCTGCACGAGCGCGAGGCGCAGCGGCAGGGGCTCCGCTACGTCTACAAGGTCGTCGAGCAGCCGGGCGGCCGGCTCGACGCGGATCGGCTCAGCCGGCTGCTGGCCAGCGCGATCGAGCTCGGCTTCGACGGTCTCAACGTGACCCATCCGGTGAAGCAGGCGATGGTGCCGCTCGTCGACGAGCTGGACCCGGCGGTCGAGTCGATCGGAGCGCTCAACACCGTCCTGATCCGGGCCGGTCGGACGACGGGCCACAACACGGACGTCACCGGCTTCCTCCAGGCGTTCCGGCTCGGACTCCCGGACGTCGACCGGGACCGCGTCCTGCTGCTCGGCGCCGGCGGCGCCGGCACGGCCGTGGCGCACGCGCTGGTGCGGCTCGGCGTCCAGCGGTTGCTCGTCGTCGAACCGGACCGGCAGCGGGGAGAGACGCTCCGGCGTTCGCTCGGCGGTCACCCGGTCGAGGTCGAGCTGGCAGCGGTCTCCCGCACCGGTCTGGCCGACGCCCTGGCCACCAGCTCCGGGGTGGTCAACGCGAGCCCGATGGGAATGGCGGCCCACCCGGGCTCGCCGGTGCCCGACGGTCTGCTCCGACCTGACCTGTGGCTGGCCGACATCGTCTACCGCCCGCTCGACACCCCGCTCCTGAGAGCGGCCCGGGAGGCCGGGTGCACGGTGCTCAGCGGCGCCGGCATGGCTGTGCACCAGGCCGCCGACGCCTTCGAGCTGATCACCGGGCGGCCCGCCGACCGTACGGCGATGACGCGTGACTTCGACGAGCTCGTGGCGGCCGAGGCCGCCACCGGCTCGTCTGCGATGGACCCGCCCGCGGGCAACACCGGAGAAAGGAACAGCTGATGGCACAGGGAGTCTCACAGGGAGTCATGGCAAGGAGACGGGGCAGGGGAGCGCTCGTGGTCGCGTGCCTCGCGCTCCCGATGGCGCTCGCCGCGTGCGGCGACGACGACGAAGGTGGCGGGGGTGGAGGGGACTCAGGCGGGGAGGTGACGCTCCAGCTGGCCCACAGCTACACCGAGACCCAGCCGCAGCACCGATGTGGTGCGCAGGTGATCGCCGACGCGGTCGCCGACGCGGACGTCGGGGTGACCGTGGAGATCTTCTCGGCCAGCCAGCTCGGTGCCGACGCCGACCGGATCGCGTCCGTGATCTCCGGCGACATCGACATCGACATCCAGGGCGCGTCCGCGCTCGGTGCGGTCTACGAGCCGGTGAGCACGCTGGACGCGGCCTATGCGTTCGACGACAGCGACCACCTGGCGCGCTTCTTCGAGAGCGATGCCTCGGCGGACCTGCTCCAGGGCTTCGAGGACGAGACCGGCGTGCACACGCTGGGCGCCTGGTCGGCCGGCATGCGCGAGTTCACGGCCAACGAGCCGATTCGTGAGCCCGGCGACCTGGACGGTCTCCGGATGCGGTTCCCCAACTCGCCGCAGTTCCTGATGAACGCCGAGGCGCTGGGGGCTGACGCCACCGAGGTCGCCTACGAGGAGCTGTTCCTGGCGCTGCAACAGGGCACGGTCGACGGCCAGGAGAACCCGATCACGAACATCTCGGCGAGCAGCCTCCAGGACGTGCAGGACTACATCAGCATGTCCAACCACCAGGCCAACAGCAACCTGGTGATCATCGGCGCCGACGCGTGGGGCGGCCTCTCCGGCGAGCAGCAGGACGCGCTGACCGCGGCCGTCGACGCCGCCGAGGAGCAGGTGCCCCAGTGCGTGGCGGAGGACGAGGAGAAGATCCTCGCCGAGTGGGAGGAGTCCGGCGACATGGAGGTCGTCGACGACGTGGACGTCGACGCGTTCCGTACCCAGGCCGACGCGTACCTCCGGGACAACTTCAACGCCGAGCAGCTGGAGATCTACGAGGCCATCCGGGGCGAAGCGGAGTGACCCCGGCGGGGGAGGTCCAGACCTTCCGGGGACCCGTGCCCGCCGCGAGGCTCGGCACGACGTTGATCCACGAGCACGTGTTCGTGGGGCACCCGGAGCTCGACCTGAACCTCCCCCATCCCGAGTGGCACGAGGACGAGGCGATCGGGACCGCGGTCGCGGGCTTCGAGCGGCTGTGGGACCTGGGGGTCAGGACCGTCGTCGACCTGACGGTCCTGGGCCTCGGCCGCGACGTCGCCAGGGTCGGCCGCGTGGCCGAGCGGACCCGCGTGCAGCTGGTTGCGGCGACCGGCTACTACACGCCCGACGTGCTGCCGGCGTACTTCCGCACCCACGGACCGGGCCGACTCGTCGGGGGTCCGGATCCCCTGCTGGGGCTGTTCCTCCGAGACATCCAGGAGGGCATCGCCGGCACCGGCGTGCGCGCGGCCGTGCTCAAGGTCGTCACGGACGAGCAGGGCCTCACTCCCGACGTCCGGCGCGTCATGGAGGCCGCCGCGACGGCGCAGCGGCGTACCGGCGTGCCGGTCACCACCCACACCCACGCGCCGTCGCGCAACGGACGTGACCAGCTGCGCTTCCTCCTCGAACGCGGGGTGCCGCCCGACCGGATCGTCATCGGCCACTGCGGGGACAGCCAGGACCTCGACTACCTGCGCGAGCTGATGGACGCGGGGGCCACCATCGGCATGGATCGCTTCGGGATGGAGCACGTGCTGCCCGACGACGCGCGGCTGTCCACGGTCCTGGCCCTGCTGGAGGGTGGGTACGCCGACCGGATGGTGCTCTCGCAGGACGCGGCGTTCTTCAGCCGCGTGACACCGCCGTCCTGGCGGGCCGCGCACGCCCCTCACTGGACCATGGAGCACCTTTCCCGGCGGATCGTCCCGCGCCTCCTCGAACGAGGTGCGACCGCGGACCAGGTGCATCAGCTGATGGTCGTCAACCCGGCCAGGGTGCTGTCGCCCTCCGAGCCGAGCGAGTGAGGGACGCCATGAGAACGTCGATCGCCACCGTCTGTCTCAGCGGCACGCTCGTGGAGAAGCTGCACGCCGCCGCATCGGCCGGTTTTGACGGGGTCGAGGTCTTCGAGCCCGACCTGGTCGCCTCGCCGGCCAGCCCCGAGGAGGTGGCCGCGCTCGCCCGCCGGCTGGGCCTCTCCCTCGACCTCTACCAACCGTTCCGCGACGCGGAGGGCGTCACCGGCCACGAGTTCGAGACCGTGCTGCACCGCGCGCGGGCCAAGTTCGAGCTGATGCAGCGTCTCGGCATCGACACCATGCTCGTCTGCAGCAACGTCGGGACCGCGACGGTCGCCGACGACGCGGTGTCTGCGGCGCAGCTGCGCACCCTCGGCGAGGAGGCGGCGGCGCACGGGGTCCGGCTGGCCTACGAAGCGCTCGCGTGGGGGCGGTACGTCGACGACTACCGCCATGCCTGGCGGATCGTCGAGCTCGCCGACCACCCGGCCGTGGGCGTGTGCCTCGACAGCTTCCACATCCTCTCGCGCGGGCACGACCCGGCAGGGATCGAGCAGATCCCCGCTGATCGGATCTTCTTCCTGCAGCTGGCCGACGCACCCGCACTGACCATGGACGTCCTCTCGTGGAGTAGGCACTACCGCCTCTTCCCCGGCGAAGGGGCCTTCGACCTGAAGACGTTCGTCGGCCACGTCCTGGCCGCCGGCTACACCGGTCCTCTGTCCCTGGAGGTGTTCAACGACGTCTTCCGGCAGACGGACGTCCGGCGGACGGCCGACCAGGCCAAGCGCTCACTGACCTGGCTCGAGGACCAGGTCGCCCACCTCGGGCTCACTGCGGATCGTGTCGACCAGCCGGCCCGGCTGCCCGACATCGGACAGCCGGCAGCCATTGACTTCGTCGAGGTCAAGGCGGAGGACACCGGAGAGGTCGACGTCCTCCTGCGCCAGCTCGGCTTCGCCTTCCGGGGCCACCACCGCACCAAGCCGGTCCGCCTGTGGACGCAGGGGCGGGCCCGGGTCGTCTGCAACGAGGGCCAGGCTCGGGAGTGGACGCCCACCCTCGCCGCGGTGGGCTTCGAGGTACGGGACACCGACGCCTCGGCCGAACGCGCGCGCCGGCTCGAGGCGCCGAACGTGTTCCGCAGGACCCACGCCAACGAGGAGCAGCTCTCCGCGTTCCAGGCCCCTGACGGGACCGAGGTCTTCCTCGCAGGTCTGGCTGACGAGGACGCGTCGTGGGTCTCGGAGTTCGAGGGCGGCGACGCGGAGGCGGGAGGGCTGCACCTGACCGCGATCGACCACGTCAACCTCTCCCATCCGTGGCAGGACTTCGACGAAGCGGTGCTCTTCTACAGCAGCGTCCTCGCCCTGCAGCCCACCAGCAGCCAGGACGTCGCGGCGCCGAGCGGACTCGTCCGCAGCCAGGTGGTGCGCAGCGACGACGGCGGCGTACGGCTCGCGCTCAACGTCGCGCCGCTCGCGTTCGACCATCCGGACGGCTACCCCCAGCACGTCGCCTTCTCGAGCGACGACGTCATGGCGGCCGCCAGGGCGGCCCGCGAGCGAGGGTTGCGGCCGCTGGCGATCCCCGCCAACTACTACGACGACCTGATGGCGCGGTTCGACCTGCCGTCCGCGCTCGTGGCGGAGATGCGGGAGCTCGGGGTGCTCTACGACCGGGACGAGACCGGTGACTTCACCCATTTCTACACGCGCACCATCGGCTCGATCTTCTTCGAGGTGGTCCAGCGCGGGGGTGGCTACGACGGCTACGGCGCCGCCAATGCTCCGGTCCGCCTGGCGGCGCAGCATGCACAGCAGCCGTGAGATGGCGGCCGGCTGACAAGGGCGGCTGCGATCCGTCCCAACATTGGTGAAGCCCGTCGATGCTGCTGCGAAGCGGCCGCCCGGCCGCCTAGGTTCGTCCCGTGGCAGAGCAGACGTTCGGCATCGTCGGTGGCGGCATCCTCGGTCTGGCCGTCGGTCGCGAGCTCGTACGCCGCCGGCCCGGCACGCGAGTGATCGTGTTCGAGAAGGAGGACCGCGTCGCGGTCCACCAGACCGGCCACAACTCGGGCGTCATCCACGCCGGCATCTACTACAAGCCGGGCAGCCTCAAGGCCCAGCTCTGCACGCGCGGGCGGGCCCTGATCAAGGAGTACGTCGCGGAGCACGGCCTGCCGATCGACAACTGCGGCAAGCTCGTCGTCGCCGTGGACCCCGGCGAGATGGGGCGGTTCGACGCGCTCGAGCAGACGGCGACCGCGAACGGCGTACCGGGGCTGACCCGCATCGACGCCGCGGGCATCACCGACATCGAGCCGCACGCCGTCGGGCTGGCGGCGCTGCACTCGCCGGAGACCGCGATCACCGACTTCGTCGCCATCTCCAGGACCATCGCCGGCGAGATCGTGGCGGCCGGTGGTGAGGTCCGGCTGTCGACCGCAGTGACCGGGATCGAACGGGTCGCCGGCGGGATCCGGGTCACGACCACCAAGGGCACCGAGACGGTCGACCGGCTCGTCGTCTGCGCCGGGCTGCAGTCCGACCGGTTGGCCAACCTGTCGAGCGCGGAGCCCGGACCGCGGATCGTGCCGTTCCGTGGCGAGTACATGACCGTCTCGGCCGCCAAGCGCGAGTTCGTGCGCGGGATGGTCTACCCGGTGCCGGACCCGCAGTACCCCTTCCTCGGCGTGCACTTCACCCGCCGGGTCTACGGCGAGCTCGAGGTGGGGCCGAACGCCGTGCTGGCCCTGCGCCGCGAGGGCTACAAGCGATCCGGCGTACGCGCCCGCGACGTGCGGGACATCGTGACCTGGCCCGGCTTCTGGCGGATGGCCCGCAAGCACTGGCGGACCGGCGCCACGGAGGTGCGCGGCTCGCTCTCGAAGCGTGCCTACATGCGGACCGCCCAGCGCTACGTGCCCGACATCGGCGCCGCCGACGTCGTCCGCGCCGGGTCCGGCGTGCGGGCCCAGGCCGTCGAGCGCGACGGCTCGCTCGTCGACGACTTCCGCATCACCCACAGCGACGGCGTGACCAACGTCCGCAACGCACCGTCGCCGGCCGCGACGTCGAGCCTGGCGATCGCGCAGTACGTCGTCGACGAGGTGGAGCGGGCCGGCTGACCGAGCCGGACTAGGTGAGTGTCGATGTGTCGGTGTTGGCGCCGCAGAGGACCACGGCGAGGCGCTCGCCCGGCCCGGGCGAGTAGCCACCGCTGATCAGGGCGGCGACCGGGGCGGCCGCGCCCACCTCCACGACCAGCCGGTAGCGGTCCCAGAGCTGCTGGCGGGCGCTCACCATCGCCTCGTCGTCCACGAGGACGCTCGTGACCCCGACGCGCTGGACGACGTCCCACGCGATGTCCCCGACCCGCCGGGCGCCCAGGGAGTCGGCGGCGACGCCCGACACCGCGACCTCGACGGGGCCACCCGCCGCCAGCGCGTCGTGCAGGGTCGCGGCCCGCGCCGGCTCGACGGCCACCACTCCGGCCCGGCCCTCGACCGCCGTCGCCACCCCGGCCAGGAGACCCCCGCCGCCCACCGCCACGAGCACGGTGTCGACCTCGCGCCCGAGCGCCTCCAGCTGGTCGAGCAGCTCCAGGCCCAGGGTCCCCGCGCCGGCGCAGACCTCCGGCTGGTCGTAGGCGTGGCAGTAGACCGCTCCAGACCTGGCCACGTCGTCCATCGCGGCCTCGAACGCATCGGCGTACTCCTCGCCGCCGACGACCACGTCGGCGCCCAGGCCTTCGAGCCGGGCGAGCTTGGCCGGGGAGGACGTGCGGGGCACGAACACCTTCGCCGGTACGCCGAGCGCCGCGGCGGCGAACGCGTTGGCCAGCCCGGCGTTCCCGCCCGACGCCACGACCACACCGACCTCGGGGTCCAGCTCGCCGCGCTCGGCGACCGAGAGGATCCGGTTGAACGCACCCCTCGCCTTGAACGAGCCGGTGTGCTGCGTCATCTCGAGCTTGAAGCAGCCCCCGGACGGCAGCCAGTCACCCCCGGCCTCGACGAGCTGCACCGGTGTCCGGCGTACGCGTCCCCGGATCCGATCCGCGGCGGCGAGGACGTCGGAGCGGCGCACGGGAGCTCAGACGGCCTTGATCAGGTTGTCGCCGAGGGCCCAGGCGATCTGGCCGATCCGGGCGTCGTTGCTGCCTGCACCGACGAACCCTGCGACCGCCATGATCGTCACCCTTCTGCACGCCCGACCTTTCTGCCATCGAAAACTACATCGAGGACCCGGACCGGGTGCTCGAGCACCTCGTCCCGCACCTACGGGCCGCGGACGAGGCCTGAACCGGCTCCTGGCCCCTGCAACTTGCCGAGGTCGGCGCCGTGCCCTTAGGTGGTCCGCGTGGACCCTCTGGCCGACTCCGTGCTGCGGCCTCTCTGGCTCGACAACCCTGCCCGGCCGGTTCCACGGCCGCCGCTCGACGGGCCCGCCGACACCGACCTGCTCGTCGTGGGTGGCGGGTTCACCGGGCTCTGGACCGCGCTGCGGGCGGTGGAGCGGCAACTCGGCCGCCGGGTGCTGCTCATCGAGGGCGACCGGCTCGCGGAGCACGCGACCGGACGCAACGGCGGGTTCTGCGAGGCGAGCCTGACGCACGGCGAGCCGAACGGCCGGCAGCGGTGGCCCGAGGAGTACGACGCGCTGGCGCGGCTCGGGATGCGCAACCTCGACGAGATCGGGGAGACCCTGGCGACGTACGGCATCGACTGCGGCTGGGCCCGCGGAGGGCAGCTCACGGTGGCCACCCGCGCGCACGAGGTCGAGGCGCTCGAGCCGGAGGTCCCCGGCTTCCTCGACGCCGCCACGGTGCAGGAGCTGGTCGCGTCGCCGACGTATCTCGCCGGGCGGCTCGAGGCGGACGAGGCGGCGATGGTCGACCCGGCGCGGCTGGCGTGGGGACTGGCCGACGCCGCCCAGGCGCTGGGCGTGAGGATCGCCGAGGGAACCCGCCTCGAGTCGCTGCGGCGTACGAAGGGTGGGGTCGAGGCGACCACGTCTGGAGGCGTCGTCCGGGCGAGGGACGTCGTCCTGGCGACCAACGTGTTCCCGTCGGCGCTGCGCCGGAGCGCGTGGCGGGTGGTGCCGGTCTACGACTACGTGCTGGCGACCGAGCCGCTGACCGACGCGCAGCTGTCGGAGCTGCGCTGGGACCCGGCGATCGGGGTGGCGGACTCGGGCAACCAGTTCCACTACTACCGGCTCACCCCCGACCGCCGGATCCTCTGGGGCGGGTACGACGCCGTCTACCACTACGGCCGCTCGATCGACGCCGCGCACGACGACCGCCCCGAGACCTTCCGGACCCTGGCCGGGAACTTCGCGGCGACGTTCCCTCAGCTCGAGGGCATCCGGTTCACGCACCGCTGGTCGGGCGTGATCGACACCTGCACCCGGTTCTGCGCCTTCTACGGGCTGGCCCATCGAGGGCGCACGGCGTACGCCGCGGGGTTCACCGGTCTCGGCGTCGGGGCCTCGCGCTTCGCCGCGGACGTGATGCTCGACCTGCTCGCGGGACGGCCCACCGAGCGGACGCGGTTGCAGATGGTCCGCGAGAAGCCGTTGCCGTTCCCGCCCGAGCCTCTGTCGTGGGCCGGCATCCAGATCACCACCCGCTCACTGGTCCGCCACGACCGCACCGGCCGGCGCAACCTGTGGCTGCGCGCGATGGACCGGCTCGGCCTGGGGTTCGACTCATGAACGAGCTGCCCGCTCACGCCTCCGTGGTCGTCGTCGGCGGTGGTGTCATCGGCCTGAGCGCTGCCTACCACCTGGCGGCGTCGGGCGTGGACCACGTGGTGCTCGTCGAGAAGGACGAGTTCGGCTCCGGGTCGACGTGCAAGGCCGCCGGCGGAGTGCGCGCGCAGTTCTCCGACGCGGTCAACGTCGAGCTCGGCCTGCGCAGCCTGCGGACCTTCGAGACGTTCCGCGAGGACTTCGACCAGGAGATCGACCTGCACCAGGTCGGCTACCTGTTCCTGCTCGACCGCCCCGAGCACGTGGGGCTGTTCGAGAAGAGCGTGACGCTCCAGAACGAGCTGGGCGTGCCGAGCCGGATGATCGACGTCGCCGAGGCGAAGCGGCTGTCGCCCCTGATCGAGACCGACGGCCTGCTCGCCGCGGCGTACTCACCGACCGATGGGCACTGCACGCCCGAGTCGGTCGTCCTCGGCTACGCCGGCGCCGCGCGTCGGGCCGGCGGCGGGCTGTTCCGCGGCACCACCGTGGAGGCGATCGAGCACGACGGCACGACGATCAGCGCGGTGCGCACCGACCACGGCACCATCCGCACCGACACCGTGGTGTGCGCCGCGGGTGCCTGGTCGGCTGAGGTCGGTGCGATGGCCGGCGTCGACCTGCCGGTGACACCGGAGCGCCGGGAGATCGTGGTGACCGAGCCGGTTCCGGGGCTCGACCCCAGGACGCCGTTCACGATCGACTTCGCGAGCACCTTCTACTTCCACGCCGAGGGCGGCGGGCTGCTCATGGGGATGAACGACGCCGACCTGATGCCCGAGGCGGTCGCGCGGCGGACCCCGTCGCTGGGTGGTGTCGGCGTCGCCAGCGGTTGGGCCGGCCTCTACGAGAACACCCCCGACCACAACGCGCTCATCGGCGAGGCCGTGGACGTCTCGCGGTTCCTCTACGCGACCGGCTTCTCCGGCCACGGGTTCCTGATGGGCCCCGCCGTCGGTGAGGTGGTGCGCGACCTGTATCACGGAGTCAGACCCGTCGTGGACGTCAGCGCCCTCGACGTACGCCGCTTCCGCAGCGGCAGCCGGCCCGAGCTCAACATCGTCTAACTCAACATCGTCCAAGGAGTGCCAGATGACCCTTCCCAGCCGTGACGAGCTCACCGCGCTGGCGGACTCGACCCTCGCCGGCTGCGGCGTCGAGGTCGAGGCCGGCGACCGGACGGCGACCAGCCCGGTGAACGGCGAGGTGCTCAGCTCCCTGGCGTACGCCGACGCGTCCACGGTCGACGACGCGGTCGGCCGGGCCCACGAGGCCTTCCTCCAGTGGAGGAAGGTGCCCGCACCCGCCCGCGGCGCCCTGGTGAAGAGATGGGCCGAGCTGCTCGCCGAGCACAAGGACGAGCTGGCGACCCTGGTCAGCCTCGAGGTCGGCAAGATCACCTCCGAGGCGCGCGGTGAGATCCAGGAGATGATCGACATCTGCGACTTCGCCGTCGGGCTGTCGCGGCAGCTGTACGGCCGGACCATGCCGTCGGAGCGGGCCGGCCACCGCCTGATGGAGACGTGGCACCCGCTCGGCGTCGTCGGCGTGATCAGCGCCTTCAACTTCCCGGCCGCGGTCTGGTCGTGGAACACCGCGGTGGCGCTGGTCTGCGGAGACCCTGTCGTCTGGAAGCCGTCGGAGCTCACGCCGCTCACCTCGCTGGCCTGCGCCTCGATCCTCCAGCAGGCCATCGCGGAGCAGGGCGCTCCGACCGACGTCTCCCAGGTGCTGATCGGCGGGTCCGACGTCGGCGAGGCGCTGGTGGACCACCCCGGCGTCGCGCTGCTCAGTGCCACCGGGTCGACGCGGATGGGCCAGGCGGTGGGGCCGCGGGTCGCCGGCCGGTTCGGCAGAACCCTGCTGGAGCTGGGCGGCAACAACGCCGCCGTGGTCAGTGCCAGCGCCGACCTCGACCTGACCATGCGGGGCATCGTGTTCTCCGCGGCCGGTACGGCGGGCCAGCGGTGCACGACGATGCGGCGGGTCATCGCCCACCGGTCGGTGGTCGACGAGCTCTCCGACCGGCTCGCCGCTGCCTACGAACGGCTGCCGATCGGCAACCCGATGACCGACGGCACCCTCGTCGGCCCGCTCATCCGCCGCGCGGCGTACGACGGCATGCAGGCCGCGATCGCCCGGGCCTCCGACGAGGGCGGGAAGGTCGTGACGGGCGGTGGCCGGGTGCTCGACGACCAGGCCGCCGAGGCCTACTACGTGCAGCCGGCGATCGTGCGGATGGAGGCCCAGACGTCGGTGGTGGCGCAGGAGACCTTCGCACCACTGCTCTACCTGCTTCCCTACGACGACTTCGAGGAGGCGATCGCGGTCAACAACGCCGTGCCGCACGGGCTGTCGTCCAGCGTGTTCACGAGCGACCAGGCCGAGGCCGAGCTGTTCCTGTCCGACGAGGGGTCGGACTGCGGGATCGTCAACGTCAACATCGGCACCTCGGGCGCCGAGATCGGCGGCGCGTTCGGCGGCGAGAAGGAGACCGGCGGCGGCCGCGAGTCGGGCTCCGACGCGTGGCGGGCCTACATGCGGAGGGGGACCAACACGGTGAACTTCTCCGGCGAGCTGCCGCTGGCGCAGGGGGTCGACTTCACAGTCTGAGTGCTTGATGGGCGGCGGCCAGGATCTCCCCTTCCTGGAGGAGTACGGCGTCCGCCGCCGGTCCCAGCGGGATGAACGAGTCCGCGCTCGCCACCCGCGACACCGGCGCCTCGACCCCGGCGTCCACGAGTGCTGTGACCACGGCCTCGGAGACGCCTCCGCTGCGCCGGGTCTCGTCCACCACGAGGACCGCGAAGGCGCGCGAGGCCGCCTCGACCAGGGCCGCGACCGGTAGCGGCGCCACCCACGCGAGGTCGAGGACCGTGCAGCCGAAGCCGTCGGCCCGCAGCGCCGCGGCCACCCGGAGGCTCATGAAGACGCCGTTGCCGAACGTCACCAGCAGCAGGTCGCGCCCGGTGCCGTAGCCGACCACGTCGCCGAGCGCGGCCCGGGTCGAGCCGTCGAACGGTGCCAGCCAGCCCTCGTCGCCCTCGAACAGGTCGCGCGTGTGGTACCTCGCGATCGGCTCGACGTACACGCACACCCTTCCCTCGCGGGCCAGGTCGAGGCAGCCGCGCAGCAGTCCGGGGGCGCTGTGCGGGTGGCTGGCGACGGCCACCGCGATCCCCGGGATGTCGCGCAGCACCGCGAGGGAGTTGTCGTTGTGGAAGTGGCCGCCGAAGCCCTTCTGGTAGGCCAGCCCCGGGATCCGGATCACCATGCCGTTGTCGTAGTCGCCGTCGGAGAAGAACCGCAGCGACGCGGCCTCGCCCCGGAGCTGGTCCTCGGCGTTGTGCAGGTAGGCGAGGTACTGGATCTCGGGCACCGGCACGAACCCCGCGAGGCTGGTGCCGAGCGCCGTGCCGAGGACGGTCTGCTCGTCGAGGAGGGTGTCGAAGACCCGGGACGACCCGAAGCGCTCCCGCAGTCCTCGAGTCACGCCGTAGACCCCGCCCTTGACCGCGACGTCCTCCCCGAAGACGAGGACGTCGTCGTGGTCCGCCAGCTCGTCGCCCAGCGTCTGGTTGATGGCCTGGGCGAGGGTGAGCGGCCTCGGGTCGGGCGGACGCGGCGGGGTCGTCGGCTGTGGCAGTCGCTGTGGTTGTGGGTAGGCCAGTGGGGCCATCACCTCGTCGCGGCTCGCGAGCTGCGGCTCCCCGCTGACCTCTATCGACAGGGTGCGGACCCGCTGCCGGACCTCCTCGTAGCGCGCCAGCACGTCTTCCGAGCTCAACTGCCCGCTCTCGACCAGCGCGCGGGCGGTGCCGAGCAACGGGTCGCTGGCGTGGTCGGCCTGGATCGCGGCCGGCGAGCGATAGGCGATCTCGACGTCCGAGCCGGCGTGGCCCATGAACCGCACCGTGCTCAGGTGGAGCACGACGGGGGAGCGGCCGGTGCGCACGGCGGCCAGCGCCGCCTCGGTCGTCTCGAGCAGGGCGACCGGGTCGTGACCAGGTGCGTGGAAGTACGCGACGCCAGGGAGGTGCTTCAACACGGCCGCCGGCCAGCCTCGCGGCGTACGGGTGCTGATGCCGATGCCGTTGTCCTCGCAGACGAGGAGAAGTGGGCAGGCGCGGTGCACGTGCGTGAGGTACGCCGCCGCGTTGAAGGCGCCCGCCGCCGTGGAGTGGTTGACCGACGCGTCGCCGAAGCTGGCGATGACCAGCGCGTCCTCCGGCCACCGGGTCGGCCGGTCCAGCAGCTTCGCGTGCCCCAGGGCGAAGCCGAGCCCGACCGCGCGCGGCAGGTGGGAGGCGATCGTCGATGTCTGCGGGATGACGTGCAGCCGCGCGTGCCCGAACACCTTGTGGCGGCCGCCCGAGATCGGGTCGGACGCGGAGCAGGCGAGGCTGCGCAGCGTCTCGCGAACCGGGTCGACGCCCCCGTCGACGTGCGCGCGGGCGGCGTAGAACGCACCCGAGCGGTAGTGCAGCAGGGCCGGGTCGGTGGTCCGCGAGAGCAGGCCGAGGGCGGCGTTCGACTCGTGCCCGGCCGAGGCGATCGTGTAGTAGCCCGCCCCTCGCTGCTGAAGCCACCGCGCGGCGAAGTCGAGGTGCCGGCTCTCGGCCTGGGCCTGGAAGAGGGCCTCGAGCCGGCCGACCAGATCGTGGTCGAGAGGCGGCGGCTGGTCCGGCGCGCGGAATTCTTCGACGGTGCGGAGGAAGTGCTCGTCGATGGGCTCCACGGATACTGAGGGTATTCGGCGTGCGACGGGTTACCGGCCCAACGGGCTGAGGATCGGGTGAAGGAGGATGCGATGCGCAACGCGTCCATGGAGCAGTTGGACGTCCTGGTTGGTTCGTGGGAAGCGACGATGCTGAACGCGTGGTTCCTGGAGACGCTCGACCAGATGCCGGCGGGCTCGGCGACGGGCGAGTGGATCGGCGACGCGTTCGTGGTCTTCCGCTGGAAGATGGAGGACGACGTCGGAACGGCGACAAGCGACATGGTCCTGGTCCTCGGTCGCAGCGACGCGAACGACGCCTACACGACCCTCTACCACGACGAACGAGGCATCTGCCGGGTCTTCGCGATGACCTTCGACGGCTCACGCTGGGAGCTGAGTCGAGAAGACCCCGACATGTTCCAGCGGTTCATCGTCGACGTCGGGCCCGACCGGATCGCGGGTCGCTGGGAGGCATCCGAGGATCAGGGATCGACCTGGCGCAAGGACTTCGACCTCGTCTTCGAGCGGGTGTCGGAGAACTAGGCGACTCGGGTCACGAGCCGATAGATCTCCATGCGCACCGGCTGACCCGTGGCGGGTGCCCGGGACCTGTAGCGGTGGCCGGTGGGTGTGGTCGTCTCGATGGTGTGGATGGGACCGGGTCTGGGCCGGGCACTCCAACCCGGGCCTTCCTTGGCGAGGTTGCAGGCCTCGCAGAGCCCCTGTCCGTTGTCGGCGCTGGTGGGTCCATCATCCTCGTGAGCCTGTGCGTGATCGAGGTGCCGGATCGGCGCCCCGCACCAGCCGTTACGGCAGTATCGATCTCGCAGGGCGAGGAACTCGGCGAGCTTGCCCTCGAAGTAGCGACCACGCTGGTCCATCGCCACGAGCTGACGAGTCGTGGGCGACTGGTAGAGCCGCCGTACCCAGTCGCGAACGCCGCGCGCGGCGTGGGAGGCGATCCACTCTCGGAGCAGGTCGCCCGGCACCGCGCCGTGGTGCTCGACCCAGCCGCTGCCCTCCTGATCGCCCAGGCGGACGGTGTCGGGGACGACGATGCTGATCGACAGCGGGATCTCGGCGGCGCCGGTCCCGGCCACGTGGGGACGAACGACGCGCTCAACGAGCGTGTCGGCCATGATCGCCCCGCGCGACCGGGTGTCGCCCGCCGCCTTGCGGCGATCGGCCTCGTCGAGCAGGGACTTGTGGGCCGCCACGCCCTGCTTGACCGGCAGCAACGCACCGAGCCAGGTCATCGTGTCGGGCGCCGGCCGCAGAGTCGTGTGGCGGTCGGCTTCCGCTCGTCGGCGGCGCTCGGCGACGGAGCCGGGGTCGAGCTGACAGGCGAGGTCACGCGCGGCGAGCTCGGTCTCCCTATCGCCCATGGCTTCGAGTCGATCCGGGTCTCCGGCGAGCCTGCGGTCGACCACGCGGCGGTCCTCGAGCGGAAGGCACGCGGTCTCGCGGGCGAGCACCATGGCCCGCCACTCGGTGATCTTGCCGCCGCGCAGTGCCGCGCCCGTGTGGCGCATCTCGTCACGCAGCACTCGGGCCAGTCCGACCTGCTGCTCACCCTTGCGGTGCGACTCGCGCCGGGCGAAGGCGATCTGCAGAGCGATGCCTCGGCCGTGCCGCGCGGCGGGCACGCCTGCGGCCGCCGCGGCGGCACGCTGAGAGGCATCGAAGTCGCCGGTCAACACCGCCTGCGCGCCCTCTGCGGCGCACTTCAGCTGCTCGAGCGCCCTGATCCGATTGATCCGGTCGGCGTCGTCGAGCCCGTCTGCAGAGCCCGCCAGGCGAGCCGCGAAGGCCTCGATCTCGGCGCGCGTCGGCAGCACAGTCGACGCCGCCGACCCGCCTCCGAACTCCCCGAGATCCCTCATGCCAAGAACGCTAGACGGCGCCACCGACAAGGGGTCGGTGCCGACGGTATTGCCTGTGGACGGGTCCTGGACCGACGGGCGAACTGTCCTCTCCCCGCCCGCCCAGGTCCGTCGACTCGCGCCATGAAGGAGCATGCGTCACCAGTTGCCGACGGGGCCCTTCGCGGCGGAGTGGGTCAGGCCTGCGAACGCCCGACCGGCGACCGAACTCCCGTCCTCGGTGCCATGCTTGGCGCGTGGGCAAGCAGGACGCTGGCGACTGGGCAGCCTTTTCTGCCATCACTCCCGACGATGTCGCGGCGTCCGCCACGACGCTTGAATGCGATGGCGAGAGCTTTGAGTTGCAATCCGACGAGTTCAACGGCACGCATTACAGGTGGCTCAGCGGGCCGAATCCGGGCTACGGGTTCAGCGCGAGTCCGACGACTGATGACGTTGAGCAGCACTGGGCCAACATCAGAAGCTTTCTCTCGATGATTGACCTAGAAACCGGCTACATCGAGGAAGACTGAACTGCGGCGACTGGGTTTGCCCTGGTTTGGTTGACACCATCACTGGTCAACGGCCCGGGTCCTCGTAGGCTGCGGAGGTGGACGCCGCCGTGGCTGGGCACCGGGCCGCACGCGAGCGGCTCCTGTCGCTGGGCGAGGTCAGTAAGGTGCGGCGTGGCCCCGGGTACGTCGCGATCCGGTCCGGTCTCGACAGCAACGACCTGAACGGCGTGGTCGCCGAGTCCGGCTTCGTGCCCTCAGCTCTGCTCGCGGCCGATCTGGTGGCCTGGGTGGACGACGCCCCAGCGCAGTGGCTGCCGCTGCTCCGGACCCGGCCCTCACCGTCGTTCTCCAGGACGCCGGCCTGACACCGGAGCGAACCGGATGGTGGTGCGGCCAGGAGAGTGGGGCGTCGGCCCACGCGCCTCCAGACGTCGAACGTGTGTGGTCGCTGGAGGAGTGGACCACGGTGGCCGCAGCCTGCGGCTGGGGCGAGCGGCCCCCCTACCACTTGATGAACCGGCCGCACTGGGTCGCCCACCGCGATGGACGCGCAGTCGGTATGGCTTCTGGTTGGCACGGGGAGCAGTGCGAGCTGGTCGACGTGGCGGTGCTGCCGGATGCGCGACGTCGCGGGGTGGGCACAGCACTTGTGGGGACGGTGTTGAGGTGGGCTGCAGACCGCGGCGCTGCTCACATCGTCGCGGCGGCGCCGAGTACGGAAGGCTGGGCGCTGCTGTCCTCCCTGGGCTTCGCGTCGGCGCCGGTCACACCAGACGTGGCGTTCTACCTACCGGCCGCCCATCGCAGTCGTGATGACCGCTCGACGTGATGACCGCTCGATCGCGGATAGACGCAACGTCGGCCACAGGCCGGGCGGATCGTGGCGCGGGGGCGGACTACAGGCCGTTCCTGCCGAGTGAGCAGAAGTCTCAGCGGATCCTGCGTCGCATCGAGTACGCATCGGGGCCCGCGGGATCTGCGAAGGTACTGAGCACCTCGTATCCCAAGCCTGCATAGAAGTTGACTCGATCGGGGGCGCACTCGAGAACCAGTTCCGCTGGTACCCCGATCTCGAGCGCGGTTGAAACGGCCTCGAGCAGCCGGCGCCCGATGCCTAGACCGTGCAGCGCAGGCTCGACGGCAGCCTTCTCGACCCAGGCATGCTCTCCGAGCTGTCCATGGACTTGGGCGACGTTCTGGTGGAACTGCCAGTCGATGGCGAGGAGGTTGTCCCTGGGCCGAGGCTCGCGCGCCAACACCTGACAAAGCCGGCATTGCCCAGACGCGCTTCCCATCACGACGCCGACCAGCACGTCACTCACATGAGCGCCCAGAACGACAGTCGCGTCTTCACTCCGCAATGAGGAATACAGACTCCAGGACCCACCCCACCGATCCAGGATCGCTGGACCGTACATCTCCACGGTGAAGGGTTCGTTGACGAACGCACGATGGAGCAACGCGCGCGCAGCCGGCCACTCACTCCCCGTGATGGGACCGATGGACAACTCCATGCGTTGGAGTATCCCCGCCGAGCCACGCGTCGCAGGCCCTCAGTCTCAGGCCATGCTCCACGCACTACGGACCAGGTCTTCGAGTTGGCCCTCGACTCGAAGGGCAGTCGCGGCGGTGTGACGCAGTCGGCTGGAGCCTGTGCCACATCGGGTGACCTGCGCGGGCAGGGGCGCTGAAGCGGTTGTGCGGAACGGGGGAGTCAGCGCCGCCGTTGACCCTCGCCGACCGCCGTGGAGGCAACCAGTGCCTCCAGCGCGACTGCGGCATCAGTCTGGGCGAGAGCTGACGGATACTCGGAGTCATGCGCATCTTCTTCACCGGAGGCAGCGGCAAGGCCGGCAGGCACGTCGCGCCATACCTCGCCGAGCAGGGCCACCACGTCACCAACGCCGACCTGGTCCCGCTGGAGCATCCGGCGGTGGCGGATCTGCGGGTGGACCTGACCGACGCGGGCGAGACCTACTCGGCGCTCGCCGGGCTGGCGACCTTCGACGAGCTGGACCTGCCCGAGAAACCCACCTACGACGCCGTCGTGCACTTCGCCGCGGTACCGGCGATCCTGCTCACGTCGGACGCAGCGACGTATGCGACGAATGTCCTCAGCACCTACAACGTGCTCGAAGCCGCGACTCGGCTGGGGGTGCGCAAGATCGTGTTCGCCTCCTCGGAGACGACCTACGGGATCTGCTTCGCCCAAGGCGAGCGGCGCCCGCTCTACGTGCCGGTCGACGAGGACCACCCGACGGTCCCGGAGGACGCCTACGCGATGTCGAAGGTGGCTGGCGAGGTGACGGCTCGCTCCTTCCAGGCCCGCACCGGGGCCGACGTGTACGGCCTGCGGATCAACAACGTCATTGAGCCGCATGAGTACGCCGAGATGTTCCCTCCGTTCCTCGCCGACCCGTCGCTGCGGCGCCGTAACGTCTTCGCCTACATCGACGCTCGCGACCTGGGCCAGATGGTGCAGCGCTGTCTGAAGACCGACGGGCTGGGCTATGAGGTCTTCAACGTCGCCAACGCCGACATGTCCGTTGCTGCGACGACGAAGGAAATTCAGGACGGCTTCTACGACGGGGTTGAGGTGCGCCGGGAAATGGGCCGCGACGAGACCTTCTACGCCATCGACAAAGCCCGCGACCTCCTCGGCTTCGCGCCCCAGCACTCCTGGCGCGACGTCCTGCCACACCCCGGGGCTCGGCCCTCCTGACGGGCGTGCTGACCACTCCACGCGGCAGTTGAAGGTGACCGCGTGACCGCGTGACCGCGTGACCGCAACCCTTACGCGGTGTGACGCATGTGCTCGCTGGTCTGGGACCAGAGGCGGCTACGAGGCGCCTACGGCCGCTACGGCGGCACCCTTGGGAGGCATCGAAGTCGCCGGTCATTGCCGATGGCGTTCCTGGCCTCAGGAGCGGTCGACCATGGCCTGCATGTGCTCGGGATAGCGGTCACCCTGGACGGTGACGCTGTCTGAAGCGGCGGTCAGCTCGGCGACCACGTCCGGGGCCAGGTCGAGGTCGGCGGCGGCGAGGTTCTCGTCCACCCTTTCGATGCGTCGGGTGCCGGGGATGGGAACGATCCACGGCTTCTGGGCCAGCAGCCACGCGAGGGCGACCTGCCCGGGAGTGACGCCGAGCTCGTCGGCGACGGCCGTGACCCTGTCGACGAGGTCGAGGTTGCTGGCCAGCGCCTCGGGGCTGAACCGGGGCAGGGTGGCGCGGATGTCGCCTTCGCCGAACGTCGAGTCGCGGGTGACCTGCCCGGTCAGGAGGCCGCGACCGAGCGGGCTGAACGGGACGAAGCCGATGCCGAGCTCCTCGATGGTGTCGAGCACCGACTCCTCCGGCTCGCGCCAGAACAAGGAGTACTCGCTCTGCAGCGCGGTGACGGGCTGGACGGCGTGCGCGCGCCGGATGGTGGTCGGGCCGGCCTCGGACATGCCGAAGTGGCGGACCTTGCCCTCGGCGATGAGCTCCTTGACCGTGCCGGCGACCTCCTCGATGGGGACGTCAGGGTCGACGCGGTGCTGGTAGAGCAGGTCGATGACGTCGGTGCGCAGGCGTCGGAGCGAGCCGTCGACCGCGGCCCGGATGGTCTCGGGACGACTGCTGACACCGGTCGACTGCCCGACCTCATCGAAGGAGAAGCCGAACTTGGTCGCGATGACGACCTGGTCGCGGACCGGCTCCAGCGCCTCCCCGACGACCTCCTCGTTCTCGAACGGCCCGTAGACCTCGGCGGTGTCGAAGAGCGTGACGCCGTGGTCGACGGCCTCGCGCAGGAACGCGACCATGGCCGACCGCTCGGGCGAGGGACCGAAGCTCTGGCTGATGCCCATGCAGCCGAGGCCGAGGGGCGAGACGGTGAGGTCGCCTCCGAGGGTGCGTGGGGTCATCGGGTGTCGTTCCTTCCGTGGGTGAGGCCGGCGTAGTGCACCGCGATCTCGGCGCCCACCCGGGCGTTCTCGCGGACCAGCGCGATGTTGGTCGCGAGGCTGCGGCCGTCGGTGAGCTCGACGATCCGGCCGAGGAGGTACGGCGTCGCGTCGCGCCCGCTGATGCCCCGGGCGTCGAGGTCGGCGAGGGCCTGCGCGATCACGGGATCCATCTCCGACGCCGGGATCTCGTCGGCGACCGGGATGGGGTGCGCGACGACGATGCCGCTGCTCAGTCCCAGCCCGCGACCGGGCGACCAGGCGGCGTCCATCGCGCGGGCGATCTCGTCCGGGCCGTCGGCCCGCAGCGGTGCCGGGAACCCGCTGCCGCGCGAGTAGAACGACGGGAACTCGTCGCTGCCGTCGACCAGCACCGGCACCCCGAGGGTCTCCAGCATCTCCAGGGTGAGGCCGATGTCGAGGATGCTCTTCACGCCGGCGCTCACCACACAGACGGGCGTCTGCGACAGCTCGGTGAGGTCGGCGCTGACGTCGAACGACGTCTCGGCACCTCGGTGCACTCCGCCGAGCCCGCCGGTCACGAAGACCCTGATCCCGGCCAGGGAGGCGAGCCGCATCGTGGCGGCGACGGTGGTGGCGCCGTGTCCGCCGCGGGCCATCACCGAGGGAAGGTCGCGGACGCTGGCCTTCACCACCGAGGGATCGCTGGCCAGCAGCTCGAGGTCGTCGGGCGACAGTCCGACCTTCGGCACGCCGTCCAGCACCGCGATGGTCGCCGGCACCGCGCCGTGCTCGCGCACGATGCCCTCCACCTCGGTGGCCATCGCGACGTTCTGCGGGTAGGGCATGCCGTGGCTGATGATCGTGCTCTCGAGCGCGACCACCGGTCGGCCCTCGGTCATGGCCTCGGCGACCTCGTCGGTGAGCTGCACCCCGGTCATCGGGACATCCTCTCCCCGAGGTCGGGTACGACGGTGTGCGGGCTGCCCACCGTGAGCGCGGCGGCCTCGTGGCCGGCCCGCGCCGCATCCTCGAGCGCCGCGCCGGCGAGCAGGTGGTGACAGAACGCCGCGAGCATCGCGTCGCCCGCGCCGGTGACGTCGACGGGCGACACCGCCGGCGCCTCCAGCTCCAAGTGCTCGGAGGACGTGCTGAGCAGCGAGCCGGCCGGACCGCGGCGAACCCAGACGGTCTCGACGCCGCGCCGGTGCAGCCCGTCGACCGAGCCGAGCGCCACGAGCTCCGCCTCGTTGGGAGTCATCGCGAAGACCGGCCGGTCGGCTCGCAGCAGCGGGGCGATCCGCTCGGCCTTCGCGACGCTCACCGGATCGATGACCACGCGTACGCCGAGCGCCAGCACCGCGTCGATCGTCGTCGCGGGCAGGTTGCCGTCGACCACGACGAGGGCCGCGGACCGGATCAGGTCGTGGTCGAGCACCTCCGGGCCCAGTGCGTCCGTGGCCGCCATGTCGGAGACACCGACGGCCAGGTCGCCGCCCGCGTCCAGCACCGCGACGTACCGCCCGGTCTGTCCGCCGCGGAGCACCGACGAGGTGTCGACCCCGGCCGCGGCGGTCTGTTCCATCAGCCAGTCGCCGTCCGGGTCCGAGCCGACGGTCGACACCAGGGCGACGCGGGAACCGAGCCGGGCCAGGTTCTCGGCGATGTTGCGCCCCACGCCGCCGGGGGTCCGGATGACGGTGCCGGGGTTGCTGGTCGCAGCCACCAGGGGAGCGGACGACCGGGCCTTGACGTCGACGTTCGCGCCACCGACCACGACGACAAGGTCCACGCGCGCAGGCTAACGCCGGGCCGTCCGCTCCCGAGTCACCTCGGCCCACGGGCTCCACAGGAACCAGGTCGGCAGCTCGCGGACGAGCGGCGTCGGCCCGGTCACCTCGAGGGCGCCGGACCGCACCGCCTCGGCCCAGGTCAAAGGTCCGTTGAAGATGTCGCTGTACGTCGCGGTCGTCGCCCGCAGGAGGACGTCGACGTCGAAGCCGGGGTGCTGATGGCAGACCGACACCTCGCCGTGCTCGAGCACCAGCCAGACTGTGATCGGGTCGGGAGCGGTGAACCCGAACTCCACGACCACCCGGCGGTCGGGGAACCTCTCCGGGTCGATCCGGCGGTGCATCCACCACATCAAGGTGTGTGGGTGCACCTCGTGCGGATAGAGCTCGTCGAAGAGCCACTCGACCGCCCAACGACCGAACGCGTCGATGATCTTCTCCAGGTCCTGGCCCGCGGGCGTGAGGTGGTACTCCGACGACCAACGCTCCACCACCCCGCGCTTCTCGAGGTGGCGCAGGCGTGCGGACAGCAGGGACCGCGAGATACCGGGCAGGCCGCGGGCGATGTCGTTGAACCGGGTGTTGCCGAGCACGAGCTCGCGCACGATCATCGGCGTCCACCGGTCGGCCAGCACCTCGGTCGTGAGGGACACCGGACAAAAACGTCCGTACTCCGGCATCCCTCATGGTCCCACCGGCGCCGCCAGCAGTCCAGAAGTTGTACCGGCCAGGTCCAGAACCTGCACTATTCCTGCCCACGCCCCGGCGCGGACCCTCTCGGTATGACCACTCTTCAAGAGACCCGTACCGACAACCTCCTTCACCGCGTCGACGCAGTCGCGCCCGTGCTCGCCGAGCACGCAGGTCGCCACGACGTCGACGGCAGCTTCGTGTCCGAGGCGCTCGACGCCATCCGCGACACCGGCCTGCTCGCCGCCGCCGTACCCACCGAGCTCGGTGGCCTGGGCGCGACACCACGGGAGCTGGCCGACCTTCAGCGCCGGATGGCGCACTCCTGCGGCTCGACCGCTCTGGCGACGTCGATGCACCAGCACGTCGTCTGCTTCACCGCGTGGCGCTACAGACGAGGCATGCCCGGAGCGGAGGCGACCCTGCGGCGGGTGGCCGACGAGGGGATCCTCCTCGTGTCGACCGGCGGGGGCGACTGGACCCACCCCCGCGGTGAGGCCGTCCGCGTCGACGGCGGCTTCAAGATCACGGCCCACAAGAGGTTCGCCAGCCAGTCCACCGTCGGCACGGTGATGTCGACGATGGCGACGTACGACGACCCGAAGGAGGGCCTCCGCGTCCTCAACCTCGCCGTGCCGTTCGCGTCCGAGGGCGTCAGGGTGCTCGACAACTGGAACACGCTCGGCATGCGGGGGACCGCCAGCAACGACATCGTGCTGGAGGACGTCTTCGTCCCCGACGAGCGGGTCCTGGCCAACCGTCCGCACGGCGTGATCGACCCGCCGCTCCAGGTCATCGGCAGCATCGCGATGCCGGTCATCTCCGGTGCCTACCTCGGAGTCGCCGAGGCCGCCGCCGAGGCCGCGGTCGAGCTGGTGCGCAAGCGCGCCGACGACCCGACGATCCGACGTCAGGTCGGCCTCATGCAGCACCGCTTGCAGGTGGCGCGCTGGGCGCTGGAAGGCGCCCTCGACCTCGTCGGGGACGACGTGACGCCGTCGATGGAGACGCTGACCGCGGCCATGGTGGCCAAGCGCGAGATCGCGCTGGCCGGCATCGAGGTCTGCGACCTCGCGATGGAGGTGGCCGGCGGGTCGGCGTTCTTCCGCGGCTCGGTGGTGGAGCGCTGCTACCGCGACATCCGCGCGGCCAAGTTCCACCCGACCACCCCCGAGGAGACGCTGCTGCTCGCCGCAGACCGGGTGCTGTAGTGCCCTAGCGTGTCGGTTCGTGCCGAGCCACGAGCCCGAGGTCGTCCGGGTGCAGCTCCCGACGGTCGAGCTGTCGTGCCTGGCGTGGGGGCCGGCCGACGGCCCGCTCGTGGTGGCGCTGCACGGCTTCCCGGACACGGCGTGGACCTGGCGGTTCCTCGGGCCGCATCTGGCGGCCCGGGGACACCGCGTCGTGGCGCCGTTCCTGCGCGGCTACTCGCCGAGCGGGCTCGCGACCGACGGCTACCACGTCGGCGCGCTGATGGCCGACGCCGCCGCGCTGTACGGCGAGCTCGGAGGTGACGACCGGACGGTGCTGATCGGCCACGACTGGGGCGCGATCACCGCCAACGCGCTGGGCGCGCACCCGGATTCGCCGTACCGCCGGATCGTGGCGCTCGCCGTCCCGCCGCTCGGTGCCGTCCAGGGTGCACCCCTCCGGCTGACGCCGCGGCAGCTGCGGATGAGCTGGTACACCCTCTTCAACCAGCTCCCGCTGCTCCCCGAGCGGACCGTCGACCGCTGGCTGCCCCGGCTGTGGCGCGACTGGTCGCCCGGCTACGACGCGGCCGAGGACATCGCGCTGGTGCGGGCCGCCTGGCCGACCCGCGAGCACGTCGCCGCCGCGGTCGGCTACTACCGCGCGATCCGTGCACCCTGGCGCGTGCCTCGGGAGTACCGGACCTGGGCGCGGACCCTCAACGGCATCCCGACCGTGCGGCAGCTCGTCCTGCACGGCGCCGACGACGGCGCCATGCAGGCGGCGTACGCCGAGCACGCGGCCGCCCACCTGCCGCCGACGGCGAGGTTCGAGCTGGTCTCCGGCGCCGGCCACTTCCTGCAGGTCGAGCGGCCCGAGCCGGTCAACACCCTGGTCGCGGACTTCATCCACCAGCAGTAGGCGCGCCACTGCGGCCAGCCGGTGCCTGAGGGTGTGGTTTCCCGCACGGTAACCGTGGGTCAGCCGTGCGGCCCACCTGCCGCGACGTGCGGCTCGCCCTATGTCTCGCGACCCCGCGAGATTCCTACGTTCGTTCCATGCCTCGCACGCCACTGTCCGCAACCCGCAAGACCAACCACCAAGGAGCCACCATGTCCAACTTCCTCTACCGCATCGGCCACTTCGCCGGCCGCCACCCGTGGCGCGTCATCGGCGCCTGGGTCGTCGTCGCGGTCTCGATCTTCATGCTCAACACCACCACCGGTGGCGAGTACGACGAGACGTTCAGCCTCCCCGGCTCGGAGTCGCAGGCCGCGGCCGATGCGATCCAGGATCGCTTCCCGCAGGAGACGCTCTACGCCTCGAACGTCATCTTCCACTCGGAGGACGGCCTCACCGGTCCTGACGAGAAGGACGCGATCCAGCAGGCCGTCGAGGAGCTCTCCACCGGTCCGAACGTGATCGCGGTGAGCAGTCCCTACGACCCACGAGGACCGACCCTCAGTGAGGACGGTCAGACCGCCTTCGCCACGGTGGGCTTCGACCTCGAGAAGATCGGCGAAGCCGAGTTCGACGCCGCCGAAGAGGCCCTTCAGGACGTGCGTGACGCCGGCATCCAGGTCGAGTACGACGGTGGCCTCGGCTACGCGAACGAGGCAGCCGCCGGCAACAGCGAGCTGATCGGCATCCTCATGGCGATCGTCATCCTCGCGATCGCCTTCGGCTCGCTGGTCGCCATGAGCCTGCCCATCGCCACGGCCCTGATGGCCATCGCGGTCGGGAGCAGCACCATCGGTGTCATGGCCGGCCTCGTGCCCGTCCCGAAGATCGCCGGCGTGGTCGCCATGATGCTCGGCCTCGGCGTCGGCATCGACTACGCGCTGTTCATCCTGTCCCGGCACCGCCAGAACCTGGCCGCCGGCCAGTCCGTGCCCGTGGCCATCGGTCGCGCCAACGCGACCGCCGGTCTGTCGGTGCTCTTCGCCGGCGTCACGGTGATCGTCGCGATCCTCGGCCTCAAGGTCTCCGGCGTGCCGATGATGGAGATGATGGGCTTCGGCTCCGCGATCATGGTCGCCGTCGTGATGGTCGCCTCGATCACGCTGCTGCCCGCGATGCTGGGCGTCGTCAAGCACCGCGTCAACAGCGCCCGGGTCCCGTTCGTCAAGCAGAAGCCGGCCTACGACCCGAACGCCGCTTCGGCGCGCTGGGCCGCTCGGGTCGTCGCCAAGCCGGTGCGCTACGGCGTCGCGGCCGCCGGTGTCCTCGTCGTGCTCGCGGTCCCGGTGTTCTCCATGCACCTCGGGTTCGCGGACGCGGGCAACGACGCCCCGTCGTCGACCACTCGCAAGGCCTACGACCTGATGGCCGACGGCTACGGCCCCGGCACCAACGGCCCGCTCCAGGTGGTGGTCGACAACGACGGCGAGCCGCTCCCCGGGTCGACGGTCGACAGGATCGCCCAGGATCTCGCCGCCGAGTCCGGCGTGGCCTCGGTAGACACTCCGGTGACCAACGAGGATGGTGACCTGGCGATCATCGGGGTGACCCCGACGACGGCTCCCCAGGACGCCCGTACCGACGAGCTGCTCCAGCACCTTCGCGAGGACACCATCCCCGCGGCGGTCGACGGCACCGACGTCGAGGTGTCGATCACCGGCTCGACGGCCCTGACGTCCGACGTGTCGTCGCGGCTGCAGCAGCGGATGCCATGGTTCCTCGGCGCCGTGATCGGCCTGTCGTTCCTGGTGCTCATGCTGGTCTTCCGCTCGATCCTCGTGCCGCTGAAGGCGGCCGTGCTGAACGTGCTCGGCGTCGGTGCGGCGTACGGCGTCGTCGTCGCGGTCTTCCAGTGGGGCTGGGGCGCGAGCCTGATCGGCGTCCACGAGGAAGTGCCGATCATGCCGCTGGCGCCGATGCTGATGTTCGCGATCCTGTTCGGCCTCTCGATGGACTACGAGGTGTTCCTGATGAGCAGGGTCCGCGAGCAGTACCTGAAGCACTTCGACCCGCGGCGTGCCGTGGTCGAGGGCGTGGGTTCGACGGCCCGGGTGATCACCAGCGCCGCGCTCATCATGATCAGCGTCTTCGCGTCCTTCATCCTGGACCTCGATGTCACGACCAAGATGTTCGGCATCGGCCTGTCGGTCGCCGTCTTCCTGGACGTCACGCTGGTCCGGATGATCCTGGTCCCGGCGGCGATGAGCCTGCTCGGGCACCGGGCGTGGTGGCTGCCGACCTGGCTCGAGCGTCGGCTGCCGACGATCGACATCGAGGGTGGCGAGCACGACGACGAGGTGCAGCAGCCTGCTGCTGCCGAGCAGGAGCGTGAGCTCGCTCTGGTCTGATCGCACCAACCGAAAGCTGCGGCCGGTCCCACTCGGGGCCGGCCGCAGCGTCGTTAGGGTGGCCGGCGTGCGCGGCGCGGTGCTCGTGGAGGGCGAGAGCGACCGCGAGGCGGTGCTGGCGCTGGCCGACAAGCGTGGCGTGCAGCTCGCCGACCGCGGCGTCGAGGTGGTCGCGATGGGCGGGATCACCAACATCGCGAGGTACGTCGCCGAGCTGGCGCCCGCGCACCGGCTGACCGGGTTGTACGACGCAGCGGAGGAGAGGTTCGTCCGCAGCGGTCTCGAGCGCGCAGGGGTGGCGCCGGCGCCGGGCCCGGACGGGCTCGCGGCCCTCGGCTTCCACTCCTGCGACCGCGACCTCGAGGACGAGCTGATCCGGGCCCTCGGCGTGGCCGCGGTGCTCGCCGTCGTCGAGGCCCAGGGCGACCTCGCCCACCTGCGCGGGCTGCAGCAGCAGCCGGCCCAGCGCGACCGGCGTCCGGAGGACCAGCTGCACCGCTTCTTCGGCTCCGGTTCGGGACGCAAGATCCGCTACGGACGGCTCCTGGTCGAGGCGCTGGACGAGCACGGGGTGCCGGCCCCGCTGACCGCGGTGCTCGACGACGCGCTTGCGTGATCGGGCGCGGCCGAGGTGCGACGATCCGTGCGTGATCCTCCGCACCGCCGCCCTGGCCCTGGCTGCGACCGTTCTCACCGCACCCGCCGCCCACGCCCGCACCGCGATCGTCGACCAGACCGACCGGACCGGCGACGTCGTCATCTACGACGGGGGCGGCACCAAGCCGACCACCGGGCAACGCAGGTCCATCGACCTGACGCGGTTCACGGTGACCCGGCGTGAGGACGACGTGCGGTTCACCTTCCGGATCGCCCGCATCGTCGCGGGCCGCACGTTCGACCAGCTGGTCGAGGCGCAGTTCGTGAAGACCGGGCGGGACGGCTTCGAGCTCGACGTGCTGGCCAACCCGCAGCACAAGACCGGCACCGCCTACGTGGGCATCACCGCGTGCCTCATCCACGTCCGGACGTCTCGTCGGACCAGCACCGTGCGGGTCGACGTCCCCGACGGCTGCATCCCGGACGGTGCCGGCGTGCTGCGGGCGTCGACGTACACGACGGAGAAGAACGGCTCCGGCCCCGGCTTCTCCGAGGACACGATGCGCGTGAAGGGCCGAGTCACCCTCTGAGGCTGTGAGGCCCGGAGACGCGAAGGGGCGACGGCCCCCGAACGCAGCCACCCCCCACCGGGGCTGCGGCGATCATGGGGATGGGAGCCGTCGCCGGCCGAGAACCTTCTCGGCGACTTGTGAGTCTAGGTCCGCGGGGACCGGGCTTCCATACCGACGTTGGGGTACGTCGTGCCACGGGCGACTAGGCCACCCGACTCGTCGTCCGAGGCCACGGTGAGCGTGAGGCCGGCCGACCGGAGCTCCGCGCTCGTGCTTTCGAGCTGGCTCCGGCCCGTCTCCACCAGGACGTGTCCGCCCGGCCGCAGCCAGGCCGGCGCCTTCGCGATCACCCGGCGCTGCACCGCGAGGCCGTCGGGGCCGCCGTCCAGCGCGACGAGGTGCTCGTGGTCGCGGGCCTCTCGCGGCATCAGGGCGATCGAGCCGGTCGGGACGTACGGGGCGTTGGCCACCACCACGTGCACCTCGCCCCGGAGGTCCGCGGGCAGGGCGTCGTAGAGGTCGCCCTCGAAGACCCGGTCCGGCGGCAGGTTGCCGCGGGCGCATGCGACCGCCGCGGGGTCCACGTCCACGGCGTACACCTCGACCCCGGGGACCCGGGCCAGCACGGCGGCGGCGATGGCCCCGACGCCGCAGCCGAGGTCCACCACCACCGATCCGGGCCCCACCAGCGCCACCGCCTCGTCGACGAGCAGCGCGGTGCGTTGCCGCGGCACGAACACGCCCGGCGCCACCGCGAGCCGCAGCCCGCAGAACTCCACCCAGCCGACCAGCTGCTCGAGCGGCTCCCCGGCCTCGCGACGGGCCGCCAGCTCCTCGAGCTCGTCGTCGGACGCCGCCGCGTCCGCGAGCAGTGCGGCCTCCTCCTCGGCGAACACGCACCCGGCCGCGCGCAACCGCCGCACGAGGGCGTCGAGATCGTCAGCGGACAGGTGCACGCTCCGCATCATCGCTCGTGTCATCGCTGGCCCGGTCTGACCGCCGCCAGCCCCGCCGTCGTCAGCCGCCCGGACGGAGACGGCCGGTCCGCCTCGCCCACTCCTCGAACAGGACCGTGCAGAACGGCGGCACCGACGCGACGAGCGCGAGTAACGCGACCGGCAGCGACCAGCGCTGCGAGCGCCAGGTGAGCAGGGTGACCACGAGGTAGGTCAGGAAGACGGTGCCGTGGACCGGGCCGAAAACCTGAACGCCCTGCTCACCGGCGTCGACGACGTATTTGAAGAACATGCCGGTCAGCAGCCCGAGCCAGCTGAGCGCCTCGGCGAACGCCACGACCCGGAACGCCGTGACGGCACCGTGGCCCGCGCGCTCGGGGTCCTGGGCGCGGAGCCAGAGCAGGCCGGCCACCGGGAGGATCGCCGGCACGAAGCCGTAGCCGATGCCGTAGTCGGACCACACGGTGGCGTCGGGGAACCAGTCGTCCTCGAGCACGCTCACGGTGCCGACGGCCAGGACGCCGGCGAGCTCGACCCAGAGCATCCGCGCGGCGAAGCCGGTGTGCCCTTCGGAGGCGCGCCGGATCGCCAGCCAGCCGAGCGCGTAGGTGACGGCGGCGAGCAGCGACAGCGTGTAGGCGACCGGCGCCTCGTCGGCCTTGGTCGCGAGCTGGACGAGCGACCGGGCGCCGGCGGCCACCGTGAAGAGCGCGTAGACGAGGAGGAGCACCTGGTGCGCGCCGGAACGCGGGGTGGCGGGCGGGGCGGGCTCGGCCGCCCCGGGCTCGAGCCGGGTCACAGCGTCATCACGATCCGCACGCTCACGACCGCGACCACCGCCGCGGCGACGCCGACCACGCCCAGCGACCAGGTCCCGCGGTCGTCCTGCACCGAGCGCAGCGCCAGCGGGAGGATGCACACCGAGGCGATCAGGTAGCCGACCTGGGTGCTGACCTCGTCGGGCTTGGTCCCCGACAGCATGACGCCGAACCCGGCCACCGCACGGAGCACCACCAGCGCCTCCAGCATCCAGGCCATCGAGTCGAGCCACGGCGGCAGCTCGCGCCAGCGGTACGCCGCGTAGCCGGCGACGAGCGTCACCAGGACGGCGTAGCCGACCACGATCCAGCTGATCTGGTCGAGGACGGCCACCCGGTCATTGTCCCGTGGCCCGAAACTGAAACGTGTTCTAGCCTGACCGGATGACGCCCGACGTGTTCGCGCCCGCGCGTCTCGGGCCGATCACGCTGCGCAACCGGACGGTCAAGGCGGCGACGTTCGAGGGACGCACGCCGGACGGGCAGGTCACGGACTCGCTCATCGACTACCACCTCGCGGTCGCGCGGGGCGGGGTCGGGCTGACGACGGTCGCCTACCTCGCGATCGCCCCCGAGGGCCGCACCCATCGCGAGCAGATCGTCGTTGGCCCGGACACCGAGAAGGGGCTGGCGCGGATCGCCGAGGCGATCCATGAGACGGGCGCCATGATCGCCGGCCAGGTCGGCCACGCCGGCCCGGTCGCGAACGGCCGCTCCAACGGCGTACCCGCTCTCAGTGCCAGCCGGATGCCGAGCCCGTTGTCGATGCAGATGGTCCGGCCCGCCACCGAGCAGGACCTCACCCGCATCACGGCGGCGTACGTCGACACCGCGCGCACGCTGGTCCGGGCCGGCTTCGACGTGCTCGAGCTGCACATGGCGCACAGCTACCTGATCTCGTCCTTCCTCGCGCCGGGGTTGAACCGCCGCAAGGACGGGTACGGCGGTCCGCTCGACCACCGCGCCAGGTTGGCGCGACAGGTCGCCCGTGCCGTGCGCGAGGAGGTCGGCTCGGCGGTGGCTGTGACCGCGAAGGTCAGCGTGAGCGACGGCTTCCGCGGCGGCGTGACCACCGCCGAGAGTCTGGAGGTCGCCGCGATGCTCGAGGCCGACGGCCACCTCGACGCGCTGCAGCTGAGCGGCGGCAGCTCGCTGATGAACCCGATGTACCTCTTCCGCGGCGAGACGCCGACCAAGGAGTTCGCCGACGCGATGCCGCTGCCGGTGCGGCTGGGCATGAGGACGCCGATCGGGAAGAGGTTCCTCAAGGAGTACGAGTTCCACGAGGCCTACTTCCTCGACAAGGCGCTCCGCTTCCGCGAGCGGCTCTCGATGCCACTGATGCTCCTGGGCGGCATCAACCGCCGCGACACGATGGAGAGCGCCATGGCGCAGGGGTTCGACTTCGTCGCCATGGGCCGGGCGCTGCTCCGCGAACCCGACCTGGTCAACGAGCTCAGCGCCGGCCGGCAGTCCGAGGGCGTCTGCATTCATTGCAACCGCTGCATGCCGACCATCTACACCGGAACCCGCTGCGTCGTGCTCGACGATTCGTCTGTGCCCTGACGTGTGACCGCCCGCTCGACGGCGCAGACGAATCGGGCATCTCTTCCCACAAACTAGAACCTGTTCTAGTCTCCGCACATGGGTCAGGTCATCCCCGAGAAGCCGCTGCGCGTCGTCGTCTGGTCGACGGGCACCATCGGCCGGCACGCCATCGCGGGCGTCGACGCGCACCCCGACCTCGAGCTGGTCGGGGTCTGGACGTCGACCGACGCCAAGGAGGGCAAGGACGCCGGCGACCTGGCGGGGCTCGGCCGCGAGCTCGGCATCAAGGCCACCACCGACCGCGACGCGCTGATCGCCCTGGCGCCGGACGCGATCGTGCACACGGCGATGGCCGACGACCGGGTCTTCGAGTGCATCGAGGACCTCACGTCGTTCGTCGCGGCCGGCATCAACGTCACGAGCAGCGGCCCGGTGCTGCTGCAGTGGCCGGAGCAGATCCTGCCGCCGGAGATGATCGAGCAGATCAACGACGCCTGCCGGCGCGGCAACGCGAGCATGCACATCAACGGCATCGACCCCGGCTTCGCCAACGACGTGCTGCCGCTGGTGATGACCAGCCTCAGCCAGCGCATCGACGAGGTCCGGGTGATGGAGATCTGCGACTACTCGACCTACTACCAGCCCGTCGTCATGAACGACATCTTCGGCTTCGGCAAGCCGATGGACGAGGTCGGGATGATCTTCCACCCCGGCATCCTCACGATGGCCTGGGGCAGCGTGGTCCGCCAGATCGCCGCCGGCCTCGACGTCACCCTCGACGAGCCGCTCACCGAGGAGGTCGACCGGCGTGCGGCGGAGTGGGACACCGAGAGCGTCAGCGGCGACGTGGCGAAGGGGACGATGGGCGCGGCGAAGTTCGCGGTCGTCGGCAAGGTCGACGGCGTACCCCGCGTCGTGCTCGAGCACATCACCCGCACCGACCCCGAGCAGGTCCCCGAGTGGGAGAAGCCGCCGGAGGGCGCGGACGGCTGCTACCGGATCAAGGTCACCGGCGAGCCGATGATGAACGTCGACTTCACCCACCACGGCGAGCACGGCGACCACAACGTCTCCGGGATGATCACCACCGCGCAGCGGATCATCAACGCGCTGCCGGCGGTCGTCGCCGCGGACCCGGGCATCGTCCGCGCCATCGACCTGCCCCTGGTCACCGGACGCGGGCTGGTGAGCAGATGAGCATCCTGGACCGCTTCGCCGTCCCGGGTACGGCGGCGATCGTCACCGGCGCCGGCCGCGGCCTGGGCGCCGCGACCGCCGTCGCCCTCGCCGAGGCGGGCGCCGACGTGCTCATCTCGGCCCGCACCACCGACCAGCTCGAGACGGTCGCCGAGCAGGTCCGCGCGACCGGACGCCGGTGTGAGGTGGTCGCCGCCGACCTCAGCGACCTCGACGCCGTCGGCGGGCTCGCCCAGGCGGCGTACGACGCCTTCGGCCGGCTCGACACCGTGGTCAACAACGTCGGCGGCACGATGCCGCGGGCCTTCCTCGACACCAGCAGCGGCTACCTGGAGCGCGCGCTGAGCTTCAACGTCGGCACCGCGCACGCCCTCACCCGGGCGGCCGTGCCCCTGATGCTGAAGAACGCCGACGGTCAGCAGTCGGTGGTCACCATCAGCTCGATGATGGGCCGCACCGCCGACCGCGGGTTCGTCGCCTACGGCACCGCCAAGGCGGCACTCGCGCACTGGACGAAGATGGCGGCCCAGGACCTCGCACCGAGGATCCGGGTCAACGGCATCTACGTCGGCTCGATCCTCACCAGCTCGCTGGAGTACGTCGCGTCGCAGCCCGAGCTCATGGACCAGCTGGAGTCCAGGACGCCGTTGGGCAGGGTCGGCGAGCCCGAGGACATCGCGGCCGGCGTCCTCTACCTCGCCTCGAAGGCGGGCCAGTACGTCACCGGCAAGTTGATCGAGGTCGACGGCGGCATCCAGCAGCCGACCATGGACCTCGGCCTGCCCGACCTCGAGTGACCCTGTGCGCCTAGGGTCGGCCAGGTGACCTCGTCAACCACGCCCACGGCGTACGCCGTCTCGCCGGACTCCGGGGAGCACTGGACGGTCGAGGGCGCGTGGGAGGTGGCCGAGGGGATCCACCGCATCCCGCTGCCGCTGCCGATGGACGGGCTGAAGGCGATCAACGTCTACGTCATCAGCACCGACGACGGGCTGGTGCTCATCGACGGAGGATGGGCGATCCCGGAGGCGCGCGAGCTGCTGGACCGGTGCCTGCGGTCGATCGGATGCGGGTTCGGCGACATCCGGCGGTTCCTGGTCACCCACATCCATCGCGACCACTTCACGATGGCGACGGTGCTCGGTCACGAGCTCGGCGCCGACGTCGCGCTCGGGATCGACGAGAAGCCGGGGCTCGACCTCTTCCACACCGAGTTCGACGAGGTCGTCGAGAGCCCGTTCGACCGGGTCCTCATCTCCGCGGGGGCCGCCGACATCGCTCGGCTCTGGAACGAGGGCCGCGCGGAGCAGGAGCTCCCCGACCTGACGATGTGGCAGTACCCCGACACCTGGCTCGAGGGCGACTTCTCGATCCCGGTGGGTGCGCGCACGATCGACGCCGTGCACACGCCGGGCCACACGCCCGGCCACTACGTCTTCGCCGACGTTGCGGACGAGCTGCTGTTCGCCGGTGACCACGTGCTGCCGACCATCACGCCGTCCATCGGCTTCACGGTGCCGCCGACGCCGGAGCCGCTCGGCGACTTCATGGCCTCGCTGACCAAGGTGCGCGGCCTGCCCGACCTGCGGATCCTGCCCGCTCACGGTCCGGTGGCGCCGTCCTCGCACGCCCGGGTCGACGAGCTGCTGGTCTTCCACGAGAAGCGGCTCGACCACTGCCTGGCCGCGCTGGCCGACGGGCCGCTCAACTCGGCCGAGGTCGCCGGCCACCTCGGCTGGACCCGGCACGAGCACGCGTACGCCGAGCTGGACATCTTCAGCAAGGGCATGGCCGCGATGGAGACCAAGGCCCACCTCGAGCTGCTCGTCGCGCGCGGACAGGTGACCCGATCGGAGGCCGCCGACGGCGTCGTGGACTTCGCCGCTGCGGACTAGCCCGGCAGTGGCAGGTGGTAGACGCGGTCCGCGTTGAACGAGCTGACCCAGGCCTCGCCGCCGACCAGGGCCAGGTCGAGGTTGGCGCGGTCGTTGAGGGCGTCCTCCTCTCCGAGCACCGTGCTGCTGGTGACGGTCGCGGTGGCGGGGTCGACCATCACCAGGGTCGGGCCCTGCTCGGCGACCACGACGAGCCGTCCGTCCGCGGCGACCTCGACCGAGTCGGGTGAGCCGTCGATCGCCACCGTGTCGACGGGCGCCAGGGACTTCGCGTCGAGGGAGATGAGCTCCTCGGACAGGGTGCAGGTGACCCAGACCTTCCCGTCGAGCACGGCCATCGCCTGCGGCCCCTCGCAGACCTCGCCGGACGAGGTCACCTCGTTGGTCCTGGGGTCGACCCGGAGGATCGCGTTGTTCGCGTAGTGGGCGACGTACATCGCCCCCGGTCCCGCAGCGACCAGCCGGGCGCCGACCGCGAGCTCGATCTGGGCGGTGATCGCGTTGGTGGCGGGGTCGATGCGGATCAGCTTGCCGGCGTCCTGCACCACGACCCAGATCGAGTCGAACCCGGCCGCCACGCCCTCCGGCCCCTCGCCGGTCCTGATCGTCGCGACCACCTCCCCGGTGGCCGGGTCGAGACGCAGCAGCGCCTTGTCGTGGAAGGCCGTGACCCAGACCGATCCGAACGCCGCGGTCGTGCGCAGCGGCACCCCCGGTGCGTCGACGGTCAGGTCGGGCGAGGTGCCGCCGGCCGGGATGCGCAGCACGGTCTCGCTCTCGGCGCCCACGACCCACACCGCGCCGTCCTCGGTCGTGGTCAGGCCGACCGGCCCCGTGGGCGTCTCGACGTACGGCGCCACCTCGACCGGCGGCTCGGTCGTCGACGGCTCGGAGCTGGACGGCTCGGAGGTCGATGGCTCGGCCGCCTCCGGGTCCGGGTCGGAGTCGGAGCAGGCGGTGATCGCGAGCAGGGCCAGAAGCGCGACGCAGACACGGAGCATGGCCGAACGTTAGAGCAGGTGTCGAAATATTTCGACACCTGCTGCAGGGAACTAGCGCAGCGGGAACGCCTTAGCCGCCTGGGCGAGCTGCTCGAAGCCCTCCGGCCGGAGCCGGTAGACGTTCGCCTCGCCCGCGGTGACGGACAGGTCGACCAGCCCGGATCCGCGCAGCAGCGCCAAGTGGTGGAGCAGGGTCGTCCGGGGCGCGCCGAGGACGTCGCAGAGCTCGGGCAGCGTGTGGGCGCCGCCCTTGAGGAGCTGCAGGAGGCGGATCCGGGTGTCGTCGCCGATCGCCCGTCCGAGGTCCCGCAGCCGGACGGACTCGCCGAGTGGCGGATGCACGATCACGGTCCGATCCGGCTCGCCCAGCTCGACGACGATGGGTGCCACCTGCGGCGAGGTCACCAGCACCACGTCGTCGAGCACGCCGGGGCCGTAGTGGAGTCCGGGCGCCACCTCGTCCAGCAGCTGCTCCGGACCGACCTCGGCCAGCCGGGCGCGCACGCCGGTCAGGGTCGGCGCCCGGCTGCTGGGGGACGGCACCGTCTCCAGCACCCGGAGGCAGGCCCCCCGGACCTCCGCCGGGTCGGTACGACGCACCCAGCGGCTCCCCGGGCCGCTCCCGCCCAGCAGCAGCGTGCTCAGCTCCGGGGCCGGGAGCTCGGCCACCCTGGCGAGGAGCGCCTCGACCGACCAGGCGCCCCGGATCCGGGTCAGCGGCCCGAGCAGGTTGGTCCAGCCGGCGCGGCCGATCCGGGCGGCATCGCGGGCCAGGCTCCGGCCTCCGGCGGTGACGGCCGCGTCGTACGTCTCGGCGCCCTGCGTGAACACCACCCGCCAGTCGGCGTCGGCCACCGCCATCGCCGCCACCAGCAGCTCGACGCCGGTGCCGGCGCCGAGGCGCACCCTCACCGGAGGCTCACTCGGGGCGCCGCACCATCGGCACGTGCGGGATGCCGTCCTCGAGGAACTCCGGCCCGCACACCTCGAAGCCGAACGTGGCGTACCACGTGACCAGCGCCGCCTGCGCGTCCAGCACGATGTCGCGGTCGGGGCAGACCTGCAGCGCGGTGTGCATCAGCGCGTCGGCCAGACCCCGGCCGCGGGCCGTCCGGTGCAGCGCCACCCGGCCGATCCGCCACTCGTCCCCCTGGTCGAGCACGCGCGCGCAGCCGAGCACCACGCCGTCGTCGTCCTCCATCACGACGTGCCGGGTCTCGGGGGCCAGGTCGAGGCCGTCGAGGTCGGCGTACGCCGCCTCCTGCTCGACCACGAAGACGTCCTGGCGCAGCTTCCAGAGGCTGTACGCCGTGAGCGGGTCGAGCGCCGCGAACGGGACCGCCGAGATCCTCACGGCAGGGTCCCGTCGTCGAGGAAGGCGAGCGTCTGCCGCCACGCGCGGGCCGCCTCGGGGAGGAACGGCAGGATCGGGTAGACGTGGATCAGCCCGGGCTCCTCGACCGTCGACAGCGGCCAGCCCGCCTCCTTGGCCCGGCGGGCCAGCAGCTGCCCGCCCGGCCAGAGCGAGTCGCGGGTGCCGAAGAACATCAGCGCCGGCGGCAGCCCGGTCAGGTCGCCGAGCCCCGGCGAGACCTCGGGCCGCCCGAGGTCGGCGGGGGAGCCGGCCCACCACTCGGCGTAGGCCTGCATCTTGCCGATGAAGAGCCACGGGTCGTCCAGGGTCACCTGGTGGGTCTCGGGGGTGCTGATGGTCAGGTCGACCCAGGGCGAGATGAGCAGCAGGTGCGACGGCTGCGGGCCGCCCCGGTCGCGCAGGGTCAGCGCGACCGCCAGGGCCAACCCGCCGCCGGCCGAGTCACCGACCAGCACCACGTCGTCCGAGGACTGCAGCTGCCGGGTCACCAGGTCGACGATCGGCTCGTGCGAGTCGACCCAGGTGTGCTCGGGCGTCAGGGGGTAGTCCGGCATGACCACCCGGGCGCCGAGGGCCGAGGCCATCCGGGCGGCGTACCGCACCTGGTAGGGGTCGATCGGCCCCACGAACCCGCCGCCGTGGAGGTAGACGACCGTCCGGCTCGGCGAGTGCCCACGCCGGGTCAGGGTGTACGCCGGGAAGCCGCGCCCCGAGGAGTGGGCGGAGAGCTCCTCCCGGACGACGGCGTACCGCCGGCCGAAGAACGGCACCGCAGCCGTCGGGAAGCCTCGGTCGAGGGTGGCGTGCCACTTCTCCAGCCGGGCCCGCTCGGCCTGCTGGGACTCGAGCTCGCGGGACCTGCGCAGTCGCGGCACCGCTTGGGCGAGCAACGCGTGGCGGCGACTGGGCATGCGCGCAATCTTCCACATGGCTTCCACGTGGCGGCCTGTCACATCCGCTGTCGATCCCGCTGTCACATCCCGCTGTCACATCCAGGGAGCGAGCGGTGTCTCGTGGGCATGACCAGCAACAGCACCTTCCGTATCCCCAAGGCAGAGATCACCGGCGTGTACGGCGCCATCATGAAGCTGTTCGCCAAGAAGATGCTCGGCGGAGAGTTCCCGGACAACGGCTACGTCTACTTCCACCACAAGCCGGTTCTCAAGGCGGTCATGTCCTTCGAGGGCAAGGTCGACAAGTGGGACCGCCTCGACCCTCTGCTCAAGTCCTACGCGCAGCTGGTGAGCGCCGGCGTGATCGGCTGCTCGTGGTGCCTCGACTTCGGCTACTTCAAGGCGCACAACGACAAGCTCGACCTCGACAAGGTGCGCGAGGTGCCGCGGTGGCGCGAGTCCGACGTCTTCGAGCCGCTCGAGCGCGACGTCATGGAGTACGCCGAGGCCATGACCGTCACGCCGCCCGCGGTGACCGACGCGATGGTCGCTCACCTGGTCGACCAGCTCGGGGCACCGGCCGTGGTCGAGCTCACCCAGATGGTGGCGCTGGAGAACATGCGGTCGCGGTTCAACTCGGCCGCCGGGCTGCAGAGCCAGGGCTACTCCGACGTGTGCGAGCTGCCGCTCGCGCAGCCCGTAGCCTCGCACTTGTGAGCCACACGTCGGACGCGACGGAGGCCTTCGTCGCCCACCGCAACCTGCTCTTCACGGTCGCCTACGAGATGCTCGGTTCGGCCGCCGACGCCGAGGACGTGCTGCAGGAGACCTGGCTGCGGTGGGCGGACGTCGAGGTGGACGAGGTGCGCGACCCCCGCGCGTACCTCGTCAGGATCACCACCCGCCTGTCCCTGAACCGGATCCGCACGATGTCGCGCCGCCGCGAGACGTACGTCGGCCCGTGGCTGCCCGAACCGCTGCTCACCTCGCCCGACGTGGCCGAGGACGTCGAGCTCGCCGACAGCGTCTCGACCGCGATGCTGCTGGTGCTCGAGACCCTCACGCCGACCGAGCGCGCGGTCTTCGTGCTGCGCGAGGTCTTCGACCTGCCCTACGACGAGATCGCGGACGCGGTCGACAAGACGCCGGCCGCCGTACGCCAGATCGCCCACCGCGCGCGCAGCCACGTCGAGTCCCGCCGGCCGCGCGAGTCGGTCGGGCGCCGGGAGCGCGACGCGGTGATCGAGCGGTTCCTGGCCGCCGTCGCGACCGGCGACCTGCAGTCGCTCATGGACGTGCTCGCCCCCGACGTCGTCCTCATCACGGACGGCGGCGGCGTGAAGCAGGCCGCGCTCCGGCCGATCCACGGGGCCGAGAAGGTGGTGCGCTGGATGGTCGGCGTGCTGACGCGGGACGAGGGCGTCGCCTCCGCCGTCCCGACCGTCGTCAACGGTGGCGTCGGCCTCCGCCTCAACCTCGACGACGTCCTCGACACGATCGCCACGATGCGGATCGACGACGGCCTGGTGACCGGCCTCTACTTCGTCCGCAACCCCGACAAGCTGGAGCGCGTGGACGTGGAGGTTCCGCTCAGCCGCTGAGAAAGTCGGGTCGGTCGGGTCAGTCGGGGCTGCTGGTGTCCGCGAACGAGTGGTGCTCGTGGGCAACGACCCAGTCGCCGCCCTCGCGGCGCAGCCCCAGGGTGAGCCGGAGCCGCTGATCGGGCTGCTGCGCGAACATCTCCGGCGTACCGCACTTCAGCAGGGCCCACACGTAGGCGACGTCGGCGCCCTCGGTGACGCTCAGCTCCACGATGTCGAAGACCGCGCCCGAGGCCTGCCACTCGAAGAACGGCGGCCAGGTCCGGCGGTAGGCGTCGAGGCCGCGCACTCCCTCTTGCGGAGGCGGTACGTCGAACATCACCAGGTCCTCGGCGTGGTGGGCGAGCACAGTGTCCAGGTCGCCGGAGTGCACGGCGGCGGCCCAGGCCCGGACCAGCTCCTCGATCTCCATGCCTGTACGGACACCGCCCGGTGCCCCGACTCATCGGTACGTCGGTATCGTGGGGCCAACGACAGGGGAGCGCCCGTAGGCGCTGAGAGTGCGGAGAGGCCGCAGACCCTTGAACCTGCTCCGGTTAGCACCGGCGAAGGGAGTCACCATGAGGGTTGTCACTGCACGTGTCACTGCGCTTGCCACCGGGCTCGTCGCGACCGCACTGCTCACCACGTCCTGCTCGCTGGTGGGCAGCGACGACGACGGTGGTGAGGCCGGCAAGCGGGTGGTGCTGGTGACCCACGAGTCGTTCGTGATGTCCAAGGAGCTGGAGGAGCAGTTCGAGGACGAGAGCGGCTACGACCTGGTGGTCAGGGCGTCCGGCGACGCCGGCGCGCTCACCAACAAGCTGGTGCTCACCAAGGACGACCCGACCGGCGACGCGGTGTTCGGCATCGACAACACCTTCGCCAGCCGGGCCCTCGACGAGGGCATCCTGCAGAAGACCGACGCCGAGCGCGCCTCGGGGGCCCGCGAGTACGACCTCGAGGGCGACGGGGCCGACTACCTGGTCCCGGTCGACACCGGCAGCGTCTGCGTCAACGTCGACACCACCTACTTCGGTGACGGCAGGCCCGCTCCCGAGACGCTGGAGGACCTGACCGAGCCGGAGTACGCCGACCTGTTCGTCACCCCGGGCGCGACCACGAGCTCGCCCGGGCTGGCCTTCCTGCTGACCACCGTCGCCGCGTTCGGCGACGACTGGCCGGCGTACTGGCAGCGGCTGCTCGACAACGGCGCCAAGGTCACCGAGGGCTGGTCGGACGCCTACCAGGTCGACTTCACCCAGGGCGGGGGCGGCGGCGACCGCCCGATCGTGCTGTCCTACGACTCCTCGCCGGCGTTCACGATCGACGACTCGGGTGCCTCGACGACGAAGGCGCTCCTCGACACCTGCTTCCAGCAGGTCGAGTACGCCGGCGTGCTGGCCGGCGCCGACAACCCCGAGGGTGCGACGGCGCTGATCGACTTCCTCGAGACGACCGAGGTCCAGGAGTCGCTGCCGGACTCGATGTACGTCTTCCCGGTCGACGCGAACGCGAAGCTGCCGACCGACTGGGCCGAGTTCGCCGTCCGGCCGGTCCAGCCGTTCACGGTCGACCCGGCCGAGATCGCCGAGCACCGCGACGAGTGGCTCCAGCAGTGGAGCGACGTCACCTCGCGGTGAGCGCCCGCCGCTACCTCACCCTCGCCGGCCTCGCTCTCGGGCCGGTGCTGGTGCTCGCGGTCTTCTTCGTGCTGCCGGTCAGCGGGATGGTCGCGCGAGGTTTCGACGACGGCCCGGCCGCCGTGCTCGAGGTGCTCGGGCGCGACCGGACCCACCGGGTCGTCTGGTTCACGGTCTGGTCGGCCGGGCTGGCCACGCTCGGCAGCGTCGCGCTGGGCCTGCCCGCGGCGTACGCCCTGCACCGCCTGGCCTTCCCCGGCCGCGACCTGGTCCGGGCCCTGCTGCTGGTGCCGTTCGTGCTGCCGACCGTGGTGGTCGGCGTGGCCTTCCGGCTGCTGGTGCGTGGCACGCCCCTCGACGGCAGCGCGGTGACGATCGTCGCGGGCCTGGTGTTCTTCAACGTCGCCGTCGTGATCTGGGTGGTCGGCGCCGCGTGGGAGTCGCTCGACCCTCGGCCCGCCGAGGCGGCCGCGGCGCTGGGGGCCTCGCCGGTGCAGGTGTTCCGGACCGTCACGCTCCCCGCGCTGCGCCCGGCCGTCGTGTCCGCGGCCAGCGTGGTCTTCCTGTTCTGCGCCACGTCGTACGGCGTGGTGCTGACCCTCGGGGGGCTGCGCTACTCGTCGGTCGAGACCGAGATCTACCTGCTCACCACCCAGCTGCTCGACCTGCAGGCCGCCGCCGCGCTGAGCATCGTGCAGCTGCTCGCCATCACCGCGCTGCTGGTGGTCGCCGGCCGGTTCCGCCGTACCTCCGACCCGACCGTCGCGCGGCGCCCGACGCGTCCGCGCCGACCGCGCGCGACCGACCTCCCGCAGCTCGGCGTCACCCTGGTCGCGCTGACCCTCGTGGCCGCGCCCCTGCTCACCCTGGTGGTCGGCTCCCTGCGGGACGACGGGGCGTGGACGCTGGCCAACTACCGCCGGCTCACGACCGTGGGCGACGGGAGCGCGCTGCTGGTGCCGGTCACCGACGCCCTGGTCACCAGCCTGCGGACCGCGGTCGACGCGACCTGGATGTCGCTGTTGCTCGGGGGTCTCATCGCGGTGGTGGTCAGCCGCCGGTCCACGACCCGCGGCGAGCGTCGGCTCCGCGGGACCCTCGACGCGCTCTTCATGCTCCCGCTCGGGGTGTCCGCGGTGACCCTCGGCTTCGGCTTCCTGATCACGCTCGACACCTCCTCCCGGCTGCTGGTGCCGATCGCCCAGGCCCTGGTGGCCCTTCCGCTCGTCGTGCGCACGCTGGTCCCCGTGCTCACCGGGATCGACGACCGGCAACGCCAGGCGGCCGCGTCGCTGGGGGCGGGGCCGCTCCACGCGTTCTGGACCGTCGAGGTACCCGTCGTCGTGCGGCCCCTGCTGGTGGCAGGCGGCTTCGCGTTCGCCGTGAGCCTGGGGGAGTTCGGCGCCACGTCGTTCCTGGTCCGGGACCAGCACCCGACCCTGCCGGTGGTCATCTTTCGACTGATCGGCAGCCCGGGTGCCGCCAACTTCGGGATGGCGCTGGCCGCCTCGGTCGTCCTGGCCGCGGCCACCTCGTTGGTGGTGCTCGCCGTGGACCGCTTCGGCGTGCGCAGGTTCGGTGCGCTGTGACCCTCACCCTCACCAATGCCTCCGTCTCGTACGACGGCACCCCGGCCGTCCGCGACGCGAGCCTGGAGCTCCCCGACGGCCAGGTGCTGGCGGTGCTCGGCCCGTCCGGCTGCGGGAAGTCGACGCTGCTGCGCGCGGTCGCGGGCCTCGAGCCGCTGGTCGCCGGGACCGTGGCCTGGGACGACGCCGACCTGGCGCGGGTGCCGACCCACAAGCGGGGCTTCGCGCTGATGTTCCAGGACGGCCAGCTGTTCAACCACCTGACCGTGGCGCGCAACATCGGCTACGCCCTGCGGCTCCGGCGTTCCTCGGGCATCGACGCCCGGGTCGAGGAGCTGCTGGCGCTGGTCGGCCTGGAGGGGCACGCCGACCGACTGCCTGCCACCCTGTCCGGCGGCGAACGCCAGCGCGTCGCCCTGGCCCGCTGCCTCGCCGTACGCCCGCGGCTGCTGCTCCTCGACGAACCCCTCTCCGCGCTCGACGCCGGCCTCCGCCACCGGCTCGCGACCGACGTGCGCGCGATCCTCACCCAGGAGGGGATCACCGCGCTGATGGTCACCCACGACCACGAGGAGGCCTTCACCATCGCCGACCGGCTGGCCGTGATGCGGGCCGGCGAGATCGTCCAGCAGGGAGCGATCGACGAGGTCTGGCGCGCGCCCGCCGATCCCCAGACCGCCCTCTTCCTCGGCTACGCGCGCGTGCTCGAGGGTGCCGCCGCCGCGAGAGTCGTGGCCGCCCACCGGGATAGTCACGGACGTTCTGGCCCTTCCTCGTCCAGGTCCGGGGCCACAATGTCCGTGACTACCCCGCCGCTGCGGCTCGCCGTACGACGGTCGGCCTTCCGGGTCGAGCCGGACGGCGAGCTGAGCGGCACGGTGACCGCGGCGCGGGTCACGCCGGAGCAGGTGCGGCTGGTGGTCGACGTCGACGGGGTCGGCGAGCTCGACGCGGTCGCGCCGCTCGACCAGCACCCCGGGATCGGTCAGTCGGTGCGGCTGTCGGTCGACGCCACCCGCACCGCGCCGGTGAGCGGCTGAATGCGGTCGCGTCACCCCGGGGGATCCTCCCTACACTGACCTGCGTGTATCGCCGCGCCTGGGTCCTCATGGTCGTCCTGGCCGCGGGCATGGCGACGTGGGCGATCACCGAGGCGATCATCCTCGACAAGAAGCTGGTCGACCCCGAGGGCAGCTTCCTCGGCCCGTCGTACATCCGGCTGCCGATCCTGCTGCTCGGTGCGCTGCTGCTCGACCTGCTCCCGCTGACGATCTACAACTCGTGGCGAGCGCCGAAGGCGATCCCGCAGATCGTGCGCAACCGGATCCGCACGCACTGGACCAAGGAGCGGATCATCCTCGTGGCGTCGGGGATCACCAGCTTCTACATCGTCTACGTGACCTACCGGAACATCAAGTCGTTCCTGCCGTTCGTCATCGAGACCAAGTACGACCGCGAGCTGCACCTGCTCGACCACGCCCTGCTCTTCGGCCACGACCCGGCCACGGTGCTGCACACCGTGCTCGGCACCGGGGTCGTGGCCTACGGACTCTCGTTCGTCTACCTGTGGTTCCTGCCGATGGTGCCGCTGGTCGTGACGGCCTGGCTGGTCTGGGCCCGCAACCTCTCCTACGGCTACTGGTTCGTGACCTCGCAGTGCCTGGCGTGGGTGCTCGGCACGATCTCCTACTACGCGCTCCCGACCCTCGGCCCCGGCTTCCGCTACGTGCAGCTCTACACCGACCTGCCGCACACGCCGTCGGAGCGGCTGATGGACTCGCTCGACTTCACCCGCGACTACGTCGTGACCGGCTCGCTGAGCAACGCGGTGCAGTCGGTGGCCGGCTTCGCGAGCCTGCACTGCGGCATCACCATGCTCGTGGCGCTGATGGTGCAGTACACGATCAACATCAAGTGGCTGCGCATCACGGTCTGGGTCAACTTCTGCATCACCGCCGTCGCCACCATCTACTTCGGCTGGCACTACATCGCCGACGACGTCGCCGGCGTCCTGATCGCCCTCATCAGCTTCTACGTCGGGGGTCTGGCCAGCGGCCAGAAGTTCGAGCGCGGTGGGCTGCGCTCGCACCCGACCACGACCACCTCGGCGGTCCCCGTCCTGCGTGACTGACCGCGGATCACGAATTACATTGATGTAGTTCGTCAAGGCGACACGCCGACGAATCCGAGAAATGTGCCCGTTCTGGGTTGACGGGGGCCCGAATCGCTCTACGGTTGGGGTTCGTGCGCCGCAAGTGACACATGTGGGATGTGTGACCAACGGTGCACCACGAGACCGACTCGGGGAAGGAGCCGGTCGCGAGCCGTATGAGGGGTCGAGGCCGTGCGTGCGCGGATGTTGTTCATGGGGACCGCGCTGACGTGCGCCGTGGGGCTGGCCGTGCCGGCTGCCTGGGCGACCGATCCGGACGGCCACGTCTCGCAGCAGGAGGTCGACGACGCGCGGGCCGCGGTCGACGCCGTGGCCACTGATGTCGGCGGCGTGCAGGCGCAGCTCGCCGCCGCCCAACAGCGCCTCGAGTCGGCGCAGGTCGACGCCGCGAAGGCGGCCGAGGCGTTCAACGGCGCCCGCTACGAGGCTCAGCAGGCCTCGACGGCCTCCCGACTTGCGCAGAAGGCGGCGACCGACGCCGCCGCGGACCTCGAGCGGCAGCGCACGGCGTACGCCGATGCCGCGGTCGCGGCCTACCAGTTCTCCCCGCAGCTCACCGCGCTCGGCGCGATCAGCCAGGCCGACGGGGTCACCGACTTCCTCGAGAGCACCGCCGCGCTGCAGAACTCCCAGTCCGCCCTGCAGGGCCGGTACGACGCGTACGACGCCGCCGACACCCTGGCCCAGGCCACTGACGAACGGGCCGCCGACGCGCTGGCCGACGCACGGACCGCGGCCGAGCGCGCCAGGGACTCCCGCGACTCGGCCCGCGACGCCGAGGCCGCGGCGGCCGCCGAGGCCGACACCTACGCGGCGGAGCGCGACCGCATGATCGGCCAGCTGGCCCGGTTGCAGGGCATCAGCGCCGGCCTGGCCGAGCTGCACCAGGAGGAGCTCGAGGCGCAGGCCGCCGCTGCCGCAGCCGCGGCTGCTGAGGAGGCGGCCGAGGAGGCCGAGGACGAGCAGCAGCAGGAGCCGACCCCCACCGCCGCGCCCACGCCGACCGCGGCACCGACCCCCACCGCGGCGCCGACGCCGACGGCAGTCCCCACGCCGACGGCAGCCCCGACCACACCGACCACGACGCCCACGGCGTCCGCGACGCCGACCCCCACGCCGACCCCCACCACGCCTCCGCTCCCGCCGGCCCCGCCGCCGAGCGGCAACGCCGCGGCCGCGATCGCCTTCGCGCGCGCCCAGCTCGGTGAGCCGTACAAGTACGGCGCCGCCGGCCCGAACGCGTGGGACTGCTCCGGGCTGACGATGATGGCCTGGCTGGCCGGGGGAAGTCGCTGCCCCACTACTCCGTGGCGCAGTACCAGCAGTCGACGCCGATCACGCCCGCCCAGCTCCAGCCCGGTGACCTGCTCTTCTGGGGCGACAGCGGCCCGACCTCGATCTACCACGCGGCGATCTACACCGGGAACGGGATGATGATCCACGCGCCCCGGCCGGGCCGCAGCGTCGAGGAGGTGTCCATGTACTACTGGATCACCCCCAACTACTTCGCCCGGCCGTAGCCTCACATCGTGGCCAGCGACCCCGTCCCGCCCGCCGTCGAGCCCGAGGCGGCCGGCTACGTCCAGCCGGCCGTCGACGTCCAGGCTCTGACCGCGCTGCTCGACGGGCAGTACGCCGACGTCCGGCAGCTGGTGCGCACCAACCTGGTCGAGTACGCCTCGATCCTCGAGGAGGCCGACACGCTCGACCGGGCGGCGTTCCGCGAGCGGGTCAAGGAGGTCGTCCTCGAGATGGCCGCGACCGGCCAGACCGGCATGGGCTTCCCGAAGGAGTACGGCGGCGGCGGTGACGTCGGGGCGTCGTTCGCGGCGTTCGAGAACCTCGCGTTCGGCGACCTGTCGGTGCTGGTCAAGGTCGGCGTCCAGTTCGGGCTCTTCGGTGGCGCGATCCTCCAGCTCGGCACGAAGCGGCACCACGACAAGTACCTCGCCGACCTGATCACCGGGAAGGTGATGGGCTGCTTCGCGATGACGGAGACCGGCCACGGGTCCAACGTGCAGGCGCTCGGCACGGTCGCGACGTACGACGCCGAGGCGGGCGAGTTCGTGATCACGACGAACGGGCCCGAGGCCAACAAGGACTACATCGGCAACGCGGCGGCCCACGCCGAGCTCGCGGTCGTCTTCGCCCAGCTCGAGGTGGCCGGCCAAGAGACGACAGAGCGGCACGGCGTGCACGCGTTCGTGGTGCCGATCCGCCAGGACGGCGAGCCGGCTCCCGGCGTACGGATCGAGGACGACGGGCCCAAGATGGGGCTCAACGGCGTCGACAACGGACGGATCTGGTTCGACGAGGTGCGCGTGCCGCGGGAGGCGCTGCTCAACCAGTTCGCCGACGTCTCCGAGGACGGCGTCTACTCCAGCGAGATCGAGAACCCACACCGCCGCTTCTTCACCATGCTCGGCACCCTCATCCAGGGACGGGTCTGCGTCGGCGGCGCCGGCATCAACGCCAGCAAGGTCGCGCTCGCCATCGCGGTCCGCTACGCGATCAGGCGCCGGCAGTTCGAGGCGACGTCGCCGGACGAGGAGGAGCTGCTGCTCGACTACGGGCAGCACCAGCGCCGGCTGTTCCCGCTCCTGGCGCACACCTACGCGCTTCACTTCGCGCAGGAGGTCGTCGCCGGCCAGGCCCATCGCGTGTTCTCCGGCGAGATCGGCGCGGACGACGAGGGGCAGAAGTTCCGCCGCGAGCTCGAGTCGCGCGCCGCCGGCACCAAGGCGCTCGGCACCTGGCACGCGACCCGCACCATCCAGGAGTGCCGCGAGGCGTGCGGGGGCGCGGGCTATCTGGCCGAGAACCGGTTCGCCGCGCTCAAGGCGGACACCGACGTCTTCACGACCTTCGAGGGCGACAACACCGTCCTGCTCCAGCTCGTCGCGAAGGGTCTGCTCACGGACTACTCCTCGTCGTTCGGGGACCTCGACCAGCTCGGCATGGTCCGGTTCGTCGCCGGGCTCGCGGTCGAGACCGTCGTCGAGCGGATGAACGTCCACAAGCTGGTCGAGCGGGTGCGCGACCTGCTGCCCGGCGGCGACGAGTGGGACCAGGAGGCAGGGCTGCTCGACCCGGAGTACCAGCTCGCGATGCTCCGCTTCCGCGAGGAGCACATGCTGGGCGGCGTCGCCCGCCGGCTCAAGCGCGGCATCGACGACGGGATGAACCCCGGCGAGGTGTTCTCGCGGGTCCAGGACCACGTCATCCACGCCGCCCGCGCGCACGTCGAGCGGCTGGTCCTGGAGGCGTTCGTGGAGAAGGTCGGGACGGTCGAGGACGGCGACAACAAGGTCGCGCTCAACCTGCTCTGCGACCTGCACGCGCTCGCCACGATCGAGGCGGACCGGGCCTGGTTCATGGAGCACGGCCGGCTCACCGGCAGCCGCTCCAAGGCGATCAGCCGCGAGATCAACGAGCTGTGCCGCAAGCTCCGGCCGCTCGCCCGCGACCTGGTCGACGCGTTCGGCGTGCCTGACGAGATGCTGCGCAGCACGGACCTGATCGGGTGAAGCTCCCCGGGCTCGGCGGCTGGTCCGACGACCCGCTCTGGGGCTCGGTCTACGACTGGACCGTCGAGCACGAGAACGTCGGCCGGGTGCTCTGGGCGGCTGGGATCCAGAGCGACCTGCGCAGGCTGTACGCCGCCGCGGCCGAGATCGGCCGCCAGCCCGAGGGCGCGAGGGTGCTCGACGTGCCGTGCGGGGGCGGGGTCGCCGTACGTGCGCTGCACCCCGACCAGGGCGTCGACTACGTCGCCGCGGACATCTCCCAGAAGATGCTCGACCGGACCGCGGAGGTCGCCGTCGAGCGCGGGGTCGCTGACCAGGTCACCACCAGGGTCGCCGACGTAGAGGCACTGCCGTTCGACGACCGGTCCTTCGACCTCGTCGTCTCCTTCACCGGGCTGCACTGCTTCCCCGACCCGGCCCGCGCGGTCGTCGAGCTGGCTCGGGTGCTCGAGCTGGGCGGCGTGATCAGCGGCAGCGCGATCCTCAACGACACCGGCCTGCGGTTCGAGCCCATGCGTCGGGCCGGGCGGCTCGCCGGTCTGCTCGGCCCGGGCTGCACGTCCGACCAGGTCCGGCGCTGGCTGGCGCGCCAGGGCGTGTCCGACGTGACGCTCGACGTCTCGGGCGCGATGGCCTACTTCCGCGGCGTACGTCGAGCGTAGGTCCCAGGTCAGGTCAGGTCAGGTCGCCGGGCTGGTTCGGCGTCGGTGGGTGGGCGGCCCGCTCGTGCTCATCGGCGTCCTTCAGCCGCTGGAACGACGCCCGCACCTCGTCCTCCGCGTCGGTGCGGCCGACCCACTCGGCGCCCTCGACGGACTTGCCGGGCTCGAGGTCCTTGTAAACCTCGAAGAAGTGCTGGATCTCCAGCCGGTCGAACTTCGGCACGTGGTTGATGTCGCGGATGTGCTCGAGCCGCGGGTCGGTCGAGGGCACGCACAGCACCTTGTCGTCGCCGCCGGCCTCGTCGGTCATGCGGAACATGCCGATGGCGCGGCACTTGATCAGGCAGCCCGGGAACGTCGGCTCCTGGAGCAGCACCAGCGCGTCCAAGGGGTCGCCGTCGAGGCCGAGGGTGTTCTCGATGAACCCGTAGTCGGCCGGATACTGCGTCGACGTGAACAGCGTCCGGTCGAGCCGGATGCGGCCGGACAGGTGGTCGACCTCGTACTTGTTGCGCTGGCCCTTGGGGATCTCCACGAGCACGTCGAAGTCCATGTCAGGCATCCTCCCGCACAATGGGCCCGTTCCGTATCGCGGCTAGGGGGATTGGTTGTCATCAGGTGAGCGAGACCACGGTCTCGTCGGTCGTGCCGTGGTGGCGCTGCTCGTCGTGGCGGTGCTGCTCGGCGGCGTCGCGGCCTGGCGCCTCGACCTCGTCGGCCGCCTGTCCGACGACGACCCGAAGGCGAGTACGCCGGACGCGGGGCCGGCCGCCGTACCCCCGCCCGAGGGTCTCGAGCTGCCGGCACTGACCGACCCGGCACCGGTCGACACCCCGGCGACGCCGCCCGGCCGGATCGACCCGGCCCTGGTGCAGGCCGCGGTGGGGCCGTACCTCGCCGATGCTGCGCTCGGTCCCCACGTCGTGGGCGTCGTCGCCGATCTCACCGCGGGCCGGCCGGTGGTCCGGCTGGGTGACGGGGTGGCCACGATCCCGGCGTCGGTCACCAAGCTGCTGACCACGGCGGCGGCGTTGTCGGTGCTCGGCCCGGAGACCCGGTTCACGACCCGCGTGGTGGCCGGTGGCAAGAAGCGGATCGTGCTGGTCGGCGGCGGCGACCCGTTCCTGTCCTCGAAGCCCCTGCCCGCGGCGTACCCCGAGCACGCCGACCTGCGGACCCTCGCGGCCCAGACCGCGGCCGCGCTGAAGCAGCAGGGGCGGACCTCGGTGCAGCTCGGCTACGACGACTCGCTCTTCTCCGAGCCGTCGTTCAACCCCGCCTGGCCCGCGCACTACCTGCCCGAGAACGTGGTCTCGCGGGTCACCGCGCTCTGGGTCGACGAGGGCCGGCCCGCCACCGGCTCCGGCCGGGTCGAGGACCCGTCGCTCTACGCCGCGCAGACGTTCGCCGCCGCGCTCGTCGCCCGCGGCATCACCGTGGTCGGCGAACCGACCCACGGCCTCGCCTCCGGCGGTCGCGAACTGGCGTCCGTGCAGTCGGCGCCGCTCCGCGAGATCGCCGCGCGGGTCCTCGAGGTGAGCGACAACGAGGCGGCGGAGGTGCTCAGCCACCAGGTCGGGAGGGCGGTGACCGGCACCGGGACGTTCGCCGATGGCGCCGCCGCGGTCACCCGGACCCTCGAGGACCTGGGAGTCACCGCCGACTTCGACATCCACGACGGCAGCGGCCTGTCTCGCGAGAACCGGATCACGCCGCTGGCCCTCGTGCAGGTGCTCCGGCTGACGCTCGACCCCGCGCACCCCGAGCTGAACGCCGTCGTCACGGCGCTGCCGGTGGCCGGCTTCACCGGCTCGCTGACGAACCGGTTCGACCAGCCGTTCCCCGACTCGCGCGGGCTGGTGCGAGCCAAGACCGGCACGCTCAGCAACGTGAGCAGCCTGGCCGGCATCGCGGTCGACCAGGACGGCCACCAGATGCTGTTCGCGCTCATGGCGGACTCGATCGCCAAGCCCAACGAGACCAAGGCCCAGAAGGCGCTCGACGCTGCGGCGGGGGCGCTCGGCGCCTGCCACTGCGGCTCGCCGTCAAACTAAACCTCTTTGGTCGACCAAGATCGACGCATGACCGTCGACACCCTCTCCTGACGCGTACGACGACGCCACCGTGGTCGTGCCGGCACCCGACGCCGTCCCGCTGCCGGACGGCCGGACCCGCTTCCACCTCGAGGCCGCCCGCCCCGACGGCGCGCACGATCTGGTGACCATCGTCCGCTGATCCGGGGCATCATGTCGCCATGACGCAGACACCGGCGGCCGGGTGGTTCGTCGACCCGGAGGACGCGACCCAGTTCCGCTACTGGGACGGGTCGGCCTGGACCGACCACCGCTCGCCGCGCGGGCCGGCCACGACCGACCACCTCAACCGGGCCGCAGGTGACCTCGCCGACGGGCTGTCCCGCGGGTTCTCGGCGGTCGGGACCTGGGTCAACCAGAACACCGCGCTCGCACCGCAGCCGGGCGTGCCGACGTTCGCGTCGGTGGCGGCCTCGTGCCGCGACGAACCGGCCCGGCAGCCGCTCTCGGTCACCGCGCAGCTGGTGCTCGCGCCGACCGACCTCGCCGGGATCGCCGCCGTCCTCGCCCAGGCGCAGACCGGCGTGACCGCCGAGGGAGCGACGCTCGACAACGAGCACTGCCGGCTGGTGCCGAACCCCTGGGACCCGGCGGTGCCCCAGGGCGTGGCCGTCTTCGTCGGTACGACGATGGTCGGCCGGCTGCCGGCCGACCTCGAGGCGGCCTACTGCCCGCCGCTCGCGCAGCTCACCAGCAAGGGTCTGCTGGCGACGGCGGTCGCCGACCTCTGGGCCCAGGGCGCGCCGGGGATGGTGACCGCCGCCCGGGTCACGGTCGACCTGCCCGAGGTGTCGGCCCTCTTGTGATCCGCCGGACGCTCCTGGCGGCAGTGCTCGTCGCGGCGGTGGCCCTCCCTGCGGCGCCGGCAGAGGCCGGCTACACGCCGGTGCCGTACGACCCGCTGCCCACGTCGTACGACCAGCTGCCGCTCGGCCCGGCGACCACGCTCGCCTGGTGGCAGGCGGGCACGCTGCACGCGGGAGGTACGACGATCCGAACCCAGCTGCGCGAGCTCGCTGCCCGCGCGGGCACGACCGTGATCGGGAGCGGCTGGTCCTACCCCGGCCGAAGGAGCAGCGCCGTCGTCGTCCGGGGCGGCACGACCCTGGTGCGCCTGCCCATCGCGGGCCACATCCGCGCCCCGGAGATCTCCGCGGACGGTCACTACATCGCCTGGCTCGACGAGCGGGAGACCCGGATCGCCGAGGACCGCGACAGGGTCCGCTACCGGCTCGTCCTCTACGACGCGACCACCTACGAGGTGGTGGCCGATCACCGCGAGACCCGCACCGTGGAGCGCGAGGACGGCATCAACAGCCTGTCGCTGATCAGCGTGGCCAACACCGGCCAGGTGCTGTTCACACGCAGCGCCGCCGGACCCTACGTGCTCGCGCCCGGGCGCAGGCCCGTCAAGGTCAAGGGCCATCTGCCGCAGCTGCGCGACTGGGACGGCTGGCCGCTCGGCATCACGGCGTTCCGCAGCCGCGCCGGCTCTGACAGAGGCCTTTTCGGCACCGTGTCTCGGCGGGGCCGGTTCCACCCCGTCGGCACCACGAGCACCGGCTACGGCAAGTGGTCACCGTTCGGGGACGGCTTCGCGTTCGACGTCGAGGGCATCTTCAAGAACGCCTACTGGGTGGACCGTCCCGGCGCCGGTACGTCGGTCCAGCTCGGCCTCCCGAGCGACCGCGAGTCCCTGCACGTGGTCGGCTGGGACGGGCCGGGGTCGGTCCTCCTGTGGGACGCGGAGAGCGAGACGTCGCAGTTCCTGCGCTGCGACGCGGCCAGCGGTGCCTGCCAGCGGGTCGAGGGCGGGCCGGTGCCCGGCCCTCGCGTCGTGGTGCCCTGGAGCCGGCGGTGACCACCAGCGACCTACGTGGTCAGGCGCGTGCGTCCCCGCCCCAGTTCGCCAGCTTGGTGGCGATGGTGCGCAGGTCCGCCCGCCAGACGTCCTCCGACCCCGGCGGCAGCACGTCGTCCCACTCGATGGTCGGTGAGCCGATCACCCCGGTGAGGCGCGCGGTGCGGCCCACGAACCAGGTGTGCGCGTGCGCGCCGCCGTCGCCGTACCGCAGCACGTGACAGCGGGCGACGTGGTCGAGGCCCTCGACGATCCGCACCAGCCGGGTGGAGATCCGACCGTGCTGTGAGGCGAGCTCGTCGTCGAGCTGGCCGAAGTCAACGTGCAGCCGCGGCTCCAGGATCAGCACGATCGGCAGGCCGCTCGGCTGCCCGAAGTGCTTGAGCACCCAGGACGCGTCCTCCCAGACCACCCTCTCCGCCGGTGTCCCGAAGCAGGACGGGCACGGCTTGTCCGCCGCCTCGCCGGCGCGCAGCGGGTCGTCGGCCGGCTCCGGGAGCACCCGCGGCGCGATCGCCCCGTCGACGACCTCCCACGGGAAGTTGTCCCAGTCGTTGCTCGGAGGCGCGGGAAGGCGTCCGCCGTCCCCGACGGCCTCGCGGATGCGGGCGTGGACCTGCTCGGCTGACTCGGCCATGGCTGTCACCTTGCCAAACGGGCCTCGGCCTCCCGGCCGCCGGGGTGTCTCTAGGGTGGTGGCTGTGCATGACGTCACGATGCCGTCCGCTCCCGAGCTCCCCGGGGCCGCGCGCCTCCACTCCGGGAAGGTGCGCGATCTCTACGAGCTGACCGAGGGGCCGCACGAGGGCCGGCTCCTGATGGTGGCCAGCGACCGGATCTCGATCTTCGACTTCGTGCTCGAGAGCACCATCCCGGACAAGGGCGAGCTGCTCACCCGGATGTCCCTGTGGTGGTTCGACCAGCTCACCGACCTCGTCCCGCACCACGTCGTGTCGACCGACGTGCCCGAGCAGGTCCGGGGCCGCGCGGTGATCTGCGAGCGCCTCGCGATGTATCCCGTCGAGTGCGTGGCCCGCGGCTACCTGACTGGCACCGGGCTGCTCGACTACCGCGCGACCGCCAGCAGTGGGCACCGTGTGTGCGGGATCCCCCTGCCCGAGGGCCTCGAGGACGGCAGCCGGCTCGCCGAGCCGCTCTTCACGCCCGCCGCCAAGGCCGACTTCGGCGACCACGACGAGAACGTGTCGTACGACGCCGTGGTCGAGACCGTCGGCGCCGAGCGGGCCGACGAGCTGCGTCGGCTCACCCTCGATGTCTACGCCCGGGCCGAGGGGATCGCTCGCGAGCGGGGCATCATCGTGGCGGACACCAAGCTCGAGTTCGGCGCGCGCGGCGACGGCGCCACCGTGCTTGGCGACGAGGTGCTCACACCCGACTCCTCCCGGTTCTGGCCGGCCGCCGAGTGGCAGCCGGGCCGCACGCAGCCGTCGTACGACAAGCAGATCGTGCGCAACTGGGCGCTGTCGCCGGAGTCGGGCTGGGACCGCGCCTCGGGCGAGCGGCCGCCGGCCCTGCCGTCCGAGGTGATCGATCGCACCAGGGCGCGGTACGTCGAGGCCTACGAGCTGCTCACCGGCACCAGGTTCTGATGCGCCGGTCGGGCGGTCGTGTCGAGTTCTCCTGCGACCGCGAGACGGCGTTCGACTACCTCGTCGACCCGCGGAACCGGCCCGAGTGGCAGTCGTCGCTCCGGCGCGTCTCCCAGGTGGACGGCGAGCCGCGGGTCGGCCAGACCTGGGTCGACGAGACCAAGCCCGGGCTCAAGCCACAGATGCGGACCACCCAGCTCGACCGGCCGGCGCGCTGGAGCGAGTCCGGCACCTGGCGCTTCGTCCGCGCCGACCTGACCCTCGACTTCGCCGAGTCTCCCGGTGGCTGCACGGTGGACTACCAGTTCCGCATCCATGCTCTCGGCCCGCTCGGCCGCGCCGCGACGGCGGTGTCGGCGCCCGCCGTCGGCGCCGACCTCAGGCGGGCAGCGCGGCTGCTCGCCGCACCGGGCTGAGCAGCGCGAGCCCCAGCCCGGCGAACAGCAGCATCCAGCCGCCGATCGCCAGCCGGGCCCCGTCCGTGGGCGTCACGACGAGCGCGGGGAACATCGGCACGAAGACCCAGATGCCCAGGGCGAGCACGACGCCCCGCCGCCAGCCCGTCCAGACCCGCGCCCGCCACATCGACGCCCCGGCCAGGACCAGGCCGACACCCATCGCCGTGCACGTGACGCCGTACAGCCCGCCGAGCGCCGACGCGATCCCGCTGTCGACGTCCGCGTCGGCGGCCGCGAGGGCGACGAGCTCGGTGACGGCCAGGCCGGCCATCCCGATCACCGCGGCGGTCCAGCCCCACCTCGCCGGGCGCGTGTTCGGCAGCACCCCCGCCCAGCGCAGGGCGAGCAGCCCCGCCAGCAGCCCGAGGTGGTGGAGGCCGAACCACGCCTGCGCAGCCGCGAACGAGCGGGCGGAGAGCGGGTAGCTGAACCGGTCGGTGCCGACCGAGGGCTCGACCAGGGCGAGCGCGAGGCCGCAGGCGGCGCCGAGGACACCGGCTGCGAGGCAGAGGAGGGCGGCAGGGCGGACGCTGTCCATGGCAGCTCTTTTCGCTGTAGTTGCTCACTAGAGTGCAACACTAGTGACTGTGCGCAGTAGCGTGGCCCGCGCCATGGCCGATGTCAAGAGCTCCCGCCGCGAGAAGGCCGCTCTGACCCGGGCCCGGATCATCGAGGCCGCCCACGCGGAGTTCCTCGACAACGGCTTCCACGGCGCGACCATCGCCTCGGTCGCCCGGCGGGCACGGGTGGCGACGCAGACCGTCTACTTCGTCTTCCACACCAAGGCCGAGCTGATCAGCGCCGTCATCGACGCGATGGTCATGGCGCCCGACCCCGACACCGGGGAGGTGCTGCCACCCGACCTGACGCCCTGGTGGCTCGAGATGGTCGCGGAGCCCGACCCGGTCGCCTGCCTGCGGCGCTTCGTGCGCGGCGTCGCGCCGCTCTACGAACGGGCCGCTGCGATCAGCGAGGTGCTGCGCGCCGCGGCCCTGACCGACGAGGAGGTGCGGCGCACCCACGAGCACCACATGGGCCTCCAGCGCGAGGGGTACGGCGCCGTGGTGCGCATGCTCGTCGACAAGGGCGGCGCCCTGCGCGACGGACTGGATCCCGCCCGTGCCACCGACGTCCTCCTGACCGTCTTCGGCGACAGCACCTACCACCTGCTGCGCACCGAGCACGGCTGGAGTCACGAGACCGCGGTGGCCTGGTTCGATGCGGTTCTGCCCGACCTGCTCCTCCGCGGCACTGGTTGAGCATGGGACCTGTCGTTAGGTTGACCGCGTGACGTCGTACAACTTGGCCACCCTGCTCGAGGACAGCGCGCAGAAGTACCCCGAGCGCGAAGCCATCGTCTTCCCGGCCACAGGCCGGCGGATGACCTACGCCGAGGTCGACACCGTCGCCAACATGGTCGCCAACCTGTTGGTGAGCAAGGGCATCCGGCCGGGCGACAAGGTGGCGCTGAGCTGCCCCAACCTGCCGTACTTCTCGCTCGTCTACTGGGGCATCCTCAAGGCCGGCGCGACCGTGGTCCCGCTCAACGTGCTGCTCAAGGGCCGCGAGGTCGCCTACCACCTCGACGACTCCGACGCGAAGGCCTACTTCTGCTTCCAGGGCACCCCCGAGCTGCCGATCGGTGAGGAGGGCTACGCCGGCTTCCAGCAGACCGACGGCTGCGAGACCTTCGTCGTCATCACCGCCGCGCTCGACGGCGAGTCGCCGTTCGAGGGGATCCAGACGTTCGGCCAGGCGCTCGGCGGGATGGAGGCGACGTTCGGCGCGGTCGAGACCGACGAGGACGACACCGCGGTCATCCTCTACACCTCGGGCACGACCGGGCAGCCCAAGGGCGCGGAGCTCCGGCACCGCAACATGCGCGACAACGCGATGCTCGGAGAGATGCAGTTCGGTGCGAACGCCGAGCAGCCGGACACGTTCCTCTGCGTGCTGCCGCTGTTCCACTCCTTCGGCCAGACGGTGATCCAGAACGGCTCGGCGGCGTACGGCGGGACCGTGGTGATGCTGCCGCGCTTCGAGGCCGGCGCCGCGCTCGAGCTCATGGAGAGCGAGGGCATCACCTTCTTCGCCGGCGTGCCGACCATGTACTGGGGGCTGCTGCACGCGTTGAAGGAGGCCGACGGCAAGGTCGACGTCGCGAAGATCAAGGACAACCTGCGGGTCGCGGCGGCCGGCGGCTCGGCGCTCCCGGTCGAGGTGCACAAGGCGTTCGAGCGCGAGTTCGGCGTCACCATCCTCGAGGGCTACGGCCTGTCCGAGACCTCGCCGGTCGCGAGCTTCTCGCAGTACGGCGAGCCGGTGCGGGTGGGCTCGATCGGCCAGCCCGTGCCGGGGGTCGAGATGAAGCTGATCGACCCGGACAGCTGGGACGAGGTCGACCCCGACCGCAAGGACAGCGAGGCGATCGGCGAGATCGCGATCAAGGGCCACAACATCATGAAGGGCTACTACGGCCGGGCCGAGGCGACCGACGAGGCGATCCAGGACGGCTGGTTCCGGTCCGGCGACCTGGGCCGCCGCGACGAGGACGGCTGGTACTACATCGTCGACCGCTCCAAGGACATGATCATCCGCGGCGGCTACAACGTGTATCCCCGCGAGATCGAGGAAGTGCTGATGACGCACCCGGACGTCTCGCTGGCCGCCGTGATCGGCGTACCCCACGAGAGCCACGGCGAGGAGATCAAGGCCGTGGTGATCCGCGAGGACGGCGGCACCGTCACCGAGGACGAGCTGGTCGCGTGGGGCAAGGAGCAGATGGCGGCGTACAAGTACCCGCGAGTCGTCGAGTTCGTCGACGGCCTGCCGATGACGGCGACCGGCAAGATCCTCAAGCGCGAGCTCTCGTGACGCGGGCTCCCTCATGACGGTGGCTCGGGCCGCCGGCTTCTCGATCGCCGCGGTCATGGTGCTGCTCGGCGTGCTCTGGACCGGCCAGGGGCTGGGCTGGATCGGGGGCAGCTCGATGAGCGGCGAGTCGACGTGGGCGATCGTCGGCCCGATCGTGGCCGGCCTCGGGGTGGCGCTGGCGATCTCGATCGTCGGCCGGATCCGCAACGGTCCCGACCAGCAGGGCCCGCCCGGCCGTTACGACAATTAGCTTTACCCCCGCGAGCTTCGGCCCCGGGACCACGACGAGGCTCGCTCCGCTTCGCGGGCTTCGCACTCGTCGCGGCCTCCGGGGCCGATCGCGGGGCGCGCTCGCTCCGCGAGCGAACCACATCCCCCGCTGATGGCGGCGGGGTGCACGACGACCTTCTACCCCCGCGAGCTTGGCCCCGGGCCGGCTCAGCGGCGGGTGCCGCCGCCGAGCAGGCCTCCGAGGATGTCCCCGATGTCGATGTTGCCGGCACCGGACCCGGGCCCGGCGCCGCTCGCGGCTCCCGCCAGGATCTGGCTCAGGATGCCGCCGAGCACCCCGCCGCCGGCACCGGCGCCACCTCCCTGGCCGAACTGCTTGGCCACGTAGGCCAGCACGATCGGCGCCAGCAGCGGGAGCAGCTTGGAGACCAGGCCGGAGCCGCCGCCGACGCCGCCGAGCTGGCTGATCACCTGGTCGGTCTGGTCGCCGAAGACGTGGTGGGTGATCTTGGCGCCGTCGTCGGGGTCGACCTGGCTGAGGTCGATGGTGCCGTCGTCGTTGAGGTCGTTCTCGTGCTGGCCCAGCGCCTGGGCGAGGGCGGCCGCACCACCCGGATCGGCGGCGTTGGCCTGGAGCCCACCGAGCAGGGCCGGCAGGATCGTGTGCACCGCGCGCTCGACCTCGGCCGGGTCGGCGCCGACCTGGTCGGCGAGCTGCTGGATGGGGAGCTGCGACGCGATGTCGTCATAGGCGGACATGCGAGGAACGTACTGGCGGCCGGTGTCGCGCGATAGTCCCTGACGAAAGCGCACCAAGGGCTCAGGCGAACGGGTCGGGCAGCCCGCCGGGGAGCTTGGCGAGCAGCTCGCGGGCCTGGGCGGCGGACTTGTGCTCGACCAGCACCTCGTACTTCGTGGCCACCACGGCGGTGACCGAGGAGAAGTCGCGCTGGCCACGGGTCGCGGCGTACCCGACCAGCGCCCACACGACGCCGAACAAGGCACCGAACAACATGGTCGCCAGCACCGTCGCCAGGAAGCTGCTGCCGTCGCTGAACAGCGAGATGACCAGGCCGACGAAGACGCCCAGCCAGACACCCGAGACCAGCCCGCCGAGCGCGACCCGGCCGGTGGTGAGCCGGCCGGTGATCCGCTCGATCCGCTTCAGGTCGGTGCCGACGATCATGCACTGCTCGACGGGGAACTTGTTGTCGGACAGGAAGTCGACCGCCTTCTGCGCGGCCGCGTAGTCGTCGTAGACGGCCAGCGACTGCGGGAAGTCCAGGCCCAGGGGCGAGGAGGCCGCCCGGCCGGCGGAAGGGGTGCCCATGCTCATGGCCACAGTCTGCCCGACTCCTGTCCATCGACCCCGACGCGACTGAATAGACTGCGAGCGTGCCCAAGGTCGTCGTCGACGTGATGCCCAAGCCGGAGATCCTCGACCCCCAGGGCAAGGCCGTCCTCGGCGCCCTGCCGCGGCTGGGCTTCTCCGGTGTGACCGATGTACGCCAGGGCAAGAGGTTCGAGCTCGAGCTCGACGTCGAGGTCACCGACGAGGTGCTCGAGCAGGTCCGGCAGATGGCCGAGACGCTGCTCTCCAACCCCGTGATCGAGAACTACGACGTGAGGGTCGAGCAGACCGAGGCCCCCGAGGTCTCCGCGTGAAGGTCGGCGTCGTCACCTTCCCGGGCTCGCTGGACGACGTCGACGCCCAGCGCGCGGTCCGCGTCGGCGGCCACGAGGCGGTCGCGCTCTGGCACGGCGACCACGACCTGCGCGGCGTCGACGCGGTGGTGCTGCCGGGGGGCTTCTCGTACGGCGACTACCTGCGCTGCGGCGCGATCTCGCGGTTCTCCCCGGTGATGGCCGAGGTGGTCGAGGCGGCGGGACGGGGGATGCCGGTGCTCGGCATCTGCAACGGCTTCCAGATCCTGTGCGAGTCACACCTGCTGCCGGGCGCCCTGATCCGCAACGACCACCGCAAGTTCGTCTGCCGCGACCAGCGGCTGCGGGTCGAGAACAACCGCACGCCCTGGACGTCGTCGTACGCCGAGGGCGCGGAGATCACGGTCCCCCTCAAGAACGGCGAGGGCGGCTTCGTCGCCGACGCCGCGACCCTCGACCGGATCGAGGGCGAGGGTCAGGTCGTGGCGCGCTACCTCGACGACAACCCCAACGGCTCACTGCGCGACATCGCCGGCATCACCAACGAGCGCGGCAACGTGGTCGGCCTGATGCCGCACCCCGAGCACGCGACCGAGGCGCTCACCGGCTCCGGTACCGACGGCCTCGGGTTCTTCACCTCGCTCGCGGCGCAGACGTTCGCCTGACGCCGGGCGGCGGACCCCCCGGTCCACCGCCCGGACGTCGAGCCCCTGTGTCGGGCCGAGTCCCGCTGGCGCTGCGATCCCCCACAGCGACCAGACGTTCTCCTAGCGGTTGCCCGCCTGCAGGGCGGCCCATGAAGCCGGGCCGACCACGCCGTTCTCCGCGATGCCGTTCTTCGCCTGCCAGCTGATCAGCGCCGCCTGGGTGACGGCGTCCAGCGTTCCGCTGATCGGCAGCTTGCTCTTGGACGAGGCCGCGTTCAGCGCGCGCTGCACGCGGCGTACGTCCTCGCCGGACGAGCCGAGGTTGAGAACTGTCGCGGGACCCGCGCTGAGCAGGGTCATCCACGCGGACCTCGAAAACATGGCGGTCCGGCGCAGGCCGACCTGCCGCTGCCACTTCTTGACCGACTTCGTCAGCCGGCCGGTCCATGCACCCTTCACGCGGCCCTTGAAGACGCCCTGCTCCTTGAGCAGGCACTTGAGCACCGACACCTGGCTCGGGTCCGGCGTGTGGTGCTTGGACGCGGACTTGAGGCGCGGGTAGTTGGCCAGGTCGACCGGGGTCCCGTGGCAGTGACCGGCCGGCACCGGCGGGGGAGCGGTGCCCGAGCCGAGGTCGAGGAAGTTGCGGTCGATGTTGATCGTCACGCCGCCCCAGGTCTCGTTGTGACCGCCCTGGAACTGCTTCATCCGCCGGCCCGGCATCCAGCCGTCGGCGCGGAGGTACGTCGTCGAGGTGTTGGCCTGGCCGTCCCACCGCGCGATCCAGATCTGGTCGGGCAGCGTGAACACTCCTGGCCGCAGCACCCGCGCGTCGTCGAGCGACTTCATGCCGGAACCGGCGCTGGAGTAGACGCCGGACACGTAGCCCAGCGCGTGCAGCTGCTGGGTCCACGCGCTGAGGAAGTACAGCGAGGACTCACGGCACGGGCCGTTGGTGACGTCGTACCCCTCGAGGTCGTACCAGAGCGTGCTGCCCGGCACGATCCCGAGCGCCTGCGCCGCGGCGACCGCAGTCGAGGCCTCGGTCGTGCCCTGCTTGAACGCCTTCGCGTACGTGCCCGCGGCGTTGACCTTCGTGCTGATCACCGGGTCGTTGCCGTAGCGCGGGAACGACGGGTTGCAGGCCGCCTGCGGTCCCAGCGTGATCGGCAGCAGGCGCCAGCCGCTCGCGAGCTGGGTGCTGATCCAGGTGGGGGTGAGGTTGGGTTGGTCGCGGCAGCCGCGCGAGGCACCCGAGGTGTAGATGCCGACCGCCCGGAACGGCGACGCCCTCAGCCAGGCGTCCATCTTCGACTGGTCGGGTGCGTGGCACTGGTCGAAGCCCAGCCCGGTGTAGTTGCCGGGCGTGACCGGGTTGGTGAACAGCTGCTTGGCGACATGAGCCGGGTCCGCCGGGGCCGACGGGGTCGATCCATCGGCTCCGGCGGGCGCTGGGGTGAGCCCGACCACCGTCAGCGCGGCCGCCGTGGCGGCCAGCGCGAGGGTGGTCAGGGTGCTGCGGACCGACCTGTTGGTCGGGGTGCGACGAGGCATGATGGGTGGCTCCTGGGGGAAGTCGGGGGCCGGTTGCCCAAGCACCGTAAGCCACACCAGTCACACCCGTCACCGGGTTCGCGGTAACTACAAACTTGTAATTCGTCGGCCGCTCACGCGGCCTCGAGGGCCGGGGTACGCCGGCGGTCGACCAGCGCGACCAGCCCCGCGACGCCGGCCAGCGCGGCCATCGACGCCGAGGTGAGGAACGCCGCCCGGGCGCCTGGGAGGAACGAGCCCGGGACCGAGCCCGCGGCGTACACGCTCACGATGATCGCGAGCCCCACGGCTCCGCCGAGCTGCTGGAAGGTCTGCAGCAGCCCGGACGCCGCGCCGGCGTGCTCGGGCTCGACGCCGCCGAGGACGATCGAGGTGACCGGCATGAACAGCAGGCCGGCCGAGACGCCGTTGAGCAGCATCGGCCCGAAGACTCCGCTGGCGTAGCCGTCGCTCGCGGTGAGCGTGCTCAGCCAGACGAAGCTGGCGGAGAGCCCGATCGCGCCGGTGACGATCATCGGCAGCGCTCCGACGGCGCCCATGATGCGCGGCGTCACTCGGGACATCGCGAAGATGCCCAGGCTCAGCGGCAGGAACGCCAGCCCCGAGGCCATCGGGCCGAAGCCCAGCTCGCCCTCGATGAACTGCACCGCGAGGAAGAACATCGACAGCTGCCCGCCGACCACCAGGCCGATCGCGGCGAGCCCGCCGACGCGGCGACGGCTGCGCAGCAGCGCCGGCCGCAGGAGCGGGTGGGCCACCTTTCGCTCGGTCACGGTGAGCAGCACCAGGAGCGCCGCCCCGGCCACGAAGCCGAGGACGGTACGCGCCGAGGTCCAGCCGTGCTCGGGCACGCTGATCAGGGTCCAGACGAGCGTGACGGCACCACCGGTGGCGCTCAGGGCGCCGACGAAGTCGAAGCGTCCGGGCCGGCGCGGGGTCTCGTCGACGAAGCGGCGCGTCATGGCGAGGATCGCCAGGCCGATGGGCACGTTGATGAACAGCGTCCAGCGCCACGAGCCGAGGTCGGTGACGGCGCCGCCGAGCAGCAGTCCGAGCGAGAGCCCGCCGGACGACACCGCGCCGAAGAGCGCGAGGGCCCGCAGCCGGGCCGGCTCGTCGGGAGCGCTCGTCGTGAGCAGGGCCAGTACGCCGGGCGCGGCCATTGCGGCGCCGACGCCCTGGAGGGCGCGGGCGGCGACGAGCCACTCGGGGGTCTGCGCCAGGCCACCCAGCAGGGAGGCGAGGGTGAAGACGGTGACGCCGCCGAGGAACAGCCGACGCCGGCCGAAGACGTCGCCCAGCCGGCCGCCGAGCAGCAGCAGCCCGCCGAAGGCGAGGGTGAAGCCGCTCAGCACCCAGGAGAGGGAGGCGGTGCCGAAGCCGAGGTCGGCGTCGATCTTGGGGAGGGCGACGTTCACGACCGTCGCGTCGAGGATGAACATCAGCTGTGCGGTCAGCACGATGGCGATGCCCATCGCGGCGCGGCCGGCGTTGTCGGGCAGGGTGTCGGGGCGCGTGTCGGGGCGCGTGTCGGGGAGGGGTGCCGGGCGGGTCTGAGCCCGGTCCGGGGTCTGCGTGGAAGTCATGACGAGAGGTCCTGTTCTGGCCGAGTCGGCCGAGGTACTCTTGATCCGGAGGGTGGCTCCGGTTCCTCCACAACGATACGGAGACTGTCTCCGTTTAGCAAGTGAAATGGGAAATAGGGATGCGCGCAGACGCGAAGCGCAACTACGACCGCCTCGTCGAGGCGGCCCGCGCGGTCTTCCGCGAGCAGGGGTACGACGCCTCCCTCGACGAGGTCGCCAAGCGCGCGGGCGTCGGCCCGGGCACCCTCTACCGGCACTTCCCCAACCGCGACGCGCTGCTCGACGCGATCATGCAGAGCTGGGTCGAGAGCGTCGACCAGGCCGTCGAGAAGACGCTCGCCTTCGAGGGCTCGTCGCGGGACCTGCTCCTCGGTTGGTTCCGGGAGTACGTCCGGCTGATCAGCATGCACAAGGGCGGCCCGGCCAAGATCACCTCCGCCATGGGCGACCCCGACTCCCCGATCCGCACCAAGTGCCAGGTGCTCCGCGGCGCCCATGACCAGGTGATCGGAGCGCTCCGCGAGCGCGACGCGCTGCGCGACGACGTCGAGACGCTGCAGGTCATCCGGCTGGTCGGCGGCATCGCGACCGTGGCCGATCAGTCCGAGCTCGACGAGGCCGCCGTCCTCCCGTTGCTCGAAGTCGTCGCCGACGGATTGGTTCGCGGCTAGCCGGGTAGAAGGCCACGCGTGGACCCCGAGGCCCCTCGCCGCACTGCGCAGTCAGGGTGGCCGCAGCCCCACCCGTCCCCACCGCTGGCACCGCCCCGCGAGTACGGCACCCCCGGTACGCCGCTCCCGTGGCGACCGTGGTTGTGGGGGTCGCTCGCGGCGCTCGCCGCGGTGGCGCTGGTCGCCGTCGGGCTCGTGGTGCTCCTTCCCGGTGACGACGACGGCGGGCACGCCGGCGGGCAGCCGGACGCGTCGACGTCCCCGAGCGCCACGGAGTCGACGTCGGCCGCCCCGCCGCCCGCGCCGTACCAGTGCTGGGACGGCAAGGAGGCCCAGCAGCTGACGGACTGTCCGCCACCCACTGGCGTCGCGGGACTGAAGTGGGTCTTCCCGGCGATGGCCGGCGAGAAGTGCGGCAAGGTCACCAAGGACGGCGCCGACGGGTCGGTGCTGCGCGTGCTCTGCCGGCACGTGCTCGTGGACGGCACCCGGATCGGGGTCGGCTACTTCCAGTGGCGCTCGGTCGAGGACGGCCAGGAGTTCTACGGCGCGCAGGGGCTCGCGCCCACCGAGGCCGAGGCCCCCGACGGGCGTCCGGTGGCCTACGGGTTCTTCGGTGTCCAGGGGGACACGGTGAAGTCCGCGAACCTCTTCGTCGACGAGCCGCTGAGCTCCACCGTGACCTTCCCGGCCAGCGTCTCGCCGACCGCCGCGGACGTACAGGCGCTGTCCCCGCGCCCCTACGACCAGCTGAGGGGCGCACCGGTCGGCTGATCCGCGGCGTACGTCGGTAGATTGGGCACGTGCCCGAGGCCGCTGCCCCGACCGTGCCCCTTCTCGACACCGTCTCGGTCGCCGCGGAGGACGCGAGTCGCGACCAGCCGTGGGCCGATCTCGGCCTCAAGGCCGACGAGTACGCGCGGATCCGCGAGATCCTCGGTCGCCGCCCGACCAGCTCCGAGCTCGCGATGTACAGCGTGATGTGGAGCGAGCACTGCTCCTACAAGAGCTCCAAGGTGCACCTCAAGCAGTTCTCCGAGATCCCGCAGGAGACCCCGGTCGGAAAGATGCTGGCCGGCATCGGCGAGAACGCCGGCGTCATCGACATCGGCCAGGGCTACGCCGTGACGTTCAAGGTGGAGTCGCACAACCACCCGTCGTACGTCGAGCCCTACCAGGGCGCCGCGACCGGCGTCGGCGGCATCGTCCGCGACATCCTGGCCATGGGAGCGCGGCCCGTCGCCGTGATGGACCCGCTGCGCTTCGGCCCGCTCGACGCCGACGACACCCACCGGGTGCTGCCCGGGATCGTGGCCGGCGTCGGCGGCTACGGCAACTGCCTCGGCCTCCCCAACATCGGCGGCGAGGCGGTCTTCGACGCGAGCTACCTCGGCAACCCGCTCGTCAACGCGCTCTGCGTCGGCGTGCTCCGACACGAGGACCTGCATCTCGCGAAGGCCAGCGGCGTCGGTAACCAGGTGATTTTGTACGGCGCGAAGACCGGAGGCGACGGCATCGGCGGAGTCTCTGTCCTCGCCAGCGAGACGTTCGAGGCTGCATCTGACAGCGCCTCCGGCGCGGGGGGCCCCGCGAAGCGGCCGAGCGTGCAGGTCGGCGACCCGTTCATGGAGAAGCTGCTGATCGAGTGCACCCTCGAGCTGTTCGCGGCCGGACTGGTCAGCGGCATCCAGGACCTGGGCGGCGCCGGCCTCTCGTGCGCCACCTCCGAGCTCGCCTCGGCCGGTGACGGCGGCATGCACGTGGAGCTCGACTCGGTACCGCTGCGCGACTCCACGCTCGCGCCGGAGGAGATCCTGATGAGCGAGTCGCAGGAGCGGATGATGGCGGTGGTCGAGCCCGCCGACGTCGACGCCTTCCTCGCCATCTGCGGCAAGTGGGAGGTCGACGCGACCGTCATCGGCGAGGTCACCGACACCGGCCGGCTCCAGATCGACTGGCACGGCGAGCGGGTCGTGGACGTGCCGCCGCGGAGCGTGGCGCACGACGGTCCGACGTACCAGCGCCCGTTCGCCCGTCCCGACTCGCAGGACGCGCTGCAGGCCGACCGCGCCGAGGCGCTGCCGCGGCCGGCCACCGGCGAGGAGCTGCGCGAGACGCTGCTTCGCCTGGCCGGGAGCCCGAACCTCTGCGACAAGTCGTGGATCACCGACCAGTACGACCGCTACGTCCGCGGCAACACGGTGCTCGCGCAGCCGTCCGACAGCGGGATGGTGCGCGTCGACGAGGAGACCGGGCTCGGCGTCGCGGTGGCGACGGACTGCAACGGGCGGTTCGCTGCCCTGGATCCGTACGCCGGGGCGCAGCTCGCCCTCGCCGAGGCCTATCGCAACGTGGCCACCGGCGGCGCGGTGCCGCTGGCCATCTCGGACTGCCTCAACTTCGGGTCGCCGGAGGACCCGGGCGTGATGTGGCAGTTCGCCGAGGCGTGCCGAGGGCTCAAGGACGCCTGCGTCGAGCTCGGCATCCCGGTCACCGGCGGCAACGTCAGCCTCTACAACCAGACCGGCGAGACCGCGATCCTGCCCACGCCGGTGGTGGCGGTGCTCGGCGTGATCGAGGACGTGTCACGGCGTACGCCGACCGGCTTCGTCGCCGCCGACGAGACCGTGCTGCTGCTGGGTGACACCCGCGAGGAGCTGTCCGGGTCGGAGTGGGCGCACGTGGTGCACAAGCACCTCGGCGGTCTGCCTCCGGCGGTCGACCTGGCGCGCGAGAAGGCACTGGCCGAGCTGCTCAAGGAGGCGGTCGGGCTCGTCACGTCCGCGCACGATCTGTCCGACGGCGGACTCGCCCAGACGCTGGTCGAGTCGGTGCTGCGCAACGGGGTCGGTGCCCGGGTCTCGCTCGAGGGCGATCCGTTCGTCGCGCTGTTCTCGGAGTCGGCGGGACGCGCGGTCGTGACCGTGCCCGCGACGGACGTCGGGCGGCTGACCGAGCTGGCCGGGCGCCACGGCGTACCCGTCACCGAGCTCGGCCGCACCGGCGGCGAGACGCTCTCGGTCGACGGGGTCTTCGACGTCGAGCTGCCGCTGCTGCGCGACACCTGGACCCGCACGCTCCCCGACGCACTGGGCTGAGTGCCCTCAGGCGACTGCGGTAGTCCCGTCGGGAGTGCGCAGGTAGTGCAGGCCGTGGGGGTCGGTCCAGAGGTAGGTGCCGGATTAGACGACGAGGTAGCGCCGACGGTGTCGAAACCTCGCAACAATCTGTTGGCCCTGACCCGACGTCGGTGGCGGCCAAGCGTCATCGGTGGGGCGGTGTCGGCCGTCAAGGTCATCGTGCGGCCAGGCTAGTCGAACATATGTTCGAACGCAAGGGTCGTCAGGCAGTAGTTGTGCGCGCCCGCCCCCGTGCTCCGCCCCGTCGACTACGCGTGCCGTGCGCCAGCCCGCGGGAAGCCCGACCAGAAAGCGGCCGGGGCCGCCCGCGGGGCGGCCCCGGCCTGGTGGGGGCTCGAGCGTGGCGTCAGACGTGGGCGGAGCTGCGACGCTGCGACATCTGCCAGATCAGCAGCGCGATCACTGCGCCGACGATCGAGCCGATGATGCCGGAGGGCTGCAGCAGGCCGTCGTCGGCGTCCTTGTGGAACAGCAGGTAGCCCAGGAGCCCGCCGACCAGCGAGCCGACGATGCCCAGTGCGATGGTCGCCACCACCGAGAGGTCTTGGCGCCCGGGCACGAGCAGACGGGCCACGAAGCCGGCGATCGCGCCGACGATGATGATGGTGAGGATGAGTCCGAGCATGAGAATGCCTTTCCCTCGAGACGGCCGACTGATCGCCGGCCTTGGGTACAGATAACCACCCCCAAGAGGGGTGCGACACACCCCTAGGTGGGTTTACTCTGTGCCCGTGAGCAGCCGAGGAGGTCCCATCCAGGTCGCCCTCGTCGACGACTACGACGTCGTGGTCATCGGGGTGGCCAACATGCTCGAGCCGTACCGCGACCGCGTCGTCGTGGCCGAGCTCGATACCAACAAGGCGGTCGAGGACGACGTGGACATCGCGCTCTACGACTCCTTCGCTCAGCCCGAGTCGGACCACGACGAGGTCAAGACGCTCATCGACAACCCGCGCGCACAGCGGGTCGTGGTCTACACCTGGAACTTCCACCCCGAGCTCCTCTCGATGGCTCGCGACCTCGGCGTGCACGGCTATCTCTCCAAGGCGCTCACCGCCCGCGAGCTGGTGGCCGCCCTCGAGGCCGTCCACGCCGGCGAGATCGTGGTGAGTCCGTCGCCGGCGAAGGCCAGGAGCCAGGGCGGCGACTGGCCCGGCCGGGGCGAGGGCCTCACCGATCGAGAGTCCGAGATCCTCGCCCTCATCACCCAGGGCAAGAACAACGCCGAGATCGCGGCACTGACCTACCTGAGTCCCAACACCGTCAAGTCCTACATCCGCGGGCTGTACCGCAAGCTCGAAGTCGAAAGCCGGACCCAAGCAGTGTTGTGGGGCGTCCGCAACGGCTTCCTGCCCGACCACCGTCGTATCGACCACTGGCGCGGCGGTCCCTGACCGCTCCGTCACGGGCGGCGTGGTCTGCCTCCTGACCGCCGGATCGAGCTGGAGGTAGGTGTCATCGGACCGCGCCTTGACGCGCCGCTCGCTGAGAACGTGAACGGACGCAACAGCGGGCCCACCCTGGCCCAGCTCGGAGCAGCGCTGGCCGTGCTGTGGCGCGATCCGCAATGCGTGGCCGTCTCGATCGGACAGCTCGTGCCGGCCCACGCGGACTCCGACCCCACCGCGATGCGTCGCTTCATAGACGCACTGACCCCGCCCACCGACGTCTGACCGCGGCATCACCGGGTTTCCGAACACGCTTCTGCTCGCCCCACGCGTCTAGGGTGCTGACGTGGCCGACGAGCTCGTGGTCGCCGAGGACTGGGTGATCCCGGGCGGCGAGCTCACCGAGCGGTTCTCGCGCTCGTCCGGCCCGGGTGGCCAGGGCGTCAACACCACCGACTCCCGCGTCGAGCTGTCCGTCGACGTGACCCGGCCGGGCGCCGTACCGGACCGGTTGCGCTCGCGGGTCCTCGACAGGCTCGCCTCACGGCTGGTCGACGGCGTGCTGACCGTGACCGCGAGCGAGCACCGGGCCCAGCTCGACAACCGCCGGGCGGCCCGGCAGCGGCTCGCCGACGTACTACGGCGGGCGGCCGCGGCGCCGCCGCGCAGGCGCCGGCCGACCCGCCCCACCCGCGGCTCGAAGGAGCGGCGGCTGGCCGAGAAGAAGCGCCGCGGGGACATCAAGCGGGGCAGGCAGGGGCGTTTCGACTGAGTCATGGGAGCGTGAGACCCAACCAACGGGGGAATGAGCACCGTCAACCAAGCGAAGCGCCGGCAGAACTCGGACCGGCGCCACGAAAATGAAGGTGGACCCCATGCCCCTGAAGCTGCTCACGCACCTGCGACACAACGTTGTCGCCTACCTCGCCCTGCTGGTGGCACTGGGCACCAGCACGGCCTATGCCGCCGGCTCGATCCCCAACGGGTCGGTGACCGCGGCCAAGCTGCACGCCAACGCGGTCACCTCGACCAAGATCAAGAACGGCGCCATCAAGAACAAGGACATGGACAAGCCGACCTACGTCCAGAGCAGCACTCTCAGCGCGGTGACTCCTCCTGCGGCCACGCCCGACGTGGTGAGCGTGGCGCCATACTCCTTCAACCTGCCGAACAAGTCCCGCACCTCGGTCACGGTCTTCATCCCGGCGCTGTCCGCCAACTGCCCCGGCAACGCCACCCCGTCGGTGGGGCTCTACATCGACACGGTCCCGATCCCGGGCACCCGGACCAACGTCCCGGGCTCGGCCAACACCCGGCCCGTCCAGCTCACCACGACCTTCGTGATGGCCAAGGGCGCGCACGCCGGGCAGGTCGGCATCACCTGCCCGGGCGGGGCGGTGCCGGCGCCGACCTCGCCGGGTGCCGAGACCTGGACGGTCCTGCAGACCGGCTGAGGTTTCATTGGGGTCGTGAGACGCCGCACCCTGCTCGGTCTTCCCGGGCTGGGTGCGGCGCTCGTCGCGCTGTCGGCGTGCACGGACGAGGAGGAGCCTGTGGCGGCATCGGGGACCGAGACGATCAAGTACGGCGACGACCCGAGCCAGTACGTCGAGCTCACCGTCCCCGACGGCACGCCGCGTGGCGTCGTCGTGGTGATCCACGGCGGCTTCTGGAAGGCGGCGTACGACCTCTCGCTGGGCCGGCCGCTCGCGGCCGACCTGGTGGAGAAGGGCTGGGCGGCGCTCAACATCGAGTACCGGCGGGTCGGCCCGGCTGACTCTGGGGGAGGCGGCGGCGTCCCGAGCACGCTCGACGACGTGGGCGCGGCGATCGGCACCCTCGACGACCGCGACCTCGACCTGACCCGGGTCGTCACCCTCGGCCACTCGGCCGGTGGGCACCTCGCGGCCTGGGCCGGACACGCGGTCGACGCGGTGACGCACGTGATCTCGCAGGCGGGAGTCCTCGACCTGGTCGCGGCCGACCGCGAGGGTCTGGGTGGCGGCGCGGTGCAGGCCCTCCTCGGCCACCGCGGCCGGTCCCGCCGACGCCGATGCCGACCCGACCCAGCAGCTGCCCCTCGACGTACCGGTCTGGTGCGTGCACGGCGACCGACGACGTGATCGTGCCGATCAGCCAGTCGCTCGACTACGTCGCGGCGGCCACCGCCGCCGGCGCGCAGGCGACCATGGTCGAGGTGGCCGGCGACCACTTCGTCGTCATCGACCCGACGACGGACGCGTGGCGGCTGTACGCTCGAGATCCTCGACGGGATCGGCTGAGTCAGGCGGGCGGCTCCACGACGTCGGCTACGTCGTGGTGCGTGATCGTCGACTCGCCGAGCAGGTACTTCGCATCCTCCGGGTAGAGGACGGCCGCCTCGATGTCCTCGCCGGCGAACGCGACGATCGCCTCGCGCGACTCCCACAGCGACAGCGTGACGAACTCGGTCTCGTCACCCTCGTCGCGGCGCAGCAGCCAGGCGCCGCGGTTGCCGGGTGTCTCGCCGTACTCCGCGAACCCGGTGTCCCGGATGTAGTCGGCGTACCTGTCTGCGTCCGGGCGGCGTACGACACCACGCCAGGTCCTCATGATCATGGGACGGTGGCTCCCTTCGGTGCCTCGCCGGGAGGCAGGTTGGAGATCTTCTGCCAGATCTTGCGGGACAGCCCGACCGTCAGGGTCTCGACCGTCGCGACGGTCTCGAGGATCAGCGAGTCGCGCGACTCCTCGGCGCACAGCGCGGCGGTCTTGCCGACCAGGCTGAGCATCTCCGAGCAGTAGTCGAGGTAGCGCTCCACCTGGTCGCGGTTCATGTCGAGCTTGGTGCTCTTGGCGGTCGGCACCCAGCTCGGCTTGAGCTGCTCGGGGTCCTTGGTCAGCTGGTGCATGTCGATGACGTGCGCCGTCGACCGGAGCTGGTGCAGAAGGTTCAGCAGCCGGCTGCGCTGCAGCCGCTCGGGGAAGGACCAGAGGAAGAAGATGGCGATGGCGGCGTAGACGATGTCGCTGATCGCCGTCTCGGCCAGTCCGAGCACGTCGATCGAGTTCTTGACGTCGTCGTCGAAGAACGCGTCGTGCAGCGCCAGCAGCAGCGCGAGCATCGTCACCACGACCACGAACGGCCATGACCACCCGCGAGGCGACCCGCACCATCCGGATCTGGCGCTGACCCTGACCGGCCGACGACTGCACCTGCGTCGACCAGCTGGAGCAGGTCGCCGCACACGCCCAGCAGCCCCCGCTTGGGGAACCGCGCCTCGATCCGCCCGTACAGCTCCTCGACGGTCTCCCTGACCGCCGGTGCCTCGAGCGGCTCGTGCAGCGCCTGTGTCACGGCCGGCAGCCTAGGACCGACGCCGACGACGCTGACCCGCCAGTACTAGAACGCGGCGGGTCAGCGTGACGGCAGAAGTGACGGGTCGGTCAGCTGGAGGCGCGCATCGCCCGCAGGCCGACCCAAGGCCGAACGCCGCGACGATCGCGGAGGCCAGGGCGCCGTAGGCCACGGTGTCGACCGGGAACGTGCCCGCGAACAGCGCGCGCTCCGCCTCGACGACGTACTTCAGCGGGTTGAGGTCGAGGCGCCCGCAGCCAGCCGGGTGCGCCCTCGAGCGGCAGCAGTACGCCGGCCAGCAGCAGCACCGGGAAGATCAGGGTCTGCTGGACCGTCCAGAACAGCCAGTCCTGGTCCTTCGAGACCAGCGCCAGCGCGAAGCTGAGCGCGCCGACCCCGATGCTGAACCCGGCCAGCACGACCACGCCCACCAGCACGTGCGCGAGGTGCAGGTCGAAGCTGAACGGCGTCACGACGATCACGATGATCGCGGCCTGCATCAGCATCGGCACGATCTCCTTGAGCGCCCGCCCGATCAGCAGCGAGGACCGCGACAGCGGCGAGACCAGCAGCCGCTCGTGCGAGCCGGTCACGATCTCCTGGGTCAGGTTGGCGCCGGTGAACGACGCGCCCATCAGCGCGGTCATCGCGATGATGCCGGGCACGAACCACTGCAGGGCCGAGCCGTCCTCGACCTTCGGCAGCAGCGGCGCGAACAGGCCGAGGAAGACCAGCGGCTGCACCATGGCGAACAGCACCGACGCCGGCTCGCGGAAGACCGGCCGCAGCTCGCGGACCATGACGTTCCAGGTGTCGGCCACGACGCCGGGCGCCTTGGGCAGGCTCACCTCGCGGGGTCGGATGACGACGGGGGTCTCGATGGTGGCGGTCATGCTGCTTCTCCCTTCGCTCGGTCGTCGGTGGTCTCGTTGCTCTCGCGCAGGCTGCGGCCGGTCAGCTCCAGGAACACGTCGTCGAGCGTCGCGCCGGCGACCTCGATCCGGCGTACGGTCGCGCCGGCGACCTCGAGGTCGGTGACGAACCTGGCGACCCGGTCCGCCGCGCCCGCCGCCCGGGCCCGGACCGTCGTGCCGGTCCGTTCGACCGACGCGTTGTCGCCCATTCCCCCACGGTCAGGCCCACGAGGCGCCCTCGGCGGCCAGCACCGCGTCGGCCTCGGAGCCGAAGCCGAGCGTCACCAGGTCGCCGAGGCCGGACTTCAGCCGGCTGGCGGTGTCGTCGGCGATCACCCGGCCGTGGTCGATGACGATGACCCGGTCGGCGATCGCGTCGGCCTCCTCGAGGTAGTGCGTGGTGAGCACGATCGTGGTGCCCTGCTCCTGGTGGAGCCGTCGAACCTGCTCCTGCAGGTTCGCGCGGTTCTGCGGGTCGAGCCCGGTCGACGGCTCGTCGAGGAAGAGCACGCGCGGCGTGTGCACCAGCCCGATCGCGACGTCGAGCCGGCGGCGCTGGCCGCCGGAGAGGGTCGAGACCGGCCGCATGCCGTGCTCGCTGAGGTCGAAGACGTCGAGCAGCTCCTCGGCCCGGGCGTACGCCGCGGCGCGGGACAGCCCGAACGCGCGCCCCTGGCTGACCAGCTCGTCGCGGCCCCGCTGGGCGTGGCCGGCGGCGTTGCCCTGGCCGACGTACCCGATGCTGCGCCGGACCTCGCGGCGGTCGCGCACCACGTCGTGACCGGCGACGTGCGCGGTGCCGGACGTCGGCTCGATCAGCGTGGTCAGCATCCGCAGCGTCGTCGACTTGCCGGCGCCGTTGGGACCGAGGAAGGCGACGAGCTCGCCGTGGCCGACCTCGAGGTCGAGGCCGCGGACGGCTTCGATCGTCTTCTTGTGGCGGGTGAAGTGCCGGGTCAGACCCTGGGTGCGGATCACCGGCTCGAACTGGCGTGTCGTGGTCATGACCTCGACGCTAGAAGTGATTCAGGTCAGTTCCTGACCTCAATCGGATCTAGCCTGAAGGCATGAACACCAGCGCCCGGATGCTCCGGCTGCTCTCGCTGCTGCAGACCCACCGCTACTGGCCCGGAGGCGAGCTGTCCGACCGGCTCGACGTCAGCCCGCGCACCTTGCGCCGCGACGTCGACCGCCTGCGCGAGCTCGGGTACGTCGTCGACGCGGTCCGCGGCGTGGCCGGCGGCTACCAGCTGCGGGCCGGCGGCCAGCTGCCGCCGCTGCTGCTCGAGGACGAGGAGGCCGTCGCCATCGCGGTGAGCCTCCAGTCCTCGGCGGCGGGCGGCACCCCCGGCATGGAGGAGACGTCGGTGCAGGCGCTGTCGAAGGTGATCGCGCTGATGCCGCCGCGGCTGCGCCGCCAGATGGACGCGCTGCGCTCGCAGACCGAGCGGCTGCCGTGGTCGAGCGGCCCCGCCCTCGACCCTGCGCTGCTCTCCACGCTGGCCCAGGCCTGCCGCGACTCCGAGCCGATCCACTTCACCTACACGGCGAGGGACGCCGAGCCCACCGACCGCTGGGTCGAGCCGCACCGGATGGTGTCGATGGGGCGGCGCTGGTACCTCGTCGCCTACGACCGCGACCGGCAGGACTGGCGCTCGTTCCGCGTCGACCGGATCGCCGAGCCGCGCACGAGCGGCCAGACCTTCCGACCGCGCGAGCTGCCCGCCGAGGACGCGCTCTCGTTCGTCCAGGCCGGGATCCGCCGGATGCCGCAGCGGTACGCGGTACGCGTGGTCCTCGACGCCGACCCGAAGGACGTGACGGCGGTCGTCGGACGCTGGGGGACGGTCTCCGGGAAGCGAGGCCGGGTGGTCCTGGAGCTCAACGTGGACACCCTGGAGTGGCCGATGTTCATGCTCGCGAACATCGACGCCGACTTCGTCGTCGAGTCCCCGCCGGAGCTGGTCGAGGCGGTGGCGGAGGTGCGGGAGAGGTTCGGGCGATCCGTACCGGCCGTGTGAAGAGGGTTCATTCGGGCACCGTCTGGGGCACACTGAGGTTGCGATACCGCACGGGGTATCTGGTGTCGACGCTCCTTAGGAGGGCAGATGCACTCCGCACCCGGGCCGCTTGACTCGCTCAAGGGCGTGCCCCTGGACCTGGCGCTGGAGTACACCGGCGTCGGCCTGGTCGCCTGCGACGTGGACGGGATGATGACGCTGATCAGCCCCCCGCTGCAGGAGCTGTTCGACATGGTCTACGACCCTGAGGCGGAGCCCGCCTTCGTGGACAAGATCCCGCTCGTCCGGTCCGACGGGGAGACCGTGGTGCCGCACGACGAGGTGCCCCTGGTGCGGGCCCGGCGCGGCGAGTTCGTCCGCGACGCGGAGTTCAGCACCCGGCGGGCCGACGGCAGCCTGATGCACCTGAAGTGCAACGCCGTGCCCCTCCGCGACGAGGACGGATCCGACATCGGCGCGATCGCTCTCTTGCAGGACGTCACCGCCGAGACCGACGCCGCGCTGCGCGCGGAGGCGCTGCGCAAGCGGCTGGTCGAGACGGTCAACCACGAGTTCCGTACGCCGCTCGCCGCCCTCCTCGGGCACATCGAGCTGATCCACGACCACCGCGACCGGCGCGACGACCTCGACCCCGAGCTGGCCGACTGGCTGGACGCGATCGAGCGGTCCGGCTGGCGGCTGCGCGACCTCCTCGAGGACCTGGCGGAGCTGGTCAACTGCGACGAGAACGACGCTCCTGCCGACCGGCGTCCGCGCCGCATGCGCGCGGTCTGACGCCTCAGGCCAGCGCGAGCTCGGCCGCGGGCGTCTCGGTCTCGTCGGTCTTCGCCCACTCGGCCGGGCGCGGCACGGCGCGGACCGTCCGGCTCAGGGTCGGGATGAGGGCCACCGCGATCGCCACGCCGATCAGCACGACCATGGTGGTCGAGCCGCCGAACGCCGCCAGCAGCGCACCGCCCACGACGGGGGCCAGCGGCATCGTGCTCCAGCTGGTCAGCATGCCCACCGACTGCACCCGGCCCAGCAGCTCGGGCGGGGTGATCGACATCTTGTAGGAGCTGATGCCGGCGTTGCCGGCCGGGTTGAAGAACAGCCCGACCGAGAGGGCCAGCATCACCACGACCGGGTGGTTCCAGAACACCAGCGGGACCAGCAGCGGCACGAAGCTCCAGGCGATGAGGACCGTGAGCCAACCGGTCGGGACCCGCTCGATGATCCGCGGTGCCGCGATGGCGCCGAGGATGCCGCAGGCACCGGCGGCGGTGGAGACGAGGCCGATGGTCCACGGCGCGAACCCGGCCTGGATCAGCCGCAGGTCGGCGGCGACGAAGATCGCGTTGACCACGAGGTTGGAGCACATCCCCCACAGCATCAGGGTCCGGAAGAACGGCCGGCTCCACTGGAACCGGAAACCCTCGGCGACGTCCGCACGCGCGTTGCGGCGCTCACCGCTGCGCGGCGCGGGGGAGAGGTCGGTGCGGAGCCGGCCGAGCAGCACCCACGAGACCGCGAAGGTCACCGCGTCGAAGAGGAAGGGGGCCCACCGGGTGATCCCGTAGAGCGCGCCGCCCAGCGGTCCGCCCAGCAGGTGCCCGACGTGCTGGCGGGCCTGCTGCTGGCTCAGCGCGGTGGGCAGCTGCTCACGAGGTACGACCGACCGGACCGCTGACATCTCGGACGGCGCGAAGGCGCCGGCGCAGGCGCCGCTCAGCAGCGCTACGACGAACAGGTGCGGCACGGTCAGCTCGCCGAGGAGGCCCGCCACTACCAGCGAGGAGTAGAGGAGGACGCCGGTGCCGGACGCGCAGCGCATCACCAGGCGACGGTTCACCCGGTCGGCCAGCAGTCCCGCGGGGAGCAGCGCGAGGGCGGTCCCGAGCAGCTCGAGCCCGCCGGCCAGCCCGGCCAGGAAGGCGGACCCGGTGACCGCGTAGGTCACCAGCGGGAACGCGAACATGCTCACCTGGGTGCCGAGCTCGCTGATCGTCTGGCCGATCCAGAGGACCGTGAAGTCGTGATTCTTGCGGAGGTCGCGGAAGCCGGTCATATGCGCAACATTAGGTGCGCAACCCATAATGCGCAAGAGAGCGTGCGCAATTAGTGTTGCGCAATTTGCTAGGCTGTGCCCGTGCCCCGTCCCAAACCGCTGCACGACCCGCAGGTCCTGCGGGCCATCGCGCACCCCGTGCGCAACCGGATCCTCGCCGAGCTCGATGCGCGCGGATCGCTCCGCGCCGCCGACCTGGCCCGCGAGCTCGACGTCCCCGCCAACCAGGCGAGCTTCCACCTCCGGCAGCTGGCCAAGTACGGCCTGATCGAGGAGGACCCCGCCGCCGCCCGCGACAAGCGCGACCGGGTGTGGCGGGTGTCGAACACGGGCGGGTTCTCGGTCGAGATGGGCGACATGGAGCAGCAGCCCGGCGGCAAGGCGGCCTCGCGGGTGTTCCGGCAGAACAAGCGGGCCTGGGGTCACGTCGTGGTCGACGCGGTGTTGTCCGACACGCCTGTCAAGGGCACCCAGAGCACCCTGACCGACTCGGCGCTGATGCTGTCCAAGAAGGAGGCGGCCGAGCTGTCCGAAGAGATCGACGACGTGATCCAGCGCTGGGCGGACCGCACCCGCGGAGGTGGGGAGGACCGGATCACCTACCTCTACTACGCCGCGCTGCTGCCCTACCCGGCCGTCGAGGCGGAGTGATGGCGGCTCGGCTGCGCCGGGCCGACCCGCGTGAGGTGGCCGCGGCCCTCGCCCGGGTCGCCGACGACCCGAGCGACGGTGCCGACCTCCGGCTGCTCACCAAGCACTTCCTCGCGGTCCTCGAGGAGCGCGCGCCCGGCCACTCGGTCGAGGTTCGCGTCCCGCCGTACGCCGCCGTGCAGGTGATCCCGGGCGTCCGGCACACCCGCGGCACGCCGCCGGCCGTGGTCGAGACGGACGCCGAGACGTGGATCGCGCTGGCCACGGGCGAGCTCTCCTGGACCGATGCCCTCGCCACGGCCAGGGTCTCGGCCTCCGGCGAGCGCACCGACCTCACGGCGTACCTGCCGCTGGGCTCGTCCTAGGGTCGGGGCATGACCGACGACCTCCGCGCGACGCTGCGCGACCTGATGCCTGCCCTCCGCTCGGACCTGGAGGACCTCGTCCGGATCCAGTCGGTGAGCGCCGACCCCGCGCGCACGGGTGAGGTGTGGCGGTCGGCGGACGCGGTGGCCGACCTGCTGCGGGCGGAGGGCTGCGAGCCGGTCGACATCGTGAGTGCCGAGGGTGGCGCTCCCGCGGTGATCGCGCGCAAGAGCGGCCCCGAGGGTGCACCGACGGTGCTGCTCTACGCGCACCACGACGTGCAGCCCGAGAACGACCCGACCGACTGGGACTCGCCGCCGTGGGAGCCGACCGAGCGGGACGGCCGGCTCTACGGCCGCGGCGCCGCCGACGACAAGGCCGGGATCATCACCCACCTCGCCGCGCTACGGGCGTACGGCGACGACCTGCCGGTCAACGTCGTCTTCTTCATCGAGGGGGAGGAGGAGGTCGGGTCCGACTCGCTGCCCGCGCTGCTCAAGGAGCACCACGACAAGCTGCGGGCCGACGTGATCGTGATCGCCGACTCCGGCAACTGGGACATCGGCGAGCCCGCGCTGACGACGTCGCTGCGCGGCCTGGTGCGCGCCGACATCGAGGTGCGGACGCTGGGGCACGCCGTCCACTCCGGCATGTGGGGCGGGCTGGTGCCCGACGCGATCATGACGCTGAGCCGGGTGATCTCGAGCCTCTACGACGACGCCGGCAAAGTGGCGGTCCAGGGGCTCTTCTCGGGGCCGGCGGCCGCCGTCGAGTACCCCGAGGAGCGGCTGCGCGCGGAGTCGGGGGCGCACGGCTCCGTCGAGTGGATCGGCGACGGCCCGGTCGTCGAGCGGCTGTGGACCCAGCCCGCGCTCACGGTCACCGGTCTCGACGCTCCCAAGGTGGACGGCGCCTCCAACACGCTCGTGCCGATGGCCCGCGCCAAGCTCAGCCTCCGCATCGCGCCCGGTGACTCCACGGCCAACGCCGTCGAGTGCCTGCGCAAGCACTGCGAGGCGAACGTCCCGTGGGGCGCCCAGCTCACCTTCACCGTCGTCGACACCGGCGAGCCGACCCAGATCGACGCCACCGGTCCGGCGTACGACGCGGCGCGGGCGGCCTTCGAGGAGGCCTGGGACGGCGTCGCCCCGGTCGACATGGGCGTCGGTGGGTCGATCCCGTTCATCGCCGAGTTCCTCGAGGCCTTCCCCGAGGCCTCGGTGCTCGTCACCGGCGTCGAGGACCCCGACACCCGCGCCCACGGCGCCAACGAGGGGCTGCATCTCGCCGAGTTCGAGCGCGTCGTCCTCGCCGAGGCCCTGCTCCTTCGCAACCTCGCGGCGGGATAGTCCGTGATTCAACGGCCCCTGATCAGCCGGATCCGGGGCCGTTTGTCCACGGACTACCGCGCCGTGCGTGCCGTTGTGCACAAACAGAAGTGACCTACTACAGTTAGCGGATGCTCCAGCCCGAGGTCCACGACGTCGTCCCACCGGTCGCGCCGGGGACCGGGTCCGAGTCGGTGCGCAGCGACGTGGCGATCATCGGGGGAGGCGCGAGCGGCACGCTGACGGCGATCCACCTGATGGCGTCGCGGTCGCACGACCTGACCGTCACGCTGCACGACGCGGGCGGCGAGCTGGGCAAGGGGCTGGCCTACGGCACCACCGACCGGCGGCATCTGCTCAACGTCCGCTCGCGGCACATGAGCGCCTTCCCGGACATCCCCGGCGACCTGGTCGAGTGGGCTCGGCGGACCGGGCGGCAGTGCGACGCGCAGGCGTTCCTGCCCCGGCGCGACTACGCGGCCTACCTGGGGGAGACCCTCGAGCGGCTGCGTGACGAGCGGTTCTCGTTCCTGGCCGAGCGGGTGCTCGACGTCGTCCATGCCGACGGCGGGTTCGAGCTGCACGCCTCCGGTGGCCGGGTCACGCGAGCCGGCACCGTGGTGCTGGCCCACGGCAACCAGCGACCGGCGCCGCTGACCCTCGACGGCGTACCGCTGACCGAGGCGCGCTGGCACCTGCCCGACCCGTGGGACCTCGACCGGCTCACCACGCTCGCGCCGGACGCCGTGGTCGTCCTGGTCGGTAGCGGGCTCACCGCGGTCGACGCCGCGATCACCCTGCTGGACGACGCTCCCGACCGCCGCGTGGTGATGGTGAGCCGGCACGGCCTGCTGCCCACCGCCCACATCGAGCAGAACTCCACCGCCTGGCTGAGCCCGGTCCCGACCGGTCCCGTCACCGCCGACCAGCTCGCCGGCCTGGTGCGCGACCAGTTCGCCGCGGCCCGGCGGCAGGGTGTCGACTGGCGCCCGGTGGTCGACGGCCTGCGGGCCCCGACCCAGAGCCTCTGGCAGCGGCTCGACCTCGACGAGCGGCGCCGGTTCCTGGCGACGTACGCCCGCGAGTGGGAGGTACGCCGCCACCGGATGGCCACCGAGGTCGCGGCCCGGCTCGACCGCTACCGCGACGACGCGCGGCTCACCGTGCTCGACGGCGGCGTGACGGCCGTGACCGACCACGGCCCGCGCTGCGAGGTCGCGCTGCCGGCCATGCCGGACACCCTCTTCGCGGACGCGGTGGTCAACTGCACGGGTCCGATGACCGACGTCTCGCGCAGCACCGACCCGCTCCTGAAGGCGCTCGTGGGCCGCGGCGTGGTCGCCCCCGACCCTTTGCGCCTCGGCATCTCGTGCACCGCGGAGGGCGAGGTGCTCGACGTCTCCGGGCAGGTCGTCCCCGGCCTCCACGTCATCGGCCCGCCCCGCAAGGGCACCCTCTGGGAGACCACCGCCGTACCCGAGATCCGCGGCCAGGCGGCCGCCCTGGCTCAGCGGCTGCCGGCCAGCGTGATCAGATGAACCGTGCGCGTCGCGGTCTTCCTGGGCTCCTCTCCCGGTCCGCAGGCGCACCGCGACTGCGTGACTCAGCTGGCCGACGGGTTCGTCGCGCGCGGCATCGGCATCGTGTACGGCGGAGCCCGGGTCGGCCTGATGGGGCTGCTGGCCGACCGGGCCATGGCCGCCGGCGGCGAGGTCGTCGGCGTGATCCCGAAGGCCGTGTTCGCGAGCGAGGTGCCCCACACCGGGGTCCAGCAGCTCATCGAGGTCGACTCGATGCACGAGCGCAAGGCCCGGATGGCCGAGCTGGCCGACGCCTTCGTCGCCCTGCCCGGCGGCGTCGGCACCCTCGAGGAGCTGTTCGAGGTCTTCACCTGGCAGCTGCTGGGGCTGCACGACAAGCCGGTCACGCTGCTGGACCCGGACGGCTTCTACGACCCGCTGGTCGAGCAGCTCGACCGGATCGTCGAGCGGGGCTACCTCAGCGCCGACAAGCGCGCGGCCCTGGGTCGGGTGCGCACGGTCGACGAGCTGCTGGCGTCGTACGACGCGCAGACCTGACGGATCAGAGGAGGCCGAAGCTCGCCGTGCAGGTGAGGCCGGCGTTCGGGCTCGTCAGCACCAGCGGGTTCGTGAGGCTCGCGCAGCCCGCTCCGGTCCACCCCTTGAAGGTCGGCAGGAGCAGTGGCGAGGCGAGGAGGGTGACCGTGCCGACGCCCGCGTCGACGAGACACGAGCCGCTGCCGTTGAGCGGGTTGCTGGCGGTGCAGCTGCCGTGGCTGGCGACCCCGGTGACCGTGCCGCCCAGGCCGACCACCGGCACCAGAGGCACCACCGTCCAGTTGATCGTCACCTGCCTCACGAAGCCTGCCGTGCAGTCCTGCGACGCGGTCGGGTTCGTGAACGTGATGGCCGTCGTGCCGGTGAAGCCCGTGCATCCGCTCCAGCCGCCGAACCGGTAGCCCGCCGCCGCCGTCGGGGTGAAGGTGACCGTGCTGGCGCCGGACGTCAGCACGCAGAAGGTGCCGGTGCAGGCTCCGCCGGAGACGCCACTGACCGCCACGCTGCCGCCGACGTTCGCCGCGGCATTCACGTTCACCTTCCCCGGTGGCGGCGGCCCGCCGGGCAGGGTGACGGCGCTCCCCGACGCCTTGCAGTTGTTCTGCTCCTTGCGCTCCTTCACCACGCCGGTCGCGTCGGCGCACGCGATCAGCCGGTAGGCGCCGGGCTGGGACCCGACGGGCAACGCCAGGGCACCGAGGAGGGTCCGGCCGGCCTTGGGCTTCAGCTTCGGGGTGGGCAGGTTCCCGAGGCTCGCGTCGTCCGCGCTCCTCCTGCTGTCCTTGGACAGGAAGAACTCGGTCCGGCTCCTCGCGGCCCTCTTGCTCCCCTTGTTCTTCACCAGCGCACTCACGGTGACCTGCCCGCCGGAGTACGACGCCAAGGGTGGTCGCACGACGAGCTCGGCTCGCGGCTTGGAAGGCTTCGCGTGCGCGTGCGCGTGCGCGGGGGCCGGGGCCACCGCCGAGAAGGCGGTGGTCGCGAGAGCGGCGACGAGGACGCAGCTCAACGAGCGCATGTTGGAACGTACCGCTCCGTGCCTGCAGCGCGGGTCGCTGCGGCGTACTGGACTGGTCAGGTGGCGGGGAGGAACACGCGGAACGTGCTGCCCTCACCCAGCACCGACTCGACCTCGATCCGGCCGAGGTGCCGGGTCACGATCCTGTCGACGATGGTCAGGCCGAGCCCGGTGCCGGCCTGGGCCTTGACCTCGGGCAGCTCCGAGCGGAAGAACTCGCGGAACAGCTGGCTCCGGTCCGCGGGGGAGATCCCGATGCCGTGGTCGACACAGCTCAGCACGATCCACTCGTCGTCGCGCGCGAGGCTGAGGGTGACGCGGGAGTCGGCGGCGGAGTACTTGATCGCGTTGCTGAGCAGGTTGGTGACCATGATGTCGAGCTCGGCCGGGTCGCCGGCGGCGATCAGCTGGTCGTGCTCGCCCTCGAGCGACACCTTGACCCTTCGCTGGTCGGCGATGGAGGCGAGGTTGACCACGTCGTCGACCACGTCCGGCAGGTTCACCGGACGGGTGAGCAGCGGCAGGTGCGGGTCGCCGACCTTGGCGAGCAGCAGCAGGTCCTCGACCACGCGCACCAGGCGGATGGCGCCCCGGTCCACCGCGGCGAGCACCGCGATCGCCCCGGAGTCGAGCTCGACGGTCTCCTGGAGGTACTCGATGTTCGCGAGCATGGCGGCCAGCGGGCTCTTGAGCTCGTGCGAAAGCGTCGCGATCAGCTTGGTCTTGTAGTCGTCGAGCGCCTTGAGCTCACGGACGAGCTCACGCTCGCGGTCCAGCGCCCGGGCGTTGAGGACGGCGCGGCCGAGGTCGCGGCCGACCTCGAGGGCCGCGTCGATCTCCGCCGGGGTCCACTCGGAGTCGCCCGGGGCGCGGGTCAACCCCAGGCTGCCCAGGCACTCGCGGCCGGCGCCCATGGGGACGAAGAGCAGGGAGCCGGCCCCGATCCCCTCCAGGAAGGTCAGGATGTCGGCGAACTCCGGCCCGGACACGTGGGTGGAGCCGGGGTTCTGGGGCAGCTGATGGGTGACGAGCTCGACCCGCTGTCGACGCCAGGCGTCGGACGCGGCGCGCTCGGCGATCGTGACCAGGCGCTCCGGCATCTCGTACTGCCTGCCGCTGCCCGCGTAGACGGCGCCGAGCCCGTGACCGTCCTCGTCGAAGGTGTGGATCCAGCTGCCCAGGGCGCGGAAGCCCTCGATCAGGCTGGGCTGGATCTTCTCCAGCATGACGCCGATGTTGCGCTCGCGGGCGGCGTTGCGGACCACGTCACGGGTGGCGGACAGCACGCGGACCTGCTCGGCGAACGCCTCGCGCTCGACCGCGATGTAGAGCGCGCGGGCGGCCTGCTCGGCGTACCGGTTCAGGATCCGGCGGTGCCCCTCGTCGGGCCGCCGGCCGTCGGTCGGGCAGTCGATCGACAGGGTGCCGCGCAGCTCACCGTTGGGGCCGTAGAGCGGGGCGACCAGCAGATCCATCGGATGCCACGCGTCGGGACCGGAGCCCGGCTCGAGGTCGGGCACCCAGCCCCAGCTCTCGGACTCCGGGTCGAGGCTCTCGTGGGGGACGAACTGGAACATGCCCCAGTCCTCGGCGTGCTCCAGCTCCTCCAGCAGCCGGGTGATCGGCGTGTAGGTCCCGAGCAGGATGTCGCGGGCCTCGTCGTTGCCCGCGACCGCCATCACCTGCATGTGCTGGGAGTCGCGCACGACGCTCACCGCCGCCACGCCGAAGCCGGCCAGCTGGGTGATGCCCTCGGCGATGACCAGCAGCGCCTCGTGGGTGGTGCCGTCGGCCCAGCTCGTGGACTCGTCCGGGGCCATCACCGCCGCCATCGGGACCGGCTCGCCGCGGTCCTGACCGTCCACCACCACGCCGACAGTGCCCTCGGTCGCCGCGTCGAGCGCCGAGTCGGCTCGTGGGTCGATGGACATGGGGATCCTCGGTCGGGGGCATGAGGGAGCAGATTCAGGTTATGCGGTGGTGAAACACCCTGTCCGGAGAATGGGTGACGGCGCTGGGCGCCCGTACGATGACGTCGTGCCCTACCTCAGCACCGGCGGCCATTCACAACCGAGCCGACGTGGGGGCGACGGTCGCCTCAACCACGACCTCGACCCCCAGGACAGGGGGCCCCAGGACGCCTGCGGAGTCTTCGGAGTCTGGGCACCGGGCGAGGACGTCGCCAAGCTGACCTACTTCGGCCTCTACGCGCTCCAGCACCGCGGCCAGGAGTCGGCGGGCATCGCCGTCAGCAACGGCCGCCAGATCCTGGTCTACAAGGACATGGGGCTCGTCTCGCAGGTCTTCGACGAGACCACGCTCGACTCGCTCAAGGGTCACCTGGCGATCGGGCACTCGCGCTACTCGACGACGGGTGCCAGCACCTGGCAGAACGCGCAGCCGACGTTCCGCCCCACCGCCGACGGCTCGATCGCGCTCGGCCACAACGGCAACCTGATCAACACCCACGAGCTCCAGCAGCTCGTCGAGGACCTGCCCGACCCGGAGGGCGAGCTCCCGCTGCACGCCCGCGACGTCGAGGCCTCCACCAACGACACCGGGCTGGTGACCGCGCTGCTGGCCCATCACCCCGACACCTCGCTGGAGCAGCGGGCGCTCGAGGTGCTGCCGATGCTGAAGGGCGCCTTCTCGTTCGTCTGGATGAACGAGGACACGCTGTACGCCGCGCGCGACCCCCAGGGCATCCGGCCCCTGGTGCTGGGTCGCCTCGACAGCGGCTGGGTGGTGGCCTCCGAGGACGCCGCGCTCGCCACGATCGGCGCCAGCGTGGTGCGCGAGATCGAGCCCGGCGAGCTGATCGCCATCGACGAGCACGGGCTCCGCACGCACCACTTCGCGGAGCCGGCCCGCAAGGGCTGTGTCTTCGAGTACGTCTACCTCGCCCGCCCGGACGCCACGATCGCCGGTCAGTCCGTGCACAAGGCCCGGGTCGAGATGGGTCGCGAGCTGGCGCGCCAGTTCCCGGTCGAGGCCGACCTGGTGATGCCGGTCCCCGAGTCAGGGACGCCGGCCGCCGCGGGCTACGCCGAGCAGAGCGGCATCCCGTTCGGGCAGGGCTTCGTCAAGAACGCCTACGTCGGTCGCACCTTCATCCAGCCCAGCCAGACGCTGCGCCAGCTCGGGATCCGGCTCAAGCTCAACGCGCTCGAGCACATGGTCCGCGGCAAGAAGCTGGTCGTCGTCGACGACTCGATCGTGCGCGGCAACACCCAGCGCGCCCAGGTCCGGATGCTGCGCGAGGCCGGCGCCCTCGAGGTGCACGTGCGGATCTCCTCGCCCCCGGTCAAGTGGCCGTGCTTCTACGGCATCGACTTCGCCACCCGCGCCGAGCTGATCGCCAACGGACTGGACGACGAGGAGATCCGCGCCAGCATCGGCGCCGACAGCCTCGGCTACATCACGCTCGACGGGATGATCGAGGCGACCGGGCAGCCGTCCGAGCAGCTGTGCAAGGCGTGCTTCACCGGCGAGTACCCCATCCCGCTGCCGGACGAGAGCCTGCTCGGCAAGCACCTGCTCGAGGCCACGCTCGCCTCACCCACCTTGGGCAAGGCGCTGCCCGTGCTCAACAACCCCTAGGAACCGATGACTGACGCGTACGCCGAGGCCGGGGTCTCGATCGAGTCCGCCGACAAGGCCGTCGAGCTGATGAAGGTCTGGATCGACAAGGCCCGGCGCCCCGAGGTGATCGGCGGCATCGGCGGCTTCGCCGGGCTGTTCGACGCGTCCGCGCTCACGTCGTACAAGCGACCCCTCCTGGCCACCTCGACGGACGGCGTGGGCACCAAGGTCGCGATCGCGCAGGCCATGGACGTGCACGACACGATCGGCTTCGACCTGGTCGGGATGGTCGTCGACGACCTGGTCGTGTGCGGGGCCGAGCCACTGTTCATGACCGACTACATCGCCTGCGGCCGGGTCGTCCCCGAGCGGATCGCGGCGATCGTCAAGGGCATCGCCGAGGCCTGCGTCGAGGCCGGCTGCGCCCTGGTCGGCGGCGAGACGGCGGAGCACCCGGGGCTGCTCGGCCCCGATGACTACGACGTCGCGGGCGCGACCACCGGCGTGGTCGAGGCCGACGACCTGCTCGGCCCGGCGCGGGTGCGCCCGGGCGACGCGGTGCTGGCGATGTCGTCGAGCGGGCTGCACTCCAACGGCTACTCGCTGGTCCGGCACGTGGTGGCCAAGGCCGGCTGGGCCTACGACCGCGACGTGCCCGAGCTCGGCCGCACCCTCGGTGAGGAGCTGCTCGAACCCACCCGGATCTACGCCAAGGCGTGCCTCGAGCTGGCCCGGCGCGACGGCACCCACGCCATGGCGCACGTGACCGGGGGCGGGCTGGCCGCCAACCTGGCCCGGGTCATGCCCGAGGAGCTGCACGCGACGCTGGAGCGCGGCACCTGGACGCCGGCGCCCGTCTTCGACCTGGTCCGGCGGCTCGGCGACGTACCCCAGCCCGACCTCGAGGCGACCCTCAACTGCGGGGTCGGCATGGTCGCGCTCCTCGATCCGAGGGTCATCGACGCGGCGATCTCGCTGCTCGCCGAGCACGGGATCAACGCCTGGGTGGCCGGTGAGGTCACCGCCGCCGACGCCGCAACGGCCTCCGGCGGGACCGTCGAACTGGTCGGCCAGCACCCCGGTTGGTAACGACCGTGGGCCGGTGAGGCCCATTTCATACGGTTTTAAGAGGATTTCAGGGCACGGGTGTGCGGGAACACCCAGCCAGCAGGTAGCGTTGGAGCCACGAGAACTCATTGAGACAGTCCGGGAGCCTCTGTTGCCCCGGCCGAGTGTGCGAGGGGGCTGACCCTATGGGGCGCGGCCGAGCAAAAGCCAAGCAGACGAAGGTCGCGCGCGACCTGAAGTACCGCACTCACGAGACGGACTTCGGTGCGTTGGCCAGTGAGCTCCACAAGGAGAGCGGCGACTCTGCAGAGGACGTCGATCCCGAAGTGCTCGAGAAGTGGTCGGACTACGCCGGCCCCTCCCGCGACTGAGCCCCAGAGCTTGGAGCACGACCGCCGGGCAGTTTCACCGGGTACCCGGTGAAACTGGCCCTGCCGGTATGGAGTTCCGTCGGGTCAGGGGCAGTTTCCTCGGGTACCCGGTGAAACTTGTGGCAGATGGGTCCCGTGAGGTTCAGCCGAGCCAGATGCCGCGCAGGCGTCCGATGTCGTGCATCCGGCGCTCGGCGAGGCGATCGGCGGCGATGGCCGGCGGTACGCCGTCGGACGCGGCCAGCTCGAACACGGAGTGCGTCGTGTCGTAGATGCCAGTCGCCCGCTGCTGGGCGCGGTCGAAGCTGAAGCCGTGGGGGTCGAGCTCGTCGGCGACCTGGATCAGGCCGCCGGAGTTGACGCAGTAGTCGGGCGCGTAGAGGATCCCGCGCTCCTCGAGGGCCTTCTCGACGCCCGGGTGCGCGAGCTGGTTGTTGGCGGCGCCGCAGACGATCTTCGCGCTCAGGACCTCGACCACCTCGTCGGTGAGCGCGCCGCCCATGGCACACGGGGCGTAGACGTCGAGCGGGCTCGCGACCAGCTCGGCGGCGGTCTCGAGCACCCGCACCTCCGGGTGCTCGTCGCGGACCCGGTCGAGCGCGGCGGCGTTGACGTCGGTGACGACGACCTTGGCGCCGTCCTCGAGCAGGTGGGTGACCAGGTGGTGGCCGACCTTGCCGACGCCGGCGACGCCGACGGTGCGGCCGGCGAGGGACGTCGAGCCCCAGGTGAACTGGGCGGCCGCGCGCATGCCCTGGAACACGCCGTACGCCGTGAGCACCGAGCTGTCGCCGGCGCCGCCGTGGGCGACGGTCCGGCCGGTCACGTAGGAGCACTCTCGGGCGATGTCGTCCATGTCGGGGGAGAAGGTGCCGACGTCGCAGGCGGTGTAGTAGCGGCCGCCGAGCGACTGCACGAACCGGCCGTACGCGCGGAACAGCGACTCCGCGCCGCCGCGGGCCCGTACCTGGGCGGGGTCGCCGATGATCACGGCCTTGCCGCCGCCGAGGTCGAGCCCGGCGAGGGCGGCCTTGTAGGACATGCCGCGGGACAGGTCGAGGACGTCGGCGAGCGCGTCACCGGTCGTGGCGTAGGGGAAGAAGCGGGTGCCGCCGAGCGCGGGACCGAGGGCGGTCGAGTGGATCGCGACGATCGCGCGAAGGCCGGAGGCCGGGTCGTTGGCGAAGACGACCTGCTCGTGGTCGTGCCCGGCGTCGAATACGTCAAGTCCTTCATGCAGCGACATGGATGATCCGCTCTTCCTTGTGTAGCCACGGGGGTGGTGTGGCGTCCTGTGTGGGTGGCCCGCAGGGGTGGCGCGGGCGCGTATCTAGGGTAGAGCGCGTGACGCCGGCCCGCCGAATGTGGACGCTGTTCGAACCCCTCCACGCCGTCACCTACTTCGCGCCCGAGGGACGGACGGCGTTCGAGGCCGCCGGGCTCCGCGGCTTCTGGCGCGGCTACTTCGCGTCGCGCTCGGCGCCGCTCGGCCGCGCGCCGGCCGCTGTGACGATCGCGCTCTACGGCAACTTCGCCCCGCGGATGGTCGAGCGCGCGATCCCCTCGGTCTGGGAGCTCGCCTCGCCCGAGGAGGCGCTGGCCGCCCGGCTCGAGGGCTCGGTCGCCGCACTGACCCGGCTGCTCGACGGGCAGGACGCCGCCGAGGCCGCGTCGGTCCTGCGGGCGGTCGCCGAGGCCGCGCCGACCACCGGCCGGGCCCTGGGTGCGGCCAACGCCGCGCTCCCGTGGCCGGACGAGCCGCTGGCCGTCCTGTGGCAGGCGGCCACCGTGCTCCGCGAGCTCCGGGGCGACGGGCACGTCCAGGCCCAGCTCGCCGGCGGGCTCGACGGGCTCTCGACCATGGTGCTGCGCGCCGGCCACGACCTCGACCGAGAGTCCCTCCAGCCCAACCGCGGCTGGACCGACGACGAGTGGGCCGCCACCGCCGAGTCACTCACCGGCCGCGGCCTGCTCGGCGCCGACGGGCGGATCACCCCCGCGGGCGTCGACCTCCTCGACCGCGCGGAGGCGCTCACCGACGAGCTGGCCCAGGAGCCCTGGGCCCTCGCCGGCCCCGACGCGGCGGCCCGGTTCGCCGACCTCGCCACGCCGCTGGCCGCCGCCGCCCGTACGGCGCTGCCGCCGGTCAACCCGATCGGGCTGCCCGGCCGATGAGCTGCCGATGAGTTGACGGTCACCGGCAGGTCCTATCGCCGTGACCATCCGCCTGTACATGTCCATGTCTCTCGACGGCTTCATCGCCGGCCCCGACGACCGCACGGGCCAGGAGATGGGCGCCGGGGGCTTCCGGCTGTTCAACTGGCTCGACGAGCGCGACGGCCCCGGGATCAACGGCCAGGTGTACGCGGAGGCGCTGTCGACCGGCGCCATCATCTCCGGGCGACGCACCTTCGAGCTCGCCGGCCGCTGGCAGGGCGACCACCACGACGGCGTACCGATCCTGGTCCTGACCCGCCACCCCGACGAGGGCGAGCCGCCCGCCGAAGGCACCACGTTCCACGACGACGTGGCCGCCTGCGCGGCCGCCGCCCGCAAGGCATCGGGCGACCGCCCGGTCATGGTGCACGGCGCCGGCGCCGCCCAGGCGCTGCTCGACGCCCGCCAGCTCGACGAGCTGGAGATCCACCTCGTGCCGGTGCTGCTCGGCTCGGGCCGGTCGCTGTTCGGCACCCTCGCATCGGGCCACGAGCTGGAGCTGGTGCGCCAGCTCGAGGGCAACAACGCCCTCCACCTGCGCTACCGGGTGGTCGGAACCCGATGATGGTGGCTGATGAGTTCTCCGGTCCCGCTGGTCGAGAGGTCCATGAACACTCCTGTCCTGGTCACCGCACCCATTGAGGAGACGTCTTGAAGCTCCTGCTCACCTCGGGGGGCGTCACGAACCCGAGCATCAACGCCGCACTGGTCGACCTCCTGGGCAAGCCGATCGCCGACTCCACCGCGCTCTGCATCCCGACCGCGATGTACGGGCACCCCAGCGTCGGCCCGGGCACCCGCGCCTGGGAGTTCATCAGCGGACGGGCCCAGAACCCCATGGTCGACCTGGGCTGGTCGTCGGTCGGCGTGCTGGAGCTGACCGCGCTGCCCAGCATCGACCAGGAGATGTGGGTGCCCCTGGTCCGGGACACCGACGTCCTGCTGGTGGGCGGCGGTGACGTCCTCTATCTGCACCACTGGATGCGCGAGTCCGGACTGACGGACCTCCTGCCGTCACTGACCGACACGGTCTGGGTCGGGCTGAGCTCGGGGAGCATGGTGATGACCCCGGAGGTGGGGGAGGACTTCATCCAGTGGCGGCCGCCCAGCGGTGACGTCAGCACCCTGGGTCTCGTCGAGTTCTCGATCTGTCCGCACGTGAACGGCGACGACAAGCCGGGCAACACCATGGCCGAGGCCGAGGAGTGGGCGGCCACCATCTCCGGCCCGGCGTACGCCGTCGACGACGAGACGGCGTTCAAGGTGGTCGACGGCAACGTCGAGGTCGTCTCCGAGGGGCAGTGGAAGCTGCTGTCCTCCTAGGGAGGAAGAAACTCTCGCTCCGTTGTCCGATCGCCAGCGCGGCGTTCGTAGGAGGGGTGAACGGCCGCCGACCGGGGCACCGCCACCACCGAGGAGATGCCCGAGATGCCTGAGATGCCACACCGGGAGTCCGTCGCCCGACGCCTCTACCAGCTCACCGAGCCGATCTGCCTGGTCAACTTCTTCTCCGAGGAGCCCAACGAGGCGATGAACGCGCTCGGCTTCACGGGCTACTGGGACGGCTACTTCGCGGGCCGGGCCGCGCCGCTGGGCCGGGTCCCGGCCGAAGTGGTCCACGCGGCGTTCTACAACTTCGGCGAAGGCGAGGCCGCCCGACACATCCCGAGCGTGTGGGAGACGACCACCCCCGAGGCGGCGTACGCCGCTCGCCAGCGGGGCTGCGTGACCGCGCTGCGCAGGATCCTCGGCGACCTCGTCGAGACACCCGGGCTCGCGCGCGCCGCCGAGCTGCTCGCCCAGGCCGCGACCAGCGCCCCGACCGAGGGCCGGGTGATGTACGCCGGGCTCCGGACGCTCGAGATGCCCGAGGAGCCCGTGGCCCGGCTCTGGCACGCGGCCAACATGCTCCGGGAGCACCGCGGCGACGGTCACATCGCCGCCTGCGTCACCGAGCGGATCGGCGGGACGGAGTCGCATGTGCTCAGCGCACTCGACGAGGGCATCTACCCGGCGGAGAGCTTCGGCCGGATCCACCACCTGCCCGCGGCCAGGCTGGCCGAGGTCATGGACGGCCTCCGCGCCCGCGGCCTCCTCGATGACTCCGGTCGGTTCACCGAAGCCGGACGCGCGACCAAGGACCGGATCGAGGAGGTGACCGACGCCCTGGCCGAGGCGCCGTACACGGCCTTGGAGCCGGGCGAGCTCGAGGAGCTGATCGCCGAGCTCGAGCCGATCGCCGCGGCCCTCGACGCCGTCGGTTCGAGCTAGACCTGCGCGAGCACCTTGCGCAGCGCGGCGGCGATGACTTCGCTCTCGCGCTCGGTGAGATGGTCGGCGAACTCACGGTGCACCGCGGCGAGGTAGGTCGGAGCCGCCTTGCGCAGCGTCGTCCGGCCCGCAGGGGTCAGGGCGGCGAACGCCGACCGGCCGTCGTCGGGGTTGGCCTCCCGGTCCACCAGCCCGGCCCGCACCAGCTCCTCGACGACGCGGCTCACCCGGGTCCGGCTGACCGCGGCGACCTCCCCGAGCTCGCCCATGGTCAGACGCCGCCCGGGAGCGGCGTTGAGCTCCAGCAGGACGTCGTACCACGTGAGGGGCAGGCCATGGGCCCGCTGGAGCTCGCGGTCCAGCCGCGGCACCAGTGCGGCGTGCACCTTGAGCAGCGCGCCCCAGGTCTCGGAGAGGTCTGGCATGTCGTCACCTTACCAAAGACTTGTGCGCGCGCACACACTCTGATACAACTATGTGCGCCCACACATAATTTTGAACAAGGGAAACGGCCATGAACACCCTCCTCCACATCTCCGCCTCACCCCGAGGCCAGCGCTCCGAGTCCCTCGCCATCGCGGACACGTTCCTCGACCAGCTGCGCTCGTCCCACCCCGACGTCACGGTCGAGCACTGGGACCTCTGGGACGGCACCCTGCCGGCGTTCGGCCCGCCCGCCGCAGCCGCCAAGATGGCGGTCTTCGCAGGCGCCGACCCCGAGGGCGACGAGGCCACCGCGTGGCGGGCCGCGCGTGAGGCGTTCGAGCGCTTCGACTCCGCCGACCACTACCTGTTCACGGTGCCGATGTGGAACGCGTCGGTGCCCTACATCCTCAAGCAGTTCATCGACGTCGTCAGCCAGCCCGGCATGGTCTTCGGCTTCGACCCGGCCACGGGCTACACCGGGCTGCTGCAGGACAAGCGGGTCGCCGTCGTGTACACCGGCGCGGTCTACGGCCCCGACCGCGGCCCCGGGTTCGGCAGCGACTTCCAGCAGCCCTACTTCGAGGACTGGCTGCGCTGGGCCGGCGTCGACGACATCCGCAGCATCGCGTTCCGCCCCAACCTGGCCACCGCCGACCCGGAGCCCGGGCGCCGCGCCGCCCACGACCGGGCGACCGAGGTCGCGCGAGGGTTCATGGCCCCGGCAGCGTCGGTGCGGCTGGCGGGCTGACGCCACCAGCACGAACCGATCCGTCGTCCTCACTGCGAGGATGAGCGGGTGCGTCGTGCCGTGGCCCCCCTGCTCGCGGTGACCGTGGCCCTCGTGCTCGCGGACTCCGCGGTGGTCACGCTCGCCCTGCCCGACATCCTGCGGCACCTGGACACGACGGTCGGGCAGGTCGCCTGGGTCCTGATCGCCTTCAACCTCGTGCTGGCCCTCGCGGCCGTGCCGACGGCGATGACCGTGGCCCGGGCCCAGCCGCGGTTCTTCAGCGCCGTCGGCATCGCGGTGTTCGCCGGCTCGTCGGCGTGGTGCGCCCTGGCGCAGTCGATCGAGGTGCTGATCGCGGCCCGGTGCGTGCAGGCGCTCGGCGGCGCGTTGGCGCTGGTCGGGTGCCTCGAGCTCCTGGTCGCGGTGTACGGCGAGCGACGCGGCGTGGCCACCTGGGTCACGTCCGGCGTGATCGGCACCGCCATCGGCCCGTTCGCGGGAGGGGCGCTCACGCAGGCGTTCTCGTGGCAGGCGATCTTCGTGGTGCAGGTGCCGTTCGCGGTGCTGGCGGTCCCCGCGGCGCTCGCCGTGGCCGCCGTCCCCGTGCTCACGCCGGACCGGCATCGCCCGGCGGTGCGCCCCAACCTCACCCTGGGCCTGCTGTCGGCCGCGCTGACGGCGGCGCTGTTCCTGCTGGTCCTCCTGCTGGTCGAGGGCTGGCGCCGGTCGCCGGGGACCGCGGCGCTGACCGTCTCCGTCGTACCGGTCGCGGCGCTCGCCGCCCGCCCGCTCGCCCGGCTGCTGCGACCGCCGGCCCAGGTCGAGGTCGCGGCGGGCTGCGTCCTGATCGCCGGCGGGCTGGTCGGCCTCGCGATCCCGCCGTCGGCCCACCTCGCCTGGACCATCGCGCCCCAGGCACTGGTCGGCCTCGGGCTCGGGCTGACCATCGACCGGCTCACCTCGCAGGCCATGGAGATGCGCCTGCCCCGGGTCCAGCACGCCGGGTGGACGATCGGCGCCCGCCACGTCGGCGTGGTCGTGGGGCTGGCGATCCTGACGCCGGTGTTCACGGCGGACCTGCAGGAGGCCCAGGTGCCCGCCCAGGAGGCGATCGCCTCGCTGGTGCTCGACGCCCCGCTGAAGCCGGAGGACAAGATCAAGATCGCGCAGGCGCTCGGCCGCGAGCTGACGGCCCAGGAGGGGCAGGTCCCCGACCTGCACCGGGCTTTCGAGACCGCCGGTCTCCCGCGCGAGGAGCAGCCCGCCGCGGACCGGCTCGAGCGGGCCTTGGACGCGCAGCTGGAGCGCGCCGCCACGCGGGCGTTCCGCGACTCCTTCCTCATCGGCGCCGGCCTCGCGCTCCTCGCTCTCCTCACCGTGGTGGTGCCCCGGCGGAAGGCGACCCCGTGACCAGCCTCGCTCGCCTGGCCGGGATGCCGGTGGCCGCCCTCGTCCTGGTGGGCGGGGTGCTCGGGGTGCAGGTCGCCAACGGCGGAGGGTCGTTCGAGCCGCTCAGCGCGGCCGACCCGTGCGCCGAACGCACGGTGACCTCGCGGGCCGAGGGAATGGACGGCCTCACCGAGCGACTGGTGCTCCTGGGCATCGACGCCGCCGCGTGCAGCCTGCACACAAGCCGCGAGGCGCTCACGCTCGAGCTCGCGCAGCCCGGTGTTCGCACGGACGCCCAGGTGGACGCGCTGCACGAGGGCCTGCTGTCCGCCGTGGAGCGGATGAAGGACGACGGGACCCTGCCGCCGGCCTCGGACTTGGTCGACGAGGCACTCGAGAACGCGGACCTCAACGGCTTCCTCGAGGCCGCGATCCGCGCCCTCCCCGACTCGGTGGTCAACGCCGCCCTGAAGATCGACGACGTCCTGGTCCGCACGATCAACGACCTCGACCTGCGCAGCATCCTGGAGAACCTCGACAACGAGGACGATCTCTACGACCAGATCAACGCCGCGGTCGAGCAGGCGGTCAAGGACTCCCTCGCCGACCGCCTCCGCGACCTGCTGCCGGGATAGACCTCCCTAGGACCCGGCGCGCTCCCGGTGCGCCCGCACCCGAGTCCGGTTGCCGCAGCTGAGGTCGGTGCACCAGCGGCGCCGGCCGGTGATGTCGAGGAAGAAGCTCGCGCAGGTGTTGTCCGCGCAGGCCCGGACCGTCCCGGCGCCCCGGCCGGAGAGGTCGACCACGGCCTGCCGGGCCAGCCGGGCCAGGGCGTCGCTCACCGAGGCAGGCCGGCGCGGGCTGAGTCCCGCCTCTCCGCCGGACACCTGCAGGCCCTCGTCGCGGCCGAGGGTCGTGTTCAGCCGGCGTACGTCGGCCGCCGCCGGCCGGTCGCCCCGGACCGCCGCGACCGTGAGGCGGTGCAGGGCCTCACGCGTCTCGGCCGCGTGGGCCACGTCGTCCTCGGCCACGGCGCCCGTCGGCTCGAGGTCGAACTCCCGCAGCCACGCGCGCAGGCTCTCGGCCGTGTCGATGTCGTCGACCTGCTCGTCGCGGTAGCGGCCGGCCAGGGTCGACAGCAGGTCCAGCCAGGCCGCGCCGTTGCCCCTGCGGAACCGTTCCATGTCGCCCAGAGTAACGGGTTGACTCATTACAGGGAAGGTGTGACGCTGTAATGTGTGAAGGCATTACGGATCGACGCCCTGGGAACTGCGTTCATCCTCACGTGGAGCAGCGGCTACATCGTCGGGTCGATCGCGACCCGCACGATGGCTCCGCTCGCGGTGACGATGTGGCGGTTCGCGGCCGCGGCCGCCCTGCTCGCGATCGTTGCCGTCGTACGCCGGGAGCGCTGGCCGCGCGGGCGGCAGGCGCTGGCGCTGCTGGGGGTGGGCGTCCCGATGTTCGCGGTCCAGTTCGGCGCGCTCTACACGGCGATGGCCGACGGGGTGACGGCCGGCACCGCAGCGCTGATCGCGTGCTCGTCGCCGCTGGCGGTCGCCGCACTCATGGCGGTGTCGGGGTGGGAGCGACTGCGGCCGACCCAGTGGCTCGGCATCGGCCTGGGCGTCGTCGGTGTCGTGGTCACGCTCGCGGACAAGGTCGGCCGGCCGCCGAGCGTGGCGTCGTTGTTGTGGGCGCTGCTGGGCCTGGCCGGCCTCGCCGTAGGCACCACGCTCCAGTCCCGCGTGAGCCCGGACGCCGGACCCAGCGCGATCGCGTCCGTTGAGGTGGCCGCCGGCTTCGCCGTGCTGGCGGTGTGGGCTCCGCTCGAGGGCGACGTCGGCCTGCCGCTGTCCGGCACCGGGCTGATGGCGTTCGTCTGGCTCGCGGTGATCGCCGGCGTGGGTGCGCCGCTCCTCCTGTTCGCGCTGGTCCGTCGTCGCGGGGCGACGGCTGCGAGCAGCCACCTGTTCGTCGTCCCTGCGATCACGGCCCTGGCCGCGTGGCCGCTGCTCGGCACCCGGCCGGGTCCGCTGACTCTGCTCGGCCTGGCGATCGTCGTTGTTGCGCTGCTGCTGGCCACCGGCCGGCTCGCTCCCGTCTACGGACCGAAGGCTGCCTTGATGCGGTCGAGGATGCCCTCCGGCGCTGCGAGGGTCCCGGTCACCGTCCCGTGCGTGTCGGCGGCGCCCGCTGTCGTGACGAACGGGTCGTCGGTGAGCCGCACCTCGCGGCAGCCGTAGTCGTCGACGACCACGCCGATCAGGCCGTCTTCGCCGGGGTAGGCGAGCAGCCAGCGCGGGCCGAGGTCAGCCGTACAGGCAAGGACCTCGTCCGGCAATGACAGGTGCCGTAGGTCGTCGGCGAGCGCGGGGAGCTGGGCGGGGTCGACCGGACGAGGCTCCGACTCGCGCGTCCACGAGAAGACCATCCCGTTGTCGGTGACGCCCGAGTCGACTGCCGAGTACTTGCACACCCAGGCGGTCTGCGGCTTCGGCAGGTCGGGCAAGCGGCTGGCGGCCTGATCCGGGCCGAAGCCGTGCCCACCGGGGTCGACCGTCATGGGCAGAGTGTCGGGGCAACGCGGCGTGGCGTCCACGACCGTCGGGTTCGAGCTGGCCGGAGTGGGCTGGCCGTCGTCGACGGCCCGGACCACCACGGCTGCGACCGGGACCGCAACTATCGCGCCCGCCACGAGACCCAGCGCTGCGACGTTCAGCCGGCGTCGTCGCGCGGCAGTCCTGGCTCGGGGCAGCAGGTCGGGCGGTGGCTGCGAGTCGGTGCCGAGCGCACGCGCCCGGTCGACCAGGGCGACCAGCTCGTCGGTGTTCACGTGGTTCCCTCCATGAGGTCGGCGTGGTCGATCGCGGCAAGTGCGCGGGCGACTCGGCTCTTCACGGTGCCGAGCGGTACGCCGAGCGCCTCCGCCGTCTGTGGCTCGGTGAGGTCGGCGACGAACCTCAGCACCAGCACGGTCCGGTGGTCCGCGCTGAGGCCCCCGAGGACCCGGAACAGATCCGCCCGAGCGTCGAGCGAGCCCGTGTCGTCGGCGCGTCCGCGATCGGGGAGCGCCTCCGTCGGCACCTCCCCGTGCCAGAGCCGCTGCCCGCCTTTCACATGGACGTTGACCAGCACCCGGTGGACATAGGCATCCACCCGGTCCGCCCGGCGGATCCGGCCCCACGACCGGTAGCAGCGCAGCAGCGCGCTCTGCACCACGTCCTCCGGGTCCGCGGCGCCGAGGTACGACGCCACCCGGACCAGCGCGGACCAGCGCGCGGCGACGTACGCCGAGAAGTCCTCGTCGTCCGCCGCGCTCACACCTCTTCCGATCCCCTGGGTGCCTCGGAAGGTTCCCTCAGCCGACCATCGTCGCCACGGCGTAGGCCGCGCCGAACGCCGCCGCGAACACGAGCAGGCAGACCAGAGACAGCAGGACCGGGATCCGGCGGCGGACCGTATCGTCGGGCAGTGGCGCGTACGCCGTGTCCGGTGTCTGGTAGCGCGTGACCCGAGGGGAGTCGGCGGACGGTGGGCCGGCCACCCCCAGCGCGGAGCGCAAGGCGTCGGTGAAGCCGTCGATGGACGAGTACCGCGCCTCGGGCGAGGGGTCGAGCGAGCGGAGCAGCACCTCGTCGACCTCGGGCGGCAGGGACGGGTCGATGCGGGAGGGCGCGAGGGGCAGCGACGCGTGGGCGAGCTCGGCGATCGAGCCGTCGCGGGCGAGTCGGCCGGTGAGCATCTGGTAGGCGACCGCGGCCAGCGCGTGGACGTCGGCGCGGGCGTCGATGGCGCCGCCGGTGGCCTGCTCGGGCGCCATGTAGGCCGGAGTGCCGACCACCTGGGTCAGCCCGGAGGCGTGCAGCATCGCCTTGGCGACGCCGAGGTCGGCGACCAGCAGCTTGTCGCCGGCCGACCCGCCGCTGCGGATCAGCAGGTTCTGCGGCTTGATGTCCCGGTGGACCACCCCGTGCTCGTGGAGGACCGCCAGACCGGCCCCGGCCTGGGTGACCAGGTCCGCCACCCGCGGCACGGACAGGGGCAGGCCGGGCTCCAGCTGGCGGGCCAGCGACCCCTGGTCGGCGTACGTCATGACGAAGTACGGCGTGCCGTCGACCTCACCGATGTCGTAGACCCGCACGATGTGGTCGGAGTCGGCGCGGCGCAGGATCCGCGCCTCCTCCAGGAACCGCTCCCGCACGTCGAGGCGCTGCGACCAGTTCTCGGCCAGCGCCTTGACCGCGACGTCCGAGTCGAGCTCGGCGTCGTGGTAGAGCCAGACCGTGGCGAAGCCGCCCGAGCCGATGCGGTCGACCCGGTCGAGCCGACCGAGACGGGTGGGCAGGGACACGGCGTCATGCTTTCACGCGGGGTTTCGCTCGGCGGAGGACTGGGCGGGCCGCGCCTGACGAGGCGGCGCGGCCCGCGTGACCGGTCCGGGGAAGGCGTCGAGAGACGGACCGGTCACCCCCAGGTCAGGACGGCGACCCGTTCTTGAACAGCTTCACGTAGACGTACTGCGTGGCCGAGACCGTCACGCCGGCCTGGCCGGTGTTGCCGCCGGTGAAGGCGCCCGTGATCACGATCGGAGTGTCGTTGGCCGTGATCTTGATGGTGCCGTGGAACGCCGTCTGCGCGGCGTTGGTGCCGCCGTCGGGGACGTCGGCGGTGAAGTTGGTGCCGAAGCCGTCCTGGAAGCCCGGGATGGTCACCACCCCGTAGTCCGCCCCGGCCGGCGTGCCCGGACCCGCGTGCCAGAACTGCGCGACGCCGTCGATCTGCCACGTGCCCTTGTCGAGCACGAGCGTCGCGAGCCCGGCCTGGCCGTTGGCGGGCACCGCCACGACGCGGGCACCCCCGAACGACGGGTCCGTGCTGACCGGGGTCGCCGCGTTGACGACGTTCTCGGTGGCGGTGAACCTGGCGAAGTTGTTCTTGGTCAGGTCGCCGGTCTGGATGGTGCCGTCCTTGATCTGCGCTGACGTGATGTGGCCGGCGGCGACGGACGCACCGGTGCCGGCGATGGCGGCGACGGCAGCGACAGCCGCGACCGTGCCGATCTTGCCCCTGACGAGGGAGACGAGCTTCATGGTTCCTCCGTGTGCTTGATGTGCTCTCACTTCCCTGACGTGACCGACGGCCGAACGGTTGGGTCCCCTTAGGGTGAAAGCGTGGAGGCGGACGAGCTCGACGAGCTGGCCATGCGGGCCGCGGGCGGCGACCGACCAGCACTGGAGGAGCTCCTGGCCGAGATCCAGCCGCGGGTACGCCGGATCTGCGGGCGGATGCTGCTCTTCCCCGAGGACGCCGAGGAGGCGGCCCAGGACGCGCTGCTGCTGGTCGCCACGAAGATCCACACCTTCGGCGGCCGCAGCCGGTTCACCACCTGGCTGCACGCCGTGGCGTCCAACAGCGCCCGGTCGACCTACCGCACCCTCAAGCGGCGCGCCGCCGAGCGGCTCACTGACGAGATGCCGATCCACGCCGACCCGCGCACCACGAGCGTGATCGCCGGCAGCCGGCTCGACCTGCTCGACGCCCTCGAGGTCGTCGGCACCGACCACCCCGAGCTGGTGGAGCCGCTGGTGCTGCGCGACGTGCAGGAGCTCGACTACAACGAGATCGCGGCCCTGCTCGACGTCCCGCTCGGCACCGTGAAGTCGAGGATCCACTCGGCCCGCAACGCGGTCCGGCCGCTGCTCCGGGTCAGCGACTGATCAGCTGACAGCGCGCTGGATCACTACCTCGCCGTGGCTGCCGTAGCCGACCAGCCGGCCGCCGTACTCCGCTCCGTTGAAGCCGATGAGCAGGTCGCCGAAAAGGGTGGGCCACGGGATGTTGGTGGGGTACGCAGCGTCGAGGGTCCCGACGTCGCGCAGGTCGAGGTCGAGCACCGGGTAGGACCGGTGCCGCCCGTCGCTGGCCAGCACCCGCCACTCACCGTCCACGCGGGTGAGGGTGGTGCCCTCGGTCTGCCGGTGGTCGGGCGTCACCGCTCGGAGGGTCAGCGCGTCGAGCGACGGGCCGGCGGCGAGCGCGGGGTGGAAGCGGAAGTACCTCGTCGCGCTCACGTAGCCGACCAGCCAGCCTTCCTCGGCCCGCACGAGGTGCGGGTCCCAGACCCCGACGGACCGGAAGCCGTCCGTCGGCAGGGCGAGCGGCCTGCTGTCGAGCACGTGCAGCCCGCGGGTCAGGTCGTCGGGCGACTCGGCGATCGTCACCCCGACCGGGCGCTTGTGGCGGTCGAAGTCACCCCAGGTGCTGGCCGCCAGCAGCCATCGACCGCCGTCGTGGACCAGGTGCGCCGCGTGGTCGCCGTACACCCCGCCCGTGGGGCCTCGGCGCTGGAACAGGTCGGCCCGGTGCTCCAGCTCGAGGGTCTCGGGGTCGAGCGACCACACCGAGCAGTGCCCGGTGGTGAAGCCGCCCGGCCCGGCGCTCGTCGCCGAGAGCAGCACCCGCCCGTCCCGGACGTACGGCGACCCGTCGGCTTCGCTGACCACCCGGAGGTCCCGCAGCCCCAGCTGCCCGAACGGCCCCGTCTCGTCACCCGACGAGGTCAGCCCGGCCAGCCAGCCCTCGTCGTGCACGTCGTGGCGGTCGGTCAGGTCGTGGCGCGCCCGCGCCACCCACACCCCCGCCTCCTGCGTGAACGCGGTGACCTGCGGGCCGGTCAGGGTCAGCGCGACCGCCTCGACCGGTGCCTCCGGCCGGCCGCTGCGCCGGCTGCGGTGCGACGTCGTCCGGCCGTCGGTGGTGACGTGCAGCGCCACCCCCTCGCCGTATCCCGCGGTGACGGTCACGGCACCGCTCGCCAGCGTCAGCTCATCGGCCTGCCGGGCCCAGGTCGCGACGTACGGCGCGCGCACCGGACCACCGTCCGGCACCACGAGCCGCACCGGTCGCCGGCGCGCGACGACCTCGAACCGTGGCAGCACACCGTCAGTCTTCCAGCGCCATGTGTCGGCGCCCGTGTCAGCGCAGGCGGCCGAGGTACGCCGCCGCCTGGCGCAGGTCACGCACCCGCGCCTCCCAGGTGATGCCCGACGTGATGAGGACGAGTCCAGCGACGCCGATGATCACCCACTGCGGCGTCTGCTGCGCGTAGGGAGCGAGCTCGCGCAGCACGAGCGCCGCGCCGGCGAGCCACCCGACGAGCACCGGCGCGGTCCAGCGGAGGGCGGAGCCGCCGACGAGCAGCACCAGGCACACCAGGCCGATCACCACGGCGCGCGCCGAGAGGGGGTCGACCAGCGCCCACAGCAGCGTCGGGACGGTGGCGAGGGAGAGCCCGGCGCAGAGTGCCGGCACAGTGCCGGCCTCCGGGTCGCGCCGCAGCCAGTCCAGGCCGAGCAGGATCAGGACGAGCGCGGTGGGCAGCGTGTAGGCCTCCGGCGCCTGCACACCGACGTCGTAGAGCCGGACCCACGTGGCCGACGCGAGCAGCAGCCCACCGAGCCAGGCCACCGGCCGGCGGTCGCGGTGCACCAGCGACGTGACGGTGACCAGCGCGCCCGCGACGGTGAGGTGGACGGCCAGCCACACCGACGGATCGGGTGCGACGGGGATCGCGGAGGCCGCCGCCGCGAGCACCGCGGTCCACCCGATCAGCTCGACCTCGATCCGCGGCACCGCCAGCGCCAGCAGTCCCAGCACGACCAGCACGGTGAGCGAGCGCCACTCGTACGCCGTCCCGAGCACGTGGCCGCCGACCCAGATGAAGGAGCCCAGCGCGCCGGGGAGGGCGAGCGCAGCCAGCGGCACGACCTGGCCGTTGCGCCGCGCCAGCACGTAAGCGGCCAGCGCGGTGAGCTCGGCCAGGGCGACCAGGGTGAGCACCGCGCTCGGGTAGGCGATCAGGACACCGAACGGACCGAGCGCCGCCACGAAGAGCACCAGCGGGAGGGCGTAGTGCGCGGCGGTCAGCAGACCGGTCGCGGCGGTGATGCCGAGGATGGCGTAGCCGAACCACCCGCTGCGCGGCACGGTCAGCGCCGCGGCGAGACCCACGACGGCCACGCCGAGCGGGAGGAGCAGCGGGTGGGCGACGGCGTGGCCGGGGTCCAGCCGGGTCAGCCAGTCGGCAGAGAAGTGCGGTCCGACGGTCACCAGGTTCTCCACGCCCTGGAGCGCGAGCAGGAGCGGGACCGGGACCAGCACGAGGAGCGAACCGGCCATCGGGACCCTCGGGACGGCGTACCACCGGGGCGGTGCCACGCTCGCCAGGACCGCCCAGAGCACCGAGCTCACCGCCGCCGCCAGGGTGATCGCCGTGGCGCCGTGCTCGAAGACCGGGAGCGCCGCGGCGAACGTGAGCACGGAGGCGGAGCCGGCGCAGACCAGCTGGCGCAGGTCGCCGGCGTCCGACACGGCGCCACGGACCACCGCCCACGGGAGCAGCATGAGCGCGGCGACCGCGAGCAGGCCGACGCCGTGGCCCTCGAGCCAGAGACCGCGCAGGGTGGCGTTCTCGGAGGCGTCCGTCAACGCCGAGCCGGTCAGGCCGAGGAACGCCAGCCCGGCTCCGGCAGCGGAGGTCCAGGGGAGCACCACCGTGCCAAGTGCGCGGCCGCCCAGGGCGAGGCCCGTGAAGCAGAGCACGGCCGCCGTCGCGACCAGCTGGTCGTGCCCGTTCGCCCCGGCGCCGGCCATCGCGATCCCGAGACCCAGCGGGGCCGCGACCTGCGGGGCGAAGAGGCGCCTGGCGGGGACGCACAGGCCGAGCGAGACCGCCAGGAGCGAGGTGCCGACCATGACGACGAACCACTGGTCGCTCGGCGAGCCCAGCCAGCCGGCGGTCGCGGCGCCGAAGAGGTCCACCAGGACCAGACCCAGCGCCACGGTCGTGAGCGCCTCGGCGGCGACGCCGAGGTCCCGTCGGGCCAGCCACTGGCCGGAGAGTGCGGTCGTGACCGTGAGTGCGACCAGCACGGCGGTGCGGCCGCCGACGTCGAGCCACGACCAGGCGACGGCCAGGAAGATGACGGCGGCGACGAGCAGGCAGGTGGCGCCGAGCCCGAGCAGGATCTTCGGCACCGAGGCGGCGCCGAGGCCGCCGGAGGGCTGGGCCGTGGCGGACGGGGGAGTCGCGAGCGCGGGATACGGCGCGGCGTACGACATCACCGGCGGAGGTGGATGAGCGGCGGCTGGAGGGGGCGGAGGGGCCGAGCGGAGCTGGCCACAGTTGGGACAGGCCTCGAGGCGCGTGATCATGTGCCCATTGGGCCCGCCGGTGGCGGGGCCGGACAGCGCGGCTTCGCTCAGCCGGGCTGAGTGCGGGTACCTAGCCGGGATGCCAGAGCTTCCCGAGGCGGAGTCCGCCCGTGCCGTCATCGAGCGGTCCGCCCTGCGCCGGAAGATCAAGGCCGTCGACGACAGCGACAGCTACGTGTGCCGTCCGCACAGCGCCGGTGAGCTGCGCGATGCACTGGTCGGGCACCAGCTCCGGTCTGCGCACCGGCGAGGCAAGTCGATCTGGTGCGAGGTCACGGGCGGCGCTCCGGTGCTCGGCATCCATCTGGGTATGAGCGGCCGGATCCACATCACTCGCAGCGACGGACGGGACGACGAGGGCGGCGACTACGTCGGCACCGGCCGTGCGTCGGCGTCGAGCCGGGCGGTCAAGCCCGAGTGGGACCGGTTCACGCTGGTCTTCGCCGACGGCGGCTCCCTGCGCCTCTTCGACAAGCGGCGGCTCGGCCGGGTCCGGCTCGACCCCGACATCGACGCGCTCGGGCCGGACGCCGCGGAGGTCGGCGTGGCCGAGTTCCGCGAGATCGTCGGCCGCTCCCACACCGCGGTCAAGGCCCGGCTGCTCGACCAGCACGCCGTCGCCGGGGTGGGCAACCTCCTGGCCGACGAGGCGCTGTGGCAGGCCGCAGTAGCACCCGGCGTACCGGCCGCCGAGCTCGATCGCGACCAGCTGACCACCCTGCACCGCAAGCTCCAGACCGCGATCCGGCACGCGATCAAGCAGGGCGGGGTGCACACCGGCGAGATCATCGGCCACCGCAAGGCGGGCGACCACTGTCCCCGGTGTGGCGCCCCGATGCGGCGCGAAACGATCGGGGGGCGGACGACGTGGTTCTGCTCGAAGGAGCAGTGACGTCTGTCAGTCTTTCGCAATGAGCCGTGGCAGCGGGGAGGACCGCGACCTCACGGAGTGCTTCATCTCCGTCGACGTCGAGACCGGAGGGGCGACGCCGGGCGACTACGCGCTGCTCTCGATCGGGGCCTGTCTGGTCGACGACCCGGAGACGACGTTCTACGTCGAGCTCAAGCCCGAGGACAAGCGGTCGACCCAGGAGGCGCTCGAGGTCAGCAAGCTCTCGGTCGACATCCTCGCGGCCATGGGGGACCCGCCGGCCGAGGCGATGCGGCGGTTCGCCGACTGGGTCGGCGACGTGGTCCCGGAGGGCTACCGACCGGTCTTCGTCGGCTTCAACGCGGCGTTCGACTGGATGTTCGTGGCTGACTACTTCGAGCGCTACGTGGGCCGCAACCCGTTCGGCTTCGCGGCGCTGGACATCAAGGCGTTCGCGATGGGCCGGCTCGGGTGCACGTGGGCGGAGACGAGCATGAGCGTGCTGGGCCCGAAGTACTTGTCAGGACGGCCGCTGGCGCATCACGCTCTCTCCGACGCGCAGGACCAGGCCGCCCTCTTCCGGGCGGTGTACGCCGAGCCGGCGCACCCTCGAGAGGACCACGGATGACCGACACCAAGGCCGCCGGCTCGGGCGACGACGTCTCACGTCTCGTCGAGTCGGCGCAACGGCTCGGGATCGAGCTCGACGAGGCGGACACCGAGCGCTGGCTGGCCGCGATGACCAAGGAGGAGGGCGTCGAGACGTCCGACATCGTCATCGACACGAACGACGGCGTCTTCGGCCACCGCGTGAGCATGCTCGACTTCAGCCCGCGCGACCTCGCGCGGTTCCGCCGGATCGGCGAGGTGGTCGAGGTGACCGGACCCGAAGGGGTCGCCGAGGGGGCGCTGGCCCTGTCCGGCTCCGCTGCCCAGTCGAAGATCCAGACCCATCCCGGTGACGCCGACTTCTTCCAGCGCCTCAACATCAAGGCGGCCACCCGTGACGAGGCGTGCTCCATCCTCGCGGGGTTGATGAAGGACAAGGCGATCGCCTTCGAGAGCGGGCCGACGTACCAGTTCATCGAGGCGAAGTGGAGCTCCTACCCCTTCGACTGCGTGAGGGACGGGGAGCCCCAGAGGAAGGGCGCCCCCATCTCGTGGAAGCTGGACGAGATCAAGGCCGGCCACCTGGACGTCGAGGTGGACGGCACACCAGCCACGCTGGACTGGGACCACGTCGCGATCGAGCCGGGCTGGTGCAAGCTCGACTGGGTGGTCGCCGACCCCGACCAGAAGCGGCTGACCAACGCCAGCAACGTCATCGACGTGACCTGGGAGTCACCCGGCGGAGACATCGTGCCGCTGGACGGCTACCTGGACGCCTACTTCCAGGAGGTCTACCTCGACGCCGGGCAGCTGCCGACGTTCACCAAGGTCGTCCAGCACGTCTCGGGCGACGCGCTCGACGAGTACATCGACTCCCTCGAGGGTGAGGTGCGCAAGTACATCGCCGCCGACCACGCCAACTACGGCAAGGCCGCCAAGCGGATGTACAACGTCTTCCGGCTCACCGGCCGGCACATCGACGCGGCGTTCCTGCGCGAGCTGTTCGACGAGCCGACGACGATGCTCTACCAGGTCTGGTCGCTGATCGGCACGCTCGAGAACGCCGCCGAGCCGGGTTCGTCGATCCCCGTGGAGACGGTGCAGTCGCAGACCGACGAGCTGGTCCTGACCGTCGTACGCGCCCTGGACGGCGTCCAGGAGAACGAGCTCGTCGCGGCGCTCCTCAAGCTCCGCGGCGCGCTGGAGGAGACCACCTTGGGCGGCGCCGCGGCAGAGGCGGGCGAGGTCGACATCGAGTCCGCGAAGGTCCAGGTCGTCAACCTGATCAACAACTTCTTCCGCGATCGCCTCACCGCGGTGCCGTCGATCAAGGACTACATGGACTCGCTGGCGACCGCGTAGGTCTCCTGGTTGCTCAGGCCGACGGCTCCGGGCACGAGACCCGGGGATTGAGCCCCTGGTAGTTGAGTGGTCCGGCCGCGATGGTCACGGCGACCGTGGCCTCCGAGTCGCACGTGGACACACCGTCGCTGAAGTAGTTCCGCTGCTGGGCGGCGAACGCGCCGCTCACCAGCCACACGGCGCACACGACGCCGATGGCGATCTTCATCTGCTCCCCCAAAGAGCCGACCCCCGCAGTCCCCCACAGACCGCCCCCAAGAAGCCAGCCCCGCCATCGTGCGATACCCCGGGAGGCTTGTCACCGAGGGCGCGCAGCAGTCCAGACCACTCTGGGGTCCCCAGTGGTCCGTTCGGGCCAGCGTGACGCCGTCCCGTACGACGGCGCGGCGCGGAGTCAGGCGGACGGTCGCGGCGCCTTGCAGTGCACCTTGGGGTTGACGCCGGCGTAGTTGAGCGGGCCGGCCAGGATCGTGAGCCCGGTGTCGGCGCCGGTCTTGCAGCTGACGGCCCGGTCGTTGCCGAAGTACCCACGCTGCAGGGACGCGGCGACGCCGATGACCAGCCACGCAGTGATGATGATCCCGACGATCAGCTTCATCTCGCACCCCTCCCGAGGAGCGCGGTTCGCGCTCTCGGCACGGACCGCCTGTGTCACCAGTGACTACCCCAGCGTGGCAGCGACGGCAACCCTCCGGGGCCGAAATGCCCGAACGCCGGGGGGTGGTCGATGCGGGCCATTTCGGCATGGCCCGTCACGACGGTCCTGACACTCGGGTGACAGCTCGTGGACGTCATACGGATGGGGCACCCGTCTGCTCGGTCCGTATGACGTCCCGTGCAGCGCCAACGGAACGTCATACGGACGGTGCACCCGTCTGCTCTGTCCGTATGACGTCCCCACGCTGGGACGCAGCCAGGGGCCGCAGACCATAACGACGACCCAGAGGCTCAGTCGGTGATGCTGAAGGACGTCGCGCCCTCACTGTCGGCCGGCTCGACGGTGACGTCTTTGACGCGGGCCGCCGGTGGTCCTTGCTTGCACCACGCCACGAACGTGTCGACCGCTTCGTCCGGGCCTTCGGCGTGTGCCCGTACTGAGCCGTCGGGGTCGTTGCGGATCCAGCCGGTCAGGCCGAGGCGGGTGGCCTCGCGGGCGGCGTACCAGCGGAAGGAGACGCCTTGCACGCGGCCGGTGACGTGCAGGTCGACAGCGCGGGTCACGACCGCAGCGGTACCCGAATGAGCGTGACCGAGCTGGCCGGGAAGGAGAGCCGGACGGCGTGGTGGCGGACCCGGACGCCTCCGACCTTGCGGATGCCGGCGCCGGCGTACTGCCAGGCCTGCGCCTTGCCGGCACCGGGCGCGTGCTTGAGCTTCACCGCGGTCCGCACCGCCGAGGTGGCCTTGTTGACGACGACGATCGTCAGCGGGCCCTTCTTGCTCGTGCGGGCGGCGTAGACCGAGACCCGACCCGGGTCGGAGCTCTTGGCGGAGACGCCGAGGTCGCCGAAGCCGTGGTGCCTGCCGTCGTAGTTGCGGAAGATCCGGAACGCCGCGGCCGGGACGGCCGAGCTGCCGTCGGGCCAGAACGTCGCGAGGTCGAGCCCCTCGCGGCCGAAGATGCCGAGGGCGTCGGCCTCGATGACGTTCTGCAGCCGCTCGTCCGAGGTGACGCCGAGACCCAGGTTGTACTCCGTGATGGCGAGCCTGGTGCCGGGGTAGTTGCCGCGTACCCACGCGCGCATCCGGGGGAGCAGGCCGATCTTCGCGTCGATCCACGAGGGGTCGGTGTAGGACTGGTCCCACAGTGGCCGGGTCACGTCGGTGACGGGGGAGTACCGGCCCTGCGGGTAGTAGTGCAGGTCGAAGTAGTCGAGCAGCCGGCGTCCGGTGGCCTGCTGGTGGGCCGCGAACTGCTGGAGGTACCACGCGGACAGGTCGGTGCCACCGTGCGCGGCACGGTCCGGTGAGCTCGCGGAGCAGCCCTGGTCGACGTTGTCGGCGGCCGAGCAGAAGTAGTGGGGCCACCCCCACTCCGCCGGGCCCAGCGTGGCCGCGCCCGGGTCGGCGTCCTTGACCGCCAGCGCGAGGTCGCGCGACTTCGTCCAGAGCTCGTCGTAGGTCGTGGGCTGCGGATGGAAGCCGTGGTGGGTCTCGTCCCAGAGCGCCGGCTCGTTGCCGAGCTCGTAGATGTCGACGCCGCCGTGCCCGGCCGCGCCGTACTTCGCCTTGAGAGCCGCGATCCACTGCGTCGAGAACGCCGGACCGACCGCCACGCCGGCGGTGGTCGGGCCGGCGGTCAGCCACTGGCCGCTGCGCCGGCCGTTGCCGCAGACCGAGTGGTAGGGGTCGTGGTCGTCCTGCGGGTTGTACGACGCGGGGTAGCTGCACGGGTGGTCGCCGGCGTACGACACCGCTTTCGCGACCCAGCCCAGCAGCGGCAGCGTCAGGAGCGTGGCGGTGTGGGTGGACCGGTCCTGCTGCACCTGGGCGTCGGCCGCGCTGAAGTCCTGACCGCGCTGGCAGTAGTCGAACGCGTCGCTCCAGCAGTCCGCGAAGTTGGTGAAGTACCAGTCCTGCCCGTGGTTGCTGCCGCGGACCTGCCAGTTGTAGGTCTCGGTGCTGTTGCCGCCCCAGCGGTTGACCGGCAGGTCGACGGACTTGGCGAAGCGCTTGTCCGCGAAGTTGACGCCGTAGATCAGCGGCGAGATCCGGTGCCTGCCCTTGGTCACGTCCACGACGAGCCGGGGCGCCTTCGCCGCGCGGGCGACGGGCTCGGGCAGATGCTGTTCGGCGGCTGCCGGCCCGGGTGTCGTGGGGACCGCGAGCAGGGCGGCGACGAGGCCCGCCGCCAGGGTCGTGGGCCAGCGCATCCGTTGATCCTGCCAGCGACCGACTCTTGACGACACCGCCTCGAAACAGTCAGCGTTCCGCCATGGAGCGCGTCCCACACGAGAACGCCGCGACCGTCCTGGTCGACCCGCTCGTGCTGCGCGACCTCGAGGTGGACCTGATGGCGCAGGACCTCCGGCTCTGGCCGGTGGCGACCGCGCCGATCTGCTCCGACGGGCCGCGGACCGCGTTCCAGATCCGCCACCGGATGCTCACCGCGCGTCGCGGGGAGTGGGACCACGCGGCCGACTGGGTGCCGGTGTGGGTCGCGTTCGGGGACAGCTGGCGCCACGGCGCGGAGCCACTGCCGTGGTCGGCGCACCAGACGCTCTACCGCACCCTCGACGAGTACGCCGGACGCGTGCACTACAAGCGGGGCCTGGGTGGCATCCCGCGCCTCGACGTCGTCCGGGAGCTCGCGAGCTGATTCGCTAGATCGACCCGCGCTCCACGCCGGCCGCGATCCGGCCGAGCATGTCGTCGGCGCCGGCTTGCGCGCCCGCCGCGGCCTCGGCCGAGGGTGCCGGGGTGCGCTCGAGGATGTAGGTGACGTCGACCGAGCCGTTGTCCTGCTCGAGGATCGTGATGGTCACGACCTCGGCGGGCTCCTCGAAGGTCATCACCAGGCGCTGCGGCGGCTCGAGCTCGGTGTACTCGAAGCCGAACGGGATCTCGGTCCCGTCGGCGTCGCTGATCATCACGGCGTCGAGCCGGCCGCCCGGGACAGCATCGACCCGCATCCGGTCGGCCGGGGTGTGGAAGCCGTCGACGACGAACCACTGCTCCAGCTTCGCGGGCTCCACGAAGGCCGCGTAGACCCGCTCCGCCGTACCGCCCATGTTCCGGCTGGTCGTGAACCCTCCCGCGTCGGTCATGGCCGCCAGCCTAGGTGCGCCGCCTAGGTATGCGACTCCGTGGCAGGGTGGCGGATGTGAAGGTCGATCTGACCGTCCTCGCGGTCCCGGCGTACTTCGCCGCGATCGGCGCGGAGTACGCCTGGCAGCGGGCCCACCCGGTCACGCCGGGGACCCGGGCCGGCGACTACCAGACCGCCGACACCCTCGCGAGCCTGGCCATGGGCACCGGGAGCCTCGTGGCGCCGTACCTCGCCCGGAAGGCGCTCGACCCGGTCACGCCGGGACGCGGGAGGTACGGCCGCGCGCTGCTCGCCGCCGGAGCCGCGGCGGCGCTGCTCACGACCGTCGGCGATGTCGTACGCCGGCGGGTGCGCGACGGCGGGCTGCCGGACCCGCAGACCGTCCCCGACCACGTCCGCGAGGTGCAGGACGAGCTCGCCGGGCTGCGCCAGGCGCCCGCCGTGCCTCCGCAGGAGCGGCCGGCCCGCTCACTGCCTCGCACGCTGCACGGCGGTCTGGCCGTGGCCGCGGTGACCGGCGCGGCGCTCACCGTCTCGACGCTGTGGGCGGCCCGGACCTCGGCCGAGTCGTTCTTCCGTCGCGGCCGGCTCGACCTCGGGACGACGTGGCCGGCCTGGGCGTTCGCGATCCTGGGCTGGGACTTCATCTACTACTGGAACCACCGCTTCAGCCACGAGTCCCGCTGGCTGTGGGCCGTGCACGTCGCCCACCACTCCAGCGAGCGCTACAACCTCTCGACCGCGCTCCGCCAGCCGGTCGCCGAGTCGATCACGATCGCGGTGCCCTACTCGCTGCTCGCCCTCGTCGGCGTACGACCGCCGATGATCGAGCAGGCCCGGGCGCTCAACCTGATCTACCAGTTCTGGATCCACACCGAGGCGATCCGCAGCACCGGCCCTCTGGAGCGGGTCCTGAACACGCCGTCGCACCACCGGGTCCACCACGGCTCGAACCGTCAGTACCTCGACCGCAACCACGGCAGCATCCTGATCATCTGGGACAAGCTGTTCGGCACCTTCGAGCCGGAGGTCGAGCCCGTGGTCTACGGGCTGACCCGCAACATCGACTCCTACAACCCGGCAGTCATCGCCACCCACGAGCTCGTCGAAATCGCTCGCGACGTCGCCGGTGCCGAGACCTGGCGGGACCGGATCTCCTACGTGCTGCGCGGTCCGGGGTGGGCCTACGCGCGCCGTGATGCCTCGATGCCGGTGCCCGCGGGCGTCGCCTGAACCGACGGCGCAGGGCGGCCGAGCTGGGCAGCGCACCCTCCCTGGGGGTGAGTTAGTGACGCAGGTCACCGGGTAACCGCGAGGGAAGCGCCGAGCACGGCGCCCCGATGAGGGAGACATCGGGCAGAGGGAGGGAACAGAGCCATGCCCGAGAAGATCAAGCCCACGCGTCCGGTCCGGCGCCTGTCGAAGGCGCTGGGAGACGGTGTCAAGGAGCTGCCGTCCAACGCCACCTGGCTGCTGTCCAAGGCGGTGAGTCCTCTCGACCCGAGGTCGGCAGGCACGCGAGCGACCAGTGCCACGGGGCTGATCGACATGGCGCGCAGCGCCGGTGCCACGGTGATGGACGCACTCCCTGGCGGTGACTCCATCGAGCTGCGGCTGCAGCGTGCGCGCGCGGCGGTCGCGGAGGCCCGGGAGGCCGAGGAGCGGGCCGTTCAGGAGTCGCTCGAGGCCGAGCGGGAGGCCCAGGAGGCGGAGCAGGTCGCGGAGCGGTGCCGCGACTACGTCCGTGACGTCGAAGCCGAACAGGAGCGCGCGGTCGAGGCCCGGGTCGACGAGGCCCGGCGCGAGGCCGAGGCCCGCATCGATGAGGCTCGACGCGAGGCGCAGGCCGAGGCCGAGCAGGTCGTGAACAGTGCCCGGCAGGAGGCAGAGGGCCGTGCCGAGGAGGCTCGTCGGGAGGCAGAAGCGGCCCACGAACGGGCCCGCGGCGGGCTCGAGGCAGCTCGGGACAAGCTGGTCGAGGCCCGCCAGTTGTCCGAGGAGGCCATCGAGGCCACCCGAGCGGCGGCGGAGGAGGCGCACCGCCAGTCGCTGCAGGTCGCAGCCGATGCCGAGCTGATGGCCCGCAGCGCGGAGGAGCGGGTCACCGAGGCCGAGGAGGTCCGGGCCTCCACCAGCAGCACGGCCGGTGAGCTGACCCGCCAGCTCAACGGGGTCGGCTCCTCGTCGACCCTGAAGACGATGACCAAGCAGGAGCTGCTCGATCTCGCAGCGGCGCAAGACGTCGAGGGCCGCTCGGCCATGACCAAGGACCAGCTGGTGGCCGCCCTCAACCGGGCGGCACGCAAGCCCGGGAACAGGACCAAGAAGTCCAGCGCTTCGCGCTGACCGACTCGCAAGGGAGGGAACGACATGCAGTTCTTGAGCAGGAAGAACCGGTGGCAACGGCTCTTGGAGCCAGTAGGAGGTGTCGCGCCGAGTCGAGGCGTGGTCAAGTCGGGTCTCGTCACGGCCGGGTCGATGGCCGCCCTCACAGTCGTGAGCGCCGTGGTCTCGGCGGTGCGGCACTCCAAGGCCGACCAGTGAGGCTTCGGAGCCTGGTGGTCTTCGGCGCAGGCTACGTGCTCGGAACGCGGGCGGGTCGGGAGCGGTACGCGCAGATCGCTGCTGCCGCAGGCAAGGCCGCCGAGCGGCTGGGTCGGATCGACCCCGCCGCGGGTGCGGCCGAGCCCACGGTCCGGCTGGACGACTACCTCCACGGTACGGCCGCGAATGGCGCACACCGCTCCTAGGAGCCTCGCCGGCGGGGCCGTCGTCGAGACGCGGTTGTGCGCGCGGCTGTTCGGCATCAAGCTGCTCGTCGTCGACGGCACTGTCACGCTGGTGCCGGGCAGGCCCATGGCACCGGAGGACCGTGAGGTCGTACCGGTCTCATGGGCCGAGGTGGAACCTCATCCCGTGCCGGCGGTCGCGCCGCCGAACAACGGTGTTGCCCGCGCGCTGGACCCGAGCGGCGTCGGCGACCGGCTCGACGCCTGCACACAGCGGCTCGAAGCCAGTGCGCGTCGACTCCACGAGCTGCGCTCGTCGTGATGAGCCGGCCCGCAGGCGACCTCGCCTGAGACGTCCCGCGCTCAGCGGGGGAGCGGCAGGCTGACCCGGAACACCGTCTCGTCGCCGACCCGAGCCACGGAGATGTCGCCGACGTGCCGGTCGACGATGATCCGCCGGGAGATGTCGAGACCCAGCCCGGTGCCGCGTCCGACGTCCTTGGTGGTGAAGAAGGGCTCGAAGAGGTGCGGGAGCACGTCGTCGGGGATGCCCGGGCCGGAGTCGGCGATCTCGACGACGACGTCGCGGTCGGTGGCCGAGGTGGAGATGCGCAGCGTGCCGGCGCCGTCCATCGCGTCGATGGCGTTGTCGATGAGATTGGTCCACACCTGGTTGAGCTCGCCGGGGATGGCCTCGATCTCGGGAACGTCGCCGAGCTCGCGGGCCACCGTGATCCCGGACAGCTTGTGGGCCAGCACCGTGAGCGTGCTCTGCAGCCCCTCGGTGACATCGGTCCGCTGGACCGACGCCCGGTCGAGCTGGGAGTAGGACCGGACCGCGGCCACCAGGTTGGAGACCCGCTGGGTCGACTCCTTGATCTCGCCGAGCAGCGCGGCCGCCGAGAACGAGCTCGAGACCCAGTGCAGCGCCGCGTCGAGGCCGGCCGGGCCGATCAGGTCGGCGACGCGCTGGCACCAGGCCGGGTCGGCGCCCCCCGCGGCCAGCGCCGGGGCGACCAGCCAGTCCTCCGAGACGTCGTGCTCGGACAGCCAGTCGGACAGCTCGTCCTCGCGGTCGGCCCGGTCGAGCGGGCTCTCGGAGAGCGAGGTCGGCCGCAGCGACTGGCGCAGCGCGTCGAGCTCGACGTAGGCCTCCGCGGAGATGCCCGCCTCGGCCAGGTGCCGCAAGGAAGAGAGCAGGGTGTCGGCCGTGCCCTGCAGGGCATCGACGGCGCGGGTCGACGCCGAGGCGGGGTTGTTGATCTCGTGCGCGAGGCCGGCCGCCAGGGTGCCGAGCGCGACGAGCGCCTCGCGCTGCCGGGCCGTCGACTCGATGTTGCGCACCGTCTGCACGAGCCCCTTGATGAGGTGCACGCCGAACGGGAACCACGACTGGGCCATCACGCCGAGCGCGTCCGCCGGCACCCGCAGCAGCCGGCCGGAGGACGCCGACCGGCCGGTCGCCATGTAGACGCCGTTGGGGTCCCACGCGCGGAAGCCGCCGGCCCACTGCCCCGGCGTACCCATGGTGCCCAGGACGGTGTCCTCGTTGCCGACCCGCCGGACCAGCTCCAGCGTGCCGTCGAGCAGGAGCCACCAGAACTCGGCCGGCTGGCCGCCGCGGAACAGCTCCTGGCCGGGATCGAAGGTCACCTCGGTCCCGGCGGCGGCCAGCTCCTCCAGCTGCCCCTCGTCGAGCCCCGCCAGGAGCGGGAGCCCGCGCAGCTCCCCGACCTCGAACGAGCCGCCCATCAGATCGTCGCCAGGTAACGGTGCACGGCGTGGACCGCCATCGCGCCCTCGCCGACGGCCGAGGCCACCCGCTTCATCGAGTCGAGCCGCACGTCGCCGGCGGCGAAGACGCCCGGCACGTTGGTCTCCAGGACGAACGGCGCCCGGTCCAGTCGCCAGGGCAGGCCGGCCGCCTGCAGCTCCTGTCCGGTGAGGAGGAAGCCCTTGTCGTCGCGGGCGACCACGTCTCCCAGCCAGTCGGTGCGCGGCGCGGCCCCGATGAAGACGAACAGCCAGCTCGTGGCCACCTCCTCGACCGTGTTGTGGGCCTCGTCGCACAGCTGGAGCTGTTCGAGGTGTCCGTCGCCGCTCGCGCTCACGACCTTGGTGCGAAGCCGCACCTCGACGTTGTCGGCCGCGTGGATCCGCTCGACCAGGTAGGCGGACATGGAGTCCTCGAGGCGCTCGCCGCGGACCAGCAGGACGACCTTCTTGGCGAAGCGGGCCAGGTTGAGCACCGCCTGGCCGGCGGAGTTGGCCGCGCCCACGACGTAGACCTCCTCGCCCTGGCACTGGGCGGCCTCGCTCGCCGTGGCGCCGTAGTTGACGCCGCGGGAGCCGAGCGGGGTCAGCCCCTCGGCCTCGAGGCGGCGGTAGGAGACGCCGGTCGTGATGAGCAGCGCGCGGGCCTCGATCTCGCCGCCGCCCTCGAACAGGACCGCGCGCACGGGGCCGCGCTCCTCGAACCCGACGACGTCGCGGGCGAGGACCATCTCGGCGCCGAACCGCGACGCCTGGGCCACCGCGCGGCGGGTCAGGTCGGCCCCGGACAGCCCCTTGGGGAAGCCGAGGTAGTTCTCGATGGACGCGCTGGTCCCTGCCTGACCGCCGGGGGCGTCCCGCTCCACGACCACGGTCCGCAGGCCCTCGGACGCGGCGTAGACCGCGGCCGCGAGGCCGGCCGGCCCCGCACCGACGATCGCCAGGTCGTAGAGCGGCTGCTCGGGCTTGGTGCGCAGCCCGAGCGCCTCGGCCAGCTGCATCGACGAGGGCGCCCGCAGTGTCTCGCCGTCGGGGACCAGGACGAGCGGTAGCTGGGCCGGCTCCGCACCCGCGAGCTCGACGAGCTGGCGGGCCTCGTCGTCGCGCTCGACGTCGAGCCAGCGGTAGGGCACGTGGTTGCGGGCCAGGAACGTCTTGGTGTCGGCGGTCTGGTCCGACCACGGGTGGCCGACCACGCGCACCATCGAGTCGCGGTCGGGGTGACCGTCGCTCCAGTCGCTGAGCAGGTCGTCGATGACGGGATAGAGCCGGTCCTCGGGCGGGTCCCAGGGCTTCAGCAGGTAGTAGTCGAGACCGATCTCGTTGATCGCCTCGATCGCCACCTCGGTGTCGGCGTACGCCGTGAGCAGCAGCAGCTTGGTGTCCGGCGACTGGCGGCGCACCTCGGCCAGCACCTCGATGCCGGTCATCCTCGGCATCCGCTGGTCGGAGGCGACCAGGGCGATCGGGCGGTCGCGCAGGGCGAGCTCGGCGAGGATCTGGAGCGCCTCGTCGCCGGACGTCGCGCTGAGCACGCGGTAGTCGTGGCCGTAGCGCGCACGCAGGTCGCGCGTCACCGCCCGGGAGACGACCGGATCGTCGTCCACCGCCAGGATCGTCGGCTTCGCCGCCACTCAGCTCCCCCTCGCCCGCAGGAGCCTGACGCTACCGCCGGGGCGGGTCGGTGCGCGATGTCGACGGCGGTCACGCGGGCCGTCTCGTCACGAACGGGTGGTCGCGGGCCGGTCCGGGGTGCCGGCCACCGCAGGCACCGGGTCAGCCGCGTGATGGGACGGGCCTCGACAGCGGCGGCCGCCACCGGCAGGGTGAGGGCAATGCGACGGGTTCCGGGCGGATCGCTGCTGAACGCCGGTGCGGCCACAGTGCTGCTGCTGGCGATGACCTCCTGCGGCGTCACGCGCGGCGACGACAGCCGGGACCTGTTGATGATCATCCCCAACAGCCCCGGCGGCGGCTACGACCAGACCGGTCGCGCGGCCGTCCAGGTGATGAAGGACGAGGACATCACCGGCGGCTCGTTCACGGTCGACAACGTGATCGGCGCCGGCGGCGCGGGTGCGATGACCAGCCTGATCGGCAAGGCCGGCGACGAGCACACGATGATGACCGTCGGGCTCGGGGTGGTCGGCTCGACGTACTCCTTCGGCAGCAAGTACCAGCTGCAGGACGCCACGCCCCTGGCCCAGCTGATGAGCGAGCCGGAGGGGATCCTGGTGGCGGCCGACTCGCCGTACGAGACCCTCGACGACCTGGTGCAGGACTGGACCGACGATCCCGGTTCGGTCAGCGTGGGCGGTGGCTCGTCGCCGGGCGGGCCGGACCATCTCTTCCCCATGCAGCTTGCTGACGAGATCGGCATCGACGCCAACGACGTCAACTACGTGTCCTACGACGGCGGCGGGCCGCTGAAGAGCGCGCTGCTCGGCAACAAGCTCGACGTGGGCTTCTCCGGGCTGGCGGAGTTCGTCGGTGACGTGGAGTCCGGAGAGCTGCGGGTGCTCGCCGTCTCCGGGGAGGAGCGTTACCCTGACGGCCCGTTCGCCGAGGTGCCGACCCTGACCGAGTCCGGTGTCGACCTGGTCTTCCTCAACTGGCGTGGGGTGCTCGCGCCGCCCGAGATCAGCGAAGAGCGCACCGAGGAGCTGATCGGCTTCCTCGAGGAGATGCACGACAGCCAGGGCTGGCAGGACCAGCTCGAGCAGTACGGCTGGACCGACGACTTCAAGACAGGCGACGACTTCGCCGAGTTCATCGACGAGCAGGACGAGCGCGTGTCCGGGACCCTCGAGGAGCTGGGACTGCTGTGAGTGAGTCTGCCAACAACACGGCGACCCGTCCGCCGGGGACCGTCGACAAGGCCCAGTACGGCCTCGCGGCAGTCCTCCTCCTGGTCGGCGTCTACACGATCATCGACGCGCGCGGCCTGACCGTCGGCTTCGGTGATCCGGTCGGCCCGCGAGTGTTCCCGTACCTGATCGGCACCGGGATGATCGTGCTGTCGGTGCTGCTCGCGGTCGCCACCTCGCGCGGCGACGTCGCGGAGGCCGAGGCCGGTGAGGACATCGACCTGACCACGCCGCCCGACTGGCTCACGGTCGGCAAGCTGCTCGGCATCCTGGTGCTCAACATGCTGCTGGTGAACATCCTCGGCTGGGCGATCACCGGTGCGGTGCTCTTCGCGGGCTGCGCGTGGGCCCTGGGCAGCCGCACGCTCGTCCGCGACGTCATCGTCGGCGCGGTCCTGTCGGTGAGCAGCTGGTACTTCTTCTACTCCGGCCTCGGCGTCCCGCTCCCGCCAGGCATCCTCGACGGGATCCTGTGATGGACTCCCTCGACCTGCTCCTGGACGGGTTCCAGAACGCACTGACGCTGGAGAACCTGATGTACGCCGCGATCGGTGTCCTCCTCGGCACCTTCATCGGTGTGCTCCCCGGCATCGGCCCCGCGATGGCGGTGGCGCTGTTGTTGCCGGTGACCTACGGGCTCGAGGTCACCCAGTCGCTGATCATGTTCGCCGGCATCTACTACGGCGGGATGTACGGCGGCTCGACCACGTCGATCCTGCTCAACACCCCCGGCGAGTCCGCGTCGGTGATGACCGCCATCGAGGGCAACAAGATGGCGAAGAAGGGGCGCGCGGCACAGGCGCTGGCGACCGCGGCGATCGGTTCGTTCATCGCGGGCACCATCGGCACCCTGCTGGTCGCCTTCTTCATGCCGACCATCGCGGAGCAGGCGGTCAAGATCGGGGCGCCGTCGTACTTCGCGATCATGCTCTTCTCCCTGGTGCTGGTCACCAGCGTGCTGGGCAGCTCGAAGATCCGCGGCTTCATCGGCCTCTTCATGGGCCTGACCATCGGTCTGGTCGGGCTCGACCTCTCCACGGGGCAAGCGCGACTGACGGGCGGCCTGCTCGAGCTGGCGGACGGCATCAGCATCGTGGTCGTGGCGGTGGGTGTCTTCGCCGTCGGCGAGGCGTTCTGGACCGCCGCCCACCTGCGCCGCAAGCCGATCGACGTGATCCCCGTCGGGCAGCCATTCATGGGCCGCGACGACTGGCGGCGCTCCTGGGGGCCGTGGCTGCGCGGCACCGCGCTGGGCTTCCCGTTCGGTGCCCTGCCGGCGGGTGGCGCGGAGACGCCGACCTTCCTGTCCTACATCACCGAGCGCAAGCTCGCGGCCCGCAGGGGGAGCGCCGACGAGTTCGGTGAGGGTGCGATCGAAGGCGTGGCGGGTCCCGAGGCGGCCAACAACGCGAGCGCCGCGGGCATGTTCGTACCTCTTCTCGCCCTGGGGCTCCCGGTGACCGCCACCGCGGCCGTGCTGATCGGGGCGATGCAGACCTACGGGATCCAGCCCGGTCCCACCCTGCTGACCGAGCAGCCGGACCTGGTGTGGACACTGCTGGCCAGCCTGCTCATCGGCAACGCCCTGCTGCTGGTCATCAACCTGCCGCTCGCCCCGCTGTGGGCCAAGCTGCTGCAGATCCCGCGCCCGCAGCTGTACGCCGGCATCCTCTTCTTCGCCTCGCTCGGCGCCTACAGCGTCAACCAGGACCCGTTCGACGTCGGCCTGCTGCTGTTCTTCGGTGCCATCGGTTTCGGGATCCGTCGCTTCGGCATCCCGGTGCTGCCGCTGATCCTCGGGGTCATCCTCGGACCCCTGATGGAGCTCAAGATGCGGGAGGCGCTCGACCTCTCCGACGGCGCCCTCAGCGGGCTGTTCAACGAGGGGCTGGCGATCTTCGTCTACGCCCTCGTCGTCCTGGCCATTTTGGTGCCGATCGCGCTCGGCCGGTTCCGCAAGGCTCAAGGCGCTCCGGCGCAGGACTCCATGGAGGAGGTCGACCGATGACGGTGGTGGTGGGCTACATCCCGGACCAGTACGGCGAGGCCGCGCTCGTCGCGGGCATCGAGGAGGCCGAACGCCGCGACACCGATCTGGTGGTCGTCAACGCGACCAAGGGCGACGCCCTGGTGGACCGGCGCCACGTCGGCGAGGCCGGGCTGGCCGAGCTCCGGGAGCGCCTCACCGGCGTCGCCGTCGCCCACGAGGTGCGCCAGGCGATGGGCGCCGACGTGGCCCAGGAGATCCTCCGGGTGGCCACGGACACCGACGCGGCCGTGGTGGTCATCGGCCTCCGGCACCGCACCCCGGTCGGCAAGATGATCATGGGCAGCGTCGCCCAGCAGGTCCTGCTCGACGCACCCTGCGCGGTGCTGGCGGTCAAGCCCGCCGTCTGACGCCGTCGCCGACGCGCTCCACGGCCGCGTCGAGCACCGCCTCCCTGTCGAGTCGGGGTGGGTTCGGGAGCCGGAGGTCCGTCGTCCCTTCGAGCAGCCCGTCGACCGCGTGCAGGCACAGGCCCACGTGGCGCAGCAGCCGCACCGAGGCGAGGTTCCCTGGGTACAAGGTCGCGGTGAGCCGCCGGACGCCGTGGTACGCCGCGACGGTCTGGCTCCTGATGGGATGGATCGGTTCGACCATCAGGTTCCTGCGCGAGGAGGGTGCGTCACATCGGTGGGGGACCCCTATTCGCCTGCGTCCGTCCCCTACGCAGTCGGACGCCCCCGCCGCGGTGCGGCGGGGGCGTCCGTGCAGGTCCTGGACCCGACTTGCTCGTGGGCAGGGGCGGGGTCGAACCGCCGACCTTCCACTTTTCAGGCGGACGCTCGTACCAACTGAGCTACCTGCCCCACTCCGGGCTCCGACACCGATCTGGCCAGCCGAACCGATGTCAGGGAGCCTCCCGGACCGGCCACACGATACATGCCGAATCCACGACCACGTATGTCTGGCCCCGGGTGACCGCCGGCGGCGCCGACCGCGACCGTCCTCTACCCTTGTGCCGCAGTCCGGCCCCCATCGTCTAGCGGCCCAGGACCCCGCCCTTTCACGGCGGTAGCACGGGTTCGAATCCCGTTGGGGGTACGAAAGGTACGACGGACAACGGCCGTTCCTCGATTGGGACCGGCCGTGCCCGGTAAGTTAGAGTCGCACCGCTTCACGGCCGGGAGGTCGGGAGCAAACCTGGCCCCGTAGCGCAGTTGGTTAGCGCGCCGCCCTGTCACGGCGGAGGCCGCGGGTTCGAGTCCCGTCGGGGTCGCCACACCAGCACGATTCAGCAACGAGGAGCCGGCTCAGCCGGCTCCTTCGTCGTTTGCCGCCGGCGTCGGCGGCGCCAGGTGGGCGCCGAGCTGGATCGCCTTGCCGAACCGGTCGGACAGGGAGCGGAAGGCGACGATGCGGTCGCCCTCGATGCGGAAGAAGTGCGCGCCCACCCACTCGACCTTGCGCCCGGTCGAGGGCACCGGGCCCCAAGGCCCGACATGGGTCGAGGTCGCGCGCCAGAGCAGGGCCACGGCGTCGTCGGAGCCGACACACTCGAGGACCGAGAACGCCGTGCCGGCCCACGTCGCCCGGTCCTCCTCGTGCCAGACTCGGAGCTGCTCGACGTCGCTCGGGCGGCCGTCGTGGTCGAACGACGGCGCGTAGTAGGACGCGAGCGCGTCGAGGTCGCCGGCGTTCCACACGCGCTCGACCAGGTCCAGCACGAGGGAGGTGGGCGTCATGGCCGCCACGGTAGGGGCAAGCCTTGTCCGAGGGCGAGAGAATGGCGGGATGCCGATCGACATGGACCCGGAGCGGTTCGATCGCCTCGTCGACCGGGCCCTCGACGGCATTCCCGACGAGCTGGCGCGGCTGGTCCGCAACGTCGTGGTCCTCGTGGAGGACGAGCCGCCCGAGGACGAGCCCGACGACCTGCTCGGGCTCTACGACGGCGTGGCGCTCACCGAGCGCGACAGCACCTTCACCGTCCAGCTCCCCGACCGGATCTTCATCTTCCGCGGCCCGCTCCTCGACTTCTGCGACACCGAGGAGCAGCTCGTCGATGAGGTGCGGATCACGGTCGTCCACGAGATCGCCCACCACTTCGGGATCGACGACCGCCGGCTGCACGAGCTCGGCTACGCCTAGGGATTCAGGCCTGACCCACCAGGACGCCGATCGTGCACGCGGCGAGCGAGACGCCGATCGTCAGCACGGCATACGCCGCTCCTCGCGACGGGCCGAGTCGGTGGGTCTGCACGGCGAACGCGGAGTACGTCGTGAAGCCACCGCAGAACCCGGTCCCGAGGACCGCCAGCCAGTGACCGGTCGCTGCGGCCTCGACGAACAGGCCGAGCAGGAACGACCCGACCACGTTGACCAGGAGGGTCCCGCGCGGGAACCGCTCCGTGTCCAGCGCCGTGGCCAGCGCGTAGCGCAGCGGCGCTCCGACCGCCGCGCCCAGCGCCACCAGCAGGGGGGTCACTCGTCGCCACCCTCGGCAGCGAGCTCGTCACCGACGGCCGGTGGGTACAGCCGGCTCACCGCGGCGACCGCGACCAGGCAGGCGGCGAGGGTGCCGAGGAGGTAGATCAGGGCGGTGGTCGTCCGCCCGTCCGCGAGCAGCACCCGGGTCTGCTCGGAGTAGGCCGAGAGCGTCGTGTAGCCGCCCAGCAGACCTGGCCCGAGCGCGGCCGTCACGACCCGGTGGCGACGCACGGCGCCGAAGGCCGGCAGCGCCGCGAGCACCAGCGAACCGGTGACGTTGATGACGAACGTCGTCCAGGGAAACCCGGCCCCGTCGGGCACCGCGTCGCCGAGCGCCCACCGCAGCACCGCGCCGAGCGCGCCGCCGAGCGCCACGGCGAGGTAGACCACCCGCAGAGGCTAGGTGACGACGTTGGCGTGGCCGTTGGACCGCGCCTCGAGCCACGACAGCGGTGCGTCGCCGTTGGACTGCCGCACGAACTCGGTGAGGAACCAGGTCTGGAACCTCCGCTGCTCCGGGCCGCGTGCCAGCGACAGCAGCCGCTCCGCCCGGCAGAACTCGTCGGCGAGGTCGAGCAGCTCGACGAAGCGCATCAGCGTGGAGGCCGTCGCCCGCGGCATGTGCACGACCAGGTCGGTCACCTCGCTGCCCTCCGCGAGAGCCGCTTCGATCTGCTCGACGCCTATGCCCTCGCGCAGCTGGCGGTCCAGCGTGCTGAAGAGGTCGGACAGGCTCTTGGCCAAGGGGTAGTCGGTCTCGTGGGCGAGCGCCAGCAGCCGCACCTCGCGGCGCAGCTCGCGGAAGTGCTGCTGGAACCCGACATAGAGCGCCAGTGGCACGTCGCGGATGTGGATCCGCACCCGGTCGCGTGTCGCGGCCGCCTTGACCCGCGAGTGGTCGGCACCGGTGATCGCGCCGGGGACACCCAGACCGTCCGCGAACTCGGCCGCCGGCGCGAACCACACGACCTTGCCGTCGTCCTCGATCTCGGCACCCCAGGCGTCGGCGCACCGCGCCACGATGCTCAGCCCACGCCCGAACGTCAGCAGCAGCTCGTCGTCGGGCCGGTCGAGGGGCTCGCTCGGCAGGATCGGCGCCTCAACCGACGAGTCGCGCACCTCCACGCGGGGGTGCTCGGCGGTGCCGCGCATCCGGACAGTGAACGGCGGCTCGCCGTGCAGCAGTGCGTTGGTGACCAGCTCGGACACCCCCAGCTGGGCGCACTCCGAGAGCTCGGGCCTGCCGATCTCCGTGCACAGGCCGGCCACCCAGCGGCGTGCGTCCTGCACGCCGCGAGCGCCGCGGCCCAGGGCGAGGGGAGGCCGGTTGAGAGGCACGAGGTCTCCAGCTGGAAGGTGAGGTCGGCGGTGTGGCGAACAGTTGAAAAGGCGTCTACCCGGTCAGGGGCCAGCCAAACCTTCGAGAAGCCACGGCAATTCCACGGTTTTCGTTGTCAGATCAGCGTATCCGCACGATATCCGTGGTGTCAGGCACCACACCGGATCTCGGATGCGTTGCCGTGGGGCCGTGGTTACCCCTGTAGGGCGGCCCGTAGCGCACCGAGACGGGGGTCGCGACACAATGGCCATCCGGGCCGAAGGAGTGAGTGAGTTCGATGACGGACACCGCGCAGCAGAAGGGGTCCCGACACCAGGTCGTGGTGATCGGATCGGGCTTCGGCGGGCTGTTCGGCGCCAAGGCGCTCAAGCGGTCGGACGTGGACGTCACGATGGTCGCCAAGACCACCCACCACCTGTTCCAGCCCCTGCTCTACCAGGTCGCGACCGGCATCCTCTCCGAGGGCGAGATCGCTCCGCCCACCCGTGAGGTGCTGGCCAAGCACAAGAACACCAAGGTCCTGCTCGGCGAGGTCACCGGCATCGACCTCCAGGCGCAGACGGTCACCTCGCACGTGCTCGGCCGCGAGACGGTGACGCGCTACGACTCCCTGATCGTGGCCGCCGGCTCGAGCCAGTCCTACTTCGGCAACGACCGGTTCGCCGAGTTCGCGCCGGGCATGAAGAGCATCGACGACGCCCTGGAGCTCCGGGGCCGCATCTTCGGCGCCTTCGAGCTCGCCGAGCTGGGTGCCATGCGCGGGGAGAACGTCGACGCACTGCTCACCTTCGTGGTGGTGGGTGCGGGCCCGACCGGGGTCGAGATGGCCGGCCAGATCGCCGAGCTGTCCCGGCGTACCCTCGACCGCGACTTCCGGGCCATCAACTCGCGCGAGGCCCGGGTGATCCTCGTCGACGCGGTCGGCCAGGTGCTGCCGCCGTTCGGGGCCGAGCTGGGGCGCAAGACCAAGCGCGCGCTCGAGAAGCTGGGCGTCGAGGTGCGGCTCGGCGCGATGGTCACCGACCTCGACGAGGGCGGCCTCGAGGTCACGCTCAAGGACGGCACCGTCGAGCGGATCGAGTCGGTCACCAAGATGTGGGCGGCCGGGGTCCAGGCCAGCTCCCTGGGCAGGACCCTCTCGGAGCAGACGGGTGCCCCGCTCGACCGCGCCGGCCGGATCGGCGTCAACTCCGACCTCACCCTGCCCGGCCACCCCGAGGTCTTCGTGGTCGGCGACATGATCGACCTCGACCACCTGCCCGGCGTCGCCCAGGTCGCGATCCAGGGCGCGAAGTACGCCGCGAAGTCGATCGACCGCCGGCTTGCCGGCAAGCCGCCGCAGAAGCCGTTCAAGTACTTCGACAAGGGTTCACTGGCCACGATCAGCCGCTTCCGTGCCGTGGCCCTGATCGGGCGGTTCCGGCTGACCGGCGTGCTGGCATGGTTCCTCTGGCTGGGCGTGCACATCCTCTACCTGACCGGTTTCAAGAACCGGGTCACCGCGGTGCTGCACTGGGCGGTCTCCTTCGTCGGTCGCGGCCGGCAGGAGCGCACCGCCACCGAGCAGCAGATCTTCGGCCGGCTCGCGCTCAACCGGCTCGACCACGGCGCGGCCGACCTGGTCTCCCCGCCGTCGCACGAGCAGACCGCCGATGCCCAGCTGGCGCGGCGGGCGGAGCTCGAGGCGATCGCGGCCGAGGAGGCCCGGCTCACCGACGCCGGACAGCGCGGCGTGAAGGTCGAACCGGCCGTCGAACCGGCGCAGCCCTGACGGCCCGGAGCCTCACTCGAAGAAGCGGGGTGAGGGTGTGCTGGAGTCGGCGTTCGCCATCGCCTCGCGGGCCCACCTGGGCAGGATGAACAGGCCTTCGGCCTCCACGGTCACGCCCTCCGCGTCGCGGATCTCACCGCGGGCCCAGGTCTTGATGCCCTCGGACCGCTCGATCCAGGCCTCGCTGGTGAGGTCGCCGAGGGCGGTGCGCCGCCGGTAGGTCAGGGTGAGGGTCGCGGTCATCCCGGGCTTGCCACCGGCACCGGCCGCCTCCCCGAGCAGCTGGTCGAGCACGAGCGCCAGGATGCCGCCGTGCACGCTGCCCGGCGGTCCTTCGTACGCCGCGCCCAGCGTGAAGGCGGAGCGGACCCCGCGCCCCTCCTCGACGACCGTCAGCGGGGGCGCGATCGCGTTGCGCAACCCGACCACCGCGTTGCCCCAGGCCCGTCCGCGTCCGTCGGTGCGCAGGTCGACGCCGTACGTCGTCCGCAACGGCGCGCCGCGCAGCCGCTCGGTGATCGCCTCGATCTCGGCGTGCGCCCGGCGGATCTCGTCCTCGGGGACCGTGGTGCGGATGGCGACGTCGACCAGGCCGCGCAGCGACTCGGTGAACGGGCCGTACAGGTCTCGCTCGGCCTCGACCTCCTTGCGGCTCAGCTCGTCCATCCGGTAGTCCATGTCGCGAACTCTAGAACACGTTCCAGTTTTGCTCGGGCGGGAAAGTGTTGGCGCGACCGCGCCCCGCGTTGGTGAAATGGGCCGGTGACCGCGCTCGCCCGACCCGACGTCCGCCTGCACCGCAGCTGGGCGGCGACGATCGCGGAGTTCGGGTCCGACGTGGTTCACGGTTCAGGGTCCTGGCACGGCGACGGACGCACGCTCGACCTCACCGACGCCGGCTGCGCCGAGTTCGTCGCCATGGTCCTGGCCTACGCCGACCCGGCCTTCGAGCTCCCGGAGGACCGCGTGCACTGCGACTACTACTGGATCACCGACGGCACCGGGGCCGACCAGGAGGTGGTGGGCTTCCTGGCCGTACGTCACTCGCTGACCGCGTGGCTCTTGGAGGAGGGCGGTCACATCGGCTACTCGGTACGTCCGGCACGGCGCGGACAGGGCCATGCGTCGCGGGCGCTGGCGCTCGGCGTACTCCGCTGCTCGGAGCTAGGCATCGACCGGGTCCTGGTGACGTGCGATGACGACAACGTCGCCTCAGCGCGCACCATCGAGCGCAACGGTGGCGTCCACGAGGACACGCGCAACGGCAAGCGCCGCTACTGGATCGACAGCGGGATCAGTGCGTCACGAGCGACGGGCGGAAGAACCGCAGCACCCGCATGAAGTCGTCCGGGTCGACCATCGTCGCGTCGACCGTGAACGGCGCCATGCCGCGCCGAGGGAACAGCACCTTCCAGCCGCGGTGCCCGGGCTCGCCGTGCACCTCGAACCTCGTGTACTGGCTCGACAGGTCGAAGATGAACCTGCCGCCCTGCTGGATCACCTGCAGCTGACCTTGGTGCACCTCGAGCGTCGTGACGCTGGCTCCGCTCCGGATCGCCCACACCATCACGGTCGCCAGGACCGCGATCGCCGCGAGCCCGATGGACGGGGAGTCCTTGACCTCGACCGCCGCGCGCACGAAGTACGCCGACGCGAGCAGGCCGATCAGGAGCGAGATCGTCAGGAGGCGGCGAGCGGTCCGCTTGGCGGCGAACTTGTAGACGCCCGGCATCTGCGTCGCGACCTCGTCGTGCCTGGAGACCTTGTGCGGCGCGACCTCGGGCTCGGGCGGGGCCTCGACGGCGACAGCGGCCGGCTGGGCCACCGGTTCGACGTCTGGCTCCGCCACGGGCTGGGCGACCGGCGCCGCCGGGCCCGTTGCTCGCAAGCGGGCCTTCGCCGCGACCTGCTCCCGGGCGGCGTCGCCCTTGTGCGCGCGGTCCTCGCGAGGCTTCGGCTCCTTGGGCTTGCGCCTGGGCCGCGACAGCAAGGAACGTCGGGGCCGGTCCTCGGAGGTCTCGGTGTCCGGGACGTCCGGAGTGTCCGTCGGCTCGACCGGCTCGGGCTCGTCCTCGGTGAGCTCTTCGTCGATCGACACGGTGGCGATGTCGGCCGGGTGGTCGATGACCAGCGGCTCCGGCTCGGCCTCGACGACCACGGACTCCGGTACGGAGTCGGGCACCGGCTCCGGCTCGGGCTCCGGCTCTACGGCGACGGGCTCGGGCACCACGGCGACGGGCTCCGGCTCGGCGACGACCGGCTCGGGCTCGACGACGAGCGCGGGCTGGGGCTCGACGTACGGCTCGGGCTCGATCGCGACCGGCTCGGGCTCCGGCGCGGTGACCTTCGGCCGGAACGAGAGGAAGGCACGGACGGGGGTCGGCGGCGCGACGTCCTCGGGTTCGACGTTCCTTGCCACCGGCTCGACCGGCTCGACCGCCCGCGGGGCGACGTCGGCGGCGCGCCGCCCAGCCCTCCGCTCGGCTCGCCGGCCGGCCCGCCGCTCGACCCGCGGCTCGGCACGCGGGTCGACCCTGGACGGGTCCCGGCGCTCGACGTGTCGGGCGTGGCGCGGCTCGACGGGCTCTGCCACCGCCTCTGCGGCGGCCTCCTCCACGGGCTCCGCGACGGACTGCTCGACAGGCTGTTCGGCGAGCTGGGCCACGGGCTGTTCCACGTGGCGTTCGACCGGCTGCTCGTCGGCGGCCGGCTCGGCGTGCCTGGCGGCGGGTCGCTCGATGGTCGGTACGGCGGCGGCGATCGTCTCCTCGAGGGAGAGCGGGGCGGCCGCGGCGGGGGCGGGCGCCTCGGGAGTGCGCGTCGTCGGCAGCTTCGGCGCGGTGACCGGGAGGGGGACCGAACGAGCTAAGGGGGGCGTGAGCGGCACCAGGGGGACCTCGACCTCGCCGGCCTCGGCCTCCTGCTCGGGCGGGTCGACCAGTCGGGCCTTGAGCCGCTGCAGGCGACCGCGTCGGTCGACGGGCTTGGGGGCCTGCTTGGCCTCCTCCTGCTCCGCCTTCTTGCGGACCGAGCGCATGACGATGGGCTCCCAGCCAGCAGGCGGCTCGCGGTCCAGCTCGTTGGCCGTTCCGGTGGGCGGGGCGCCGTTGGCCGCGGGGCGGCGAGCGCCGAACGTCGAGGGCGGGGCGATCCGCGAACCGATCAGGGGGTCCCGCTCGACCGCGGACGACGCGATGGCGGCGGCCGGCAACCGGCGTGAGGAACGGGCAGGGGGCGAGGAGTCTGCGGTGATGTCGTCCGGGTCGGAGGTCTCGCCCTGCTCGGTGGACTGCTGTTCGTGATGCGCGAGCCACCGGCCGAACAGATCGTTCGACGTCGCCTCGTGGCGCTGGGGGTCGGCAGCCATGTCAAAAAGGTACGGCGGCGCGAGACCGCGCGTGACCGCTTTGCCGAAGGTCGTGACCGACCGGTCCGCGGCGCGTGCAACTGGGATCGGTCGACCCGATGTGATTTCATGTGTGGCAGGTGAGACTGAAGTGACTTCTGACGACGACTCGGGCGCGCCGCGTCCCCGACGCCGACAAGTGCTGCGTGCGGCCACCGTGACGGTTCTCGGGGCCGGCGCAGTCACGGGGACCGGCGCCGGGATCCTGCGCGCCCTCAACTCCGACGGCAGCGGCGACGGCCGGCTGCTGCTCCAGACCGACGCCACCTCCGGGGTCGGGATCCTGGAGAAGCAGCTCAAGGACCTGGGGCTCGCCCAGACCGGCACCGGCCTGTGGGAGACACCGGTCCTCGACACCGCGCTGGTCACCATGGTCGGCTTCACGTGGCGCGACGGCGTCCGTGCCCCGCGCATCCTGGTCCGCTTCCGCGGCAAGGGCGGCTGGTCCGCGTGGCGGCTCGCGCCGTTGCTCCGTGACCTGCCCGACCCGGCCACGGGCGAGGGGATCGGCAAGGCCGGCACCTCGCCACTGTTCGTCGAACCCTCCGACGGCGTGCAGGTCCAGGTGTCCGGCTCGCTCCCGCCCGAGCTCGGCATCACCCTCATCCACGCCGCGGCGATCCCGGGCGACGCGCGGCTCCTGGCGGGCTCCACCTCTCGGTCGGTGTCGCGCGCGGCGGTCGGCGTCGCCGTGCCCAGCATCTACACCCGGGCACAGTGGGGCGCCAACGAGGGCTGGCGCGACGGGTCGCCCCGCTACAACACCACGATCCTGCAGGCCCACATCCACCACAGCGCCTCCGGCAACGGCTACGCGCAGAGCGAAGTACCCGCGCTGATCCGGAGCTTCTACCGCTACCACACGCACAGCCTCGGCTGGTCCGACATCGCCTACAACTTCCTCATCGACTCCTACGGGACGATGTGGGAGGGGCGCTACGGCGGGATCGACCGGCCGGTCCGCGGCGCGCACACCCTCGGCTTCAACGCGTCGTCGACGGGCTTCTGCGTGATCGGTAACTTCGACAGCGCCCAGACCACCCAGCCGACCCTCGACTCCCTCGCCAAGCTCGCGGCGTGGAAGCTCGCGATGTACGGCGCGGACCCGCAGGGCTGGACCCAGGTCACGTCCGAGGGCAGCGACAAGTTCCCCAAGGGCCGCGTGGTCACGCTGCCGGTCATCGACGGACATCGCGACACCAACGACACGGCCTGCCCGGGCGGCAACCTCTACGCCCAGATCGGCAACGTGCGCGCGGCGACGGCCGGGGTCATCGCGGCGGCGACCCTGAGGCTGAAGAAGCCCTACGTCATCGAGGGCCGCCCGGTCATGGGCCACGCGCTCACGGTCGCGGACGGCAAGTTCAAGCCGGGCACGGCCACCGTCACCTACATGTGGGTCCGCAACGGCGTCCCCATCGAGGGCGCCAGCGCCTCGACCTACGTCCTCACCCCCGAGGACGTCGCCCAGGCGGTGGGCGTCGTCGTGACGGGCAGCCTGCCCAACGTCCCCCCGGTCAACCAGGGCGTCCTCCTCGGCACCGCGGTCCGCTCGATCCCCGAGTGCAGCACCCGCAGCCAGCGCAAGAAGGGCGGCAAGGTGATCGTGCACTTCGAGGTCGTCGCCCCCGGCGTGCCCGAGCCCGACGGCACCGTCGTCATCAAGCTCGGCAGCCGCGTGCGCACGGTCACGGTGAAGAAGGGCAAGGCCGTGGCGCGGTTCGTCGGCGTCGACCCCGGCCGCTACCGGGTGCGCTGCCAGTACGCCGGCGGCACCCTCGTCGAGCCGGGCAAGGCCCGCGACTGGGTGCGCGTCCCGGGGTCGGGTCCGTTCGCGAAGAGCTGAGGCTCGCTCACCTACGTGGCTCACCGTGGCTCACCGGGGCTCACCGGCGGTCGCGACGCAGAAGAGCCCGCTGGCCGTATCCCTGAGAACGTCCGGCGGGCTTCTACTGCGGGCGGCTGCGTCGTCAACCCCCGAAGACGACGAGCCGGCCTCCACAAGGAGTCGGCCACCCCCGCGGCACCGGCTCCGAGAACAACCTAGGCCGAGTCAGGGCACACCTGACCCTCGACGGGCCCACGAAGAAGTAACAGATCCGGGCGGTCGCCCGTCAGGGGGCGTCGGGGTCCTCGGGATGGCGGCGTCGCTGGTCGAGGTCACGGAGGAACTCGTCGTCGTCATCGGGGGCGACGGGACGCTGCGGAGGCCGCGGTGCCCGGCGACGGCGCGTCGGGCGGGACACGCCACGGCGCTCGATCACCCGGATCAGGCAGTACGTCGCCACGGCGAACAGCACCACCACCAGCAGGACCTTCAGCACGAGGTCAAGGGTAGGGCTCCGGTGGTGAAACCGGGCGGAGACCGAATTCCCCGGGCCTCGTAGGCTGCGGGGCATGAAGGAGTTCGCCGTCTACACGGGTCTGCGGCTGCTGATGTTCGCGGCGACCTTCGGGATCGTCATCGGTGTCTGGCTGCTCGTCGGCGACGAGGCGAACATCTTCGTCGCGGTCGTCCTCGCCTTCGTCGTCAGCGGCATCGGCTCCTACTTCCTGCTCAACAAGCCGCGCGAGGCGCTCGCGCAGCGCGTCGAGGTCCGCGCCGAACGCGCCACCAAGGCCTTCGAGGAGCGGAAGGCGAAGGAAGACGTGGAGTGAGCCGCGGGCCTAGCGCTTGCGGTTGATCTGCCGGATCCGCGACTCGGACTGGCCGAGCAGCCTCGCCAGCAACGGCACCCGGCGGCGCCACACGACGACCCCGACGATCACGACCGCCAGGATGATCAGGAAGGTCAGCATGCGGCGAGCCTACGTCGCCGATGGTGGCCCCCCGCTGCGATTCGTCTGTGCCTTCACACGGCGAACGACAGGTGAGGCCGCAGACGAATCGGGAGGGGGGGGGTGGTCAACCCGCGATGACCAGCGGAACGGCGACCAGGACCGCCCAGGCCAGCTCGGCCAGGCCGGTGGACTGCAGCACCGGCACCAGTGCGGGGCCGACCGCGCCCGACAGCACCGTGCGCAGCCCGCGGACCGCGGGCAGGACGAAGCCGAGACCGAGCAGCGCCCACCAGGTGGTCGAGACCGCGACCGCGACGCACGCCGCGGCGGCGGCCAGCACGAGCAGCAGGTAGAGCCCCCGGGTGCGGTCGGCGCCGAGGACGACGGCGAGGGTGCGCTTGCCGGCCAGGGTGTCGGTCGGGATGTCGCGCAGGTTGTTGACCACCAGGATCGCGCAGGCGAGGGCGCCGACCCCGACCGCGGCGTACACGGCCGGCAGGCTCGAAGCGTCTCGGTCTGGACGTACGTCGTGCCGACCACGGCGACCAGACCGAAGAAGACGAAGACCATCACCTCGCCGAGGCCGAGGTAGCCGTAGGGACGCGACCCGCCGGTGTAGAACCACGCCGCGAGCACCGACACGAGGCCGACGGCGACCAGCCACCACGCGGTGGATGCGGCGAGCACCAGCCCGGCGACACCGGCGACGCCGAAGGCCAGGAACGCCGCACGCTTCACCGACGACGGCGAGGCGACCCCCGACCCGACGAGCCGCATCGGGCCGACCCGGTCGGCGTCCGTGCCGCGGATGCCGTCGGAGTAGTCGTTGGCGTAGTTGACCGCGACCTGCAGCGCCAGGCTGACGACCAGCGCCAGCAGCGCCTTCCACCAGACCGCGCCGTCGTCGCCCTGTCCATTTCCATAGGCCGCGACGCCGGTGCCGGCGAGGACGGGGGAGATGGCCGCGGGGAGGGTGCGCGGACGCGCGCCGGCGAGCCATTGGGCGGGGGTAGCCACGACGGAGCGATTCAAGCAGGCTCGGGTGCGGCCACCGAGTCGCGTTCCAGGAACCGCTCGGCCGATCGTGCGGCCGGACCCATCCCGAGCGTCGCCAGAAGCACGATCCCCGCGATGACCAGCCAACCCTCGGCACCCCACTCGATCGCGAGGTAGGTGTAGGCCGCCGGCGCCCACACCGCGCCGAGGGTGCTGCCGAGACCGGCGGCGCCCTGGTACTCACCGAGCCGCTCGGGGTCGGACAGCTCGGACATGAAGCCCCAGTGGGCGGCCGACTGGAACAGCTCGGCGCCGGTCACGGTCACGTGCCCGAGCCAGACCAGCGCGATCGTCACCCAGCCGACCGTGTCGTGGGTGAAGAGCACGACGAAGCAGGACAGCACGAAGAAGCTCATGCTGATCCGCGATGCCCGCAGCGAGGTGGCCACGGAGTCCACGCCGCGGGCGGCCGTCACCTGGAGCAGCACCGCGAGCACGGTGTTGGTGCCGAACAGCCACGCCAGCAGGACGCGCGGTGCGTCGGTCTCCTGCACCAGCCAGAGCGGGATGACGATGTTGAGCAGCACCTGGTTGGTGCCGAGCACCCCGTCGCACACGTTGAGCAGGAGGAAGCCGCGGTTGCGCAGTGCCCCTCGACCGAGCTTCTCCTCGGCGGGTGGCGCCCGGTCGTGCTCGGCGTCGGGCAGCCGGGTGATGTAGAGCGTGTTGACCGCGAGCATCAGCGCGGTGAAGAGCGGCACGGCCGGATCAGGTCGTCGTTGTCGAACGCCAGCGCGATGCCGCTGATGAGCGCGCCGAGGTGAACCCGATGTTCAGCGCGGCCCGCATGAACGCCTGCGACTGCACCCGCTCCTCGCGCGGGAACACGTCGATCGTGTACGCCCCGACCCGACCAGCCCGCGGTCTCGACGAGCTGGAGCGCCACCATCATCGCGACGTACGACGCGAAGCCGTCGATCAGCGGCCAGACGGCGTAGGGCCGCGGCGGCGCCGGCGCCCAGGCCCACATCCGCTTGGGCCGATCCGGTCGGCGAGCTTGCCGAGCGGCACCGAGAAGACGAACGCGAAGAGTCCGGCGACGGTGATGCCGATGCCGACCTGGCCGGCCGAGAGGCCCGACGATCTGGGTGAAGAAGACCGCGCTGCCGGTGATGAAGGTGCCCTCGCCGATGGCGAAGAGCACCGACTGGACCGAGAGCTGTCCGGGCCAGCGGCGTCGGTGGGAGGAAGCGGTCGAACCTCGATCCGACGGTGCCCGGCACCGTCCCATTCGATCACGCCCGACTAGCGTGCGTCGCGTGGATTTGGGCGGTTCGACGGGGCAGGTCGTGGCCGCGATCTCGGGGTGGCTGACGGCCTCCGACGACGAGCCCCTGGTGGTCGGGACCTCGGGCTCGAGTGGTGCTCCGAAGCGGGTGCTGCTGTCCCGGCGCGCGGTGCTCGCGTCGGTCGCCGCGACCGCCCGCCGGCTCGGTGGCGAGGGCCGTTGGCTGCTCGCGCTGCCCGCGTCGTACGTCGCGGGTGCCCAGGTGATCTGCCGCTCGGTGATGGCCGGCGAGGCGCCGGTGCTGCTCGATGAGCACCCCTCGCTGGCCGCCGCGATCGAGGCCGGCCGGCCGGCGTACGCCTCCCTGGTCCCGACCCAGCTGCACCGGATGCTCGAGTCGGCGGAGGACGTGGAGGCTCTGCGCTCGCTGCGTGCGGTGCTGCTCGGGGGCGGCCCGATCGACCCGTCGCTCCGCGTCCGCGCGGCCGAGGCAGAGGTGACGGTGGTCGCGACGTACGGCTCCGCGGAGACGGCCGGCGGCTGTGTCTACGACGGGGCCGCGCTCGACGGCGTGGGGCTGGCCACCGACGCGGACGGACGGCTGCGGATCTCGGGACCGATGCTGTTCGACGGGTACGACGGCGACCCGGAGCTCACCGCCCGGGTGCTCGTCGACGGCTGGTTCCGGACCGAGGACGCCGCCCGCATCGACGCGGACGGCCGGCTCCAGGTGCTCGGTCGCCTCGACGACATGGTGGTCACCGGAGGCGTCAACGTCCCCGCGCCGGCGGTCGCGCGCCGACTGCGGGAGCACCCCGCGATCCGCGACGTCGAGGTGCTCGGCGTGCCCGACCCGGAGTGGGGGACCCGGCTGGTGGCGTTCGTGGTCGGCGAGGTGACCCTGGAGGAGGCGCGCGCCTGGGTGGCCGAGGTGCACCCGAGGTCCTGGGGACCGCGTCAGCTGGTCGCGCTCGACGCGCTGCCGATGCTGGACAACGGGAAGGTGGACCGGGTTCAGCTCGCGGCCACGGCCGCTTCGAGGTGAACCTCGGCCGTCGCCACGGCGACCACGATCGAGTCGTGGGTCGCCACCACGACGGCCCGGTCGGCCGGCAGTGCCGTGAGGGCGTCGAGGACCAGCCGGGTGTGGTCGCCGTCCTGGTGCGCGGTCGGCTCGTCGAGGATCGTGACCGGAGCACGCGCCTGCAGCGCCCGGGCCAGGCCGACGCGTTGCCGCTCACCGAGCGACACCTCGCCGGGGAACCGGTCGAGCAGGTGGTCGACGGCCAGGGCCGCCGCGAGCGCTGGGCACGTCCGCGGCGCCGGCCGCGCGGGCGAGGGCGATGTTGTCGTGCACGGTCAGTGTGTCGAGGAGGGCCAGCCGTTGCGGCACGAACACGGTGCCGGCCCGGCGGTCGACGGTGCCCGACGTGGGCCGGTCCCACCCGGCCAGGATCGACACCAGGGTGCTCTTGCCGGTGCCGGAGGGGCCGGTCACCACGAGGACCTCGCCGGGGTGCACGCTCAGGCTGGTCGGCCGCAGCGCGAGCACGGCGTGGCCGCGGACGTCGTAGGAGCGGGTGACGTCGTGCGCGACGACCAGTGGCTCAGTCATCGTCGGCTCCCTGGTCGTCGGGCGGCGGATGCAGGACGACCCGGCCGTCCTCGATCTCGATCGCGACCCTGCTGGTCGGGAACAGGGCCCGCGCCTCGGCCGGCAGCTGCACCCGGCCGCTGGCGTCGATGACGCTGAGCCGGGTCGCCGCGCGCACGTCGTGCTCGGTGGTGAGCACGCCGTGGTCGAGGTGGAGCAGCCGGTCGGCCTCCTGGGTGATGCGCGGGTCGTGGGTCGTGTAGACGACGGTCGTGCCGTCCCGCTCGGCCGCCCGACGGAGCCGGTCGAGCACCTGGGCCGCACGCTCGTCGTCGAGGTGCGCCGTCGGCTCGTCGGCAACGAGCAAGGACCGGCTCGCCGACATCGCCGCCAGCAGTGCGAGCCGCTGCTGCTCACCGCCGGAGAGCTGGTCCACCCGGTGCCGCGCCTGCTCGGCGAGACCGAGCGAGCCGAGCACGTCGCCGATGTCGCGCGCGCCGGCCATGCGGAGGTGGTCGGCGGCCGTGAAGTGCTCGACCAGGTTGGTGCGCGGCCGCTGGTGCACGAACGCGACGTTCCGACGACGCCACCGCCGCAGCTGCGAGGAGCTGAGGTCGCTGACCGCCGTCGTACCGTGCAAGACCGAGCCGGCGGAGGGCCGGTCCAACCCGGCCAGCAGGCGGATCAGGGTGCTCTTGCCGCTGCCGGAGGGGCCGAGCACGGCGGTGAGGCTGCCGGGCTCGAGGACCAGGTCGACCCCCCGGATCGCCTGCACCTCCTCGGTCAGGCCCCGGTAGACCTTCACCACCTGGGTGGCCACGACGCGCTGCTTCATCGGCTCACTCATCGTGCAGCAGCTCATTGACGGACCGGGACCTGCCCAGCCACTGGTCGAAGGCCGCGCTGGCCAGGGTGAGGACGAGCGCGGCGCCGCCGAACGCCAGCGCCGCCACCACGAGCTGACCGACACCGGTCACGGCGAGAGCGGGGCGGAGGGCGGGCTCGGGGTCGAGCTTGGTGGCGAGCGAGACGGTGACGGCGTACGCCGCGGCGCCGCCCGCGGCCGCGCCGAGCAGGGCCACCAGCGACAGCGCAGCTCCCGCGGCCCGCGACACGAGCTGCCGGGAGTGGCCGAGGTCGGCCAGGGTCCGGTCCTGGAGGCGGCGCAGCTCGCGGTCGCGGCGCTGCAGCCCGGCGAGCACCAGCAGGCCGAGCGCGAGCGCGAGGGCCATGAACGACTGGAGGTACTGCGTCACCCATGACCTGGCGACGAGGCTGGCGTGCTCGGCCCGGATCTGGTCAGCGGTGCCGTCGAGCGAGACCACGGTCCCGGCCTTGCGCGCAGCGCGGGTGACGGTGTCGGCGTCCCTGGCACTCCACAGCTCGGTCTCGAGCGTGTCGATCGCGCCGGGCGGCGCCAGGCCCAGCAGCGCGTCCTGGTCCACGACCAGGACGGTCTGGCTGGGGCCCGAGCCGGCGAAGCCCGCGATCCGGTCCACCACGCGGTAGGGGACCGAGAACTGGTCGCCGCGCGCGAGGGTCCCCGAGGCGGGCACGTGCGTGTCGTCGCCTGCCAGCAGCACCGGGACCGCGTCGATGTCGGGGCCGCCGTGCAGCTGGCTGACCAGGTCGGACACGTCGCGGCCGGAGAACCGCGGCGACCAGTTCGCCGCCTCGGCGAACGTCGCCGCGTCCACGGCGTAGAGCCGGTCGCCGGTGAAGTCGTTGATCCTGGGGACCGTCCGCAACACCACGGTCGACCTCCCGACGTCGTCGGCGAGCTCCGCCGCCGGCACCGGGTCGCTGATGTTGAACACGCTGTTGGCGCCCACCGCCGTCGCGACCTTGTCCGTCGTCGCGTCGTCGGCGGACGCGTGGACCAGGAGCCCGTAGCCGGCCGCCCCGAACGCGATCGTGGCCGCGAGGAAGGCGGCGGCCGACGTCGGGTCGCGCGCCAGCCGGGACAGGACGAGCCTTGGTCCGAGGCGGCGCGGCAGCCATCGCTGGACCAGCCACGCGAGGAGCGTCGTGGCGACCGCCGACACCACGATCGCGGCCGCCGCCACCGCCGCGAGCGGGAAGGCGGCCGTGACGGCGTCGAACCCCCTGTCGCCGCGGTAGGCGCTGATCGCTCCCGCGCCGGCCAGCGCCAGCACGGCGCTGCGCCACGGGACCCGGCTGGCCGAGATCACCGTGCGGCCCGACGTACGGCGATGCCGAGCCAGGGCGTCGGCGCCCGAGGCCACCCCCACGGTGGCGAGCACGACCAGCCCCACGAGCAGGGCGTCGAGCGCTCGGGGTGCCGCGCCGTCCACCCCCACGATGGCGGCGACGAACGGCGGACTGGCCCACCAGCCGACGAGCAGCCCCAGCGCGACCGGGACCACGACCTCGACGAGGCTGAGCGCGGTCAGCTCCGCCGAGGAGCGGCCCTGCTCGACCAGGACCTGGCGCTCGCCGCGGCGACGTACGAGCAACGCGACCGCGGCCAGGGCGACGACCACCCAGGACAGGCCCGCGGCAAGGACGCGCACCGCGGTGATGCCCTCCTTCGTCGCGAACAGCCCGCCCCGGGTGTTCACGACGATGGCTGAGAGGCCGGTCGACATGGTGACCGGGTTGTTCCCCTGGTGCCTGACCCGCTTGCGGAGGTCGGAGCTCGGGTCCTTCAGCTCGTCGCGCAAGGCATCGGTGGACTCGAGGAGCTGCGTGAGATCCGCGATCCGCGGCGGGGCGGCCTCGGGGGACACGTCCCAGGTCACGACCGTGAGCTCACCGATCCCGCGCGTCAGGGCCCGGTAGGTGTCGGTGTCGCCGACGAGCAGTGGGACGCGCTCCGCAGTTGGCACGAGGTGGCTCGGCCAGATCGGCAGCTCGTCGGTCAGGTCGCCCCAGACCCCGGTCGGGTCCGCGGGTGCGCCGTCGGAATCGGTCACGTAGACGCCGGTGACCGTCGCCAGGATCGGCGTGGGGTCCCCGCCGGGGAAGGCCAGCTGGACCCCGATCGGGTCGCCGGCGGCCAGGTGGAGCCGGGTGGCCACGCTGTCGGGGACCCACAGTCCTGACGTGGCCGACGCCGGTGAGCCGGCCGCGGGGACCAGCCCCTCGAGCGCTCCGGTCGCCTGGAAGCACACGCCGATGGTGCGCTCCCCGGTGGCGGGGTTCACGGCGTTGGGCGAGAACTGCGACTTCGGGTTGAGGAAGCTGACGGGTCGGCGGATCTCCTGGGGCGGAGCGCCCCCCTTCAGTGCGTCCATCACCGAGGCGACCGCCTTCTCGACCCGCGGCGGGGACCCGTCGGTCACCGCGGCGCGGACCCGTCCCTGGTCGTCCGCAGAGGCGGTGGACGGCACGGCGTCGAGCCGGTCCCGGACCAGCGCGACGTCCGCGGCGTCGAGAAAGGGACGACCGGACAGCACCGCGATGGTCAGCGCCGCCGCGCCGAACGCGAGCGCCAAGGCGTACGCCGTGTAGTGCCGCAGCTGCACCACGAGGCTGCCCCGCCAGACGGGGTCCCGGAGCAGCGTCACCGGGGGATCATCGCTCAGCCCGGTCCTCGGGTCGACGCCGAAACACCTAGGTTTGGCCCATGGCCGAGACCCGGGTGACTGAGACTCGGGTGTTTGCGATCCCGCTGCGCCACCGGTTCCGGGGCATCACGGTCCGCGAGGGCATGCTCCTTCGCGGCGAGGCCGGGTGGGGCGAGTGGAGCCCGTTCCTGGAGTACGACGCCGAGGTCTCGGAGCCGTGGCTCCGGTGCGCAGAGGAGGCGGCGGCCGGCGACTGGCCCGCCCCTGTCCGAGATGTGGTGCCGGTCAACGTCACGGTGCCCGCGGTCGGCCCGGAGCAGGCGCACAGGATCGTGACCGAGGGCGGCTGCGCGACGGCCAAGGTGAAGGTGGCGGAGCCGGGACAGTCGCTGGCGGACGACCAGGCGCGGGTGGAGGCGGTGCGCGACGCGCTCGGCCCCTCGGGCCGGGTGCGCGTGGACGCCAACGGTGCGTGGTCGGTCGACGACGCGGTGACCGCGATCGGCCTGCTGGACAAGGCCGCCGGCGGGCTGGAGTACGTCGAGCAGCCCTGCGCCACGGTCGAGGAGCTGGCGGCGGTGCGACGTGCGGTCGACGTACCCATCGCCGCGGACGAGTCGATCCGCCGGGCCGCCGACCCCTACCGCGTCCGCGATCTCGAGGCCGCCGACATCGCGGTGCTCAAGGTGCAGCCGCTCGGCGGCGTGCGCGCCTGCCTGCGGATCGCGGAGGACATCGGCCTGCCGGTCGTCGTCTCGTCGGCGCTGGAGACGTCGGTCGGGATCGCGGCCGGGCTGGCGCTGGCGGGAGCACTGCCGTCGCTGCCCCACGCCTGCGGTCTGGCCACCGTGCAGCTCCTCACGGCGGACGTGGTGGGCGAGCCCCTGGTGCCGATCGACGGGGTGCTGCCGGTACGGCTGCCGACGGTGGACCCGCACGCGTGCGACCTGCTGGCCGCCACCGACGACCGCGTCGCGCACTGGGAAGCCCGGCTGGCCGAGGTTCAGGCCCGATGACGGCAACCGAGCTGGCACGTTCCGTCGTGTCCGCGCTGATCGCGAACGGCGTCCGCGAGGTGGTGGTCGCGCCGGGGTCGCGGAACGCGCCGCTGTCCTTCGCGGCCTACGACGCCGCCGAGGCGGGGCTGCTCCGCCTGCACACCCGGATCGACGAGCGGACCGCGGGCTTCCTGGCGCTGGGACTGACCAAGGGCGGGTCGCGGGCCGCGGTCATGTGCACGTCCGGAACCGCGGTCGCCAACCTGCACCCGGCGGTGCTCGAGGCCCACCACGCGCGGGTGCCGATGGTGGTGGTCACCGCCGACCGGCCGCTGCGGTTGCGCGGTACCGACGCCAACCAGACGACCGACCAGGTGGGGCTCTTCGGGCCGCAGGTCACGACGCTCGACGTGGACGCTCCCGGTGCGTGGGACCTGTCCGGGGTGGTGCACCTCAACGTCCAGCTCGACGACCCGCTGCTGCCCGAAGGTCGCTGGGTGCCGGACGCCACCGCGCGGGAGACCTGGTACGAGGGCTCCTACAGCGAGCGGCCCGTCACCGAGCTGACCCTGAGCCCCCGGACCGTGGTCGTGGCCGGTGACGACGCCGGCCCGCAGGCCCGCTCCATGGCTGCCCGCGCCGGCTGGCCGTTGCTCGCCGAGCCGTCAAGCGGGGCGCGGACCGGCCCTGCGTTGCGGACCTACCGGCTGCTGCTGGCGTCCGAGCTGGCGGACCAGATCGAGCGGGTGGTGCTCTTCGGCCACCCCACGCTGTCCCGCCCGGTGCAGCGGTTGCTGTCGCGAGACGACGTGCAGGTGGTCGACGCCCACCCCGGGTGGACGAGGCCGTACCCCGTCACGCCACTCGCCGACGCGGCCGCGTGGGACACCGACGACCCGGCCTGGCTCGCCGCCTGGCAGGAGGCCGACGCCTCGGTGTCGCGGCAGCTCGACGCGCTCGTCGACGCGGCCGGCTTCACGGCGTACCACGTCGCGGCCGCCGTCAGCCGCGCGCTGCCGCCCGGCGGCCACCTCGTCGTCGGCGCCTCGAACCCGATCCGCGACCTCGACCTGATGGCCACGGCCTACGACGTCGGCAGCCGCCGCAAGGTGATCGCCAACCGCGGGCTGTCGGGCATCGACGGCACCGTCTCGACCTCGATCGGCGCCTCGCTCGCCCGGAAGCCCAGAAATGGTCAGAGCAGCCGCAACCTGGCGCTCATGGGCGACGTGACGTTCCTGCACGATGCCAACGGACTCGTGATCGGGCCCGACGAGCCCCGCCCCGACCTCACCATCGTGGTCGCCAACGACGACGGCGGCTCGATCTTCGCCACCCTCGAGCAAGGCGCCGAGGCCTACGTCCACGCCTACGAGCGGCTCTTCGGCACCCCGCACCACGTCGACCTCGCCGCGCTCTGCCAGTCGACCGGCACCCCCCACTGGCGGGTCGACTCGGCGGCCGAGCTCGACCACGCCCTCTCGAGCCCGAACGGCGGCGTCGAGGTGGTCGAGGCCGTGGTCGACCGCAGCCGCCGCCGAGAGCTCGACCTCGCGATCAAGGCGCTCCGGCCGTGACCGTCCGCTCGGGTTCACTGAACGTTCGTTCGGCCTCGGAACGAACGTTCAGCCAACTCGCGCGGGTGTTCAGCCCTGCGGTGTCGCGACCCACACCATCGGGTCGCCCCAGCCGAGCTCCTCGACGCCGTGCTTCGACAGCGAGAGGGCGACCAGGGTTCGCCGGTGCGCCGCGAAGGTCAGCACGTGGGCGATCATGCCGCCGTAGGTGAAGACCTCGGCGGGCTCGCAGAGGGCATCCACGAAGGTGTCGTCGAGCCGCTCCTGCTCGACCACCTCGCGGACCTGGGTCAGGAACGTCGGCCCCTCCGAGGCCAAGCGCTCGCGCATCGAGCTCAGCGACTCGTGCTCCTCGACCGACCAGTCGTAGTCGCGCATGGCGACCGCGGCGTTCCACATGCCCATCTGCCCGATCAGCCGGGACAGGAGCGACCGGATCGTCTGCACGTCGTCGTCGACGTCGAGCTCGATCGACTGGTCCAGCTGCTCGTCGGTCAGCAGCCCGGCCAGTCGGACCATCTCGCCGGTCAGCCAGATGTGGTGCTCCACCATGCGGGTCATCAGGTCCATCGAGGTCACCTTGTCTCGTGCGGGCAGACGCAGGCTGCCGGGTGGGTGGAAGTGGACGTCGCTCGGCGCGGGGATGCGGATCCGCCCGGGTGCACGACGCCAGGTCGCGGGCGGGACGCCGTACGCCCGGGTGAAGGCCCGCGTGAACGCCTCGTGCGAGCCGTAGCCCGCCTCTACGGCGATGTCGATCAGCGGCGCCTTCGTGGTCACCATGCGGTACGCCGCCCGCTCCAGCAGGATCCGGCGCCGGAACGCCTGCGGCGGCTCACCGGCCACGCTCCGGATCATCCGGTCGAAGTGGAAGCGGGAGAAGTGGAACCGCGCCGCCACCTCGTCACCGGACAGGTTCGCGCCCTCGTCGAGGACCTCGGCGAGGTGGTCGACGAAGTCGATGAAGGTGTCCGCGGCCGCGGATCCACTGGACGTCACACCGTGATCGTGCGGCATCGCGTCGTATTCCCGCTTGACCGTGATTGCTGCTGGATTGCGCGCTCAGCGCAACGACTAGGTGTCCGGGACCCCGACCGAGAGAATGTCCGCCGTGGACATCACCCTGCTGCTCTGCGGACTGGCGGTGGCGGTGCTCGTGTGCACCTGGGTCGCGGACCGCGTGGACATCCCGGCGCCGTTCCTGCTGATCCTGGTCGGCGTCGTGGGTTCGTACGTCTCGTTCGTCCCTGAGGTCGAGCTGACCGAGGAGATCGTGCTCTTCGGGCTGCTGCCGCCCCTGCTCTACTCCGCGGCCCAGGGCACGTCCCTGGTCGACTTCCGGGTCAACCGGCGGCCGATCCTGCTGCTCTCGGTCGGGCTGGTGGCGTTCACGACGTTCGGGGTCGGGCTGGTGGCGCACCTGCTGCTGCCCGGGGTCTCGTGGGCGATCGCCCTCGCGATCGGCGCCGTCGTCGCACCGCCGGACGCCGTGGCCGCGACCGCGATCGGGCGGCGGATCGGGCTGCCACGGCGGATCGTGACGATCCTCGAGGGCGAGTCGCTGCTCAACGACGCGACGGCTCTGGTCGCGCTCGGCACTGCGCTGGCAGTCGCCGAGGGCAGCGGGTTCGAGCCGGTCGACGTCGGCCTCGACTTCCTCCTCGCCGCCGGTGGCGGGGTGGTCATCGGCTTCCTGTTCTTCCTCCTGGTCGCGAAGGTCCGCCGGCACCTGACCGACCCGGTGCTCGACAGCGGCCTGTCGCTGGTGGTCCCGTTCGCGGCGTACGTCGCCGCGGAACAGGTGCACGCGTCGGGCGTGATCGCCGTCGTCGTCGCCGGCCTGCTGCTCGGTCACAAGGCGCCGATCCTCCAGACCGCACAGTCACGGATCGCCGAGCGGCTCAACTGGCGGACCATCGCCTTCGTCCTCGAGAACACGGTCTTCCTCCTCATCGGTCTCCAGGCCAGCTCGATCATCGAGGGGGCCGGCGAGGGCGACCTGTCGTGGGGCCGGATCATCGGGCTCTGCGCGGCGACGCTGGGTGCCTGCGTGGTGCTGCGGCTGCTGTGGGTGTTCCCGGCGCGCTACCTCATCGTCCGGCCCGGTCCCGACCCGGTCAGCGGCCGCAGGCCGCCGTGGACCTACACGTTCATGCTCGGCTGGGCCGGCATGCGCGGGGTGGTCACCCTCGCCGCGGCCTTCGTCATCCCGGAGGACACGCCGCACCGCGAGGTGCTGCTGCTGATGGCGTTCACGGTGGTGGCCGGGACGCTGTTCATCCAGGGCATGTCGCTGCCGTGGCTGGCCAAGCGGCTGCGGGTGCCCGGCCCCGACCCGGCCGAGGACGCGCTGGCCCGAGCCACCCTGCTCCAGCAGGCGTCGAAGGCGGCCCTGCACCGGCTCGACGAGCTGGAGTACGACGACTCCCAGGGCGTCGTCGAGCTGATCCGGCAACGGCTCGACCAGCGCAACTTCGCGGCGTGGGAGCGGCTCAGCACCGCGTCGGACCGGGAGTCGCCGAGCGACCTCTACGCCCGGGTCCGGCTGTCGATGTTGGAGGCCGAGCGCGAGCGGGTGCTGAAGATCCGCGAGTCCGGCACCGTCGCCTCCGAGGTGATCGCCGACGTACTGGCCCTGCTCGACGTCGAGGAGTCGATGCTCGACATCGCAACCGAGGAGCGCCGCAACGAACGCGAGACCCTCTCGGCGCGGCTCACCGGCGGCAGCTGCCCCGACCTCGAGCGCTACCCCGCGGTCGAGACCGCCGTGGACCCGGTCTGCCAGCTCTGCCTCGACGAGGGCTACCAGTGGGTGTCGCTGCGCCAGTGCCTCGAGTGCGGCGACGTCGGCTGCTGCGACTCGTCGGTGATGCAGCACGCCACCAAGCACTTCCACGAGACGACCCACCCGGTGATGGAGTCCGCCGAGGCCGGCGAGGACTGGCGTTGGTGCTTCGTGCATCACAAGACCGCCTGAGCCGGCCCTGATCCGGCCTTGCCGAGACGGTTGTGAAGATGTCGTGCAGGCACGCCGGCCAACGTCGCTGTGCTCAAGAACGGCCGGGCCAAGGCGGTGCGGTTCAGCACGCTGGAGGCGATGTGCCGCGTCCTCGACTGCCAGCCCGGCGACCTGCTCGAGTACGTCGACGAGGCCAGGGCGCCCGCTCGACACTGACGCTGGTGAACCAGGTCTGGTACTTCTCGCCTCGCCACCGCTCGACGTCCGACTCGGCCAGGGGGTGGAGGAGGGTCGTCGCCTCGTCCTCGGTCGGTGCCTCGCTGCGCTCGACGGTGGTCTCGACCATGCCGCTGTACTTCACGTCCGGGGCGAGGAAGAAGCCGCGAAGCAGGTAGCGAGCCACTCTCCGGCCCTAGGCCTCGCTCGGTCGGAACCGGATCGGGAACGACAGCGCGCCGGTGTTGCCCGACACCGGTAGCCACCGGCCCGGGCCGTCGGCCTCCGCGTCCGGCATCCGCTGCGCCAGCAGCGGCAGCGCCACCGCCATGTCGGTGCGGGCGACGAAGTGGCCCAGGCAGTGGTGGATGCCCGCGCCGAAGCCGTGGTGGGGCGGCCGCTGCTGGCTGATGTCGAACGACGGGTCAGGTACGGCGCGGGGGTCGGTCCCGGCCGAGTGCGACAGCATCTGCACGATGCCGCCCTTCGGGATGTGCAAGCCCTGGAACTCGACGTCCTCCAGCGCCTCGCGGGTCACCCACGTGACGGTCGGGTTGACCCGCATCACCTCCTCGACCGCGTTGCCGCCGAGCTCGGGCTGCTCGCCCAGCAGCCGCCACTGGTCGGGATGCTGCAACAGCGTCTGGAGCGCGAGGCCGAGCTGGTTGCGGGTGGTCTCCATACCGGCGAAGGCCAGGAAGACCAGCGCCACCGACAGCTCGTGGTCGCTCAGCTCCTCGGCCTGCACGAGCTTGGTCACCAGGTCCGCGCGCGGGTTGGCCCGCCGCTCGGCGACGGCCTCCTCGACGTAGCCCGCCAGCCCGGTCAGAGCCTCCTCGATCTTCGGCACCTGGTTGCCGACGTCGATCGAGAACGACGCCCCGAGGTCGTCGGCCCACCGCGCGACCTGCGGCCAGTGGTCCTGCGGCAGCCCGAGGAGGAGGCAGATGATCCGCGCGGCGTACGGCTCGGCGAACTCGTGCACGAACTCGACCCGGCCCTTCGCCGCGAACCCGTCGATCAGGTCGTTCGCGATCCCCTGGAACGTCGGCCGCATCTCGGCGATGACGCGGTTCTTGAACGCCGGCACCATCAGCTTCCGGATCCGCGCGTGGTCGTCGCCCTCCAATGACAGCAGCGTCTCCTGCCACCAGTCGGAGAACAGCCCCGAGTGGATGCCGTTCTGCGCCGGCCAGCGGGCGTTGCCCTGCCGGAACCTCCGGTCGCGGAGCAGCGCGCTCACCTCGGCGTACCGCAGCACCGCCCAGCCCCACGTCGTCTCGACGTACCAGTCGTCCTCGCGGGCGTCGTGCACCTCGGCCGACGTCACGTCGAAGGCGGGGTCGCCCAGGTCGAACCTCATGGTGCGGAGACTAGGTGCCCGCTCGCACCATCCGGACGTGCAGCCCCTCGTCCTGCTCGTCCTCGGTGCCGTCGAGCCGGAACCCCTGCCGCTCGTAGAACCTGATCGCCCGCTCGTTGCCGGCCAGCACCCAGAGGTACGCCGCGCGGTCGCCGACCGCCTGCTCGAACAGCGCGTAGCCGACGCCGGTGCCGTAGTAGGCGGCCCGCACGTAGAGGGCGTAGAGCTCGAGGTCGACGTCCATGTCGTTGTCCCGAGCCTCTCCGGCACCCGAGAAGCCGACCAGCCCGTCGGCGTCCTCGGCCAGCCAGTTGGGGTTGTCCTGGCTGAAGATGTCGTGCCACCGCTCGACCCGCTCCGCGACCTTGTCCCGTCGCTCGTCGAGGATCCCCTGCGGCATCAGCCCGGTGTAGGCGTCGTCCCACACGTCGAGGTGCAGGTGGGCCATCGCCTCGGCGTCCTCGGGCGCGCCGCGTCGGATCCGCACACCGTCCGGAAGAGCCATGAGAAGAGCCTAGGAGACCCTAGGTCCGCACCACCCAGGGCTCGAGGAAGGTGGTGAACTCGGTGATCCCGCCGTCGGGCCCGAAGGTGAGCAGGGACAGCCCGTGGCTGAGGAAGGCGCCGATCTCCTCGCTCCAGGTGCTGAAGGCCAGGGCGGGCTGGCCGTTCGCCGTGGTCGCCTCGACCCGCCAGCGCCGGCCCTCCGCCAGCGGGACCTCCGCCAGGAACGACGCCACCGCGGCCCGGCCGCGGAACCACTCGGCGTACGGCGGCATGGTCATCTCGACGTCCTCGGCCAGCAGCGCGACGACGGCGTCGACGTCGTTGCGCTCCCAGGCCGCCATGAACGCCGCGACCGTGGCCCGGACCTGTCGGTCGCCCACCTCGCGGAGCACTTCCTGCTGGCTGTGCTCGGGCAGGACCGCGCGGACCGACCCGCGGGCCCGGGCCAGCGCGCTGGTCACCGAGGCCACGGTCGTCGCCAGGATCTCCGCGGTCTCCGCCGCCGAGAACGCCAGCACGTCGCGGAGCACCAGCACGGCCCGCTGGAGCGCGGGCAGGTGCTGGAGCGCGGCGATGAAGGCGAGCTCGACGGCCTCGCGCTGCTCGTAGACCGCCTCGGCGGGGGTGGAGCCCCAGGTCAGCCCGGCATCCGGGAGCGGTCCGAGCCAGACCGTCTCGGTCAGCGGCGGACCGAGCCCGTCGGCCGGGTCGGTGGCGGGGCCCATATCGACGGGCATCAGCCGCCGGCCGCGTCGCTCGATCTCGCGCAGGCAGACGTTGGTCGCGACGGTGTAGAGCCAGGTCCGCAGCGAGCTGCGGCCCTCGAACCGGTCCACGCCGCGCCAGCCGCGCAGCAGCGTCTCCTGCACCGCGTCCTCGGCGTCGTGGGAGGAGCCGAGCATCCGGTAGCAATGCAGCAGCAGCCCCGGGCGAAGCGGGGCGACCTGTTCCGCAAACTCGTCCCGGGCAAACTCCTCCGACGCCAGCGTCATCCCGCGTAGCTCCCCACGAGCGTCATCTGGTGCAGCTCGGGAGTGTTCGCGCACCGGTCCTCGACCAGGGTGGCGGTGAACCGCTGGAACGCCTCCGACACCTGGATCTTGCCGCCGTCGCCCTCCTCGTCCACCACGTGCACGAAGCTCACTCCGTCATCGAGGAGGTAGACCGAGTAGTTCACGCCCTCGGTCCGGCGGGCCTCGAGGTCAGCCATCACCTCGCGAACGTACTTCGTGTTCTCGTCCGCGCGTCCGTCCTTGACCCGGTAGGTCACCATCCGTGCCGTCATGCCGCTGCTCCTTCGAACGTGCCGGATCCGACTGATCCGGTGGCTGGGGTGTCGTCGTCCCGCGTGGTGGCGCGGCGTGCGGGGAGGGTCAGCCCGACCACGGCGCCGAGAGCGGAGAGCCCGGCGGCGGTGAGCATGGCCGCGCGGAACCCGTCGACGAAGTCGTCCGGTGTGGCGAACCCGCCCGCGGCTCCGAAGACGGCGACCGTCACCGCGATGCCCAGGACGCCGCCGAGCTGGCGGACGGTGCTGTTGACGCCTGCCGCCGTGGCCACGTCGCGGTCGGCCACCCGGGTGACGGCCGCGCTCTGGCCTCCCGGGATCGCCAGCGAGACCCCGAGGCCACCGAGAACGAAGGGCCCGAGCACGTCGAGGTAGCCGACGTCGACGCCGACCGTGAGGGCCAGCCACAGCATCGCGGCGGACTGCAGGGCGAGCCCGGCGACGATCAAGGGACGCTCGCCGATCCGGTCGCCCAGGGCGCCGGCGGCGGGGGCGACCACCAGGAGGGTCCCGGTCCACGCCATCAGGCGGACCCCGGCTCCCAGTGCGTCGTGGCCCATCACGACCTGGAGCAGCTGCCCGTAGAAGAAGACAGCCGAGAACAACGGCGCGACGGTCAGCGCGACCGCGAGGTTGCCGCCCGTGAAGCCGCGGACCCGCAGCAGCCTGGGCGGGAGCAACGGGTGGGGTGCGCGCCGCTGCCACGCGCCGAAGGCGGCCAGCAGGGCAGCTCCCGCAGCGGCTGCGACGATCACCTCCGGGCTGGTCCACCCGACGTCCTCACCGCGGACGACGGCCCAGACGACGCCGAGCACGCCACTGCCGAGCAGCGTCACCCCCAGCAGGTCGAGCCGGCTGTCGGGAACCTTCGCCTCGGGGACGAGCCGCAGCACGAGCGGCGCGGCCAGCAGGCCGACCGGGACGTTGAGCCAGAAGATCCACTGCCAGGCGAGGCCCTCGACCACCGCGCCGCCGACGAGCGGTCCGCACGCGACCGCGATGCCCGTGACCGCGCTGAACAGTCCGACGGCCGCGCCACGCTTCTCCGGCGGGAACGCCGAGGAGAGCAGCGCCAGCCCCAGCGTCATCACCACCGCGGCGGCGGCTCCCTGCAGGACGCGCAGCGCCACCAGGACCCCGACACTCCCGGCCAGCGCTGCGCCCGCCGAGGTCAGGGCGAACAGTGCCAGCCCAGCGGCGTACGTCCGGGCCCGGCCGAGCCGGTCGCCCAGCACCGCGGCCGGCACCAGCAGGACGGCGAGGCTCAGGTTGTAGGCGTTGACCGTCCACTCGAGGTCCGTCAGCGACGCACCCAGGTCGCGCTGGATCGTGTTCAGGGCCGAGGCCACGACCAGCGTGTCCAGGGCCGCCATGAAGGAGCCGATGCCTGTCAGCACCACGATCCAGCGAAGTCGTCTCTTCTCGTCCATTGCACACTCTCCGTCGAAGTCCGATGGGAGGCTCGGTGGCCGTCCTCATCAGGTGTGATCCGCGAGGTACGCCGGACTGATCGGTCCGTCGTGAACCGGACTCCTAGGCTCGGATCCATGCGGATCACGAAGTTCGGCCACGCCTGCGTCCGGATCGAGCACGAGGGCCACGTCGTGGTCCTCGACCCGGGTGTCTTCACCGAGCCGGAGGCGGTGGACGGCGCCACGGCCGTGCTGGTCACGCACCTGCATCCCGATCACCTGCACCCGGACAACCTGCGCGCCACCGACGCGCCGGTCTTCACCGTCGGCCAGGTCGCCGAGCAGCTCGCGTCCGACGCAGCCGACGTCGCGGAGCGCACCACGACCGTCCCGGTGGGCGGGGCCTTCTCCCTGGGAGGCGAGGCGGGCGTCCCTGTCCGCGCGGTCGGCGAGCTGCACAACGTGATCCACCCCGAGCTGCCCCAGCCCTACAACTCCGGCTACCTCATGACCTTCGGCGACCAGGTCGTCTACCACCCCGGCGACGCCCTGGCGCTGCCAGAGGTGCCGGTCGACGTACTGCTCTGCCCGTCGTCCGCGCCGTGGCTGCGCAGCGAGATGGCGATCGAGTTCGTGCGGGCCGTCGGCGCGCCCCGGAACCTCGCCATCCACGATCGGGTCTACTCCGAGGCCGGCCACGGGTTCCTCGCGATGCAGATGGAGACGCTGGTCGGCCCGCGTGGTCAGGAGTGGCTACGGGTGGCGGACGGCGCAGGATCTCTGAACGCCGGGCGCCTCCCGGGTCCATACTCGCCCTCGGACAGATGGAGGAGCGGGGATGACGCAGGACCCGACCCGGGCCGGGCTCAGTGCGGACAAGGTCGCGGAGCTCGAGAAGAAGCTCGCCGACGCCGCGGCCGAGGTGGCCCACGTGCAGGCGCAGCTCCAGCAGGCGAAGCAGGCCAGTGAGCCGGGATCGACGATCCCGCCGGTGCCGTACGCCGCGACGGGCGACCCGCACGTGGTCACCATCAACGGCCAGGAGCTGACGCCGGGCAGCGGCAACCTGGCCGCGATGCTGCAGCAGATCACCCAGGCGAGCGCGACCGGTACGCCGCCGGTGGTGATGATCAACGGCCAGAACGTGTCGGACGGCCAGATGGTCGACCTGTCGTCGTACCTCACGCCCGAGGTGACCCAGCGCATCGCGAGCTCGCTGCAGGCACTCGGCCTCGACCAGAGCCTCGGCGCGATGTTCGGGCACATCGCCGGTCAGAGCCCTCCGCCCGAGCCACCCGAGGCGGCCGGACAGCTGGCGGAGCCGCCGCGGCACGTGCCGATGAGCTACCGCCTCGCGACCTTCGACCTCAGCGTCTACGAGCTGTTCATCGTGGTGATCGGCGGCGTCGCCCCGATCGCGGTCTGGGCCTTCTTCCCGGTCGTGATCCCCGGCGTGCTGATCGCGGCCGTCCTCGTCATCGCGTGGTTCCGCGGCAGCCGGTACGTCAAGCGGATCAGGATGCTCAAGTGGGGCAAGGTCGCCACCGTCACCAACAACGACACGCTGAGCAAGGGCACCTACTACAGCGGCGTCACCTACAACAACATGCGCAAGCGCACGGCGACCGGCTGGGACGCGAAGACGATCTGGTACAGCGGGCCGGCGTACAAGAACAAGGCCGACTACCTCCTCGACGGCGCGACCGGATCGCTGGAGTGGCGAGGACTGCGGTACCAGCAGGGCATCATCCTCGCGGACTCCCGCAAGCCGAGCCGCGCGATGGAGGTGAGCATGTTCCCCTACTCGGTGCGGCCCGGTCCCGACGGCCAGTTCACCGGCGAGCTGTCCGCCTGGCTGTGGGGCGGCATCATCTCCACGCTGGTCGTCGAGCTGACGGTGGTCTACCTCGCCGTGCAGTCCGTGATCGACATCTGGGTCAACCGCTAGACCCTCAGCCGACGCTCGTGCAGCGCGTCGTACGCCGGGCGGCAGGCCTCGGCCACGGCGGCGTCGTGCTCGGACAGCGAGACCTCTCGGGGGCGGTACGGCGCGAAGCCGGTGGAGGAGAGGACGGCGTCGTACCAGTACGGCGCCCAGACCCCGTCGGAGTCGCGCGGACCGGCTGGCCAGGACAGCATCCGGTCGGTGAAGTCGATGCCGAGCCAGTCGCAGAGCCAGCGCAGGTGCGCCTCGGGCGCGCCCAGGAAGTCGGCGGAGTCGATGACGGGGACCTCCAGCCCGGCGGCCTCCCAGTGCTCCTGGAGCCACAGCTGCTGGAGCAGCCCGATGTCCTCGGGTTCGCAGGCCTCCCGCGAGCGGACGTAGGACGCGACGACCTCGCCCGGGTCGCGGATCAGCTGGACGTTGCGGAACGCGTCGGTCCACGACCGCGTCCTCGGCAGGGTCGACGTGCTGCGCCATGTGCTTGGCGTAGTGCACCGTGCGGCCGTCGGGCAGCGGCTCGTGCAGCGTCGCCACCGCCTCGGTGAGGGACGTCGGCTGGGCGGCCAGCACCTCGTCGCGGCCGGGATGGTCGAGGCCGGTGCGCGTGAGGTACGCCGCGTAGAGCGGCTCGTCGACGACCACGGTGTCCGGCCGGTTCTCCCAGGCCCGCATCATCGCGGTCGAGATGTTGCGGGGGCCCGACCACATGCCGACCCGGACCGGTGCGCTCACGGCCGGGTCCGGCCCTCGACGTCGGCGGCGACCCAGTCGGCGTAGAGCTCCTGGAGCCGGGTGACGACCGGCCCGCGGGAGCCGGACCCGATCGTCCGGCCGTCGACCGAGCGGACGGGTGCGACGCCGGCGAACGTGCCGGTCACGAACGCCTCTTGGGCGCTGTAGACGTCGGTGAGGCTGAACGTCTTCTCCAGCGCCGTGATGTCGTGCGCGCGGCACATCGCGACCACGTTGCCGCGGGTGATCCCGCCGAGGCAGAAGCGCCCGTCCGACGTCCACACCTCGGGCTCGTCCGGCGTCCCCTTCACGATGAAGAAGTGGGTGCTGTTGCAGGTCGCGACGAAGCCGTGCGGGTCCAGCATCAGCGCCTCGTCGGCGCCGGCTTGATAGGCCTGGATGCAGGCGAGGATGTCGTTGAGCTTGCTGTGCGCGTTGAGCTTGGGGTCGAGCGTGTCCGGGGTCGCGCGGCGCACGTGCGTGGTGAAGAGCGCGAGCCCCTGGTCGACCGTCTCCGGGGTCGGCAGCTTGTGCTCGGCGATGATCACGATGGTGGCGGGGCCGACGGTGACCCGCGGGTCCTGGTACGGCGTCGACTTCACCCCGCGGGTGCACATGAGGCGCACGTGCACGCCGTCCGTCATCCCGTTGGCCGCCAGCGTGTCGTAGACCGCGCGCGTCAGGTCCTCGCGGGTGACTCCGAGGTCGATCATCAGGGCCGCCGCGCCCTCCCACAGCCGGTCGAAGTGCTGCTCGAGGAACGCCGGGTGGCCGTCGTGGATCCGCAGCCCCTCCCAGATCCCGTCGCCCAGCACGAAGCCGGAGTCGAACACCGAGACGGTCGCCTCCGCCCGAGGCTTCAGCTCGCCGTTCACCCAGATCAGGATCTCGTCGTTGCGGGGGTCGCGGGCGTGGTCGTGGGCGCCTGAAGGCATGCGCCGACGATAGAGCCACGCCCGACACCGTCCTTTTCACCCCTATGGGGGACGGATGTAGCAAAACGTCCCCCACGTTGGCGATGTATCGCACGTCGACGCGACGTTGTCTGGTCTGGACCGCTTGCGCATGGGGCTTTCGGGGGATTCACATGAGTCGCGTCTTCATCAGCAGTGCCTACCGTGACAGAGCGGTGGGAGAGAGCTTGGGCGGCGTCATACGCGCGCTCGGGCACGAGCCCGTGGACGATCTCGACGACGCCCGGAGCCGGGCGTGGTGGAACGAGGTCGTCGGCCGGGTCGAGAACAGCGACGTCTTCGTCGCCATCGCCTCGTCGGCGTACGGCGAGGCGCAGTCCTGTCGCCTCGCGGCCAAGCACGCCGCGGCGATCGGCATCCCCATCGTGCGCATCGACCTCGGCGGCAAGCCGCCGAAGACCGGCCTGCACCCCGTCGTGATGACCGCGCCCCCAGTGCGGTTCGACCCCGACGACCCAGGCTCGCCAGCGCTGTTCGAGCAGGCCCTCGACGAGGCCCTGTTCCCCGGCCAGCCGGCCCGACCCCAGCCCACGGAGCAGCCCGAGGAGCAGCTCGAGGAGCAGCCCCCGGAGCAGCCCCAGGAGCAGCCCCAGGAGCAGCCCCAGGATCAGCTCGAGGAGCAGCCCCAGCAGCTGACCCACGAGGCCTCTCCAGCGGCGCCGCCCGTGTCACCACCCGCCTCGCCTCCCGCCGCGGCAGCCAAGCCGCCGGGCCGGTTCAGCGGCAGCGAGCTGGCCATGGCGGCCGTGCTCGTCGCCATGGCCCTGGCGCTGGTGTTCATCGAGGGGCGGGCGGTCGTGCACCTCGCCAGCAAGGCGCTCGACATCGGGGCGGCCTCGGACGGCAACGGGCAGGCCGGCGGGCAGGCGACCGGCGCCGGCAAGGGTTCCGGCAGCTCCGGGAAGCCGGTGGACAACCCACGACAGAGCCCGGCTCAGCAACTGCTGTCCACGATCTCAACCGTCGACTCGGACCTGCTGCCCGCCTCGTCGTGCACGGCGGGCGACGGTCGGATCAGCTGCCGCCACCCGGCTTCGAACATCCAGGCGGTGGTGCTCACGCCGTACCCCTCGGGCGAGAAGCTGTACGACGCGTACGAAGACGCGGTCCGAGCGCTCTCGGGCGACAGCCTCCCGGAGAACGTCGGCAACTGCACCGCCAAGGCGCCCGAGGGCGAGCTGACCTGGAACCTCGACCAAGGGCACCGCAGCGACATCTCGATCGACCAGCAGGCCGGTGGCGGCCTCGACCCGGCCGGCGAGGGCGCGGGCCGGCTGTTCTGCACCGAGTCGAGTGCCGTGGTCAACCTGATCTGGACCCAGGACCCCGGGCTGCTCGTGACCGCGACCGGTCAGCCGGCCGACCTGACCATCGGCTGGTGGCACCGCCTGCACCTCGAGCTCGCCTGTACGGCGGAGCGCACCGGCTCCGGTTGTCCGAGCACGGTCTAGGGGACCGGCGCTAGAGCGAGAGCGCGTCCCGGACCGGCACGAACTTGCCCTGGGTCTCCGCCAGCTCGGCCTCCGGGTCGGAGTCGGCGACGATGCCGCACCCGGCGAACAGCCGGACGGTGCTGCCCGAGATGGTGGCGGACCGCAGCGCGATGCCCCACTCGCCGTCGCCGTCCGCGTCCATCCAGCCCACCGGGCCTGCGTACCTGCCCCGCTCCATGCCCTCGATCTCGGCGATCAGCTCGGTCGCGACCGACGTGGGCGTGCCGCCGACGGCGGCGGAGGGGTGCAGCGCCGCGACGAGCTCCAGCGAGGTCACGGTGGCGGAGTCGTGGACGACGCCGGTCACGTCGGTGGCCAGGTGCATGACGTTCGGAAGGTGCAGGACGAACGGCGCCTCGGGGACGTTCATCGATGAGCAGTGCGGCGCGAGCGACTCGGCGACCGAGCGGACGGCGTACTCGTGCTCCTCGAGGTCCTTCGACGACCGGGCCAGCCGGGCAGCGAGGCTGAGGTCGCTGGCGTCGTCGCCGGTGCGTCGGATGGTGCCGGCCAGCACCCGCGACGTGACCAGGCCCAGCTCGCGGCGCACGTAGAGCTCGGGAGTGGCCCCGAAGATCCCGTCGACGTGGAAGGTCCAGCAGGTCGGGTACTGCTCGGCGAGCCTGCGCAGAGGCCAGCGCACGTCGATCGGCTCGGCGGCGGTGGCGACCAGGTCGCGGGCCAGGACCACCTTCTCCAGGTCGCCGGCGTTGATCCGGCCGACCGCCTCGGCCACCTGGCCCATCCACTGCTCGCCGTTCAGGGCGCCGTCGGTGAAGCTCACGTCGACGGGGGCGCGCGGTGAGGTGGCCAGCTCGAGCCGCCGGTCGAGCTGGTCGAGGCCGCCGACGGAGGAGACCGTGGTCAGCCACGCGGTGTCGCCGCGACGGCCGAGGATCACCTCGGGGACGATGAGCGCCGACTGGCTGGCCGGGTCGGGGTCGGGGTCATCAGCGAACCCGAACGTCCCGAACGCGACCAGACCGCTGCCCGGCTCGTCGACGTCGCTGCGAACGATCGCGCGGGCGGTGAGGTCGCGCCACCAGGCGTTCGCCTCCTCGAACCGGCCCGGGCCGCTGGTCCGGATCTCCGCGGCCACGCCGCAGCCGACCAGGCCGTTGCCGTGCCGCAGCCAGGTGACCGGATGGTCCTCGGGGAGCATGTCGAGCAGCGAGGCGTCCGCCGGGAGCTCGAGCTCCACCGTGCGGACGACGAGGGGCGCGGTCCGCGTCTCGGTCGAGGCGTCGGTGGAATGGCCACTCGTCACAAGGGTCGAGCGTACCCACGGGCTGCCCGTAGGACCGACTTCTGGAGCCCGCACGTGGGTAACCTCACGCCGGTGACCACCAACCGCCGGCTGGGACTGACCGCGGGCGCGCTGCTCGGACTGCTCGGGCTGGGCGCGGTCGTCCTCTTCGCGGTCGCGCTCCCGAAGATGGCCGAACCCGACGCCGCGGAGCTGCCCGACACCCTGACCGGTGGCTGGGTGGCGGTCGACGTCGCCACCCCGCCCGGCGGCGCCACGGAGGGCGCCGGCTCCGCGAGCGCCGAGTCCCAGCGGGAGGCGACCGACTACGTCCGCGACATCTACGAAGAGATGTACGACGAGCCGCTCGCGTTCCGCGCGTACACGGACACGGACTTCTCGAGCTTCGCGGTCGTGACGGTCTTCACCTCCGACGGCGGCGCCTTCGGGCCGCCCAACGGCGTCGGGGACCCCGAGGAGCTGGAGCTGCGGAGGGCCACCACCGAGCTGGTCCGCGACGGCGACGTGGTCTGCATCGCCAACTACCGGGCCGTCAGCGTCGAGGAGGACGAGCCCGAGGACGCGGACGAACCCCTCGGCGTGAGCTGCCAGCTCCCGACCGACGGCCACACGATCCAGCTGGCCACCAACGGCCTCGGCGTCGACGAGACCGTCGACCTCGTCCACACCGTCGAGGACGCCATCCACTGACCCGGCGCAGGTCCGAGCCCTAGCTCCAGTAGACGATGACCTTGTCGCCGACCTGGACCTGGTCGTAGAGCCAGGCGACCGCGTCGTAGTCGCGCACGTTGACGCAGCCGTGCGAAGCGCCGCCGTAGCCGGTGGCCGCGAAGTCCGAGGAGTAGTGCACGGCCTGGCCGCCGGAGAAGAACATCGCGAACGGCATCGCCGAGTCGTAGAGCTGTGACACGTGGTCGCGGCTCTTGAAGTAGACCGAGTAGGAGCCCTCGCGCGTCGGTGTGGCCGATGACCCGAACCTCACGTCGACGGTCTTGAGCACCTTCCCGTCGACCACCCAGCGCAGGGTCTGGCTGGACTTGTCGATGCACAGCACCCGGCCGGTCCGGCAACGCTCGTCGAGCGGCCCGGGGACGTTGTGGAGGCCCATCGCGTCGCGCGACGGCTCGGACGTCATGGCGTACAGCCGGTCGAGCGTGCGCTGGTCGACCTGGCCGGTGACCGGGATCCGCCGCTTGTCCTGGAAGCCACGCACGGCCTCGACCGTCTCGGCGTCGTACGTGCCGGACACGCTGCCGAAGTACCACGCCAGCGCGGCGAGCCGGGCCTGCAGGTCGCGCACCTTCATCCCGGTGTCGCCCTTGGAGAGCAGCACGCGGCCGGGCTCCATGCCATGTATCGGCTGTTGCTGCGAGCGCGGCGGGTGGACGGTCCGGGGCGTCTCGGCAACGGGTTCGGCGATGGGCTCGGCATCGGGCTGCGCCGGGGCGTCTTGCGCCACCGGCCGGGCCTGCACCGTCGCGGAGCCGCCGAGGTCGGGGCCGGTGGACCGGCGCATCGCGGAGCCGACGGCGGCCGCCGAGACGGCGAGCAGCAGTACGACGAGCAGGCCGAGGCCGCCGCGGCGAAGGGTTGTCATTCAAGGCTCCCAAGGAGGAAGTGGAGTCTGGTCATCAGGTTGACGCTTCGCGACGGCTTCGGGTTGCCGACACGCCGCCTCTAATGTGTGGCCGTGACCCGGGCAGACCTCGACAAGCAGCCGGCCGACGTCCGGCGGATGTTCGACGCGGTCGCGAAGCGCTACGACGTCACCAACGACGTCCTCTCCCTCGGCCAGGACCGGCGGTGGCGCCAGGAGGTCCTCGACGCGGTTGACCCGAAGCCCGGGGAGCGTGTGCTCGACCTCGCCGCCGGCACCGGTACGTCGAGCCAGCCGTTCGCGGACCGCGACGCGGTCGTGGTGCCCTGCGACTTCTCCCTCGGCATGCTCAAGGTGGGGAAGCAGGCCCGGCCGGCGCTGCCGTTCACCGCCGGCGACGGCACCCGGCTGCCGTTCGCCGACGACACCTTCGACGCCGTCACGATCTCCTTCGGCCTGCGCAACATCGTCGACCCCTTGGCCGGGCTCCGCGAGATGCGCCGAGTCACCCGTCCCGGTGGGCGAATCGTCGTCTGCGAGTTCAGCCACCCGACCTGGTCGCCGTTCCGCACCGTGTACGTCGAGTACCTCATGAAGGCCCTCCCGCCCATCGCCCGCGCGGTCTCGTCCGCACCCGACGCCTACGTCTACCTCGCAGAGTCGATCCGCGCCTGGCCCGACCAGCAGGGTCTCGCCGACCTGATCGCCGAGGCCGGCTGGGACCGCCCGGAGTGGCGCAACCTCTCCGGCGGGATCGTCGCCCTCCATCGGGCCATCGCCTGACCTCCGCGCGCCACGTCGCTGGTTGAGGAGGGCGCTCTGCGCCCGTCTCGAAACCCGGTGAGCCGGGGCTGGGTCTGAACCCGAGGTCGGTCGGGGTCCCGTCGTCGCTGCGGAGGTTTCGAGACGGTTGCTGCGCAACCTCCTCAACCAGCGGAGGCTTCTGCTTCCTCAATCCAGCGGCGGGGCCGCGCACGGCTGGCCACGAGTCGTCCACAGCGACGCACCGGATCCGGTCTCTCCACGGCCGACCGTTGGACTTGTCGTCGGTGTCCTCAGCCGCGGGCAGCTCTGCGCCCCTGGCCTGGGTCTACATCCTCGAGTGCGCCGACGGTTCGTTCTACGTGGGCAGCACCGTCAACCTCGACGCTCGTGTCGCTCAACACAACGCCGGCGAGGGAGCGGCCTACACCCGACGCCGTGGCCGCCGGCCCGTGAAGCTGGTGTGGGCGGCGGACTTCGCACGGGTGGACGAGGCTTACGCCTTCGAGAAGATGGTCCAGGGGTGGAGCCGCAAGAAGCGGATCGCGCTGATCGAGGGGCGTTGGGAGGACCTGCCAGCCCTGGCCAGCCGCGCGTGGAGGAACCGCGATGCCACCTAGCCAGCACCGCCGCTGGTTGAGGAGGGCGCTCTGCGCCCGTCTCGAAACCCGGTGGGCCGGGGCTGGGTCTGAACCCCGGGTCGGTCGGGGTCGGGTCCCTGCCTTCGCTGCGGAGGTTTCGAGACGGTTGCTGCGCAACCTCCTCAACCAGCGGACGGGGTTGCTCGAGCACTGATTCACGCTTCGATTTAGGGCATGCCTGCGTCACGTATTTACGCAGGTCAGAGCCCGAAAGCCCCCGACTTCACGCCCGCATCCGTGAGTGGCAGTATGAGCGGCGCGCCACTTAGTGATTGCGTTCACAAGTTCACGAACCAGTCTCGGACGACTGTGGCGCCAGGGATGAGCAGAGCCGGCTGAGCGAGCCGACGAGCAACCGACGGAGAGAAGGCGCGGCGGTGGACCTCTACATTCCAGTCCTGGCGCTTGCGGGCCTGGCGTTCCTGTTCGCTGCCGGCTCCGTCGTGATGAGCAGCCAGGTCGGGCCGAAGCGCTACAACCGCGCCAAGCTCGACAGCTACGAGTGCGGCATCGAGCCGACGCCGCAGCCGGTCGGTGGAGGCCGGTTCCCGGTGAAGTACTACATCACCGCGATGCTCTTCATCGTCTTCGACATCGAGATCATCTTCCTCTACCCGTGGGCCGTGCACTTCGACGCGATGAAGTACTTCGGCCTCGTCGAGATGGTCATCTTCATCGCCACTGTCTTCGTCGCCTACGTCTATGTCTGGCGTCGCGGCGGCCTGGACTGGGACTAGGACCTAGAGAAACGTAGGGCTGACGTGGGTATTGAGGAGAAGCTGCCGAGCGGCGTACTCCTGACGACGGTCGAGGGCGTCGCGGGTTACATGCGCAAGGCGTCGTTCTGGCCGGCGACGTTCGGCCTGGCCTGCTGCGCCATCGAGATGATGACCAGCGGCGGGCCGAAGTACGACCTGGCCCGGTTCGGCATGGAGGTCTTCCGCGCCAGCCCGCGCCAGGCCGACCTGATGATCGTGGCCGGCCGGGTCAGCCAGAAGATGGCCCCGGTCCTGCGCCAGATCTACGACCAGATGCCCGAGCCCAAATGGGTGCTCGCGATGGGCGTGTGCGCGAGCAGCGGCGGCATGTTCAACAACTACGCGATCGTGCAGGGCGTCGACCACGTCGTCCCCGTCGACATGTACCTCCCCGGCTGCCCGCCGCGGCCCGAGATGCTGATCGACGCGATCCTCAAGCTGCACGACCAGGTCCAGAACCGCCCCCTCGGCGTCAACATGCGCGCGCAGATCGAGCAGCGCGAGAACGCCGCCCTCAAGGCGCTCCCGACGAGCGACATGAAGGGCCTGCTCCGGTGACCGACGACCCCGCGAACAAGCAGCCCGAGAACGCCCCGGCGACTCTCGACCCGGAGGTCCGGCCCGTCGGCGTGCGCGAGGGCATGTTCGGCGTCAAGGGCTCCGGCGACACCAGCGGGTACGGCGGGCTGGTCCAGCCGATCGTCTTCCCGGGTGCCTCCCAGCGACCGTTCGAAGGCTGGCACGAGGACGTCGCCTCGGCGCTCGACACCGCGCTGGCCGGCGGCGGCGTCGAGCACGCGGTCGAGAGTGTCGTCATCCACCGCGGCGAGATCACCTTCCACGTACGCCGCGAGGACCTGCCGGCCGTGGCGAGGCTGCTCCGCGACGACCCCGCGCTGCGCTTCGAGTTCTGCTCGGGCGTCTCGGGCGTCAACTACCCCGAGGACACCGGCCGCGAGCTGCACGCCGTCTACCACCTGCTCTCGATGACCTTCAACCGTCGGATCCGGCTCGAGGTCAGCTGCCCGACGCCGACCCGCACATCCCGTCGATCGTGGCGACGTACCCCACCAACGACTGGCACGAGCGCGAGACCTTCGACATGTTCGGGATCGTCTTCGACGGCCACCCGGCGCTCACCCGGATCCTCATGCCCGACGACTGGCCGGGCCACCCGCAGAGCAAGGACTACCCCCTCGGCGGCATCCCCGTGGAGTACAAGGGCGGCAGCATCCCACCGCCCGACGAGCGACGGGCTACAGCTGATGAGCACCGAGCAGGACATCTTCGCCGGCGCCAACGAGACCTCCGAGGGTCGCGTCTTCACCGTCACCGGCCAGGACTGGGACCAGATCGCGCAGAGCGTCGCCGAGGAGGCCGACGAGCGGGTCGTCGTCAACATGGGCCCCCAGCACCCGTCGACCCACGGCGTGCTCCGGCTGATCCTCGAGCTCGAGGGCGAGACGGTGACCGAGGCCCGCTGCGGCATCGGCTACCTGCACACCGGCATCGAGAAGAACATGGAGTACCGCTCCTGGGTGCAGGGCACGACGTTCTGCACCCGGATGGACTACCTCTCGCCGTTCTACAACGAGACGACCTACTCGCTCGGCGTCGAGCGGCTGCTCGACGTCGAGGACGACATCCCCGAGAAGGCCCAGGTCATGCGGGTCCTGCTCATGGAGCTCAACCGGATCTCCTCCCACCTGGTCGCCATCGCGACCGGCGGCATGGAGATCGGCGCGCTGACCGTCATGACGATCGGCTTCCGCGAGCGCGAGCTCGTCCTCGACCTGTTCGAGCTGATCACCGGCCTGCGCATGAACCACGCGTTCATCCGCCCCGGCGGCGTCGCCCAGGACCTCCCGCCCGGCGCCCTCGACGAGATCCGCGCGTTCATCGCCCTGATGAAGAAGCGGCTGCCCGAGTACGCCGCCCTGTGCAACGCCAACCCGATCTTCAAGGGCCGCCTCGAAGGCGTCGGGCACCTCGAGCTCGACGGCTGCCTGGCCCTCGGCATCTCCGGCCCGCCGCTGCGCGCCGCCGGCTACCCCTGGGACCTGCGCAAGACCCAGCCCTACTCCGGCTACGAGGACTACGACTTCGAGGTCCAGACCTGGGACACCTGCGACTCCTACGGTCGCTTCCGGGTCCGGCTCAACGAGATGTGGGAGTCGCTGAAGATCGTCGAGCAGGCCGCCAACCGGCTGGCCGGCCTCGAGGGCGCCCCGGTCATGGTCGCGGACAAGAAGATCGCCTGGCCGAGCCAGCTCGCCATCGGCAGCGACGGCATGGGCAACAGCCTCGACCACATCCGCCACATCATGGGCGAGTCGATGGAGGCCCTGATCCACCACTTCAAGCTGGTCACCGAGGGCTTCCGCGTCCCGGCCGGCCAGGCCTACGTGCCGGTC